>CAVYPD010000024.1:0-253839 GCA_963770275.1 uncultured Alphaproteobacteria bacterium
CGGCATTCACCGCGGCAGCGGCTTCGAGCACGTGGTGGATGTCGTGTTCGGCGACGGTCTTGCCGCGCAACTTTGTTTCCGCGCCGTGGCGGCGCGAAGAGAGCCGGCCGCCGGACATGTTGATGATGACGCCGCCAACCTCGACGCCGGCCATGCGCTCGGCCGCGTCAACGGCCAGGCGTACGGCATGCTCCGCCGCATGAAGATCGACCACCGCGCCGCCCTTGACTCCGTTCGAGCGCTGATGGCCGATGCCAAGCACCTTGCAGCGGTGGGTGCGACCGCGCAAAGCCTCGGACGGCTCCATCGGCGTCAGTCGCGCGATCAGGCAGACGATCTTCGAGGCGCCGATGTCGAGCACCGAGAGGATGGCGCTCTTGCGCGCCGGGATCTGACGCATGCGCGGAGCGAGCGATTTCAGGCTCATGGCTGGGCGCCCTTCTTGGCCGCGTGGGCTTCCGCCCAAGCGGTGGCCGCATCGTCGGTCAACCGCACGAACACCCTGCCCGGGACGCGGAAGTCGAGCGCCATCGCGTCCTTTTCCAGAATCCGGGATTGGTGTTGAAGCGTGAGAAGCTCGGCGATCGCAGCTTGCGGATTGTCTTCGGGCAACTTGACGTCGAGGCCGGACTTCAGCCGCAGATTCCAGCGCCTCTGGCCGACGAGGACGCCCGCCTCGACGCGCGGCTTCAATTCGTCCATCGCGTCCAGGAGCCCGACAAATTCGCGCACACGCCCGTTCGCGCCTTCGCCGACCACGAAGGGGAGGTCGCCGTAGCGGCTGTCGGTCACCTCGTCGATCGGCGCCCCGTCGGCGGCGATTGCGCTCACGTCTCCGTCCCTTTGCCAGACGGCGTAGGGCGTGCGCTCGACGATCTCGATGACGACCTGGTTAGGATAAAGCTTGCGCACGCTCGCCTGCTTGACGAGCGGATCGGCCTCGAGCTTCGCCTTCGCCTGGGCCACGTCGAACAACGGCAAAGACCGGCTGGCGTCGATGCCCGCGATCGCCAGGATCCTGGCCTCGCTCATATGCGTCGCGCCGGAGACCGTGACCACTGCGACGCCGAGGCCGAGCGACTTGGCGACCCAATCGCCCGCATGGCTCGCCTGCTCCATGATTCCGTCGAGCTGGCCGCCGCGCTCGGCGCCGAGCAGCGCCGCGCCGAGAAGAACGAAGGCCGTCAGCGCGATATCGAGCTTATGCGGGGCGGGACGGTCCAGCCGAACGCGCCCTCGGAGCGACGCTTTTGCCGCCCGCTCGGCGCGCAGCAGCACCTTGGGCGGGGGCGCGTCGTGCGCAGCCCCGGCCAGCGATGGCCGCCCCCATCCGAACATTTCGGTCAGTCTTCGCACGACCCGCCCTCCAGCATCCGGGAGCCGGGCATATTCAACGAAAAGGCCGACATGGGCTGTCCGCTCCGGCAAGGGCGACGTAACCGCCAGGCCCGGCCGGGTGTTGACTGAGAGATCGACGACTTCGCCTTCATCGCCCGCCGTCCTGCGGATGAAAGTCGTCGAGCTTCCTGCCGCGACAACCCGGGGCGAGTAGGCCCCGGGGCGAAGTTGTGGGCGTTATAGTAAATATTCGGTTTAAGAATCCGCCACGGGATGGCGTACGAGTTGTTCCTTCAGTCTTTTGCGTCATTTCCTGCGAACGTTTGGGAAGCCCGAGCACGATAGTTGAGAGCAAACGGGCGCCTGACGAACCCGCACGGCGGTGATTCGCCCCGAGTAGCGCCGCCCGCTCGGTCCGCTGGTCTCTGTCCATGACCGCGAGTGGCCTCATCGCCCGCCAATTCCCTAAAATTGCGCACCGACGCAAAGTTAAAGCACCATTAAGTCCAAGGACTTAACGATGCGTTAACCTCAGCGAATCGGGAGGCGGAAAAGCGGGCGGCGGGGCCCGGGTTGTCCACAGGAATTAAGTTTTTCAAGCTAACGTCCGCATGCGCCAGCTGGTGACGAGCGCGGCCCTAGCGATGGGGAAATCGATGTCCGAACAACGCGATTTTGCGCTGAAGCCTGGCGCCCAGCCGGGCGACAGCGCATTTCCCCTCAATTCTGGCCGCCATCAACTGGCCTTCGACCCGTTTCCCGGTCGTTTTATCGTGCTCGCCTTCCTCGGATTAGCCGCAGACCCCGCGGCGGAGGCTGCGCTTTCGGCGCTCTCGGCCAAAAGGCGCATGGTCGACGAAGCCAGGGCCGCGTTCTTCGCCGTCGTCGCCGAATCCGGTGCAGGCCCGGAGGTCGCGCTTGAGGCTAGATTTCCCTCAATCGTGTTCCTATGGGACGGGGGCGACATGGCGCGGGCTTTTGGCGCCGACCGGTGCTGGGTCGTCCTCGACCCGATGCTGCGCGTCATCGATGTCGCCCCTTTGGACGAGATCGATCGGGTGCTGGGCGACTTAAGCCGATCGCCGCAGCCGAGCCACGCTTTCGCGTCCTGCCCTCCTGCGCCAATTCTCACTCTGGCGCATGTTTTCGAACCTGAACTCTGCGCCCATCTCGTCGACTGCTTCGACCACGCCGGCGGCAAGGACAGCGGCTTCATGCAGGACGTTAGCGGCCAGTCAGTCGAGAATTTCGACAACAGGTGGAAACGCCGCCGCGATTTCCACCTGACCGATGCTGGGCTCATCGCCAATCTTAGGGCGCGCATCGGACGAAGGATCTGCCCGGAGATCAGGAAGGCGTTTCAGATGCGCCCGACCCGGATCGAGCGTGACCTCGTCGCCCGCTACGATGCCGAGACCGGCGGCCATTTCGGTCCCCATCGCGACGACACCGGGATCGCGATCGTGCATCGTCGGTTCGCGGTCTCAATCAATCTCAATGCGGATTTCGAGGGTGGCGAGATTTCGTTTCCCGAATACAGTCCGCGAACCTTCAAGGCGGCGCCCGGAACTGCGGTCGTGTTCTCCGCTTCAATTCTCCATGAGGTATCGCGCGTGACCCGCGGGCGCCGCTATGTGTTCCTGACCTTCCTGTTCGACGAGGAGGCGGAGCGCGTAAGGCAGGCGAACTTGCAAGCCATGCAGCAGGCGCAACGTCAGCCGCAACTAACGAGCGCATAGGTGGCGCCAGTCGCGGCGCCTAGACTCGACCGAGCTACCCGACGCTCGCTTTGGGCCGCGGGCCGCCCGTCGCCCAATCGAGCAGCTCGACCGTGTGGACGACCGGCACCGTCGTTCCGCTCGCGATCTGAGTGAGGCAGCCGATATTGCCGGCGGCGATAAGATCAGGCGAGGTCGCGCCGATATTCGCGACCTTTCGGTCACGCAGCCTACGGGCGATCTCCGGCTGCAGCAGGTTGTAGGTGCCTGCTGAACCGCAGCAAAGGTGTCCTTCCGGCGGGTCAAGTACGACGAATCCCGCATCCTTTAGCAGCCGCTTCGGCTGCTCGCGCACTTGCTGGCCGTGCTGCAGCGAGCACGCGCTGTGGTAGGCGACCCGCTGCCCGGTCGGATTGACATGCGCTTGCAGCCCGATCTCGCTCATAAGCTCCGTGATGTCTCGCGTCAGTGAGGAGACGACCCGAGCAGGCTCAGCGAGTTCTGGATCGTTCCGGAACATAAAGCCATAGTCCTTGACCGTGGTTCCGCATCCCGACGCATTGATGACGATCGCATCGAGTCCGCCATTGGAGATCTCTTTCGTCCAGGCCAGGATGTTGGCCCGTGCGTACTGGTGCGCGTCCTGGCCGAGATGGTGAGTGAGCGCGCCGCAGCATCCCGCGCCCGCGGCGACGACAACGTCGCAGCCGTGGCGGGTCAGAAGCCTTATCGTCGCCTCGTTGATCTGCGGCGCGAGAACCTGTTGAGCGCAACCATTGAGGAGCGCGACGCGACGGGTCCGCTGTCCCCTGCTCTTGAACACCTGCGGCTTGTCGGCGAGCGATGCGCTCGGCAGCCTCGAGGGAACAAGCGCGAGCGCGGCTTTGAGTTGTGCAGGCATAAGCCCGGCGAAAGGCGCGCCCAGGCGGGCCGCCCACATCGACGCACGAAACAACCTCGGGTTCGGCAGGACGATCCCAAAGGCGCGGCGCAACAGCCTGTCGAACCACGGTCGCTTGTACGTCTTCTCGATATGTTGCCGGGCATGATCGACGAGGTGCATGTAGTTCACGCCCGACGGGCAGGTCGTCATGCAGGAGAGGCACGAGAGGCAGCGGTCGATATGCTTGACCACCTCGGGCGTGGCCGGGCGGTCGTTCTCCAGCATGTCCTTGATCAGGTAGATGCGCCCCCTCGGGCTGTCGAGTTCGTCGCCGAGCAAGACGTAAGTCGGACAGGTCGCGGTGCAGAACCCGCAATGCACGCAGGCGCGCAAGATTTTTTCGGAGACGTTGGTGTCTGGGTCGGCCAGTTGCGCGGCGGTGAAATTCGTCTGCATCAGGGACCTTCCTGCATGCGTCCCGGATTGAGGACGCCGCGAGGGTCAAATCCGCTTTTCACACGTGCGGTCAGCTGAGCGAGGCCCGCACTCAAGGGCTCGAATACCGGCACCGACGCGCGAACGGCTTCCGGCGCCACGACCAGGGTGGCGTGTCCACCCGCCGTTTTAACCACGGGACGAACGATGCCGGCGCCGGCGTCCGGTCCCCCTTCCTCGGAATCAAGGCTCAGCCAAATCAGGCCTCCGCCCCAATCAAAGTAAAACTCCGCAGATTGAAGAGCGGACAAAATCGAATGGGCGACGGAAGGCGCTTGGCTCGGCGTCGGACAGAGCCGCCAAACGATGCGCGATCCTTGTGCGAGAAAGGGCTGAACGGCGCCGACCTCGGACCAGAAGGCCTCAGTCTCTGCCTCGTTGAGGCGCGCCCCTCGCCCGACTAACGATTCGAGGGCTGTGGTCCGGTAGACGACCGACGGCCGCGGGCCTTCCAAGCGCATAGCCGTCGCGGCGCCGAGGCCCGCCGCCACAACGCTCACCTTCGAGCGGCGCGCTGCCGACGCTGGCAAATGCGCGGCGCCGGAAACCTCGAAGGGCGAGTTCAGCGAATTCGCCAAGGTAGAGATCGCGATATCATCGGCGAGACCATGCAGGACGATGGTGCACGCAGTCTCGGGTTTCGGCATCACTTTGACGGTAACCTCAGTCAGCGCCGACAACGTGCCATAGGCGCCCGCCTGCAGTTTGCACATGTCGTAGCCAGTGACGTTCTTGACCACCTTGCCGCCGGCCTTCCAGATTTCGCCGAAGCCGTTCACGGCGGAAAAGCCGAGGATATAGTCTCGCGCCGATCCTGCGCGTACACGCCGCGATCCGGCGAGATTGCAAGCGATCACGCCGCCAAGCGTCGGCTCGCCCTCAGCGCCTAGCAGGGAGCGCCAGTCGGGCGGCTCGAAGGCCAGCATTTGGCGCTTCTTCGCAAGCTCGACATTGATCGAAGCAAGCGGCTCGCCCGGTTGCGCGGTCAAGACAAGTTCGGCGGCCTCGTACTCGACGATACCTGCGAGCCGCGAAACATCCAGAACATGATCGGTCTTCATCGGTCGGCCGAGCGCGCGCTTCGTGCCGCCCGCGACGATTTCGAGCGTGTCTCCCTCGGCGACGACCCAGGAAATCATCTCCGCGATCTGCTTGGCGTCTGACGGTTCAAGCACCGACACTGTCGCTCGCCTCAGAAGCGCGGCAGGTCGGGAAACGCGACCCTGCCCGCATGCACATGCATGCGGCCGAGTTCAGCGCAACGGCAGAGCTGCGGAAACACCTTTCCCGGATTGAGCAGGCTGTCCGAATCGAAGGCGCATTTTAGCCGCATCTGCTGATTGAGGTCGACCTCGTTGAACATCGTGTCCATGAGATCGCGCTTCTCGATGCCGACCCCATGCTCGCCCGTCAGAACGCCGCCAACGTGAACACATAGCCGGAGAATCTCCGAGCCAAACTCCTCCGCTCGGTCGAGTTCACCAGGCTTGTTCGCGTCGTAAAGAATCAGCGGATGAAGGTTCCCGTCGCCGGCGTGGAAGACGTTGGCCACGCGCAACCCGAAGCGCGCCTCCATCTGTTTCATCTGCTGAAGAACGCGGCCGATCTCTCTGCGCGGGATTGTTCCGTCCATGCAGTAATAGTCCGGTGATATGCGGCCGACCGCCGGGAAAGCCGCCTTCCGACCCGCCCAGAACAACAGGCGCTCCGCCTCCGACTGGCTCGTTCGACAGCTCGTCGCTCCGTGACGCTCGGCGATCGTCTCGACTTCCGCCGTCAGATGATCGACTTCGGCCTCGCAGCCGTCGAGTTCGACGATCAGCAACGCTTCGCAATCCAGCGGGTAGCCAGCGTGAACGAAGGCCTCGGCCGCGGCGACCGCTGGCCGATCCATGATTTCCATTCCACCGGGAATGATCCCGCCGCCGATCACATCGGCAACGCAGTCGCCTGCGCCCTCGACCGTGGAGAAGCCAATCAGAAGCGCGCGCGCGCCCGGCGGTTTCGGCAGGATGCGGACGGTGACTTCGGTGACGACGCCCAGCATGCCCTCGGAGCCGACCATAACGCCCAGCAGGTCGTAGCCCTGCGAATCGAAATGCTTGCCGCCGAGGCGCACGATCTGGCCGTCGATCGTCACCATTTCGATGCCGATGACGTTGTTGGTCGTGAGCCCGTATTTGAGGCAGTGAACGCCGCCCGAATTCTCCGCGACATTGCCGCCGATCGTGCAGGCGATCTGGCTCGAAGGATCGGGCGCGTAGTAGAGACCCAGATCCTGCACGGCGTGAGTGATGCCAAGATTGGTCACGCCCGGCTGAGCAACCACGCAGCGGTTGGCCACGTCAATGTCGAGGATCTTGTTGAACTTGCCCATGCCGAGAAGAACGCCATCGGCAAGCGGCAGAGCGCCGCCCGAGAGCGACGTTCCGGCGCCGCGCGGGACGACCTTGACTTTGTTGGCAGCGCAATAACGGAGGACATCGACAACCTGCGCCGTCGTCTCCGGAAGCACGGCGACCATCGGCGGCTGCCGATAGGCGGTAAGCCCGTCGCTTTCGAAGGCGCGCAATTCGTTCGGCTGGTCGATGACGCCCTCGCCCGGGACGAGGCGCCGGAGCGCTTGGACGATCTCCGCGCGGCGGCCAAGGACGGCGCGATCGGGTTCGGGCATAGCGATCAAGGCGCGCCTCCAACGGCAAAAACCATCACAAGAACAGATACTGTCGCGCGGCAGGTAAGCAAGTGCTCATTCGGGGTTGATGAGCACGGCGCGGAAGTCGTTGACATTGGTCATGGTGGGCCCGGTGATGACCTGATCGCCGAGCGCGCGGAAGAAGTTGTGCGCGTCATTGTCGGCGAGCACGGCTCTGGCGTTGAGGCCCAGACCTCTCGCTCGTTCGAGGCTGTCGGGGGTCACGATCGCGCCTGCGACCTCCTCGGCCCCGTCCGTGCCGTCGGTGTCGCCGGCGATGGCGAAGATTCGAGGCCGGCCGTCCAGTTCGACCGCCATCGAGAGCAGGAATTCAACATTCCGCCCTCCCCTGCCCCGGCCCCTGACCGCCACTGTCGTTTCCCCGCCGGAGATGAGGACGCATGGCGCGGGAGCGGGCTGGCCATGGACCGCGACTTGGCGCGCGATTCCGGCCATTAGTTTCCCGACTTCCTTCGCCTCGCCCTCAAGGGCGTCGCCGAGAATGAGCGGGCGATAGCCGGCCCGGCTAGCCGCCTCAGCCGCGGCCATGAGGGAAGCTTGCGGAGCAGCGATGATGCGCGTTTCGCTCCGGGCAAAGGCCGGGTCGCCGGGCTTCGGAGTCTCGGACCTGCCATCATCAAGAAGCGCCTGCACCGAGGCAGACGGGACAATCGAGTAGCGCCGGAGCACGGCTTTGGCGTCGGCGAGCGTCGTCGTATCGGGCGTCGTCGGGCCGGAGGCGATCACCGACGGGTCGTCGCCCGGCACGTCGGAAATGATCAAAGACGCGATCCTGGCAGGCGCCGCCGCGCGCGCCAGCCGGCCGCCCTTGATCGCGGACAGATGCTTGCGGACGCAATTGATCTCATTGATGTTGGCGCCGCTCTTGAGCAGCGCTTTGTTCAAGGCCCGCTTGTCGTCGAGCGTGATCCCCGGCGCCGGCAGGGAAAGCAAAGCGGAGCCCCCGCCTGATATCAGGCAGAGCGCAAGATCTTCCGGACCCAGGCCTGTGACGAGATCGAGGATCCTGCGGGCCGCGTTCTGCCCTGCCGCATCGGGGATCGGATGGGCGGCCTCGACCACCTCGATCCGCTTCAAAGGGCCGACGCCGTGGCCGTAGCGCGTGACGACGAGGCCTGAGAGAGGTTCGTCATCCGGCCAATGCGCTTCGACCGCACGCGCCATCGAGGCGGCCGCCTTGCCGGCGCCAATGACGACCGTACGTCCCGTGGGCGGCTCGGGGAGATTTGCGGGCACGGCTTTGTCGGGCGAGGCCGCCGCGATCGCGGCCTCGAACATATCTCGCAGCAACTGCCGCTCTTGCATTGGACCCGCTTCCCGAGGCTCGAGGGGCTCAGGCCGACGCCTTCCCCTGGCCGATTTCGTGGTGGGCCAGCCCCTCGAGCACGCGAGCCATGCCTGAATGGTCCCAAGCCGCGCCGCCTCCGGCTACTGCGGCATTGAACAGCTCCTGGCAAGTGGCGGTGTTCGGTAGACTGACGCCGAGCGAACGGGCGCCCTGCAGCGCGAGGTTGAGGTCCTTCTGGTGAAGCGCAATTCGGAAGCCGGGCTCGAAATTGCGCTTGATCATGCGCTCGCCGTGGACCTCAAGAATACGAGACGCGGCGAATCCGCCCATCAGCGCCTGGCGAACGCGAGCCGGATCGGCGCCGGCCTTGGAAGCGAACACCAACGCCTCGCCTACCGCCTCGATCGTCAGGGCGACGATGATCTGGTTGGCGACCTTGGTCGTCTGTCCGTCGCCATTGCCGCCGACAAGGGTGATGTTCTTGCCCATGAGCGCGAAGATCGGCTTGACCCTCTCGAACGCGCTCTCGGGGCCGCCAACCATGATCGTGAGGCTCGCGGCCTTCGCGCCGACCTCGCCGCCAGAAACCGGTGCGTCGAGATATTCGCAGCCAAGCTCGTTCACCTTCTTGGCGAACCCTTTGGTCGCGATTGGCGAGATCGAGCTCATGTCGACAACAATCTTGCCCTTTGAAAGACCTTCCGCGACGCCTCCGGCGCCGAACAGAACCGTCTCCACGTCGGGCGTATCCGGAACCATGGTAATGATGACCTCAGCCTTCTCACCGACTTCCTTCCCGTTGGCGCACGCAACAGCGCCCTTATCGATCAGTTCCTTCGGCGGAACGCGGCGGGTGTGAACGAAGAGCTGGTGGCCGCCTTCCACGAGGTGGCCGGCCATCGGACTCCCCATGATACCGAGACCGATGAAACCGATCTTTGCCATGTCATACGTCTCCAGCGTGGGTGAAATCATGGGTTCAGCGATGACGTCTACCACGCACAGGTCATGGAGGGCGATCTCGTCAACAGGCTTCAAGTGGCCATGTCCATAAGAGTGTGATTAGAGTGACCGCCACGCAGCGGGCCGGCGTGTCGACGATCGGCCGAACTTCCCAATTGGAATGCCGCAGGAGTTGAAATGGAGGCCGCCCAGTCCGACGCTTTGGTGTTCTTCGGCGCTTCCGGCGATCTCGCTTTCAAGCAGATCTTTCCTGCGCTTTTGGGTCTTGTCGGCGGCGAAGGGGTCAATGTGCCTATCGTCGGCGTCGCCAAGGCCGGCTGGACGGTCGACCAGCTGCGGGAACGGGCCAAGGACAGCATCAAACAGCACACGCCCGCCGGCGCTCCAGGGCTCGATAAGCTGTTGGGGCTCATGCGATATGTCGATGGCGACTACAACGATCCGCAGACTTTCGCAAAACTGAAGCAGGCGCTCGGCGGCGCCAAACGGCCGTTGCACTATCTGGCGATCCCTCCCAGCCTCTTTGGCGTTGTCGTCTCTGCGCTTGCGGAGAGCGGTCTCAACGTCGACGCGCGCCTTGTCGTCGAGAAGCCGTTCGGCCGCGATAGCGCGTCGGCGCAGGCGCTCAACCACACGCTGCTCGAGCATTTCCCGGAAAATGCGATTTTCCGCATCGACCATTATCTGGGCAAGGAGCCCGTTCAGAACATTCTCTATACCCGGTTCGCCAATGCGATGTTCGAGCCGCTCTGGAACCGCCATTATGTTCGCTGCATCCAGATCACCATGGCGGAGGCTTTCGACGTTCAGGACCGCGGAAGCTTCTACGACGCCGTCGGCGCGCTTCGCGATGTGGTTCAGAACCACATGCTTCAGGTCCTTGCGAACGTCATGATGGACGCCCCGACCGGCGAAGAGCACGAGGCGCGACGAGACCCGAAAGCGGCGCTGTTGAAGGCTGTTCGTCCCTTGGACGCCGCGAGCTTGGTGCGGGGACAATATAAAGGCTATCGCAATGTTAAAGGCGTGCGTCCGGATTCAACGACCGAAACGTATGTCGCGGTGAAATTGTTCGTGGACAGCTGGCGATGGGCGGGCGTTCCCATCTATATCCGCGCCGGCAAATCCCTGCCGTTGACCGCAGCCGAAGTCACGGTCGAGTTCAAGCCGCCGCCGCGTTCGACTTTTGGCGAGAAAACGGATCCTTCAGCCGACTACGTGCGCGCGCGGCTGAGCCCGGACATTGGCGTTGCAATGGGTTTGCGAATGAAGCATCCCGGGGAGCGCATGACAGGCGACAATGTCGAACTCAGTCTCATGCAACGCGCTGGGTCGGAGATGCCTCCCTATCAGCGGCTACTCGGCGACGCGATGCGTGGCAACAACGAGCTGTTCGGACGGGAAGACATCGTCGATGCGCAATGGCGCATTGTCGAGCCGATCCTGAAGAACCCGCCGGCGGTGCAGGAATATGAGCCCGGAACCTGGGGGCCAGAGGCCGCGAACGCGCTTATCGGCGCCGACGGCCCGTGGCGCAATCCGGCGGCGCCCAAGGCTTAGAATCTTCGGCCGCCGACGCCCGGCGCTTTGGTCATCGCTCGACGCGCTGCAACGCGTCGGGCTTGAGGTCCGCGAGAGTCGGATATCCGTCGACCGCCATCAGGAGATCGGCTTCGGCGAGCAGAGAGCGCAGCACGTGGACGATACCGTCGGTCCCGCCCAGCGCCAGCCCGTAGGCATAGGGGCGGCCGACCCCGACTGCCGCCGCACCCATCGCGAGAGCCTTGACGACGTGGGTCCCGGAGCGGATTCCGGAATCGAAAATGACTGGAACGCTTCCGGCCGCCTTGACCACCGCGGGCAGCATGTCGAGCGCGGGAATGCCGCCGTCGGCCTGGCGGCCGCCATGATTGGAACAATAGATGCCGTCGACACCGCCGTCGATGGCGCGCCGCGCGTCGTCGGGATGGCATATGCCCTTGACGATGAGCGGCAGCTTGGTCAGCGAACGCAGCCACGGCAGGTCGTCCCAGGTCAGCGGATTACCGAAGATCGCAACCCATGTCGCAACCGCAGCGCGCGGATCCTTCTCCGGCGCCCCGCCCATTAATTTCGCAAAGCGCGGGTCGGAGAAATAATTCGCTAGGCAATGGCCGCGCAGTTGCGGGAAGTTGGCAGTGGAGAGATCGCGCGGGCGCCATCCGGCCACCCAGGTGTCGAGCGTCACGACGATCGCCCTGAAACCGGCCCGCTCGGCGCGCGCCACAAGGCTTGCCGCCAGCTCGCGGTCGGTTGGAGTGTAAAGCTGAAAGAATCCCGGCGTCGTTTTGAACTCGGCGGCGACCGCCTCGAGCGGATCGACCGACAGCGTCGAGGCGACCATGGGCACGCCGGTCAGCGCGGCGGCGCGTGCGGTCGCCAGATCGCCATGGCCGTCCTGGCCGCAGAGCCCGATGACGCCGATCGGGCTCATGAACAAGGGCGACGGCAGCCGCATGCCGAAAAGCTCGATTGACAAGTCGCGCTGCTTGGCGCCGACGAACATCCGAGGCCAGAGGCCCCATTTGTCGAACGCGGCGACGTTGGCCTCCTGCGTGCGCTCATCGCCGCAGCCACCGGCGACGTAAGAGACTAGGCTGGCCGGCATCGCCGCATGCGCCCTGGCCTCCAGTTCGTCAAAACGCATCGGAAACGACGGCGGGTGGCCGCTGACGCCGGCCAGGTAGATCTCATTCTGATAGGCGCCAAAGTCGGGCATCGGCCCAAATCCTAGTTCAAGGCGAGCTGGAAGAGATTTCGCCTCGCGCGTCCGCATTGGCCGGTTGCTTTCCGCTCAAGCCCAACTCGACCTCGCGCGCGCGGTTGCCCCGGCGCATGATTTCGGCCAGTTCCGGGCGCCTCTCGAGTTGCCGCGTGTAGATACCGGCGGTCGCGACGGAGAGTCGGCCGTGGCGATCGAGCAGCTCGTCGGCGAAGGTGATCATTCGCGAATTCGGCCACGCCTGCGGCCTGTTCTGCAACAATCGCTCAGCAAGTTCGTCCTCGCCTTCGTGCGGGTGAGCCTGCGCCAGGATCATCAGCGTGGCCGCCGTCGAGCGAGAGATTCCGGCATGGCAATGGATGAGCAGGCCACCTGCTTCCGCCGCGTCCCGGCCGAAAGTCAGAATAGCCTCGACGTCCCCTCTCTGCGGCAACAGAATGTCGGGACCCGGCTCGATCGCATCGTGAAAGCGCAGCGTCGCGCGAAAGTGTGGATCGAACGCCTGGAATGCTTCCGGGTCCGGCCATTCCGGGTCCAAAATCGATAGAACATGCGTCACGCCCCGACCCTGGTGGCCAATAATTTCGTCAAGTCCGCAAATCGCGAAGGTGGGGAAGGATGAGGGCTTCATGGGCGTGCCCTTAGCATGAAAGTGTAACCGGCGCTCAACCGTGGAAAGCCGGCGCCAATTCAAATAGAGATGTCGTCGCGGGAGGTCGCCATCCCAACGGAGAAAGCCGCGTGAGCGATGGGAATCTGGCGACGTGTCTCCATGACGATCCCTCAGCGGTCAACGCTGAGGGTTCGCATTTCGACGTTCTTATCATCGGCGCCGGTCTGTCCGGAATCGGAGCGGCCTGCCATCTTGTTCGGAAGCGCCCGCGGACGACGTTCGCGATCCTCGAAGCGCGTAGACGCGATCGGCGGCACCTGGGATCTTTTTCGCTATCCGGGCATTCGCTCGGACTCGGATATGTCGACCTTCGGCTACGCGTTCCGTCCATGGAACAATTCGACAGCGATCGCCGACGGCCCCTCGATCCTGCGCTATCTCGCTGAAACGGCGAAAGCCTATGGCGTCGATCGCCACATTCGTCACGGCCTCAAGGTCCTGCGGGCGTCGTGGCGGTCCGAGGACGCTCGCTGGGCGCTCGGCGTTGACGGCCCAGACGGCGAGAAGCTCGAATTCTCCTGCAACTTTCTCTTCCTGTGCACGGGCTATTACGAATATGCCGAGGGCTACACGCCCGCGTGGCCCGGCACCGACAGATTCGCCGGCCGCGTTGTGCATCCGCAGAAGTGGCCCGGGGACTTGCGTTACGATGGCAAGCGGGTCGTCGTGATCGGCAGCGGCGCGACGGCGGTGACGATCGTGCCGGCGATGGCGGCGGAAGCCGCGCATATCGTCATGCTGCAACGGTCGCCGACTTATGTCGTCGCTCGCCCGACTGAGGAGGCGATCGCCGAACAGCTCAGACAATGGCTGCCGACCCGGGCCGCGCACGCCGCCGTGCGCTGGAAGAACATTCTCTTGCAGATGTACCTTTATCGGCTTTCGCGGCGCAACCCGGCCGCGATGCGGGCGCAACTCCTCAAACTTGCGCAGGGGGAGCTTGGCCCAGAGTTCAACGCCACTGAGTGTTTCAACCCCCGATACGATCCTTGGGACCAGCGAATGTGTATCGCCCCGGACGGGGACTTGTTCGCCGCCATGCGCGCGGGCAAGGCCTCGATCGTCAATGGCGAGATCGAGACCTTCACCGAGACGGGCCTGCGCCTCACTTCGGGGCAGGAGATCGAAGCCGACCTCATTGTCACGGCGACCGGTCTCAAGGTGCGGCTCATGGGCGGGGTCGCCATCGAGGTCGACGGCGCGCCGGTCGATATCGCGAGTACGACTGCCTACAAGGGCGTGATGTTCAGCGACATCCCGAACCTGGCGTCCATTTTCGGCTATACGAACGCCTCCTGGACGCTCAAGTCCGATCTGATCGCCGAGTATGTCTGCCGGCTGCTCAGCCATATGGATCGCCGAGGATACGCGATCTGCACCCCGCGCCGAGGCGACGCAGCGATTGCGGACGAACCGACGCTGCCGCTCACCTCCGGCTATATCGAGAGGGCCAAGCATCTTTTGTTCAAGCAAGGGACGAAGAAGCCTTGGCGCGTGAACCAGAACTATGCTCTCGACGTCATGGCCTTTCGGTTTGGCGCGATCGAGGATGGCGCGCTCGAGTTCAAGCGGCGCGGGTCGATCAGCCGTGCGGCGTGACAAGCGTTGCGTGGTCTGTCTCGACGGGCCATGATCATCAAACACATCGAGCCTAAGCGCAGGGCCAAGACAGTTTCCCGGGAGGAATGATGAAACGAGCAATTCCATTCGGCGTCCTCGCGATCGGGCTCGCGGGACCCGCGATGGCGAAAGACACCCAATTCTGGAACCTGACATCGTCAACGGTAAAGTCGCTCGAGCTCGCGCCCACCGGCTCGTCCACCTTCGGCGCCAACCAAACCACGAACGATCCTGATGGAACGGTCGATCACGATGAGCGGCTGAAGATCAAGGGCGTGGCGACTGGCGCTTACGACGCGCGAACTCAAGCTGGCCGACGGGCGCCAATGCACGGTGAAGGGACTGCGGATCGAGGCGGGCAAGGTCTTCGCCATTGAGGAAAAGGAGCTCGTCGGCTGCTCACGCTAAACTCCCCTCCCGGCGGCGCCCTGGTCGCTCCCAACGTCCGCACAATGTTACGCGGTTCAATCATCCCAGGGACTTAGCTGCTCTTTTGTGCAACTTTTTCTGAAATGCCTCGGCGCTTGGACTCCAGCCCAGCGGGCGACGTTCGCTAAGCGACCGATCGCCAAAGGCCGCATCGGCAACCTACTCAAACCACCGTCGCGCAGGCCTTTCGAGTCCTCAGGACGCGGCCATTCGGACACGCTTTGGTATCCTAGTTCGACTGGCGCAATTCGAGGATCATATGCATGTTCTGAAACAATCAATAAATATCCACATTTTCTGCTTCTCTAGAGCAGCAAGCTCACGAAGGCGCCGCCCAACAAAGTTTCGCCCCCGCTCCGAAATTAGTCTCGCAATCGGCGTCACAAGCGGGCAATCGTCCCGTCGAGATTATCGAAGGCGCGGCAAGTGCGATTTTCTTTTGTCAATGTGGCGTTGCAGGCGCTCAAGCACAATTCCGGCTGGCCGGAGCAGTGGCGCAATCCTGAGCCGAAGGCGGCCTATGATGCGGTCATCATCGGCGCGGGCGGACACGGGCTGGCGACCGCCTATTACCTCGCCAAGGAGCACGGCCTCACGAACGTTGCGGTGCTGGAGAAGGGCTGGCTTGGCGGCGGCAACACCGGACGCAACACCACAATCATCCGCTCAAACTATCTTTGGGAGGAATCGGCGGCGCTCTACGAGCATGCGGTGCAGTTGTGGGAGGGCCTGTCTCAGGAGCTTAACTACAACGTGATGTATTCGCCACGCGGCGTGCTCATGCTCGCGCACAATACGCATGACGTCCAGGTGGGCAAACGCCACGTGCACGCCAATCGCCTGGCCGGGGTCGACAACGAATGGCTGACGCCGGAAGAGGCCAAAGCCTTCTGCCCGATCCTCAACATCGCGCGCGACGTCCGCTATCCGGTGATCGGCGCGGCGTTGCAGCGGCGCGGCGGCACGGCACGGCACGATGCGGTTGCCTGGGGCTATGCGCGCGCGGCATCGGCGCGCGGAATCGACATCATCCAGAATTGCGAGGCGACGGCGATCCGTCGCGATGCCTCCGGCGCCGTTTCGGGCGTCGAGACGACGCGCGGCGCGATCGCGACTAAGACAATTGGCGTTGTGGCCGCCGGCCATACGTCCGTGGTCATGGCGATGGCTGGCGTGCGCATGCCGCTCGAGAGCTATCCGCTACAAGCGCTCGTGTCCGAGCCGGTCAAGCCGATGATGCCATGCGTCGTGATGTCGAACACCATCCACGCCTATATGTCGCAATCGGACAAGGGCGAACTCGTCATCGGCGCCGGCACCGACGCCTACATGTCCTATTCGCAGACCGGCGGCCTTCACATCGCCAATCATACGCTGGAGGCGATCTGCGAACTCTTCCCCGCCGTGCGCCGCATGCGGATGCTGCGCAACTGGGGCGGCATCGTCGACGTGACGCCGGATCGTTCGCCGATCATTGCGAAGACGCCGGTTCCAGGCTTGTTCGTCAATTGCGGGTGGGGCACCGGCGGCTTCAAGGCGACGCCGAGTTCAGGCCACGTCTTCGCGCATACGATCGCTCGGGGCGAGCCGCATCCTCTTGCCTCACCTTTCACCCTCGACCGCTTTCGCTCCGGCCGGCTCATCGATGAAGCCGCCGCCGCGGCTGTCGCGCATTAGAATACAGATGATCTTGACCCGTTCGCTCTACGAACCCTCATCCGGCCGGCTCGCGCCGGCCACCTTCTCCCCGAGGGAGAAGGGGTTGTCTGCGCAGATGCTCCCCCTCCCCCTCGGGGAGAGGGTCGGGGTGAGGGCCGCCGCGCTCCCTCTCCCTCGGAGAGAGGGCTGGGGTGAGGGCAGCGCCGATCGAACTCGCTTCGCGCATGGGTCCGCCTCATGCTGTTGATCGATTGTCCCTATTGCGGCATGGCGCGCCCGGAGATCGAGTTTCGTTACGGCGGCGAAGCGCATATCGCGCGAGCCGTCGATCCGAGCGCCGTCACTGATGAGGAATGGGCGAACTTCCTTTATTTCCGCTCCAATCCGAAGGGCGTGCTCGCCGAGCGTTGGCGCCACGCGTTCGGGTGCGGGCGCTTCTTCAATTGCCTGCGCGACACTTTGAGCGACAAGATCCTTGCGGTCTACAAAGCGGACGAGCCGCGGCCGGACGTTGGCGCCGAACGCGCTGAGCGACGCGAATGAGCCAGCCGTTTCGCGTTGCCAGTGGCGGCTCTATCGACCGTTCGCGCCCGCTCGTCTTCACCTTCGACGGCCTCGACTATCAAGGCTATGCCGGCGACACGTTGGCTTCCGCGCTCATCGCCAACGGCATCCATCTGGTCGGACGCTCGTTCAAGTATCACCGGCCGCGCGGGATCCTCAGCGCTGGGGCCGAAGAGCCGAACGCGCTGGTGACCCTTGCGCGCGGCGCCGGCCGTGTGACCCCAAATCTGCGCGCGACCCAGATCGAGCTTTATGACGGACTGAAGGCTTCGAGCCAAAATCGCTGGCCTTCGCTCAAGTTCGACATCGGCGCCCTCAACGACCTGTTATCGCCTCTGTTCGGCGCCGGCTTCTACTACAAGACCTTCATGGGCCCGAGCCTGCTCGGCAAGAACTGGGCCTGGGCTCGTGTTTATGAGCCGATGATCCGCCGCGCCGCGGGACTTGGCGCGCCCCCGCGCGAGCCCGATCCGGATCGCTATACGCGCACCTTCGATCATTGCGACGTGCTGATCGTTGGCGCTGGGCCCGCGGGCCTCGCGGCGGCGCTGGCCGCAAGCCAAAGCGGCGCGCGCGTGGTCGTCTGCGACGAAAATCCTGCGCTGGGCGGCTCGCTCCTCGCCGAGGCGTGACGGCCGAGATCGATGGCAAGAGCGCGCTGAAATGGCTCGAGGACACGCTCGCCGCGTTGCGGTCCGCGCCCAACGTGCGGTTGATGACGCGCACCCAGGCGTTCGGCTATTACGCGCAGAATTTCGTCGCGCTCAACGAGCGGATCGCCGAAGCCGACCTTATCGCCGATCCTGACTTGCCGCGCGAACGGCTTGTGGCAGATGCGCGCGCGTGAGGTGGTGCTGGCGACCGGCGCGATCGAGCGTCCGCTCGTCTTTGCGAACAATGACCGCCCCGCCGTGATGCTCGCCGATTCCGCGCGACGCTATTGCCTTCAATATGGCGCCAAGGTCGGCGAGCCGCGTCGTCGTCGCGACCGCGCACGACAGCGCTTACCGCGCCGCGCTCGACCTCAAGACAGCGGGCGTCGGACGTCGCGCTGATTGTCGACTCTGCGCCCCGAGGCCAAAGGACCGCTGGCGGAGGCCGCGCGAGCCGCGGGCATCGAGGTCATTGCCGGCGCCGAGATCCTCGGCGCCGACGGTCGCCTGCGGGTCAACGCGGTTCGCATCAAGCATTCTGGGCCGAGAGCGAAAAGTCGCCTGCGACGCGCTGCTCATGTCGGGCGGATGGACGCCCTCAGTGCATCTCTTCTCCCAATCGCGCGGTAAGCTCGTCTTCGACGAGGCGTTGCAGCTCTTCAAGCCCGGAGCCTCGGCGCAGCGCGAGCGGTCAGTCGGCGCGTGCAACGCGACCTTCGATCTCGCCGGCGCGCTCGTCGAAGGCGACGCGGCCGGACGCGCAGCGGCATCAGCAGCCGGGTTCACGGCGCCAGAGGCGCGAGCTTACGCTGTCACCGGCGATCTTCCCAGCATTCAGCGCCGCGCATGTCGACCCGCCGGCCATTCACACGGACCGTCGCGTGAAGGCGTTCGTCGATTTCCAGAACGACGTTTGCGCCAAGGATGTGAGCCTGGCGGTCCAGGAGGGCATGCGCTCGATCGAGCACATCAAGCGCTACACGACCACCGGCATGGCGACCGACCAGGGCAAGCTTTCGAACATGAACGCGCTCGCGATCGCCTCGGCCCAGCTCAAGAAGCCGATCCCCGAGGTGGGACTCACCACCTTCCGCCCACCCTACACGCCGGTGACCTTCGGCGCCTTCGCCGGCCCTGCGCGCGGCGACCTGTTCGATCCCATCCGGCGCACGCCCATTCACGACTGGGCGGCCGAAAACGGCGCCGCGTTCGAGGACGTGGGCCCATGGAAACGCGCCTGGTATTTTCCGCAAGGTCGCGAAACGATGCACGACGCGGTCGCGCGCGAGTGTGTCACGACGCGCGCAAGCGTCGGCCTGTTCGACGCCACCACGCTCGGCAAGATCGAAGTCGTGGGTCCCGATGCGGCGACGTTTCTCGAACGCATGTACGCCAACGCCTTCCAGAAGCTCGAGGTCGGGCGCTGTCGCTATGGCCTCATGCTGAGCGAGGCCGGTTTCCTCATGGATGACGGCGTCATCGCTCGCCTCAAGCCAGACCGCTTCCATGTGACGACGACGACCGGCGGCGCGCCGCGCGTGCTCGCGCATATGGAGGACTATCTCCAGACCGAGTTCACCGATCTGAGGGTCTGGGCTCACGTCGACCACCGAACAATGGGCGACGATCGCCGTGCAGGGACCACGCGCGAGAGAGACAATCGCGCCCCTTATCGAGGACGTCGATCTCGCCGCCGACGCCTTTCCGCATATGAGCCTGCGCGAGGCGCGCGTCTGCGGCGTTCCAGCCCGACTCATGCGGGTGAGCTTCACCGGCGAGCTCGGCTACGAGATCAACGTGCCTTCGCATTTCGGCCGCCCCGTCTGGGAGGCCGTATGGCGCGAGGTTCAAAAGTACGGAGGCTGCGCTTACGGAACCGAGGCGATGCATGTGATGCGGGCCGAGAAGGGTTATGTCATCGTCGGTCAGGAGACCGACGGCACGGTGACGCTCGCCGACCTCGGCCTCGACGGGATGATCGGCAAAACTAAGAAGGATTTTGTCGGCAAGCGGTCGCTCACGCGCCCCGATATGCTGGCAGCCAACCGCAAACAGCTGGTCGGACTTCTGACGGACAATCCGGCAATCGCGCTCGAGGAGGGCGCGCAAGTGACGGACAGCGCGAACCCGCCGATAGGTTCGTCTGCGCTGGGTCACGTCACGTCGTCCTACAGGAGCGCTGCTCTGGGCCGTCCGATTGCGCTTGCGCTCGTCGCCGCGGGCCGGTCGCGTATGGGAGCCAAGCTCCATGTCCCGATGCCGGGCGGCGCTGTCAGCGTAGCGGTCGTTGGCACAGTTTTCTATGACAAGGCGGGAGCGCGGCTCAATGGCTGATGCGGCCCTTGAAGTTCGCTCTCCGCTTGAAGGTTTCGCCTTTCCTGCAGGGCCGCGCTTCGCGTTGGCGGAAGCGCCGCCGGCGGCGCGATTCATCCTGCGCGGGGCCGAGGCGGTGCGGGTCGCCTGCGGGATGGCGTTCGGCGTCGAGCCGCCTTCTCGGCTCGGTCCGGCGGGCGAGAGCGAAGGACGCGCGGCTTTGTGGCTCGGCCCGGACGAATGGCTGTTGATCGCCGACGGCGCCGACGCCGCGGATATCGGGGCCATGCTCGAGTCGGTGCTCGAGGGAACCGCGCATAGTCTCGTGGACGTGTCGCATCGTCAGATCGCCCTCATCGCCAGCGGTCCGACCGCGGCGCGTGTCCTCAATGCGGGTTGCCCGCTTGACCTCGACCTTAAGGCCTTCCCGGTCGGCTTCGCGACGCGCACACTGTTCGACAAAGTGGAGATCGTTCTCTGGCGCCGCGCCGAGACAACCTTCCATATCGAAATCTGGCGTTCGTTCGCGCCCTTCCTTGTTGGCTCGCTCGCCGAGGCCGCGCGTGGCGCGCCGGAGTGGTGAAACCCACGGAGAAGACGTCATGAGCCTTGAGGCTGCTGACGAGGCGGATGCGGAAGAAGCCGGGCTGTTCGAGCCGCGACGGCTCGCCTTCATCGAGAGCATTGCGGAGCTTCGTCCGCGTATGCACCGCTACTGCGCGCGCATGACCGGCTCGGCTTTGGACGGCGAAGACGTAATGCAGGAGGCGATTTTTGACGCCTACCTCAAACTCGGCTCTTTCGACAACTCTCGTCCGCTCGGCCCCTGGCTCTTCAGGATCGCGCACAATCGCTGTATCGATTTCCTGCGCCGGCGGCAGGTGCAGCGCGAGGTCGAGGCGGAGGCTGCCGCCCCCGCCTTGGTTCACCCGTCGGAGGCCGTGGGACGGGGAGTCGACCGCGCAATCGAACGGCTGGTCATCGCGCTTCCGCCGAAAGAAAGAGCGTGCGTTCTTCTCAAAGACGTCTTCGACTATTCGCTCGAGGACATCGCTGACCTCGTGGAATCGACGACGGGTGGCGTCAAAGCGGCCTTAAGTCGCGGCCGCGGCAAGCTGGCGACGCTGACCGATGCGCGCACCGCTAAGCGGAAGGCAAGCGAAGCGGAATTGGCGCTTCTTCGCCTCTATGTCGACCGCTTCAACCGGCGCGACTGGCAGGGTGTGCGCGAACTCGCGAGCGCCGACGCACGGTTGACGGTCGCCGATTGCTTCGCCGGACGCTTGGCTAACTCGCCCTATTTTGTCGAATACGAGCGTCCCATTGTCGCCTGGCGCATGGCGCTCGGAGAGGCGGACGGAGAAACCGTCGTCGTTATTCTGCGCGACGACCCTCAGGGCGCAGTTCCGTTCTCCGCGATTCGCATCGGAACTGCCGGAGGCCGCATCACCAGCATCGCCGATTACATCAAGTGCTCGTGGATCTTGGAGCCGGCTTCCCTCACGCTCATGCCGGCTTAGGCGGCTCTCAGCGAAACTGCGGATGGATGACGCGCAAAAAACTTTCATTCCGACGTATCTCGGCGCGGGCCTCATTCGTAATCGTGAGTCTCAACCACTCTGAGGGCTCATCCCGTGTCGATGAAGACTTACTCCGGAAGCTGCCATTGCGGCGCCGTTCGCTTTCAGGCCGAACTCGACTTCGCCGAGGGAACATTCAAGTGCAACTGCACGAGCTGCACGAAAGCGCGTTCCTGGCTCATTGCTACGCCGGCTGCTCGGTTTCGCCTCCTTGAGGGCGAGGACTGTCAGGCGGAATATGAGTGGACGCCACCGGGCCGCCCGCATCCGACCGTCCAATTTCACTTTTGCAAGACATGCGGAATTCGGACGCCCGGGCGGGGCGAACTTGAGGCGATGGGCGGCGCATTTTACGCCGTCCAAGTGTCGTTGCTCGATGATCTTGATCCCGAGGAGCTTGCTGCTGCGCCGGTCCGCTACGTCGACGGCCGGCACGACCGTTTCGATCGACCGCCGGACGACGTCCGCTTCCTCTAACGGAGGTTCAAATCCAGCGCCGAACTCTTCGGCAATAATCGACGTAGTCCTGGCCGAAGGTTTCGCGCAGCCGCGCCTCCTCGAACGGAATGACCGCCCAGTTCATCGAAGCCCACGGGAGCACCGCCAAGGCCAACGGCCAAGCTCTCCCGAGGACAAGCGCCAAGCCGACATAAACGACGGTCAAGGATAAATACATCGGATTGCGGGACCGTGCGTGCGGGCCGTTGACGACGAGGCGCGCCGGCTGTCCGGTCGGATGAAGTGTCGTGCCCCTGAGCGCGAATCGTCCCGCCGCGGCGACGGCGAGCGAACAGCCTGCGACCGTTAGCGCCAAGCCCGCCCAACGCACGCCGCCTATCGCCATCCATGCTGGCCGCCATGGCATGAGCCGATCGACCCCGATTCCAACCAGAAACGTCAGCGCGAATTGAGCTGGCGGCGGGATGATCGCGAGGATCGGAGTTTGGCGTGACGCCATCCCGCCGATCTCGTTCATACAGTCAGGACAACGCGGCCACGAACGCGGCCGGCACGGAGGTCGTCCAGGGATTGTTGCGCCGTTGCGAGCCGTCTCGTCTCGATTGGCGCCGGCTTGACCTTGCCGTCGCGCGCCAGAGCCATGAGCTCCCGAAATTCAGGGAGCGTCCCGGTGAACACACCCACCACGCTCACCGCTCTGAGCGGCAAGGTCGCCAGAGAAACACCAAGCGACCCGCCGAACAGGCCGACCACGAACAAGCGTCCGCCTTTGCGCAGCACAGAGAGGCCGAAGGCTGCGCTCTTCTCCGCGCCGACAAAATCGATCGCCGAGAACATTCCGCCCGTGTTGGCGAGCAGGCTCTTCCGTGCGTCGGGGTCGGCTGGATCAATGATGGCCGAAGCACCTGCTTCGAGCGCCGCCTGCCGCTTCGCCGCATCGACGTCCGCGACGATCGGACCTATCCCATAGATCGCGTGGCACAAGCTGACCGCAGCAAGGCCAAGCCCGCCTGCGCCTATAATCAGGAGCGGGTGCTCTGCATCGACGGGAGCCGCCTTTTTCAGCGCGCTGAAAGCCGTGAGGCCCGAGCATCCAAGGGTCGCGGCGAACGGCGCCGGAAGCGGTTCATACTCGACGAGATATCTTGGATGCTCGACGACAACGTAATTGCTGAACCCGCCGTCAGCGTGCACGCTAAGATTTCGCGGCTTGGCGCATAAATTCTCTTGGCCTGCCCGGCATTGCGCGCAGGATCCGCATCCTCCCCAGGCATAGACAGCCCGGCGGTCGCCGACACGCACCCCCGTCGCGTCCGGCCCAAGCTCTTCGACGATGCCTGCGATCTCGTGACCGAGAATGCGCGGCAGTTTGACGGCCGGCGCAAGGTCCAGCTTCTGGCCCTGCCCGAGATCGAAATAGCCATCGGCGATGTGCAGGTCGCTGTGGCAGACGCCGCAGGCGCTGACCCGCAGCAGCACTTGCGCGCCCTTCGGCGCCGGCGGCGACTCGATGACTTCGCTCAGCGGCGCCCCGAACTGGGTGAGCTTGTAACTCCGCATTCCGCTCGCGCCCGCCATGATCCCGCGTCCTCAGCCGCGCGCCGCCTTGTCGCGGGCGTTCAACGCCTGGATCGCATCGCGCGCCGCCTTCCATTGGTCGTCGCCCCAGCGGCGCAATTCGTAGAAATTGCCGCCGGTCGCCATCGCCTCGGCGCCGTCCATGACGATCGTCTCGCCGCTCAGCCACTCGCAGCCGTCCGACATCAGGAAGGTCGCGAGATTCTGCAATTCCTCCATCCGGCCGACCCGACCCATCGGATTGCGCGCGGCGGACGCGCCGGGCTCGGCGCCGGGCATAAGGCGCTTGCTCATGCCCTCGGTCGGGATTTCGCCTGGCGCGATGGCGTTGAGGCGGATGCCATGGCGGCCCCATTCCTGCGCGAGCGACATGGTCATCGCCTGGATCGCCGCCTTGCTCATCGCCGACGGCACGACGAATGGGCCGCCGTTGCGCACCCATGTCACGGCGATCGAGACCACGCTGCCCTTCTGCTTGGCCGCGATCCAGCGCTTGCCGACAGCCTGCGTCACATAGAAGGTGCCGTGCATGACGATGTTGGCGATGGCGTCGAACCCGCGCGATGACAGGTCCTCGGTGCGCGAGATGAAATTGCCGGCGGCGTTGTTGACGAGGCCGGTGAGCGGGCCGTCGCGGAAAATCTCCTCGACCATCGCCTCGACTGCGGCGGCGTCGCGAATGTCGACGCCGTAGCTCGATACGCGCCCGCCATGCGCTTTCATGAGCTCCTCGGCGGTCGCGTCGCACACGCCCTTGCGCCGGCCGCAGATGGCGATCTCGGCGCCAAGGCCGAGGAACCGTTCGGCCATCGCTTTGCCGAGCCCGGTGCCGCCGCCGGTGACGAGGATTTTTTTGCCCGCAAACAGACCATCGACGAACATTGAGGTTTCCTCTCCCGCTTGGCGTTCTATGACCGCGCTCGGAAACGAGAGTTCATCGGTACGCGGTTCGGGCGCACGAGGAAAGTGCAGCTTGAATGGCCAGGGCCTCGAGCCGCCGTACGGCGTCAAGTCCACGAGATTATTGCGCCTAGTCGCGACGCCCAGGCGCGCTTAGATTGCCCGGCGGCGAGCGTGCCGGGCCGGCTGGTCGACAAGGGAGAACAGTGCGTGGACATCAAGCGAAAAGTTTCGAGCGAGACCGGACCGGCCACGACATTTCACCGGCGCGGTGCACATCGATCGGCCGATTGCGCCGAATCCGGCCGCGGGCGCGGATTGGAGAGTCGTCACTTTCGAGCCCCGCGCTCGGACTGCGTGGCATACCCATCCAAAGGGCCAGATTCTTATCGTCACCGCCGGCTCGGGTCGCGTTCAGAGGGAGGGCGGACCGATCGAGGAGATTCGTCCCGGCGACGTCGTCTTGATCCCGCCAGACGAGAAGCACTGGCACGGCGCCTCGCCGACCGCCGCCATGACCCATGTCGCCATAAACGAGGCGCCGACCAACTGGATGGACAAGGTCACCGACGAACAATACCGAGGCCTGAACTCCGACGCGCTTGTCTAGCCTGCGTCGGCGAAGCGTCCCGGCCTTCCCTCCATCCCGGCGTGCACAGCCTCGATCTGATTTGGCGATCCGATCAGCGCCGCCTGCTCTTTCGATTCCGCGAGAAGGATTGCCGCTGCAGTCGTTGTCGTTTGCTGCGTTGAGGAGACGCTTGATGGCGCGCACCGCGTCCGGGTTACGGGCGGCGATCTCCTTGGCGGTCGAGCGAGCGGCGGCGAGCGGATCGGCGTGGAGGCCGGTGGCGAAGCCATAGGTCAAGCGCATCAGCGCCGGAGAAAATGCGTCCGGTCATTGCAAGCTCGCGGATCACGTCGGAGCGGGCGAGTTCGCGCATGAGCGCAATTCCGCCCATGTCGGGAACAATGCCCCATTTGATTTCCAGTATCGCGAGGCGCGCGTCCGGCGCGACATAGCGGACGTCGGCGCCAAGGGCGATCTGAAAGCCGCCGCCGAGCGCGACCCCATGGATCGCCGCAATGACCGGAACGGGAAGCGTGCGCCAGACATAAGCCGCCTGCTGGAAGGCGTTGGCGATCCCATGCGTTCGTTTCGTGAGATCGCCCAGGGCCGGCGCGCCCTTCGCCGCAAGCGAGGCGAATGTTTCCTTGTCGAGGCCGGCGCAAAAGCCTTTGCCGGCGCCGGCAAGCACGATTGCGCGCAAGCCCGCGGTTCGGCTGACTCGTTCGCCGGCGGCGATGATCGCCTCGAACATCGCGGGATCGAGCGCGTTGAGTTTGTCAGGCCGATTGAGCGTGACCTCGGCGACGCCGTCGGCAATTTCGACTGTGACGCGCTCGTCCGAGGTGGTCGAGGTTCGTTCCTGCATCGTTGGCTCCTGTATCCGCCTAACGCCGACGCCGTCCTTGGACGCTAAAGCTCGACACTAGCGAAACAATCGCGCCGGGTCGCACTCATTTCGGCGACGGGAACGCCAGCACTTCGCTCGTGTAGGTTTCCACGACCTCGCTGAACGGCTCGCCGTCCGGCGTCGACAGCACCGCGCGATGCTCGAGCACGTGGTCGGGAATCATCAGCGCGCCGGCTTCCTGCGGCGCGGGCGTGGCGCCCATCTCCCAGCCCTTCGGCAGCGGCCGCCACAACAAGTCGGCGGACAGCGTATGGCGGCGGAAGTGGAGCGCGGCCACCGCCTTGCCGAACGGCGTGTCGGTGGTTTCGAGCACATGGTTCATCTCGGGCGTGAGACGCGCCGGGACGTACCAATTGTCGGCCTCGGAAAGCACATGATCGCCGCACTTGAGCCGAACGCGGCGGTAGCCGAGCGGTTCGTCCGGCTTGACGTCCAGCGCCGTCGCGCACCTCGGCGCTTGCCGGTTTGTCTGCTCCACTCACCCGCTCGGCAACGATGCGCGCGGGATCGGCCAGTCGGTGATCGGCGCACCAGCGTTCGATCGTGAGCGTCGCGCTGTCATGGGCGAGAAGATCGGCATTGAGACTATCGAGGAGCGCAAGCGCTTCCAGGCGGCCGACGAAGTTGTCCGGCCAGGGCGCCGGCTCGGCGGCGGACGCGATGGCTGTCGTGAGCAGCGAAATGAGCACCGCTGCCGGACCTCGCGACGCCGTCCCCTTCATATCTGCTCGACCTCGGCCGTGAGTTCGAACCACGCCGCTTCCGTTGCGGTCAAAGCGCGCTCGAGCTCGGCGCGCTTCGCCGCCAATTCCGCGATCTTGGCCGCATCGCCGTTGCGCGCGCTCGCTTGCGTCAGCGCTTCGTCGACCCGGCGCAGGAGATCCTGGAATCGGCTCATCTTGTCTTCAAGCGCGGCGAGCTCCCGCTTGATCGGCTGAGGCTCGCGCTTGGGCTTGGCCGCCGCGGCAGCCTGGGTTTCGCGCTTCTCTCTTTGTTGAGGCCGTTCGGCGCCGCCAAGCACGAATCGGCTGTAGTCGGCGAGATCGCCCTCGAACGGCTTGACCGTTCCATTCGCCGCCAGCCACAAGCGGTCGACTGTGGCCTCGAGCAGACGCCTGTCGTGCGAGACGAGAATGCAAGCGCCTTCATAATCGTTGATGGCCTCGATCAATTCGCCGCGACTGTCGATGTCGAGATGGTTGGTCGGCTCGTCGAGGATGAGAAGCTGCGGTCCGTCGAACGCGGCAAGGCCCATCATCAGGCGCGCCTTTTCGCCACCGGACAGGGAATTGACTTTGGTGTCGGCCCGCGCGCCGGAGAAACCGATCATCGCCGCGCGGCCGCGGATTTTGGATACGGCCTCTCCGCGCATGCGCTCGGCGACGTGCTCGTAGACACTCCCGCCAGGTTCGAGTTCGTCGATCTGATGCTGGGCGAAATAGCCGACCTGAAGACGGTTCGCGCGCGTCATCTTGCCCGCCATCGGCTCGAGGCGGCCGGCGATGAGCTTGGCGAAGGTCGACTTGCCGTTGCCGTTCTGGCCAAGGAGGCCGATGCGGTCGTCGTCAGCAAGCGAGAGGTCGATGCGCGCGATGACCGCGCGCCCATCGTAACCCGCGCTGACCTTGTCCATGGACACGATCGGCGGGCTCAGGCGTTTGACGACCGGGGGCCATTTGAACGGCTGCACAGTGTCGTCGACGATCGCTGCGATCGGCGCCATCTTGGCCAGCATCTTGAGTCGCGACTGGGCCTGCACCGCCTTCGACGCCTTGGCGCGGAAGCGGTCGACGAAAGCCTGCAGATGAGCGCGCTTCTCTTCCTGCTTCTTGGCCGCCTTGCCGGCAAGGATTTGCTGCTCATGGCGCTGGCGCTCGAAGCTCGAGTAGCCGCCGCTCCACAGAGTGAGCTTCCCGCGGTCGAGGTGGAGGATCTGCTGCGCGACATCATCGAGCAGATCGCGGTCATGGCTGATGACGAGAATCGTCGCCGGGCAGGTCTTGAGATAGTCGGTGAGCCACAGCACGCCTTCGAGGTCGAGATAGTTGGTCGGCTCGTCGAGCAGCAGAAGGTCGGGCTCTGAGAACAGCACCGCGGCGAGCGCAACGCGCATCCGCCAGCCGCCGGAAAATTCTCCGAGCGACCGCGCTTGCGCGGCCTCGTCGAACCCGAGCCCTTGGAGGATCCGCGCCGCCCGCGCCGGGGCATTGTGCGCTTCGATGTCGACGAGGCGCGTATGGATGTCGGCGATGCGTTCTGGATCGTTCGCGGTTTCCGCCTCGGCCATCAGCGCCTCGCGCTCGACATCGGCGGAGAGCACAAAGTCGACGAGGCTTTCGGCGCCGGCGGGAGCCTCCTGGTCGACGCTGCCGATGCGTGCGCCCTTGGGGACCATGATCCCGCCAGTCTCCGGGGCAAGCTCGCCGCGGAGAACGCGGAAGAGCGTCGTCTTACCGGCGCCGTTGCGACCGACGAGCCCGACATGCGCGCCCGACGGCAGCGCGGCGGTTGCGTTGTCGATCAGAAGACGCTCGCCGAGGCGATAGGTGAGGGCGCTGATGTGCAGCATGGGCGCGCTTTTCGCGCGGCGCGCTCACTCTGGCAAGCTCAAGCGGCCACCGACGCCGACCAATCGCGAAGCCCCTTCATTTACGGCGGCAGCCCCTTTTCAATCTGCCTGACGTTATCCATGAACGCCTTGGCGGCTGGCGAGTGCGTACGACCACGTTTGGAGATGAAACCGTAGTTCAGGCTCATCCAGGGCAGTTCGATCGGCAGCAATACACACTCGCCATCGTCAATCTCCCGTTTGAGTTGGAACGGCGGCGCAACGCCCAGTCCCTGCCCCGCTAGAACGATGTGCTTCGTCGCTCCGAAAGTCCCGACCCTGATTCTCGGCAAGAAACGGTCTTTCGCCACCTCAAACACGCCGCACGGAAAATCGCCCTTAGGCAGAAATTGTCGCATCCGACCTGGGGCCGTCGGACCAACCCACGGAAACTCGCATAAGTCCTCGAGCCTCACGCTGTTGCTCCCGGCCAATGGATGTCCGGCGGCACAGAAGAAATACATTTGCGAGCTTCGGACGGGCTCTGTTTCCAGGTCCGGGTTTTGAACCGCTTCGAAAATCTCGGCAAAGCCAAGATCGATGCGCCCGTTCAACACCTGATTGATGATCTTCGTCCAGTTGTAGAGCTTGAGTTCAACAGCCAGCCGAGGATGCTGTGCGGAAAGCATACCGATGGCGCGCTGTCCTGAGATATCAGCGGGATAGGGACCCGCAGACACACTGAATTCGCCAATTTCCAGTCCCTTAGCCAGATCTATCTCGCGCAGGAGATCGGCGAAGCCTTTGATCACCGGCTCGCCATGATCCAGCATGAGTTCGCCAAAGACCGTCGGGGTCACGCCCTGGCGGTCAAACAGCGGCACGCCGAGAATGTCTTCCAAATGTTTTAGGCTCCGGGTCAGAGCCGGCTGCGATACGCCGAGCGCTGCCGCGGCGCGGCCGAAGTGCCGGTGGGCCGCGAGAGCCTTTACCAATTCGAACTGACGAACCGAGTGCATGATACCTTTCAGTTATCGGGCTTTGGCATAAATGATATTGAACACCCTCAATTCAATAACATAACTGCACCGTCGGAAAATGCATCCCCCGCGAAAAAGCGCCGGGCTGGACATTTGGAGGGTTGGGGCGGGCTGCAAAACAACTGCATTGCTATCGCTCGGCTGAGCGCTTTGCTGTTGCCGGCGTAGACTCAAACTGCGGCGGGCGGCGCTTGAGTTTGCGCGCGGTTAGGGAAAATACTGGACCGAACGGATTATGGGATTTGGGAGACGCGCTGTGTTCATTGGGGAAAAAAGACTAATTCAGCTTATCGCGGTCGCTGGGCTTTCATTTGCGCTCAGCGTCGGACCGCCGTCGGCGTCGCGCGCCGAGGACACCGCGCCTGCCCTGCGCTGCGGACGCAAGGGCCGCGGCCAAGGACGCTGAGCCGACCACCACCAAGGACCCTCAGATCGCGCTCGATGATCTCGAGCTTCTGCTGGAGCCGATGACCACCGAGGAGACTGTGACCGAGGCCAAGGGTTGGTATTCGTTGTTGAGGGCCAAGGAGCGCGAAATCACCGTGGCCGAACTGAATGTTCGCCGCAAGAACCGCGAAATCGCGCAATTGGAGAAACAGAAGACGGCCGCGTCCGATCTTGCGAAAGCCACTGAAGAGGTCAAAGCCGCCACTTCCGACAAGGACAAGGAGGCGGCCGCCCAGCACCTCTCGGGAGCGCAGAAAAATCTGGCCCAGACGGTCAAGACCGCAAGCAAGGAAACCGCAAAGGAGGAGAAGAAGGCCGAGGCGACCACCGCCGCCATGGCCAAACAAGCCGACGCGGCCCCTCCGCCAGCCGCCACTGTTGATGCCGCCACGCCTGCGTCGGGCGTGAAGGTCGTGCCGGCGGCGGCGAGCGACAAGGACCTCCTGCAGAAAGCGGCCGAATCCGCAGCGAAGAAATCCGAAGGCACTGGCGACACCGCAAAGGTTGAGAAGGTGGTCGCAGCGACTGAGAAAGAAGCCGCCGCCGCAGACCAAATCAAAACGCTGGCGGAGTCAGCCCCGGCGACCACCGGAACGGTTGGAGCCGCGATAGCGCCGGGAACGGCGACCGCCGCCGTCGCCGCAACGTCGAAAACGGCCGAAAGGCTTGCTGAAAAGGCGGACGAAGCCACCGCCGCCAAGACTGACGTCAAGGTGCAACTCGTCGATTACAGCACGCAATTGATGGGCGAGCGCACGGCGCTCACCGACCGCCTGAAGCTCGTCCTCGACAAACTTGAGGCGAAAGGAGGCGACGGCAAGCCCTATCGCCTCTACATCGCCTCGATCGGCGGCATCAAGATCGATGTCACAGACCGGACGGCGACTTTGGCCAGAATTTCAGGCTGGCTTTCCTCCGAGGAGGGCGGCCTGAGGGTGGCGCGCGACGTTGGGATCTTTCTCGCCTACATTATTGGTTCGATCCTTGTCGCCAGGCTCGTCCGTCTGATCCTGGGCCGGGTGATGAGCCGCGCCAACGTCACCTCGCAGCTCTTGCGCGACTTCGTCATCTCCGCCTCCGGGCGCGTGATCGTGGCGGTCGGCTTCCTGCTTGCCTTGTCGGCGCTCGAAGTGAACCTCGCGCCCTTGCTCGCGGTCATCGGCGCGGCAGGTTTCGTCGTCGCTTTCGCGTTGCAGGGCACGCTCAGCAACTTCGCCAGCGGTCTTTTGATCATGGTGTTCAAGCCGTTCGACGTCGGCGACGAAGTCGAAGTCGGCGGCGGCATCAAGGGCTGGGTTACCCACGTGACGATTTTCAGCACTTACATCCGTACGGATGAGGGGCCGGTGAAGATCGTGCCGAACGACACCATCTGGAAGAATGTCATCGTCAATCAAACGACAGGGATCGTGAAGGCTCCGCCGTCAGGCGACGCGAAGCCGCCCGACGCAAACCCCGAAGCGGCCTGACATGACACTCGTTTTACTGAAGCGCGCGGCGCGGCTTCACCTGCGCGGAACGGAAGACTAAGCCCTCCCGGTTCGCTCAGGGCTTGTTCGGAACGTCCAGCATAGCTCCGGTGCGGAACAGCAAGCCCGCAGCGCCCGCGCCGATGAGCGGGGCGATGATGAAGAGCCAGAGCTGCGCGACCGCGCCCGGATTCGAGCCGATGCCGACCAGCGCCGGACCGATCGAGCGAGCCGGATTGACTGAGGTGCCGGTGATGTTGATGCCGACCAGATGGATGACCACCAGCGTTAGCCCAATGGCGAGGCCGGCGAAGCCGGTTGGCGCGATTGGGTGCGTGACGCCGAGAATGCAGACCAGGAACAGGAACGTCGCCACCACTTCGAACACGAGGGCGGAGACGACATTGTATTCCCCGTTGTAGCCCGCGCCCCAGCCGTTCTGGCCCTAGTGAGCCGGTCCACCCCTGAGCCTTGCCGGACAGAATGAGATAGAGCACCACCGCGGCGACGATCGCGCCCAAAACCTGGGCAATCCAGTAGCTGATCATGTCGGCGACGCTCATCCGACCCGCGACATAGACGCCAAAACTGACCGCCGGATTGACGTGGCAACCGGAGATCGGCCCGATGCCATAGGCCATGGCGACAATGGCGAAGCCGAACGCGCTCGCTATCCCGAGAAGATCGACGGCCGTCGGGCCCGACCCCATGCCGCCAACGACCGCCGCGCCGCAGCCGAAGAACACCAGCGCGAAAGTCCCGATAAATTCCGCTATCTGCTTATTCATTGTGCACCCCCTGTATACCCTGCAAAAAAATCAGCCGATGCCTTAGTACGTCCGCGCCAGCTTGGAAAGCGGCGCGCCTCATTTCAGCCCGTTTGTCCGCGGCGAACTTCTTCGCTTGCCCGCCCATAGCAGGTAAAAAATTTGGAATTGTTCTCCGGCGTACAATTCGTGAATAGAGCGCTTCGAGAAACGCCTCGGTGTCCGCAGGACTGGAGCAAGGACCGGGCGCCGCTGGCGGCGAATAACCTTAGTCGGTTTTTGCTCGACCCCGTCGTCCAGCCAGAGGCCGTTGCTTTCGCAGGGCCCGCCGATATATATGCGACGCCTTTTTCATGACCCCTCGATGAACGGCGCGACTTTCGCGCCGCTGGAGCCACTATTCCCGTGCTGATCACAGCCGCCTACGCGCAGGCCGCCGGCGCCGGCCCCTTTGGCGGGGCGAGCGACACGCTGGTCCAGCTGGTGCCGATCGTGGCCATGATCGCGATCGTCTATTTCGTGCTGTGGCGGCCGCAGCAGCGGCGCGCGAAAGAGCAGCGCGAGATGGTGCAGGCGGCAAGGCGCGGCGACGTTGTCGTCACCACCGGCGGTCTGATCGGCAAGGTCACCAAGTCGGTCGACGACAACGAAGTCGAGTTCGAGATCGCTCCCAACGTGCGGGCGCGCTTGGCCCGTTCCGGCATTGCCGAAGTTCGCGCCAAGGGCGAACCGGTCAAGGACGCGGCGCCTCCCGCCAAGTCGTTGCCGGCGAAGAAAGATGCGCCCAACCCCTGAGGCCGCGCCCGGCTTTGGCGCCAGTTGAGCCTCTTCTTGAGAATTGAAAGTCTGATGCTTCGTTTCGCGAACTGGAGATTGGCCTCGGTCCTGGCGCTCGTAGCGGCCGCGGTTCTGGTGATCCTGCCGAGCTTTATGCCCTCTCAAGCGGTCGAGGCGCTCGCTGCTCGATTCCCGAGCTTCATTCCGCTGCGCCAGATCGTGCTTGGCCTCGATCTGCAGGGCGGCGCCTACCTGTTGATGGAAGTCGACACCCCCTCGGTGACCAAGAGCCAGATCGAGGCGCTGCGCGACGACGTCCGGCAGAAACTGCGTGAGGGCAAGATCGGCATATCCGGCGGCATCGGGGTTGAGCCGCGAGCGGTCGTGGTCCGCATCGCCGATCCGGCCGAGCGCGCCAAGGCGCTCGAGCTTCTTGGGTCGCTGAGCCAGCCGATCGGCGGCGCGCTCGCGGGAGGAAACGGCCGCACGCTCGATGTGACGCAAACCCCCGACGGCGTGCGGCTGGCGCTGACCGACGCTGCGATCGCCGACAAGGTGCGTCACGCGGTCGGGCAATCGATCGAAGTGCTGAACCGCCGCATCAACGCGATGGGCACCAAAGAGACCGTCATCCAGCAACAGGGCCCGAACCGCGTGCTGATCGAGGCGCCGGGCAGCCAGGACACGACGGCGCTCAAGAACATGATCGGCCAGACCGCCAAGCTCGAGTTCCGCCTGGTCGCCGATCCCGGCGATCCGCCGAATGAGTCCGAGGCGCTGCCGATGCAGAAGGGCGGCGGGACGATCCAGGTGCAGAAGCGGGTCATGGTCGACGGCGAGGACCTGGTCGACGCGCAGCAGAGCTTCGACCAGCAGTCCGGCGAGCCGGACGTCAGCTTCCGCTTCAATCTGCGCGGCGGGCAGAGGTTCGGCCAGGTCACGTCGGCAAACGTCGGCCGCCCGTTCGCCATCGTGCTCGACGGCAAGGTCATTTCGGCGCCAGTCATCCGTTCGCCGATCACCGGCGGCACCGGCCAGATCACCGGCAATTTCAGCCTCGAAGAGGCCTCGAGCCTGGCGATTCTGTTGCGCGCGGGCGCGCTGCCGGCCAAGCTCACGGTGATCGAGGAGCGCACGGTCGGACCGGGGCTTGGCCAGGACTCGATCGACGCCGGCAAACGCGCGGCCTATGTCGGGGCGGCGCTGGTCGTCGTCTATATGATCGCGACCTACGGCATCTTCGGCGTGTTCGCCGATCTCGCGCTCGCGGTGCACATTCTTCTCATCTTCGCCTCGATGGTCCTGCTCGGCGCGACGCTGACCCTGCCCGGCATCGCCGGCATCGTCTTCACCATCGGCATGGCGGTCGATTCGAACGTCCTTATCTACGAGCGCATCCGCGAGGAGGCGCACCTCGGCCGCTCGGTGATTTCCGCGCTCGACGCCGGTTTCCGCCGCGCCTTCGCCACCATCGTCGATTCGAACGTCACCATGTTCGTGGCGGCGCTCATCCTCTATCTGTTCGGCTCGGGCGCGGTGCGGGGCTTCGCCGTCTCGCTCGGCTTGGGAATTCTGACCTCAATCATCACCGCGGTCACCATGACGCGCATGATGATCGCGCTCTGGTATCACCGCGCGCGGCCAAAGACGCTGCCGATATGATCAAGGCGACGCGCATATGAAACTTCTTCGGCTCGCGCCCGAGAACACCAAATTCGGCTTCATGCGGTTCCGCCGCGTGAGCTATCCGCTGTCGGCGCTGCTGTCGATCATCTCGGTTCTCATGTTCCTGTTTGTGGGCATGAATTTCGGCATCGACTTCGCGGGCGGCACTCAGGTCGACATGCGCGCCAAGAGCGGCAACGCCAATGTCGCCGACATTCGCTCCAAGGGCGAGGGACTGGGCGTGGGGCCCGTTGAAGTGCAGCGGGTCGGCGCCGAATCGGACGTGCTGCTGCGCCTCGGCGTTCAACCGGGCGGCGACGCCGGTCAGCAGACTGCGATCGCGAAGCTCAAGGACGCCTTTGGCGCCGATTACGACTTCCGCAGCGTCGATTCAGTCGGGCCGACCGTCTCGTCCGAGCTTGTCCAGCGTGGAACGCTCGGCGTGGTCGTCTCCATCCTCGCGGTCCTGACCTATTTGTGGTTCCGCTTCGAATGGCAATTTGCGGTCGGCGCGATCATCGGCACGATGCACGATCTCCTGCTGACGGTCGGTTTCTTCTGCGTCACCCAGCTCGAGTTCAACCAGACCTCGATCGCCGCGATTCTCACCATCGTCGGCTACTCGCTCAACGAGACGGTGGTCGTGCTCGACCGCATCCGCGAGGTGATGCGCAAATACAAGCGCCTGTCGACGTCCGAAATCATCGACATGTCGATCAACGCGGTGCTGCCGCGCACCATCATGACGGCGACGACTGTCTTTCTCGCCCTTCTGGCGCTGTTCTTCCTGGGCGGCCACGTCATCCGCTCGTTCTCGGCGGCGATGATCTGGGGCATTTTCGTCGCCACCTATTCGTCGATCTTCATCTGCTCGCCGATGCTCATCTACATGGGCGTGCGCGCCGACACCTTCGACAAGATGCGGGAGAAGGAAAACGCCGGCGCCGACGTGAAAGACGTGAAGGCGAAGGAGAAGGCGTGAACGAGGCCACGCCGCGGCCCGCATTCGCGCCCGGCAGCCATTCGATCGCCGCTTACGGGCAAGGCGCGTTTGCTTTCGCCGGCATGTCGCATGCGGGCGCGATCCTGGCGACGCCGAAAGGGGTGCGGCCGATCGACGCGACGACGCATCGATGATCTCGACCCTGCCGCGCTCGCGCCGCTCATCGCCGAATCCGCGGAGAGCCCCGGCTCGATCGAGTTTGTCATCGTCGGTACGGGCGAGCGTTTGGCGCCGATCCCGAAAGCGTCGCGCGCCGCCCTCGGCCAGGCTGGCCTGCGCTTCGAGGCGATGGCGACCGGCGCGGCCCTTCGCGTCTACAATGTCATGCAGTCGGAAGGCCGCCGCGTCGCGGCGGCGCTGATCGCCGCGCCGTGACCGCGCGCCCTCCGCCGGGCGCCGACCCGCTTGCGGACGCCACCGAGCATTGCGCTGCGCTCGCCCGCGCGCACGCCCGCGATCAGTGGCTGGGCGCGCTCTACGCCAGCGCAGACGCGCGCGGCGCGCTTTTCGCCCTGGCGAGTTTCGATTACGAAATCCGTCAGTGCGCTCAAGCGCGCGCGTGATCCCAACCTGACTGCGATACGCCTTGCCTGGTGGCGCGAAGTCATCTCCGGCGAACGGCAGGCCGAAGCGGCCGGCAACCCGGTCGCGCTCGCGCTTCGCGCGGCGATTGACGCCTATGCGCTGCCCCAAGCGTGGCTCGAGGCGATGCTGGACGCGCGCCTGCAGGAAATCGCGCCGCAGGACGATTTCAACCACGTGGCTTTTCGCGCCTTCGCCGATGAGAGCGAGGGCGCGCGGTTGAGGCTCGCGTCGCGCATCGCGGCCGGGGGACAGGATCTCGATCCGGCGGAGGCGCATGCGCCAGCCGGCATGGCGTTGGCGCTGACGCGCCTACTCAAGGAGCTGCCATTCAAGGCCGGATCGGCGCCGACGCTCATCCCCACCGACGTCGCCGCCCGCCACGACGTGAGCGTGGCGGATTTCGACGCGCGGCGCGCGAGTCCGGGCGTTCTTGCCGCTTGCGCCGAACTGCGAAGTTTGGCGCGCGATGAACTCGCGGAGGCGGAGCGTCGGTTGAAGAATTCAAGCCCAGCGATCCTACCAGCCTTCATTCCGCTCGCTCCCTTGCGGCTCGACCTCGAGCCGGCTCGATCGCAACGCGGACCGCCCGTTCGATGACGTGGGCGAGGTCTCGCCGCTGCGCCGGCAATGGGCGATCTGGCGATGGGCGCGGACGCGGTGAGGGCCGCTGCCCGCGCTTGGCCGAGCGCGGAGGCGCTATGATGAAGTCGCGCCCGACGCTTTGAGGTCTTACAGGTACATCGCCCCGGCTTCGGCCGCGAAGCGGCTCGGGTCGCCCTCCCAAACGATGCGGCCATGTTCGAGCACGTAGACGCGGTCCGCGTGAGGCAGCGCGAAGGTGACGTTCTGCTCGCCGAGCAGCACGGTGATGTCGGTCGTCTGCCTCAGCCGCTCGAGCGCCTTTGAAATCTGCTCCATGACGACGGGGGCGAGGCCCAGCGTCGGCTCATCGAGGATCAAAAGATCGGGTTTCATCATCAGCGCGCGTGCGATGGTCAGCATTTGCTGTTCGCCGCCCGATAGCGTGGCGGCGGTCTGGCGCTGCCGCTCTTTCAGGATCGGGAACAGGTTGAACAGCCACTCCCGGCGCTCGCCGCGCTCCTTGTCGCCGAGCCCATGCCCGCCCATGTCCAGGTTCTCGCTGACCGTCATCAAGCCGAACAGTTCGCGACCCTCCGGCGACTGCACGATCCCTCCACGAGAGATCATCGCCGCGGTTCGACCGCGCAAAGGTTTGCCCTGTCGGCGAATGTCGCCGGTATAGGGAACGAGGCCCGAGACAGCGTTGAACAGCGTCGTCTTGCCGGCGCCGTTCAGTCCGACGACAGCGACGAACTCCCCTTCATGCACGTGAAGCGAGACGCCCTCCAGCGCCTGCGCCTTGTCATAGACGACGCTCAGGTTCTCAATCTCGAGGAACGGCGTTTGCGCGTCGGCGAACGCGGCTTCCGGGCGCGCCGCTGTCGTGAGCGCGCCGCCGAGATAGACCTTGCGGACGGTCTCGTTCGCCATCACTTCCGCGACCGTGCCCTCGGCGATCTTCTCCCCAACATTCATGGCGTAGACGCGATCGACCAACGCCGACATGCTTTTCACGTTGTGATCGACGATGAGCACCGCCCGGCCGTCGTCGCGCATTTCGGTGATCAGCCTGGCGAAGGACGCGGTCTCGCGCGCGGTCAGGCCCGCGAACGGCTCGTCGATCAGCACCACTTGCGGATCGCGGGCGAGCGCCTTGGCGATCTCGATTTTGCGCAAGTCCGCGAAGGGGAGCGTCGCGGGGCGCCGATCGAGCACCGCGGTCAGCCCGACCCGTTCGGCGATGGCGCGCGCCCGCGCGTCCGCGGCGGCGCGGGGAAGGAGATCGAGCAATCGATCAGGCAAGAGTCCGAGCAGGATATTCTCGAGCACCGTCTGCCGATGCAGCGGACGCGAATGCTGGAACACCATGCCGACGCCAAGCTGAGCGATCCGGTGCGGCGGCCAGCCCGCGACCTCACGGGCATCGACCCGAACCGATCCCGCATCGGGCCGCTCGACGCCGAGGATCGACTTCATCACCGTCGACTTGCCCGATCCATTCGGCCCGATGAGCCCCAGAATCTCGCCGGCGTGAACCGAGAAGCTGACGTCCTTAACTGCCGTGAGGCCACCGAACCGCTTCTGCAGGCCATTGACCTCGAGCCTTGCCGCGCTGGCGCTCATGTCGCCTCCCGCGCGCCCTTGACCATGCCAAGCAGCCCGGCCGGGAAGAAGAGAACGACGAAGAGCGCGACCGCCGAGACGATGAAGGTGGCGAGATCGCCGAGCGGCCTCAAGCTCTCGCCAAGCGCGACCAGAAACACCGCACCCAGCACCGCGCCGAGGATGGTCCGCCGTCCGCCCAACACCGCGCCGATGATCACCTGCACCCCGACGGTGACGTCGATGAACGTTCCGACCGACGCCGTGCCGAGATAGAACGCCATCAGCGCGCCAGCGAGCCCGGAGAAAAAAGCGCTGACCAGGAAGGCCGCGAGCTTGTGCTTGGTGACGTTGAATCCAAGCGCGCCCGCCTGCACCGGGTCCTGCCCGCTCGCCTGAAGGATGAGCCCGACCGGCGAGCGCGTGAGGCCATAGAGGATCGCGCCGCTCACCGCCATAAAGCCGAGCGCGATCCAGTAATTGACCTTGTCGTCGATCGAAATGACGTCAGGAATCGTGAGGCCGATTTCCCCGCCGGTCAGGCTGGCCGCGACGACGACGAAATTCTGCAGCATCAGCACGGCGACAAGGGTGGTGAGGCCGAAATAGGGACCGCGCACGCGCAGCGCCGGCAAAGCCAGCACCATCCCGCCGATCATCGCCGCGAGCACGCCCGCTGCGATGCAGAGCGCGATCGGCGGCTGATAGAGGTTGTCGAGGATGCCGGCGGTATAGGCGCCGAGTCCGATCAGGAACGAGGGGCCGAAGTTCACTTCGTTGGCGAAGCCGAACAACAGGTCCCAGGCCATCGAGAAGACGCCGAAATAATAGGCGATGGTGAGGAGCCCGAGCACGTAGCCCGAGACATAGAGCGGCAGCGTCGCGGCGAGGAGGATAACGATCAGGCTGATCAAGACCGGCGGAGAGACGAGCGCACGGAGGGCCATGACTTAACGCGTGCCCCGCTCAAATGGCGACGTCGCTGTCATCGCGAGCCATAGGGCGTCCAAAGACGCCCGTCCTTCCGGACGGGCTATGGCGAAGCGATCCAGGGGGTGAAGGGCGTCAGCATGTCGAGAAGTGGGGGTTCTTCCGAGCATTCGATCCGTTGCTCTGGATCGGCGCGTCGCTGCGCTCCTCGCGATGACGCTTCTGTTTGCGCCCAGCATGTCTAACGTCGGCCCAACAGGCCGCGCGGGCGCACATACATCACCGCAACCAGGAGCAGGAGCGCCGGGATCGCGCGATAGGCGGGCGAAATAAGATAGGCGGTCAGCGTCTCGAGATAGCCGACAATATAGGCAGCGATCAGCGAGCCGGACACGCTGCCAAGTCCGCCCAGAACGACGATCGAGAACGCGCTCGCGGTGAGCGGGACCGGCGCTGTAGGACGAAACGCCAAGGAACATGCCGAGCAGCACGCCGGCGACGCCGGCGAGCGCGCCATAGATCGCCCACACCCCGACATAGACGGTCGAAAGTTCAATGCCGAGCAGGGTGACGCCGCGCGGATTCATCGAGGCGGCGAGCACGGCCTTGCCGGCTTGTGTTCGGTTGACGAACAGCCACAACGCCCCGATCGTCGCCCAGCAGACCAGCGCGGTGAAAATCTCGTTCGCGGGCGTGCGCACCCCTAGGATCCTGACCACGCCGTCGACGATCGGCAGCACGGTCTTGGCGTTGTTGGTGAAGAGATAGGCGATCGCCTCCTGGATCATGATGCCCCAGAGCAGCGTCGCGGTGAGGATGAAGATTTCCTTCTCCTCCTCGCGCACCGCGCGCGACAATTGCAGCCGCCGCACGATGAGATAATAGGTGGCGAGCGCCAGCAGGAGCGCGACGACGACGCCGAACACGGCGCCGAGATAGGCGCCCGCCCCGAAATTTCCCGAGGCGGCCCAGGCGGCGACCGCAGCCGCGACCATGATCGCCCCATGCGAGAGGTTGAGGACCCCGGTGACGCCAAAAATCAAGGTGAAGCCGGTCGCGCCCAAGGCGTAGAGCGAGGAGATCGCGAAACCGTCGATCAGGATCTGCCAGAACAGCATCAAGCGGTCTCGCCGCCTCCAGCGCTAAGGTTGGATGGCGGCGGGTTCGCGGCGATCAATTGCCGCCTGAGGCGATCTTGACGAACGGCGGGAATTCGAGCTTGCCCTTGGCCAGCGCCGCCGGCCACATGTTGACCTGCTTGCCGTCTTGCCATTGCAGCATCAGGCCGGTGATGAGGCCCTCGCCGGTCTTCAGCCCATGTACATGGGGATCGCCTTTCGGCAGGAACTGAACCCGGCCGATCGTGCCGACGTAATCGGTCTTCTCCATCGCGTCCACGAGCTTGTCGCTGTCAGTGCTACCCGCGCGTTTGATCGCATCGGCAATGATGTAGACGTCGTCATAAGCAGTGTAGCCGGCATACGAAGGCATATTGCCGTACTTCTTGCTAAACGCGTCAACGAACGGCAGCGTCTTGGGCGTTACCGCGACGCCCGGACCGGACACGCCCTGGTAGATCACGCTGTCGGTCGCGCCGTTGGTGTCCTTCCAGAACGTGGAGTTGGTCGCCTGCGAGGCAATGCCGAACATCGGGATCGGCACCTGTTGGCTCTTCCATTGAACGGTCGGCTGCGTGCCAACATGCGACACGCCGGTGATGATGACGTCGGGCTTTGAGGCCTCAATTTTATTGAAGATCGGGGTGAAGTCGGTGGTGTCGGGCGAGAAGCGGACGTGGTCGAGGACTTTGAGCCCGATCTTCGGCAGGCAGGCCTCGTAGCCGGCGTCGAGCGGCCCTGTCCAGGCGGCGTCCTCGCTCATGATCACCGCGGTCTTCATCTTGAGGCCGTCGACCAGCATGTCCTTGGCGGCGTCGCACACTAGCCCCGCCAACGCGCCCGAGGTCAGATAGCCGTGGAACGTATATTTGTTGTGCTCGTAATCCTTGGCGATGTTCTGCGTGATGACGTCGGACGCCGCGCCCGGGGTAATGAAGACGGTCTTCAGCCTGCTCGCCCACGGTTCGAGCGCGAGCACGACCTCGCTGATGTAACTGCCGATCACCGCATTGACGTGATCGTCGTTGACGGCGCGCTGAAACGCGCGCACCGAGTCGGCCGAGGAGGAATGGTTGTCGTAGGAGACGATCTCGATCTTTCGCCCGTCGACGCCGCCCTTGGCGTTGATCTCGTCGGCGGCGATCTGCGCCGCTTGCGGAATCGACGAGCCGGCGACCGCCTGCGCCTCCGCGATCACACCGATCTTGATCGGCGCGGGATCGTCGGCCCAAGCGGATGGGGCGATGGCAAGCACGAGAGCGACCGAAGCCGCGCCGAGCGACCCGCGCAGGGCGGCTGAGCGCGCCGCAGCGTTTTCGTAAGGCGCCATCTTGTCCTCCCTGTACCCATGATCGGCGGTGACCAGGCGGAAGCCAAAGCCTCGGCGTCCACGCGCGGCCCGTGGGCGCCAACGCTGCCGTGTTCGCCTCTCCGATGCAAGCGCATTTCTAGAGCGCGCTGCTTTTGGATGAGGCGGCCGAAGGGAACGGCTCGGACGACAATCTCTTGCAGAAAATCAGAAACCAGTTAAGCTTGCCCCGTGAGCCAATCCTGCGCCTTCCGCATCACCTCGACCACCGGCTCCGTTCCCGGCGCTGCGAACGCCAGGGAGAAGGGTTGAGAAAAAAGTTTCCCCGCTTTATGCCGCGCAACCCATTGAAAAGGCTCGTTTCGGACGAGAGAATCCAAGGAAATCCAACCCGTCTGACCGGGGGCCTTCGGAGCAAAACGGCCACGCGCCAAGAAAAACCCAATGGGAGCGACGGGGCGAAAGGCGTGTCCCGTCGAGGTTCGTGGTCGTCAGGAACCGGCGTTATTGAAAGAGCTTCATCGCGTTGACCAGAGTTCCGTAGATGCCCCACAGCAGCGGGATGCCGACGAAGCCCCAGGCCAACGCCAGTTGGAGGGGAGTGGTGGCGCTGTCGCCCCTGTTGTCAAAGCTCATTTCCGTCCCTCAACCCACCCCGACCAGGTCGTCGACCGTCTCGAGGTTCATATGATGGCGGTCATCGACCGCTTTGATCAGGAAGTTGGCGATGAAGCCGACGACCAGGAGTCCCGCCATGATGTACATCGTGACGTTATAGGCCTGAGCCTTCGGCACCCCAGTATCGACCTGATACTGCCGAATGTAGTTGACCAGCACAGGGCCAAAGATGCCCGCAGCCGACCACGCGGTCAGGAGCCATCCGTGGATCGCGCCGACGTAGCGTGTGCCGAACATATCCTTGAGATAGGCCGGGACGGTCGCGAATCCGCCGCCATACATGCTGATGATAATGAGGAAGCACAGAATGAACAGCGGCAAATTGCCGGCGCCGCCGAAATATGGCACGAGCGAATAGAGCACTATTCCAAGGACAAAGAACACGAAGTAGGTGTTCTTGCGGCCGAGATAGTCTGAAAAAGAGGCCCAGGCAAAACGGCCGCCCATGTTGAAGATGCTCAGAAGCCCGACGAAACCGCCGGCGGCCGCTGCGGTAACCCGTCCGGGAAACATTTCCTGAGTCATCGCCGAAGCTTGGCCGAGCACGCCGATCCCCGCGGTCACGTTCAGGCACAGAACCAGCCAGATCAGCCAGAACTGCGGCGTCTTCAACGCCTGATAAACATAGACATCCTTGGTGGTGACCAGTTTCTTGGCCTGTGCCGCGGGAACGAAACCCTCTGGCTTCCATCCTGCCGCCGGCACGCGCACGATCGCCGCCCCGACCAGCATGAAGCAGGCGTAGACGAGCCCCATGACGACAAAGCTCTCGGCGACGCCGACATGCGTGGGCGTGCTGAAAATGCTCATCAGCCAGACCGATAGCGGCGCCGCGATCATAGCGCCGCCGCCAAAGCCCATGATCGCCATGCCGGTGGCCATTCCCGGGCGGTCGGGAAACCATTTAATCAATGTCGAAACTGGCGAGATGTAGCCGAGCCCAAGGCCGGTCCCCCCGAGCACGCCGTACCCAAGATAGACAAGCCAAAGCTGATGGATCGAAACGCCAAAGGCGCTGATTAGGAAACCGCCGCTGAAGCACAACGCAGCAGCGAACATCGCGCGGCGGGGGCCGCCCTCTTCAACCCAGCGTCCGAACACCGCCGCCGAGACCCCTAGGAAGACAATCGCGATCGAGAATATCCAACCTAGATCGGTGAGTTTCCAGTCGTCCGGGGCTGATTTCGTAATGCCGATCAGCTTGGTCAAAGGCAGATTGAAGACGCTGAAGGCATAAGCCTGGCCTATGCATAGATGAATGCATAGCGCCGCCGGCGGGACCATCCAACGACTGAAGCCGGGCTTGGCGATCGTGTGGCTTCGGTCCAGGATTGAGAAAAGTGACATTTACGCCCCGCCCTCGTTTTTTAGGTGAGGATTGCCCATTCACGACTGTTTGGCAATGGCCACAGGATTTTTTCCTTATAGGTAGTTTTCCCTATTGACGCCATTCTTGTGAGGGCTCGGCGGCTCGGAAGGAGCTCCCTAATCGCGCGGCCTTCACATTCCTGTCATAGGCGGTCGCGATAGAAGGGCCTCGCACGCCCAAGGAGCCCCCATGTCCGCCGCATTCGACGCTCGACTCGGCTCGCACGCCGAAGCGCCGGTCACGCCGCACCTGAATAAGCCGCTCGACCCGAGATTCGCGCTCGGCCTCTTAGCAGTCCTCGCGCTTGGCCTGTTTTACATGGCCTATTCGATCCGCTCCGACATTGAAGTCGCTGGCGGTGGACCGACGACGATCCTGCCGTTCATTTTGCTCGGCGTGGCGTTGCTGATCGCGCTCGGCTTCGAATTCGTCAACGGCTTCCACGACACCGCGAATGCCGTGGCTACCGTCATTTACACTCATGCGTTGCCCGCGCAGGTCGCGGTTGTATGGTCGGGGTGCTGGAACCTACTCGGCGTGCTGGCTTCGACCGGAGCAGTGGCCTTCGGCGTCGTCTCGCTCTTGCCCGTGGAGCTCATTCTGCAGGTTGGTTCGGCCGCAGGCTACGCCATGGTGTTCGCGCTGCTGATTTCGGCGATCATCTGGAACTTGGGCACTTGGTGGATGGGCATCCCCGCTTCGAGTTCGCACACTCTGATCGGGTCGATCGTCGGCGTCGGCGTCGCCAACGCGATCATCCGAGGCCAGAACGGCACGGCCGGTGTGGACTGGGACCAGGTGACCAAGGTCGGCGAGGCGCTCTTGTTCTCGCCGCTGTTCGGCTTTGCCCTCTCGGCGTTGCTGCTGCTGGCGATGAAGGCTGTCATCCGCGTGCCAGAGCTTTACACCGCCCCAAAGACCAACAAGCCGCCATCGCCTTGGATCCGCGGGTTGCTGATCCTGACCTGCACGCTGGTCTCGTTCTTCCACGGCTCGAATGACGGCCAGAAGGGCATGGGCCTCATCATGTTGATCCTGATCGGCGTCGCGCCGACAGCTTACGCCCTGAACCGTGCGCCGGCCGAAGGTCACGCCGTTGCGTTCGTTTCCGCCGCTCACGTCGCTTCGAAAATCGTTGAAGCCCATGGCGCCGGATACGCCATCACCGGCGATCCCCGCGCGGCGGTCACGGAATACGTTCACTCCCACACAATCAGCGAGGGGACCTATCCGTCGCTCGCGGTCTTGACCAAGCAAATCAGCGACTCGGTCGAGCAATATGGCTCGGTCGCCAAGACGCCGCTCGACAAGGTTCAGAACCTTCGTAACGACATGTATCTTGCCTCGGAGGGTTTCCGTGTCTTGGCTAAGGACAAGGAAAGCGAGCTGTCGGCCGACGACAAGGCGCAGATCGGCGCCTTCAAGAAAGAGCTCGATGGAGCGACCAAATTCATCCCGACGTGGGTCAAGATCTGCGTGGCGATCGCGCTCGGTCTCGGCACGATGGTTGGATGGAAGCGCATCGTCGTCACCGTCGGCGAAAAGATCGGCAAGACCCACCTGACCTACGGCCAGGGCGCGGCGGCTGAAATCGTTGCGGCGGCGACGATCGGCGCCGCGGACGGCTTCGGCCTGCCGGTGTCGACAACGCACGTTCTGTCATCCGGCGTCGCCGGGACGATGGTGGCCAACGGTTCGGGCATGCAATGGTCGACGATCCGCAGCATTGCGCTCGCCTGGGTGCTCACCTTGCCGGCCGCGATGATCATGTCTGGCACGCTGTACGTTATCTTCCGCCAGATTTTCTGACGGCCTCAGCGCTCGCGGTTTTAACGCTCAACGCCGCCGCTTCGGCGGCGTTGACGTATGTGACGTCCTCTGCTCAACGCTCGACCGTCTCCTCCGCGCAATTATTGACAGGACGGAAGTGGGACGACGAAACTCCGTCCGCTGTGGTAGGAAACACCATCCGATCACCGCGACGAGCGACAAGAGGCGCAGATGGCCACGATTGACGACGTTCTCTCCGCCATCGATTCTGGCCAAAAGGCCGCGCTCGACCGGCTGTTCGCTTTTCTATCGATCCCATCGATTTCCGCTTTGCCCGCGCATTTCCCTGATTGTGATCGGGCCGCGGATTGGCTGGTCAGAGAGCTAAGTGACCTTGGATTCGAGGCTTCGAAGCGTCCAACCGCAGGTCGTCCGATGGTCGTCGGCCGCATCGCGGCGGCTCGCCGCGAAGCGCCGAGCGTCCTCTTCTACGGCCACTATGACGTGCAGCCGGTCGATCCGTTGAATCTTTGGCGAAACCCGCCGTTCGAGCCCAGGCTCGAGACTGGACCGCACGGCGAAGAGATCGTGGCTAGAGGGGCTTCCGACGACAAAGGCCAGCTCATGACCTTTCTCGAAGCCTGCCGCGCCTTCAGGCAGTTCGGGGCCCCTCCCTGCCACATAACCGTACTGTTCGAAGGCGAGGAAGAGACAGGGTCTCCTTCGTTGCCGGCTTTTCTGGCCGAGAACGCCAAGGAGCTGAAAGCCGATGTCGCTCTGGTTTGCGACACCGGAATGTGGGACCGCTCTACGCCGGCAATCACGATCGCGTTGCGCGGGATCGCCGCCGAAGAGGTCGTACTGACCGGCGCCAATCGAGATCTGCATTCGGGACTTTATGGCGGCTTGGCCGTCAACCCGATCCACGTGCTGTCGAAGATCCTCAGTGAGCTGCACGACGATACCGGCGCGGTCGCGATTCCCAGCTTCTATGATGGCGTCGAGGAGATTCCTCAGGAGCTCGCGGACCAGTGGCACGAGCTCAAATTCGACGGCGCGGCGTTCCTGCGCGAGGTCGGGCTGACGACGCCGGCGGGCGAGCGCGACCGCTCGCCACTCGAAATCTTGTGGTCGCGACCGACGTGCGAAGTGAATGGGATTATCGGCGGCTACACAGGCGAGGGCACCAAGACCGTGTTGCCGGCGAAAGCCAGCGCAAAGATCACGTTCCGGCTCGTTGGCAAGCAAAACCCCGAGCGAATACTCGAAGCCTTCCGCGCTTTCGTCACGTCGCGCCTGCCGACTGACGTGAAAGCGGAATTCCTCGGCCATGGCGGCAGTCCCGCCATCTCGCTGCCGATCAAGAATCAGGTGTTGCGCATCGCGCGCCGGGCGCTGGAAGTCGAATGGGAAAAGCCGGCGGCGCTGGTCGGCAGTGGCGGGTCGATCCCGATCGTCGGCTCGTTCAAGCGCGAACTCAATCTGGACAGCCTGCTCGTCGGCTTCGCACTCGACGACGACCGCATCCACTCGCCCAACGAGAAATACGACCGGACGTCGTTCCACAAGGGCTCGCGCTCTTGGGCGCGCATCTTGGCCGCCATCGGCGCGTGACCCGGGCGGCGCCTCGGCGCGAGGAGGGGATGGCTGTTGCAGAAGCTGCGAAGAGGCGCTAGCCGACGCTCATGGGCATCGACCGCCGCGCACTCGATCGCGATACGTTTCTCAGCGCGCTGAAAACGTCGCCCGTTCTTATGGGCATTCTCAACGTGACGCCGGATTCGTTCTCCGATGGCGGGCGCCATTTCGACCTCGCCGCAGCCGTCGCGCGCGCCAAAGCGATGCTCGCCGAGGGCGCGGCGATCGTCGATATCGGAGGCGAATCGACGAGGCCCGGGCACGTTGCGGTTTCTGAAGACGAGGAACTCAGACGAGTGGTTCCCGCGCTCGAGGCGCTGGCGGACCTTAATGCGCCGATCTCGATTGACACAAGCAAGGCGGCGGTCGCGCGCGTCGCTGCGCGACTCGGCGCATGCGTCATCAACGATGTCTGGGGCTTGCAGCGCGATCCCGGCATGGCGGACGCCGTGGCGGAGACCGGCTCGGCAGTCGTCATCATGCACAACCGGGACGAGACCGATCCGGCGATCGACATTCTCGATGATGTCGAGCGCTTCTTCGAGCGCTCGCTCAACCTCGCGGCAGGCGCTGGCGTGCCCTTTGGCCGCATCTTGCTCGATCCCGGCGTCGGCTTCGGCAAGACGCGACAGCAGAACCACGCGTGCATCTGGAACCTCGATCGCTTCCGTCGATTGGGAGCGCCGATCCTGGTCGGGCTGTCCCGCAAGTCATTCATCGGCGGGATCATTGACGCCGAGGTCGATCGGCGCCTCCCCGGCACGCTCGCCGCCGACACGATTGCGCTCATGCGCGGGGCATCGGTGTTGCGCGTGCATGACGTCGTCGAAAACCGCGCGGCGCTCGCCGTCTTCCTGGCGCTCAAGACCGCCGCCGCGCCCCCGCTTGCAGCGGAGTCTAAGGACGATGGAAAAGCGCGCATCGTCCTCGCGCTGGGCGGCAATGTCGGCGACAAAGCCAAGAGCCTGCGCCGGGCGCTGCGCGCGATCGCAAATGAGCCTGGAATTGAACTGACCGGGGTCTCGCGTCTCTATCGCACTGCGCCCTGGGGCAAGACGGACCAGGACTGGTTCGTCAACGCCTGCGCTCTGGCCCAGACGAGCCTCAAGCCCGAGGCGCTGCTCGAACGCGTCAAGAGGCTCGAGGTCGAACTAGGCCGCGAGCCTGCGGAGCGGTGGGGGCCTCGAGTCATCGACATCGACCTCATCGCCTACGGTGACGTTACCCTCAAGACCGAACGGCTAACCTTGCCCCATCCCGAACTGTTCAACCGGGCCTTCGTCCTCATGCCGCTCGCCGAAATTGCGCCCGATCTCGTGATCGGGGGCGTTCGGGTGGGCGACGCGGCCGCGGGCCTCGGGGCCGAGGCTGCGGAGATCGTGCCGCTCGACTAACTCAGCACGGGTTTAATTCGCGCTGGCTCCCGGGTCCCGAAAACAATTAGAGTGGCCGAGCGACGCTCCCACGCGGATCTTTCCGCGCTTCCGCTTCATCCAAAGGATCAAAAAGCGATGCCCGCCTGGTCGCAAACCTTCACCTTCCTCGATGGCGAATGGCTCGAAGGCAATCATCCGATCGTCGGGGCTCGCACGCACGCCTTCTGGCTGGGGACGAGTGTATTCGACGGGGCGCGCGCCTTCGAAGGGGTGACGCCCGATCTGGACCAGCATTGCGCGCGGCTCAACCGCTCGGCCAAAGCCATGTGCCTCAAGCCGACGATAACCGTCGAGGCCATGCTCGACCTCACACGCGAGGGGATGAAGAAGTTCAAGCCGGACGCAGAACTCTATATCCGCCCGATGTACTGGGCCGAGCATAACTCGCCGACGTCCGCGGTCTCGCCCGACGCCGAGTTCGACCCGCTTTTGCCTCTGCCTCTACGAGGCCCCTCTGCCTCAGCCGACCGGCGTATCGATCACCCGATCGCCTTACGCCAAGCCGCTCGCCGTCACCATGCCGATCGAGGCCAAGGCCGGCTGCCTCTATCCCAACAACGCACGGGCGCTGGTCGAGGCTCGGGCTCGCGGTTTCGACAATTGTCTCATGTGCGATATGCTGGGCAATGTCGCCGAGTTGGCGACGGCGAACGTGTTCATGGCCAAGGATGGCCAGGTGATGACGCCCATGGCGAACGGGACTTTCCTTAATGGCGTCACCCGACAGCGGGTGCTGGCCCTTTTGCGGCAAGACGCCGTGAACGCGCAGGAGGCGACCCTCGGTTTCGCCGATTTCGACGGGGCGGACGAGATCTTCGTCGTTGGCAATTACGGCAAGGTGACGCCGGTCACGCGTATTGACGGGCGCGATCTGCAGCCGGGGCCGTTCTTCCGCCGGGCGCGGAAACTCTATTGGGAATATGCCCACGCGGGCTAGAAAGCCGCGGGAAAACCTAAGGTATGGGGAGCGATGGGCACTCGTTTGACGATCCGGCTTGATTTCGAGCTTGGCCGCCGGCTGGGCGCGGGCAAGGTCGCGCTCCTCGAATCGATCGATAAAACCGGATCGATCTCGGCCGCTGGCCGCGCCCACCAGATGTCGTACCGTCGCGCCTGGCTGCTCGTCGACGAATTGAACCAGCTTTTCACCGAGCCCGTCGTTTCAGCCCATCACGGCGGCGCAAAGGGGGGCGGCGCGTCGCTGACCAATCAAGGGCGGCGGATCGTCGCGCTCTACCGCGACGCAGAAGCAAAGATGCGGGCGGCGGCGCAGGGCGAAATCGACGAGCTCGAACGCAACCTGGGCGCGGGCAAGGTGGAAGAGGCTTCGCCCCCTCAGACCTCGCCCTGAGGCGCCGCGAGGGCCTCGAAGGACAACTCCAGTTTTGGCGAAGTCCGCGCTGGCTGGATCATCCTTCGAGACGCCCGCTTTGCGGGCGCTTTGAGGCATGAGGGCCTTCGGTAGCCTTTGACAGCGCGGGCGCTTTGACCGAAAGAAGCGCCGATGACGCCCACGGTCAAAATCTGCGGCCTTTCCACGACCTTGACGCTCGACGCCGCGCTCGACGCCGGCGCGGACATGGTCGGGTTCGTGTTTTTCTCGAAAAGTCCTCGTCACATCGACTGGGCGACCGCGCGCGCTCTCGGGCGCGAAGCCCGGGGCCGGGCGACAATCGTCGCGCTCAGCGTCGACGCTGACGACGATACCCTGAAGCGCATCATAGACGCCTTGTCGCCCGACCTTATGCAATTGCACGGCAGCGAAACTCCGACGCGGGTGAAGGAAATCGGCGAGCTTTGCGCCCGTCCGACGATGAAGGCGATCGGGGTCGCGACGCACGGGGACCTCGCTGCCGCGCAGGCCTACGAGGCCGTCGCCGACCATCTGCTGATCGACGCCAAACCGCCAAAGGGCGCGGTCCTGCCAGGCGGCAATGGCCGTCCGTTCGACTGGAGCCTGACGCGGGAGTTTCGTCCCTCCGTTCCCTGGCTTTTGTCCGGGGGCCTGGACCCCGACACAGTCGAGGCCGCGATCGCGCTAAGCCAGGCCCGTGGCGTCGATGTCTCCTCCGGCGTCGAGAGCGCGCCCGGCGTCAAGGAGCCGGCCAGGATCAGGGCGTTTGTCGCGGCGGCCCGGCGCGCGTTTGCGCGCGACTCCGTCGGAGTTGAGTGACATGAGCAAGCTCGAAAAGCCCAATTCCTATCGCGAGGGCCCGAACGAACGCGGCCGCTTCGGCATTTACGGCGGACGCTTTGTCCCCGAGACGCTAATGCCGCTCATTCTGTCGCTCGAGAAGGCCTATGAGGAGGCGAAGGCCGATCCCGCTTTCAAGGCCGAGCTCAACCACCTGCTGAAGCACTATGTCGGGCGCCCGAGCCCGCTCTATTTCGCCGAGCGGCTGACCGAACATCTCGGGCGGCGCAAAGATCTACTTCAAGCGCGAGGAGCTGAACCACACCGGCGCGCACAAGATCAACAACGTGATCGGGCAGATCCTGCTCGCCCGCCGCATGGGCAAGAAACGCATCATCGCCGAAACCGGCGCCGGCCAGCATGGCGTCGCGACCGCGACCGCCTGCGCGCGCTTCGGCCTCGAATGCATCGTCTTCATGGGCGCGCTCGATGTCGAGCGGCAGAAGCCGAACGTCTTCCGCATGAAGATGCTGGGCGCGGAAGTCAGGGCCGTCGAGCAGGGGGCGAAGACCCTCAAGGACGCGATGAACGAGGCGTTGCGCGATTGGGTGACCAACGTCCACGACACCTATTATTGCATCGGCACCGTCGCCGGCCCGCATCCCTATCCGGCCATGGTGCGCGACTTCCAGTGCGTGATCGGCGAGGAGACGCGAGCTCAGATGCTCGAACTCGAAGGCCGCCTGCCGGACAGCCTGGTCGCGTGCATCGGCGGCGGGTCAAACGCCATTGGCCTTTTCCACCCGTTCCTCGACGAGCCTCAGATCGAGATCTTCGGGGTCGAAGCCGCAGGCCATGGGCTCGACGTTCGCGATGGCCACGCGGCCTCGATCAACGGCGGGCGCCCGGGCGTGCTGCACGGCAACCGCACTTATCTTCTGCAAACCGATGACGGCCAGATCCTTGAAGGCCATTCGATCTCCGCCGGCCTCGACTATCCGGGTGTCGGCCCCGAGCACTCCTGGCTGAACGACGTCGGCCGGGTGACCTATCTCGCGGCGACCGACAAGGAAGCGCTTGACGCTTTTCAACTGTGTTCGAAGCTCGAAGGCATCATTCCCGCGCTCGAGCCCGCGCACGCCTTGGCCAAGATCATCGAGCTCGCGCCCAAACGCCCGAAGGACCACCTGATGGTGCTGAACCTGTCCGGCCGCGGCGACAAGGACATCTACTCCGTCGCCGAGCATCTTGGGGGCATGTGAAGCCTCCTATTGCGGCGCGGGGTGAAGCCCATGGCGCAGCATGATCTCCTTCGTTTTTGCTGGGTCCGGCGCGCCGCCTGACATGAGGGCCGCGACTTCACGAAAATAGCCGGATCCGAGCACGCCCGGCGTCAGGATGCAGAGGCAACTTGCCGCCTCTTGCGTGTCGTTGCGGAAGGCGTGAACGATCTCGCGCTTGATGAAGATGGACTGACCGAGCCTGAGCACGACGTCCTGGCCGTCGACACGCCAAGTCGAGGCGTCCGCCAGCCCATAAATGGTTTCGTCCCAGCTCTCGTGATAATGCGCGACGGGCATGCGCGCGTTCGGTTGGACCGTCATTTCGAAGGCGTCGAGGCTGCCGGCGGTCTCTTCCTTGGTCTGCAAAAACCTGAGTTCCAGGCCGCCAATTCCAATGGTCTCTGACGTCACGTGACCTCCTCGACGATGGTCGGTCCGATCCTAGATCTGAAACAGACTGCTCGGTTCGGATGCACGCTGCCAGCCGACGCCGTGCCTCGATCATCGCGATTGAGTCGCGCTCGACGCGTTTGCCCCTTCGCTCGCGCGGTGCGCGGCCTTCGCCTGTCTCACCGCCGCGAGCTGCCCCTTGAGAATGTCCAGCGCGTCTTGTTCCTCAGGTTCCAGTTCCCCGAGCTTCACATGCTTGAGAATGACTTCCAGCGCGTCGCCAATGCGGCCGAGCTGGCGCCCATAGCTCCCGACCCTGTCGAGAAGCTTCCGCTCAAGGTCGGATTCCGCCGTGTCGCCGAGATCGATGTTGATGAAGCCGAATTGAGCACCCCGCTGATTGAAGGTCATGGGATTGATCGCCTGCCATAGCTGATCCGGCGCGAGGGAAATCTGGAACGGCGTCGACATGATGTCTCCTGGATGATTTGACGCAAGCCGCGCGACGCCATTGTCGCTGTTCGACCGTCATTCGTCTACGCGTCGCTCTCTCAGCCCTCCAACCTTCACGCCGCCCGCCCAGCGCGGAACGCTTCCACCGTCTGCATCACGCCGCGCAATTCGGCGAGGCCCTTGAGGCGGCCGATGAACGAATAGCCGGGATTGACCCGCTTCTCCCCGTCATTGCCGAGCAAGTGTCCGTGGTCGGGGCGCATCGGAATTTCCGCGTCAGCGCGCCCCTCGGCGCGGCGGCGATCCTCCTCCGACATGAGCGCCGCAACGAGCCGAACCATGTCGGTTTCGCCGGCGAGATGGTCGGCTTCAAAGAACGAACCGTCGGGCTCCCGCTTGACGTTGCGCAAATGGGCGAAATGTACCCGCGCGCCAAACTCTTTCGCCATTGCGACGACATCGTTCTGAGTGTTCGAGCCGAGCGAGCCGGCGCAGAGCGTCATGCCATTGGCGTCGGACGGAACGGCCGCAAACAGCTTGCGAAAGTCATCGGCCGTCGACATGACGCGTGGCAGGCCAAAGAGTGGGAACGCCGGATCGTCGGGGTGGATGGCGAGGCGCACGCCCTCCTCCTCGGCGACGGTGGCGATCTCGCGCACGAATTCGATCAGATTGGCGCGCAGGCCGTCGACCGTCACGTCCTTATAGGTCGCCAGCACACGCCTGAAGCTTTTCCGGTCGTAGGTGAAATCGCGCGCCGGCAGCCAGTCGATCAGCGTCCGCTCAAGCTCCTCTTTTTCGCCGGGCGTCATCGCCTCGCAGCGCTCGCGCGCCGCGGCGACGCGGTCCGGAGCATAGTCGCCTTCAGCGTTTTCCCGCCTGAGGATGAAGAGATCATAAGCAGCGAAGTCGACCGCGTCGAAGCGCAGCGCCGTTCCGCCATTCGGTAGCGGCCAGTTGAGATTGGTCCGCGTCCAGTCGGTGATGGCCATGAAATTGTAGCAGAAGGCCTTCACGCCCGCGCGCGAAGCGTTGCGGATCGATTGCTTGTAATTGTCGATCCTGGCGCGGTAATCGCCGCTGCGCGTCTTGATCGTCTCGCCGACGCCGATGCTCTCGCTGACCGACCAGACGAGGCCGCCGGCTTCGATCTCGGCCCGGCGCTTCGCGACTTCGTCCTCGCTCCAGACCTGGCCCTGGTTCATGTGATGCAGCGCGCTGACGACGCCGACCGCCCCGGCCTGTCGCACATTATTCAGGCTGACCGGATCGTCCGGCCCGAACCAGCGCCACGTCTGCAGCATGCCTCCCCCTGTCATTCCCGACGATCGCGGAGCGAACGATCGGGAATTGAGCCCGCGTCCGGAACGTGTCGCAATGTTGGATTCCCGGCCAGGCCTCGGGCATGGCCTGGAATGACAATCAGATCTTCCGTCCCATCGCCAGGAATTTCTCCGCCCGCGCGTTGCGGAGTTCGTCGGGACCCAGATTGTGAAGCGACTTGAGCGCGTCGCTGAGAGCTCGCCCGGCGGAGGCGATTGTCGCGGCCGGATCGCGGTGCGCGCCGCCAAGCGGCTCGGGAATGATTCCGTCGATGATGCCGAACTTGATCAGGTCCTGAGCGGTGATCTTCATGCCCGTCGCCGCCTCCTGCGCGCGCGAAGAATTGCGCCAGAGGATCGATGCGGCCGCTTCGGGCGAGGCCACGGTATAGATTGCGTGTTCGAGCATCAGCACAGTGTTGCAGGCGGCGATCGCGAGCGCGCCGCCCGAGCCGCCCTCGCCGATCACAACGCCAATGTTCGGCACGCCAATCGAAAGACAGGTGTCGATCGAGCGCGCGATGGCTTCGGCCTGGCCGCGCTCCTCGGCCTCGATGCCCGGAAAGGCGCCCGCCGTGTCGATGAGGGAAATGACCGGCAGGCCAAAACGGTCGGCAAGCTGCATTAGGCGCGTCGCCTTGCGATAGCCTTCCGGCCGCGCCATGCCGAAATTGTGCCGCACCCGGCTCGCCGTGTCGTCGCCCTTCTCCTGGCCGATGACACAGACCGACTCGCCCTGAAATCGCCCAAGGCCGCCGACGATGGCTTCGTCCTCGCCGAAATACCGGTCGCCGGCCAGGGGCGTGAACTCGGTGACGAGCCCCTTGATGTAGTCGCCGAAACGCGGACGCCCTTGGGCGCGCGCGACCATCGTCTTCTGCCAGGGCGTGAGATTCGCGTAGAGATCGGCCAGCGCCTTCTCGGCTCTGGCTTCAAGCTTCGTGAGCTCGTCGGCGAGCGCGGGCGAATCGCCTTTCTCCGCCACGGCGCGCATTTCATCCAGACGGGCCTCGATATCCGCGACCGACGTTTCAAAGCTGAGATAGGTGCGCATCAAATCCTTGCGGCGAACCGCACGGGGGAGGCGTGGGCCGCGCGGATAACTGGCGACGGGTGGCGGCGAAGTCAAGCCGAGCCCTCGAGCCCGCCCACCCTTGCGTCCGGGCGCGCGTTGCGGCATGAACGGCGCTTAGTAGGAGTGTAGCTCAATTGGTAGAGCACCGGTCTCCAAAACCGGGGGTTGGGGGTTCGAGTCCCTCCTCTCCTGCCATCTGCGGCTTGTCACCGACGGAGACCTCAAGCGGGCGTAGTTCAATGGTAGAACGGAAGCTTCCCAAGCTTCATACGAGGGTTCGATTCCCTTCGCCCGCTCCAATCCCGCTCTCGGCCATTTGAAAAAATTCTTCTCCGTGGAGGCACGCATCATGACACTGCGCCATGTGGTTCTCTTCGGATTCGGGAAGGCTCAAAGCCCGGCAGCGGTCGCTGAGGTTATTCGCCGGTTCGCGGCGCTGAAAGAACTGGTTCCAGGCGTAGAGGATTTTGAATGGGGCGAAAACTCGAGCTCAGAAGGCCTTGATCACGGCCACAGCCATGCCTTTCTGCTCACTTTCGCCAATCCTCAGGCGCGGGACGCCTATCTTGTGCATCCTGATCACGCAGCCTTTTCGAGCTGGGTCCAGCCATTTGTGTCTTCGGTGACGGTCCTAGATTATTGGGTGAAGACCGGAGCCGCGTATCTCGATACATCGTCGAGCGGCTCGTAGCCGATCAGCTTGCGACCAGCCGATAAGTCCCAGGGCGAAGGTCGATTTGCGGACATCGCGTTGACGACGATGGCCGGGGACGGCCATGCGGAGGCGTCAGCGCGCAAGGCTGCGAAAACGCACCGGACGAGATCGCCATTCGAGAGCCACATGGCTCTGAACCAGCGCAGATCATGCTCACCCTCCGGATCTGTTTCGATCAGGCCCGACTTCGGGGTGCCGGCGGCGCTTATCGTTTGCGGAGTGTTTTCGCCAGGCTGGCACCAACCGATGCGGAGCAAAACTGCGGAGAAGGCCCCAGTCTCCGCTTTGACGGCCACGATGCGCTCGCCCATCAATTTCGCCGCGGCGTAGGCCGTGGAATCGATCAGCCCTTCTGAAGTTTTGACCAGGGTTCCGACGAGCGGAGGCAGGTCGGTGGTCAGACCGCCGTCCGAGAGCGCAACCGGCGTATCCTTGTAGCCGCCCATCACATGATTGGACGAGGCGAACACCAGCCGCGACAACGCCGGCTTTTGCAGAAGCCTCGACCAGTCTCGCTGTCATGTCGAAGGAAGCGCTTGCATCTTCCCACGAGGCGTCGGGATAGGGATTTTGCGCGGCCAGATGAATGACCGCGTCCATGCCCGCAAGCGCGTCCAGGAGTACCGACCCTCGAAGATCAGCCTGAATTGGGAACAAACGTGCGTCATGGGGCGAGAGGCCGGCGACGTCCCGGTCGATCGCATGAATCGCGGCGATGTGGGGCGCCTTCAGAAAGGCTGCGATCAGCTTGCGCCCTAGATTGCCGTTCGCGCCGGTGATCGCGATACGGAGTGCAGAATTACCCGCCATCATTCCCCCATGCGTAGCCCTAGGCAGTTCACATGCAACCGGCGCTCCGCTCGATCCCGGTTAACATGGGACGGACCCGGCGCTTGAGGCGGCCGCGGGCAACCATCGATACGGTCGCTCAACCCTTCCCGTCGCCAACCTGAACGAGTTCAAGCGCGTCGATCGCCGCGACGCGCTCGGCCTCAGCCTGCTTCAAGGCGCGCTCCAATTCGTCGGTGCTGGAGCGGCTCGAGCCCATCAGCACCATCCCGCCGATAGCGAGGGCGAAGGCGACAATCACGCGGGTCGGCGAATAGTCGACAAGGCCAAGCACAAACCCGAGGATCAAGACTGGCCCGATCACGGCCGACGCGAGGCCGACGAGCCTCAGCCTGCGGCTGCGCGCGATTGCCTCGCGCAATTCCTCGATCCGAATCTCGAGCCGTTCGATCTCGTCCATAGCGCTTCCGGCCCGCTCCTAAGCCCCGCAATTCGTTCGCCCGGACCGAGTCGAGCACCGGATGCCCCTCGCTTGTCCCCGCGAGATAGGGATGAACCTCGGCAGTTCCCAGCCCCGGATAGTCCGTCGCCGCCACAACATAGCCCCGGTCGAGCATGGCGCGGAGTCCAGCGACGGCGCGCACCGGCTGACGACGCCTGTCGTTGGATCGCGCCCAGGCGACCACCGGCCGTCCACCTCGCGGGGGCGGTCCGCGAGGCGCAATCACCACACCCGACACCTCAACCGGCTTGCCGTCGAGGCCCGTGGACCAATAGAGAATGCGATAGGCTCGAGCGCCGTCGGGCCGCCCGCCATCGCCTCGGCGCTGATGAGCTTGCCCGGACTCGATTCTGCCGCGAGGCTCGAAGCAGCGAGGGTCGCTGACATCACGAGAGCCAGGGCGGCTACGAGGATGCGTAGCGAAAAGCTAACCGGTCACGCGCATTGGCTCGTCTAACTTGCGGGCGTCTCTTTCTGGTCAGCCTTGGCGAGAACCTCGAGCATTCGGTCAAGACCGGCCGATGTCAGCCGGATGAGGCCCGTATAAGGCGTGCTCAGTTCAAGGATGAGAAAAATCGCGCTGCCAATGGCGATCGCGCCCGCGAGATGCGCGAGGACCGTGATCGCATTCGGCGCCGCCACGAGGCCGTTGCCGAGAAACAGGGCCGCAGCCCAGCACACCACGATGGCCAGCACATAAGGGGGAAACGGATTGGTGAGTTGGCGCGCCATTAGCATATTTGTTTCAGCGAACTTCTTGGCGAGATCACGCGCCGTGGTGAGCAATTGCCGGTGGCGTTCGCTCGGAGGTTGCCTCTCGAAATAGGTGTTCATCCAGTGCATGGTCGCCCGGGTCTCCTCGATCGTATGCGCCTGGGGGCCATGCTTCAAATCGCCGAAGAAGCGCTTGCGCGCACGTCCCAGCGCCTCCCGCAACCCCGTGCGGGCGCCCACAACATCCGCGCCGTATTGTTCGAGGATGACGTCGAGCTCGATCACCACCGGGCCCAACGACTGCGCCTCGGTCTGCTGCGTCGTGTAGACCGAGAAGGCGGTGAACACGAGGAGGCCGAGCACGAGCGCGAGCAAGAGCGTGATGAGCCCGACCATTGCTCCGACCGAGCCCTTGGACGCGGTCAGCACATCCGCTGGCACAGCCCATTGCAGGAGCATCCCGACGACGCTCGCGCCGAACGTGATCGCCGCGACGGCGATTGACCGATAGAGAGAATTCATTGCCCCGCCGTGTTGGCTCCCAGCGCTCTTCGCCTCAACCCCAACCGCGCCCGTCTTCAGGTCGCCGCGCGGGTCGAACGGAGTAAGCCGCAGGCTTCCTCATAGGGCATGAGCACGATCGCCGTAAACCTTAGACCAAGGGGCAGCCTCCGTGGGCTGTCATCCAGGCCCTTCGGCCCAGCGCGTCATACCTAGGCTTCGATATTTGGCGCGCGCAAGACCGTGGAACTCGTCGGCCTTGGCCTTATCGCCCCTGGCGGCCATGATGTCGCCAAGAGTCCGCAAGCCGTGGGCCTGCTCGGGGCCAAGACCCAATTCCTGCGCAAGCGCATAGCCTTCGTTCGCCGCGGCCTCGGCCGCGTCGGCGTCGAGGCTGAGCAGCGCTGCGGCTTTGACTCGAAGCAGCTCTGCTTCGACCGCGCGATGCCGGCTCGCCCTCGCAGCGCCTAGCGTGGTCTCGGCGACGGCGAGAGCTCGCCGCGGTTGCCGAGGCGCGAGCGTCTCGGCCAGCAGCGCGCCCGTGAACGACGCCGGGTATCGCATATGAATCTCTTGCGATCTTTCGAGAGCGGCTTCCAGCAGCGCGACGGCGGCGTCAAATTCCCCGTCGAGCGCATATGCGTGCCCCAGCATGGCCCGTTGCCAGGGCAGCGAAAACTCAAGTCCAACTCGAGTCGCGTGCTCGATGGCTGCCAGCGATATCGGCGTCGCCGAAACTGTGTCGCCGCGGATCAAGTGGGCTCGAGCATGATGATAACCGATGACGGTCAGGTCCCAGGCGTTCTTTTGCGGAAGCGCTTGCGCGCGCTCTAGAATCGGAAAGGCCCGGTCAAAATGGCCGCGATGAGCGAGCGTTGATCCAAGAATCGACATCGAGTCCAGGAGCAACGACCCCGCTGTGCCGAAATCGCGAATCCGCGTCGGATCGCCCATGTGCTCAGGCAGATTTGCCGACAGAAGCTCAATCACGCTGTCGTAGTCGCCGGTGATCCAGCAGGCGTGCCCCAAAGCAAAGCGCGCGCCATAGGCGAGGCCGTCGTCCTCGAGGCGATTGGCCATTTCGAGCGCCCGGCGGCCGACGTGAACCGCGTGTTCGGCATCGTCGCCGAATTGACTGAGCACGTGACATTGCTGCGTTGCAATTTCAGTCACGGTCACCGGATCGGCGCCTGCCTCAGCTGCCGCCTCCGCCTCCGCGAGATGCTTGCGGTTCAATTCGTGTTCGCCGGCGGCGAAATAGGCCGAGGCGATGGCGCGATTGACGTCGACAAATTCTCGATCCTGTTTGCGCATGGACTGCAAGGCGTTTTGGTAAGCGCCGATCGCCTCTCGGTAGGCCGAGTTCCTCTGTGCGAGCTGCCCGGCTTTTTGCCAGTATTCCGCGGCCCCCGCCTCGTCGCCGGCCCGTGCCAAGTGCGTCGCGACCGTTTCCGGCGCCGTCTCTACGATCGCCGGCTGCAGGCGCACGAGGGCTTCGGCGATCTGGGCGTGAATCTCGCGACGCCTGCTCCGCAACATGCTTTCGTACGCCGCTTCTTGAATCAACGCGTGCTTGAAGCGGTAGCTCGAATCGGGCGCGACGCCGTCGGCGAATAGAAGGTCGGCGTCGACGAGCTTCTCGAGCGCGAGATTGAGGTCAGCCTCCGTCACACCTGCGATCGCGTGCAGCAGGCCGAACCTGAATTCCCGCCCCACAACCGCGCCCATCTGCGCAACTTCGCGGGTTTCGCCAAGTCGATCGAGCCGCGCGGCGAGCGATTGCTGCAAGGTTGGCGGAATCGCTTGCGCCCCGCCTTCGAGCATGAGCCGCGTCACTTCCTCGATGAACAGGGGAACCCCGCCCGTACGGACGGTGACGCCCTCGACTGCATCGGCGGAAAGCGGAAAGCGCTCGGCAATGGAGCCGACCATCTGGCGCACCTGCGGACGATCGAGCGGAACCAGCGAAATGATCCCATGGTGCGAGCGCGTCACCCAGGGCGCGCGAAATTCGGGGCGCGCCGTCGCGACGATCATGAGCGGCGCCGTCGCGCCTCGTTCGGCGAGCATCTTCAGGAGATCGAGCGAGGTCGGGTCGGCCCAGTGGAGGTCTTCGAAGGCGAGCACGAGCGGCTGAGCGCGCGCGCCCTGCAAGCAACCAGGCGACCATTGCGGCGAGCTGGCGCCGCCGCAGTTCGTCGGGCGGAAGTTCAGGCGCGCCAATCGTTGCGGCGGAAATGTCGAGCAGGGGCGCGAGCAGGGGCGCAAACTCGACCGGATCGAGCTTCACTTGTGTCAGCGAGGATTCGAGGTCGGCAAGCCGGCTCTCCGGCGCGACTTCCGTCGCGCCAAATCGCTGCTTGCCCCACTCGGTCAGCGGATGCAGCGCTGTGTTCTGCAACAGTTGCGAGGCGGTCCATTCGACCCAGGAATGGGGCGTCTCGGCGAGCCGGCTGCGAAACTCATCAATAAGTCGCGACTTGCCGATCCCGGGCTCGCCGACGATCTGAACGAATTGCCCGTCGCCGCCTCGCGCGCGCTGCCAGCGCTTGATGAGGACCCCGAGATCGTCGTCGCGCCCGACGAGCGGCGTCTGGATGCGCGCGCCGGCGCGCCGGCCGCCGCCGCTGGGGCGCACGATCCGATGCAGTACCGGCGAGCCCGGAACGCCTTTGAGTTCATGCGGGCCTTTGTCTTCGACGACGAACAGGCCCGCGACCTGTCGCCACACGGCCGCCGTGACGAGCATTGTTCCCGGCTCGGCGGCGCCTTGCACCCGAGCGGCGAGGTTGGGCGCGTCGCCGAACATCTCGCCGGTGGAATCCACGACCACCGGACCGCTATCGAGCCCGATGCGGGCGGCGAGCGCCGGAAGTCCGCGCCCGGCGTTCGCGGCGTTCAAGTCTTCGAGCGCGCGAAGGATCGCCAAGCCTGCGCGCGCGGCGCGTTCCGCATCATTCTCTTGCGCCCTCGGATATCCGAACAGCGCCATCAGCCCGTCGCCGAGCTTCTTGGCGACATGGCCGCCGTATTGGTCGATCGCCTTGGCGGCGTCGTCGAGATAGCCTCCCACCAGCTCACGCCAGTCCTCGGCGTCGAGCGTCGCCGCGAGGCTGGTCGACCCGACCAAATCGCAGAACATCACGGTTACGGGCCGTCGCTCCGCTTTGTCTCGGGCGCGGGGGGCGGCGATGGGGATGGCGGCCGCCGCCTCCGCCGTAGGCAGGCTGGCGATTGCCTTCAGGACGCGCTTGCGGTCGCCGAGCGCCAGACCGAGCTTTTCGAGGTCGCTCTCAGTCAGGTCGCGAACGACATCCAAGTCGATCAGGTTGTCGCGAAATGCGGCCTCGTGCCGTTCAAGGCCAAGGCCTCGGAGCCAAGTGGCGACGTCCATGACGTCCTCCCAAGGCCGCGCGACAAATTATCCGACACATCGCGGCTAGCGAAGGGCGCAAGCTAGCAGATCCGTTCGGAAGCGCAAAAACGCCGTCCCTCTCGCCCCAAGAGCGCGAGCGCCCGCGCCAGCATCACTTCGAGTGGGAAGCGCTCGAGGGACGGGTCGGCTAAACGCTCGGAGTCGGTTGCATGACATTCTAGAACTAGTCGGTTTTTTCTTGTACTAAACAGAAATCAATGCTATGATGCTCGGTAATGAGGGACTTGGCCGAGAAGTGGGAAGAAAGGGACGTTCGCGAAGATCACCCACAATCCGGGAGGCGAGTCGCGACGGAAAGAAATTTTTTTATTTGAATTCGCCGTAACCCATTGAAAAGTCCCAAATCGGACCAAGGAAATCCAAGCAAATCCAAGGACTTTTGCTTGGGTTTGCTTGGAATTATTTGGATTTGTTTGGCCCTAACTCGCGTGATGGTTGAATCCGCGAGCCCATGGAGGGCTCTCAGGTCAAGACCTACTTTACCGCTTCGACAGTCGGCTCGGCGAGATGGGCCCGAGCGTGCTTGTGCTCTTCGATGCGCTTCGCCTTCGCGCCCGCCTGCCGTGCGGCCTCAGTCAGCTGGTACATCTCCTGATGGTCGTAATCGTCAACGGCCCGTAGCGCCTCGTCGGTATAGTTCTTGGCGTTCGGATCGCGTTCGAGCCGGCGCGTCCAGAAGTGAATCTTCGCGAACATGGCCAGGATCCGGCCATAGGTGACGACCTGCCCGCCCCAGTGCCGGGTGTAAAAGACGAGCGGGTTCTCGAGCGGCATCCCGGGTCTGCGGTCGCGGCGGTACCGTCGCCGGATCATGCCCGTCTCAAGTGGATAGATGTTGTAGAAGTGGAAGCTCGCCCAGAACCAGGTCAAGAGATAGGCGACCGTGTCCGGACGCGGGCCGCCGGCCACGGCGCGGCGGATCACCGTCTTGATGTGCTCCGGGGTGTAATAGGTGCGCCACGCGAGGCGATAGGCGTCCTGCCATTCCTCGCGCGACATACGCGGATGGTCGGTCGTCACATGTTCGAGGTCGAACTTGTTCAAGTCGGGATCGATATCGACCCCCTTGGCCACCGCCTTGGCATGGTCCTCGCTGCCGGGAAGCGGCGTCAGGATCGAGAATTCGAGGATGTCGAGCGGCAGTTCGCGCTGGATGATCTGGATGCGCTGGACCAACGATTCCTGCGTGTCGTTCGGGAAGCCGATGATGTAGCCGCAATAGGTGATGCAACGGTGCTTGCGCCACTCGAGCAGAAGCTCGCGATAGTCGGAGATGTGATTCTGCTTCTTCTTCGCCGAGGCCAGATTATCGGGATCGATGTTCTCCAGCCCGATGAACACGCGCTTGACGCCGGCGGCCACCGCCTTCTCGATGAAGCGGGGGATCTTGTGGCAGGCCGTGTCGACCTGGATGATGAAGCGCGAGTGGATGCCCTGCTGACGCAGTTCGATCAGCCGGTCGAAGATCAATTCCCAGTTGCGATTGCGGGCGAGGTTGTCGTCGGTGATGAAGAAGTAGCGGACGCCATTGGCGACATTGACGCGCACCAAAGCTTCAATGTCGTCGGCTGAGCGATAGCGGGATTTGCGCCCCTGCACGTTGATGATGGTGCAGAACGAGCAGAGGAACGGACAGCCCCGACCGGCGTCGAAACTCGAGATCATGCCGAGTGTGCGCCCCACGCGCTCGGGCGGCATGTAGGGGCCTGTCGCTCCCTCGAGCCCCGGCAGATCATGGAGGTAATTGTAGATCGGCTTGAGTGTCCCCGCCGCTGCGTCGCGCAAGACTTCATCGAACCGCCCCTCCGCTTCGCCCGCGTAGAGCGAAATGCCGAGGTCGAGCGCCTGCTTCAGCGAATCAGGCGTCTCCGGCAGCATGGAGAGACACCCCGAGACATGGAAACCGCCAATAACTACCGGTATCCCGGCGGCCCTTAAGGGACCGGCGCAGTCCATCACGCGCGGGAACTGGTTCGACTGCACGCCGACGAAATCCGACCATACCGAAACCGCCATTGTCCTGAATCTGGCGGGCGATTTGCTCCGGCCTAACGCGGGTGTTGGTCTCGTCGACGGGAAAGATCTCGATCGCGACGTCCTCGCCAAGGACCTGATCTTCCATGCATTTCTGAGCAATGCCGAACAGACAGGCAAGCGAATTGGAAGGCAGCGCCGACTTCCACCACTGAATGATGTAACCCTCGTCGTCGTAATGCGACGGCTTGACTAGAAAAAGCAAAAAACGTCGGCGTGTGGCGATATCCGGCATTCTGGCTCCCCGCGAGATTACGGCCCGCCCGAATCTGGCCCTGCAATAGCCGCTTTCGCGACCGCGACCGTTACCAGTCCTCGCCCGAATGCGCAATTGCGACTTCCGGGGCCCGTTCTCCGGCCTCAGCGCGCGACGGTCACCCGAAGATAAGTCGCAGAGATTAACGTTGCGTCAGCGACCGGGCGACGTCGGGCGCCTCAGGCGTCGATCCGCTTGATGAACCAGCTCAAGATTCGCGTCCAGACCTCGTCCTTGCCGATCTGATCCTCGACCCCGTGTTCAAGGTTCGGGTTGTCGTTGACCTCGATAACGACGATCGAGCCGTTGGTTTCCTTGATGTCGACGCCATAAAGACCCGGACCGATCGCGCGCGCGGCCTTGAGCGCCGCCTCGATGACGGGCGGCGGCGCGTCGCAGATCGCAAGCGTCTTCGATCCGCCCTCCTGCGCTCCGTTCGGCCCGTGCTTGATGATCTGCCAGTGCCCGCGCGCCATCTGATACTGGCAGACAAAGAGCGGCTCGCCCTCAAGCACGCCGACCCGCCAGTCGAATTTGGTCGGCATGAATTTCTGCGCCAACAGGAGGTCGGTGTCCTCGAACAGTTTGTCGGACAGCTTCTTCAGCTCCTCGCTGGTCTCGACCTTGTGCACCCCACGCGAGAACGAGCCATCGGGAATCTTGACCACCATCGGCCAGCCCAGCAGGCGTTCAGCCTTGGTGAGATCGTCATCGTCGGCCAGCATCACGGTCGGGGGCACGGGCACGCCGTGCGCCTCCAGAAGCTCGTGCAAATAGACCTTGTTGGTGCAGCGGATCATGGATTGCGGGTCGTCGATGACCGGCATGCCTTCGGTTCGCGCGCGCTGGGCGAAGCGATAGGTGAAATTGTCGATCGAGGTCGTCGCGCGGATGAACAGAGCGTCGAATTCGGCCAATTCGGCGAGCTGCCTGCGCGTGATGAGCTCGACCTCTACCGACTGCTTTTCTGCGATCCGCTGAAAATGTCGCAGCGTGTCTGGAGAGGATGGCGGAAGCTCGTCTTGCGGATCGTGCAACACGGCCAGCGAATAGCGGGCGATCGGCCGGCCGCGCGGATTGCGCCAGTCGCGCTGGGTGTGCCGATGCAGGCTGGTGCGGAAGAATTCCGTCTCTTCCGGCCCGAGCTTGGCGAGCGGGCGGGCGCGCAGCCGATCGATCCTCCAGCGTTTGCCGGGCGTGATGGTGACTTCGATCGCCGGGCAGCGGTACCAGTCGAACAGGAGCCGGCCGAAGGCCTCGAAGCGCTGATCCTGGGCGAATCCGAAGCAGAACAGAAGGTCGAAGGTCGTATCCTCCGTCGCATGCGCCTTGGTCGCGGCGGCGGTCAGGGCCTCCTGCAATTCCGGCAGCGACTGCTCGTAGAGTTTAAGCTCACGCAGATCGAGCATTGTCTCGACGGTCGGGATCACCCGATGTCCGCGCGCTTCAGCAAGCAGAGAAGCGTAATAGCCCTTGGACTGGTAATTGTAGGAGCGCGACAGATTGATGATCTTCGCCCGTCCGAGCCCGGCGAAAAGCTTCGGGCGCGCCAGATAGTCGCCGGTCGTAATGACTTTATGCGGCGTATCGGCATTGGGAAAGTCGCGCGCCTGATCGACGAGGATCACCCAACCGTTCATGACGCACGCCTCTGGGGCCGTGCGGAGAGTCGCGACAGCGTTTGCATGATGACGGGCGGACGGGATCCCTGATGTTCGGCGCGAGAGGTTCGGCAGGTCCGGCGCGACTCAGTTCCGCGCTTCTTATGGCTCCCTAGCGCGGGCGTGATGCGCCGCGCAACGGTCGAACATGCTCAGGCGGCGAATTGTTCCCTGTTTCCTGCGGGATGGGAAGCAAGGCCTTTTCGTAGCGTAACGCGGTCGCCCCGTCCGCGTAATAATGCGTGTGCTCGCCGAACTGGCGGAAGCCGCAGCTCTCGTAAAGCGCGATCGCCGACGCGTTGTCGTAGCGCACTTCGAGGGTAAGCGTGTCCCGCCGGTGTCGGCGCGCGTAAGCCTCGCAGGCTTGCAGCAGCGCCCGGCCAACGCCGCGACGGAGGAATCGCCCGTCGACCGCGAGCGAATAGATGCGCAAAGCCCGCGCGCCCTTGCGCAGCGAGACCAACGCGTAGCCCGCCAATTCATCGTCGATGGTCGCCGCAATCACCGGCCGATGGGGCGCCCGCAGGAATTCGCGCAAGGAGCGCCGCGAAACCCGGTCGGTCTCGAACAATTCGTTCTCGAGCCTTGCAATGGCCTCGAGATCGCGAGGGCGAGCCTCGCGGACGTTGATGCTGCTGTGGCGCCAATTGTTCATGCTGAGGAAATCGGCTCCTTCGTGCGCCGCCCAGACGACATCGGTCGTCTCTTAAGTTCGCGCGCCCATATACCGTCAGTTCGCCGGCCCGATGCAATCGCGCCAGCATGACCACGCGCTGGCCCGCGCTCCGCGCATGAGGCCGTTTTCGTTTCGCTGCATTCTCGCGTGGCGCTTCGGCCTGCCTGAGCGCCAAGGCCCGCGCATAAGGTTACGCGCGCCAATGATTTCAGGGATTTAAGTGCGCTTTTGTGCAACTTTTTTTGTGTGTCGGCGCAATCCTTTCATTTCGCGATGCGAAACGAAACGTTTCGCTTCGACGCCCTTAAGCCTCTGAAATCATTGGGGGCGGCGAATCAGCCATTTCGCCGTTTCGTTTGATATCAAGGGCTTGACGCCGTTTTCGTTTCGCCGGATTCTCGCGTGGCGCTGTTCTCGGCCGTTTTTGCCTGCCTGAGCGCCAAAGCCTCGCGCGCGGCGTCGAGGCGACCGAGCCGATCTTCCATATTGTCGACTTCGTCGCCGACCCGTTGGTACACGCCCTTGAGCCAGAGGCGGTCGGGCGCGAGGCGGTTCAGATGGTCGAGGATGCGAACGAAGGCATGCGCCGCCGCAGGCTTGCCGGCGTCGATCTGGGAACCGATGAGATCGAGCGCCCGCTCGAGCCGCGCGATCTGGAGAAGCGCAAAGTCGTCGGCGGGATTGGCGTTGCGCCGATCAAGCTGCTCGCGGACGATCTGCTGGACACGACGGAGGCTGAGGTTTTCCGAGGCCGCGATGGCGCGCATCGAACTCCCCGCCCATCAGGCGGGCGAAGATCCGCCGCGCGCGCTTATGCTCCTCGGTCAGGAATTGGACGGGCTTTGCGGCTCGGGCGGGCATGCGGCTTCCTTTCGGCGAAACCGGCAGTATCGCATAAATTCTATTAATCAGAAAGAATTTGTCGAGAAATTTGCCGGATTTGCTCCGCCGGGGCTGGTACACGAGCCGCCTCGCGCCAGCGTCGTGCTGATCGCCATCACAATCTTCTGATCGTGATCAACGTGTTCAGCGGCCTCCACGAACTCTGGTTCCAATGGCCCGCCGCAGTGCTGCTCTTGATCGCCTTTCTGCGGGCCGCGAAGGGGGCGCGGACCGCAGTAGGGAAGGGGCACGAGGTCGCATCGCTTGAAATAGTGTTCGGATTCTTGCGATATTAGCGAATGCCAAAGATCTTGATTCGGATTGGAGCGCGGGGCCTATAGGAACTTTCCTAAATGAAGAAAGTCGCTGATCAAGACGCTGGACAATACTTTGTCTTGACTGGGCGATATATGGAATCGGTCCTTCACAGCAATGCTCAGCGAAAATTGAAGAAGTAACTGGAAACCTGAAGGAGATCGTTACGTCTGCCGATCAGCGCGGTACACCAACAGCACGGTACTAGCGAATACGCCTTCGGCTGATTCGAAGACAATTCGAATACTTCGTGAACGCTATGGAACGGAGGTTGCATGAAAAATTGGCACGCAGCTATTGACGCCTTTAGGATAGCAAGGCGAGAAGCGTTGAGCTTTATCCCGGCGTAATGCTAATTGAAGAAATTGAAAGCGAATGTGAATTATCACTGTCTCATACCACTGAGTGCGACGTCGTCCTCGGAAATCACCGGTTCAGATACACCCGGACTTGACCAGCTGACGTCCAACAATCGGGTGACGTTGCCACGCCGGACGGACCGATCGGCTGTCACCGTAAGAATTCAGGAAAATTGACTGCCGCTTGAGCACACCTTGGTCGATAATCCCCGTGAGGAATTCAACAGGATGTTCGACGAGGCGCGGGCTAGCCGGTCCTCGCTAAGGACGAGCTTGCTGGTGAACAGGGGGTCGCCCATCCTGCGAGCAGTCTCCGGCAAGAAGGCCTTATTGGCTGCAATTCGCGCCAGAAACGGCTTTAGAGCGCCGCCTCATCTTGTGAGGTTGCTCCCGGCGGAATGATTGTAAAGCATTTGGGCGCGCTCATCTTCGGTCAGGGCTGGACATTGACCACAACTGGCTTTCCTTGGAGCGGGAACGCGCTCATTTTCAAATGGGGCTTAGCGGCCTCCCAAATGTAGTTGCGCGAAGTGAATACCACCCGCGCACCCCCTGGATGGCCGCTCGCAGAGTGCCAAGTTCCGCGTTCCAACGGCTCATTCGCGAGCCGTCGAATTGGTTGGGGCCAAATGCGTCATCGACCCACAGAAATTGTTTTTCGCTCGGATGCCACAAGTTGAGTTGATCCGGCGCGTTAATTTTCAATGCGCCCAGGCAGCCGTCGTCGAGTGCGCCGAGCGCCAAGATCGCGGCGATGGTGGATTTGCCTGAGGCCGGATCGCCCAAGAGGATGACGAAGCGGTGCTCGAGCACCGCGTTCATGGCGAGCCGGTAGGCATCTGTCGGTACGAAGCAACTGAGGTCCGATCCCATCGAATCTTAGGATGGCCTTGGCTTGCTTGTAGCCGTGGCCCGTTATGATATGGGCCAAGTCACCAATCCCGTACACTCGGGGTACCAGCGTTCGAAGCCTAGGATTCTCAGTTAGCTGCTGGACAATCCACGAACCCCCAAAAACCCGACACGTCGAGACGCCGACGGCTTGAAAGGCCGCGCAGATTTGCTGGTCGGCCTCACCGGAAACGCCGGCGTTGGTAAGAATGACGTAGTCGTCAGCAAGGCCTTCCGCGGCGAGCTTGGCTGCCTTCGGCAGTTCCTCTTTAAGGGCGGACAAGCCCAGAGTGGCGTCGGGTTTTCCAAAGAACTTGCATTGGATCGTGGATTTGGCTGTCGTGCCATCCAAACCGTTCCACGTCCCAAGGAAGGCACCATCTCGCCCACCGTCGTTCGACGCAAGGAAGGTTTGGACGGGTCGTTGCAAAGCTTCGGCAGCGACGGCGCACGCGAGGTCTTGGAAAGCTTTCCATCCGAGCTGACTTAAGTCGTAGCTCACCCGTGCCCAGCGCCTCCTTTTGTCGTCGCCTAATCTAAAAAAATTGGCTTCGCCGGGCTGCCACCGAGTCGGAAGGCCCGCTTCGATCTCGCTTTCACCCCTCGCTCGGCGTCAACACGACCTTCATGCAGGCGTCGATATCGAAGGCCTGGGCCATCGCCTTGTCCACCTGATCGACCGGAAATTCGTGGGTGACGAACTTTTCCAGCGGATAGGTTGTCTTGAATGTGTTCAAAAGACGCAGGCTGCTCGGGTAGCCGGTCGGGGGATGGTTGGTCATGCCGAACAGGCGGATCTGGTTGGCCAGCAAATGCCGGCGCCAATTGATGGGGATGTCTCCGACATCGGCGAACACGCCCGCGACGCGCCAGCTCGCTAGCGGGGGTTATGCTGCTCGCGGAGATTTGCATCCTATCCCCCTGTCCTCGCCGTGATGCCGTAAGCGTATGGAGAGCCTGGTCTTGGTGGCTATGACGACGCCCGTTAAAGGGAAGGGGCAGCAAGAAGGAGGAACGAGTGGATCTGAAAATTGCAGGGCGTCGCGCGCTGGTTACCGGATCGACCGCGGGCATCGGATACGCCATTGCCGAGGGATTGGCGCGCGAGGGGGCGCAGGTTGTCCTGAACGGCCGACAGGCCAATTCGATCGAGAGAGCGATCGCCCGCATCAAGAAAGCGGTGAAGGGCGCCAAGGTCATGGGCGTGGTCGCCGATGCAGCGACCGCGGAGGGGGCCAAGACAATTGTCGGCCAGGCGCCGGAAGTCGATATCCTCGTCAACAATCTCGGGATCTATAAGCGACAAGGTTTTTTTGAAACGCCCGACGAAGACTGGATGCACTTCTACGAAGTGAACGTCTTGTCGGGAATTCGAATTCGCCCGCGCTTACGGACAGGGGATGCGAGAGCGCAAATGGGGCCGGATCATCTTCATATCCAGCGAATCGGGCCTGCTCATTCCGGTCGACATGACAAATTACGGGGTGACGAAGACAGCGCAAATCGCGGTGATGCGAGGATTGGCGCGTGAGTTTGGCGGCTGCGGCGTCACCGTCAATTGCGTGCTGCCCGGACCGACCCGGACCGAGGGCATCTCCACAATGTTGGCGGATGAAGCCAAAAAGACCGGCCGTTCGGTCGCTGAACTCGAGAAAGACTTCTTCACCAATGCGCGTCCGACCTCGTTAATTCAGCGCCTGGCGGAGCCGGAAGAGATCGCCAACATGGTGGTTTATGCCTGCAGCGACGGGGCAAGTTCGACGACCGGCGCCTCGCTGCGCGTCGAAGGCGGAATCGTCACAGGTCTGGGCTGAGCGCACTTCCCCGCCACAGCTGCTTTGGCTCATGTCAAATCAATTGACGACAAAAGCCCCGCTAGCCGCCGCTTGGCGTCAAGACGACCTTCATGCAGGCGTCGATGTCGAAGGCTTGGGCCATCGCCTTGTCGACCTGATCGACCGGAAATTCGTGGGTGACGAACTTTTCCAGCGGATAGGTTGTCTTGAATTTGTTGAGAAGACGAAGGCTGCTCGGGTAGCCGGTCGGGGGATGGTTGGTCATGCCGAAGAGGCGGATCTGGTTGGCCAGCAAATGCCGGTGCGGATTGATGGGGATGTCGCCGACATCGGCGAACACGCCGGCGACAAAATAGGCGCCGCCGCGCCGCGCCATCTCCAGCCCCTCGGGGATCGCCTCGGCGACCCCGGTGCATTCGACGATGACGTCGCCGCCGCGTCCTTGGGTCAGATCGCGCACGGCCTGGACGCGCTCGGCCTGAGTCGTTCCGTTGAGGCTGATCACAGCGTCGGCGCCGAAATCCTTCGCCAGTTGAAGCCTGAAATCGGAGCGGTCGATCGCGATGATTGTGCCTGCGCCCATCAGCCGGGCCTTGAGCACATGCAGGAGGCCGAGCGGGCCCACGCCCTGGACGACGATCGTCGCGCCTGAGCCGAAGCCTTCGCCGCCCATGGTGTAAAGCTCTTTGGCCTTGTCGAGATTGAAGGTGCAGGTCATGAGTTCCGACATGACCGCGATGCGGGGCTCCATGTCGTCGGGGACTTTGAACACGAAGGCGTCCTTGCGGACATAGATGTAGTCGGCCCAGCCGCCCATGAGATGCGGGCCTTCGTCGCAGGTGAAGGCGTTGCCGTAGCCCTTGATGTTCTGGCACAGCGGAAAGCCGAACGTGTTCCTGCAATACCAGCACTTGCCGCAGAGAATGTCGGGACACATGACGACGCGGTCGCCGATCTTGAGCTCTTGTCCGGCATATTCGAGCGAGTGGCTGGCGGTCTTGCCGATCTCGGCGACCTTGCCCACGATCTCGTGGCCCGGAATGATCGGGAAGGGCGTATGGGATTCCGCCGGCGTTCCCGCATATTGCACGGTCTCGCCGCGGAACGTGTGCTTGTCCGTTCCGCAGAGGCCGCACATTTCGAGCTCGATGACCATCGAGACATCATCGACATCAGGATAGGGATAGCGCCGGACCTCGAACTTTCCCGGCGCCGTCATGACCGCGGCGTTGACGCTGTTTTGCTTCATCGTCGATCCCGGAAATTCGACCGCGGCTCGGAAGCCCTACTCGAACAGGATGACCTGCCTCACCCCCACCCCCTCGCGCAGCCGGTCGAAGCCTTCGTTGATCTCCTCGAGCTTCAGGCGATGGGTCAGCAATTGGTCGACCGGCAGGCGGCCGGCGCGGAAGAGCGCGATCATGCGGGGAACGTCGCGCTGCGGAACCGACGAGCCGACATAGGAGCCTTTCAAGGTGCGCTCCTCGGCGACAAGTGCGAGCGGGGAGAGGGTCATGCGCTTGTCCGGATGTGGCAGGCCGGCGGTCACCGTCGTGCCCCCGCGGGTGGTCACGGCATAAGCCAGCTCGAGCGCCGGAACCGAGCCCGCCATCTCGAAGGCGACATCGACGCCATTGCCGGAGATGCGCCGTGATTTCGCCGACCGCGTCGTTCGAGCGCGCGTTCACCGTCTGGGTCGCGCCGAGTTTCGTGGCGAAGGCGAGCTTCTCGTCGGATAGGTCGACGGCGATGATCTGTCGCGCGCCGGCGAGCCTCGCGCCGAGAACGACGCTCAAGCCCACGCCGCCCAAGCCCACCACCGCGACCGAATGCCCCGGCTCGAGTTTGGCGGTGTTGATGACCGCGCCAACCCCGGTCAGCACCGCGCAGCCGAACAGGGCCGCCAGTTCCAGCGGCAGGTCGGGGTCGATTTTCACGCACGACTCGCGCGCCACAACCGCGTGGGTTGAAAAAGCCGCGACGCCGAGCAGATGGTTGACGGGCTCAGCCTCGAAGGAAAGCCGCCGCTCGCCGGAGAGCAGCGTCCCGGCGGCGTTCGCCTTGGCGGCCGGCTCGCAGAGCGCCGGACGCCCCGAAGCGCACGGGCCGCAGCGGCCGCAGCTTGGGACGAACACCAGCACCACGTGATCCCCGGCTACGAGGTCGGTCACCCCGTCGCCGACGGCCTCGACAATTCCCGCCGCCTCGTGACCGAGCGCCATCGGCGTTGGCCTCGGCCGCGAGCCGTCGATCACCGACAGGTCAGAATGGCAGAGGCCCGCGGCTGCGATCTTGACCTGGACCTCGCCCCGGCCAGGCGGGGCGAGGTCGAGCTCGATGATTTCGAGCGGTTTCGACTCCGCGTAGGGCGGGGGAAGGCCGGGCTGGCGAAGAACGGCGGCTTGAATGCGCATGGGGATCAGGGTCTCGGAACCGGAAAGCGCCGATGCTGGGCGAGATCGGCGGATGGGGCAACTGGAAAATTTAACCCGTCGCGAGCCCGCTCTTGCGCCGCGAATGCGCTCGCGCCACATAGGTTTCGAGCCGCTCCGACCTGATGCGGGCGCCGCCTGGAGCATAAGCCATGCCGCAGACCAACAGCCGCTTTTTCGACGACCTCTCGCGTCTCATGACCGATGCGGCGGGCCTCGCCGACGGCGCGAAGCGCGAGGCGCAGACCTTCGCCCGCTCGCAGATGGAGCGGATGATGGCCGGCATGAACGTCGTCACCCGGGAGGAGTTCGAGGCGGTCAAGGAGATGGCGGCGCGGGCGCGCGACGAGAACGAGAAGCTTGCCGCAAGGGTAGCCTCGCTTGAAGCGAAGCTCAACGAGCCAAGGCTTTGATCGGACTCGGGTTCCGTTAGCAGAGTCTTGATTCTGTTTACTGTTTTTGTGGACCCAAAGCAGTCATCGGTTTACGAACGGGCGCGAATCAGCAAGGTTGTAGTGGGTTGCGCGACTGAAAGGTCGACGCGGCCCCTGCTTTGTCCTCGATCCGCCGAAAGACCCTGATGACCTTCATCGACACCGACACCAGCGCTGGCGAGCGTCGCGAGCATCCCGTCGACGTCGTCGAGCGATTGGCCGCCGTCAACGAGTGGACCTTCGATCGGGCCGAGACGGACGAGATTTCAATCCTGGTCTCGGGCAAGTTCGCCAATTACGACGTCGCCTTCACCTGGCTGCCGGACATGGAATCCCTGCATGTCAGCTGTTCGTTCGATCTCAAGACGCCTGCGCACAAGCGCGCGGCCATCGGCGAACTGACGCAGCTCATCAATGAACAATTGTGGCTTGGGCATTTCGACCAGTGGAGCCAGCAGGACGTGGTGATGTTTCGCCACGCCTTGTGCCTGGCGGGCGGCGCGGGGGCGAACGACGCGCAGTGCACGGCCGTGGTCAATGCCGCCCTCCAGGCCTGCGAGACCTATTACCAGGCGTTTCAGTTCGTCCTGTGGGCCAATCGCCAGCCGCGCGAGGCGATGGCGTTCGCGACTTTCGAGACCCGCGGCGCGGCCTGAAGCCGGTCCGGATCCAAAAGGCTGGATCAGGCATGCCCGCACGGGCATAACCTGATCGCGATGCTGCCGCGTCTACGCCAAGCCACGACGCTCGACCTGCCGCGGATTTCCGAGGTGCGGCATGGAACGGCTGAAAATCGGCTTGAGGATCCATCGCTCGTTACGCCCGCGGAAGTCGAGTGGTATCTGAACGAAGCGATTTTCCTCGTTTCCGAGGACGAAGCGGGGATTCAAGGCTTCACCTGCGCAAACCATCAGACAGGTTACGTTTGGGCGCTGTTCGTGATCGACGGCGCTCAAGGACGCGGTCACGGGACTGCGCTGCTGAACGAGGTGATTGAACGGTTCCGGAAGGCCGGACACAGGCAGGCGTTCCTGACAACGGGCAAAGACACGAAAGCCGCGGCCTTCTATCGTTCGATGGGGTGGACCCAGACCGGCCTCGATATGCGCGGCGAGGCGGTTTTTCGACTTTGGCTTTAGGAACGACTGGCGCTTGGGCCCGATTGCGTGTAAGAGCCGCGCCTTCTTATTCCCGGGCCTCGCCGCCCGCGCCCGAATTGGAGTTCCTCCGGTGGCCGTTCCCAGACGCAAAACTTCGCCCTCCCGCCGCGGCATGCGCCGCTCGGCCGACGCGCTCAAGGCGCCGACCTATGTCGAGGACAAGGATTCGGGCGAACTGCGCCGTCCGCACCACATCGACCTCAAGAGCGGCATGTATCGGGGCCGCCAGGTTCTCAAGCCGAAGTCCAAGAACGTCGACGCCTGAGCGGCGGGTCCCTCTCCTACGGGACAGGGCTAGGGTGAGGGTTTCGCGGGCAAAGCGCGCTCTCCCTCATCCGGCGGGCCACATTACCAAGCTTTCATGTTCACGCCATCGCGTGTTTAGGCGATCGGGCGCATTCTCTCCATCGTGAGGCGGGGACAGTCTCCGCGGCAGTGGTTGAGATGGCTCGGAGCTCTTGATGTTATTTGATCGACCCTCCTATTCCCTCCGTGCGGCGCTTCTGGGCGCCGTTGCGCTGGCGGCTCTCGGCGGAGTCGCGGTGGAGACCTCGGTCGCGCCCGTTTCCGCCGCCGCCACGACCGCGGAAGCACCCGCCGTTCACGCTCCTGCCGGCCCGGCCTCATTTGCTGACGTCGTCGACCGCGTGAAGCCGGCCGTCGTTTCGGTCAAGGTCAAGCTGTCCGATGCCGATCAGGTTGATGACGACGATTCTGACGCGGCGCCGGGAATGCCGGATATCCCGAAGAACAGCCCGTTCTATCGTTTCTTCCGTCACTTCGGCATGCCTGGGGATAACAACGACGGCGCCGATCGAGGCGACCGGGCGCCGCACCATCATTTCGCGCAGGCTCAAGGGTCGGGATTCTTCATTTCGGGCGACGGCTATATCGTCACCAACAACCATGTCGTCGATCATGCCTCCGAGGTGACCGTCACAACGGCCGAGGGCAAGTCGATGTCGGCCAAGGTGATCGGCGTCGACAGCAAAACGGATCTTGCGCTTTTGAAGGCCGAGGGCAGCAACTTCCCCTATGTTACGTTCGCCGCTCACACGCCGCGCGTCGGCGATTGGGTGATCGCGGTCGGCAACCCGTTCGGTCTCGGCGGAACCGTGACGGCGGGAATCGTCTCGGCTCGCGGACGCGACATCGGCTCGGGCCCGTATGACGACTTCCTGCAGATCGACGCGCCGGTCAATCACGGCAATTCCGGCGGCCCGACCTTCGACGCCGAAGGCGAGGTGGTCGGCGTCAACACCGCGATCTTCTCGCCGTCGGGCGGCAGCGTCGGCATCGGCTTCGCCATCGCGAGCGACGTCGTCAAGAATGTCGTGCAGCAGCTCAAGGACAACGGCTCGGTCACGCGCGGCTGGATCGGAGTTCAGATCCAGAATGTGACCGCGGACCTGGCCGACGACCTCGGCCTCAAGGAGCAGACCGGCGCGCTGGTGGCTGCGGCGCAGAAGGATTCCCCCGCCGCGGCGGCAGGCGTGAAGAGCGGCGACGTCATCACCGCGGTCGACGGCGAGACCGTCGCCGATCCGCATGATCTCGCCCGCCGGATCGCGGCGCTTGGTCCGAAGAAGACCGTGAAGCTCGCGCTCATCCGGAACGGCTCGCCGATGACCATCGACGTGACGCTCGGAACGATGCCGGCCGACAAGACGGCGAACGCCGAAACGCGGAACTCCGACGACAACGGAGGTTCGGCGCTGGCCAAGCTCGGGCTGACCTTGCGCCCGGCGCATGGACAGGACGGCGTCGTCGTTGCGGAAGTCGACCCGGACGGCGCGGCTGCGGAGAAGGGCCTGAAGCAGGGCGATGTGATCCTCGAGGTCGCAGGCAAGTCGGTCAACCGGCCGGCCGATGTCGTCGATGCGATCGACGCGGCCAAGTCAGGCGGCAAGAAATCGGTTCTCGTGCGTGTCAAATCCAACGATGGAGAGCGCTACCTGACGCTGCCCACGCGCGCGTCTTAAGTTACCCGGCGTCCCACGGGTTCCGCCGTGGGACGCCGACATGGAATGGCGGAAGGGTTCATGGGCATGTCCCCGGCCCTGCGCATAGCGCGCTCTTCCGTCTAAGTCGGCGTCGCACACATCCCCGCCCGCGCGACTCCGACAAAAGTGGCGGCAGGTCCCAATCCCCCGCGGGCCTGCCGCCATCTTTTTTCGCCTTAGCGCCCGGGATTCGCTATATGTCCGACATGCGCATCCTCATTATCGAAGACGATCGCGACGCGGCTGCCTATCTGGCCAAGGCGTTCAAGGAGGCCGGACATGTCGCCGACCAGGCGAATGACGGCGTCACCGGATACGATCTGGCGCTCGAAGGCGCCTATGACGTCGCCATCGTCGATCGCATGTTGCCGAAAATGGACGGCCTCACGCTGGTCGGCGCCCTTCGCGAGCAGAAAAACGAGACGCCGGTCCTGATCCTCTCGGCGCTCGGCCAGGTCGACGACCGGGTCAAGGGCTTACGCGCCGGCGGCGACGACTATCTGTCGAAGCCTTATGCGTTCTCTGAGCTTTTGGCCCGGGTTGAAGCCCTGTCGCGTCGCGGCCCCAAGGGCGCGCCGGAGGAAACGGTGCTCAGGGTGGCCGACCTGGTGCTTGATCGGCTGTCGCACAAAGTCACGCGCCGGTCCGAGGAAATCGTCTTGCAACCGCGCGAATTCCGGCTGCTCGAATATCTGATGCAAAACGCCGGCAAGGTGGTCACGCGCACCATGCTGCTCGAGCACGTATGGGACTATCACTTCGATCCGCAGACCAATGTGATCGATGTGCACGTGTCGCGCCTGCGCGCCAAGATCGATCGCGATTTCGATGCGCCGCTGCTCAACACGGTTCGCGGCGCCGGTTATATGATTCGTGACGGCGCTCGGTAAGCTCTTTGGCGCCACCGCTTTTCGGCTCGCGCTGGCGATCCTTCTCCTTAGCGCGATCGGCGCCGGCGTCGTCCTCTACATCATCGCTTGGCAGGTCGAGTCGGTGGTGGACAGCGAGATCGCAAGGACCATCGACGCGGAGTCCCAGGGCCTCATCGACGCCTTCGACAATGCAGGGATAAGGCGGCTCGAGGCCGTCATCGAGGCGCGCAAGCGCGAACCTGGCGCCTCTCTCTACCTCCTCACCAACCCGATCGGCGAACCGCTCGCCGGCAATGTTGAGCAGATCCCCGCCGAGGTGCTGCTGCACCGCGGTTTTCTACCCATCATCTACCGGGGCAGCGGCAGCAGCGAGCGCGGGCGCCAAGCGCTGGTGGGGGTTTACGTTCTGCCGGGCGGCTTCCGGCTATTAATTGGACATGACCTCGGCGACCGGGCTCGCATCGGCAAGGTCATGGTGCGGGCGCTGGCGATTTCCCTGGTGTTCTTCGCGGCGCTCGGCGCGCTCGGCGCGCTATTCGTCGCCCGGCGGGTGCTGAAGCGCATCGACGACATGAACACCTCGGCGCACGGGATCATGGCCGGCGACCTCACGCGCCGCCTCCCGGTGTCCGGCTCGGGCGACGAATTGGACCGGCTGGCGGAAGGCCTGAACGAGATGCTCGGGCGGATCTCGGAATTGATGGAAGGCCTGCAGGAGGTCTCCGACAACATCGCGCATGACTTGCGCACGCCGCTCACCCGCTTGCGCAACCACGCTGAGGCAGCGCTCGCGTTCGGCGGCGACGCCGCGACTTATCGTCAGGCGCTGGAGAAGACGATCGAGGAATCGGACCAGCTCATTCGGATCTTCAACGCGCTGTTGTTGATCGCGCGCGCAGAAGCCGGTGGTGACATGGGGCCGCTTCAGCCATTCGACGTGGGCGAGGCGGCGAGGAGCGTCGCCGACCTCTACGAGCCGATCGCCGAAGAAGAGGGCGTGGAGCTGACGGTCCGCGCCGAGGACGGGCTCAACGTCCGCGGCAATCGCGAACTGATCGGCCAGGCGATCGCCAATCTCGTCGACAACGCGCTTAAATATGGCGCGCCTCAGAAATGCGTGGACGATGCCGTGGCGAAGCCTGACGTCGCCATAACGGCGCGGCGGGCTGGCCGATCCGTTGTGCTCACGGTCGCCGACCGGGGTCCGGGGATTGCGCCGGCGGACCGAGCCCGGGTCCTCGACCGGTTCGTCCGGCTGGAAGGGTCGCGTTCGCGGCCGGGCTCCGGACTCGGACTTTCGCTCGCCGCCGCGGTCGCGCGCATGCATGGGGGAACAGTCGACCTCGAGGACAATCAGCCCGGGCTTCGCGTGCGCCTCACTTTGCCGGCGGCGGAGGACCGGCCTCAATCGCTGGCTCCCGCCGCCCTGGTTTTGAATGACCGCAACGCTCGCTGAGAGCCTCGTCGATGCGCCGAGGCTCTCCGCGCCGGCCGAAGCACGCCGTCGCATGGCTGCGTTCCTCAAGACGTCGTCGTCCACGGATCTCGCGCGCGAACTCGAACGCGGCCGCACCCGCGATGTCCTTCTCGGCATCGCGGATCATTCGCCTTATCTCTGGACGCTGGTCCAGGAAGACCCTGAGCGGCTCGTCCGGCTGCTCAAGCGTGCGCCCGCCGATTCGCTCGACGCGCTCGTCCAAGCGCTCCTCTCGCGACGCGACGAGCATGAGGCCGATCTCATGGCGGCGCTTCGTCGCGCCAAGCGCGAAGCCGCGCTTCTGGTTGCGCTTGCCGACATTGGCGGCGTTTGGGACGTTGTCGCAACAACTGAGGCGCTGACCCGTTTCGCCGACGCCGCTGTCCGCGCCGCAGTCGCTTTTCTCCTGCGCAAGCACGCGCGCGCTGGACTTTTGGCGCTCGACGTGGACGCGACGGATATTGAGAGCGGCTCGGGCCTCGTCGTGTTGGCGCTTGGCAAGCATGGCGCGCGCGAACTCAATTATTCGAGCGACATCGACCTCATTGTCCTTTTCGACCCCGCCGCGACATCGATTCCTGAAGGAATCGAGCCAGGACCCTTGTTCGTGCGTCTGACCAAGGCGCTCGCGCGTCTGCTTCAGGAGCGGACGGGCGAAGGCTATGTGCTGCGGGTCGATCTACGGCTGCGGCCTGATCCAGCCTCGACCCCGGTCGCGCTCGCGACCCCGAGCGCCTATCAGTATTACGAGACGGTCGGCCAGAATTGGGAGCGTGCAGCGCTGATCAAGGCCCGCCCGGCGGCGGGCGACTTCAGGCTTGGCGAGCGCTTTTTGGCGGACCTCGCGCCGTTCATCTGGCGCAAGTATTTCGATTATGCGGCGATCGCCGACATCCACGCGATGAAGCGCCAGATTCATGCCGTGCGCGGCCACGAGCACGTCGTCGTGCCCGGCCACGATGTCAAACTTGGACGCGGCGGCATCCGCGAGATCGAGTTTTTCGTCCAGACCCAGCAGCTTATTTTTGGCGGACGCCGCCCCCAGATGCGCGGATCGCGCACCCTCGACATGCTGCGGCAATTGTGCGCCGACAAGTGGATCAGCGCGGACGCGGTCGACGACCTAAGCTTGGCTTACGCGTTTCTCCGTCGCGTCGAACATCGACTGCAGATGGTCGCCGATGAGCAGACCCAACGCCTTCCATTCGAGCGAGAGGCGCTGACCCACTTCGCCAAGTTCTGCGGTTATGCGCGGCTCGATCGCTTTGTGACCGACCTCACCCACCACCTGACTCAAGTCGAGCGGCACTACGCGCGGTTGTTCGAAGACGCGCCAGAGCTCAGCGTGGCCTCCGGCAATCTTGTTTTTACTGGCGTCACCGACGATCCGGCGACGCTGACGACTCTTGGCGCGCTTGGCTTTCAGCGCCCGGAAGCCGCCGCGGAGACCGTTCGCGGCTGGCACTTTGGCCGACGCGCGGCAGTCCGCAGCGCCCGCGCGCGGGAGGTCCTGACGGAATTGACGCCGGCGCTGCTCGAAGCCTTCGCCGGATCCGGCGACGCCGACGCCGCGCTGCAAGCCTTCGACGAAGCGCTGGCGCGCATGCCGGCCTCGGTCGAGCTCTTGTCGATCCTGCGCTCGAACGCATCGTTGCGCGAGTTGTTCGGCGATGTACTCGGCAGCGCTCCGCGGCTGGCGCAAGTGATCGCGACCCGGCCGCACGTGCTCGATGCCGCCATCGATCCGGCCCGTACCCTCGACTTCGACTTGAGCTTCGCCGACGAGGCGATGGGTGCGCGGGTCGAGACTTTTGTGTCCCAGGGGCAGAGCTTCGAGGATGCTCTGAACCGGGCGCGCGACTTCGCCGCCGAGGAGATGTTTCATATCGGCCTCAATCTGCTGTCGGGGCGCCTCGATCCCGACCGGGCCGGGCGCGCCTATAGTGCGCTGGCGCAGGGGTTGATCGCCGCGCTGCTTAGAGCGCGTGATCGAAGCCTTCGCAACCGAGTATGGGCGCATTCGCGGAGGCAGGGTCGCAATCGTCGCGCTTGGCAAGCTCGGCTCGCGCGAAACGACCGCGGCTTCCGATCTCGACCTCATGCTCCTCTACGACTTCCCCGCCGACGCCAGCGAATCGGACGGCCCGAAGCAACTCGGTCCGAGCCTTTACTATGCGCGCCTGACGCAGCGGCTCATCTCGGCCCTGACGGCGCCGACCAAAGCGGGCCGGCTGTACGAAGTCGACATGCGGCTCAGGCCCTCCGGGCGCCAAGGTCCGCTCGCGACCCAGTTTACGTCATTCAAGCTCTACCAGCGGGACGAGGCAGAGACTTGGGAGCACATGGCGTTAACCCGCGCCCGCTTCGTGGCGGGCGATGCGAGCCTCGGGGCCGATCTCGCCAAGACGGTGCGGCAGACGCTGACCCGCGAACGCGACGCAGTCAAAATCGCCCGCGAGACCCGCTCCATGCGTGGGCTCATCGCCAGAGAAAAGGGCGATAGTGACGTCTGGGACCTGAAGCTCGCGGCGGGTGGGCTCATCGACATCGAGTTTATCGCCCAATATCTGCAGCTGGCCTTTGCGCACGACCATCCGGCCATCCTTAACGTTTCGACGCGGAAGGTCGTGGAAGAGGCAGGCCGCGCCGGTCTGATCACCGCCGAACAGGTAGAAACTCTCATCGACGCGCATCGGCTATATACCGACGCGACGCAGTTCATGCGCCTATCGACGTCCGGCCCGTTCGATCCCGCCAAGGCTGCGGCAGGCGTGAAGCGCCGTATCGCCGCAGCGAGCGGCTTTCCCGACTTCGAGGCGTTTGCGGCCGCGCTCGGCGACGCGCGCCGGCGCGTGCGGGCCGTTCTCGAGGCGGTCGTCGGCGGCTAGACTACGACCGTCCTGGCGGCCCACGCCATGACGCCTCGATCTCTTCCAGCGATCGGCCTCGCGTCTCGGGCACGGCGGCAATGACCCAGATCAGACCGATTAGGCAGAACGCGGCGAACAGCCAGAACGTGTACGCCTGCCCGATCGCGTGCACCAGCGACAGAAAGAATGCGCTGACGAGGAACGCCGCAGCCCAGTTGACCGCGGTCGCCACCGCCACGGCCCGTCCACGAATCTCGTTTGGATAGATCTCGTTGATGACTGTCCATGTGACCGGGCCAGCCGAGAACGCGAATGAGATGATGAAAGCGACAAGCGCGACGAGCGTGATCACGCCCGCCGAGCTGCCGAGGCTGCCCTCCGTCCCCGATTGCCAAAACGCGAAGCCGACCACGGCAAGGCTGAGCGCCATGCCGATGAGACCCGCGATCAGGAGCGGGCGCCGGCCGAGGCCATCGATGAAGGCGATCGCGATGAAGGTTGAGAGCACGTTGACCCCGCCAATCGCCCAGGTGGTGGCTTGGGCTTGCTCTACCGGCGTCGCGTAGCCGGCGGCGGCGAAGATGCTGTTGGAGTAATAGATGATGGCGTTGATGCCGGTGAGCTGCTGCAGGACGGCGAGCCCAAGGCCGATCATCAGCGGCGTTCGCCAGCGTCGCGCAAATACCTCTCCCCAGGACGGCGTTTTGACCTCAGCGCGCAACGACTTCGCGATCGCCGCGAGTCGCGCCTCGGCGTCATGCTCCGCGCCGAGAGCGACGAGCGTGCGGAGAGCGTCGTCGCGGCGTCCAACCCTGGCGAACCAGCGCGGCGATTCGACGGCGACCAGCACGGCGAGCGCGAGGAGGGCGCCGGGAACCGCCGCGACCCCGAGCATCGTGCGCCAACCGTCGGGACCGGCAAGCGCCTGGTTGACGAAATAAGCGACGAAAATGCCGACGGTAATCGCGAGCTGATACGACGACACGAACCGTCCACGCTGGGCGGCGGGGGCGAGCTCCGCCGCGTAAAGCGGAGCGGCGACCGCGGCGACGCCAACGCCGAAGCCGGCCACGAGCCTGCCAAAGACAAGGATTGGCACGTTAGGGGCGAAGGCCTGCACGAGCGCGCCGATGATGAAAAGAGCAGCCGCAGCGAGGAGCGTACGCTTTCGGCCAAAAAGGTCGGCGGCATAACCGCCGCCGAGCGATCCGAACATGGCGCCCAGGGTTACCCAACTGGTGACGATCTCGAGTGCGACGTGACCGACGTCGAACGCTTTCTGGATTCCGATGAGCGCGCCTGAAATGACGCCTTGGTCGTAGCCGAAAAGGGCGCCCGCCAACAGAATGACCGCAATGATGCTGGCGGCGCGGGCGAAGGGAAGGTTGTCGGGAATGACACTCGGGGCATCGCTGGGCGAAGCGCTGCTGGCAGAGCCTGTCGCGCCACGCCGTCCTGTGTCAGCCATGCGCCCGTCCCCCCTGCCGCCGTCGCCTCACCGGCTGGCGGAGAAAATTCTAGAAGAAATCGACTGTCGTTCTGACGCCTAACACGAACGCGTTGCGATTCGACGGAGTCGTGTATCCGCCCGGGCAGATCACGTATTGCGCGTCGAGTTTTAAGTTCAGCCAAGGCGTCGTCTGCCACCCATACCAGGCTTCCGTTACGTATTCATTTCGCTGCACAAAGCCGGGGCCAACGCCCAAAGCGTTCGCGAGGATCTGCGCATTGGCGATATTCGGATTAACGTGCGTGGTGCCGACGGCAATCCCATATCCATCTCTGGGCCTCCAGGACCCGAGGCCGTATTGTACGATTCCCCCGAAGATCTGGTAGTCCGTTGCGGACGTGCGCCGATCCGCATAGGAGGCGAGGAGAAAGACGTTCAGCCCATTGTTCTTGGGGTCCGGGTTGTCGGGAGCACGGGCGAGTTGCTGCTGCAACACGGTGGAAAATCCGTAGCGTCCACGGCCGGGAATCCCGGGCAGCCCTGACACCAGGATCGGCTCTCCATTGATGCTCGTCGCGACATTCGCCGCCGTATCGTTGCTCCACCAACCTCCAAACTGGTAACTCCCCGCCAGACCGCCAAATTTTGGCGTCCACGCGATTTCGGCGGGAACAATCGTGCCTTGGGAGTCGTCGGGGAAGGTTGGCCAAAGGGCGGGGTTGGGCTTCGTGCTGAGATAATCCGTGTTCGAATCGAACATGCCGACCTTGAAATAACCCTCAGACCCAAAATTCACCTTGGCCACAGCGGCCCACTGGCTGACTGGCCAATTGTAGATATAGTCGCCCACAAGATTGCCCGCCTGGCCGGGGCAAAAGGTCAGATTGATGAAATCGCAAGGGTAGGTGAAGAACTCGTCGCCGAACGCGAGGCGGCCGACTGTGGTCTCGAGCCGGTCGTCGAACCATTTTTGATCCCAGGCGAATTGCTCCACCCGGAGGATGTTGCCGCGCCCGAAGACTTCGTTGAGCAATTGAAGCGCCGGGATGCCTGCGTCCGTGGCGGCGTCTCGGCCCCAGCGATCCACCAGCGTCACCAGGAACCGGGCGCCCTGGAGACCCAAACTCTTTTGCAAGTCGAATTCGGCCTGCAAGGCGACTTGCCCAGCTTCCTGGGCTATGCGGCGCTCGCCGCCGGAGAGGTTCATCACCGCTTCGTCGACGCCGGTGATCGAGACATTGATGCCGAGATCGCTCAGCTTCGAGCGGATGCCTGGCCATTCGCCGAGAAGATGTGGCGTGGTCGCGAAATAATCGGCCGGCAGCGCCGGCAAGAGGAAGGGCGCGGAACTGCTCACGGAAGAAGCGCTTGAAGTGGATACGACAGGCGGCGCGCCCTGCGCTTCCGATGACGGCGCCGCGGGATCTGCTGGCGATGGTTCGGCGGCGAGCGCGGCGCACCCGGCTAACAGAATGATCGCTACGCTGCCCGCCACTCCACGGCCCAGCATTGCGTTCCTCCCATTCCTTGGACTTCGGCGCGGACTAGCGCTTCACGATACGGATAGCACAGCCTAGCCGCTGGCGCTGCTGGTCGAGCTCTGCAATTCACAGGAACCGTGTGCGAGCCCTTTTGGCCACGGCGCTTCCGCGCAGAGACGCGCTGAGGGGAGCGCTCGGCGCCTACCTATTTCCGCCAACTCGCCCGGGCGCATTCCATGTCCTGCCCGCGCTGACGGCGACTGCGCTGCCGTCCTTGATAGTGGTAAAAAAGGGGTCGCATCCGCGACCCCTTCCGATTTCTCTTAGCCGTAGGCGACTACGCCCCCGGCATCTCCATAATTTCGATTATGTCGATCGTCGCTCCGGGCATTTGCAGGAACGGCTGATCCTTCCCGAATATTCTCGCGGCTTCGTCCGCTGAGTTTGCCTGGACGATGGAATAGCCGCAGACGTCGTTCTTGGCGTCTTTGACCCCCTTCGCGTCAACGCGCTTGGTCTTCCCTACCGGGGCGCCGCGATCGGCCAGCGAGGCCTTGTTATCCCCCATCCACTTCTCCCATGCCTCCGTCCCCTTCTTTCGTTGTTCGGGGGTGGAATTCTTCATCATGTCGGCCATTCCCGACGCATCGGCCATATACAAAGCGAGGAATTTCTTCACGGCGTGTCTCCGTCCTAGAACAGTCGGAGCATAGTCGGGCTTTTTGGCCGATCGGTGACGTCGGGAAAATGCAACTTGCGCGAATTTGGGTCGACACGACGCGGAGAATCAAAACAACGATATTGCCGCGCGTGGCCTGGCTGCTCTAGCAGAACAGTGGCTAATAACCGGCGACGCTCGGTTTGAAGTGCGAAGGATAGCGTCGGGGAGATATTGGCCATGACCACGCTCCGTGAGATTTTGAACGCCCGCCCAACGAACCGCGTGATCGCGGTGCCGGGCGTCTATGACATGGTGTCGCTGCGAATGGCGGCGTCGATGGGCTTCGAGGCGCTCTACATGACCGGCTACGGCGCGGTCGCCTCCCATCTCGGGCTTCCGGACGCCGGGCTTGCGAGCTACGCCGACATGGTCGGCCGGGTCGAAGCGATGGCGCGTATGGCGGGGGCGCCGCTCATTGCCGACGGCGACACCGGCTATGGCGGTCTCCTGAACGTCAGTCATACGGTTCGCGGTTATGAGCGGGCTGGCGCGGCGGCGATCCAGCTCGAAGACCAGGTGTTCCCCAAAAAATGCGGACACACGCCCCACCGCCGCGTCATTCCGGCAGAAGATATGGTGCGCAAGATTGCAGTCGCAGTCGCGGCGCGTACGAGCCCAGATTTTCTCATTGTCGCCCGCACCGACGCGCGCACTTCGGAGGGCTTGGCGGACGCCATCCGGCGCGCGCGCGCCTATGCCGAGGCGGGGGCCGACATGCTTTTCGTCGAGTCGCCTGAGACGGAAGATGAGCTGGTGACGATCGGTCGCGAGCTCGGCGACAAGTCGCTCATGGTTAACATGGTCGAAAGCGGACGGACGCCACTGTTGAGCAACGCGCGCTTGGCCGAGATCGGCTTTGCGCTCGCTATTCACCCGATTGCTGGCATTTTGAGCGCGGCGGCGGCGCTGGAGACGGTTTACCGGCAGATCCGCGACACCGGCTCCTCGATCGGCTCGCGCGCGCCGGTCTATTCGTTCACGGATATGAATCGCCTTATGGGGTTCGAAGAGGTGCTACGCTTCGATCAGGCGCACCCAGAAACTGAGGACCAAGCAAAGTGAGCCGCGGCGACGAGATTCGCGGAGGCGCTGCTCGCTAACAAGGATTCGAGGAAGCGCGTCATGCCGATACCAATCGCCGCCGCCGGGGCAAGCGAAGCGCCGCGCGCCAGCGTCGGCAAGATCGCGCTCGCCAGCCTCGTCGGCACGACGATCGAGTTCTACGACTTCTATATCTTCGGCACTGCGGCGGCGCTCGTGTTCGGGCCGATGTTCTTTCCGAAATCCGCGCCCGAAACGCAGACGCTTAACGCTTATCTGACCTTTGGCCTTGCCTTCCTCGCGCGGCCCGTGGGCTCGTTTCTGTTCGGGCATTTCGGCGATCGGATCGGACGCAAATCGACGCTCGTCGCCACCATGCTGACCATGGGGCTGGCGACGACGCTGATCGGCGCGCTGCCGTCTTACGCCAGCGCGGGCGTGTTCGCGCCGTTTGCGCTCGCCGCTTTGCGTTTCGTGCAGGGTGTTGGGCTAGGCGGCGAATGGGGTGGAGCGGCCCTGATCGCGGTCGAAAACGCGCCTGAGGGTAAACGCGCCTGGTACGGCATGTTCCCGCAACTCGGCCCTCCGATCGGCTTCCTCATTGCGACGGGCCTCTTTCTTCTGTTGCTCGTCGGATTTGGCGAGGCCGCCTTTGTCGATTGGGCATGGCGGGTCCCCTTTCTCTTGAGCGCGGTGCTGGTTGCGATCGGACTTTATGTGCGAGTCTCGCTCGAGGAGACGCCGGCGTTCAAGGCTCTCGATCAAGATCGCCGGGTCGACGTACCTCTCGCCGCCATCCTGCGAGACCATCTGGCCCCACTGATCCAGGGGTCGCTCGCGATCGTCGTCTGCTACGCGCTCTTTTACATCGCGACCGTTTATATGCTCGGCTATGGCGTGCGGGCGCTCGGGATCCCGCGCACGCACTTTCTCGGCTTGCTATGCGGGGCAATTGTCTTCATGGCGCTCGCGACGCCGCTGTCCGCCGCGCTCGCGGACCGTTTCGGCCGCCGGCCGGTCCTGCTCGTTTCCGCCGTCGTCGCGATTGCTGTCGGATTGGCGATGCCGGCTCTGCTTTCGGCGGGGACGCTCGGCGTCTTCGCCTTCCTCGCCCTGGCGCTGGGCGCGATGGGTCTCACCTTCGCGCCGCTTGGCGCACTCCTGCCGGAGCTCTTTCCGGTCCCCGTCCGCTACACGGGGGCGGCCAGCGCCTACAATCTCGGCGGCATCCTGGGCGCCTCCTTCGCGCCGTCGCTCGCGCAGATTCTGGAGGCGAGCGGCGGCGTGGCCTGGGTCGGCTATTACATTGCGGTGGCCGGCGTGATCAGCTTTTTAGCTGTGTTCAGCATGCCGGAGACGAAGGTATAGTCGTTTCCGCAGGCGGGACGCTTGCTCCCGCGCCCCAATCCTGCTACCAGCCGCCCCTTCACGGAAAACGTGGGAGAACGCCCGGTCGCCAGCCGGATCCTCGTTCGCACCACGAACTGCAAACATGGCGTAGCCTCCGGGGCGACCTGAAGGGCTTACGTCTGCGCATGGAGCAGACTTATGGCGAAGAAAATTACCGGCTACATCAAACTGCAAGTGCCGGCAGGCGCGGCCAATCCGTCGCCGCCGATCGGTCCCGCGCTTGGCCAGCGCGGCCTCAACATCATGGAATTCTGCAAGGCCTTCAATGCGCGCACCGCGCAATTGGAAAAGGGCGCGCCGATCCCGGTCGTGATCACGGCCTATCAGGACCGCTCCTTTACCTTCGAGATGCGCCAGCCGCCGGTGACCTTCTTCTTGAAGAAGGCGGCGAACCTCAAGATCGGCAAGAAGCCGGCTTCCGGCGCCAAGACGCCGGGCCGCGGCTTCGTCGGCCAGGTGACCAAGGAGCAGGTGCGCGAGATCGCCGAGAAGAAGATCGTGGATCTCAACTGCGATACGATCGAGGCGGCGATGAAAATGATCGAAGGCTCGGCCCGCTCGATGGGCCTGCAAGTGGTGGAGGGCTGATCGATGGCGCATCACGGCAAAAGAGTTCTCAAGTCGCGCGAGTCGGTCGAGCGGACCAAGCTTTATGCGCTCCAAGAAGCGGTCAAGCTGGTCAAGACCAACGCCACCGCCAAATTCGACGAGACGGTCGAGCTTTCAATCAATCTCGGCGTCGATCCCAAGCACGCGGATCAGATGGTGCGCGGCGTCGTCAACCTGCCGAACGGCACCGGGCGCACGCTGCGCGTGGCGGTCTTCGCCCGCGGGCCTAAGGCTGACGAAGCGCGCGCTGCAGGCGCCGATGTCGTCGGGGCCGAGGATCTTGTCGCCCAAGTGCAAGGCGGGAGAAATCAACTTCGACCGCTGCATCTCCACTCCCGACATGATGCCGCTCGTCGGCCGTCTCGGCAAGGTGCTCGGCCCGCGCGGGCTCATGCCGAACCCGAAGGTCGGCACGGTGACGATGGACATTAAGACGGCAGTCGCGGCGTCCAAGGGCGGTTCGGTCGAGTTCCGGGCCGAAAAAGCCGGCATCGTGCAGGGCTCGGTCGGCAAGGCCTCGTTCGGCGAAGACAAGATCGCTGAGAACGTTCGCGCCTTCGTCGACGCGGTGAATAAAGCGAAGCCGCCGGGAGCAAAGGGCCATTACGTCCTGCGCGCCGCCGTCTCCTCGACGATGGGACCGGCCGTACGGCTCGACCTCGCGACGCTGCAGACGACGCAGTCGGTCGGGACGTAGCCGCGCGGCGTTTTGCCCTCGCCCCTCTTCCGGTAGCCCGTCGAGAGACGGGCGTTCTTTCGAACGCCTTATCGGGAGAGGAGTCTGGCGCAGATGAGCATTTCGGCGCCCGTCATTCACGTCAACATCGGCGCCATGCCCGGCTCCGCCTTCGCCATCGCCCGTCGATACGCCGGGCGCTGCCCGATGCGCCCAAGGTAGCTTAGGGTGTTCGGCAGGTCGTCGATGCGGCCGCCGCGAAACGTCCGCGCCGTCGTGAGCGACCACACCATCATGATGTCGGCGAGGCTGAGGTTGCGGCCGCCGAAGAATGGGGCTTCGCCGAGGCGTTGCTCGATCATGGCCCGGCAGCGTTCCAGGCGGTCTTTGACTAACGGAACGTCCGAGGGACCCTTGCCGGCAAGCGCCAAAGCGAGGCCGGCAAAACCGGCGGACCCGTATGTTCCATTCGTCCAGTGAAACCAGAAGAGGTGCTCGGCGAAATCCGGATCGGAAGGCGCGGGCGCCAGTCGGCCCTGGCCATACCGGACATTGATGTAATCGCAGATCGCGCCGCTCTCGGCCAGCACGACGGCGCCGTCCGTGATGACCGGAGCGACGCCCATCGGATGCAGAGCCTTGTAATCCTCTGGAGCCAGTCGGTTGTCCGCGCGGCGTTCGTAGCGCTTCAGTTCGTAGTTGAGGTCGAGTTCTTCGCACAGCCACACAATCCGCTCCGATTGTGAGACGCCAAGATGATGAATGGTGAGCATGCCTATCTCCTGAGGGCCTGGGCCGCGGCACGGGGTGATTTGCTTTTCTCCGAGACGCAGCCGAAAGGAAAGGCCGCCGGCGCCAGGCGCCTTGAACCCGCGCCTCGAATTGTTGAAGAAACGGGCCCAATCGCCGAGCGCTTCAACAAGGACGCGCAATTGACGTCTTTCGCCGCTCCTCTTCCGATCGACGACGTGCTTGGCGTGCTTCGCTCGGCGCTCGCCGAGCACTCAAGCGCTGTGCTTGTGGCGCCGCCCGGTGCGGGCAAAACCACGCGCGCGCCGCTGGCGCTGCTCGGCGAGCGGTGGGCCGAGGGCAAGCGCCTCATCCTGCTTGAGCCGCGCCGCATCGCCGCCCGCGCCGCTGCGGCGCGCATGGCCTCGACGCTCGGGGAAAAGGTTGGCGAAACGATTGGCCTGCGCGTGCGGCTGACCAGCCTCGTTTCGAAGCGCACGCGCATCGAGGTCGTGACCGAAGGCGTGTTCACCCGCATGATCCTCGCAGATCCCGCGCTTGATGGCGTGGCGGCCGTCCTGTTCGACGAGTTCCACGAGCGTTCGCTCGATGCCGACCTCGGCCTAGCCTTCGCGCTCGACGCGCAGCAGGGCCTGCGCGAGGACCTGAGGCTTCTTGTCATGTCCGCGACGCTCGACGGAGCGCGGGTGCGCGCGCTGCTCGGTGATGCGCCGCTGATCGAAAGCCAAGGCCGCGCCTTCCCAGTCGTGACCCGATATGTCGGGCGTAATCCGGGCGCCCGCATCGAGGACGAGGTCACGCGCGTCACGCTCGAGGCGCTTGCAAGCGATAGCGGCTCGATCCTCGTCTTCCTGCCAGGCCAGGGCGAAATTCGACGCGTCGCCGAAAGCTTGGAAGCGCGTATCAAGCGCCCCGACGTCGACATCGCGCCGCTCTATGGCGCGCTCGATAGCCGCGCGCAGGATCTCGCCGTCGCCCCCGCGGCGGCGGGGCGGCGCAAGATCGTGCTCGCCACTTCGATCGCCGAGACTTCGCTGACTATCGAGGGCGTGCGCGTCGTCATCGACAGCGGGCTGATGCGCGTTCCGGTCTATGAGCCCGACGTCGGCCTCGCTCGACTCGAAACAGTACGCGTGAGCCGAGCCAACGCCGACCAGCGACGCGGGCGCGCGGGGCGCACGGAGCCAGGCGTTTGCTATCGGTTGTGGGAAGAGGCCGCGAACGGCGGCCTGCAGCCCTACGCCGCGCCGGAAATTCTCTCCGCCGATCTTTCCGGTCTCGCGCTCGACTGCGCGCTCTGGGGCGTCGCCGATCCGGCGAAGCTTGCCTTTCTCGATCCGCCTCCGCACACCGCGCTCAAGGAAGCCCGCGCGCTCCTCACGGCGATCAGCGCCCTAGACGGTGATGGACGCATCACCGAGGAGGGCCGCGCGATCGCGAGCCTTGCGCTGCCGCCGCGTCTCGCGCGCATGGTGGTCGACGCCGCCCGCAGAGGTGAAGCGAGGACGGCGAGCGAAATCGCTGTCCTGCTGACCGAACGCGGCCTCGGAGGCGATGCGGTTGATCTTGCGACCCGGCTCGAGGCCTTTCGTCGCGACGGCTCGCAACGCGCCGACGACGCGCGACGCCTCGCGCGAGGACTGGCGGCGAGAGCGGAGGCGGCCTTCATCCGGCCTTCGGCCGCCTTCTCCCCGGGGGAGAAGGGCGCGCCCTCCTCTCGTGGCAGCGCGTCGGGGAAGGCGGAGCGATCCCTTCTCCCTCTGGGAGAAGATGGCCGGCGCAGCCGGTCGGATGAGGGTGCGGCGCCAACCTCAGTGGGCCCCCTTCTCGCATCGGCCTTCCCTGATCGCATTGCCGTGAGTTGTGGCAAACGCGGCGAATTCCTTATGGCCAACGGCCGGGCGGCGGCGCTGGAAGCGCATGACCCGTTGGCGGGAGCGCCGTACCTCGCCATAGGAGAAATCGCCGGCCGCGCGGCTTCGGCGCGTATTCTCACGGCTGCAGCGCTCACGCTCGACGACATTGAAAGGATCGCTGGCGCGTCGATCGATACCCAGGACGAATTGAGCTTCGATCGCGCCTCGGGGTCCTTGCGGGCGCGTCGCCGTCGCCGGCTCGGCGCACTCATCCTTAACGAGCAGACGCTCGCCGTCCCGCAGGATGAGCCGGCCGCGCTGGCGTTGGCGCGCGGCGCTCTTTCCCTTGGCGTCGCGCGCCTGCCATGGACGAAAGCGCTCAAGCAGCGCCGCGACCGCGCGCTGTTCCTGCGGCGCGCCGAGGGGGAGGCGTGGCCGGACCTGTCGGACGAGGCGCTGGCCGCCGATCCCGGCTGGCTTGCGCCGTTCCTCGTCGGCAAGACGAAGCTCGACGAGATCAGCGCCGATGACCTTGCCAGCGCCCTCGACGCGGCGCTGCCCTGGGACTTGGCGCGGCGTCTTGCTGATGAAGCGCCAACTCATTTCCAGGCGCCGACCGGGACCGCTGCGCCGATCGACTACGAAGCCGAAGGCGGCCCCGCGATCGCGCTCCGCGTTCAGGAGCTGTTCGGCCTCAACGAGCATCCGGCGATGGCCGGCGGGCGCATCCCGCTCACCCTCCATCTGCTGTCGCCCGCTTACCGCCCGATCCAGATCACGCGCGACCTGCCTGGCTTTTGGCGCGGCTCCTGGGCCGCCGTGCGCTCCGACCTTCGCGGCCGCTATCCCCGCCACTTCTGGCCCGAAGATCCCGCAGCCGCTGCAGCCGACGGCCCGAGCGAAGCCAAGGGGGACTTGAGGGATGCGCTCCGCGTTTCACGCCACCAGCTTGGCGAGCCGCTTGGGCGCGACCAGCCCATAGCTGCGGCGCACGAAAGCCTCGACCTCCCGCCAGTCGACCGCTTCGTCCAAGCCGACGCCGATCCAGCCCTTGGCGCCAAAGTACGGGGGAATGAAAAACCGCGTTGGCTCGGCTTCGAGAAGGATCTCCCGCGAACCTTCCGGGACCTTGCACCAGAGCGCGCGCCAGTCGTTCCAGGGCCGCTCCAGAGCGAAGATCTTGTCCGCGACACGGTACGACGGGCCGCGCCGCATGAGTTCCTCGTTCGCTTCCGGAAGCGCAAGGCAGATTGCGCGTAACCGCGCTCCGATCGCGACGAGCGGCATTTGACGCTCCGATCTAACCACGTATTTGAGCCTAGCACGGCGCGGGACAGAGGCGCGCATTGACCACATCGACCGCCGGCCGATAGCGTCGCCGCCAATGGCTCTGGACCTCTCCTCGTTCGACCACGAACTCTTGGCCGGCGTTCACGGGGCGGGCGCGGCCTTCGCCATGCGGCTCCTTGTACGCTTCGCGGAGGCGGTCGACGCGCGCGCCTTCATCGACATCGAGGCGGCGCATGTCGACGGCTGCCTTTATCATGGCCGCGCCAGCCTCGACTTTGCCGAACGGATGATCGAACTCGGCGGCAAGGTTCGCGTGCCGACAACCCTCAACGTCGGCTCCGTCGATCTCATTCATCCCGAACTCTTTCGCGGGACAAAGGAGCATGCGGAGAACGGCGCCCGGCTCATGCGCGCGCATGTCGAGCTCGGCTGCGCGCCAACCTTCACCTGCGCGCCGTATCAGACCGCTTGGCGCCCGCGCTTCGGCGCGCAGATCGCCTGGGGAGAATCGAACGCGATCGTCTTCGCCAATTCCGTGATCGGCGCGCGCACCAATCGCTATGGCGATTTTATCGACCTCTGCTGCGCCATGACCGGCCGCGCTCCCGCATACGGCCTGCACCTGACCGAAAATCGGGCCGCGCGGGCTTTGGTCGAGATCGTCTCGATCCCGGAGGATTGGGACAACGAGCGGCTTGCGGTCGCGGTCGGCCATACGATCGGTCGCCGCTGCGGCGGCCTCGTTCCAGCGATCGTCGGCTTGCCCGTCGCCATGAGCGAAGACGATTTGAAAGCGCTGGGCGCCGCCGCCGCTTCGTCCGGCGCCGTGGCGCTGTTTCATGTTGTGGGCCGCACGCCCGAAGCTCCGGACCTTGAGACGGCATGCGGCCGCTTGACGCCAAAGCTTCGCTTGCAAGTGACCGCCGAGGATCTGCGCGAGGCGGCGCGCTCACTCTCCAACGTCGCTGATGGCGCGCCGCTTGGCGCGGTTTCGCTCGGGACGCCGCATTTCTCGGTAGCGGAATTCGCTCGCCTCATGCCGCTCCTCGACGGCGCGCGCCCGCTCATCGATATCTTCGTCAACTGCAGCCGCGTGACGCTGGATGAAGTCCGCAAGCACGGCTGGGAAGCGCCGCTCCGCGCCGCCCGGGTGACTCTGGTCGCCGACACCTGCGTCTATGTCAGCGCTCTGATGAAGCCTGGCGTCGGGGCGATCATGACCAATTCCGGCAAATGCGCCTATTACGCGCCGGGCAATCTTGGGGTCGAGGTCGCCTACGGGTCGCTTGCCGAATGCGTCGCCTCGGCGCGCGCCGGCAAGGTGGTGCGGCTATGAGCGCGCGACGCGTTCGACGCCGTCACGCTCGTTTCCGGCGCCGCGTCCGGGCCGATTCTGCGGCTCGACGAGCCGCTCAGCTTCTGGGGCGGGCTCAATTCGGCGACGGGAACCATCATCGATCGCCTCCACCCTCAGCGCGGCGCATGCGTCGCGGGCCGCATCTTGATGATGCCGACTGGGCGCGGCTCAAGCTCGGGCAGCGCCACGCTTGCCGAGGCGCTACGGCTCGGCAAGGGGCCGGCGGCGATCCTGATGCTGGAGCGTGACGCGATCGTGGTTGTCGGCGCGATGGTCGCGGCCGAGCTCTACGGGCTTGCGTGCCCCGTCGCGTTAGCGAACGGACAAGACTGGGAAGCGTTGGCGGCCGCAGCCAGCCTCAGACTTGAGGCCGACGCGGATGGCGCGAGGGTTAGCGTCCTGAGTTGACCTCGCGCTTGGCGCGGAGCGGCGACCGGTACTGTCGCTTCGTCAACCGCTCATCGCGCGAGCCCTTTCGTCTCAACAAATATGACGGTTTCTCATGGCCATGTCGGGACGGCGGCGCGCTCGCCTTCCAACAGACTTTCGTCTATCGACTGGCCCGGCTCGTCGGCTGTAAACAGCAGGATCGTTCGTCGTGTGCATCAACTGCGGCTTCACCCAAGCGCTGGGCTCGTTTCTGGCGGACGACGGAACAGGTCCTCGAGTCAGCCGGCGGCGTTTTGTCAGCAGCGCGCTCGTTGGCGCAGCCGTTGGCGCGTTCCAGCCCGGGATCGCGGATGCGGCCCAGAGCAACGCCGCCTCGTCGGGCGCGACCCCGCCCGTTTCCGTGATTTTCCACGGCGGCAAAATCTATACGCTCGATGATTCAAAACCGTGGGCGCAGGCGGTGGCCATCGCCGGCGACACGATCGTTGCAGTCGGGTCGGACGCCGAGATCACAGCACTGGCGGTGCTCGACACGAAAATTATCGACCTGCGCGGTCGCATGCTCATGCCGGGCTTTGTGGAGGGGCACATCCATCCCTTCATGGGCTCGTTCATGACGTCGGGCGTGGACCTTCAGGTTCCGACGGCCAACGCGGCTCTGGCCGCAATCGCGCTTTATGCGAAGGCGCATCCGACCGGCCCCATCCGGGGCTTCGGCTGGCGCGTCGACATGTTTCCGTCGGAAGGGCCAACGCGCGCGATGCTCGATGCGGTGCTGCCCGATCGGCCAGCCTTCTTCTTCTCGATCGACGGCCACAGCCTGTGGGCCAACAGCAAGGCGCTGGAGATCGCAGGTGTCAGCGCCGACACGCCCGATCCGATCCCGGACTTCAGCTATTTCACGCGCGACAAGAACGGCCGACCGACAGGATACATTCTCGAGGTCGCCGCGGTGCTTCAGGTCGTCAACGCGGTCGACCCGATCTCGCGCGACGCGATGAAGACGCTGCTCGACCAATGGTTGCCGAAGGCCTCGGCCGCGGGCATCACCACGGCCTACGACGCCGGAGTGCCGCCGATTGGCGAGGATCAGGGCGCCATTCTTTCGCTCTACACTGAACTTGAGGACCAGAAGCGGCTGCCGTTTCGCGTCGTCGCCTCCTACCTTATCAAAGGCCCGCCTGTCCGCGACGCGACATTCTACGCTCAGGACCTCGCGAAGCGCATCAATACCGATCTCGTTCAGGCGCGATTCCTCAAGATCATCGGCGACGGAACGCAGGAAGGCTACACCGCCTGGCTCGTCGAGCCCTATGCCGACAAGCCCAATTCGATCGGCGCCTCGCCGTTCAGCGACGCCGAATGGAAGAGTATGATCGCCGACGCGGATCGCGCCGGCATTGACGTCCACGTTCACGCCTGCGGCGAGCGAACCGCGCGCACGGCGCTCGACGCTTTCGAGGCGGCGATTGCGGCCAATCCGCCGCGCGACCGGCGCCACGCCATCGCGCATAACGTGCTGACCGAGGATTCCGATATCCCAAGGTTCGGAAAGCTCGGCGTCACCGCTCAGTTCTCGGCCAACTGGATGACGGCTGATCCCGACACCGTCGACATCCTCACTGTGCGCTACGGCCCTTCAAGGCAGCGCCGCATCTATCGTCCGAAATCCATCCTTCAGGCGGGCGGGCGGGTATCGTTCGGCACGGACTGGCCGGCGGCGGGCTATACCTCGACCTACAAGCCGCTCGATTCCATCCAGGTCGCGGTGACGCGCCAGCAGATCGGCCTCAAAAACGCGGCAGTCCTTGAGCCGGCCAACGAACGCCTCGACCTTGCCGAGGCCTTGTATGCGAGCACCATGGCGCCCGCCCATCAGCTGCGTCTGGATGACCGCATCGGCTCGATCACGGTTGGTAAGCGCGCGGACCTGATCGTTCTCGAGAGGAACTTGTTCGACATCGAGCCCCACGAGATCGCGGCCACTCGGGTCGACATGACGATGATGAACGGCCGCTTCACGCACGGCGTCTGAGGCAGAGCGCCGCGGCCAGCCTCACGCTCGAGGCTGGCCCAGAGGGCGCTGCGATCAGCGCCGACCTTTGACCTCACGCCCAAGGCGCGCGCCGCCCGAGCGAAAGTCGGGACGGTGGCCCGATCGGGTCTCGACGGTGACAGGCCTGCCGCCTCGCGGGTCTCGATGCGGCATGTGATGCGGGCGCTTCGACGACGGCGCCGCCGCTGCCACGGCCGCCACCTTCCGCACGACGGGCGCGGGCTTTGGACCTGCTGCGCCACGCCGATCAGTCTTGAACAGAGTGAGCCGCGTCAGGCGCTCGATCGCCCGCAAGAGATCGCGCTCTTCATGGTCGCAGAACGAAATCGCCTGACCGGCTTTGCCCGCTCGCGCCGTGCGGCCGATGCGGTGAACATAGGCCTCGGCGACCTGCGGCAGTTCAAAATTGACGACATGGCTGACGCCGTCGATGTCGATGCCGCGCGCCGCGATGTCGGTCGCGACCAACACCCGCGTCTCCCCGCCGCGGAACGCGGCCAAGGCGCGCTCGCGCTGCCCCTGGCTCTTGTTGCCATGAATCGCGGCAGCGTTGATGCCCGCCTCGTCGAGAGTGCGGGTGACGCGGTCTGCGCCGTGCTTGGTGCGGGTGAAGACGAGGACGCGTGTGAGTTCGGCATCGTCGAACAGTTCGACCAGCAGATCGCGCTTCTTCGCCGCTTCGACGAACAGCACGCTTTGCTCGACGCGGTCGGCGGTCTTGGCGGCGGGCGTCACCGACACCTCAACCGGGTCCCGCAGCAATTCGCCGGCGAGCGCGCGAATGTCGGTGGGCATCGTCGCGGAGAAGAACAGGTTCTGCCGCTGCCTGGGCAATTCCCGGACGATGCGGCGGATCGGCTTGACGAAGCCGAGGTCGAGCATCTGGTCGACTTCGTCGAGCACCAGAAATTCGACCGCGTTGAGACGGGCGACGCCGGCGTCGAGATGATCGAGCAGACGGCCGGGCGTCGCGACCAGCACATCGAGGCCGGCTTGAAGCGCGCGAATCTGAGCGCCATGCGGCACGCCGCCGAACACGACCGCGATCTTCAGCCCAAGCCCGTCGGATAGGTCGCGGAAGCTTTGGGCGATCTGACTCGCGAGTTCGCGAGTCGGGCTCAGCACGAGCACGCGCGCGCCGCCTCTCGGCGCTGGGCGCCGGTCGGTGACGAGCCGGTTGAGGATCGGCAACGCGAAGGCTGCCGTCTTGCCGGTGCCTGTCTGAGCGATGCCGACCAGGTCGTGGCCCTTCATCAACGGCGGGATCGCCTGGACCTGAATTGGGGTCGGACGCGTGTAGCCGAGTTTGGTCAGCGCTGTATTGAGGGGCGCGGCAAGGCCGAACCCATGAAAATTATCCAAGTGAAAGTCTTTCGATGTGCCGCAGCGGCGCGGGAGACGCGCGTATAGCGGCGGGGGGTAGGGAACGCCCCGCGTGTCCGGACGTCGAAGGGAGATTAAAGGGCGCTCGGCAGGCGGACTGAAAGTCCTTCACGCGGCCGGAGCGCCAATGACCGCGCGATTGGCGGCTTGGTCTGCATGTGGACGTGGGGAGCCGCTAAGTCAAGGATAAATCGTTGTGAACCACGAGACTGTCAGCGGCCGCCCCTTCAGGCGCTGACTGCGAGATGTCCGTGAAATCGCTGGCGCAATTCCGTCTTGAGCAGCTTGCCAGTCGCGGTATGCGGGCAGAGCGTCGACGAACACGACATCGTCCGGAACCTGCCACTTCGCCAGTTTTTCCGACAGGAATTGCAGCAGCGCGGCTTTGGTCGGCGTCCGTCCCTCGCGGGGATGGACGATCAGGAGCGGGCGCTCCTGCCAGACCGGATGTTCGACTGCGATGACCGCAGCCTCGAACACGTCCGGATGCGACATGGCGAGGTTCTCGATCTCGATCGAGGAAATCCACTCGCCGCCCGACTTGATGACGTCCTTCAGACGGTCGGTGAGCTGCACATAACCGTCGGGATCAATCGTCCCGACGTCGCCCGTGCTGAGCCAACCGTCCTTGTCCACGGCCTCGCTGCCCTCGCCCTTGAAATAACCCGAGATCACCCAGTTTCCCCGCACCTTCAATTCGCCAACCGAAACGCCGTCGTGCGGCAGATCGCCGCCGTCGTGGTCGAGCAGCTTGAGTTCGATCCCGTACACCTGGCGCCCCTGCTTGACCTGCATGTCGGTAAGTTCGGTTGCGCTGGCGCCCTCGTGCTTGGCAAGCGGCGCGCCCGTAGTGGCGAGGGGGCTCGTTTCGGTCATTCCCCAAGCGTGCAGCACGGTCGCGCCAAACAGCTCGCGGAACTTCTCGATCGTCGCACGCGGCGCCGCCGAACCGCCCGAGCCAACCACCTTCAGTTTCAGCTTGGAAAGGTCGAGCTTCGCCTTGTTCGCTTCCACCCAGGCAAGGAAGTTGAGCCAGATCGTCGGAATACCGAAGGCCTTGGTGCACCCCTCACTCTCAAGCAGCATATAGAGGCTTTCGGGATCGAGCCTCGGACCGGGGAGCACGAGCTTCGCTCCGCACATCGCTGCGGAAAACGGCAGGCTCCATGCGTTGGCGTGGAAAAGCGGCACCACGGTGAGGATCGAATCCCGCGCCACAAGTCCGAATGCGTCGGCGGCGCAGGCGGCGAAGGCGTGCAACAGCGTCGAGCGGTGGCTGTACAACACGCCCTTTGGATTGCCGGTCGTGCCGGAGGTGTAGCAGAGCGTCGAGGCCGTGTTCTCGTCGAGAAGCGGCCATTCGTAATCGGGCGACGCCTTCGCCAGGAGATCCTCGTAGGCGAGCAGCCCCTCTAGCTTGGTCTTGGGAAGCTGGTTCTTGTCGCAAAGCGCGACCCAGCCGCGCACAAGCGGCAGGCGGGGGCGAGCGCCTCGATGAGCGGCGTGAAAACCGGGTCGAAGAACACATACGCGTCTTCGGCGTGGTGCATGATGTATTGGATCTGGTCGGGAAAGAGCCGCGGATTGACCGTGTGCAGAATGCGTCCCGAGCTGGTCACGCCATAGTAGATTTCGAGATGCCGATGGCCGTTCCAGGCGAGGGTCGCGACGCGATCGCCAGGACCCGCTCCGAGCGTGTCGAGCGCGTTCGCGACCCGTTTGGCGCGCGCCGCGACTTCGGCGTAGTTTGAGCGATGGACCGCGCCTTCCGCGTCGCGGGATACGATCTCCCGGCTTCCCATGCCAGGTCGAGGCGTAGTCGACGAGGCCCGATATAAGAAGTGGGCGGCTCTGCATCAGCCCGAGCATGTTTGCCTCCCCATTTGTTTTCGACCGTCGCCTTAGGCGCGGCGAACCGGCGGCAGGCTCTTTGCGACCTGCGATGTCCAATTCTTAACCAAGTTTATCCAATCCCAGCCTGTTGGCAATGCGAGGGCGCGGGCTGGGCGCCGCCTGGACGGGGAGGCAATCGGAAGGGGCTTCCGCCGCTATCGCTCGCCTCGAATTGACCACGCCTCCGCGCCAATGCGAGGAACCGCTTCTGCAAAAAAATTCGAGAGGGGTATGAGCGCGATGGTCGAAGTCTTGGGGCTGGGCAATTCACTGGTCGATCTTCTTGCCTATGCGGACGACAATTATCTGAGCGCTCAGGAGATGCTGAAGGGCGCGATGAACCTGATCGACGAGGATCGGGCCGAGGCTCTGTACGCCGCCCGTGTTGATCCGCGCGTGATCTCAGGCGGCTCGGCCGCCAACACCATCGTCGGCGTCGCCTCGTTTGGCGTCGGGGCCGCTTATATCGGCAAGGTAAAACAAGACCCGCTCGGCGCGACCTTCGCCGATGACATCCGCTCGACCGGCGTTGCTTTCTCGACCTCGCCTGCCGAGCAAGGACCGAGCACGGGGCGCTGCTTCATCTATGTCACGCCCGACGGCGAGCGGACGATGAACACCTATCTCGGCGCGAGCTCCTATCTGGCGCCAGTGGACGTCGACGAGGCCTTGGTCAAATCGGCGAAGGTCGTCTATCTCGAAGGCTACATGTGGGACCGACCGGCGGCCAAAGCGGCGTTCCAGAAGGCCGGCGAGATCGCGCGCGCCGCCGACCGCAAGGTGGCCCTCACTCTGTCGGATTCGTTCTGCGTCGATCGGTTCCGCGGCGAATTCATCGAGCTCATGCGCTCGCGAACCGTCGATACGATCTTCGCCAACACCGACGAAGTTCTGTCCCTGTACCAGACGCCGGAATTTGACGAGGCGCTCGGCAATCTGCGCGCAGAGGGCGTGCTCGGAATCGTCACCCGCTCGGAAAAGGGCTGCATCATTGTCAATGGCGATCAGACCTGGGAGGTCCCGGCCTTCCCGATCGCCAAGCTCGTCGATACGACAGGCGCGGGCGACATGTTCGCCGCCGGCTTTCTGGCCGGCCTTGCGCGCGGGCGCGACATGAGCACCTGCGGGCGGCTCGGCGTCATGGCCGCGGCGGAGATCATTCAGCACATCGGCGCGCGGCCCAATGTGTCGCTGGCGGGGCTGGCGAAAGAGAACGGCGTCGCATTCTAGACCGTCACAGGCGCGCCGCTCTCCTCATCGTCAAAGGCGATGGCGCCCTAGCCAACAACGACTTCCTCACGTTCCACCAAGCTGCCTAGAACAAGAACAAGGCCGCGCAGCCTAGGACCGACGTCGCTTCAAGCACGGCGAAGTGTGCCGGCTTGGAGCGTTGGGGAGGAAAGCATGTCAGGTTGGCGAACTTTGCGGGCAGCAACGCTGGGCTAATCGGCGCGCTGGCTGTTGCGCTGCCGAGCCTTCTCAGTTCGCAAGCCCTTGCGGACGAAAGTCCGACCCCCGAGCAACAGGCGGCGGCGCTCGCGAACGTTCCGAAGGACGCTCAGCAATATTATCAGGGCTATTGGTACTCGACGAAAATCGTCGCCGATCCGCTGGCCAATTGGCAGCCCCACAAGGCGCCCTGGCAGATCTGTCATAACGATTCCTACCTCGGCAATTCATGGCGCGCCAATCTGGTCGCGGAGCTGCAGGACCTGACGTCGCAACTCGCAAAGCAGGGACTGGCCAAGGACAAGCTGATCGTCACCAATTCGAACGGCGACATCAATCTCGAGCTCACGCAGCTGAAGACGCAGATCGCGCAGGGCTGCGATCTCATCATGATGTATCCAGGCTCGGCGACGGGTTTGTGCTCCGGCATCCGCGACGCCTTCGACAAGGGCGTCCTCGTCGTGACGATCGATGCGCCGGTCGATTGCCCCCAAGCCATCAACGTCGCGCGCAATCCCTACTTCTACGCCAAGCTGCAGGGCGACTGGATCATGAAGCAGCTTGGCGGCAAGGGAAATGTCGTTCTCATGAACGGACAGCCCGGCACCACGGATACGGTCGCCGAACATGAAGCGTTCCTTGAAGCCGCGAAAGCCAACCCCGACGTCAAAATCACTGGCGACCTTTACGGCATGTGGACGGGCGCGGTCGCGAAATCGGAGATGCTCAAATATCTCGCCACCCATCCGCAGGCCGTCGATGCAGTGTGGTCGACAGGCAACATGGGGGTTGGCGTCGGCCAGGCGCTTGAGCAGGCCGGTCGGCCGGTGACGATCGTCACCGACGTCACCAATCAGTGCAGCTTTCTCGCCTTCTGGAAGGACCACAAGTTCTCGAGTCTTCACGATGGCGCAGGACGGCGGCCCGACGGGCTATGAGGCGTTCGTGCCGGCGATCCGCATCATGTCCGGCCAGAAGCCGAAGGTGAACACGATCTTCTTTCCGTTGCCGATCATCACCAACGCCAACATCGACGACTATTACGATCCGTCGATGACCGTGCAGAGCACCTGCTTCGCCAACGGCAAGGATCGCCACCTGGTCACAGACGCCTATTACGACCAGTTCTTCACCGGCGGTCAAAAAGCGCCGACGCTGACACCGTGAACTCCTCTTTTGGATGGGCCGCAAGAGGAGGCGAAGGGCAATTTGGCTCTTGAGGCGTTAGCTCTCGGTCCCGGGTCGATTATCGGTGACGCCGTCATGGCCAGCCTTGTGCCGGCCATCCACGCGGCGCCGCGACAAATCTCTTGTCCGCTCAGACTTCCGCCAGTTCAGAGGCTTACGACGAGGTTGCGGTGTTCTCGTGGATGGCCGGGTCAAGCCCGGCCAAGACGGAGAACCAGAATCCCAGCCCCACCACCATAACGAAGAGTTCGGCAACTCATTGCGGAAAAGCGGAAATTAGGTTAAGCTGGTGGGATGAACAGTCTTGCGCCTTCTGGATGCCTAAGCGTCCTCTCGCTCCTTTTGGCGCTTCTGCCGGGGAAAAGGGCGCAAGAATTTTTTTCTCGCGAAAAATCCTCGTAACCCATTGATAAGTCACGATTTGGACGAGAGAATCCAAGGAAATCCAAGGAAATCCAACGCTCAAAATTGGGGTTTTCGTAGCGAAACAGCCGGAGCCCAAGAAAACCCAAACGAACCGCGGAGCTATTCGGCGCGACGCCGTCTTCGCCTTCGTCTCGCTGAGATGGCGCTTGAAGTCGCTCATCGAGGCGAACTGAAACGTGCCTTCGCCCGTTTCGGCCTCGATCGAGCCGTCGGAGAAGATCTTGTAATTGGCCCCGGCCGACGAATAGCTGCCGATCAGGCTCGGCGGCCCCTGCGGCTCTTCTGGCGTCTCGAGGACCGTTTCGATCGTCTCTAGCGAAGGCAGGTGTCCGCTGCGGTTGAAGTTGATCGGGCTGTCGTCCTCGACCCCGGGCGCTTCGTCAACGTTCTCCGAAGCTCGCGCTTCAATCGCCGATAGCGCGGCGGAAACGTCCTCGGCCGGCGCGGTCTCGGTCGAAGGCGTCACTTCGAAGCCGGCCGGAACGGTCGAAGGGTCCAGCGGATTGCTGCACGAGCTTCGTGAGCGCGCCGATCCGCCAGGTCAGAACCGCCGATGGCGAACGTCACCACCGCGCCGCAAGCGGCGACCGCTCCGGCCAGCGCATACAAAACGCCGGTGCTCGTCGGCAAAAGGTCGATGCTCTCGATACCCGCTCGCCGCGGCGGCGATCAGCAAAATGAGGCTCAGGATGAAGATCAGGATCGCCACTAGACCGTCAACGCCCACATTTTATCAAAACCTCAATCGGCTCAGCGACGTATCTCGGAAACAGAGCATGTCGGCCGATTCGCGTTTCAATGAGGTGAATCGCGGGCGCCGAAAATCGCGGAACCGACGCGGACATACGTCGCGCCGAGCTGCACCGCAAGCGGCCAGTCGGCGCTCATGCCCATAGAACGCTCGGCCAGTCCGTTGCGTTCCGCGATGACGCCGAGCAGGGCGAAATGCGGCGAGACCATCTCGTTCGCCGGGGGGATGGCCATCAGGCCCTCGATCGTCAATCCATAAGTCTGGCGGCAGAGCGCGATAAAGGCGTCGGCGTCCTCGGGAAGGACGCCTGCCTTCTGCGCTTCCCCTCCGGTGTTGACCTCGACGAAAAGGCGCGGTCGCTTGCCGACCCGGTCGATTTCGCGCGCGAGCGCTGCGGCGATTTTTTCCCGGTCGACCGTCTCGATCACGTCGAAAGTCTCTACCGCCTCCCGCGCCTTGTTGCTTTGCAGCGGGCCGATCAGATGAAGCTCGATCGTCTTGCCGAGATCGCCCGCGCGCGCCCGCAAGTCGCGCCATTTCGGAATAGCCTCCTGCACCCGGTTCTCGCCGAAGCGCGTCTGGCCGGCGCTGGCGATCGTGGGCCAGACCTCGTCGGCCGAAAAGGTCTTCGAGACGGCGACGAGCTTGATCGTTTCCGGCTCGCGCCCGCAATCGCGCGCCCTCCGCGCGATCGATTCCCGCAGCGCGAGAAGCCGCGCGACGGCCTCCGACTCGATCGCATTCGGCGCGTCCGACAAAGCCTAACTCCGTAGCTGGGCGCCAATTCCGCCGGCGCCATCCAGGCGATCCGCCGCGACGCGGGGACGGGCGCCGGCGGCCTGACGACGCCAGTGTGGCGGGTTACGCGCAGCAGATGGCCCTGGAAAAAGCTTCGCGAGCCCTTGCACGGCAAAATGATCGTCCGCTATCGTTTTGTCCAGGGAGGAAAAACCAATGACGGCTTATCCTGAGTGGAAGCTGGGCTTGATCGATTCCGCCTGGTTCGGGTCGCAATACGAGGGGCAGCCCGGGAGGCAGGAAGCGAAGACAATCGGTTTCGATAGCCTCGATCTCTTCATCGGTTTTGACCCGGGCCGAATGAATCCGGCCGAGCGCCGCAACTATGTCGCCGACGTGCGCAGCGTCGACTTGCCGATCAACTCGCTCGTGTGCACCTGCCTCGGTCTCAGCGATTTCAATCCGGCCGTCCGTTCCTATCATATCGAACGCGCGAAGAACGTCCTCGACTTGGCCTCCGAGTTCTCATCGGCCAAGAACCTCTGCTTCGTCCCGGGCGAGTACATGTTCCAGCACCACCTGGTGCCGGCGGAGAGCGAGTGGAAGCTCGTGGTCGACGCCACGCAGCAGGTCGGACGACATGCCGCAGAACGGCGCCTCGAGCTTGCGATCGAACTGCTTCCGTTCGAGTTCGCCTTCATCCAAACGCTGGACGACATGGAGCGTTTCCTGGACGACGTCGGCCTCGAGAACGTCAAGGCTACAGTGGACATCTCGCATTTCTGGCTCATGCGAATTCCGCCGGCCGCGCTCACTCGGCTCAAGGGCCGGATCGCTCAGGTTCACGTCTCCGATTGCGACGGGCTCAATCATGGCGACCTCCCTCCAGGGCGAGGAAATACGCCGTTCGGAGAGTATCTTTCCGCCATTCGGGACGCTGGTTTTGCCGGCGCCGCGTCGGTCGAGCTCGAATTTCCGCCGGACTCCAATCAGATGCGCGACTGGGTGGCGGAAGCCTACAGCTCGACCCTGCGGGAAATGAGAGCCGTGGGCGTCCGCTGATCATCGACCGCCCGCGAACCCTGCCCCGGCGCTCTTGCCTTTTGTCCTGAAGCCCGCGCATGAGGTCCGACCTTCCCCAATCCAACGACGGCTTCCATGGGCTTCAAATGCGGCATCGTCGGCCTGCCGAATGTCGGCAAGTCGACGCTTTTCAACGCGCTGACGCAGACAGCCGCTGCGCAGGCGGCCAATTATCCCTTCTGCACGATTGAACCCAATGTCGGCGATGTCGCGGTGCCAGACCCTCGTCTGGCGACGCTCGCGGACATTGCCGGCTCCAAGGAGATCATCCCGACCCGGCTGTCCTTCGTCGACATTGCCGGGCTCGTGCGCGGCGCCTCCAAGGGCGAAGGGCTCGGCAATCAGTTTCTGGCGAATATTCGCGAATGCGATGCGATCGCCCATGTCGTCCGTTGTTTCGACGACGGCGACGTCACCCATGTTGAAGGCCGCGTCGACCCCTTGTCCGACATCGCCACGATCGAAACCGAGCTGATGCTGGCCGATCTCGAGAGCCTCGAGCGCCGCATCGCGCAAATGGAGAAGAAGGCCAAGGGCGGCGACAAGGAGGCCAAGGAACTGTTGGCGCTCGCCGAGCGCAGCCTTGGCGAACTGAAAGAGGGGCGCCCGGCGCGCGCCCTTGGCGTCAGCCGCGACGAGCGGCGTCTTTTCCAGTCGCTGGGCCTCCTGTCCTCGAAGCCGGTTCTCTATGTCTGCAACGTCGACGAAGGATCAGCCGACCGGGGCAACGCCTATTCCGATCTGGTCAGGGAACAGGCGGCCAAGGAAGGCGCAGTCGCGGCCGTGGTGTCAGCGAAAATCGAGAGCGAGATCGCCCTCTTGCCCCTGGCCGAACAAGAGGCCTACCTCGAGGCGATCGGGTTGAGTGAGCCCGGTCTCAGCCGCGTCATTCGCGCCGGTTACGCGCTCTTGCACCTTGTGACCTTCTTCACCGTGGGGCCCAAGGAGGCGCGCGCGTGGACGATCGAACAGGGAACCAGGGGCCCGCAAGCGGCCGGCGTCATCCACACCGATTTCGAAAAGGGCTTTATCCGCGCCGAAACCATTGCCTATGACGACTATGTCGCCAATGGCGGCGAGGCCGGCGCGCGCGAGGCGGGCAAGTTCCGGCTCGAAGGCAAGGACTATGTGGTCGCCGACGGCGACGTCCTGCATTTCCGTTTCGCGAATTGAGAGCCAATGCCGGAGGCGCTCTATTTCGAAGACTTTCCGCTTGGCGAATTGGTCGAGTATGGCGGAGTCGACGTTTCGGTTGACGAGATCATCGCGTTCGCCCGCGACTTCGATCCCCAGCCTTTCCATACCGATGAAGAGGCCGCGCGTGCGGCGACCGGCGGTCTCATCGCCTCGGGATGGCACACGTCCGCGCTGCTGTTGCGGATGAACTGCGAGGCGTTCCTCACGCGCGCGGCCATCCTCGAGGAGGCCGGCGTCGAAGAGGTCCGCTGGCAGCAGCCGGTCAGGCCGGGCGATCGGCTGCATGTGCGGCGCCAGACGCTCGCCAATCGCTCCCGCGAAGGCCAGACGAGCGCCGGCGAGGTCGAGTTTCTCTACGAAGTCGTCAATCAGGACGGCGAGGCCGCCATGACGCAGCGCAGCGTGCTCCTGCTCAAGCAGCGTCCACAGCCACTCGGGAACTAGCCGGGTTTCATGTTCTACGAGGACATCCGCATCGGTCAGTCAACCGATCTTGGCCAGACTGAGTTCTCTCGGGAAGCGATTCTCGCCTACGGGAAACGGTTCGATCCGCGCATCGTTGCTCAAGCCGCCGCGGGCGCCGCGCGGCTCGCCGCCTCGGGAATGCACGTGGCCGCCGCAGGGATGCGTCGACTGGTGGACACGCGCAGCGCCTTGCGCGCCACCATGGCCGAGCGCGGCGAGACGCTTCCGCAGCTTGGCGTGTCGCCGGGCTTCAAAGACATGCGCTGGCCATCCCCGGTGCATGAGGGCGATATCGTTTCGTATTCGGTGGAGACGGTGTCGAAACGCGAGACCTCCAAGCCGAGATGGGGTCTCGTCACCAACATATTTCGCGGCGTCAACCAACGTGGGCAGGAGGTTCTGGTCTTTTCGAGCGCCGTTCTTATCGCCCGGCGCCCAGAAGACTTGTAACATCCGTCCCTCCGAAGCCAGGATTTCCCTGGCGACGGCCGAGCGGACCCCGCCTGCAACTCATTTTTCGATGCCCTAGAGCGCGCCAAGCGCGTGAAAGTCTGTTAAAAGCTCTCGGTCGTTTACCTTTTTGGTGCGAGGGGAAGCTGCAATGGCGATCAATCTTGTTAGTCTCGTGTCCCAGTTCCTGACGCCGCAATTGGTCGGCGGCCTGGCGCGGGCGCTCGGCATTAATGAAGCGGTGGCGCAGAAGCTTGTCGCTGCAGCGGTCCCGGCAATCCTCGCCTCGCTCGGCACGGCGGCGGCTGCGCCCGGAGGCGCTCAGAAGGTGTCCGACGCCGTCTCCAACTCCGATCCGGATATTTTGACGAAGCTCAGCGGCGCGATCACCGGCGGCAACACTCGCTTCCTGAACGAAGGCGGCACGCTCCTGAGCGGCCTTCTCGGCGGTGGCGGCCTCTCGAGCCTCACGGGCGCGCTGAGCCAGTTTTCCGGCGCTCCGCAGCCCGCGACGCAGGCGCTGCTCGGCACGGTCACGCATGCGGCGGTCGGCACCATCGGTCAGCAGGATCCTTCGAACTGGTCGGACCCCTCGGCGATTCTTTCGATGCTGAACAGTCAGAAAAGCGCAATCTCGGCTGCGCTTCCGCCCGAACTTTCGAGAGTGCTCGGGGCTTCTGGACTTCTGGCCGGTCTCGGCGCGGCGGCCGCCGGCGCGACTCAAACCGCGGCGTCGACGGTCTCGAGCGCTGCGAGCGCCGCAAGTTCGACAGCCAGTTCCGCTGCCAGCTCCGCCGCAAGGAGCGCCGAAGCCGCCGCGAGGACTGCTCAAACCGCCGCATCGAGGGTCCCGACGCCGCCTGCGCCGACGTCGAGCGGCTTCCCGATGTGGGCGATTATTCTGATCGTCATTGTCGTGCTGCTGGCGATCTGGTGGTTCATGACCCAGAATCAGAAGCCGGCAGAGCCGGCGAAGACGGGCCTTCTGTCGCCGCCAATCGAGTACGCGTTGAGCGCTTTGCCCGCTCCGGCCGTCGATCTGATGCACGACTGAGAACAGCGTTGGCGTCATGGGGCTTGGGCTGGGCGCGCGCTTATGGCGTTGGCTGCGCGCGCCGCTGAGGGGAGCGGCGGCGCGATCTCAAGTTGGCGTCGTTTATGTGATCGCTCTGTCGGCGATCGCCGCAGGTTGCTCCAAGCCGTCCCTACGGCACCCTCGTCGTCGGACCGAGCGCGCCGGACGCGAGCCAGGTCGACCTCCTTGTGGCGACGACCCGCGCGCCCGTCCTTGAGCCTCCGGGCGTCATGTTCGGAGGATCCAGGGGACGAGGGCTGGATTTCGCGGATATCGTCGTATCGATCCCGCCGCCCGGGGCGCGCCAGCCAGGGGACGTCACGCTTCCGTCCTCTCTGCCAGCCAATCCGGAGCGTGACTTCACCATCTTGCGCGCCGATCGCATGGACCTGGCTCAGGCGAAAGCGAACTTCGATGCGCGCATACGGCGCACGCCGGGGCGCAGGGTTCTCATCTTCGTCCATGGCTTCAACACTCGCTTCGAGGAAGCGGTCTATCGCTTCGCGCAGATCGTTCACGACGCGCGTGTCGATGTCGCTCCGGTGCTGTTCACTTGGCCTTCCGGCGGCAATGTGACCGACTACGTCTATGATCGCGACAGCGCGGTGTATTCGCGCGATGCGTTGGAGGCGGTGCTGCAGGCTTTAGTCAAAGACCCAAACGTCGATTCAATATCCATCCTCGCCCATTCGATGGGCAATTACCTCGCGGTCGAGTCGCTGAGACAGATGTCGATCCGCGATCACGGGCTCTCGCCCAAGATCCGGGACGTGATGCTGGCTTCGCCGGACATCGACGTCGACGTCTTCCGCCGCCAGATCGCCGAAATCGACGCCGGGCCGCGGCCAGCGCAGTTCACTCTGTTCATTTCGCGAGACGATCGTGCGCTTGGCCTGTCGAGCTTCCTTGCGCGCGACTCGACGCGACTCGGCGCGCTCGATCCGAGCAAGGAGCCTTATCGTTCGATCCTCGAGCAGGGCAGGGTGCAAGTCGTCGACTTGACCGGCATGGCCTCGGGCGACTTCACCAATCACGGCAAATTCGCCAGCGGAGAAGTCGTTGGCGCGATCGGCCAGCGCTTGGCTGAGGGTCAGTCGCTCAGCGACGCCAAGGGGGGCCTGGTCGAATCGCTCGGCACGTTCACGAGTGGCGCGATCAATGTCGCCGCCGGCGTCGCCACGGGCGCGGTCGCCGCGCCGAGCGAGATCCTCGATCCCACGAAGCGCGAGAGGTCGGTCGACACCGCGGCGCAAGCCACGTCCTTGAGCCAGTGACGGGCGCCGGCCGGATTTTCCGGCGGCCTCTTACGAGTTATACGAGATCTAGATTGATCAATTCGCCTTCCGAGCGACGCGGACCAGCGGATGGTTTGGCTCCGTCTCGGCAGCGGCCGCGACATCGGCGCGGTCGATCGTTTGGGATTTCTTGGCTCGTGGCTGTTTCGCTGCGGAAACCCCGATCATGAGGGTTGGATTTCCTTGGATTTCCTTGGATTCTCTCGTCCGAAACGAGACTTTTCAATGGGTTACGCCGGATTTTTGGCGGAAGAAAATTTCTCGCGCTCTTTTGCCGCTGGGGCGGCGGCGCCGGGACAGGAGCCGGTATTCTTACGGTGCAGAAACGCAGTATGGCTCATCGAGCAAGCCTAACTCATTTTCTGCTTTTCTGCAATCAATTGCCGTCGACAGAAATTGTCGATTCGTTGATTCCATCAGGCCCGCGTTTTCGCACCGTCTGCTTGAGATTTGTACCTGATGCGAGTCGAGATTGCTTTTGCGGATTCGACGACTCTAATAGCAGCGATAGAAATGGACGCAAATCGCTGTCGATTTTGAGAGGGACGGGCGCAGATTTTCAGCACTCGCGACAAACACGGCCCTCAGCTGGCGATCATAATGAGGGGAGTGACTCTCAACTGCCATTTCTTTTGGCCAACAACATTGAGTTCGACCTTGATCTGCGTGCCATTGCGACATTTTCCCCAGCTAAATCCTTAGCCAACTTTATGCGACGACTTGGCGAAGCCACTCAGAGGCAGGTCATCCTGCGCCCCGAAAACACTCAGCACCTGATAATTGGCAGATACTCGCCTCCTAACGGCGAGTTTTGGACGCACGAGGGAGCAGTGAGGCCGCCGCGCAGCTACATAACGCGGACCTAAGGGGAATCTCCCAGCCCTGACAAATGAAGTTTGTTGGTGGGAAATCTTGCTTTTGGCGCCGGTCACGCAGTGTCGACGCCCAACTTCAAGAAACCGCCGGGCGCGAGGCCCATCGGGGTCAGCTTCAGGCCGAGCGGCGCCGGGAGGTCCGACGCGGCAGGCGACGTGAGATAGGTCGCGACCACGACGCTTGGCCAAGGGGCAAAGCGCCAGGCGCCATTCGATTTTGGCGCGATTTCGGTTTTACTTCCGACATACTCGAGCAGCACGTCGCGGTTCGCGTCCGGAGCCTCGATCACGACGCTCGTTCCGTCGCAGCCGGGGAACCCGCCGCCGCCGCTGGCGCGATAATTGTTGGTGACGACGAGAAACGGCTGGTTCGGATCGACGGGGGCACCCTTGAGCGTCAGGTCACAAATCCGGTGCGCGCGTGGTGCAACTAGCGCGCCCGATTCGTCGTAGCGTGCGGGCTCGGTGACGTCGATCGTGTACTTGACGCCATCGATCACATCGAAATTATAAACCGCGAAGGCGGCGCCGAGCAGCGGTTGCTCACCGCGTTGGCCGGCATCGATGCGGTGGAAAATGGAAACCGAGCGCTCGAGCCATTCCCGCAACACCGCACCGTCAACCTTAACCACCCTTAGACTGTTGGGGTACGGGTAGATGTCCGCCACGTCCTTGATCGCAAGCGGTCCCGCGGCAATGTCGATATAGGAATAGGGTCCGCTGCGGCCTCCGCATTTGAATGGCGCCGCTGCTGAAAGCATGGGCAGCGACGCCAAGTCCGCCCGCGCCGCTACGAGGGGCATGGCGTAGGCGCGCTGAGCCGCGTTGACGAGGCTGACCGTCGAGCTGTCGCCGATCAGAGCAAAATAGCTGTGCAGCCTGGTCGCGAGCTTGCCGATCGGCGTGCGGATGTGGCGCAGCGTCGCTTCGTGCGCGGTCTTGGCCGCTTCGAGCACGGACGCCTCCGACTCGACCAGCGCGATCGCGCGCCCCTCTGCGTCGCGTCGCGCGATCGGCCGGACCTCCACTTGAGCCTCCACGACGCGCCAGCCCGTTTTCAGTTCGAGCCGGAGATCAATGATACCGAGATGGCTGCCCCAGAAACCCGCCATGACGGCAGGCTTGCCGTGGATCCGTCCGCGCTCCGCGTCGACGCCCGGCAAACCGACAAAATCCTCACCGGGAAGCAGCAGGTGCTGATGGCCCAGGAACAGGGCATCAACGCCCTCGAGCCTGGCAAGGTCCTGGCCCGCGTTCTCCTCCCCTCGAGTTGAGGCGAGCCGCGAAATGCCCGAGTGACAGAGTACGACGACCAAATCGACGCGGGTCCTAAGTTCATTGAGCTCCGCGCCCACGGCCTCGACGATGTCGACCGTGAGCAAGCGCCCGCGCACATGGGCTTCGTCCCACTGTGCGATTTGCGGCGGCGCGACGCCGATCGCTCCTACTTTGAGCCGGCGGGCGGTTCCGGATTCGTCGACAAACGTGCGTTCGATCACGATCGAAGGCGGAAACCACGGCGTGCCATCGCTTTTGCGCACGTTGCAGCAGACGACGGGAAAGCGTGCTTGCGCATAAACGCGCTCAAGCGCCTCGAGGCCGTAATTGAAATCGTGGTTCCCGAGAGTCGCGACGGCATAGTCAAGTGTGTTCATCGCGGCGATGACGGGGTGGACTGCCCTGTGATCCGCGATAATTGCTTCAGCCGCTAGATCTCCCAGAGGCGTGCCCTGAAGGATGTCGCCATCGTCGAACAATAGACAGTTGGGCGCCTCCCTGCGCGCCTCCGCGACCAGACACGCCGCGCGCGCTAGGCCGACCGAATCGTCCCGACAATCACGATAATAGTCGTAAGGATAGAGGTTCGCGTGCAGGTCGGTGAGGCCGAGAAGCCGCAAGCGAAGCCGGGGCTCGGAGCCGGCGAGTTGAGGATCCAGTTCAAGCTCGCGGCCATGCATAAGTCGTCATGACGGGAAGCCCAGAGCTACGCAAGATCAAGCGCCGCTCTCACGGTATCCTGGTCAAAGAGGCGCTGGTGGGCGAGCCGCGTCGGTCGACGGCGGAGATTGGCCAAGCGAGGACGAGCCGGTCTTGGCGTCCCAGCCTCCCGGCGGCGCCGCGACCTCGTTTGCCGCAGGATCAGGCTTAGCGGCCTTGAAGATTATGAACTTCGCCAATGCGGAGGCGAGCGCGACAGGATCGATCTCGCGGGCAATTTCGTCGCGTTTCGTCGCGGCGTCCGCGTCGCCCTGCTGAGCGGCAAGCGACAACCACAACCACGACTGCCCGAGGTCCTTTTCTACGCCGAGCCCGCGCGCGTAAAGGATTGCGAGATTGTACTGGCTGTCGCGGACGCCGAGTTCGGCTGCCCTTCGGAACCATTTCACCGCTTCGGGATAGTTCGGGGCGCCGTCGCCAGGCTCGGCGCTCATGACCGCAAGATTGTGCGCGGCCCGTGCATTGCCGGCCTCAGCCGCCTTCAGGTACCAGCTCTTGGCGGCCGCCGTATCGCGGGTCACGCCGATTCCCTTTTCGTACATCGAGCCAAGCCGATACTGCGCTGGGGCCAGGCCGAGCGAGGCGGCGCGTTCGAACCACCGAGCCGCCGCTAACTGATCCTTCGGCAGTCCTCGACCTTCCAACAGACGCATCGCGAGTTCGTATTGCGCATTAGGCTGGCCGGCGGCCGTCGCGGCGCGCAAGGATACAGAAATCCCGGGCGGGATCGCCGGCGTGAGCTCGCCGGCAGAAGGCCCGCTCGGCGCAAGACCGAGCCCGTCTGGCTTGGCCGGCGGTTGAGCAATCGATGCGGTCGGCGCCACATCGATCGATTCGCCGCCGGACTTGATCGCGTCGCCGGATGGCTTGCCCTTCGGCGCGTCGAGCTTAGCGGTATTGAACGCTTGTCCCCCGACGTCCGAGCGCTGCAGAAATGGCGCCCGCACGCCAACCATTCTAACGGCCAGCGTCGTCGCGATCGCGATCGCGATGCCGAGAAGCACTGTGCGCCTGTGATTGGCGTAGAAAGCCCTTGCTGATTGAACTCCGCGCGCGGCGAACTGCACCCTTTCGGAACTGGCTAGAGTCTGCACGACGCCGCCGCTGTTGAGCGCGGCGTTGCTCTCCGCCAGGGCGGCCTGCGCGGCGCGGCGCGCGGCGGCGATGTGGATGCTCACGGCGGGATTGGTCTTAGGCCCGATAACTTGAGCGAGATCACGGGCTTCGCGTGCGCGCTGCGGCGCGCCCGCGCCGGGCTCGATCAGGAAATCCTCGCCGTCGTCGCCCGGCTGAGACGGCGGATCTCCGGCGCTCGCCGGCTTGGGTTGGGCCGTGCGTTGCGGCGCGGCTTCGGGCCCGCCGTCGGCGCCGTGCGACGCGGAGGTTATGGGCGGAGCGGGGCTCGCCGATCTGGCGGGCGGCAATAGCTCTTCGTCGACGTCGTCCGCCGCGAGCTCGCTCTCGATGCTGGCGAGACGCGCACCGAGCATCTCAAGAATGCTTTGCAGATCCGCGAGACGCGCTTGCGTGCGCTGGTCAGCACCCGACTGTTCTGACTTGAGCTCAGCCAAATGCGCGCCAAGCGCGGCGTTGATAGCGGCCGAACTCTCCGCTGCGAGAGAGCCACTCGCCTGTTCGGCCTCGCGCAACTTTTCAAGAAGCTGATGAAGGACAGGCTGCGCATCGTCGGCTCGCACCGCTCGTCGCGGCGAGCGTATCGAGGCGATCATAAATCGTGTCGATCTGCTGGGCGACGGCTTCCAGGTCGACCTGGACGGGGGCTCACATTGTGAAGTCGGCGAACGACTTCGTCGGCGACTTGCTCAACAACCTCACGATCGACGGGCGCAGCCGCGCTTGCCTCCAACTTGGCCTCAAGCGAGCGCAACAGGGTCTCGATCGGATTGAGATCAACCGGCGAGGCGACCGCGTCTAGCCGCGCGCCAAGCTCGCCGGGCAACGGGTCCAATTGCCGCAGTCCAACATCAGGGTTAGCGAGGTGGTCGAGCTTGCCACCGATTTCGGCAAATATCGATTGGAGAGTTTGGGCATCCGCGTCGGTGCGGCAGGCGGCGGCGAGCTTAGCCTCGAAATCGCGCAAGAGCCTTTCGATGGGGCCGGTGTCGACCGTTGCGGGCGGAAGCGTCTCAAGAGACTGGCGGACGCCATCAATACGGCGCGCCAAGTCGTCGAACCGGCCGGGATCGATCGCCGCGGGAGCGTTCGGGCGAGCGATCTCCTGATCGAGCCGCGCCGCAATCTCCTCTAGACGCCGCTCGATCGAGACGAGCGCCGCCGGGGGCGTCGAGCGTTCGATCTGTCGACAGGCTTCCGCAAGAAGCGAGGCCATCTCTGCGGACTCGAAATGCGGAGTGGGACTTGCGTCGAGCCTCTCGACGCGGTCAGCGAGTTCGCCGATCTGGCGCTCCAACCGTTCAAGCGGCGGCGTGCGCAGCGCAGCGGAAGCGAGGAGATTGCGCACCTCTTCTGTCTGCCGCCGGATGAGTTCAAACGTTTCAGGCTTTATCGCCGTCGCCGCAAGGCTGTCGATCTTGCCGCCGATCGCCCGAATTTCGCGCTCCAGCCCGGCAACCGCCGACTGAGGGTCATGCGCTCTTAACGCCGCGCGGAATTCGGCGGCCATCGCCTCGAGCGGAGCGAGCATCAATTCGCCGTGACCGCTTTGGCGCAGCATTTCTACCCGCTGCACGAGGTCGCGAATGGCGCCCTCGAGCGCGACGATTGCGTTGCGCGGCGCAAGGTCGGCTAGACTTCGGCCCATAGTTTCGATTTCCGCGCGCATGGCGCCGAGATCGACCGAAGCGCTCGGATCGGCTCGCTCGCGGCGCATGTCATCGAGCTTAAGCCCCAGAGCCCGAACGTCGTCGAGCAACAATTGCGCGAGCGGCGGCGCCGCTTCCGGCCCACCTTCGGCAGGTGCCCCGTCCATCCGAGGCTTGGCGTCTAGCGAGCCGGTCTCGCCGCGGCCGGCGCGCTCCTCAAGCTCGTGGCGCCGCATGGCGATTTGCGACACCGCGGCCTTGAGATCAAACGGCCCCTTCGGATCGAGCGCTCCCGGCGGAGGGAAGCGATTGCTGGGTTTCTCGCCAGTCTGGGCGACGTCGGTCAAGGTTGTCCGGATCGATTCGAGCCGACGCACGGCGTCGATGAGCGCACGGCGGTCGCTGTCTCGTGCTGCGCCGTCCCGGTCTAGAATTTCGGCGACCGTTTCAAAGGCGCGAGCCGCCTGCGCTTCGGCGCGCGCGAGCCTCACTTCAAAGCGCTCGATCGCCGAATTAAAACCTTCCGAAGGCGCGGGTGCGCGCCGCGCCTGGGCTTGTTCGTTTCGTCGGGCGATCCGTTCCAGGCGTCCGGCGGCTGCGTCGAGCCGATCGACTTCCGCTCCCACGTGCTCTAGCCGCGGGTGCTGATCCAGACCGGCGTAGTCGGTGATCACCTCGTCGAGCCAATCGTCAAGCCGCATGCCGGCGCGCCGGGCGGCCTCCACGGCGGCGTCGCGGGTCCGCCGGTCCACGCCCGCGATATTCCACGCCATCGCTCTATTCATGTCCTCGACCGTCACTCGGAAGCTGCGAATCGCCGGATGAACAGAGGCGACGCCGCGGGGTAATTCTGTCGGGGGTCATGGTGAAAAAACGGTTAAGGAGACCCAATGGCCGTCCCGCGTCGCCAAGTGGCTTACGGTTGCATTGAAAGTTGCAGCAACTAATAGTTGCAAATCCGATCCGTTAGGGCATAGTGATTCGATTCGCGCAAGGGCCGCGAGTCACGAGGCGCGAACGCAACGGCGCCGACGAAAGGAGAGGCCATGAACAAGATATCGTCTTTAGCTCACGCTTCCGCTGGAGTTTCGGTCGGGATGCTCGAAGAAGAAGGCCGGAGTGCGCTCGATTCGGCGCAGCCGGAGTTAACCATTAGCCAGATGTCGCGTGTATTCGGCGTCAGCCTGCGCACCTTGCGGTTCTATGAGGACCGCGGACTTATCAAGCCCCGCCGCGAGGGGAACGCCCGTTATTATCGGGGCAGCGACCGCATTCGGATGGAAATGATCCTTAAGGGCAAGAAGCTCGGCTTCACGCTGACCGAAATCCAAGACCTGATCGGCGGCAAAGGGGCGACCGAAATGACGGATCTCGAAGATCAGCTGAATCCGCAGCAGGTCGTAACCCAGATCAGCCACCTCGAGCGGCAACGCAACGAGATCGAGGGAGCCATCGAGAGGCTGCGGGCGACGCAAAGCCGCCTCGCCCAAGGCGCCGCCGCCTGATCGGCGCCGATCGTTCCGCAGGTCGGCGGCTCCGGACCCGGCTAAACCCTGGTCCGCGCCGTCTCGATGATCCGTAGCGCTTCGGCGGAGGCGGCTTCAATCCCGAGATGAGTCGTGTCCAACGTCATCGCATCGTCAGCCCGGCGCAACGGCGCCACGGACCGGTTAGAGTCGCGAGCGTCGCGGCGGATGATGTCGGCCAATATTGCGTTGTAGTCGGCCCTTTCGCCATGCTGGACCAATTCGAGCGCACGCCGCTGCGCCCGCGCCGCGGCGCTGGCTGTGACGAAGATCTTCACTTCCGCGTCGGGACAAATGACCGTGCCGATGTCCCGCCCATCGAGCACCGCGCCCCCCGGACGCGCGGCGAAGGCGCGCTGCGCCTCGATCAGCGCCGCGCGAACTCGCGGCATTGCTGCGACAACGGATGCCGCCTCGCCCATCTGGCGCGTGCGCAAGGTCGCGTCGTTGAAATCGGTGAGCCCCAGCCCTCGAGCGACCGCGACGGCCGCGGCTTCGTCGTAAAGGTCTCGGTCTTCTGCAATCAGGGCGGCTGCGGTGGCGCGGTAGAGTAGTCCGGTGTCGAGATGAGGCAGCCGGTAATGCGCGGCGATTCGGCGCGCAATGGTGCCTTTGCCCGAAGCCGCGGGCCCGTCGATGGCGATGATCATGCGCGAGCCGCTTCTCCGGGCTCTCTGCCCTGACGGGCGCTCATAGAGCGGGGCAACGCGGCTGTCGAGACGGCAAACCGGGCGGTTTGATCGAGGACATAGCTGGATGAAGCGGTATCGCGTCCGGGTCTGCGAACCCGAGCGGTTCCAACACCTTGCCGCTCTGGGGCAACTCGCGGGGTGCAGGTCCCGATGGCAACTACTTCTACGGGGTCGATTCGACCTACCATCCGTCGGCGCTCACCCAAGAAATCGGTGGCTTGAGCGACGGCCATGCCTATACGCTCACCTTCGACGATGCGGCCGCGCAGCAGTTCGACTATGACGGCAACACCATAGACGATTGGGTCGTGACTCTGGGAGGCCAGGCCATTGCCACAACAATATTGACCTCCATAGCCACGACTTTTCCGGCCGGGAAACGGAGTCGGTCACCTTCACCTACGAGGGCGGACGTTGGAATGGATGAAATATCCCCACATCGACCCGGAGAGGAGGATGGCGGTTGCGACCAGGCCGGCGCCGAAGCTGAGAGGATTCGCAAGCCCGAGGGCGAAGCTAGGCGTCAGCATGATCATCCACGACCACACCAGATCGACGGGATGCATGCGCGTGTTGACCAGAAAATCGAGCTCCTCCGCGCTGTGATGTACGGCGTCTGGGGCCGTTCGAATGGCTTCTGACCACGCCCGCCTTTCACCACTGGCATCACACCAACGATCGCAAGCGGCGCGACTGCAACTACGCGTCGATGTTTCCCTGGCTCGACCGTCTGTTCGGCACCCATCACCTGCCCGACGCATGGCCCGAACGTTACGGAATCGATGAGCCGATGCCCGGCTCGCTCGCCGGTCAATTCATCCATCCGCTGCCGCGCCATCGCGACCTTTGCTTCCAGCCAAGGACAGCCGGGTTGCGCAGTAACGACGCTGGCCATCCCCGGCGCCCTGCAACGCCTGATCCCCACGATTTGGCTTGCTGTCGCGCCGCATCGGACGCCGACAGCGGCCCTTCGGCTTGTGCCCATGTCGGCGCCCGCGTATTCATCGAACTGTCGAATGACAGTCACCTGACAACGCCGACGCGTGCGAACGCTGCGGAAGGACGATGATGGATCTGACTTCACAGCAGAGGATGACCATCCTCGCCGCATTTCTCGGCTGGATGCTCGACGCCTTCGACTTCTTCCTCCTGACGTTTTTGCTCAAGGACATCGCCAAGGAGTTCGGCGTCGAGGTGTCTGCAGTGGCGTACGCCTTGTTCCTGACGCTGGCGATGCGGTTCGTGGGCGCTTTCATCTTCGGCCGACTTGGCGACCGCTGGGGTCGAAAGCCAGCGCTGATGCTGGATATCCTCTGCTATTCGATCCTGGGCGCGCTCGCCGCTTTCTCGCCGAACCTCACGATCTTCCTGATCCTGCGCGCGCTGTTCGGCGTCGCCATGGGCGGCGAATGGGGCCTCGGCAGTTCGCTCGCGATGGAATCCATTCCGCCGCGGGCGCGGGGGCTGGTGTCCGGGATTCTGCAATGCGGCTACCCGACTGGCTTCCTGCTCGCCGCAATCGCCTATGGCCTGCTCTTTGGCCGAACGTTCGGCGACTATACGATCGGCTGGCGAGCGATGTTCCTGCTCAGCGTCCTGCCTGCCTTCCTGGTGCTGTTCATCCGCAGCGGCGTTCCCGAATCGCCCGCCTTCGAGGCGTCGAAGGCGCATGCGAAGCCCCCGCTATGGGAGACGATCAAGGCGCACCGGGGATTGGTGCTCTACATGGTCGTCCTGATGATGTGCTTCAATCTGTTCAGTCACGGCACGCAGGATCTCTATCCGACGTTCCTGCAGAAGCAGCATAATTTCGATCCGACAACGGTCAGCTGGATTGTCATCGTCGCCAATCTTGGCGCCATCGCTGGCGGCCTCATATTCGGGCATTTCTCGGAGAAGATCGGCCGCGTCAACGCGATCACCATTGCCGCGCTCATCGCGCTGCCGGCGCTTCCCTTATGGGCGTTCGCCTCAACCCCAATTCTGCTCGCGGTCGGCGCCTTCATCATGCAGGTCGCGGTGCAGGGCGCCTGGGGCGTGATTCCGGCCCATCTCAACGAATTGTCGCCGGGTGCGGCGCGGGCGACAATTCCGGCCTTCGTCTATCAGGCTGGTAATTTCCTCGCTTCCTATAATGGTCCGTTCCAGGCCCAGATCGCTCAGGCAAACGGGGGCAATTACGGCTTCGCGCTCGCGCTAGTGGCCGGCGTGGTCGCGGTCGCGATCGTCATCGTGATCCGCTTCAGCCCGGAGCGGCGTGGCGAACTTTTGCAGGCGCATTGAGCGCTTCGGGACTTTTCCCAGGAAGAGTTCAATTCTGCTCACGATCGTTTATTTTCAAAGGTTTAGGCTCTTGTTTCTGCAACTCGGCAATTTCCGCGCAGCCCAGGTTGGATACTATCCATTCTGATTTAGTATTTTAGGGCAGCGACATCGGCCGGATGATCCGTTTGGATTTTCTTGGGGCGCGGCAGGATCGGTTGGCTCCGCGCCTCCTTTGGACGCGTGTATCATATACCACATGTACAATTCTTGGGAACATTTCGGCCCTCCAGACAGTTGATCAAAGTCAAACAGATCTGGCCGTAAGCATGGGCAGTTCCGCCAGATCTCAAGTAGGAGGTTTTTATGTCTCGATGGATGCTTGCGGCCGCAACCGCCACACTGATTTGCGCGTCGTCGTCAGCCGCGCTGGCGGACTCAAGTGGAGCCGTGACCGGAGGCGTCGCTGGCGCGGTCGGCGGAGCGGTTGTGGGCGGCCCAGTCGGCGCCGTCGTGGGCGGGGTTGGTGGCGCGGCCATCGGCAATTCGATGACCAATCATCACCGCTATTATCACCATCACTACGCTGACTATCACCACCACTACAATCACTACTAAATTGCGGTAAGCGTCGCGAGGGCTGCAAACGCCCTCGCCAGACGGCTTGTCGCAGTAGAATCTCGCGGTTGGACAACCCGGGAGACGCGGCGGCCCGGGAGCTCTGCTGCAAGCCTCCAACCCGGATCGCCGCGATCCCTTACGTGGTCAGGCGGTTCGGCGCTATTCCGCCGCGGCGGCTCGCCTCGGCAGCACCCAGTTCGGCCGCGCAAAGTGACAAGTGTAGCCGTTCGGATATGCGCTCGAGATAATCTTGATGCTCGGGCTCCGCCTCCCAGAACGGACCGGCTGGCGCGACTTCTGTCACCACTTTGCCTGGCCATAGGCCCGACGCCTCGACATCCGCGATGGTGTCGAGCGCCACGCGTTTTTGCTCGTCATTGGTGAAGAAGATCGCCGAGCGGTAGCTCGCGCCGACGTCGTTGCCCTGCCGGTTTCGGGTCGTCGGATCATGGATCTGAAAGAAGAGCTCGAGCAGCCTGCGGTAGCTGGTCTGGGCTGGATCAAAGGTGATTTCGATCGCCTCGGCGTGATTGCCGTGGTTGCGGTAGGTCGCGTTGGGGACCTCGCCGCCTGAATATCCGACGCGGGTCGAGATCACGCCCGGATAGCGGCGAATGAGATCCTGCATGCCCCAGAAACATCCGCCGGCGAGAACCGCCCGCTCTGTTGAACCTGCCATGAAGCTGCCTCCTGTTGAGACCGGCTCTTTGCGCCCCAAACCGGGCGCGAATGTGCCACCGCTGCTTTAGATAATCATCCGCGCCGAAAACAAAACGGGTCTCCACTCAAAGAGCGCCAACGCCGCGGCGGACGACCTACCTCGTTCAGGCGGCTTCCGCGGCGGGGGTGCGCGTGAGCAGCCTGCAGAGACGGGCAAGCGTCTGCCGCTGAAGCGGGCGCGGCACGACCATATCGACCATTCCATGGTCGCGCAGATATTCAGCGCGCTGGAACCCCTCCGGAAGGCGCTCGCGAATTGTCTGCTCGATCACCCGGGCGCCGGCAAAGCCAATCACCGCGCCGGGCTCGGCGATATGCACATCGCCCAGCATCGCATACGACGCCGTCACGCCGCCTGTCGTCGGGTTGGTGAGGATCACGATATACGGCAACTTCGCCGCCCGCAGGCGTCGTACGGCCACTGTTGTGCGAACCATCTGCGCCAGAGCAAACATGCCTTCCTGCATGCGCGCGCCGCCTGAGGTCGTGAAAATGAGAAAAGGCGTCGCGCGCTCGATCGCGGCCGTGATCCCAGCGACGATCGCCTCCCCAGCCGCGAGCCCGAGCGTTCCGCCCTGGAACGCAAAGTCTTGGATGGCGACCGTGACGTCCTGCCCTTCAAGCCTGCCAAATGCGACTGTGACCGCATCCGAGGCCCCGGTCTTCGTGCGATTTTCCTTCAAGCGATCCGAGTAGCGTTTGATGTCGCGAAACTTCAATGGATCGGACGGCGTGTCTGGGGTGGCGAATTCCTCATAGACGCCCTCGTCGAGGAGCGAGGCGAGACGGGCCTTGGGGCTGATCGGCATGTGATAGCCGGAACCCGGGACAACCATGAGATTGGCTTCGAGATCCTTGTGGAAGACCAGTTCGCCGCTCTCCGGGCACTTGACCCAAAGATTTTCGGGCGTGTCGCGGCGCAGCAACGAACGAATCTTCGGGGGCACGACGTTTGAGATCCAATTCATGCGCGGCTTTGGCTCCGGTGGGTCGGTCGTCGAAAAACGCTCACTTGTGCGCGGCGCGCACGCCCTGCGCCAGTTTGCTGACAAGCTCAGTTGCGGCGATCACCGTCGACGAGGTCGCGGCTCCGCCGTCCAGCGAAAGTCTGATCGCCTCGACAATGGATGAACCGACCACCACGCCGTCCGCGGTCCCTGCGATCGCCCGGGCGGTTTCGGGATTTTTGACCCCGAACCCGACCGCAACGGGCAGCTTCGTTCGTCGCTTGAGGCGCGACACACTTTCGCCCACTAGCTTGACGTCCGGCGCGGCGGCTCCGGTGATTCCCGTGATCGAAACGAAATAGACGAAGCCGCCGGCGTTGGCGAGAATCTCTGGCAGACGATCATCGGTCGTGGTGGGGGCGATCAGACGAACAAAAGCGAGCCCCGCTTTGCGCGTGGGCAGGCAAATCTCGTCGTCTTCCTCAGGCGGACAATCGACGACGATCAGTCCGTCGACCCCGGCCGCTTTCGCGTCGGTCAAGAACGCCTCGACGCCATAGATGTAAATGGGATTGTAATAGCCCATGAGGATGAGCGGTGTGTCCAGATCCCCCGCGCGGAATCGCTTCGCCATTTTGAGGGTCGCTGGGAGCGTCTGGTTGGCCTCGAGCGCGCGACGGCCAGCGCCCTGGATCGCCGGACCGTCCGCGATCGGGTCGCTAAAGGGCATGCCGAGTTCGACAATGTCCGCGCCGGCCGCAGGCAAGGCCGCAAGGATCGCCGATGAGGTCTCGGTGTCCGGATCGCCGGCCATGATGAAAGTCAAAAGCGCGGCCCGGCCTTCTGCGGCGACCTGTTGAAAGCGCAAATCGAGGCGTGCGGTCATGGGCTGCTCGTTACCACGATGACCATCTGCGCGAAAGCAGGCGAGCGCAAGGTTTAGTCGCTAGCGATTCGATACAGAGCGGCCTCTCGACTGGCGCTGGGAATTTCGATAGAGGAGCCAAGACATCGTGTCAGCGGCGCTGATGGCGGCGCCTCGCTGATCATGGGGGGACGATGAAGTTCTTTCTGTTGCTGGTTCCCTGTGTTTTGGCGTTGTGGGTCCCGCTCTACAACTCGGTCCCTCCTGTCCTTCTCGGCATCCCTTTTTTCTACTGGTTCCAGCTTGTTCTTGTTCCGCTTTCCGCTCTCGCAATTCTTGCTGCGGACCGGGTCAGTAAGCGCTGAGCATGTTCGATCACCTGAACGTTGTCGCCACCGCTGTCTTCGTTTTCTTTTTTGGCTTAGTGTCGGTGATGGGCTTCCTCGCGGCGCGTTGGAAGGCGGCCGATCTCGACCACATCCACGAATGGGGCCTCGGCGGCCGGCGCTTTGGCCGATGGATCACATGGTTCCTGCTGGGCGGCGATCTCTACACAGCCTATACCGTCATCGCGATTCCGGCGGTTGTCTTCGCCATCGGCGCTTACGGCTTCTTCGCTGTGCCGTATACGATCATCGTCTATCCGTTCCTGTACCTGACGTTGCCGCGGCTGTGGGCGGTCTCGCAAAAGCACGGCTACATCACCGCCGCCGATTTCGTGCTTGGCCGGTATGGCCACAAGGGTTTGGAGCTTGCGGTTGCGGCGACCGGCATCCTGGCGACGATGCCCTATATCGCGCTCCAGCTCGTCGGCCTGGAAAAGGTTATTCTGGCGCTCGGCTTCTCCGGCCAAGGGATCATGGCGCATGCGCCAATCACCATCGCCTTCGTCATCCTCGCGCTCTTCACCTACAAGAGCGGCTTACGCGCGCCGGCGATGATCGCGTTCGTCAAGGACGCGATGATTTATATTTTCATCATCGCCGCCATCATCGTTATTCCCATCGAGCTCGGCGGCTTCGCAGCCATTTTCGAAGCGGCAGGAAAGGCGTTTGACGCCAAGGTCGTTGCGAACCCCAACCTCGCTGCGGGATTGACGCTGAAGCCGTCGCAAGTCGGTCCCTACATCACGCTCGCGATCGGTTCGGCGATGGCGTTGTTCATGTATCCGCACGCCCTGACGGGCTCTCTCGCGGCCTCGAGCGGAAGCGCCATCCGCTTCAATACGATGGCCTTGCCCGCCTATTCATTGGTGCTCGGCTTGATCGCTTTGCTCGGGCTGATGGCGATCGCCGCCGGGGTTAAGGTCAACACGCCCCAGGACGCCGTGCCGCAGCTCGTGCTCTGGGCGTTTCCGGATTGGTTCGCGGGCTTTTGTTTCGCGGCGATTGCGCTCGGCGCGCTCGTGCCGGCGGCGGTCATGTCGATCGGCGCCGCCAATACCTTCACGCGCAACATTTGGAAGCCCTTCATTCACCCGGAGATGACGCCCAGGGAGGAATCGGTTCTCGCGAAACTCGCTTCGCTTGTGGTGAAAGTCGGCGCGCTGTTAGTGATCTTCTTCATGCCGACGCAATTTGCTCTCGACCTGCAATTGCTGGGCGGCGTCTGGATGATCCAGATATTCCCGGCGATGATCTTGGGTCTCTTCACCCGCTGGTTCAGTGGCTGGGCGCTTCTCATCGGTTGGGCCGTGGGCATGATTGTCGGCACCTCCCTCTCATGGACTGGGACAGCCTGGGCTCCCGTCCATGCGTTGAATTGGGATATCCCGCTTGCGGGCCATTTCGATTCTGGCCTTGGCTTCGCCGCTTACAACGGCTTGACGGCGGTCCTGCTCAACCTCCTTGTCGCAGCAATGCTTTCGTTGGTTCTGCGTTCCCAGGCCAGCGATGCGACTTCGCCCGAAGACTACGATGATCGTGCGCTCGCCTGAACAACAGCCTATAGAGGCCTCAACCAGCGCGGCCTGCGGATTTTCTGGGCGCGGAGCCGCATCAGCGTCGCCGCTGCTCAAGCAGGGTTTTCGGCGGTGGCCATGGTCGGGCGCAGTCTGCGCCCCCTTAAGGAGCCTGTGATGGTGGAAGAGGGTCCAGGCGCCGTGTCGAATGATCCGCCGGCCGTCGAGCCAAAGCCGGGCTATGACTTTTCCGTTGTTCAAGGCTTCCAGGTTGTCGACGCCGAAGATCATCGCTCAGCACGAGCGGCGGACGAAGCCTGGCGCGAAGCCCTGAAACTGGAACTGGAGGTGCGTGCAGAGCGCCTGCGTCAAGCCGTCGACGCCGCGATCGTGCTCTCAAATGACGGCATCATTCGCTGGTTGGGCGATCCGGTCGCTAAACTCTCGCCGGGGCCAAATGCGCTGAGTCCCAGCGCCGTAATTTTCGGTGATGAGTGCCTGCCGGACGCCTCTCGAGAGACAATAAAGACACGAATTGAGCTTTGGATCGCGGCAACGACGCGACGGCTTCTGGCGCCGCTCTTCGCGCTTGAGGGCGCTCAGGAAGGACCGGAGATCATTCGTGATCTGGCGCACGAACTGGTGCGGTCGCTGGGAGTTTTGGAGCGCGAACCGATCAAGGCGAAGATCAGGGCGCTCAGTCAAGACGACCGAGCAGAGCTGAGAAAGCAGGGCGTGCGCTTCGGCGCCTATTATCTCTTTCTCCCAACGTTGCTCAAGCCGGCGGCAAGAACTTTGGCCCTTCAACTGTGGGGTCTTCAAGTGTCCGGCGACGCGACGGAGCTTCTACGGACCCTCGGCCCGGTCGCGTCGTCCGGCCGGACCTCTCTCGCGCCGGACAACGGGATCTCGAAAGAAGGGTACCGCGTCGCCGGCTATCGGACATGCGGCGAACGGGTTGTGCGCGTGGACGTCGTCGAGCGCCTCGCCGGCATGATCCGAGCGGCGATCGCCGGAGAACCGACGGGAGGCCCCGGGGGCTTCCCAAGCCAGCGGACCTCGAAAGGATTTGTCGTCAGCGGAGCGATGACCTCGTTAACAGGCTGCTCGGGCGAGCAATTCGCTTCGATTTTGCGATCTATGGGATTCCGCTCCGTTGAGATCAAACGATCGGAGTTCTTCGGATCCGAGTCGGCCAACGAAGCCATCACACAGAGCGAAACCCCCAAGCCGACGGAAGGAGAGCAGGGATCGCCGGAAGAAGAGCAAGCGCCAGCGGCCAGCGAAGACGGGGTCGGCGCGGATCCCGTGTTTGCGGCGACGCTCAGTGAGCCGAACGACGAGGTCCTTGCGGACGCCGAGGCAACGCCAGAGGAGCTTGGCGCCTTTCCTGTGGGTGAAGGCGCCCTCGCTGCGGATGTTGAGGCTGTCCCCGAGGCTGTGGTCGTCTCAGCGGATGTTGATACCGTCTTTCAGGGTCCTGACGCCGGCGCCGATGGCGGAAACGACCTCCCGGAGGGCGTCGACGCGCTTCCTGGAGGCGCCTGCGCCGTCAGTGAGGGCGGCGACCCAGTCCCAGTGGATATGACAACGTCTCCTGCCGCAGATCTCTCGGACGACGCCTCGGGAGAGAACGCCGGCGGGCAACCCGTTTCTCCGCAAGCATCGGACTCACGATCTGAACCGACAAAAAATGACGAAATGATCCTCGTATGGCGGCCGGACCATCGCAAAACCCCGCCTCGACGCGAGCGTGAACCTAGGCGCTCAAGAAGTGAAGCGCCGGGCCGTTCGGATGTTCAGGGCGCGACACCGGTTGAAACGCCGCGCAATTGGCGGCGCGACTCGGCGATCCATCCGCCCTTGAGGCCCAATCGTCCGAATTCGGTGCGCGCCGACGAAAAACGTCGCCAGCGACCTAAGGATTATGATATGGCGCGGACGACGCCAACGACGGCGCCGCAGAAACCGGCCAAGGTTGACCCGAATTCACCCTTCGCCAAGCTTCTCGAGCTTCGCTCGCTACTTGAGGAACAAGCCAACAAACGCCGCTAGCTGCGCCATCGCCGCCGAAAGTATCGACGAGATCCATAGAACGGGCGCAATTCCTACTCGTCGGGTGGCTCATGAGGATATACGTATGACCTACGTGGTCGTGGAAAATTGCATAAAGTGCAAATATTTGGATTGCGTGGAGGTGTGTCCCGTCGACTGCTTCTATGAGGGCGAAAATATGCTCGTCATTCACCCTGACGAGTGCATCGATTGCGGCGTTTGCGAACCGGAGTGCCCCGCCGAAGCCATCAAGCCGGACACCGAGCCGGACCTCGCTGTTTGGCTCAAACTGAATGCCGAATACGCCAAGTCCTGGCCAAATATAACGAGTAAGAAGGAGCCGCCGGCGGACGGCAAGGACTTCGACGGGCGTCCCAACAAGTTTGCTGAGTTTTTCTCGCCTCAGCCTGGGGAAGGCGATTAGCCCAAGGCTGATTTGCGGCCCATTCAGCGCGCGGCGGAGCCAGCGCCGCTGCGACTAGAGCTGTCCGGGCTTATCTTCCTCTTTGATTTTTCGACGGATTTGTGCTAAACGTCAAATTAATGGTCGAGCGGAAGTCGCTAAGCGTCCCTGGGCGAAGACGCAAGTGGTTTCCCTGGACGAAATGTCGCTTCGCCGTTCCGAGAGTAACATTCGCGCGCGAGTTTGGAGTAGTATTCGTGCGCGGATCTATAGCGTGTGCGGGAAAGTTTGCGCGTGGAGAGGTTAATTATGGTGGCGCGTACTAAGTCTAAGAAGACAACAAGTTCAAAGACTAAGAAAGCTGGCGCCGCCTCCACCGCGAAAACGAGGGCAAAGCGCACGACTAAGGCCGCCTCTTCATCCAGCGTCCGAACCCGTGCGACCAAGAGCAAAACGGCGTCGAATACCCGAGTCGCGCGCAAGACGAGCAAAACTGTTCGAGCCAAGACGAAAAACGTTGCGACGAAACTTGCGAAGCGAAAGCGGACAAGCCCCAATGGCAGACCTTTGACGCGTGAATCGGCCGCGGCCAAGAGGCCCGCCGGCGCCGCCTCTCGAAAGGTGGCGGCGTCGAAGAGCCCAAGCAAGACGACCAGAGCCGCGGCTGCCGCCAAGCGGGCGTTGGCCGTCCGGGCGCAATTGAAGGAACAGGAAGCAAAGTTGTCGAGAGCAAGCCGAATTGCGCCAGAGGCTAAAGCGGTGACCGAAAAAGTGTCAGCGCCCATTGGCGGATCAAAGCCAAGTTCCCTTCACGCCCCCCATGTCGCTCATTCAACCGACACCGTGACGCCGGCAAAGGCCGCCGCGCCTGTGGTCAAGGTTCAAAAGCCGGTCGTCTCGGAAGAAGTCCCCGCGGTGGCGAAGACCTTGAAGAGCGCGAGCCAGCGTCAAGGCTTCAGGCTCAACGAGTTCGTCGTCTATCCCGCTCACGGGGTCGGGCAGATCGTCTCGATCGAGGAGCAGGAAGTCGCCGGGTTTAAGCTTGAGCTGTTTGTGATCAGTTTCTCGAAGGACAAACTTACGTTGCGCGTCCCGACGTCGAAGGTCACAGGCGTAGGAATGCGCAAGATCTCCGATCCCGACGCTGCAAGGCGGTCGCTTGACATTCTGACCGGACGCGCGCGCGTCAAGCGCACGATGTGGTCACGGCGGGCTCAGGAATACGAGACCAAGATCAACTCCGGCGATATCAATGCCATCGCTGAAGTCGTGCGTGACCTTTACCGGTCAGAGGCGCAGCCCGAGCAGTCATATTCGGAGCGGCAATTGTACGAGGCCGCTCTCGACCGGATGGTTCGCGAGATCGCCGCAGTGCAGAAGTCGAACGAGATCGACGCTCTGAAGGCGGTCGAGGCGCAACTGCAGAAGGGTCAAAGTCGGGCCGCGAAGGCCCTTGGCCCGCCGAGTGCGACGGGCGAGATCGAAGAACAAGCGGCTTAAGCATCGATCGTCCCGCCAACCTCTAATGGCTTCGGCGCTCCTGGCGCGCTCCATCCCGGGCGATGAGCGCTCCGGGCATGGGCCGGGTCTTGGCGGGCGACACGAGCCTGCACGGTTTCGCATGCCAGGGAAACGACTGCGCAACGCAATCTCGTCGTAAGGGCCAAACTTGCTCGCGGTCCATCGCGTTCCCGTCGTATCCGATGCTCTCGCTGTGGATTTTGGTCCTTACCGCGGCGACCCTGTTTTGGGTGGCCCTGACGGATTTGAGGGAATTCAAGGTCCGGAACGAATTCGTCGCGATCCTGGCCGGGCTCTTTGTCGCCCATGCGCTCTGCTCGGGAGCGTGGGTGTCGATGCAGTGGAATTTCGCCTTTGCGCTCCTGATGCTGGCGGGCGGGGCCTACGCTTATTCGCTTCAGCAAATTGGCGGCGGCGATCTGAAACTGCTGGCGGTCGCCTTCCTGTGGACGGGTCCATGGTTTGCCGCGCCGTTCGTGATCCTTCTGCTGATTTTTACCGGCGCATATTACGTCGCGGCCAAATTTGGATTTGCAGTGGCCAAGCAGACCGCCGCGGGCCTTCGGATTCCGCTCGCGCCACCACTGGCCGGCGCGCTCATCGGCGTACTTGCGTTGGGTCTCATAGCGCCCAATAGCTAAATTCGCGCGCGGGCGACACACGGACATTCACGCCAAAAATTCGCGTTCGTTCCTGCGGGCGGTCGACGCACGTTGTCATTGGCGTGGGTATTAAGGTCGATTTGCCGAAATCAGGGCGACAGCGCCTTATCCAGCGCAAGCCATTGCTTGGAAACCCAGGTGCCAACCAAGCCGATCGTGGCGATGACTGCGATCAAAAGTATCCCGAGCAAGACTGTATATTCGATAAGAGCAGCGCCGTCTTCGTCCTTCAGGAACTGGCTGAAGATCTTCACAGCTTTGGACATGCGAGCTCCTGACGGATGTTGAATTTAGCAAAGTCGACGCGTCACGGTTGAAAGCCGCTTATGGCCCATCCGCGCGCAATTATCCGTTAGGGAACGGCTCGGTCAATACCGGGGCAAACCGGCTTGCTACAAATAAAAGCACATTCTCAGCTGTATATTTGACGATATTTTCAGATTAATTCCGCCATCTCTCTAGAAATATGAAGCTATTCAAAGTCATAATGAAACTGTTATTATTTTGGCTCTTGAACTTCTCTCAATTATGGGCTCACATCAGTCGAGTATTCAACCTACGGAGTCTGTTTTGCTTTCGAACTCGTAATGTACTGATCCGTTTTGCGGTCACGATGACGCAGAGTTACTCTGATAAGGAATTTCACTCCGAATTCGGCGATTCTGGAAGGGAAAATACGCTCGCCGACAATATTGTGGAGACAATATTGTGATTGCATCAAAAATTGTTCTTGCGTTAATTGACTGTGTTTTGGTGAAACGTTGGAAAACCTGGCTAATCTGCCATCAAATCAGCCCGATCCGTTGACATATTTGAGTTGGTAAGCAATAGCTAGTAAATAATCTCCGGCACAAAACGGTTCCTTTGGGGCAAGGATTGGTACAGTTATGCACCGGAGTACGAATCTTGCAATCCTTGTTGTTGCTGTAATTCTTGGCGGCTTCGCTGCATTTCTTGCCAGAAGCTGGCTTCAGAGCCATTCAACGGGGACAGACGCTCAGAAGACTGTGCCGATTCTGGTCGCGACCGACACGCTTGCTTTTGGCGCGCCAATCGGCGCCAAGGACGTGAGAGAGATCGACTGGCCGGCGCAGTCGAGCCCGGAGGGCGCATTCGCGAACTTCGCGGAGCTCACCAAGAACGGCCGGCGGATCACCCTCTCACCGTTTGTCCGCGACGAGCCGATCATTTCCTCGAAGGTGAGCGCGCCGGATCAGAGAGCCTCGCTGTCGGCGGTCATCGAGAAGGGCAAGCGGGCTGTGACCGTTGCGGTTGACGACGTGCGCGGAGTGGCGGGCTTCATCTTCCCGGGCGACTTCGTCGACGTGGCGTTGACGCGAACCGACAACAGCAACGGTCCGCAGAATTTTTCCGCAGTGATCCTGCAGCACGTCAAGGTGCTGGCGATCGATCAGATGGCCGGTCAACGCCAGGAACATCCGACCGTCGCCAAGGCGGTCACCGTCGAGGTGGACCCCGAGCAGGCGCTGACGGATCTTGCTTGCCGCCAATGTCGGGAAGCTATCGCTGATTTTACGCCAGCCTGCGGAAGTCGCGTTGGCTCCCGACGCGAAGATCACCGATCGCGACCTGTTCGGGACGCGACGAGGCGCACGGCGGCTCGTCGCCCGCCGTGCAGGCGCAACCCGCCGCTTTTCAGCCCGATCCGCCCCCAGGCCGACCTGCCGCCGGGCGGAGCGACCCTGCCGGCAGCGATTCTCCGCCGCCCCCCGACACGACCACTCGGAAGATCACCGTCTTTCGATCGGTCAAGAGCGAACAATACGACGTGCCTCGAAGAGGTCCAATGACGGAAGGCGGCGTGTTGAAACAGCGAACAAAATCCTCGCACCCGCGACTGTGGGTGCGAAAGGGACGGACGACTGCAACGCGGCGCCCAGTTTGGGTCGCCATGCTCGCGACCGCCGGCGCCGCCGCGGCCGCTTTCGCTCTCGTGCAAGCCGCGGCTCCCGCCTGGGCGCGCAAGGGCGGCCCATGCCATCCCGGTAACCGAGCAAGTGAGCACCATAAAGGTGACGCTCAACAAATCGCGCACGCTTTGTTTTTCCGACCCGTTCTCGACCGCGGTGATCGGCGCGCCGGAAATCGCCGACGTTTTGCCGATGACGGATTCGATGCTCTACGTTCAGGGCAAGAAAGTCGGCGCGACCAACATTTCCGTATTCGATCAGCAGCGGCGCCTGGTGTCGGTGATCGACCTCGATGTGACCCCTGACACAACGTCGTTGCAAAACAAGATTGCCGCCAGCACCGGGGGCCGGGACATCGCTGTCACCAGCGCCAACGGCGAGATCGTTTTGAGCGGCGAGGCGAGCGACGGCTTGGCGGCCGCTCGCGCCGTCGAAGTCGCAAAGGGCCTGTCGCCGGACGCTCAGGTCGTCAACGCGATGAAGGTTTCCCCTTCACAGCAAGTCATGCTGAAGGTGCGCATTCTCGAAGTCGATCGCAATGCCGGACGCGACCTTGGCATCAGCTGGTTCGGCAAGACGAACAGCGCGAGTTTCGCCACTGGTCTCGGCCCACAGCCGACGACCCCCGCCGCCAACAACAGCGGCGTGTTTCCCGGGGCGGGCTCCACGGCGTCATCGTTCGGCGTGCTGCTCGCCAATGTCGTCAACACGCATGGGGTCAGCATCGACGCGCTCTTGTCCGCGCTCGAGAGCAAGGGCCTGGTCAAGAGTCTGGCTGAACCGGATCTCGTTGCGCTTTCGGGAGAAAAGGCGACGTTCCTCGCCGGGCGGCGAAATTCCCGTGCCAGTGGTGCAAGGAACAAACGCCACCAACGGCGCGCTGGGAATCGGGGCCAATTTCACGCCGAACATTTCCATCGAATGGAAGCAATTCGGCGTCGGCCTGGATTTCACCCCGACCGTCCTCAACAACGGCATCATCAATCTTCAGCTCAATCCGTCCGTGACCGAGATCAACACCGCCAACAGCCTGAATATCAACGGAACGACTGTCCCCTCGTTGACCGAGCGCAAAGCGCATACCGCGGTCGAACTGCGAGACGGACAAAGCTTCGCCATCGCGGGCCTGCTCCAGGCTCAGGATTCTCAAAGCATCGACCAGCTTCCCTGGCTTGGAAACGTCCCGGTCCTCGGCGCCCTCTTTCGATCCACCGACTTCCAGAAGAGCCAGACCGATCTCGTCATCATCGTCTCTCCGCATCTCGTGAAGCCCGTGCGTCCGGGGCAGCATTTGGCGACCCCGTTCGATACGGCGCTTCAGTCGAATGACGTCGACCTGTTCCTGATGGGCGATACCGAGCGCAAGAAGCGGTACACCGACTACGTGACGAGCGGCGGTGGTCTCCAAGGGCCTTACGGCCATATTCTCGGCGGCCAGTAATTCGATGCAGCGTCGTTTGAAAGGTCCGCGCGTCGCTTTCGAAGGCGCTCTTGCGATCGTGTCCCTCACCGCGTCCTTGGCGGTCGCCGGCTGCTCCTCCACCGTCGGCTTTGACGACCCGACCGCCGACTATCTTCAGCGAACCGCTCTCGTCTCAACGAGCGGCGGCGACGCCCAGGCGGCGAATCTCGCCATGCAAACATCAACCCCGTGGCCACGCTATTCCAACGACACGAACATCCCGGCGAATGGCGCGCGGATCGTCAAGGCGATTACGCGCTATGAAAGCGGCTCCGCGGGCGCAGGGGCGAGCGATAGCGCAACGACAAGCGCGGCGAGTCCAGGCGGGAATAGCGGCGCCGGAGCGCCGAGCGGCCCCTCTACCGGAATGACGGCTTCTCCTCCTGGCCAATCCTCAGGCTATTAGAAACGCGAGCGTCTTGCCGATGCCGGAGCGCGAGACATGCAAAAGCGGTATCGTTCTGGCGTGACGAGGAAGGATCCGCGCTGGTCGAGGCGACCATTGTCATGCCTCTGTTGCTCAGCCTCTTTCTCGGCGTGTTCGAGTTCTCATGGTTTTTTTACAATCAGCAGCTGGTCGTGTCGGGCTTGCGTGACGCAGCGCGCTACATGACCCGGATCGAACTCACCGACGGCAATCGCGATCCCTGCGCGCAAAAGGATCAATACGGCGCTCTGTACACGGACGATGCAGCGAACATTGCTACCACGGCGCAGGCGAAGGGCGGCTCGGCGCGCGTGAGCGGTTGGAGCGCAGCCGATGTCACCATCAGCTGCTCTTCGAGCGCCGCGCTGGAAAACGGAAACTACGCCGACGGCTCGACGAGCATGACGATCATCGACGTTGCGACCCGCTTCGCCGATCCATCGCTGGGGCTGTTCGCAACTTTGGGACTGAAGGCGCCGATGCTCTCCTTCTCCCATCAAGAGCGGTTCCTAGGACCCGGTTGACGATCATGTCCTCGTTCATCGCGCGACTGGCTCGAGATGAAGATGGCGGCCCGCTCGTCGAGGTCGCGATCATCCTGCCGATTTTGATCCTGTTCCTGTTCGGCGGGGTCGACTTCATGAATGCGCTCTACCAGTGGAACGCCGCCGCCAAGGCCGTCCAAATCGGCGCGCGCATCGCGGCGGTGTCCGATCCCATCGCCTCCGGTCTGAGCTCGATTGCGGACAACGCGCTGACTTCAGGCGTGGCGTCGGGAAGCCCGATGCCCGACTTCACCGTGGAATGCGACGGCGGCGCGTCGGCCTGCTCATGCACGAGCGGCGCATGCGACGGAATGGGTGGGTATTCGGCCGACGCGATGGGACTCATCGTTTATGGGCGAGCCGGCAATAGCGATTGCACGCCGCCGGCCTCTCAATATTTCGCCGGGATGTGCAATCTCCATGCTGCGATCGCGCCGCAATATGTGACGGTGATCTACAAGCAAACTGGGTTGGGCTACGCTGGCCGGAGTGTCGGGCCTGTTCCGACGATCACGGTTTCGCTCAACGCCGCTTCGTCCAAGGCCAAGCTCCCCTTCAGATTTTTCTTCCTGCCGTTCGCCGCGATCGCGATGCCGCAGGTGACGACCACGATAACGGGGGAAGCGTTGTCGGCTTCGGCCGCCGACTAGCGATGCGTCAATCGAGCCCCTCGAAGTCAAGCGTCCGTGATCATTTCGCGCGGTGCGCTCTTGCGTTGTGGCGCGACACAGATGGATTGATGGTCCCCTATGTGGCGGTGATGCTGCCGGTTCTGGTCGGCTTCGCTTTATTGGCCCTCGATGGCTCGCGCCGCATGAGCTTGCAGACGCAGATGCAGGCGGCCGCCGACAGTCTCGCGCTTGCCGGAGCGCGCGAACTCAACAAACAGGCGGGCGCCGAGTCGCGGGCGATTTCCGCGATGGCGAACGCGCATGCAGCGACGAAATCGTCCAACACGCTCTTCGGCGCCGGATCGTCGCCGACGCTGGATTATACGTTCGTTTTCTATTCCAGCCTGTCCGCGGCAAGCGACGGCATCGGCGGCTCCACGGCGAGCGGCGATGCCGACGCGAAATATGTCGCAGTGAAGATCATTCCGCAGACCTGGTCGACAGTCCTTCCGGCGTCGTTTCTGAAGAATATTTCGACCAACGCGTTCGCCGTCGGCGCGGATGCAGTCGCAGGCTTCGCCGGGACGAGCGTGTGTTCAGTCGCGCCGATCTTCGTCTGCAACCCCTACGAAGAGAGCGCGGGATCGATGACCGACGCGCAGGCGACGGCAGCCCTCTTTTCTGCTTTCGACGATCCCGCGACCTTAAGACGCCAACTCAAGCTCAACAGAAACGGCCTCGGCCCGGGCCATTTCGGCTGGCTCAACACGGCCGATGGCTGCAACGACGCGACGTGCAGGGCGAAGAACGTCGCGGGCGCGAGCGGCGCCTGCTACAGCGATGCGGGCGTGAGCCTCGCCGTCGGCAACAAGAACGCCGTCGAGCCCTATTTCGACACGCGATTTGACATCTACAATCAGAACCCGCCGCTCGCCTCGCCCGCCGCCGCGCCGCCCGCGGTCAATGTCCGAAAGGGCTATCTTCCGGGACACAAGTCGAACGCCGTCGACTGGTGCAGCGCGACGCCGGCCAGCGGGTCGGCACTCTATTACACCTACCCTTCGGATCGGACCGTCGGCGTGGCGACGCAGAATTCGCCCACGCTAACGGACGTCGCCAATCCGGTCGGAATAGCAGCCGGCGAGCCGGTGGTTGATTCTGGCGGCGTGTTCGCGAGCACCGCCGACAATCCGGTGGCGGTGTCGAGCGTCAATAGCTCGACGGTCACGCTCGGGGGCCCCGCCAGCGAGACGCAAGCTTCAGACGGCCTAACGATCGAATGGACCACGAGTGGATTGCCTGAGGACGTCTCGTTCCCCAACCTCGCGGGGGCCGAGGGAAACGGCCAGTGGGATTGCGCGGACTATTGGGCTATCAATCATCCTCGTGGGCCCTCGGCCGCGACCGTCGGAACAGCGCTCAGCGGCGTCTGCGGCGCTCCGGCGCAAACCAGTGTCAGCCGCTATCATGTCTACCGGTATGAAATCAGCTTAGGCTCGAACGCGGGGGGGATCAGCGACTGGTCAGGAAAAAATGGTTGGGCGAGCAACGGCCAACCGGATCCGCAAGGCTCGAGAATCCCGGCGGGCCATTTCCAGACCGAGAGCGGCGCGCCGTTCTGCGCCAACACGCGCGGCGTCAGCGGCGTCGACACCACGACGGGCGGCGTAGATCGGCGCAATCTGATCGTGCCGATCATCAATTGCCTTGCGCAGACGGCGCTCGGCAATGTCGCGGATTCCGGCGCGTCCGCCAAGACGCCCGTGGCCGCTTTTGGCAAGCTCTTCCTGACCCAGCCGTACACCGCGCTCAAGGACGGCAATCTCTATGGCGAGATCACCGGGACGCCCGTTCCGGCTGACAACGTCAAAATCTTCCATCTCGTCCAGCTGTACCGTTAGGGGTGGGCCGATGGCAATTTATCTGACCGAGGAGGGCGGCGACGAAACCCAAGTCGAGGAGATCGAGGTCAAACTCAAATCGGCAATCCCGGACCTCAAGCGGGTTGCGAGGGTCGAAGACATCGATCCGAAGTCGATCAACGGCGCGGAACGATTTTTCGTCATTCTGGCCGCGGCGTCGCCTGACGTCGACGACCTCATCGACATCGTGAGGCGCCATCCGCGACACCTGTTCTTCATCGTTGTCGGCGGCGACATTTCTGCTCGCGACTACAAAAGGCTCATTCAGTCTGGGAACGCCGATTGGGTCGCCGAGGCTGGACTGCCGCATGAAGTTCTCGAGATCGTAGGACGGGTCAGCGCGCCAGCCAGAGACGATGTCGCGGGCGAATCGCCGACCGTAGTTTCGTTCACGCCGAGCGCGGGAGGCGTGGGAAATTCCACCCTCGCGATCGAAACCGCCGTCCATCTAGTGAGAGCTAAGTCAACCAAAGGCGCCAGGGTCGCGCTCGTCGATCTTGATTTCCAGTCAAGCCATGTGTGCGACTACCTCGACATCGCGCCCAAGTTTCAGTTCGACGAGATTGTCGCCTCTCCTGAGCGCCTCGATGACCATTTGCTTAGCGCCTTCATCAGCCATCATCCGAGCGGACTGGATGTGTTAGCGGCAAGCCGCAGCCGGTTTCACGCTCGCGATCTCAGCGTCGAAGCTCTGTCCGCGTTGTTCGATCGGATGGCGCAACGATACGCCACGATCATTATCGACCTGCCGCTCTCCGTTCATTCCTGGACGCTTCCCCTGCTTGCCGCGTCCAAGGGGGTTCTCGTCACCGGCCTCAACACCATTCCCGGCTTGAGGCAAATCGAAGAGACGATGCGCGCCTTGCGCGAGGAAGCCACGATCACTGCGGACGTGCGCGCGGTGGTCAACCGATGCGATTTCAGCTTCCTCGGCAAGGTGGCGCGCGCCGATCATGTGGCGCGGATTCTCGGCGAAGAAAAACGCTTCTGCGTCAGAAACGCCGTCGTCGCGGTTGAGTGCGTAAACGTCGGATCGCCGATTGCGCTCGCCTATCCGTCGGACAAGTCGGTCAAGGACATCGCCGCGATAGCGGCGTTTTGCGCGGGGCTACATGCGGCTCCGCGCCGGTCGATCGGATAAGAGCCATGGGATTTCTCAGCAGCAAAAGCGCAGTCAAGACCGAGCCGACGGTCAAGGAGACGAGCGAGGAAACGCCATCGGCGCGCCCGGACGACGTCTATGCCGATCTGATTGCGCGCCGCCCGGGGCTATTGGACGAAAAGCTGAAGCTGCACGAGCGCATCATCGACGAATTCAATCTGTCGGCGTTGGAAAAGCTGCCTGACGAACTGGCAAAGCAGGTTCGGGCTTACGTTGGCGACCACGTTCGCCGCGAGAGCCTCTCGCTCAATCAGAAGGAGCTCGACACGTTCTCGAACGAGATCATCGCCGAGATGACGGGCTATGGCCCGCTCGAACCGTTGCTGAAGGACCCGACGGTCACCGACATTCTCATCAACACGCACAAGCGCTGCTACATCGAGCGCTTCGGGCAATTGCAGGAGACCAAGGTCCATTTCAAGGATGAAGCGCACCTCCTGCGCATCATCAACCGGATCGTCTCGGCGATCGGACGGCGTGTCGATGAATCGTCGCCGATGGTCGATGCGCGGTTACGCGACGGCTCGCGCGTCAACGTTGCGGTCAGGCCGATCGCCATCGATGGACCGCTGGTTTCGATTCGAAAATTCGCCGAGCGCGTTTTCGACATGGACCGGCTCATCGAAGTGGGAAGCCTGCGGCCGGCGATGGCGGAGGTTCTCGCTGCCGCCGTCGCGGGCAAGGTTTCGACGCTCATCTCAGGGGGCACCGGCTCCGGCAAGACGACGATGCTCAACGCTTTGTCGAATTTCATTCCGCCCCGCGAGCGCCTGATCACCATCGAGGATGCGGCCGAACTGCAACTGCAGCAGCCGCACGTCGGCCGATTGGAGACCCGCCCCGCCAACATCGAGGGCAAGGGGGAAGTCAGACAACGCGACCTCGTTCGCAACGCGCTTAGAATGCGACCCGACCGCATCATCATCGGCGAGTGCCGCGGGGAAGAGGCGTTCGACATGCTGCAGGCCATGAACACCGGCCACGAAGGCTCGATGACCACGGTTCACGCCAACTCGCCGCGCGATGCGCTCAAACGCCTCGAGCAAATGGTCGGCATGGCTGGCACGCCCATGACGCTGGGCGCCATCCGCAGCCAGATCGCGTCCGCCATCACGCTCGTCGTTCAGGTGCAGAGGCTGCCCGACGGCGCCCGTCGGGTCACCAGCGTGAGCGAGATCACCGGCATGGAAGGCGATGTCATCCAGATGCACGAGATCTTCAAGTTCGTGAAGGATCACACCGACAGCAAGGGAACGCTGCACGGGAGCTTCAAAGCGACAGGCATTCGCCCCCGCTTTCTAGCCGACGTGAAGGCCTATGGCATCGACGTTTCGTCGAACTGCTTCGACCCAGCTCGAACCCTGTGAGCGACATGAGCGAGCTTTGGATTGTCTGCGCGATTGTGTTCGCCGGCGTCGTCCTTGCGGTCCATGCGCTCTACCGGATTGTCAGTCGCGCTCAACGCGACCGCACCACGATCAAGCGCCGCCTCACGGCAAGCGCAGGCGAAGGCGCTCGGCGCACGTCGATCGAGGTTCTTCGACAGGAGCGCGGACTCGCCAATTTCGATCATCCCCGATTGGCGGCTTTGGACGAGTTTCTTGTCCAGACGGGCCTGAGAATTTCCATGGCTACGCTTGGACTGTCGACAGTCTTGCTGAGCACTTTGGTCGCTTTGGCTCTGTCGCTCTTTTTGTCCCATCTCTGGATGGCCATGAGCGTCGGCCTGGTCGTCGGCTTGCTGAGCGTCGTCGCCTATTTGGCGACCGTTCGGCGACGGCGGATTGATGCCTTCACCGCTCAACTGCCGGACGCGCTCAACATCATCGTGCGCAGCTTGCGCATCGGCCACCCGCTCGTGAGCGCTATTGGACTGGCGTCGAGGGAAATGCGGGACCCGATCGCGGCCGAGCTCGCCATGACCGCGGAGGAAATTGCGTTTGGCCAGGATGTCACGACGGCCGTCGTCAACCTGCATGCTCGCGTCGGCCAGGATGATTTGCTGTTCTTCGTCACCGCCGTCAGCGTGCAGAGCCAGACGGGCGGCAATCTGGCGGAAGTGCTCGCCCGGCTCGCGACCCTCATGCGCCAGCGCAGCACGCTGCAGCTCAAGGTCAAAGCGCTGAGCGCCGAAGGGCGATTGTCGGCATGGTTTCTCTCCGCCATGCCCTTCATCCTTTATGGCGCCGTTCGATTGCTTTCGAAGGACTATTTTGCCGAGCTGACCGGCAGTCCGGTCCTTGTTCCGGCGCTGGTCTACGCAGGGGTGTCGTTGGTCGTCGCGAACTTTGTCATCTACCGCATGGTCAACTTCAGGATTTAGGCTGGCGGCATGGATATCTGGCTCATTCTGTTCGTTTCGACCGCATTCGTTTCGGCTGCCGGGATCACTTTTTCCGTCGGTCAGCTGATCACGAGCCGCAATCGTCTGCAGCGACGGCTGCCCGCCGGCGCAACGATGTCGGACGCGCTGGCGTTCACTTCCCCCGACAGTGTGGGCGCCCTGGCCTGGAGAGGATCGATTTGGCCTTGGCCAAAAAGTCAGCAAAGAGCTGCGGCTAAAACTGGTGCGCGCGGGTTATTTCAGTCCCGGCGCCGTCCGCTTTTACGTCCTTGCGCGCATAGGCGCGGTCATTGCGGCGCCGTCGTTGGTTTTGCTGGGCAGCGCGCTCCTGTTGAGCGATCTCTCGACTTTCAAGTTTGTGCTGGCCGCAGCGGCCTCAGCCGGAGTCGGGGTGCTTGGGCCGGACGCCTATCTGTCTCGCCGCCAGTCCTGGCAAATCGCCGAGTATCGCCTCAACTTCCCGGATCTCCTCGACCTGTTGACGGTCTGCGTCACCGCGGGCCTCACCGTGGAGGCGTCATTCGAGAGAATCCGGGACCGACTCAGCAAGCGAAGCCGAGCGCTTGGCCACAACATCGAATTGATGGGGACCGAGATGCGCGCGGGAAGAAGCTCGGTTGACGCCTTGAGCGCGTTCGCGGATCGGTTGGGGTTGGAGGAGGCGGCGTCCTTCGTCGCTGTCTTGCGGCATTCGGTGGAGTTGGGGGGCGACGTCGCCACGACGCTCAGGGAATTCAGCGAAGACATGCGCTCGAAAAGAATGTTGCTGGCGGAGAAAAAGGCGAACGAATTGCCCGTTAAAATGGTGATTCCGCTGGCTTTAGGCATTTTTCCGGTAATCCTGATGATCGTTCTTCTGCCGGTCATTTTGAAATTGCTGCGGCTTATCGGTTCTTGAGCTGTTTGCTTTGGAGTTTACGCGCGGATCGTTCCGTTGCGCTTCCTCCCCTCTTGTGGGGAGGACCGAGGAGGGGGTCGCGCTGTCCTCCGCGACGAGTCAGCGATGGCGGATTCGATTAACTCCTCCGTCCGTGCGACCCCCACCCCTGCCCGCCCCACAAGGGGGTCGGGTGCGCTAACGATGCCGCGGAATCGCGGCGGGCTATGTCGAGCGGGACTGGCGCCCGATGTTCCAATCGCCTCGCTGCCGGCGCATTTGGCCCATCCTTGTCACCGGGCTATGGATTTCAGCCAAGCAAAGCAGTTAGGGCCTAACGGGCGGAAATCGGGGATAGACGCATCGCCACGTTGCAGAGGGTGAAGAGTGCAATTGTCCGCGTCGGCGTCGAGCCCGTGGCCCGGTTGATTCTCGTGATGGCGTTGGCGCTGTTGGCTGCTGGGTGCAACCAGACAGCGCTGACCCCGTCGCCGGTCCCTAATCCGGTCACCGGACAAAATCCGGGCGACGTGAAGTACTACCCGTCCGATCAACCGGTGAGGCTGGGCACTCAGCGGTTCTACGACGGCAATTTCGGCTTGGCCCAGCAGTACTTTCAAGATGCCGTTGAAAAATCGCCAGAGGACGTGATGGCGTGGATCGGATTGGCCGCGAGTTACGATCGACTGGGGCGGTTCGATCTCGCAGATCACGCTTATGGGGCCGCGGCCAAGCTCGAGGGTGAAACCCCGCGGCTTCTCAATAACGAAGGTTATTCGTATATGCTGCGCGGCGACCTCAAAGCTGCGCGGGCCAAATTTCATCAGGCATTGAAGCTCGATCCCAACAATCAAACAACGTTGAACAATATAAAATTGATGAACTCGAGCCAGAATTTCATTGACCGCTCTCCGAGCGGCGAGCCATGCGGAAGCGTCGACTGCGAGCAGTGAGTTCACTTTCTCGGGCCGGTTGGCGCCTCGGGAATCCTTATAATCTCCTCAACTGGTGGTTGCCGACGTTGCGCCGTCCAGCTCGTCAAGATGAGTGGCGGGCCTGCTGTCGATCGGCCAGACCTGCGAAAAGCCGAATGGCTCCCGAAGACCGCGTAGGTTCCCCAAAAAAGCTACTAGACTGCGATGACCCGACCCGATTAGTTGTCGCAAACGACTCCAGGAGTGCGGTAACGCGCATGTTAAATTACGATCTTCATCTGTTGTGTATTCACAAGAACACTCACGCGAGGGTATAGTACATAACGGTGTCATGATCGGGCGGCGAGGGAATCTATGTTTAGCGCAAGCTTTGCGGTGGCTGTGATGGACGACGTTTGGCATGATTAGGTCTAGCCAGTGCTCCGATCCAAAGCGCTGCGGCGCCGCACGGTATTTCCGCAAAGAAGAGGCTCACAATGACTGAGCCTCAGTGTCTCACGATAGCTGAGCCTCATTTCGAACAATCACGGCGCCGACCTCCTCCTCTCGGCCTGCGCATCAAGCCACGCCTCGCCTCCGTGTTTCGGCGGTATCGGAAAACTGACTTCCTGAGCAGATTGCCTTCGAAGTGTGAAATCTTGGACGTCGGCTGCGGTTCTAACTCACCTTACCAAGTAAAGTCGCTTTTCCCGGACTGCACTTACACAGGCATTGACGTAGACGATTGCAGACAAACCAAACCGAACCTTGCGGATCACTATGTGCTTGTTGATCGCCATCGCTTCGCAGATAGCATACTGGCTTTCGGGAAAAGATTCGACGCGGTTATTTCGTCTCACAACCTCGAACATTGTGATAATCGGGATGAGACACTTGACGCCATGATGACCGTGGTGAAGGATGGCGGTCGTCTCTACATGTCGTTCCCTAGCGAAATGAGCGTGACTTTCCCCAGCCGAGAAGGATGTTTGAATTATTACGACGACCCAACTCACAAATCGGACCCGCCGGACTTTGACTCGATAATCGACCTACTCTCCAGAAATGGGTTTTCTATCCTCTATAGCGTTAAACGATACCAACCGCCGTTCTTTTGGACGCTCGGTCTTGTGTCCGAGCCAATATCCAAACGCCTGGGTCGCATGCAAGGAACTTGGGAATACTACGGATTCGAGTCTATCATCTGGGCGCAGAAAGGTAGTAAACCTAGTAAACGCTGGAAAATTTACTAGCATTTATTAGGATTATTAGCATTATTGGCATTTACCCGCATTGATTTGCCTGCTCAATCCCGTTGAGCCAGGCGATGAAGTCGCGCGTCACCTCGTCGCGGTTGGTCTCGTTCAGCGTTTCGTGGCGAGCGCCCGGATAGATGCGGGTCGTGAGCTGGGTGAAGCCTGTCGCCTTCAGGTCTTGGATGAGGCCCTGGATGTTGGCGCCGACAGGGTCGCGCTCGCCGGAGAAGACGTAGATCGGCAGGTCCTTGCGGATCGCGGCAAGGCTCTTTCGGCTCGTGACGTGGGGCAGCGCGTCGAGCACGTCGATCGCGAGCTGGGTTGTGAACGGAAAGCCGCAGAGAGGATCGGCGACGAACGCGTCGACTTCCTTCTCGTCGCGCGAGAGCCAGTCGGAGTCGGTGCGCGCAGGCTTGAACGGCTTGTTGAATTCGCCGAACCACATCTGAAAGATGGGGTCGCTTTTGCCGCGCTTGCCGAGCCGAATGCGCTCCTCACGGGCGATCAGCCTCCCTAAGGTCGCGATCGCCGGCGGTTTGCCGTTCGAGCCCGAGAGAGCCACGCCGACCAGCGCGTCCGAATGCTTGGCGATGAATCCGCGCCCGAGGAACGAGCCTAGCGAATGGCCGAGGAAGATGATCGGCGTCTCCGGCTGCTCGGCGGCGATCAGGCGGTTGAAGGTCCAGAGGTCGCCGACGACCTTGTCCCATCCGCCCTCGTCGGCGAAATGGCCGAGATCGGCGGCGGCGGCCTTGGGGCCATGTCCACGATGGTCGTTGGCGTAGGCCGCGTAGCCTGCGGAATTCAGCGCCGCGGCGAGGCGGCCGTAGCGGACGCTGTGCTCGGCGAGGCCATGGGCGATCTGCACGATTGCGCGCGGAGGACCTTCTGGCAGCCAACGCCGCGCCAGGAGGGTCTGGCCATCGTCGGCGCGAAAGTCGAATTCGCTTTCCGGCATTCTCGCTCTCACCTCAAATGACAGCGGATTCTCTTTAGAAATCCGCCGTCTGCGTCAAGCTCGCGGACGAGGCCAGACTCCGTTCGGTCTCGCCAAATTTACTCCTCGCAGAATCGATTGGGATCGTTTAGGAGCAGAGTCCCATGGCGCGGTATATCTTCATCACCGGCGGCGTGGTCTCCTCGCTTGGCAAGGGTTTGGCTTCAGCGGCTTTGGGCGCGCTTCTCCAGGCGCGCGGCTATACCGTCCGCCTGCGCAAGCTCGATCCCTATCTCAATGTCGATCCGGGCACGATGAGCCCGACTCAGCATGGCGAGGTGTTCGTCACCGACGACGGCGCCGAGACCGACCTCGACCTCGGCCATTACGAGCGATTCACCGGGCGGAGCGCCAACAAGCAGGACAACATCACCACCGGGCGCATCTATCAGGAGCTGATCGCCAAGGAGCGGCGCGGCGACTATCTGGGCGCGACGGTGCAGGTGATTCCCCACGTCACCAACGCGATCAAGGACTTCATCCTCGAGGGCAACGACGGCGTCGACTTCGTGCTGGTGGAAATTGGCGGGACGGTCGGCGATATCGAGGGCCTGCCTTTCTTCGAAGCGATCCGCCAGCTCGGCAACGACCTGCCGCGCGGCCATGTGGTCTTCATCCATCTGACGCTCCTGCCCTTCATCCCGACCGCGGGCGAGCTCAAGACCAAGCCGACCCAGCACTCGGTCAAGGAACTGCGCTCGATCGGCGTCCAGCCGCACATTCTGCTGTGCCGTTGCGACCGCGAGATTCCGCGCGACGAGCGACGCAAGCTCGCGCTCTTCTGCAACGTGCGCGAGAGCGCGGTGATCGAGGCGCGCGACGCGCGGTCGATCTACGACGTGCCAGCGCTCTATCACGCCGCTGGCCTCGATCGCGAAGTCCTGGCCGCCTTCGGCATCGAGCCAGCGCCCAAGCCCAATATGGGACGCTGGGACAGCGTCTCGAAAGCCTATCACAATCCTGAAGGCGAGGTGTCGATCGCCGTGGTCGGCAAGTACACGGGGCTCAAGGACGCCTACAAGTCGCTGATCGAGGCGCTGAACTCACGGCGGCATGGCCAACAAGGTTCGCGTCAAGCTCGACTGGATCGAAAGCGAGATCTTCGAGGGCGCTGACCCGGCGCCACGGCTCGAAGGGGTGCATGGCATCCTCGTGCCCGGCGGTTTTGGCTCACGCGGCGCGGAGGGCAAGATTCTCGCGGCGCGGTTCGCGCGCGAGCGCAAGGTGCCCTATTTCGGCATCTGCTTCGGCATGCAGATGGCGGTCATCGAGGCCACCCGTTCCCTCGCTGGACTGCCCGAGGCCAATTCGACCGAATTCGGCCCGACGCCGGAGCCGGTGGTCGGCCTCATGACCGAATGGCTGCGCGGCAACGAGCTGGAGAAGCGCCAAGCGGCGGGCGATCTCGGCGGCACGATGCGGCTCGGCGCTTACCGCGCTGACCTAAAACCCGGCTCGCGCATCGCCACTATCTATGGCGAAACCGAGATTTCAGAGCGCCACCGTCACCGCTACGAAGTCAACACCGCCTACCGTGCGCGCCTTGAAGAGAGGGGTCTTGTGTTCGCCGGCATGTCGCCGGACGGCCTTTTGCCCGAGACGATCGAATTTGCCGATCATCCCTGGTTCATCGGCGTGCAATTCCATCCGGAGCTCAAGTCGAAGCCGTTCGAACCTCACCCGCTGTTTGCGAGCTTCATCGCCGCCGCGAAGGCGCAAAGCCGGCTAGTATAAAGCAGAGGAGAACGCAGGCGCGAATGCCGCGTTCAAGGCCAGCGTACAGCCGTCACGCCATTGCGCGCCGAAGGGGTCGCGCGCCCAATACGATGAGGCCGCCAAGGCAAATCAAAAGCCACGTCGCGGGTTCGGGAACCGCTGTCAAGCGAATGTCGTTGCCGACGGCGCCAGCATCGGCATTGAAGGCGTAGTCGATACGGAAGCTGTAAGCCTGCCCGTCGAACATCCCTGTCACCTGAGATCCTTCGCTGAACTCGCCGGATATCGGGTCAATCCCGTCGTTGGTCAGAATGTCGAAGGCCTCACCCCTCGTCGGCGCGGACAAAAGATCGAGGACGAGGTCGGCGCCGCTCAGGGCGACTGTGCCCTTCACGTTCAAGACGTCATTCTCGCCGTCGGTCGGATCGAGATCGATGACGAGGCCGCTGCCGGTGCTGAGCGTCGTGTCCCCCACGGTCAGCGCGCCCCCTCCGCTCGCGCCAGGCGACAATTGGGCGCCGGCGTCCACGGTCACGGCTCCGGCGATGGAACCGGACAGGTTCGCCCTGCCGCTCATGACTTCTGCGTTGGCGAAGTTTGATACGGCGCCGGTGTAGCTGAAGCTGTTCCCCGCGCCGATGTCGAAGTTGAGCTTGTTTACGCCGCCGGCGCCGCCGTCCATGTCGCCGAGGACGGAAGCTGCGCCACCGGAGATCGTGACCGTATTGTTGCTGTTCTGGCTGAGAACAAGGGCCTTGCCGCTGCTTGAGCCGTCGATCTTGCCGGCGTTGGTGATCGTGACGTCGTCGAAGCTGTTGCTGGCGTCGATGGCGGCGGCGGTCGTCCCGCCGCCTTTGATTGTCGCGCCGGCCTGGTTGTCGATCGTCACTTTGTGGCCTGACGCGTTGGCGCCGACCACCGCAATTCCGGAATCACTGTCGCCCTGTATGAGGCCGCCAGCCTGATTGGTGACGCTCGCATCGCCATAGATCGGATCGCGGCCGCCGCCGGGGCGGTCGTTGCCGCTCAGCGTGATGCCTCGGCCGACGGCGTTGGTGTTGCCCGCCGCCACCGATCCCTCAATCGTGCCTGAATTGACGATCGTGCCGCCGCCGACCGACATGCCTTCGCTAAAGGCCGGACCGTCCGCGGGCTTGCTAAAGGCGTTGAGCGAGCGAATTGTGCCCGTGTTGGTGAGGTGAACGAGGCCGTCCACGTCAACGCCGTCGCCGTCATGATCGGCGCCGTCGCCAATGTCGTGGCCGTTGCCGGTGATCGCGCCGTGGTTGACGACGGTCACCACCTCGTTGGCGTTGAAGCCGTCAATGTTGATGCCCGAACCGTTGTCGCCCTGGATCGTCGCTCCAGAGTTGTTGGTGACGCTCATTGTGAAGCTCACCGTCGCGTCGACGGCGCCGCCGGTGATGCCATGCCGCCCGCCTTCGATCAGGCCGCCGGTGTCGTTGGTGATTTGCACGCCGCTGTTGTTTTGCGCGTCGACGCCGTCGCTGCTGCTGCCGGTGGTTGTTGTGGATTTGATCGTGCCGGCGTTGAAGACAACGCCGTTGACGCCGGGCCGCACTGCGTCTGCCTCGCTAGCCTGCATGAGGGCGCCGGAGAAGTTGTTCACCGTGTTGGCGCCCGAGAGGATGGCGTTAAAATCGACGACCTGCGAGCCGCCAGCCGAGGCGTTCTGCGACGTCATCACGCCATAGTTGTTCAAGGTGACGCTGGCAGGCGACTTGTTCATCTGAATGACGTCGCCATCGGCCGCCTGGATCACCGCACTCGAATTCGTGGCGCTCCCGTTGTTGATCGTCAGGCCGGTGACGCCGGTGTTGTCGCGGATCGCCCGTCCCGTGCCGGTTTGTTCGAGCGTGCCGAGGTTGGTCAGCGTCGCGTTGTTGCCGGTGATGGTGACCGCGTTCGTGCCTCCGCCGACGGTCAGCGATCCGGTCTCGGTGATCGTCCCGGTCTGCCCGGCGCCGGAGCCCAGGGTTTGCGCGGTGGTCGATGGACCGGTGATGTCGAAGCTCGCCGCGGACGCGCATGATTCGGCAAAGAGGGCGAAGGCGGCGATCGCGCCGGTCTGAATGAGAATGTTCTTCATTGGGGAAATTGTCCGAAAGGAGATGACGGGCGCGGGCCTCCGTTCAGGAGAACGGGATTAACCGGCGGGGCGCATGATGACGGCCGTATGTGACTGTGACATGTCAGGCGGGACGTGACTTCGCCGCGCCACGCCGAAGGCGAGGTCCGTCGCATTTTCGCGCCCGATCCGGTCCGGCTAAGAAAGCTGCGTGTCGTGCTCGGTCGGGCGAGAGCGCCACGCTGGACGAGGGGCGGACGATCTGGCAAAGCACCGGCATCGGGGAAGGATGGCCGAGTGGTTTAAGGCAGCGGTCTTGAAAACCGCCGTGGGCGCAAGTCCACCGTGAGTTCGAATCTCACTCCTTCCGCCATAGTTTGAAGGCCGATGCCAGCGTCACCCGACGGCGCCGTCAGAGGTCCTCGAGCGTTAGATCCTTTCTCATCAGGATGTTGCCCGACGTTAGCCCGCAGTCGACGGGCAGAGCCACGCCGGTGATCGCCGAGGCCGCGTCGGACGCCAGGAAAGCGACGGCTCTCGCGATATCGACAGGCTCGACGACGCGTCCAAGAGGGTACCAGCGGCGGAGCGTTTCCAGGACCTCGGGATCCTTGGCGGCGCGCTTCTCCCAGAGCGGCGTGCGCACGGTGCCTGGCAACACGATATTCGCGCGGATGCCGTAAGGGCCATACTCCTGCGCCAATGAGCGGGTCAGCGAGATCATCGCCGCCTTGGCGGCGCTATAGGCTGGATCGCCAAGGGCGCTCAGCCCATTGACCGAACCGATATTGATGATGACGCCCGAACGCTTGGCGAGCATGCCGGGGATGACGGCATGAGCGCAATAATAGGCGTTGTCCAGATTGCCCTCGATATTCTGCCGCCATCCAGCAGGATCGGTGCGAGCCAACGTTCTATGGGCCGAGCCGCCGGCATTGTTGACGAGAATGTCGACTGGGCCCCAACGCGCCGGTCAGCGACGCGAATGCCCGCTCGACCTCATGCGGGTCGCTGATGTCGGCGACAGCATGAGCGAAACGTTTGGCGTCCGCATTGAGTTCAGCCGCGAGACCTTCGAGGCTCGCCTTCTTGTCGATGGCGGCGATCTTCGCGCCCTCGTCGAGGAACAATCGGCACAGGCTCTGGCCAATCCCGCCCGCGGCGCCAGTGATGGCGACCACCTTGTCCTTGAATGTCATGCGATGTTCCCGAAAGGCCGTGTCCGCAAAAGCGCTTGCAAGGCTCACCCCTTGAGCGCCCCTTCCATGAGACCCTTGAAGAACAGCCTCTGCGCCAGCGTAAACGCGATGATGCCCGGCGTCACGACGATGACGTAGACGGCGGCGAGGTTTGGCCATGCCCACTGCCCCTGCCCGCCTTGGGCGGCGGCGAGAACCACTGGCATCGTGCGTTTGGCCTCGTCATCGACAAGCGTCAGGCAGAACAGATATTCGCCCCAGGCGGCGACAAAATTGACGATGAAGACAACGACCAGCCCATTCCGCACCATGGGCAGTCCAATTTCCCACAGCGCCCGCCAATGGCCGGCGCCGTCGACTCTCGCCGATTCGAACATTTCATGCGGCACCAATTGGAACATGCTGCGCATGATCAGGATGCTGATCGCGAGTTGCAGCGTAATGTAGGGCAATATGAGGCCGCTCGTGTTGTTGATGAGCCCCAGCCAATGCTGCGTTTGGTAAATGCTGATGATCGAGACGACGCGCACCGGAAAATAGAGAGAAACGAGGAGCGCCGTCACAACGAGGCCGGAACCGAGTGGTCGGATGTGCACCAGCGCGTAACCAGCAAGCACGGCGCAGACCGTCGTGATGAGAACAGTCGCAGCCGTTACATAAATGCTGTTGAACAGATTCACCGGTAGCGTCGCGATATGGTGAAAGACGTAGCTGTAGTGGGTAAAATCGAAGTGCTTCGGCCAGAAATCGCCGCGCGTCGCGTCGGGCAGCGACTTCACCGACAGGAGCAGGACCCAGGCAAGCGGCAGCAGGATGGCGAGATTGAATAAGTTGATCACGACGTGGCGAAGCGCCGCGGTTCCAACAAAGGAGGAGCGCTCTTCTCTGAGCGCGTGGATATCGGCGTGATCGGCTTCGAGCGTCATCCTCAACCTTTCGGACGGAAGATCCAGATGAGCCCCGCCATAACGAACATCATCGCTATTGCGCCGATCATCCCGATGGAGGCCCCGTAACCCTGACGCCACAGCCCGGTCTTGAAGGCTTGGTCGTACATGAAAATCGTCCAGGTGTAGGTCGGCGACGCGCGGTTGAAGCCGCCGAAGATGAGATATTCGTCGATCACCGCCATTGCCGAGCCGAAGCGCAGGACGACCAGGATCATCATGATCGGGGCGAGCCCCGGCCTTATCACGTGCCAGAACACCTGCCACTCGTTTGCGCCGTCGATGCGCGCTGCGTCAGGCAATTCCTTGGGGATCGCTGCAAGACCGGCGATGAAGAAGATCGTGTGATAGCCGAGGCCCCACCAGACTTCCATGATCGCAATCGCTGGAAGCGTAAGCGCCGTGCCGCCGAGCCATTGCGGCGCGTTTTGCAGCGTGAACAGTCCGAATGTGTCCACCAACAGATGATTAATCGGCCCGCTTTGGTAGTTGTACATCCACTTCCACAGCACGAAGACCAGCGTGCTCGGAATGACCGCCGGAATGAGCAGGATCACACGGTAGACCGTCGCCAGCCGTTGGTTCCCGACTCGGTCGACGAGAATCGCGAGCAGCAGCGGGAGGATAATCGTTCCGGGCAGGAACATGATGGTGAAGAGAGCCGCCCGCCCTAGGCTCGCCCACATCAGCGGGTCGTGAAGCGCCTGCGCGTAATTGTCGAATCCAACCCATTGCGCCGGCTTGTCCGAGAGGAGTTGGAAGTTGGTGAAGCTCAGCCAGAGAACGCGGAAGATCGGCCAGACTTGATAGCCGATGAAGAATACGAGGGCTGGGACCAGAAACAGCCACTCGGTCATGCCCTTCCGAAGGACTGGGATGGGACCGCCGGCAACCCGTGCGCCAAGTTCAACTTCGTTGTCTACAATCGCCTGCGCCATTCATCGAATCCCGCCCATCCAACTGCGCCCTGCGCCGCCGGTTGCGACACGGCGGCTCTTCACCGCCGCGCCGCGAGCGATCAGCCCTTCTTGATTTCAGCCTGCACCGCGTCCTTGACCTTTTGCATCGCGACCTTCGGGTCGGGCTCCTCGCCCTTGAGGTAGGTCTCCCAGATCGGCTTGCCGATGACGAACTGCTGCAGCCCAAAAAGGTTGTTGTCGATCGCCTTGGCGCGATCAAGCTGGCCGCGCACCAGGCCCACGAACGGCGGCATCCAGTCCGGCTTGCTCGAGTCCCATCCCGAGTAGATCGACTTGTAAGGCGGAAGCTGACCGGGATGGACGCCGGGCGTGCCAACGATCGAATCCTTCCAAATCTGCGGATCGTAGGTCAGCGCCTTGATGTACTCGGCGGCTTTCTCTTTGTTCTGACCATACTTGAACAGTGCGCAGCCCGTCGTCCAGAACACGGTCGAGCCTTCGCCGTTCGTGAACTTTGGCAAGGGGCCGAGATGCAGGAGCTTCGGATCGTCCCAGCTCGCGGCCATGCGCAGCGGTGCGTTGAAATACTTGAAATAAAGGCCGACGCGCTGCGATTTGAAGGCCTCTTCATCAGTGGTCGAGTTGACGCCGGCGTCGGAGGAGCCCTCGAGCAAAATGTCAGGATTCGAATTGGCTATGATCTGTTTCATCAGCTTCAAGGCCTCGATCGCGGGCTCGCTGGTGAAGTCGAACAAGCCTTCGGGCGTATAGACCTTCGTGCTCATGCTGTGCGTAACCGGCACGAGCGAACGCCAGCCATGGGCGTCGAACGTCGCGCCCCAGGGCGCCGCTTTCGAATCCACGATCTTCTTCGAACTTGCGAGGAACTCGTCCCAGGTTGCGGGCGCCGCGTCGGGCAGGCCAGCCTTGCCCGTGATGCCCGAATGCCAGGACGTGCCGATGACATCGAGGAAGAACGGCCAGCTATAGAGCTTGCCGTCGACGGAACATTCCTCGCGAATTGACGGGATGATGTCGTCGATCACCTCCTTCGGTATGTAATTGTCCCACGGCTCGATGACGCCCGCCTTGATGAAGGCCGACATTTCGACGAACGGCGTCTGGCCGACATAGACGTCCCACGAGCTTTCTTTATTCTTGGCCTCGGCGACGAAGCGCTCGATTCCAAAGCCTTCGACCGGAGCGATCTGATAGTTGATGCCGGGGAACTTGGCGTTCACCGCCGGAATGCCAGGATGCAGGTCTTGAATCCATTGATAGAAGGTTGGGGTCAACGGTCGGTCCGCTGCGAACGCTGGCGTAATGCCTGACTTCGCGACCGCGCCGACGCCGGTCAAGCCAAGACCAGTGAGCAAGCTGCGAGTCAGGAAATCGCGCCTGTCGATGCGGCCTTGAGCCAGCTCGCGGCGCGCCGCTTCCTGAAAGAGGTAATCTTGTTCTTTACGTCCACTCATTCGTGACCTCCCAATGTTTGTCCACGTCCCAGCGCGCCTTACGCAAAAATCGCGCCCAAACGGTTGGCCGGCGGCGGTCGTTCGACTTGAAGTCGAAAACAGGCCGCCGCGGCGCGCGTAATTGGCGCCGAAAAGGGGCATAAGTCAAAGTGCTCAGTTGCCAGGCTTTCATGCTTTGCGGGCAGGCGCCATCGGCTAAAAGAATGCGCGACAAAAATGAGAGGGGTCCGCGACATGACGGTGCTCGATCAATTCCGGTTGGACGGCAAATGCATTCTTGTCACGGGGGGAAGCCGGGGATTCGGCCGAGCGATTGCGCTCGCGGCTGCAGAGGCGGGCGCCGACGTCATGCTTGTCGCGCGCGATCCTGACGCGCTTGCCCGAACTGCCGACGAGGTGCGGGAGCGCGGTCGAAAAGTCTGGACCTTCGTCGCCGATATTGCCGAACCCACGGCGTGCGAGGATCTTTGCCGCCGCGCCCTCAGCGAAGGGCCGCCCATCGACATTCTCGTCAACAATGTCGGCGGCCGCAATCTCGACGTTGCGATCGAGGATACCGACCTCGCGACCTGGCGGCGCTTCATCGACCTCAATCTGACGCATTGCTTCATCTGCACCAAGATGATTGGCGGCGCGATGCTCGCGCGCGGAGAGGGGCGGATCATCAATATCGCTTCGATCAGCGGCATGATCGCCAATCGCGGCATCGGCGGGCGTCATTATGAAACTGCGAAGGCCGCAGTTATCCATTTTACGCGCGCTACCGCCGCCGACTGGGCGCCGCGCGGCGTGACCGTGAACGCCATCTGTCCCGGTCTTTTCATGACCGAGCCGAACCTCACGTGGGCGAAGAAAAACCCCGAGGTGATCGAAACGTTCGTGCGCGCGGTTCCGATGGGCCGTGCGGGCAAACCAGAGGAGATCGGCCCGCTCGCGGTCTATCTCGCCTCGCCCGCTTCGAGCTACGTCACTGGCGCCGCCTTCGTCATCGACGGCGGCTATACGCTCTGGTAGCGCGACGGCGCGCCTCTCGGAATCGCCTTGGCGGATCAGTTCGACCCTTTCGCCATCACAGAGCGGATCAAGACTTGAGAGGTGTCGAGCCGGTCATACTCCGGCGGCCTGAGTTCTCCGCCCATAAACACATGCGCACGGCGAAACCGCATGGCGCTTTCCACCGGCTCGAGCGCGGCGAAGTGCATCTCACGTGGCCGCGCCGCGGCGACGATCCGCTCGACGTTGCGCGCCGTGATTCCGCCGCCCGGCATGATGATGATGCGGTCGCCTGCTCGCTTCATGAGCTCGACGATGAGCGGCAGACCTTCGAGCACACTCGGCTCCTGTCCTGAAGTCAGCACGCGATCGACGCCAAGCTCGATCAGCGTCTCAAGCGCGCCGAAAGGCTCGGCCGCGACGTCGAACGCGCGGTGAAACGTCACCGAGAGCGGCCGGGCCAGCGCAACCAACTCGTGTGTTCGGCCCACGTCGATTTCGCCCGCCGCGGTCAACAGGCCGATGACGACGCCGTTGGCGCCTTCGGCTTTGGCGGTTTCGATGTCGGCGCGCATGGTCGCGAACTCATCGTCGTTGAACAGGAAGTCTCCGCCGCGCGGCCTGATCATCACATTGAGGTCGATGCCAGCGACTGTCCGCGCCTGACGGATCATGCCGAGGCTTGGCGTAATGCCGCCCTCCAGAAGGTCGGCGCAGAGCTCGACGCGTTGGGCCCCCGCAGCCTTCGCGGCGCGGACGCCGGCGACCGAATCCACGCATATCTCGCAGATCATCGACGCTCTCCCGATCCCCGACCGCTTCGCCCCGCCTTACGCTTTGATCTGCAGAATGGCCTCGATCTCGACCATGATGCGGTTTGGCAGCGAACCCATGCCCACGGCCGAGCGCGCATGGCGCCCCGCTTCGCCAAGCACCTCCACCATGAGGTCGGAGCAGCCGTTGATGACCTTGGGATGGTCTCCGAAGTCCGGCTCGGCGTTGACCATGCCGAGGAGCTTGACCACCGCCTCGACGCGCGAAAGCTCGCCGAGCGCGGCCTTGGCGACCGCGAGCAATTGCAGGCCCGTGAGGCGCGCCGCTTCGTAGCCTTGCTCGACCGAGGCGTCCTTGCCGAGACGACCGACCATGAAACTGCCGTCCGCGCGCTTCGGCCCCTGCCCGGAGAGGTAGAGGAGATTGCCCGCCAACCGATAGGGCACGTAATTGGCCATCGGCGTGGGAACAGCAGGCAGCGTGAGGCCGAGCGCCGCAAGCCGCTCTTCCGGAGTTGATGTCGCCATGGCGCAATGATCCTCAAACACGCGTGGAGAAAAAAGACAGGCTCAACCTTCCAACAATTTGCCGTTGATGACGACAGCGCGCGCGGAAAGCCGCGTTCGCCCAGCCAGGCGCTCGCCGGTCGAATCGACATAGTCGAATTCGCCGGCTTCGAGCTCGAGCACCGAAGCATCGCCCGCCGCGCCCGGCTTCAGGGTTCCGAGATCGCTGCGGCGCAAAGCTTTCGCCGGCGCTTCCGTCGCCGCCCGCACAGTGTCCGCGAGTGGAAAGCCGAGGCAAAGAAACTTTGACATTGTCGTGAGGAGATCGAACGCCGGCCCATCGATGCAGAGCGCATGCACGTCGCTCGATATGCAGTCAGGGGCAAAGTCATTGGCGAGCATGGTGCGCGCGGTCTTGAACGCGAACGATCCCATGCCGTGGCCGATGTCGAAAATGACGCCGCGCTTGCGCGCTTCGATCACGGCTGGGCGCACGCCGCCTTCGGGAGTCGTCGGATTGTTGGGGAACGGGCGAAAGCAATGTGTCAGGATGTCGCCGGGCCTCAAGCGCTCGAGTACGTCCTCGAGCGTCGGCGGCGGAACGTCGATATGCGCCATGAGGGGCAAGCCCGCTTCCTCGGCGACCTTGAGCGCGATATCGAGCGGCACGGTCCCCGAATTCCCCGACGCGTGGAAGCCGACCCGCACTTTGATCCCGCCGATCGTGTCGCGGTTCGCCAGCGCGACCTCGACTGCGTCGATCGGCGCCATAAGCCTGAGATCGCCGCTTTCGCCGACCATCACCCGCTTGGAAAAGCCGTAAATGCCGGCGAAGGACACATTGAGAAGCGCGATGATCCGAACCGGCGACGGCTTGATCACGTGCTCGAGAAAGCCCGGATAATTGCCTGGCCCAGCGCTGCCCGTGTCGACGAGCGTCGTGCAGCCCCCTCGCGCGAGAATGAGCGGATCGACGCCGAGCGACGTGCCGCCCCAATAGACATGGGTGTGAAGGTCGATCAGCCCCGGCGTGACGATGCAGCCCCGCGACGTCGCGAACCGATTCGCCGTCAAGGCCCGCTCGCAAGCTCAGCCACGCGACCGTCGCGGAAACCGACATCCATGACGGAATCGATTCCCTGGGACGGATCGATGACGCGGCCGCCACGCAGGACCAGATCAAAGGACATGTCGCTCAACTCTCACTCGCTTGAACTTTTGCGCCCTATCGGATCGCTTGGCTCGCGTCAAAAAAGATTGGGTTCGGGATCACGCCGCGCTCTTGAGGGTAGCCAGTCCCTCCGCGATCCATTCGAGATTCGCGTCTCTCACATGACCCCAATTGTAGAACGCGACCTCGCTCACGCCGCCGTCGACGAGCGCGCGGATCGCTGCGAGAAATTCGCCTTTCGATTCGAGATCGGGGAAGGCGGGGCGAAGAATGCCGCGCAGACGGCCCTTGCCGCGCAGGCGGCGCTTCACGTCGAAGAGGTCGGCTTTGATCCGCTCGGCCCCAGGTTCGTAGAAGCAGGCCTCGATGATTCCCGCGGCCTCCGCGAGGCCCGTGAGATCGCTCCCCTCATACCAGGCGCCTCCGGTCGGTCGGGCGACCGAGGGAATGACCGCGACCGTCGCGTCCTTGCGCACGGCGTCGCGAATTTCGCGCACGAGCGAGGTCACGACTGAGCATCGCCAATCGAGATAGGCCCGGAGGTCGCCGTCGCTGCGCACGTCCGCGAGCCAGAACGCTTCCGCCATGTCGGTGGGAAAATCGATGTCGCTCGCGAGATAGGCTTCAACGTCGGCTTCCACCTGCCGCTTGAGCGCTTCGACCCGAACCCCGGCGCTCTTCGCGCCCGCCCTGCAATGCGCGCAGAAGCAGAGGCCGAGCTGGCTGTCGAGCCAGCGATTGGGCCGATTGAGCGCGAACTCATGATGGTAGCCATGCGCGTAAGGGAGGAATCCCGGCGTCTCCAGGGATACGCCGCTGACGGGATAGGATTCGGTGACGTCGCGGGCGAGCCCGATCGCATAGGCGCGCGCCTCGGGCGCCGAAGGGCAGAGATTGTAGACGTAGCGATCACCGAAGGCGTTGGCGACGACGGACTCGGGATGCCGCAAGCCGAGCCGCGTGTTGTGCAGGAGCACGAGCCAGACGTTGGTCGCCATGCGGCTTTGCCCGACAAGCTCGCGCACGATGTCCTGGCCGGACGCAAGCATCGCGTTTTCAACCGGCTTGATTGCGCCATAACGGCTGAGGTCGGGCTTGAAATAGATCGTCCCGTCCTCGGGAAAATAGACCTTGCCGCCTTTGCCATGGGGCCTGAGGAACTTGCCCGCATGGTAGCTGCCGGTGATCGTCACCGTGTCGAGGCCCAGGGCGAGGAACCGGTCGATCGCCGCGCTCACGCCGATTTCGGCGATATCCCAGGGATAGGCGTAGATCGCCTTGTAGCTCATCGCATGTTTTCCAGTCAGAACCCCGAGCGCAAGACCGGCGGCTCGCCCCTGCGCGCGACAATTGCGACCCGACATGCCTGTCGTCAACGACGGACCGGGTCTGTGCGATGCGCGGGCGCTGGAGCGAAGTGACAATGGCCGCACACGTCACCGGGACGAGATCGATATCTCGCGCGGGCTATTCGAGGCTGAATGTTGAATGAAGGGACATGTCACGTCACAGAGGGCAAGGATTGATATCTAGCGCGGCTCCGAGGCTGAATGGACCGGGCTGTGCGATGGTGAGATGACGTTCAAATTCCCCTAGGCCCGAGGGAAGCCCGCATTTGGAGCTACTGGACAAGCAAAGGCACACTGGCCTGGCCCAGCCAACACGGCCAGCAGGCTTAAAAGGCGCCGCACACGCATCGGAAGCTTCAGGATTAGCACCGTCGACGCGGGCTGGTCTTCGCCGTTTATGGACGCACAGCAACCTCGCTGCATTCGACACGTGGTCTCGCCCGGCCGCGATGAGTGCGCGACATCAAACTATGCGGCTTTCGCATGTCGGCGCAGATGGCCCCTGGACACCGAGACCACGCTTCTTCTCTGTTCGGAGTTGAAAGAGGAAAGTGGAGGCTTCTGTTGCCAGGCGCCTCCGGACCCCGCCTAGAAGTGCAAACCCCTAGGACTTGATTCCCAGTACCAGCGCTGCATTACGCAGCGAGGGCCACCGGAGCATAGTTGTCATTCGCAACTATAGGTTTGACCCGATAACGGTGGTATCATGCCGAGCGAAAGATCACCCTTTGGGTCCCCCGTCGAACCTATTTCGCCCCCGCCGAAACCCGCTCGTTCAGCGGGCTTGGGTGGAGGCGCCGGGTACCGCCCCCGGGTCCGAAAGACTTATTTCGATGCCAATTTATCGCCGTAGCCCCTCTCGCGAGAGGCATTTGATATATAGGGCTAAAAGCGCGGGCTGGGAAGGGGCGGCCGAACTTAACGGCCTGACAGAGGCGCGACGCAAAACTGACGCCCCGCCTCGAACTCAACCCCGCGCTCGCCTGTTCCACGGCCCCGAGCCAATCAGCAGGAACTCATAACGCAACCGCGAGCGCTTCGGATCGGGGCTACGCGACCGATTTGAAGAGACGGTGGCAAAGGCTTCGCTGCCCTCACGGACGAACGCGGATGATCGTCTTTCCCTTGATCCGTTCGGTCGGGTTGAAGGCGGCGACGGCCTCGTCGAGGGCAGCCACGTTGCCGATGTTTGTTCGCACTCGTCCGTCACGAGCCCGCCGGACAATTTCACTCAGTTGGGCGCGATCGGGTACGACGACGAAGTCAACCGTCCGGCCGTCAGCGGGCCGCGCCTCGGTCGGGCCGGCGATAGTCACCAGCGTTCCTCCGGCTCGAATCACGCCCGCAGACCGCTTCGCGATGTCGCCGCCGAGGACGTCGAAAACCAGATCGACTCCGCCGACATCTTCCAGAGCGTCTTTATCGAGGTCGACGAACTCCTGCGCGCCGAAGTCGAGAGCCGTCTGGCGGCCGGCAGCGCGCCCTGTGCCGATGACATACGCCCCGGCCTCACGTGCGAGCTGGCTCGCCATCGAACCGACTACGCCGGCTGCACCGTGCACAAGGACGCTCTGCCCCGCACAAAGGCGGCCGAGATCGAACAGCCCCTGCCACGCGGTCAGCCCCGACATCACGAGGGCCGCGCCCACAGTGAAGTCAACGTCACCCGGTAGCGGCGCGAGGTTGCGCGCCTCGACGGCTACATATTCCGCCAGAGTGCCGTCGCGCGTCCAGTCGGTGAGGCCGAACACCCGCTGTCCCACCGACAGCCCCGTCGTTCCATAGCTGAGGGCGGTGACCACTCCGGCCAGTTCGTGGCCGGGGATCGAAGGCGTCCGGTCACGGCCGAGACGATCGACCCAGGTCGAGGGCCACCCCAGCTCATCTCCGGTGAATCCCGACGCATGGACCTGAACAACGACATCGCCGTAATTCGCGCCCGAGAGGCTGGAGAGTGCCGCCCCCTGCGGCTCGGGCCGCTCCACCAGCTTCATCCCGGCCGTTCCCGCAGTCTGATCCGTTACTACGATTGCCTTCATGGGAATTATCTCCTGTAAGATCGGCCCAAGTATCCGAGCCATTTGTTTGTCACCCTCCTCTGACATGCTCTATACCGCAGAACCCAAGGGAGGCGCAGATGGCGACAAAAGCTGATTTTACCCCGGATGAATGGAAGCTTCTGCTGCAAAGCCCGCTCGTTGCGGGCGTCGCGATTTCCGCCGCCGACCCGAGCGGCCTCATTGGAATGATGAGGGAGAGCATGGCGAGTGCGCGGGCTCTCATTCAGGCCAAGACCGATCCGAACGCGGATGCGCTCGTTAAGGCGGTCGGAGGCGAGTTTGAGACGTCGGAAGGCCGCGGTCTTGCTCAGGACGGGGTCAAGACGGCGATTACCGGCGCGAAAACGCCGGCGGAAATCGTTGCGAAAGCGCTCGACGCCCTGAAGGCCGCCTCCGCCGTGCTTGACGCCAAAGGCGGTCCGGACGCCGTGCCGTTCAAGACGTGGCTTGCCGGAATCGCCAAGTCGGTCGCCGAAGCCGCGCCCGAAGGCGGCTTCCTCGGCTTCGGCGGGACCCAGGTGAGTGAAGCGGAAAAGGCGACCGTTGCGCAGATCGCCGGTGCGCTGGGGGTCCAGGCTCCGGCCGTTTAGCTGCAGTGGCGCTTCGCTCGCGGTAGCGGGGCGTTGGAACTTGTTCCTTCGGTCCGCGCTTTTGGTGAAGAGCGCCTTTCACGGAGAGGAGTGAGACATGGCGGGACCAGACCCTGACAAACCGGCCGGCGAGGAGTTTTCCAAATCGCTGAAGGAATTGGAGGAAGAGTCGAGCGAGCTCAAAGCCAAGATTGAGCAGGAAAGACGATCGCACAACATGCCGATCAACTCGCAGCTTGGCGATCCGAAATGGGAAGAAAAGGCCAAGGACGGGCGCTTCGATCGGGCTGAGGACGAGGACGAGGAATAAAGCGGACGGAAAGATCTTAAACACAGTCTTTCAGAAGCCGACTCTCAGCACCAAGACTGCTGGCCCTAAGATTTGCTTTATCCAATCGCGGGGCATTTCCGAGAGATGAAGACGCATAGACAGAGAAAAATGAGTTTTGAGCCAGTCCAGGACCGGGGTTTGACGACCAATTTGGGCTGAAGGGACGAGACGCGCTCTTTATGCTCCCTTAATATTGGCGACCAAGATCCGTATCGAAATCTAATGAGCGGTGGCCTAAAGCGAACGATGCCGATTTCGGCGTCGAATGCTGATGCCCTGCTATGAGCACCGAAGAACTCCATACCAAATTTAACCGCCGCTCTTCTGGTCTAGGGGGCGCACGGCTCTTCGTCTGGCTCGCGGCCGCCGCCGTTTTCCTGTTCCTTCTCCTTGTCGCGCCGTACACCAACGATCCGAACTTCGTTCGAGCGCTAGCGGTGGGCTGGCCAATTCTCTTGGCCCTTGTCAGCGCATGGCGGATCGGGCGGGGATGAGCGATCCAGGCGCGCAAGGCCCAAGCGCGATGCCGGCGTTAGCGGCGACGACCCACTTATTATGTCGAGGAACACGAGATCGTTTGTCGCGTGACCTACGACCACGCTCCCATCGGCATCGTCAAGAATGCAGGGGAAGCCTCGCGCTTCGCCTGCGACATTGCAAGAATACAAGCTCAAACTGGTCGAGTGACCTGGGGCTTTGTTCTCGCCGAAGTGGAGGAGGTTCCCCGCTTCGAGACGCGGGCTGCCGATATCAAACCCCCGATAGACCACGAAGGCCGCCGTCTGGTGCGCGCCCGGCCCGCTCAGTGGGGTCCGGTTCTAGGTTTTTAGACAAAAGCTTCCGGAAGGTCGGAATCGCGAGTAGAATGGCTCTCACATGAACGAGAGCGTCAACAGCGGCTCGCGAGCCGGAGCAACGAGGATAGCCAAGACTGCGGCGCATAGCGGAGCCGCCTGCTAGGCGTGCGAGAAAAAAATCATTTGGATTCCCCATAACCCTTTGAAAAGTCCCAATTCCACCAAAGAAAACCAAGCAAATACAAGGAAATGCAAGCTTTTTTATTTGGTTTTCCTTGGACAAATTTGCAAAGGACTATGCGTCAGGCGCAGGCCGCGATGGGCGCCTGCCGACAGCGCTCAGTGCGACGGCGGATCCGTGACCGGCTCCATTGAGCCATCACCGATCGCGCGGATCGTCGGCGTCGACCACGGACCGGCGATGTCGAGCGTCAGGCGGGCGGCGTCCTGGGATTCCTCGCCGGTCGCGTCCGTCTGGATCGCATTGACCTGCAAAGCCCAACTTTGGTCGACGAGCCCGATAAGTCCGTCGAGTCCAGCCTTCACCGCATGACTCGTCATGACGCCGCGTTCGACCTGAGCGCGCCCCCCGTCGACCGCCAGGGAAGCCTCGACCTTATCGAATGGCGTACCGCCACCTAGGCGGATCTCTCGCTCGGCGTCGATCGGCCGGCGATGACTGCGGCGCAGCGCCTCCTCGAGGTTGACGCCGAGGATGGAGCCGTCCGCCGCCTCGAGCGAGGCAGTGCCCGTCAGGCTCGAGATCGCGGCGGCGGGCGAAGCGCCGGAAGCCTCGAGCGTGAATTTCATCCCGCCGGTCCCGGTGACGATCGGCTGGGTGAAATCGGCGATCGCGGCGCCGAGGTCGGCGTCGGCGAGTTCTCCACGCGCGCTCAACTTGAGGTCTCGGCCAACATAAGCCGCGCCGACTTCGCCTTGCAGGCGCCCGCCATAAGCCGCACCCTCCATCAGAGTGGCGCTGAGTTTGCCATCCGTGACGATTGCGGAAGCGGCGGCGTCGGCGAGCTTGAGGCCGTAGACGTCGAGATGGGCCGCGGACAAACGGAGGTCGAGATCGAAGCTCCGCAGGGGCGCGAACGCGAAGGGCTTCGTGCTCCACCGGCCCGACGGGTCGAAGATACGCTGAGGCGGTCCGAGCAGCGGTTCCAGCGCCAGCGTTTCGGCGGCGAGCGTGCCGGAGATGGCCGGACGCCCGCCGGCTTCGCTGATTGCGACCGCGCCCTCGAGCGTCTGCCCGGCGCTGGTTAGCGTCGCGTCGCCGAAGGTCAATGAATGCGCCGCTCCCTTGACCTTCGCCGTGATCGTGATGTCGTTGGCGGCAAGAACGGGTGGGGGCTGAACGTCGAGGAAAGAGGCAAGGGCGGCAATCGACGGGACGGACGCCGTCAAATCGCCATCGACGCTGGGCTGGTCGCCGAGCGCGAACGAACCGCCGAACGCAAGCTTGGCCAAAGGCGAATCGAGCGCGAGCACGATCGGACTCGGCTCGCCCTTGGCGGCCGTCTCCGGATCGTTGAGCGCGCCGGCGATCGCAATCGTCGTCTTCCGCCACACGGCTGACAGGTCGAAGCGGAGTTGATCGCCGATGGTCAGTCCGTTGAAGCGACCGTGAACATTGTCGACAGCCGTGTCGACGCCGCGCTTGGCGCTGACGACGCGCAAGATGCCGTTCGATAGGCTCAAGCTGGCCAGAGGCGCGAGCGCCCTTCTCGCAACGCTCGCAGGGCCAGCCGATTCCCCGGCCGTCCCCGCGAAAGGAGGACGGTCGAGGTCGATAGTCACCGTCGGACTGACAAGAACAACTCCGGTGGGGATGAACCGTCCGCGCAGGAGTTCGATCAGCGACAGGTTCAGGCGCGCCTCAGGCGCCGAAAGAAGATTGACGCCGTAAGCATCGTCGAGCCGGGCGTCGGCGATGCGCACGCTCGGCCGCGGCAAGACGGAAAAGGAGGCGGTCTCAGGAGCGCTCCAATGGAGTCGCGGCGAAGCGCCGAATGCGGCGTTGAGGCTGTCGCCGACCTTCGCGGTGGACAACGGCCAGCGCATGAACCCGCACGCCGTCAGCGCAACGATCAAGGCGAGGGCCAAGCCCCACGCCACGGCCCGGCGCATGCTGTCAAAATCTCCTTTGGGCCCGAGCGAGCGAATGGGCCAATTCATACCGCGAACCGAAGCAAGGCGACAACGCGCTGAAAGATCAATGCGTACAATGGGCGCCCGAGGCGAGAACGGATGAGCTTGTCTCTGGGGCGGCGGTCTGGCGACCCCTAGGCCGCATCTGGCCAAGAGGCAATCGGCCTTCGTGGTCGACTGGTCCCCGCGGCGTCACGTGTCCGTGAGGTCCGCGCTTTGCGGCCAAAAGGCGGCTACGAGCAGACGGGCGCCAAGCGAATACCCCCGTCGCGCCATTAATTTGCTGTTAAAGCCTTTCACTCAGCTTCACGGAGACAGCGCCTCGGTTCGCCCGGGCTTGCGCGTCAAACCGGAGGTTGGACAGACGTCATGGGCGACAATCGTTTTCAGTTTATCCCCGACGCGGACGACGGACGCAGGGCCAGTAGCGTTCTCACCCGCATCTATCGGGATATTGGCCTCGCCGCGGTCGCCGAGGCCTTGAGACTGCCGACGGAAGGCTTCGAGCCGGAGATGATCGAATCGCTCGAGCGAGGCGAGTTCTATCTGCTTCCCCCTACCCGCGCGCTCGAGCCAACCGGGGCTGACGCGTAGAAAACCGCCGGCGAACGAGCGCAACGTATGGTTCACTTGACGAGGCGCCGGTTTCTCGTTGGCGCTGGCGTGGCCGCCGCGACGCTCTCGCTATCCGGTTACGCGACAGCGTATGAGACCGGCTCGGCGCTCACGCTCGCCAAATATGCGCCCCGGCTCCCCAATTGGCCCGATGATCTCGAGCTCTCGATTGCCGTCATCGCCGATATTCACGCCTGCTATCCTTGGATGTCGGAAGAGCGGGTTGGCGACATTGTCGATCTCGCCAACGCACAGAAACCCGATCTCACCGTGCTGCTCGGCGACTATGTGTGCACGCATAGGTTCGTTTCTGGATATGTGCCGCCCGGAGCCTGGGCTGAGCAGCTGGCCCGTCTTGAGGCCCCTCTTGGCGTCTACGCCATTCTCGGCAATCACGACTGGTGGTGGGCGGCTATTCCGACGGAGCCGCCGGATAATTCCCGGAGCGTCCGTCGGGCGCTTGCGGAGGCGGGCGTGCCGGTGCTCGAAAATCGATCGGTGCGTTTGTCCCAGCGCCGACGGCCCTTCTGGCTGACCGGGCTTGGCGATCTGCTGGCGCCTGTGTCCAATCCGCCCCATGGCCACGGCGCCGCCGACCTGCCAGCCGCGATGCGCGAAATCGACGATGACGCGCCCGCGATCCTGCTCGTTCACGAGCCTTACTTCTTTCCGTGGGTTCCCGATCGGATCGCCCTGACGCTTGCAGGCCACATGCACGGCGGACAGGTCAATCTTCCGATCATCGGGCCTCCGGTCAGTCTCCTTAAACGCCGCTCAGGTAAATACGTCTACGGCGAATACGCGTTGGGCGAACGCCGGATGATCGTCTCGGGCGGACTGGGAACGTCGCTCGCGCCAGTTCGCATCCTCCGCCCGCCGGAAGTGGTGATGGTGAAGCTCGGCGGGGACGGCGGGTTCGTCTAGGCCGCCTATTCGAACAGGGTCGGCGCGATCGAGGCGACCAGCAACGCCGCCATCGTCCAGTTGAAAGGTCGGGTCACCCGCGGATCCTTGAGCAGGCGGCTGAGCGAGGCCCCGAAAAGCAGCCATACGCCACTGCATGGGATTGCTATCAAGGCGCAGAGCGCGGCGATAAAAAAGACGCTGCTGGTGTAACCGTCAACGACGCCGGCATAAGCCGCAAGCGCGCTCAACGCCATCACCCAAGCCTTGGGATTGACCCACTGAAAGCCGGCCGCTGCGAGGAATCCGATCGGGTTTCCGCCGGCCTCAACCTCGCCGATAGGCTTGGCGAGCGCGATCTTGAGCGCGAGCCAGATCATATAAATCGAGCCGGCGATCCGCATGATCGGCAGGATCCGCGGAAATCGCTGGAACACGATGTCGAGTCCGAGGCCGACCACCGCGATCATCAGCCCAAAGCCCAGGATCACCCCAGCCATATGAGGCAGGGTTGGTCTTAAGCCGTATTTCACGCCCGATGTCATCAACATCAGATTGTTCGGTCCGGGCGTCACTCCGGCGACGAAGGCGAACGTGGCCAGCGCCCAAAAGATTTCAGGATGAACGGTCAGCGCTGGTCTCCGCCGAAAATGCGCTTCCCGCTTAGAGAGCGGTTACGTCCTCGTCGCCAGATTCGTCCTTACGGGCCGGGCGACTGCCGCCTCGCCGCACTCTACGGCCGGCGTCGAAGGCCGCTTTCGCCATCGCGCTAAACGGACTTGTCAGCGCGCTGACCCGGTCGAGGCCCGCGACCGCGCGTTCACCGCGCGTCAGCACGCGGTCGAGTTCCGCCATGGTCTTGGACAGAGTAGGTTCGTCATCGTCGAGCCAAACCTGAAGGACGCGTGCCCAGGCGAACGTCAAGCCCTGAAGCTTGATGGCGCCAGACGCGCCTTCCGCTTCGATCCCCGCCGCCTCCAGCATGAAGCGCATCGAGTTCACCGCCACCTGGTTCATCGCCAACGCCGCGGTGGGCTCGCGCCTGAGCCATGCGGCGACTTCCCGCAGGCCTTCGCGATAGGGCGCCATCGCTTCCAAACGGCGCATCAGGACGTCGAACAGTCGCTCGCGCGAATTTTCTTCAGAAAGCTCCCCATCGTCCTGGGTGAGAACGATGCGATCGATGTGGCGTGTGAAACCGGCGAGTACGGACCCCTTGGAAGGGAAGGCGTCCCGGAAGTCGGCTAGAGAAACGCCAGCGGCCCTGGAAATGTCGCGGACCGAGATGTCCTCGAAGCGCCGCTGCGCCGCAAGCTCCATCAGCGCGTCGACGATTTTGCCGCGGGTGTCGGTCGGCGGGGATTTGGCCTCACTTTTTGGTCTCGTCGCCATGGCGCTCCTCCGTGCTGATCTCCTGCTAATGTAAGCTCTCAGCCGCCCGCCGCCAAGGAAGCCTGCCTAGCCCGCCAGTTCGGCTGCGCGCGCGCGGGCGGCGGCCGTCGCCCTGGCCATTAGGTCGTTAAGCCCCTTCGCGTCCTCGAGCACCGCGAGGGCGGCGGCGGTGGTGCCCCCCGGGGAAGTGACATTGCGGCGCAGCGTCGCAGGCGAGGTCGCGCTTTCGCGGCGCATCAGCTCCGCCGCGCCCTCGACCGTGCCGCGCGCCAGGCTCATCGACAATTCCGCCGGCAGCCCAAGCCTCTCGGCCGCGGCAGCGAGCGCTTCGGTCAGGGCGAATATATAGGCCGGCCCTGACCCGGAAATCGCTGTCACCGCGTCGATCGCGCTTTCGTCGTCAAGCCAGAAAAACGCCCCGACCGCGCCCAGCAGACGCTCGCACCAGCGCTGCTGCTCCGGATTGACGTCCGCGTTGGCGAAGGCGGCGGTGACGCCGCGGCCGATCGCAGCCGGCGTGTTGGGCATTGCGCGCACGACGGCACGCACCTGCGGGAGGCGAGCCGTCAGATTGGCGATGGTCTTGCCCGCAATGATGGAGAGCAGGAGCGTGCGTTCTCCGGCGAGCTGGCTGATTTGGGGGGTGACGTGGTCCAGGCTCTGCGGCTTGACCGCGAGAACCAGCATTTGCGGGGGAGAGGCCGCGATGCCAGGGTTCAGCGCAATTCCCCGGTCCGCCGCGAGCGACGCGATCTCGGATGAAGGATTGGGCTCGAGGATCGTCAGAGAGGACGCAGGGAGCCCGGCGTCGAGCCAGCCCTGCGCCATCGCTCCCCCCATCTTCCCCGCCCCAACCAGGACGAGGCGCGCCGGCCATTCGGTCATCTGTCACTTCCGTTAGGGTTAGGAGAGTCGCCGGAACATTTGCACGACTGTCGCATTTTTGCCTCGGTCGGTAGCTTTCAGCAAACGACCTTGCAACTATCGCTTGGACTCAACCAGTGAGTTTCGCTAAAGGGTTTGTGGCGAAAGCTGGACGAGAGACCTCCAGGCGGCGCTCGCGGTTTTGTGAACAGTTCCGGGTCTTACGCTTGGTAACTTTCGTGAAACCGTTGCGTTTTATGGTAAGCAAATCATTAGCGGTGCAAGGCGATGGGGCGGCGGCGATGAAGACGAATGCGGTCATTGTAGGGCTGGTGCTGGGCTTCATGGGTTTGGTGAGCGGCTGCACGCCGGTCATTCAATCGGGGCTTCCCGATCCACAGCTAAGCGCGCGAGACAAGCAGATGATGGCGCTCGCTGAACCGGATGAGTGGAAGATCCCGACCGTCCGTAGCAAGATCCAGTATTCGACCCAAGAGCAGCCAGGCACCATCATTGTCAATACCGGCACGAACTATCTCTACTACATTCTGCCCCATGGCGAGGCCATTCAATACCGGATCGCGAGCGGCGCCGAATATATGGGTTGGACGGGCCGAGCCGAAGTGGGCGCCATGAAGGAATGGCCGACCTGGATGCCAACCGCCTCGATCATGGAGCGCTGGCCGCAGTTCCAGGTCTATAAGCAGCACGGGCCGCTAGAGGGCCGCTGGGATAATCCGCTCGGCGCGCGCGCCCTCTATCTCTTCGTGAACAACAAGGACACGCTTATCCGTATCCACGGCACTAACGAGCCGTCGGAAATCGGCGGCCATGTCTCCTCGGGCTGCATTCGTATGCGCGACATGGATGCGATCGACCTCTATGGCCGCGTGCACGTTGGTTCCCCGGTGGTGGTGATCAGCTAGATTCTCACCGGAAGGGCGGCTCGTCGAAGCTCCTAAGCTTACGTGAATGCAGGGTATCGTCCTGACTCTGCAACAAGCCGATCGCCGCGATGCCAATCTGAAGATGCTCGGCGATGGCGCGCTCGTAGAATGCATTCGCGGCGCCGGGCAGCTTGATTTCGCCATGCAGCGGTTTGTCTGAGACGCAGAGCAACGTTCCATAGGGCACGCGCATTCTGAAGCCCTGGGTGGCGATGGTCGCCAATTCCATGTCGACGGCGATGGCGCGCGAGATGTTGATGATTCGCCGCTCCTTCGACCAGCGCAATTCCCAATTGCGGTCGTCGTCGGTAACGACTGTGCCGGTACGCAAGCGGCGTTTGAGCGCGTCCCCGCGATCGCCTGTGACCTTGGCCACCGCCTCCTGCAGCGCGACTTGCACTTCAGCCAGCGCTGGGATCGGCGTCTCCAAAGGCACCGCCTCGTCGAGGATGTTGTCGCGCCGAAGATAGGCGTGCGCCAGGACATAGTCGCCGATAACCTGTGACTGCCGAAGCCCCGCGCAATGGCCGACCATCAGCCAGCAATGCGGCCGTAAGACCGCGATATGGTCGGTGATCGTCTTGGCGTTCGACGGACCGACGCCGATGTTGACCAGACTGATCCCGCGCCCGTCCGCGCGCACGCAATGATAGGCGGGCATCTGGAAACGATGCCAAGCGACGGCCCCCACGCGCGCCTCCGCTTCGGCCGGCGAGATCGACGAGTCGATGACCAGGTTGCCGGGCAAAATGACCTTCTCGACGCCCGCCCCCGCATGCAGTTGCTTCAGGCCCCATTGCACGAACTGGTCGACATAGCGGTGGTAGTTGGTGAGCAGCACCCAGGGCTGCATCGCTCGCCAGTCGGAGCCGGTATAATGCACGAGGCGGCGCAGCGAGTAATCGACGCGGGGCGCGTCGAACAGGGCGAGCGGCCGCTCGGGGCCGAAGTCGAACTCGCCGTCAGCGGTCTCGTCGCCAATCGTGGCCAGCGAAGGCACGGGAAAGAACCGGGCGAGTTCCGCGGCGTCGGCACCCCCGCGCGTCAACTCGTCGCCACTTTCAATAACGTAGGGGTAAGGAATCTCCTGCGCGCTGACTCCGACCTCAATCGTGGCCCCGTATTCCGTCACGAGCGGCTCCAGCTGCTCAAGCAAATAGGCGCGAAAATCCGCCGGCTGCGTGACCGTCGTTGTGTAGAGGCCCGCCTCGCTGAATTTGGCGAATGCGCGTGCGCTCGAGGGCGCCTGGCCGTTAGGCGCATATGTCAGGCGCAATTCGGGATAGCGGAACAAGGCGCGCGTCGCGGCCGAGGGCGGCTCGCCATCCTTCAGAAAGCGCTCGACCGCGCCATGCAACGCCTGTGTCGCCTCGTCGTACAAGCGAACGAGGCGGTCGACCGCTTCATGGGGAGTATTCACCCGCTCGAACGGACCCCTTATGTTGTCGATCGACGGGACAAGCACCAAAACGGTCTCCTCGAAGGGCGGTGTCGGCCGGCGCCCCCGACCTAGCCCCAGCGCGAGCTGCTCAGCTTTTGGCCGCGATGCAGGCGATCTCGACGGTATAAGGCGGCGCTGCGAGCTTAGCCTCGACGGTCGCACGGGCTGGCGCATGGCCGGCAGGGACCCACGCGTCCCAGACCGCATTCATTTCAGCGAAAGTGCCTATGTCGGCAAGATATATGGTCGTCGACAAAATCTTGGTTTTGTCGGATCCCGCTTCGCCGAGCAGCCGGTCGATCGTGGCGAGGATCTCCTTGGTCTGGTCGCCGACGCTCTTGCCTTTGGCCTGATCGGCGACCTGGCCGGCAAGATAGATGGTCGAGCCATGAATGACGGCTTGCGACATGCGCGGGCCGGCGTGCAGTCTGGTGATCGTCATAGATAATTCTCCGGAAGCCGGGTCTCAAACCCGAACGAGGTTCGGGACTGCGCCCATAAAGCTGAGCTTGCCAATTTCGACGCCACTCCCGCGCAGGATGTCGTAGGCAGTGGTCAGGTGAAAATAAAAGTTCGGCATGGCGAAATGCAGCAAATAGTCCGCGCCGGGTAGCTTCAGTTTGTTGGTAGGGCCGGTGGGAATGACGATCTCGCGGGTCTCCCCGCCCTCCATGGCCTTGGCGTCGATCGATTTCAGCATGTCCAGCGTCGCATGGATGCGGTCGCGCAGTTCGGCGACGGTCGCCTCCTTGTCTTCCTTGCGCGGCGGGTCTTTGGCGGCCAGTCGGAACGTCGAGTTCTTGGCGTGATCGCAAAAGCCCTGAACCTGGCGGACGAGGGGCCACATGTCCGGGCTCAATCGCATGGCGAGATAGTTGTTCGGATCGAACTTACGCGTCTTCGCATGCTCCTCCGCCTTATCGAGAATCGCGAGGAACGCGTTCAGTCCGCGCTCATAGACCGGAACGCTGCTCTCATAGAGCGAAAGAGACATCGGCTTCAATTTCCTCCCGAATTCGGCCGCACGACGACGCGGCGGGCCATGGATGCACCCAAAGTGTGACGTTATCAACCCGCAGCTGGTTGCTCCGGGCGGTTCACCGCCCGTTCGAGATGAGGCTCGACCACCGCCCGCGTCTCCGCGCTGGTGACGACTGGCACGATTTCGAATGTCACGCCGCAGTTGCGCCACCCGAGAATCCAGGCCTGGATCAGCCTCAGATCGTTGCAGCGCATCAATTGGAAGCAGCGGGAAAAGTTGGCCTCGACCCAGCTGTCGACATATTCGAGCCCCTCGGGCAGGGACCGGCCCTCTTTGCGCAGGCGCTGATAGACCGGGACCATGTCGTCGTCGCGAAAACTCTCGATCACCATGAACAGCATTGTCGTTGGTCCTGGCGCACTCCCGGCCCGCGCGTAAGACGACGCCCGGCCTAGACTTTCAGAGGAGGCGGATGTTTTTCAACCTTAGGCAGAGCGGGGTCGAAGCACGCCCATTTCGGCGCCGATTTCGTCCAAATGGTCGCGGTAGGCGCGGCCAGATCGGTATTGTCGAGCGTCCCCGCGCGAATGAAAGTCAGCGTCGGCCGTTCTTCCGCTTCGCTGAAGACCGGGGTGCCACATTGGGTGCAGAAGCGCCGATGCATGGTCGCCCCGCTGTCGGCCTGGCAAACGTAGTCGCTTAGCGGACCGGACACGGCGACATCTTCCTTACGGAAAAGCGCGCCGACTGCCCCGGTTCCGCAGCCAAGATACTGGCACACCCGGCACCAGCAATAGCGTGCGCCGAGCGGCGCCTCCGCGTTGACCTCGTAGCGGACCGCGCCGCACAGACATCCGCCCGTGATCGCCAAGGAAAGATCCCTCTTAACCGTTTCGGACCACACATATGAGAAATCATGAGCGCCCGCCAGCGAACGAGCGACTGCCATGACTTGGCCTCCGGGCCCGTCCGCCAAGGTTGAGGTTGCAGATAAGCTCGAGGCGGATTACAAAGGTCGATCAAGTTTACAATTCGCCGGCGAAGATGGTTCTGGCCGTCCGCTAGCGGCATGCGATGTCGATGGAAACGAAGAGCGCACCGAATCCTGACGTCTGCTACGGCGTGCTGCTCCGAAAGCTCGCTGCCGCAGGCGTGCGGCCAACTCGACAAAGGCTCGATCTTGCGCGCGCGATCTTCGGCGCCGGAAATCGGCACTTCACCGCCGAGATGATCTATCATGAGACGCGATCGATTCAGTTCGCCCCGACGCTGGGCACCATATACAATACGCTCAACGAATTTTCGCGCTCCGGTCTGCTCAGGGAGATCGCAATTTACGACGCCAAGCTCTGGTATGACACCAAGACCGGGCCGCACTACCACTTCTACCGCGAGGACACCGAAGAGCTGTCCGACATTCCCGAGGAATTTCTGCCGAAGTTCGACATTCCCGCCCCTGACGGCATGCGCGTTGCGGCGATCGACGTCATTGTCCGGCTGAAGAAAGACTGACGGAGCAAATCGCAGCCGTTGCCACTCGCTTCGCGAGACGTCTCCAATTTTTCTTCTATCAAGCGGCGGTCAAGCGATTGCTTCGATCGCTTAACTTAAGGCCTTCTAACTCGACGGGGCGATGCCCAGATGAATGGGTAGGGCCGTCGAGCATGCACGCCCCCCATCCGAGCATTTCATGACCCCCCTATCCATTCTCGAGCTTGTTCGCGTCACGCAGGAGACCGACGCGCGCGGCGCGCTCAACAACGCTCGCGACCTCGCCGCTCACGCCGAGAAATTGGGCTACCAGCGGGTCTGGGTGGCGGAGCATCACAACATGGCTGGCATTGCCAGCGCCGCGACGTCGGTCGTGCTTGCTCACATCGCCGGGGGGACGACGACGATTCGGGTCGGGGCAGGAGGCATCATGCTTCCGAACCATGCGCCCTACGTCATCGCCGAGCAGTTCGGAACGTTGGCGCAACTCTTTCCCGGCCGCATCGATCTCGGGCTTGGCCGTGCGCCAGGCACAGACCAGCTTACGCTCCACGCCTTGCGTCGATCCCCGGAGGCCGCGGAGACCTTTCCGCAAGACGTTATGGAGCTCCAGGCGTTCCTGGCGCCGGCCGTTCCGAATCAGCGCATCCAGGCGGTGCCGGCGGCGGGAACCGAAGTGCCGCTCTATATCCTCGGATCGAGCCATTTCGGCGCGATGCTGGCCGCCGAATTGGGCCTCCCTTATGCTTTTGCGTCGCATTTCGCACCCGATCATCTGATTACGGCGCTTGAGATTTACCGCAGCCGGTTCAAGCCGTCCGAGCAGCTCGCCCATCCTCATGCGATCGTCGGGGTCAACATCGTCGCGGCTGAAACGGACGAGAAGGCCCGTCGGCTCGCCACAACGCAGCAGATGTCGTTCACCAATATCTTTCGTGGCGCACGCGGTTTGAGTCAGCCGCCGATCGACGACATCGAAAGCTATTGGACGCCGATGGAGAAGGCCCAGGCGAGCCGGATGCTGGCGCGGTCCATCATCGGCTCTCCGAACACGGTCCGCAAAGGTATAGCGGCGTTGGTTGAGGAAACCGGAGCCGATGAACTCATCGTCGTCTCCGACGTCTACGATCACGCGGAACGACGGCGCTCGATCAAGCTGATCGCTGAGGCCGGAGGCCTCTCTGCAGAGGGCCCCAGCCGGCGTATTGGCTAGGCCGCCGCCTTGTCTCGCTCTGCGATCGCCTGAGCGATCGTTAGCGTCCGACGCGCCATTTCGGCGTGCAATAGCTCCACCATGCGGCCGTTGAGCTGAATGACGCCCTTGCCGACGTTCTCCGGCAACCCGAATGCCTCGATGATCGCGGCGGCGCTCTCGACCTCCGCAGGGGCGGGGGCGAACACTTCGTTGCAGATGTCGATCTGACTGGGGTGGATCAGCGTCTTGCCGTCGAGCCCCATGTCGCGGCCCTGCAGGCATTCGAGGCGGAAGCCGTCGAGATCCTTGATGTCATTGTAGACGCCGTCGAGGATGTCGACGCCGTGGGCGCGCGCGGCGACAACGCAGCTCGCGAGCCATGCGATCATGGTCGGGCGACCGGGAGTGAGCCTCGCCCGCGTTTCTTTGGCGAGGTCATTCAGACCCATCACCATCACCGACAGGCGCGAACTCGGGTCGGCGGCGACGGAGGCGATCGAGCCCGCGTTCAAAATAGCGTTCGGCGTCTCCATCATCGCCCAGATGCGGGTCCCCTCGGGAGCCTCCGCTTCGCGCAGGACCCGAGCGGCGACCATAATCGCCCCCGGGCCATCGACCTTAGGCAAGAGAATGGCGTCCGGCTGCGCGGCCGCGGCGGCGATGAGATCGTCCTCTCCCCAGGGCGTGTGCGGCCCATTGATGCGGATGACGACCTCACGCCCGCCAAAGCCGCCCGCGCGCACGGCCCGAACGACCTGTTCGCGGGCGGCGATTTTCTGGTCGGGAGCCACAGAATCCTCAAGGTCAAGGATCAGCGCATCGGCTGGCAGCGTCGAGGCTTTGGCCAGGGCTTTGGCGTTGGAGCCGGGCATGTAGAGGGCGCTTCGACGCGGGCGGGCAAGCATGAACATCTTCCGAGATTAGCTCCCCGCATTTAACGAGAAGTATGCTGCGGCGCCAGAGGGACTTTCCCAGAACAGCATCGTGCTTACGGAGCGACGATTGCTTCGATCCCAGGCAAAGCAAAGCCTCCGTCTGCGCCAAAAGAAAAGCGTTTACGGGGAGCATCGACCGCGATGTCGATTGTGTGCTCTTAGTGGGAGCGATCGAGCCGATGGGACAATTCAGGGCGAGGAAATGGCGATATCGGAGGCGATGACGGCGACGCCGCGGGTCAAATCGATCCAGCGGACAGCGCTCGCGATGCTGGTCCTGGCCGGCGTGATCAATTACGTCGACCGAGCCACCCTGTCGGTCGCCAATCTGCTCATTCGCGACGATCTGCATTTGTCGATCGCCGACATGGGCTTCCTGCTATCGGCTTTTCTCTGGGCCTATGCCTTTGCGCAGCTGCCCACGGGCGCCATGGTCGATAAGCTCGGGCCGCGCTTGCTGCTGACTTGCGGTCTCACGCTTTGGTCATTCGCTCAGCTTCTCGGCGGACTCATCCAGAGCTTCGGTCAGTTTTTCAGCGCTCGGCTCCTTTTGGGCTTGGGCGAGGCGCCGCAATTTCCGACCGGCGCTCGCGTCGTCCGGGATTGGTTCAATCCCCGCGACCGCGGCCTCGCGACCGGCATCTTCAACTGTGCTTCTTCCTTAGGCACGGCGATCGCCGTGCCTCTCCTAACCTTCCTGATGCTAAGCTTCGGCTGGCGCTTGATGTTCATGATCATGGGCATTGCCGGACTTGCGATGGCGGCAGTCTGGTATGCCCTCTACCGCAATCCGACCGAAGTGCCGCTCACGGCGGACGAGACAGCCTATCGCACGCACGGCGATCCGCCGGGGCAGCGGACCGTTGTGACCTTCAGGGAATGGAAGCAGCTGTTCCGCTTCCGAACCACCTGGGGCATGATTCTCGGCTATTTCGGCTGCATTTATCTCACCTGGATCTATACCGCATGGCTCCCCGGCTATCTCGAGATCGAGCGGCACATGAGCGTCAAGTTCACGGGCTTCGCCGCAGCCATTCCCTTCGCCTTTGGCGTAGTTGGCGGCGTGCTCGGCGGCTATCTCTCGGACATCCTCGTGCGCCGCGGCGTGGCGCCGGTGAAGAGCCGCAGGTATCCGGCCACGATCGCTTTGTGCGGGACTGCGGCATGCACGCTCGCCGCCGCCTACGTCACCAGCAACGCGCTCGCGATCGCGTTTATTTCGGCGTCGCTCTTTCTGCTCTACGTCACCAGCACCTGCGCCTGGGCGCTAAGCTCCGTCGCTGCTCCGACAAACTGCACGGCGTCGATCGGCGCCATGCAGAACTTCGGCGGTTATCTCGGCGGCGCGCTCGCGCCCACGGTCACAGGGTTGATCGTGCAGCACACGGGCTCGTTCGTTCCGGCCCTGGTCGTGGGTGCGGTGATCGGGCTTGCTTCGGCGGCGTCGTACTTCTTCATCGTCGATCAGCCGATCACCGCCGCCGACATTGACGCCATTTCGCAACACGGGGCCGCCCCGATGCCTGCGCGCGGGGCCTGAAGCGCGTTGCGACAAAATGTGGCGGGGCCACGACCTGGGCGCGTCCGGCTCAGTCCGTTTGGATTTCCTTGGCGCGTGGCCGTTTTTCTCCGAAGACCCCGATTATGTGGGTTGGATTTCCTTGGATTTCCTTGGATTCTCTCGTCCGAATCGAGACTTTTCAATGGGTTACGCGGATAAAAGCGTCAAAAGTTTTTTCAACGCGCTTTTCCCCCGGTGTGAGAAGTCCGGATCGAAAAGACGAGGTCCTGGCCTGCGGAAAAGCGGATTCTTCATGGGGCAAGCTTACCCTAATTTCTGATTATCTGCCAGAAATTGTCGGGTCGTCCGAGCCGTTCGCGCTCGGTCACCTCAATCCCGAAACACCCTGCTCTAAGCCGCGATCCACCGCGCCAAGCGGCGCGTCGCTTCCGCGATCTGCTCGGGATCGCGGGCGAAGCAAATACGCAGATGGCCCTCGCCGCCGGGACCGAAGGCGCCGCCGGGCGCGGCGCCAACACCGGCTTCGTCGATGAGCCGCAGCGCCAACGCGCGGGAATCGGGGAAGCCGTTGATCGAGAAGAAGAGATAGAATGCGGCTTCCGGCTTGAAGAACCCGACGCGCCCGGTTGCGGCGAGTCCCTCGCACAAAATGTCGCGCGATCGGCGACAGCGTTCGATTTGCCAGGCAAGGAACGTTTCGCCCTGCTCGAGCGCCGCAGTCGCTGCGCGCTGATTGAACACGGGCACGCCCGAGGTCGTGTACTGGACGAGGTTCTCGATCACATAGCCAAGCTCTGCGGGGGCTTCGAGCCAGCCGATGCGGAAACCGGTCATCGCCCAGTTCTTGGACAAAGTCTGGACGAACAGGATCTTGTCGTCGGGCGCCATCACATCGTGGAAGGAAGGGGCGCGGACGCCGTCGTAGGTGAGGCGCCCATAAATCTCGTCGGCGATGATCCAAAGCCCATGCCGGCGCGCAATGGCGAGTGTCTCCACGATCTCCTCCCGCGTCGCGACGAAGCCGGTCGGGTTGGCGGGAGTGTTGAAAAAGATCAGGCGAGTTAGAGGCGTCACCGCATTTTCGAGCTTGCTCGGATCAAGGCTCCAGCGTGTCCCTTTGTCGAGCGGAACGGGCACCGCCCGCGCCCCGGAAATCTCGAGCGCGCCGACGAAATTGGGCCAGGCGGGCGTGGGAATCAGCGCCTCGTCGCCCGGGCCGACAATGAGCCGGGTCGCGATCTCGATCGCGTGCATGCCGCCGATCGTCACAAAGAAATTCGCGGGTGAGAAAGCGCCGCCGCCCGGAGCTGCGCCGTAGACTTGCGTCATGTAAGCCGCGATCGCTTCGCGCAGCTCCGGCACGCCGTTCTGCCAGGTGTAGAAAGTCTCGCCACGGTCGAGCGAGGCCTTCGCCGCCTCGGTGATGAAGGGCGGCGTCGGCAAGTCGCCTTCGCCAACCCATAAAGGAATGAGCCCCTGTCGCCCGCGGCCGTAGTTAAAGACCTCGACGATGCCGCTCGTGGCGACGTCGCGCATGACCGGCCGGATGAGACCGGGCCAATTTTTGACGCCAGGGGCCGGAACGACGTTCATGTCGGCCTCATGGACCAGCGGCCGGGTGCGGACAAGAGGTTTCTGCCGCTTCGGCGGCTCCCGCTCGGCGCCGCCGACACGCTCGCGCCAACTTTCCACGTGATAGAGTGATCCGAGCCGACGGCCGAAACGTTAGCGCGGGGCCGCTTGGGTTAAACAGGGAGGAAGGCATGGTTCAATCCGTCAAAAACGCGGCCGACGCCGTACTCAACAAGGCGGTCAATTCCACCCCCGGCGTACCGGGCGTCGTGGCGGTCGCGACGGACCGCAACGCCAACATCTACGAGGGCGCCTTCGGCATGCGCCAGGCCGGCGCCGATGCCGCGATGACGACCGACAGCGTCTTCGCCATTTTCTCAACCACCAAGGCGATTACCGGTACGGCGTGCCTACAAATGGTGGAAGATGGCAAGCTGGACCTTGATGCGCCGGCAAAGACCTACGCCCCGGAGATTGGCAAGCTCCAGGTCATCGACGGCTTCGACGACGCCGGAAAGCCAAAGCTTCGTGCGCCGAAGCGCGACGTAACCACGCGGATGCTCCTGCTTCATACCGCCGGCTTTGGCTACGACTTCTTCAATGAGACCTACAACCGGCTTGCGCAGAACCATAAGCAACCGAGCGTCATCACCTCGTTGTACGCTTCGATTCGGACCCCGCTACTTTTCGATCCAGGTGAAAAATGGGAGTACGGCTCAAACATGGACTGGGCTGGCCAGGTGGTCGAGGGCATAGCTGGCAAGCGGCTTGGCGAAGTGATGAAGGAGCGGATCTTCAAGCCGCTGGGCATGGAGGACACCGCGTTCTCGATGAATGAGCCGATGCGCAAGCGCATGGTGACAATGCATCAGCGGGACGAGAAGGGAAAGCTGACTGCGCTCCCCGACTTTACGCTGCCGCCTGACCCCGAGGTCCACATGGGCGGCCACGGGCTTTACTCGACAGTGCTCGACTACGCGAAGTTCATCCGAATGTGGTTGAACGACGGTCAGGGACCGGGGGGACGCGTCCTCAAGAAGGAGACGGTCGACTTGGCGGCTAAGAACAGTCTCCCGGGCGAAATGAAAATCAAGGGACTGCCCGGTGTAATCCCGAGCCTCTCCAACTACGCCGAGTTCTTCCCCGGAATGCCGAAGTCCTGGGCGTTGACGTTCATGATCAACGACCACGACGCCCCGACGGGCCGACCGGCTGGCTCGCTCGCCTGGGCCGGGCTCCCCAATCTCTACTACTGGATTGATCGCAAGAACGGGATCGGCGGCTTCTGGGGCACGCAGATCTTTCCCTTTGCCGACCCGGCTTCAGTCGGCGGATACATCGATTTCGAGACCGCGGTGTATCGCGCCGAGACGGCAAAAGCGGCCGCCTGACATCGACGGCTCCCGCGGCGTCGAAGCCGAGGGAGCCAACTCTCAGCACCTAGCCGGGGCGCCTCCGCCCAGCGCCAGATCGTCGAGGATCGGGCAGTCCGGATCGATCGTCGCCATGGCACGCGGAGACCAGTTCCCGAAGCGTATTCGCCATCGCCTGCATCTCGGCGACGCGCGATTGAAGATCGCTGATATGCACCTCGGCGATGCGCTTGACCTCGCGGCTTGATCGGCCGCGATCGCGCCATAACGTCAGCAATTCGCCGATTTCGGGAATCGAAAAACCAAGTCTCCGCGCCCGGCGAATGAATCTCAGTTCGTGAAGATCCCGATCGCCGTAATCGCGATAATCGTTCGCGCGGCGCTCAGCCGGGCGCAACAGGCCGATCGCCTCATAGTGGCGGATCATCTTGGCGTTGACGCCGCTCGCCGCCGCGGCCGCGCCGATGTTCATTTCGCAAATCCGCTTGACCTTCCCATGATAGGAAGGTCTATGCCGCTACGTCATGGAACACAAGCATCATTCGCCGATGGACTCGACCCGCGTTGAAAGCCCGCTCGCAAAGGATCCCGTTTGCGGCATGTCGGTCGATCCGGCGACGGCTAAGCACCGGGCCGAACATGGCGGGAAGACCTTCTTCTTCTGCTCAGGCGGCTGTCGCGGAAAGTTCGTCGCTGACCCCGCGCGATTCTTAGCGGAGCCAACTCACGCGCCGGACGCCGCGGCACACGAGCATGTTCACCACCCCGCAGCGCCGCTCCCGACAAAGCCCGCGGTCGAGGGCGCGATCTACACCTGTCCGATGCATCCACAGATCCGCCAGGATCATCCCGGCGCCTGCCCGATCTGCGGCATGGCGCTCGAGCCGGAGATCGGGACGGAAGCAACCGGCCCGAGTGCGGAACTCGTCGATATGACCCGGCGCTTTTGGATTGCGCTGGCGCTCTCGATCCCTGTGTTCGCGCTCGAAATGGGCGGGCATCTCGTCGATCTGCATCGATTCGTGCCGGAAGGGCTCTCCAACTGGATTCAGCTGGCGCTCGCTACCCCGGTCGCGCTCTGGGCGGGCTGGCCATTCTTCGAGCGCGGCTGGGCGTCGCTCAAGAGCCGCAATCTCAACATGTTCACGCTGATCGCGATGGGGGTCGGCGTTGCGTGGGCGTATAGCGTTGTCGCGACCGTTGCGCCGCACCTCTTCCCCGCTGCGCTCCGCGGTGTCCATGACGCGGTGCCGGTCTATTTTGAAGCCGCGGCGGTCATCACGACCCTTGTCCTGCTTGGGCAGGTGCTGGAGCTGAGAGCGCGCGAACAGACCGGCGGCGCAATCCGCGCGCTGCATCGATCTTGCGCCAAAGACCGCGAGGGTCGTTCATGCGGAAGGCGCGGACGAAGAGGTCGCCCTCGAGGAGGTGAAGATCGGCGACGCCTTGCGCGTCCGGCCGGGCGAGAAAGTCCCGGTGGACGGCCAGATCATCGAGGGGCGAAGCGCGGTCGATGAATCCATGCTGACCGGAGAATCGATGGCCGTAGGCAAGAGCGCAGGCGACAAGGTGATCGGCGGCACGCTGAACCAGAGCGGCGCCTTCGTCATGCGCGCGGACAAGATCGGCCGCGACACCGTGCTGGCGCAGATCGTCCAGATGGTTGCTCAAGCCCAGCGCAGCCGCGCCCCGATTCAGACGGCTTGCGGACCAGGTTTCCGGCTGGTTTGTGCCGCTGGTCATCGCGGTCGCCATTGCCGCATTCATGCGCTTGGGCGATATGGGGTCCCGAGCCGCGCCTGACCTATGGTCTGCTGGCGGCGATCTCGGTCATGATCATCGCCTGCCCGTGCGCGTTGGGCTTGGCCACTCCGATGTCGATCATGGTCGGCGTCGGACGGGGCGCTCAGGCGGGTGTCTTGATCAAGGACGCGGAAGCGCTCGAGCGTCTCGAAAAGATCGACACCTTGGTCGTCGACAAGACCGGCACGCTGACCGTGGGGAAGCCGACAGTTGTGGCGCTAAAGCCCGCAACTGGGGTCAGCGAGGAAACGCTGCTCAAGCTCACAGCCAGTCTTGAGCGCGGCAGCGAGCATCCTCTCGCGGCGGCGATCCTGCGCGCTGCGGCGGATCGGAACCTCGTGCTCGCCAAGGTCGACGGCTTCGAGAGCGTCTCAGGCAAAGGGGTGTCGGGAACCATCGACGGGCGCAAGGTCGCGCTCGGCAATCGCGGCCATGATGCAGGCGGTTGGAGTAGACGTCAGCGCGCTCGAAGAGATGGCGAACGACTTGCGCGAGCAAGGCGCGACGGCGGTCTTTGTCGCGATCGACGGCAACGCAAGCGGCGTGATTGCTGTCGCCGATCCGATCAAGGCGACCGCGCTTGACGCCATTCGCGCGCTCAAGGAAGCGGGCGTCCGGGTCGTGATGCTCACCGGCGACAATCGGGCCACCGCGGAGGTTGTGGGGCGCAAGCTTGGCATTGCTGCAAATCGAGGCGGAAGTTTTGCCGCAGGACAAAGGCAAGACAGTCGAACGTTTGCGGAAGGAAGGCCGGATCGTCGCCATGGCCGGCGACGGCGTCAACGACGCCCCCGCGCTTGCCGCCGCCGACGTTGGAATCGCGATGGGCACGGGAACCGATGTCGCGATCGAGTCCGCGGGGGTCACGCTGATTGGGGGCGATCTTCGGGGCGTCGTCGCCGCGCGCAAGCTGTCGCAAGCGACGATGCGCAACATCCGGCAGAACCTCATCTTCGCCTTCATCTACAACGCCGCAGGCGTGCCGATCGCCGCCGGGGTTCTCTATCCGGCCTTCGGCCTCACGCTGTCGCCAGTCTTGGCCGCGGCGGCGATGGCGCTTTCGTCGGTGAGCGTGGTCGCCAATGCTCTAAGATTGCGCAGTTTCCGGCTGCATCCGGCGAACGCGCAGGGCGCGGCCTGAGCGGACGAACGGAGCGATGAATTTGGACGCTAAGTTGATCGAGCGCTCGGCGCTGTCGTCCGCGGCCAGCCCCCGCCGTCGTTCTCCCTAGAAGGAGCGCATTATGAACAAATTCACGTTCCTTGCAGCGCTGGCCATGTCCGCGTTCTTTTCGACGGCGCAAAGCGCCGGCGCCGAGGATATGCAGGGCATGACAATGAAGCCGGCGACCTCGGCCGCCGACAAGGCGTTCGCGGCCTCGATGAAGGCCATGATGAACGGCATGAACGTGAAGCCGACAGGCAAGCCGGACGCGGATTTCGCTCGGATGATGATTCCGCATCATCAAGGGGCGATCGATATGGCCAAGGTTGAGCTCCAATACGGAACCGATCCCGAATTGCGTCAGCTGGCGACAGATATCGTCGCAGCGCAAGAAAAAGAGACCGCCCAAATGAAGGCCTGGCTGGCAAAGAACGGCCGGTAGTCGAAGGCGGCAAGCGCCCGCCGACCTCGCCTCCACAACGCGGCAAAAGCCTCGATCCGCTCCGCTATACTCTGGGCATGGATGGTCCACGCTCGGGCGGGCTTCACGGATAATTGATAGCTCATTAATTGGTATGTCATCTATTAGAGCAGCCATGCCGGCCCCTGCAAAAGACGCTCGCGCTCGATTCGCGCCTCTCGTCGCCAATGTCGCCCGCGAGTGGCGGCGTGCGGTCGACGCGAGATTGCAGGTCTACGGGCTGACCGAGGCAACCTGGCTGCCCTTGCTTCGGATCGCGCGGTCCGAAGCTCCGATGCGGCAGAATGAGCTGGCCGCTTCCCTGTCGCTCGATGGGTCGTCGGTCGTTCGCCTGCTCGACGCGCTTGAAAATTCCGGCCTCGTCGAGCGATGCGAGGACCGCGCTGACCGGCGCGCGAAGAGCCTCGCGCTCACGCCGCGCGGGCGCCGCACGGTCGATCAGGTCGAGCGCGTGTCCCAGGACATTCGCGACCTCGTCCTCGGCGAGGTGGCGGATCACGATTTGGCGCGTTCGCTTCGCCTGCTGGAAACCGTGAGAGATCGGCTCTTAAGCCTTGCGGAAACGGAACCGGAACCGGAAACGCGCGAACGCAAACGGACGGCGGGCCGATGAAGTTCGTTCTCCGACGTCCCGTTCCTCCGCTCTGGCTCCTGGGCTTGCTCACCTTCAGCGGGCCGGTCGGCATGCACATCTTCGTGCCGGCGTTGCCCGCGGCCGCCAAGGATCTTCATGCGACGCCGGTCGCGATGGAAATGACCATCAGTCTCTATATTCTCGGATTGGCCGTCGGTCAGTTGCTCTACGGGCCCGCCTCGGATCGCTTCGGCCGCCGGCCGGCGCTTCTCGTCGGCCTTTCGATATTCACGATCGCGAGCGTAGCCGGGCTCTTTGCTCCTGATGTCCATACGCTCATCGTCGCGCGCTTTTTCCAAGCTCTCGGTGGATGCTCGGGGCTGGTGCTCGCGCGCGCCATGATTCGCGACACGTCTCAGGCGCATGAGGCGGCGCGACGCCTCGCGCTCACCAATCTTCTTGTGACGGCGGGGCCGGCCGTCGCCCCGCTCATCGGCGGCGGACTCGAGCGCGCTGTGGGGCTGGCGGACAATCCTGATCGGGCTCAGCGCTCTGGGCGTGGCCAATTTCATGATGGCGTGGCTTCTCCTGCGGGAGACGCGTCCTGAAGCTTTGTTTGTCAGCGCGTCGCAATATGCGCGGGATTATGCCGGACTGCTGCGCTCCCGGCAGTTCCTGGGCTACGCCGTCGGCGGCGCCTGCGCGACGACCTCGCTCTATGCGTTCATCGCCTGTGCGCCCTTCATTTTTGTTGATCGGCTGCATGCTCCGAGCGCGAGCGTAGGACTGTATCTCGCCCTGCTTGTCTCAGGGATCTGGCTCGGTAGCCTACTGGCAAGCCAGCTGATCGCTCGTTTCTCTCTCAATCGATTTGTGGTCGTCGCCAACGCGGTCAGCGTGGTAGCGGCGGCGTCGTTCCTCGGTCTCTTGATTATCGACCGGGCGACGCTTTTCGGAATCATCGCGACGATGTTCGTGTTCAGCGTCGGCGTCGGCGCGGCGGCGCCCGCGGCCCTCGTCAAGGCGATCAGCGTGAACCCGCGCGTCACCGGAACAGCGTCCGGACTTTACGGTTCGGTTCAGATGGCTGTCGCGGGCGTGCTGGTCATGCTCGCCGGCTGGGGGGCGAACCCGGCGTTCGCCTCCGCGTCCGTGCTCCTTGCCGCGGGCCTTGTGGCGCAGGCGTCGTTCTGGATTGCGCGGAACCGGAGCCCAGCGGTCGCCACGCCGGAAAGCGAGGCGGCGTCAAAGGCCGCGACCTGACAGCCCTACGCGCCGCGTTTTGCGAGCTGGTCGCGGATCTCGGTCAGGAGAACGACTTCCTTGGTGGGGGGCGCCGGCACGGGCGGCTCTTTGGCGGCCTTGCGGGTCATGATGTTGATCGCCTTGATGGCGGCGAACAACGCGATCGCCACAATGAGGAAGTTGATGACCACGGTGATGAAGTCCCCGTAGGCCAGAACCCCGCCCTCCTTTCGTGCGTCCGCCAGATTGGTCGCCTTCACCGCGCTCGAAAGCGGTACGTAATAGTTGGTGAAGTCGGCCTTACCTGCGATGCCGAGGATCGGCATGATTATGTCGTTGACCAGGGCGTCCACAATCTTGCCGAATGCGGCGCCGATGATGACGCCGATCGCGAGGCTCAGCGCATTGCCTTTAAGCGCGAATTCCTTGAATTCTTCCCACATGGGCTATCGTCCTCGCAAAGGCGGACCCGAGTTGCGCTGGGCCCAATTCCACGTTCCGGTAAGCTAGCCGAGCCGTTCCGAGAGATAAAGGGTTCCGACCGGGGGCGACTGCGGAAAAACTATGCGGATCGCGACGCCGCGCCACTGCGGCGCTCGCCGTCTTGCGCCGAGGGATTTGCAAAAATCATTGCGTACAGCCGGCCTTCGCCCATGGCCAGGCTCAGATTTCTAAGGCCAAAAAACGGGATCAGCGCGATAAACAGGATGACGGCGATGCTGAGAAACCCCGGCAAACCAGCGCCGGTGAGCAATGGCATGCTCTCAGTCAGCGTTTTTCCCCGGATCAGTCCTTCGATCGTCTTCTCGAGGACATGAGCGATGAGGAAGAGGACCGTCAGAAGGACGCTTTCGTAGAGGATCGGATAGATCAGCGGCCGCTTGCGCAGCCAGCGTCCGGGGTCAAAGACTTCGAACAGCATCACGACTTTGGCGAAGACGAGGGCGTTGAAGAAGGCGAATCCCTGCATGGCGAAATTAATTCCATGCTCGCGCAGGACCACGCCTTGATTGAGCACGAAAACGCCGAACAGGATCCAGAGATAGAAAAAGAGAACGAGAAATCTGCGGAACTCGTCGGCGGCTTTGGCCTTCAGCGAGCGCGCGCCGTGAGCGTTGGCGCCGGCCGCGACGACGTTGTTTGCGCCTGTTGGATCCGCTGTCATCGGATTGCCTCACAAACTATCTTGGGGCTCGCGCCCCACCTCTATGGCTGCTTGGAGCCCTTTTTCGACTTCGCCTTCTTGCCCTTTTCGCTCGCGGCCTTGGAGGCCGCTGCAGGGCCGAGCTCATCGAGCCTCATCCGCAAAAGCTCCACTCGCGCCTCGGTGACGCGCAGGCCGCAATAGCCGTGAACGCTTTCCTTTGCGTAATCGCGGCAGAGCTCGTCGCGCCGCCCAGCGAAGCCGTTCTGATCACGCACGATGTCCGCCGCCCGCGTGTTGTCCCCGGCGCGGTCCTCGATGGTGTGCAGGATTTTGCCCATCGCCTTTTCCGCCGCGGCGCGCTCCTTCACGATCTTGGCCGCATCGCCGATCAATGACGCGCCGTCAGGCCCCCAAAGGCCGCCAGGAGCGGTTTGGCAATCGGCGGCCTTGAAGACGCAGGCGGTGATTTGGGTAGGCACAAGCACGGCGCCGCTAAGAACGTCGAATGAGATCGGACAGGCAGGGACTTTGGCCTCGTACCGTTCGAGTCCGTCTGGACGGCCAGCACTGGCCGCCTCGATCGGCGTCTCGCCGACTATGTCGACGACACAGCGCTGCGACGAGTCGGAGACGCCTTCGCCGACGAGTTGCAGCTTGTCGATTGTGACCGACTTGTCATCGCCGGAAATCTGTAGCTGCCCTGACTTGCCGTTGAGCATGAGCGGGCGACCGGCCAGGCTCGCGATCCCCGCGACGGGGTTAGCCTCAGCGTTCTTGCCGCCGGACCCCGCTTCCGTGGCGGGGGCGCCCGAACTCTTATGTTTCGGCTTCGCAGGCGCGACTTTCGCGCCCTGCGGCTCGGCGGGAGCGGCGCCAGGCAGAACCAGTTGCGCGCGGGTCTCACTTGCCGCGAGGGCTACGGCGAAGAGCCCGAAAATCAGGCCGCGGAAGCGTCGAGTCATCGGCGAAGTGTAGAGGCGCGGGCAAGAAAGGGGAAGGCGCGAGCGGCGGGGGAATAGGGAGCTCAAAGCTTGAAAATCCACGGCTTCCGCGCCTTGCGCCACTAAAATGGCCCACCTATATACGCCCCGACTGGCCGGTTGGGGCGCGAAGCCCGCTGAACCGGCGGAAATCTGGTTGAAAGATGGGGACCGGAAGACGTCAGCCGTCGGCTACGAAGCGATCGGTGAAACGCCTCTCCTAGGCCTTGCCGCTTTGGGGCTCGGCGGTCCCGCAGAAGAACAGGGGTGAGTAATGGCGAAAGTAATTGGCATCGACCTTGGCACAACCAATTCGTGCGTCGCTGTCATGGAGGGCTCGGCCCCCAAGGTGATCGAGAATTCCGAAGGCGCGCGTACGACGCCTTCAATCGTTGCGTTCACGGACGACGGCGAACGTCTCGTGGGCCAGCCTGCCAAGCGACAGGCGGTGACCAATCCAGAGCGCACCATCTTCGCCATCAAGCGGCTGATAGGGCGCCAGTTCGACGATCCGATCAGCAAAAAGGACATGTCGCTCGTCCCCTATAAGATCGTTCGCGGTCCCAATGGCGACGCGTGGGTCAACGTCGATGGCAAGCAATATTCGCCCTCGCAGATCTCCGCCTTCATCTTGCAGAAGATGAAAGAAACGGCCGAGGCCCATCTTGGCGGTCCAGTCACCCAGGCGGTCATCACGGTTCCCGCCTATTTCAATGACGCCCAGCGACAAGCCACCAAGGACGCCGGCAAGATCGCCGGCCTTGAGGTTTTGCGCATCATCAACGAGCCGACCGCGGCGGCGCTTGCCTACGGTCTCGACAAGAAGAAGGCGGGCACCATCGCGGTCTATGACCTCGGCGGCGGTACTTTTGACGTGTCCGTGCTCGAGATCGGCGACGGCGTGTTCGAGGTGAAGTCGACAAACGGCGACACCTTCCTCGGCGGCGAAGACTTCGACATGCGTTTGGTCGAGTATCTGTCTGGCGAGTTCAAGAAAGAGCAGGGCATCGACCTGACCAAGGACAAGCTTGCGCTGCAGCGCCTGAAAGAGGCGGCTGAGAAGGCGAAGATCGAGCTGTCGTCCGCGACCCAGACCGAAATCAACCTGCCCTACATCACTGCTGACGCGACGGGGCCGAAGCATTTGGCCCTCAAGCTGACGCGCGCCAAATTCGAGGCGCTGGTCGACGACCTGATCCAGAAGACGGTCGAGCCCTGCAAGAAGGCGCTCAAGGACGCCGGCCTGGCGGCGGGTCAGATCGACGAGGTGGTTCTGGTCGGCGGCATGACGCGCATGCCCAAGGTGCAGGAAGTCGTCAAGCAGTTCTTCGGCAAGGAGCCGCATAAGGGCGTCAACCCGGACGAGGTGGTCGCTATAGGCGCCGCCATTCAGGCGGGCGTGCTGCAGGGCGACGTCAAGGACGTGCTGCTGCTCGACGTCACTCCGCTCTCCCTCGGCATCGAGACGCTGGGCGGCGTATTCACCCGGCTTATCGAGCGCAACACGACCATCCCGACCAAGAAGAGCCAGGTGTTCTCGACCGCCGAGGACAATCAGACTGCGGTTACGATCCGCGTCTTCCAGGGCGAGCGCGAGATGGCCGCCGACAACAAGGCGCTCGGCCAGTTCGATCTGGTCGGAATTCCAGGCGCGCCGCGCGGCGTGCCGCAGATCGAGGTGACCTTCGACATCGACGCCAATGGCATCGTCAACGTGACCGCCAAAGACAAGGCGACCAACAAAGAGCAGCAGATTCGCATCCAGGCCTCGGGTGGCCTGAGCGAAGCCGACATCAACAAGATGGTGAAGGACGCTGAAGCTCACGCCGCCGAGGACAAGAAGCGGCGCGAGATGGTCGATGCGAAGAATAGCGGCGAGTTGATGGCGCATGACGCCGAAAAGGCGCTGAACGAATATGGCGACAAGGTCGCCCAATCCGATCGGAGCGCCATCGAGTTGGCGGTCGCTTCCCTGCGCACGGCGCTGCAGGGAGAGGACGTCGAGGCGATCAAGGCTCGCACCAACGACCTGATGCAGGCGCAAATGAAGCTTGGCGAGGCCATGTATAAGGCCCAACAGGCAAGCGGCGCGCCGGGCGAGGGCGGGGCCGAGGCCGGCGCAGAGGCCAAGGACGACGTCATCGATGCGGAATTCCGCGAAGTCGACGACGACAAGAAGAAGTCCTGAACGAATAAGGCCGGCCGCTAAGCGCGGCCGGCCTTGACTTTGGGGGACGCCGCGATGGCGGGAGGAGATTGGACTGATTGCGAGCCGGCGTTCAGGACTCCGGCTCTCGCCTCAGGAATCGGGTCTGCCTCTTGAAACGCGACGTAGCGTTAGTAGGTCTAAGTATGCATAGGCTGCGGGCGCGCTGAAATGGCCAAGCGCGATTTCTACGAAACTCTGGGCGTCGCCAAAACGGCGACGGAGCCCGAACTCAAGTCCGCCTTCCGCAAGGCGGCGATGCAGTGTCATCCCGACCGGCACCCCGGCGACAAGCAGGCCGAGGCGCGGTTCAAGGAACTGAACGAAGCCTATCAGCATCTATCCGACGCCCAGAAGCGGGCCGCCTATGATCGCTACGGCCACGCCGCCTTCGATCAGAGCGGCATGAGCGACGGCTTTGCGTCGTCGATGTCGGACATCTTCGATGATCTGTTCGGCGACATGATGGGCGGCGGGCGGCGCGGCCGTCAGTCCTCGGGCCGAGAGCGCGGCGCCGATCTGCGCTATAACCTCGAGATCACGCTCGAGGAGGCGTTTCACGGCAAGACCGCAGCCGTTCGCATGCCGACTTCGGTCGCGTGCGAAGCCTGTTCCGGCTCCGGCGCGCGCGCCGGCTCGCGGCCCGCGACCTGCAAGACTTGCGGCGGACACGGGCGGGTGCGCGCGCAACAGGGCTTCTTCGCCATCGAGCGCACTTGCCCTTCGTGCCACGGCCGAGGACAGACGATCGAAAACCCTTGTGACAAATGCGCCGGGGCCGGCCGCGTGACCAGGGAGCGGACGCTGTCGGTCAACGTTCCCGCCGGCGTCGAGGACGGCACCCGCATCCGCCTGACCAGCGAGGGCGAGGCGGGAATGCGCGGCGGCCCGCCGGGCGATCTCTATATTTTTCTCACCGTCAAACCGCACGCGTTCTTCCAGCGCGACGGCGCCGACCTCTATTGCCGGGTGCCGATCTCGATGGTCCAGGCCTCGCTCGGCGGCGAGTTCAACGTTCGGACGCTCGATGGGACCGAGTCCAAGGTCAGCGTCCCGGAAGGCGCCCAATCGGGGCGCCAACTGAGGCTGCGCGGCAAGGGCATGCCGGTGCTGCGCGCACGCGATTCAGGTGACCTGTTCGTGCAGCTCGTTGTCGAGACGCCACAGAACCTCACGCGGCGTCAGCGCGAGCTCTTGACCGAGTTCGCCTCCGAATCGTCGAACACGACCCACCCGGAAAGCGCTGGCTTCTTCGCCAAGATGAAGGAGTTTTTCGAGGGTCGCGCCTGACGCTCGGGTTTGCGACGCGGGAAGCGACCGGTATAAGCCGAACCGCGCCAGGAGCGCGCTGAAGACATCTGGAGCCTCGTCGCTCGCGGAGCCGAAATGCAGGGTCGAGCGCTGGACAAGACAGGTCGACGAGGGCTCGCCGACAGCGCGCGTTTTCTCAAGACACTCATAGCGGCGCCACGATTGACCGGCGCCGTCGCGCCATCGGGGCGAGCGCTCGCGCGCGCGATGGCGGCGGCGATCGGCTCGCCGTCGAAAGGGCTCGTCGTCGAACTCGGGCCCGGCACCGGCCCGGTGACCCAGTCGCTGATCGAGACCGGCGTCGCCGCCTGAGCGGTTCGTGCTGGTCGAGTACGATCCGGCCTTTTGCCGGATGTTGGAAGAACGCTTCGATGGCGTCCGCGTCATCCAGGGCGACGCCTACGACTTGCCGCGCACGCTCGCGTCCTTCGCGGGCCAGCCGATCGCCGCCGTTGTCTCCAGTTTGCCCCTGCTCAACCAACCGCCGCCTCACCGCACGAAACTGATCGCCGACGCCTTCGCGCTGATGGGGCCTGCGGGGGTATTCGTGCAGTTCACCTATGGGCTTCAGTCGCCGGTTCCGCGCGAAGCCTGCGCCAATCGTTATTTCGCCGTTCGCTCGAAGCCGATCCTGCGCAATCTGCCCCCGGCCTTCGTGTGGACCTATCGGCTTGATACGAAGAGCGGCGACGTTGGCGAGGGCCGGTGAGTTGACCACGCTTGCGCCGCGCGACCGATTGATCGTCGCCCTCGACATGTCCGACCTGGGCGATGCGCGCCGGCTCATCGAGCGGATTGGCGACAGCACGGTCTTCTATAAGGTTGGGATGGAGCTCGCTTACGGCGGCGGTTTGCCGCTTGTCTCCGAATTGACTGCGGCGGGCAAACGGGTCTTCCTCGACCTCAAGCTGCATGACATTCCCAACACCGTCGAGCGGGCGACAGCGCAGGCGGCTAAATTGGGCGCGAGGTTCCTTACCGTCCATGCCTATCCGCAGACGATGCGCGCAGCGGTCGCGGGCGCCAAAGGATCGGGAATGCAGATCCTCGCCGTCACGGTGCTGACTTCCTACGACGACGCCGATCTTTTCGACGCGGTCTACCGCTTCGGCGTGGTCGAGACGGTCCGGCGGCGTGCCGAACAGGCGCTTGAGCTCGGCGTCGACGGACTGGTGGCGAGCGCCGAGGAGGCGGTCCTGGCGCGCCAGACCGTCGGTGCGAAGCTTCTCCTTGTCACCCCTGGCATTCGGCCCGCAGGCGGCGCAGTCGGCGACCAGAAGCGCGTCGCCACGCCCACCGAGGCCATGCGCAACGGCGCCGACTACCTGGTCGTGGGCCGCCCGGTCACTCAGGCGCCTGATCCTCGCGCGGCCGCCGAGGCGATCGTCGCCGAAATCGGCGAGCCGCATTGACTTGATTGGCCGTTGAGCCGAGCTAGGCTCGCGCCAGCGCCGTTATAGGGAGCCGTCATGCCCAAGGGTTACGTCATCTCGCGCGTCGATATCACCAATCCCGAGGCCTACGCGCGCTATGCCGCGGCAGCGACCAAGGCGATCGCCGACCACGGCGGCAAGCCGCTCGCGCGCGGCGGGCGCAGCGAGGCCCTGGAGGGCAACGCGCGAGCGCGCAATGTTGTGCTCGAATTCGAGAGCTACGATGCAGCCCGTCGCTATTTTCATTCCGAGCAATATCAGGCTGCGCGGGCTTTGCGCGAAGGCGCGGCGGAAATGGAAATGGTGCTGGTCGAGGGAGCTTGACGCATGCCGAAGGGCTACTGGATCGTCCATATCGATGTGCGCGATCCCGAGGTTTATCAGCAGTACGTCAAAGCGAATGCCGCCGCGTTCGCGAAATACGGGGCGCGCTTTCTCGTTCGCGGCGGCAAGCATCTCGTCACTCGAGGCAAGGCGCCCGAGCGCAATGTCGTGATTGAGTTCCGCGACTATGATACCGCCGTCGCCTGCCATGATTCCGAGGAATATCTGGAAGCCGCGAAGCTTCGCGACGCCGCGAGCGACGCGGATCTCGTGATCGTCGAGGGTTACGATGGCCCGCAGCCGGGCTGACGATCGATCGGGGGAACCTACGAAATGGCCGACTTAAGGCTGATTGTGAGCGGCGCCGCTGGCCGCATGGGACGCATGGTCGTCCGAACGATCCATGAGTTGGACGGGTTCAAGCTCACCGGCGCGCTCGAGCGTGAAGATTCGCCCTGGCTCGGCCAGGACCCGGCGCTGCTGGCGGGATGTCCCGCAAAGGGCCTTCAGATCGTCGCCGACCCGCTGCCCTTGCTGCTCGACGCCGACGCGATCATCGATTTCTCCTCGCCCGCCGCAAGCGTCGCTCTCGCCGGCCTCGCTGCGCAGGCGCGCATCGCCGACGTGATCGGCACGACCGGCTTGACCGACGAGGATCTCGACAAGATCGACTGGGCGGCGCGCCACGCCCCGATTGTGCGCTCCGGTAACATGAGCATCGGCGTCAACCTTCTCGCGGCGCTGACGCGGCGAGCGGCGGCCGCGCTGGGTAAGGATTTCGATATCGAGATCGTCGAGATGCATCATCGCATGAAGGTCGATGCGCCCTCTGGCACCGCGCTCCTGCTCGGCGAAGCGGCGGCGGAAGGCCGCAGCATCGCGCTCAAGGACCATTCGGCGCGCGGCCGGGACGGCCTGACCGGCGCGCGCCGGATCGGCGACATCGGCTTCGCCGCCCTGCGCGGCGGCACGGTGGTCGGCGACCACAGCGTCATTTTCGCCGGCGAAGGCGAACGGGTGACACTCAGCCATCACGCCGAGGATCGCGCGCTCTTCGCCCGCGGCGCGCTCAAGGCCGTCACGTGGGCGAAGGACCGCAAACCAGGGCTTTATTCGATGGCGGACGTATTGGGGTTGAGCAAGGACTAATTGCGCGCTTGCCCAGTCGCCGCGTCATTTAGGCGCGACGGTTTCCGTGCAGTGGAAATCGAGTTTCGCCGACTTTTCCGTCTTGCCGGCGTGAACCTGAATGGCGAGCGGCATGCAAGTCGCGCCTTCCAGGAAGACCACTTTGTGCTCAACCCCGTCGGGGCCAAAGATAAAGTTGGTGAACGCTCTGTGGGTGGTGATCGGCTGACCGGAACGGCCGGTCTGCGTGAGATCGACGACGGCGGTCGCATATTTCGGCGTGGCGTTCTTGTCGCCTTCGAAAGTGAAGTCGATGAGGAGGCCTGTCGCCGTGTCGCCGCCGAGCGAGCCACCTTTCGGAGCGTCGACAAGGCTCTGTCCACTACTCACGAGATCGTCGGAGAGTTTTCCCGCATGTTCTAGAAACGCATAGGCTTTGACATCGGTGATCTTGAGTTGCGCAGCTCCCGCGCCTTGCGCCAGTACGAACGAGACAATTGACGCTACGGCGCCAACGCGAAGCCCACCCATCGTCCTCCCCCACCACCAGAAAGTCCGGTCCAAACAAAAAAATCCCCCGGCTTGCAACGAAGCGAGCCGGGGGAAGAGCTAGATCGTTAGATTGACGATCCTATGTCAGTTGCTGCGCTGCGAACCTGTCAGCATCAGGAGGGCCTGGAACATGTTGATGAAGTCGAGGTAGAGGCGAAGCGCGCCGTGAATCGACTTCTTGTGGACCATCTCGTAGCTGTCGCCGCCGGCATACATCTGCTTGATCGACTGGGTATCCCAGGCGGTCAAGCCGGCGAAGATCACCACCGCAAGCAGCGAGATGCCAAACTGCAGCCCGGTGCTGTGCAGGAACATATTCAGCAAGCCCGCGACGATGAGGCCGATAACGCCCATCATCATGAACGACCCCATCGCAGACAGGCTGCGCTGAGTCGTGTAGCCGTACAGGCTCAGGCTGGCGAAGGCGGCCGCAGCGGCGAAGAAGGCGCGCCCGATCGAAGCGCCGGTGTAGACGACCAGCAGCGCCGACATCGACAAGCCGATCAGCGCCGCGAAGGCGATGAAGGCGTTGCGCGCGGTCGCCACGGACATCGTGTTGAGGCGAGCCGAGAGCCAGAACACGAGCGCCAGCGGCGACAGCACGATCAGCCAGCGCAGCGGCGAAGCGTAGATCGCGTGACCGAAGTCGGTCAGCGCCAGTCGCCCGTTGCCCACATCGACTGTGCCGAGCGTGAAGGCGGCATAGGCCACCAGTCCGGTCACGCCGAGCCCGAGGGTCATGTAGTTATAGACGCCGATCATATAGGCCCGGAGGCCCTGATCGACAGCGACGCCGGACCGTGCGAGCCCCGCGCCGTAACGCGTATTGGCGTAGCGGTCATAGTCGGACATGAGAGAAACCTCTTGGATCAAGGGTGCGGCGCCCCGCCGTTTTACTGAATGAGCGCCGTCCCGCATAATATGGCCGTGTGGCGCCCCGCCGCAAGAGCGATTCCTGCGGGAATCGAAGTAGGTAATATTACCGATTCGTAAGAAAAGACTTGCGATTTACGGTCATCTTACGGGCGGCTCTGTTAGCGCCCTCCGCTTCCGCGCCTTCCCGCAGCCACCGGGCGGCGCTCCTCGCCCGTCGCGAGAAGCGAAGCGGCCATCTTCAATCGCGGCGGCGGCGCGAGGCAAATTGGCTTAGACTGTTGCAAGAATTTGCGACTTCTCGAACGGCCTGCTCTGGGCGCCGGCGAGTGCGTGGTCAGGGAGAGCGCTGGTGAACGCGCCGTCGATCCGGGTCTTCTGGCAGCCTGGTTGTTCCGCCTGCGTCAAGGTGAAGGAATTTCTCACCGGCCTCGGAGTGCCCTTCGAATCCGTCGACGTCCTCAATGACGCCAAAGGCGCGGCCGACCTTCAGCGTCTTGGCGCGAGATCGCTGCCGGTCGTATCGCGCGGAAGCGAGTTCGTCTTTGGGCAATCGCTCGATCAGGTGGCGAGCTTCGTCGGCGTCAAAGCCAAGAGCGCCGAGCGTTTGCCGCCTGTCGAGCTTGTGGCGCGCTGGTTCGATGTGCTGGCGATCGAGAAGTCGCTCGTCGCCGAAATTCCGGTCGACAAACTCGGCCATCGCCCCATTCCGAACCGCGACCGGACGCTCAGGGACCTTGCCTACCACACCTATCAGGTCCCGGACGTCTTCGTGCGCAACGTCGGAGGCGAATTCGAGGACTGGGCGCATTACGTCAATCTGCCGACGCCACCGGAGATCAAGACGAGCGCCGACATCATCGCCTTCGGCGATCAAGCCGCCGCCGACCTCTCGAAATGGTGGGAGGGCGTCGACGACCGCAAGCTGCTCTGGACCGTGAAGACCCACTATGGCGAGCGGCCGGCGTGGGAACTGCTCGAACGCCAGACGTGGCATTCGGCCCAGCATATGCGCCAGTTGCAAGCCGTGCTGGAGGAGTTTGGCGTTCCGTTGTCGCGCAAGGCGAGCGCTGCGCTCTACGCGGGTCTGCCGCTGCCGGCCGGCCTCTGGGAATAGTCGCTCGCTGCTTCCCCGAGGCCCCTGTACCCGCGCCGCGGTTGCTCGTCGATTGCTGCGCTGTCGTTGGCGATGTTAGACGCTTGAAACGGCGAAGACGTTTTGTGACCCCGGGAGGAGCAACGTGAACCAGGCGGCCGGCGTCCAAGTCGTCGAGGGAAACTTCCAGAATATCGTCCGCCTCGAAGGCGTACAGAAATTCTTCGGTCCGGTTCGGGCGCTGTACGACATCGATCTTGCGATTGGCCGCAATGAGATCGTGGGCTTGATCGGCGACAACGGCGCCGGCAAGTCGACGCTGATCAAGATTATGACCGGAGTGTTGCCGCCCTCGTCGGGTCGCATTTTCGTCCGCGACGGCGAGCTGAGTCTCGCCGACTATTCGGTTCGCATGGCGCACGAGCTCTCGATCGAGACGGTCTATCAGGACCGTTCGTTGGCCGACAAGCAACCGCTGTGGCGCAATTTCTTCGTCGGACGCCAGATCACCAACCGCTTCGGCTTCATCAACGTCCGCAAGGAAAAGGAGATCGCCCACCAGATCCTGAAGGAGTCCTTCGGCTTCCGGGGAGCCGGCATCACGGTCGATTCGACCGTGGCGAATCTGTCCGGCGGCGAACGCCAGGGCATCGCGATCGGCCGGGCGATGCACTACAAGGCCGACCTCATCGTGCTTGACGAGCCGACGGCGGCGCTTGGCGTCGCCGAAGTGCGCAAGGTGCTGGACTTCGTTCGCCTGATCAAGACTTCCGGCCGCGCCTGCGTCTATATCGAGCACAACCTCGCCCATATCCACGAAGTCGCCGACCGCATGATCGTCGTCGACCGCGGACGCATCGTGAGCGAGGTCAGGCCGAAGGACATGTCGGTCGCCGACCTGACCGAGTATCTCGTACAGTTGCAGAAGCAGACCTGAGGCGAGACCCGATGGCGCGTCCCGAGAAGGCATCAATTTTCCAGCGGATCGAAGGCCTGCCGATCATCGTGGTCTTCATCGTCATTCTCTTGCTGTTCATGTATCTGGCGCCAGAGGTCTTCCTGCGGCCGTTCCAGTACACGACGTTCCTCTCGACCCTGCCGCCGGTGATGCTGCTCGCAATCGGGCTCACTTTCATCATCGGCGCGGGCGAGATCGATCTCAGTTTCCCCGCCGTCGTCGGCTTTTCGGGTTTCGTGCTGGCGATCATCTTCAAGGAGGGGCAGGGCTGGATCGTGTCCGCAACCGGAACTCCCGAAGGCGGGTTCCTAGCTTCTCCCCTTGCGGCCGAGCTCATTCGCTGGGGCGGCGTGGTCCTCGCGCTGTTGTCGGGGATTCTCATCGGCTTCATCAACGGCGTGCTTGTCGCCAAGATCGGCATCCCCTCGTTTATCGCGACACTCGGCACGCAGTTCTTCTGGTACGGCATGGCGACGGTGCTGTCGGGCGGCAAGTCCTACGCCTTGCGGGGCGCCGAGGATTCGACCGTATGGAAGACCCTCGTCGGGCGTCCCTTGTCCTCCTCGAGCGTCGACTGGATGCAGCGACTCCCGATCCAGTCGCTGTGGACGGCGCTGATCATCGTCTTCATGTGGTTCGTGCTCAATCGCCACCGCTTCGGCGAGCATGCGCTGTTCATCGGCGATTTCGAACCCGGTCTCGCGCGTCGTCGGCATTGACGTCGAGCGGGAGAAGATCAAGCTCTTCACAATGATGGGCTTTCTGGCCGCGATCGCCGCGATCTTCCAGACGCTGGAGGTCAAGAACTATTTCGGCAATCAGGGGCAGGGCTATCTCTTGATCGCCATCGCCTCCGTGCTGATTGGCGGCACGTCGATCTTCGGCGGCCGCGCGACGATCATCGGCACCGTGTTCGGCTGCTTCATCATCGCCATTGTCGAGCCGGGCCTGGTGGCCACGGGACTCACGGGAGCGTGGGTCAACACGGTGCGCGGCCTCATCTTTCTCATCTCGATTATCTTCTATCTCCACATCGACGAGCCCCATCGACGCGGCGCGTTCTTCGCGCGGCTCGCTGGGGCGCGCGCTTCGGGCGGAGGCGGCTCGGCCGAGAAGCAAACGGAATCTGCGGCGCCTGGCCGGAGATAGGGCAGAACAAAAACGTGAGGAAACGCATGAGCACGATCAAGATTCTTCTGGCGGCAACCGCATTGACGACGTTGATGGCGGCGCCGGCGCTCGCCGACGAGCCGCTCGGCAAGGGGCTGACCATGTACATCCAGATGGGCGGCACGTCGGGTGACGGCGCGACGCTCGCGCGCGAAAACGGCGCGAAGGCCGCCGCGGCGGCCTTCGGCATCGATCTCAAGGCGCAATATTCCCAGTGGGACCCCGGCACGATGATCAACCAGTTCAAGGATGCCGTCGCCGCGAAGCCGAGCTGCATCGAGATCATGGGCCACCCGGGCTCCACCGCCTTTCATGATCTCGTGAAAGACGCCGTCGATCAGGGCATCGTGGTCACCGTCGGCAACTCGCCGCTCACCGATCTGCAAAAGGAGTTCGGACCGAAAGGCGCCGGTTATGTCGGGCTGGACCTCTATGCCGGCGGCGCTCTCACCGCCAACAGCATGATCAAGGCGGGCAAGCTCAAAGCGGGCGATCAAGCCATGGTCTATGGGGTGTTCAGCCAAGCCGAGCGCGGGCTCTCGGAAAAAGGCCTCGCCGACACGCTTGATAAGGCGGGCCTCAAGGTCGACCGCGTCGAGATCAGCCAGGAGGTCAATTCCGATCCGAGCCTTGGCGTGCCGATCCTCACCGCCTACATCCAGTCGCATCCTACCCTGAAAGCGATCGGCCTGCAGCACGGCGGCGTGACCGCCATCCTCCCCGAGGCGCTGCAGAAGGCGGGCAAAAAGCCCGGCGAAATCACGATCGGCGGCGCGGATCTCGGGCCGGCGACGATCGATGGACTGAAGTCGGGCTATATCTCCGCGTCGCTCGACCAGCTCCTTTACATGCAGGGCTTCATGCCGGTCGTGCAATGCCTCATCTCGGCGAAGTTCAAGATGCCGGGGCTCGATCTCAACACCGGCGCCGGCACGGTGACCCATGACACGGTCGGCGACCTGACGAAGCTCATCGACGCCGGCATCCGTTGATCGCCGCGAGGCTTATACGCGGCTGCTAACGCTCTTGGAGGGCGACCGACGGGTCGCCTTCCCCCAAGGCGTCCGGGAGGCCAAGTTCCCTCGTTCAGTGCCCGCCGCCTCCGCCCGCTCCCGCCGGCGCCGGGCGGCGCATCAGCGCGGCCAAGCCGACGCAAGCCAAAAAGACGACGGTGAGGGCGAGAAACACATCCGAGATCGCCATCACCTCGGCCTGCTTGCGAACGATCAGGGCAAGCTGGCGCGTCGCGGCGAGCTCGGCGTCCGACCCGCGCGCCGCCAAAGCCGCCGTCATGCGGGCCAACGTATCCGTCGCAACCTGACGTCCCCAGGTGACGGATTCCCGCAGCATCTCGAGATGCAGATCCATGCGCTTGTCGAGAAGCGTGTTGATCAGCGCGAGCCCAACCGCGCCGCCGAGGTTGCGCATTAGGTTGAAAAGCCCGGACGCGTTCTTGATTTTCTGCGGCGGCATGGTGCCCAGCGCCAGATTGTTGATCGGCACCATCGCCAGCATCAGCCCGACGCCACGGAACACCTGCGGCCACAAAAGCTCCCAGAAGTCCCAGTCGACGGTGACGTAAGAGGCCTGAAACGTCCCAACCGCGAACATGATGAAGCCGGCCGCGATCATCAAACGCGGGTCAACTCAATTCATCAGCCGCCCGGCGAACGGAGCGGTGAGGAACATGCATAGGCCCGTGACAAACATCGTCTTGCCGATCATCAGCGACGAATAGCCGCGCACCACCGCCAGATAGACCGGGTAGATGTAGGTGAGGCCGTAAAGCCCGATGCCGAGCACGAAGGCGAACATCGAACCGGTCCAGAAATTGCGGTCGCGGAAGGCGGTGAGGTCGACAATTGGCTGGCGCGCGGTCGCCATCCGCCAGAAGAAGGCGACGCAACTGACCGCCGAGATGACAATTGCGATCGTAACCGGCTGGCTCTCGAACCAGTCCTTTGACGGCCCCTCTTCCAGCGCATATTCCATCGCCCCGAGAAAACCGGCCATCGTGATGAGGCCGACATAATCGAAGTGGGTCAGAAGCGAATAGTCAGGCTCGTCAAAGTCGATCAACATCCAGGCGGCGATGGTGACAATGATTCCGGGGCCAAGATTGACCAGGAACAGCCAGTGCCAGGAAAACCAGTCGGTGAGATAGCCGCCGACCGTGGGCCCGATCGTCGGCGCCAGCGTCGCCACAAGGCCAATAATCGGGGCGATGAACGGCTGCTTGTCGCGCGGGAAGATAGTGAATGCGGAAGCGAAAACGGTGGGGATCATGCCGCCGCCGATGAAGCCCTGGAGCGCTCGCCAGAGGATCATCTCCTCGATCGAGTTGGCATGGGCGCACATGAAGCTCATGAGCGTGAAGCCGCCGGCCGAAATGGTGAAGATGACGCGCGTCGACACCACCCGCGACAGGAAGCCCGACAGCGGGATCATGATCACTTCGGCGACGAGATAGCTCGTCTGTACCCAGGTGACTTCGTCGGACGACGCGGAGAGCCCTGCCTGGATCTGCGAAAGGGACGCCGAGACGATCTGGATGTCCAGGATCGCCATGAACATCCCGAACACCATGAAGATGAACGCCGCGACCCGCTTGAGCGAGAAATCGCCCTGCGCGACCGCCGCTGGCGCGACGATGAGATCAGTAGCCGGCGACGCCCCGCCTGGCCGTATCGCGGGGGCCGCGCTGGTCACGGCTTCAGGCTGCGAGTCGCGAAGGCTTCGAGCCCAAGCGCCCCGAGTAGCGTTGGCTCCGGTGTGGCGGGATCGCGGGTATGGATCGTTGCGACGACCGAGAGCCCGGACCGGAGCGGCACCTGCTTCAGAACTTCCTCAGGAAAAGTAACGCGGACCGCCACCCGCTGGACGACCTTGGTGAAGTTTCCGGTCGCGTTGTCTGGCGGAAGCAGCGAGAACTGTGAGCCTGAAGCCGGGGAGACAGACGAGACCACGCCCTCGACCACCCTGCCGTCGAGCGCATCGATGGAGACATCGACTTTCTGTCCCGGCTTGACGTTCGCAAGCTGGGTTTCCTTGAAGTTGGCGTCGACGTAAGAAGCGTCGAGCGGCACAAGCGCCATCAGCCGGGTTCCGGGCTGCACGAGGTTTCCGACCTGAGCCGCCTTGTTGCCGACGGTTCCGTCGAAGGGCGCGATGACGCGGGTGAACGAAAGGTTGCGCTCCGCCATCGCCTGAGTGGTCACGAGCTCGTTGCGCTGGCGCGCGGCCTCGTCCTTCTGCGCCTTGAGCACGTCGAGATTGGCCTTTGCGCCATCAAGCGCCGCGGCGGCGGACGCCTGGCTCGCCTTGGCGGCGGCCAAGGCGGCGATCGTGCGGTCGCGATCGGCGGTCGCCTGCTCAAGACGCTGTTGCGAGCCGAAGTTGGTCTGCGCGAGCTTGAACGAACGGTCGTGCTCCAGGCCGGCCCGCTCGACGTCGGCCTCAGCGCTCTTGACCTGCGCCGCGGCGGAATCGACCTGGGCCCGAGCCTGGGCGATGATCGCGCCCTGAGCCTCGATCTGGCGGGCGAAGCGAGCGATCGTCGCGTCTTCAGTGCCAATGCGCGCACGGGCCGCCTCGACGGCGTTCTGATAGTCGCCGTCGTCGATCGCAGCGAGCAGATCGCCCTTGTGGACGACCTGGTTGTCAACCACCGGAACTGCGGTCAGGTGGCCCATGGCCTTGGCTGCGATGATCGCGGTGTCCGCGCTGACATAGGCGTCGTCGGTCGAAACCAGAAAGCGCCCGGTGACGAAATAGTCGTAGGCCGTTTTGCCGCCGTAGCCCAGCCCGGCGAGGATGAGAACGGGCATGATGAATCGGCGTAGGCCGGACCGCTTGGCCGGAGCAGCCTTAGCGGGCATGCCGACTGCTGGTGGATGCGCGAGAGCGCCGGGGGAGCCACCGCCAGGAATAGGAAAGTTGGCAGGCAGGGGAGCCGTCATCGCCTTGGACGCTGTGACTGCACCCAACTCCGCGACCGTCTGGTCATCGGCCATGTGAGAAACCCACCCTTAACCGAAAGCTGACCGAACCGTTCGGTCATTTTTCGTTGACATAGCGGAAGCAACAGCCTATTGCAACAGAAATCGAACCGAACGGTTCGGTCATGGCAGGAGGCGGAAAGGCAAACTATGGAATCGGAGGCGTTAGAGCAGGAAGCGGCGGCCAATGAGGGCAACGCGAAGCAACGCCAGATCATGGATGGGGCGCGGCAGGTGTTCCTTAGCGCTGGCTTCGACGGAGCGAGCATGAACGACATCGCCCGCGCCGCCGGCGTCTCCAAGGGCACGCTGTACGCCTATTTCGGCTCGAAGGACGAATTGTTCGAAGCCATCATCCGCGCCGAAAAGAGCCAGGCGGCGGAGCGCCTCTGTGCTTTCCGGCGCGAGGGCGATGCGCGCGAAATGCTAACGGACTTCGGCGTCCGCCTGATGCAACGGATATGCGAGCCCGGAACCCTAGCGCTCGCCCGGGTGGTCATCGCCGCGGCGGAGAAATTCCCCAATGTCGGCCGCGCCTTCTATGAGGCCGGCCCGCTTTTTGGTGCGACCCGGCTCGCCGCGGAACTCGAAAACCTGGAAAAGGCGGGGGTGCTGAAGGTCCCCGACCCCGAGCGCGCCGCTTGGCAGTTCCTCGACCTCTGCCAGAGCTATGTGTTCAAGCGCCTGATATTCGGGGTGGTCAACTCGATCAGCCGAGAGGAGATCGAAGCCTCGGTTGATGCTGGGGTCGACGTGTTTCTCAAGGCGTATGGCGTCTAGCCCACGCGCCGCAGGTCATTTCTCTTTCTTATCGACAGCGAGCGGATGGATCATGTCCTCTGGACGGACCCATTTGTCGAACTGTTCGCCCGTAACGAACCCGAGCTCAACCGCCGCGTCCCGCAGGCTCGTGTCCTCCCGATGGGCCTTGATCGCGATCTGCGCCGACTTCTCGTAGCCGATATGCGGGTTGAGCGCCGTCACCAGCATGAGCGAATTGTCGAGATGCTCCTTGATGCGCTTCTCGTTCGGCTCAATGCCGACCGCGCAATTGTCGTTGAACGAAATGCAGCCCTCGGTCAGAAGCTGCACCAACTCTAGAACATTGTGCAGGATGACCGGCTTGAACACGTTCAGCTGGAAGTGGCCGTGAGCCCCGGCCATGCCAACGGATACGTCGTTTCCGAACACCTGCACGGCGACCATCGTCAAGGCTTCGGATTGGGTGGGGTTGATCTTCCCCGGCATGATCGAGGACCCCGGCTCGTTTTCCGGGATCCTCAGTTCGCCGATGCCCGCTCGCGGTCCGCTGACATAGAGGCGGATGTCATTGGCGATCTTCATGCATGCGCCGGCCAGAGTGCGAAGCGCAGAGCTGACGTTGACCATCGCGTCGTCCGCCGACAAGGCCGCGAATTTGTTGGGCGCCGAGGTAAAAGGCTCGCCGGTTTCCCTGGCGAGAATCCGCGCGACTGTCTCGCCGAAACGCGGGTCCGCGTTGAGGCCGGTGCCGACCGCCGTCCCGCCAATTGCAAGCGGCATCAACCCTTGGCAGGCGCGCTCGACGCCCGCGATCGCCTGATCGAGCTGAGCAACCCAACCTGAAATCACCTGTCCCAGCGTGAGCGGCGTCGCGTCCTGGAGATGAGTGCGCCCGACCATCACGATATGGGAAAAGGCCTTCTCCTTGGCTTTAAGCGTATCGCGCAACTGCGAGACGGCCGGCAGCAGCGCCTCCCTGATCCGCATGACGGTCGCGATATGCATGACGGTCGGGAACACGTCGTTTGATGATTGACTGTGATTGACATCGTCGTTCGGATTAATCGGCTTCTTCGAGCCGATCACGCCGCCTGCCATCTGAATCGCCCGGTTGGCGATCACTTCGTTGGCATTCATGTTGGATTGGGTGCCGGACCCCGTCTGGAACACGACCAGCGGGAATTCGTCGTCGAACTTACCGTCGATGACTTCCTGAGAAGCCCGGACGATGAGATCGGTTTTTTCCTTCGACAATTGCTTAAGTTCGAGATTGGCCAGCGCCGCGCATTTCTTCAATAGACCCAAAGGCTCGGATGACCGGCCGCCCCCAGCGATGCCGCTCGACCCCGATGACGAAATTAAGGCGGGAGCGCTCGGTCTGCGCGCCCCACAAATGCTCGCCCGGCACCTGCACCTCTCCGAGCGCGTCTTTTTCAGTTCGCCAGTTCTCGTTGTTCGCCGATGCGCCCGTCATGATGTCCTTGTCTCCGGAGGAAAGCCTTTGCGAGGATGGACCGACAAAAGCAAGGCGCCGGCGCTCTTGCCCCGATCGTCCCCCTTCTCTATAAGCCGGCGTTTCGCGCCGGTTCCGACACCCCTGGAGGCAGGGCGCGATGCAATAAAAGGACATCATCATGGCAGCGATCAAGCAACTCGCGGCCGTGGCGCGTAGCGGGACAGGCAAGGGGGCCGCCCGCTCCGTTCGTCGCGAAGGCCGTGTTCCAGCCGTCATCTATGGCGGCGGCGTCAAACCCGAGCCGATCTCGGTCGACTACAAGGACGTCAACAAGTTCATCTACGCCGGCCACTTCCTGACCTCGATCTTCGAGCTCGAACTCGACGGGCGCAAGGAGCGGGTTCTGCCGCGCGACTATCAGCTCGACGTCGTCACCGACCGGCCGGTTCATGTCGATTTTCTGAGGCTTTTGCCCGGATCGCACGTGCGCATCGGCATACCTGTGCATGTCGCCAATCGCGACGCCTCGCCCGGATTGAAGAAGGGCGGCGCGGTCAATCTGGTGCTGCATACGGTCGAAGTCATGGCGCCCGCCGACGACATTCCGGAATCGATCACCATCGACCTCGCGGGCATGGATTTCCACGATTCGGTGCACGTCTCCGCGCTCAAGCTGCCTGAAGGCTGCCGGCCGATCGCCGGCACGGCCGAGCTGACGGTGGTGACGATCGTGCCGCCGACGGTCATGGTCGAGGAGACGCCCGCAGCGGGGGCCGCAGCAGCCGCGCCCGCAGCAGGGGCCGCAGCCGCCCCGGCGGCTGGCGCTGCTCCAGCCGCTGGAGCCGGCAAGGGCGCCGCCGCCCCGGCGAAAGGCGCAGCAGCCGCTCCCGCCGCCGCCAAGCCAGCCGCGGCCAAGCCCGCCGCCAAGAAGTAACGGCCAAGCGCGTCGATCGAGGCCCGTCCGGCGCGGGCGCTTCGACGCCGCGCCGGACGAGCGGCTCAGGCTGATCGATCGGGGACCCCATGCTGGTCATTGCGGGACTCGGCAATCCGGGCGCTCGATACGCGCGCAACCGCCACAACATCGGTTTCATGGCGGTTGACGCGATCGCCGAGGCGCGCCGGTTCGGCCCCTTTCGCGCCCGGCATCAGGGACTGATGACGGACGGACTGATTGGCGATGAGCGGGTCATGCTGCTCAAGCCTCAGACCTATATGAACGATTCCGGACGCAGCGTCGGCGAAGCTTTGCGCTATGCGAAGCTCGACCTCGGCGCGCTGGTCGTCATCCACGACGAGCTCGATCTCGCGCCGGGCAAGGTGAGGGTCAAGGTCGGCGGCGGCGACGCCGGCCACAACGGCCTGCGCTCGATCACCGCCCATGTCGGCGCCGGCTACAAGCGGGTGCGGATCGGCATCGGCCATCCCGGCGACAAGTCGCTCGTCCATAATTATGTCCTGAACGACTTCGCCAAATCGGAGGCGGGTTGGGTCGAGGCCGTCTGCCGCGCGATCGCCGAGGCTGTCCCGCTGCTGGCCGCAGGCCACGACGCGAGCTTCCAGAACAAGACCCATCTCGCCATCGAGGCGGCCGGCTTCGGCGAGAAGGACAGCGCCTGACGGAACGCCCTGCCCTCGAGCTCCGCCGCGAGCCGCCGCCGATACAACCGGAGGGCGAATGAGCGCCAAATAAATGCAAGAAAAACCAAAGGAATCCAAGCAAAAAAGCTTGCATTTCCTTGGATTTCTTTGGCCGAATTCGGCCTTTTCAATGCGTTACGGCGAATCCAAATAAAAAAATCTTATTTCCTCGCCACTCGCGTCTTAGGTTGTGCAAAGCGGCCTCGAACGCTCCTTCTCTCCGACACTACCTTTGGCGGGCTGCGGCCTTGAATCTGGCCAACAGAAAACCATAACACAGACTTATGATTTCCGCAAACAATTGCGCCAGCTTGCACTGGTTCAGATGAGCCGCCTGAGACCATCAGGCGACTGCGGGATCGGAAACTCGTCTCGACCCGGAGCCGAGGATTTGCGAGGTCACGTCCGCGCCACACGCCGGCCGGAATGACACACCGAGGCGATGGCGGCGCCGCGTCTCAGACGCGCGACGGCAGGTCGGCGAAGCGGCGGGCGCCGGCGACGACCGCGTCGAGCTCGGCGAGTTCCTCATCGCGGCGATGGTAGCCGCATTCGGCGATGAGCTTGCGCACGACGTCGAGCTCCTTCCGCGCTTCCTCCTTGAGCGCCGCCGCAGCGTCGGGATCAGGCAAGACCGGCGGCGGTGGGCTCGCGCTCGACGAGGCCGTTGAGCGGCGCGAAGGCCTCGCGCCGCGCGAGCGCGAGCCGCGCGCCTTCGAGCGCGCAATCGCACCAATACAGTCGCATTAATTCCGGTTCTGCGATCTCTTTTGCCTCGTCGAGATCGCTTTTGGCGCCATCCCAATCGCCGATGGCGCGACGAAACGCGCGCGCGGGCGAGCAGGCCGCGCGCCAGCTGCGCGTCGGCGCCGGACGCGCGCAGGCTTAGAATGGCTTCGTCCATGATGGCCGCGGCTTCGCGCATCGGTCCGCGGGTTCGGCCAAACTCGCGTCTGCCAAACCCGGCAGTGCTAAGGCGAGATGGGTGCGGGCAAGCATTAGAGTGAATAGCCCGATTTCAAGCGTCGAGGGGTCGGATGCCCAGTCTGAAGATGTGCGAGGCCCGATCCCGCACCTCTGGGGCCTGTCCCTTGGATAGAAGCAGCTCGCAGTACCAATAACCCCAGAGGTGAGACAAAAACCGAGAATTCGACCGATGGCGTTGCTGAATTTGTTCCGCGGCGCAAAACTCGTCTTCCGCCAATTTGCGGTCACCAGCGGCATCAAGCGCGTAGGCGTAGCGGGTGCGCGTTCCGATCATTTGATCTTCATCGCAACTTCGGTCTGCATGAACTCATGCCAGTTCGCGCCGTTGCCACCGCGGCGTCGATGTTTCCCAAGAGCAGCTCGACGTCACTCAGGTTAGACGAGCCCATCGCGGCGTCTCCCCAATTTTGAGCTTCCTCAGCGAGCTGCAAGGCGATGCGCATGCCCGGCAGCGCATCTTGTAAACGCCCCAAAGCACCTAGAGCAAAAGCTGCTGATATTGAAGACCAAAGCCCGATCCAAGGGCGTCAGCGCGGCCACCGGAGTTTCGTAAGGGCGGTCGAAGAATCCTGCCATCGCAGCGAGATCACTCCGGCGTATGTCGCCAAGTAGTTCGATTTCCACGGCGGATGCGGCCGCTGAAAGACTTCGTGCAGAGCCTCCGTCGTATCGCTCAGCGCGACAACCATGGGCGATGGCGTGATAGAGCGGCGCAAGTTCGGCCAGCGTCGGCTCTCGCCTTCGCGGGTCGTGTCGCGCAGATGGTCGTAGAGGCGGCTGTGCGCTTCTTTCCACGCCGCTTCGTTCGTCTGCTTGAGGCGCTCGCCGAACCACTCGCGCACCAGAGGATGGGCGTCGAGCGCTTCCCGGTCGGACGGATCGACCGGCGCTAGCAGCTGAACTTCACGCAGCCGTCCGACGGCGTGCCGCCATTGCTCGTCGCTGAGGCTAACGAGCGCATCGGTTAGGCCGCGAATCGGCGGCTTGGCGCGCAGCGCCTTGAGGCAGTCGCCGCTCGCCGGGCGGTCGAACAGGCCGACGCAATGGAGGATGGCGAGCAGGATCGGCTGATCGGCGAGCCATTCCTTCTCGTAGGATTCCATCACCCGCCGCGCCTGATCGTGGCGCGGATTGTCGGCGTCGGCGAGCAGGCCGCGGATGTGATCGCGCCGGCGCACGTCGCCGTTCTGCGTCTCCTTGATGAGGCTCGCGAGCAGCGTCAGCGCCAGCGGATGGCCGCCGAAATCGTGCGAGGCCGCCCTTAGCTCCTTGTCGATCCCCCAGACGTCGTTGTCGCGCAGGAGTTCGGCGCCCGCTTCGTCCGACAGCCGCTCGACGTCGACGACCGGCGCGGCGCCGTCCTTGAAGCGCTGGATGTCGGCGACCGCGACGCGGCTGGTCAGCACGATCAGGCTGTGGTCCGCGCTGCGGCGGCGCCGCGGCGAAGCGGCGCAACAGAGCGCGCAAGCCCTGGTCCTTGAGTTGGCCGGCTGCGGGCCCGGCCCATGCTGCAACGGCTCGACGCCGTCGAGCACAAGCAGGACGCGGCGCGTCATCAGCGCCTCGGCGATGGCCTCGCCCTTGGCGGAGGCGCTGGTCGTGTCGATCTTCACGTCGAGCTTGGCGAGCGCCCAGTCGAGAAACGCGTCCGCCGCGGTCGCGCGCTCTTTCGAGCCCTGGCTGTAGAACGACCAGCCGAGCACGCGTTCGGCGCCGCGATAGCTGTCGGCTTGCAGCCGCGTCAGCCATTCGTTGACCAAAGCCGACTTGCCCGCCCCGCCCTCGGCGATGAGCGAGAGGATGTTGGTCTTGCCGTCGCTCCAGGCCTCGTCGAGGCGCGTAAGCTCCGCGTCGCGCCCAACCAAGCCGCTCGTAGCCGGTTTCCGGCAGGCCAGTGATATCGACAACAGGCGCCGCTCGCGCCGCCTCCGCCGCGGGCGCGATCCGTTCGATCTTCACGCCGGACACGATCAGGTCCTTGGGCTCGGATCGTCTCCACGCCGAATGGCAGAGTGAGGAGCTCGCTCATCGGCGGCCGCCGCGCCTTTCTGCTCGGCGATCGTATTCGCGATCTCGGCGATCTCGTCGGCGGCGTCGGACATGTGCTGATTTCGCTCAGCGAGCGCATAGCTCTGAAGCGGTTTGGCGTCGCGGGGACGCAGATTGAAGTCTTGGACCCTTTTGAGGCCAGCCTTCGGCGTCGGTTCAATGAGCAGTGGGTAGACATGCAACTCGCCCGCCGTCTGTCGCCGGCGAGCGATCTCAAGCTCTTTGTCTATAATGTAGTCGGAACCCATGGAATTGGCGGAGACGAGCAAAACAAAAATGTTGCACGCCAGCAGGTGTCCCTCGATCTCCTTGTCCCACTTCGTCCCGCCCTGCATTTGACGGTCGACCCAAATCCTGAACTCGCCGCTCTTCACCGCGGGACGCAAGAACTTCATGACGAAGGTGAGCCACTGGATTTCCTCGCCGCGCGGCTTCTCCGGCTCATCGAGGTGAGCGTAGCTGAGGAAGATGATTGGCTTCGCCGAATCGGAAGACATCGGGGCGCTCCCGCCTCAGGCGAGATTTGCCGGATGCATCCTGTTCGTCAAGGCGATTGGGTCACATTCTGAAGCCGGCGCCATGCCCGCGAAAGCGGGCATCGAGGTTTTGACGGGACCTAAATTCCGCTTGCGCGGGAATGACAAGACGGCCGCCAGCGGTTCAACCTGAAAGCACGTTTCCGCCAAGACGAGCCTGCTCTCCCACGGCTCGGGGCGCCCGGGAATTTCCCCACGCTTGAGGCGACGGAGGGGAAAGTCATATATGCGACGATCCATAAAGCCGCGCGACGGGCAAAACGTGAAGTCTGTTCGACGCCGGCCGATGGTTGAGGAGCGCCATGGACAGATGGTTGGATCGGAAAAACCATCCTGCGACGCGCACCGAGCTGCACTATGGCGCCCGGATCATCCGTTGCTTCGTCGAGCGCCCTAAGAGCGTCCACGAGATGCTGGCGAACGCGGTCGCGCGCCGCCCGCAGGGACTTGCGCTCATTTGCGGCGAGGAGAGACTGAGCTATTCCGAGCTCGACGCCCTCGTCGGCGAGGCCGCGGCGGGCTTACGCGCACTCGGAGTCGAGAAGGGCGACCGCGTCGCCATGGTGCTCGGCAACAGCATCGAGTTTGTCGTCGTGCTGTTCGCCGTGGCGCGGCTGGGCGCGGTGTCGGTTCCGCTCAACATCCGCCATACGCTCTCCGAGAACAGCCACATCATCGAGGATTGCGCGGCGAAGGTGGTCGTGCACGAATTCGACCTCGCCGATCGCGTTCCGACGCCGGGCGCCCCGCCAAGTCTGAAACATGCCCTCGCGGTTCGGCATGAAGGCGGCCCGATGCTCGCGGAGTTGCGCGGCGCAGCGCCGATTGAAACGGCCGAGGCGGTCGGGGAGGAAGAGACCGCGACGATCCTCTACACATCCGGCACGACCGGCCGTCCCAAGGGGGCGATGCTCACGCACCTCAGCATCGCCCATTCCGTCATCCACTATCGCGTGACGATGGGGCTCACCGAGGATGATTGTGGTCTCATCGCTGTTCCGATGAGCCACGTGACCGGTCTCATCGCGCTTGTGCACGCCATGGTTCATTGTGCGGCGACGCTGGTCATTATGCCCACGTTCAAGGCGAGCGAGTTCATCGATCTCGCGGCGCGTCATCAGATGACCTACACGCTCATCGTTCCGGCGATGTTCAACCTATGTCTGCTCGCGCCGAATTTCGAAACGGCGGATCTCTCCCATTGGCGCGTCTCTGGCTATGGCGGGGCGATCATGCCGGAGGCCACGTGCGAACGCATCGCCGAAAAGCTGCCAAAACTGAAGCTGCTCAATTGCTACGGCGCGACCGAAACCACTTCGCCCGCGGCGATCATGCCTCCAGAGCAGACGGTTGCGCGAAAGGAGTTGGTCGGCCTTGCCGTGTCCTGCGGAGACATTCTGGTGATGGACCCCGAGGGCGTTGAAGCGCCATACGGACAGCCCGGCGAAATCTACATCGGCGGCGCCATGGTCGTGCCAGGCTACTTCAACAACACGCAAGCCACCGAGCGCGAGTTCGTCGCCGGATATTGGAAGTCCGGCGATCTCGGGATCATGGATGAGAAGGGCTACCTCCGCGTCATCGATCGCATCAAGGATGTGATCAACCGCGGCGGGTTCAAGATCTATGCCTCGGAGGTCGAGAACGTTCTGCTCGAACATCCCGCCGTCGTCGAGGTCGCGGTCGTGGCGAAGCCATGTCCGGTGCTTGGCGAGCGCGTTCACGCCTTCGTCGTGCTGCGCCACGCCGTGGAAGAGGGCGAGCTTCAGCGCCATTGCGCCGATGTCCTCTCCGACTACAAGGTCCCGGAGACGGTCCGCAGCCTGGAAGGAATGCTGCCTCGCAACGCCAATGGCAAGGTTCTCAAGCGCGAGCTGCGCGCGATCCTGGTGGCGTGAGGCGCATTCGTCGCCCCGTGGCGCGCATCCTTCCCCTCTAGGGGAAATCCGGCGCCGTAACGCCGTCTTCGCGGGTCCAAGGGTGCAGCAACATGTCGACCGCATAGGTCGGACTGGCGTAGATCGCATCCCCCAATTTCCGCATCGCGGCGGTGTCGGGCGTCGCGCCGTCCTTGTCGGCGAGCGACCGTGCGATATCGAGCGCGATCACGTCAATCGGTTCGTTCGGGTCCGGCTTGTTTCTCAGGTGAGCGCGGTTCGGCGAGCCGTAGATGACATAGAGCCATTCGGCGATATAGGCCGTCGCCTCTTCATCAAGGCTCCATGTCCACTTGCCCGCCAACTGGACGTCCTGAATGGCGTGGGTCGCCTCGTGCACAATCGTTCTTCGGTTGGAGAGGCGCTGCAGATCGAGGTGCGGTTGGATGGTCATCGTCTCGGTCCTCCCGTAATATGAGGCTTCGACGTCGTCATCGAGCTTGTGCGTGGCGTCATCGGCCTCGAACAGGTTGATTCGCGAGTCGAGCAGCGCGAGCACGACGGTGCGGAAGCCATGCCCCGTGATGTGCTGCCGCCCCCAACGGAAATTGAGGCGCTGACACTCGGCCGAAAGCAGAACCTGCGAGAGCTTCACCACCAGGGCGCCGTCGTTGACGTGGTCGTCGTCATCGGCCATGCGGTCCTCCCTCGCCTGCGTCATCTGGATTCAATCAACCACCATTCCACACGACTCGACCAGGCGCTGTGATCCCGCTCACCAGCCAACGAGGTCGACGACCAGGCTCAAGCTGCGTGGGCGCCCTGGCGGCGGCGCATGCGGCGCCGGCGGCGCTCGGGCGCTTCGGGGACCAATTCGGCGCTGAGCGCCGGCAGCGTGTCCATCACCCGTTCGGGCGGAAAAATGACGATCACTTCAGTTCCGAGCCTGAGCGTCGAGTTGAGGCGGAATTCCCCGCCGTGCAACTCCACCAGTCCCTTGACGATCGGCAGCCCAAGGCCCGTCCCTTCTTCCGCATTTTTCTGCGCCAGCGTCCCGCGGCCGAAAGACGACAGCACGATCGGGATCTCCTCGGGCGGAATGCCAGGCCCGGTGTCGGCGATGGACAGGTATTGTCCGCCCTTCCGGGTCCAGCCGACTTTGATGGTGATCGAGCCGCCTTGGGGCGTAAATTTGATCGCGTTGCTGAGCAGGTTCAGCGTCACCTGACGCACCGCGCGCTCGTCCGCCCAGATGCGCGGCAATCCGGCTTCCATGGCCTCCGTAATGACGAGATGGCGCCGCTCGATCCGCAACCATAGGAGACGAAGGCACTCCTCGACCACCCCGGTGAGCGAGACCGGCTCCTCCTTCAGTTCGTACCGCCCCGCCTCCACCCGAGACAGATCGAGAATTTCGTTGATCAGCATCAGGAGATGCTGCCCGCTGGCGTGGATGTCGGTGGAATATTCCTTGTAGGCCGGCACCGCGTGCGGACCGAACAGTTCGCCCTTCATCACTTCGGAGAACCCGAGGACGGCGTTGAGCGGGGTGCGCAGCTCATGGCTCATCGTCGCGAGGAAGCGCGACTTGGCCAGATTGGCGCCCTCGGCGCGACGGCGCGCTTCGTCCGAGTTGAGTTTGGCCTGCTCGAGTTCGGCGATGAGCGAGTCCTTTTCCGCCTGAAACGACATGTTCTGCGACGCCGCGGCGTGCAGGCGCCGCGCGACCACCAGGAAATAGCCGATGACGCCGATCGACAGCGCCGCTGTCGGTAGCGCCGCCCCGTGCAGATGGGGGGCGTAGAGGAGGATCACGCCGATGATCATCGGCAGCATGCCAGCGACGAACGCGGCCGGTATCGCCGCCGCCAGAAGCGACATCACGGTCGAGACGAGCAGCATCACGACGATGGCGAAAGCCTGCGCGTTCGGGTCGCTCGATTTGAGCAGCATGACGATGAGATAGGCCCAGGCCGATCCGCTGAACGCGGTGGAAAACACGAACTTGCGTCGCCAGACCCCCGCCGTCCTTTCCTGGTCGCTGCTATCCAGGAAGGCGATCGGCAGCGAATAGCCGGTCAGAATTGCGCAGGCGATGAAGGCGATCCAGGTCGTGAGCGGGCCGGCCTCGAGCCAGGCCAACGCGGTCGCGCAAACGCCAAGCGCGATGATCCCGAGCATCGGCGTGGCGCTGCGGTTGATCTCGGCGAACAGACGCACCATTGCGCTCGAATGGCTGGGGATCGCGTCGGGCTCGGAGAGGGACCGCCGCGCCTCCCTGAGCTGGATGGTCATCTTGCGCCGGCGCGCGGCGGCGTCGGAATCGGCCTTGACGCCGCTCCCGCTCCCGCCCAGGTCCGCCCCGACATCACGCATAGCCGCCCGACACACACGCTGTTACTCGCGTCAATCATGCGGCCGAATTGCTTAACGAGCTGCTGACGCAATGGTTTGGAATTGGGAGATTTTTGACGATAATTTGATTAAGGTTGCTCAGTTCCGCGCCGGCAATTCGTCCCGTCATTTCGCTCGCAGCCAGACTCGCGAAATCCTGGCCTATTTGTCGACGCTCCCAGCGTGCAAATCCTCGCCTGCCCCGGCGATCTGAAGCGCAATAGGTATTTATACCCATTGTGGCGCAACCGACTGCGGCCTCAGGTTTAGGATCTTTTCCCCTTGCGTGGCGTTACCGGGCCTCGTGAGCGAGCAACAGCAGCATGAAACTTTACAACTCCAATCTGGCGCCGAGCCCTCGTCGCGTGCGTATTTTCCTCGCGGAAAAGGGCGTCTCGATCCCGTGTGTCGAGATCGATCTCGCTAAGCTGGATCACAGGACGCCGGAATTCTCGGCGCTCAATCCGTTTGAGACAATCCCGATTCTCGAACTCGACGACGGGACAAGGATCGCCGAGACGATCGCAATCTGCCGCTACATCGAGGCGCTATGGTCGGAGCCAAACCTGTTTGGCGTAACCGCGCTTGAGCAGGCGACGATCGAGATGTGGCAGCGCCAGCTCGAATGGCGGCTGCTCTTCCCGATCGCGCAGGTCGTCCGTCACAGCCATCCGAAAATGGCGGAAATGGAAAATCCGCAGGTTCCCGACTGGGCTGCGGTCAATCGGCCGAGGGCGCTTCACGCGATGGCGATTGTCGATGAGGCCTTGCGCGACCGGCCATTTATCGCTGGCGACCGTTTCACAGTCGCCGATATCACTGGGCTCGTGGCGCTCGATTTCGCCAAGTCCGCGCGGATCGCAATCCCGCCCGAGCTCGTTTACTTCAACCGCTGGCATGAGACGTTGAAGATGAGGCCCAGCGCCACAGCGTGAGGCGCCGGCCCAAACGAAGGCCGGCGCCTCGCGCCCTATTTAGGCGCTTTGCCGCTTAGTTGCAGACGCGGACGCCGTGGCGCCACCAGCAATGGCGCCCAGGGTGGGCGTAGGGATGCGCATAGGGGTGCGCATAGGCGCCGCCGTTTGGTCGGCACCCGCCATTCGGTCCCCGATGAAAGCCGCCGCCGCAGCCGCCCGCTGTGAGCGTAAACGCGGATGGGGCCTTGTCGGCAGGCGCGAACGGCATCGCCTGGGATGGCGCAGCGGCCGAGAGGCCGACGATGGCAAAGGCAGAGGCAATCAAGATGTTTCGCATGAAGTGGCCTTTCGGTTTGCAGCGCGGCCAGCCTTAATGGGCCGTCGTTGAACGCTCGCTGAATAGATTGAGGCCATAGGCGCCTCATTGGTTAAGGACGGGCCATTGGTTAGCGTCGGGCGCCCGCAGAATGGGAGCCGAGCGGGCGTAAAAACCCTCTCGACAGGTCACGGCAAACCTGCGAGTTCGGCGCATGGCCAAGTTTCGTTCTTCTTATGTCTGCCAGAACTGCGGCGCCATTACGCAGCGTTGGCAGGGCAAGTGCGAATCGTGCGGCGAGTGGAACACGATCATTGAGGAAGGCGCCGCGCTTGGCGTCGGTGGCGCGGCCATCCGAAGGGGCGCCGCGGGTCGGCCGTTTCCGCTTGAAGACCTGTCGGGCTCGTCCAAGACCGAGCCGCGGCTCGTCACCGGCATTGGCGAACTCGATCGGGTCGCCGGAGGCGGATTCGTGCCCGGTTCGGCCACGCTGATCGGCGGAGAGCCGGGCATCGGCAAGTCGACCCTGTTGATCCAGGCCTGCGCGGCCGTCGCGCGGTCGGGCGGCCGTGTCGTCTACGTCTCGGGCGAGGAATCGACCGCCCAGGTGCGCCTGCGCGCGGCCCGGCTCGGGCTTGCCGATGCGCCCGTACAGCTCGCAGCGCAAACGTTCGTAGAGGACATCGTGGCGACGCTCGGCTCGGGCGATGCGCCGAAATTCGTGGTCATCGATTCCATTCAGACCATGTGGAGCGATGCGATCGAATCGGCGCCTGGAACAGTCAGTCAAGTGCGCGGGGCGTCGCAGGCGCTGATCCGCTTCGCCAAGGCGAGCGACGCGGCGTTGCTGCTGGTCGGACACGTGACCAAGGATGGCCAGATCGCGGGGCCGCGCGTGGTCGAGCATATGGTCGACGCCGTCTTCTCCTTCGAGGGCGACGGCGCGCACGCCTTCCGGCTCTTGCGAGCGGCCAAGAATCGGTTCGGCGCGACCGATGAGGTTGGCGTGTTCGAGATGACCGGAGGCGGGCTCGCGGAAGTGCCGAACCCTTCGGCCCTGTTCCTGGCGGACCGGGACGGCGCGGCCCACCCTGGCGCCGCGGTCTTCGCCGGGGTCGAAGGCGCGCGGCCGCTTCTGGTCGAAATCCAGGCTTTGGTGGCGCCGACAACGTTTGGCACGCCGCGACGCGCGGTTGTCGGCTGGGAGCCGAGCCGATTGGCCATGGTGCTCGCGGTGCTCGAGGCCCACGGAGGCATGAAGCTCGGCCAATATGACGTCTATCTCAATGTCGCGGGCGGCCTGAGAATCATGGAGCCTGCGGCTGATCTTGCCGCAGCGGCGGCGCTCATTTCCTCGCTCACCGGCGCGAGCTTGCCGCGCGATGCGGTCTATTTCGGCGAAATCGGGTTATCGGGTTCGGTGCGCGGGGTTGCGCATGCGGGCTTGAGGCTCAAGGAGGCGGCCAAACTCGGGTTCGCGCGCGCGTTCGCGCCGCAGTCGCTTCGCGCCAGCGCCGAGCCGGTCAATATCGCGGCTCAGCCGATCGACAATGTGGCCGCGCTGGTCGCGCTGATCGCCGCGAGCGCCGTCGAAACGCGAGCGGGACGCGCCAAATCTCCGGCCCGCGATGGGGTGACGAACTGAGGCGGCTTGGTTATAAGGCGCTCGCGTCGGCTGCCACTGGGCGCACTGGATTACAGGTCGTCGCGCGACGAGGTTCTCTCGCAAATGCCATCTTATCTCGATCTAGCGGTTCTCGGCATCGTTCTTGTTTCCGCGCTTCTGTCCATGATGCGGGGGTTTACCCGCGAGGTTCTCGCCATCGCCTCATGGGCCGCCGCCGCAGCGGCCGCCTATTACTTTTACCCACTTCTCATGCCCTACCTCACTCCCTATATCCATAAGGAGGTTATCGCCCAGGCGGCCGCCGCGGCCATCGTGTTCTTCCTCACGCTGATCGTCGTGTCGCTGTTCACGGTTCGATTGTCCGACGCGATCCTCGACAGCAAGATCGGCGCTCTCGACCGGTCGCTGGGCTTCGTGTTTGGGGTCGTCAGAGGGTTCCTCCTTGCCGTCGTCGCCTTCGCCATCTTCAACTGGCTGGTCTCTGAGAAGCAGCAACCGGAATGGGTCAAGAACGCGAGGACCCGGCCGGTCCTCACCGAGACCGCCGATCGAATCGTCGCCATACTGCCGACGGATGCGGCCCAGACGATCAACGGCTGGATCGAGTCGCACGCAAACGCGGCGACGAACAGTTTGTCGCCGGCGGATAGCGCCGCCACTTCGCGCCCGAAGACCGAGGACGATCAATCGATCGCGATACCCTCTCAGCCGCAGAAGAAACCCGATTCGACGGCGGGAGGGAGCGGCTCCGCGATGGACAAGCAGAAGCTCGACGCCTTGATCAACAAGAACGCTCCCTTCGCTCCAGCTCCAAGGCAGTGATGCAGACTTCGCTTGAGCACGCCGCAGATCCGCCAAGCGAAGAGAGCTTCGACCCCGACGGCGACAGGTTGCGCGAGCAGTGCGGCGTCTTCGGCATTTTCGACCATCCTGACGCCGCCGCCATTACCGCGCTCGGCCTGCATGCGTTACAGCATCGTGGCCAGGAGGCGGCCGGCATTGTCGCTTTCGACGGGGTGCGCTTCCACTCCGAGCGCCGCCAGGGGCTGGTTGGCGATCACTTCTCCAGCGGCGCAACCATTGACGGCTTGCCGGGCCGGTGGGCGATCGGTCATGTGCGGTATTCGACCACTGGCGACACCATATTGCGCAACGTCCAGCCGCTGTTCGCCGAACTCGAGGCGGGCGGCCTCGCGGTCGCCCACAACGGCAATCTGACCAACGGACTGACGCTCCGCCGGGAGCTCATTCGCGGCGGCGCGATCTGCCAGTCGACCAGCGATACGGAAGTCGTGCTTTTGCTCGCTGCGCGCTCGCGCCGGCCCAAGATCGTCGACCGTTTCGTCGAGGCTTTGGCCGAAATCGAGGGCGCGTACGCGCTCGTGGCTTTGACCAACAAGAAGCTGATCGGGGCGCGCGATCCGCTCGGCATCCGCCCGCTCGTGCTCGGCGAGTTCGAGGGCAGCCCGATCCTCTGCTCGGAGACCTGCGCGCTCGACATCATCGGGGCGAAATTCGTCCGCGACATCGAGAACGGCGAAGTGGTGGTCATCGACGGCGACGGAGTGAAGAGCTTCTTCCCGTTGCCGAGGCAGCCGGCTCGGCCCTGCATCTTCGAATACATTTATTTCGCGCGGCCCGACTCGATCGTTCATGGCCGATCGGTCTACGACGCCCGCAAGGCGATGGGAGCGGAACTGGCGCGCGAGGCCCCGGTCGAGGCCGACGTGGTCGTGCCGGTCCCCGACTTCGGGCGTTCCGGCCGCGATCGGTTACGCGCGCGAATGCGGCCTGCCGTTCGAGCTCGGCATCATTCGCAACCATTATGTCGGGCGCACCTTCATTCAGCCGACCCAGTCGATTCGCGAACTCGGCGTTCGCATGAAACACAACGCCAACCGCGCGGTCGTCGAGGGCAAGCGCGTCGTGCTCATCGACGATTCGATCGTGCGCGGCACCACCAGCATCAAGATCATGCAAATGATGCGGGACGCAGGCGCGCGCGAGGTGCATTTCCGCATCTCGTCGCCGCCGATCACCCATCCCGACTTCTACGGCATCGACACCCCCGAGCGCGACAAGCTGCTCGCGGCGCGCATGGACCTCGAGCAGATGCGCCGGTTCGTCGGCGCCGACTCGCTCGCGTTCCTCTCCGTGGACGGAATCTATCGCTCCATGGGCTATTCCGGACGCAACCCGAGACAGCCGCAATTCACCGACCATTGCTTCACCGGCGACTATCCGACCCGTCTCGTCGACCAGTTCGGGGATTCCGGCCGCCAGCAATTGTCGCTTCTGGCCGAGGCGAGCTGAGCCGAGCCACTTTGGCGCGTGCAATCTCCGCCGGTGTCTCAGGCTGCTGCGACGGGCGCCGGTTCGCGAATTCCCTCCGCCCATCGCGCCAGGTCTCCCTCCGCCCGTGCAGAGAGGGCGCGCTTGCGGGCGAGGCCACGTTCGGGCCCTGGCAGACGTTTTCCCGCTTCGTCCAACCGCGGCGTGGCGATGGGGGGAAACAGGCCGAAATTGACGTTCATCGGCTGAAACGAGCGCGGGCCGGCGTCGATCGATTCGATGTGGCCCCCGGTGATGTGATTGAGAAGCGCGCCGATCGCGGTTGTCAGGGGCGGGGCCTCAAGCTCTAGCCCCAGCCGTTCGGCGGCAGCGAGGCGGCCGGCGATGAGGCCGACCGCGGCGCTTTCGACATAGCCTTCGCAGCCGGTGATCTGGCCGGCGAAGCGCAGGCGTGGCGCCGCCTTCAGGCGCAGACGCGCGTCGAGCAGGCGTGGCGAATTGAGATAGGTGTTCCGGTGCATGCCGCCGAGCCGGGCGAACTCCGCCCCTTCCAGCCCCGGAATCATGCGGAAGATGCGACTTTGTTCGCCGTATTTGAGCTTGGTCTGGAAGCCGACAATGTTGAAGAGCGTGCCCAGCGCATTGTCCTGCCTGAGCTGGACCACGGCATAGGGCTTGACCGTCGGATCATGCGCGTTGGTGAGCCCGACCGGCTTCATCGGCCCGTAGCGCAGGGTCTCGCGGCCGCGCTCGGCCATCACTTCGATCGGCAGGCAGCCGTCGAAATAGGGCGTGCCCTCGAATTCGCGAAACTCGGTCTTTTCCGCCGCGAGAAGGGCGTCGATGAAGGCCTCGTACTGGTCGCGGCTCATCGGGCAATTGACGTAGGCCTCGGCGTCCCCGCCCGGCCCGACCTTGTCGTAGCGCGACTGCATCCACGCCACTTCCATATTGATCGAATGACGGTGGACGATCGGGGCGATCGCGTCGAAAAAGGCGAGCGCGCCTTCGCCCGTCAATCCTCCGATCGCTTCGGCCAGCGCCGCGGAGGTCAGCGGCCCGGTCGCGACAATCACATTGTCCCAGTCCTCCGGCGGCAGGCCGGCGATCTCTCCGCGATCGAGAGTTATACGAGGATGACTGAGAAGGGCGGCTTCGACGGCCTGCGAAAATCCGTCGCGATCGACGGCGAGCGCGCCTCCGGCCGGCACCTGATGCGCATCAGCGCTTTGAAGGATGATCGAGCCGAGGGCGCGCATCTCGCGATGCAGGATCCCGACCGCGTTGGTCGAGGCGTCGTCGGATCGGAAGGAATTCGAGCAAACCAGCTCGGCCAGGTGGGGAGTGTGGTGCGCAGCCGTAGTTCGGGTCGGCCGCATTTCATGCAGAACCACCGGAACACCGGAATTTGCCGCTTGCCACGCGGCTTCGGAGCCGGCCAGGCCTCCGCCAATGATGTGGATCGGACGCATCGCGGCTTGTCACAAAGCTGCCCGGCGCCGTCAATGGTTTTTGTCGGGATTGTCAGAGAAGGGTCGCGGCTTCGAGAGCCGGCCTTAAGCCGACGCGCCGGTTTCCCGGCGCGTCTCGGCTTTCAGGATCTCGCGATCAGGCCGAAACCTGGCTCGCAACCGAACGGCGCACGATGAATTCGATATCGCCGCGGCGAATGCCGATATCGTCCAGCTCACGATTGGAGAGCTGAGACAATTCACGCACCGCTTCGCGATATCGGCGCCAAGCGGCAAGCTTCTCCGAAATCGTCTTGAGGGGGGACATATTGGCTCCATTTCCGGCAGGCACTGGCCTACCGCGCTGCAACATAGTCGCCCTTTGACATGAGCAGTAGGCACAACATGCGAAAACCAGCTATGCATTTTTAGCATTGTATTGGCAATTTTTATCGGCTGATAGGCAAAATTATGCCTGCTCGTTGGTTTTCACTGCTAGAAATTTGGCCAGTTTCGGCGGAATTCGAACAGATATGGATTATTAACAGGCGTTTACATATGTGAAGAAATCATGACTTCACCGATGGTGCGATGCCGCAAAAAGACATCCGTCACCCTAGAGGGAGCCGGCCGTCCCTCGATGTGGCGCCGAACGCTCAAGGAAGTGCTATGGTTGAAAGGCGCTTGATTTCGGCGACGCAAGCCGCGAGACAACCGACGTCGCGGGTCTTTTCCCGGGCGGCCAAGGAGCGTGAAATGGAGAACCTAATAGCCCGCGTCGCCACCGCCGCGGACTTGAGCCCGGACGTCGCCCGCAAGGCCGTCGCTCTGATTGGCGATTTCATCCAGCGCGAGGCGCCCGAGGAGGCCGTCAAGGAACTGTTCAAAAAGGCGCCGGCGTTTCCCGCCATTATCGCCTCCAGCACGCAGACCGGGGGAGAGGGCATGGGCGGAGGTCTGAAGGGCCTGATGGGCGTGTCGAGCGGAGCGATGGGCGGAGGCGGCCTGATGGCGCTGGGCTCGGAACTGTTGAGCCTGGGTCTCGACATGGAGCAGATCCAGACGATCGGAAAGGAAGTTTTCGGCTATGCGCGCGAAACCGCGGGCGATGAGGTCGTAGGCGAAATCTCGGCGGCGATTCCCGGGCTTTCCCAATTCATCTAGCGAGAGGCGGCGTTGGGCGCGGTCGAGACTCTCTTTCCCGCCACTACCGAAGCCGATTGGCGCAAGGCCGCTGAAGCCGCGCTCAAGGGCGCGAGCCTCGAAACGCTTGTGTCCGAGACCGCGGATGGCGTTCGCATCGAACCCGTCTATCCGCCCGCGGAAGGCCCCAGGGCTACTCGACCCAGCGGTCCTTGGCGGATCATCGCGCGGCTTGATCATCCCAACGCTGGCGAGGCCAATGCCCAGGCGCTCGAAGACCTCGCCAATGGAGCGGACGGTCTGCAGGTCGTGTCCTCCGGAGCACTCGGCGCCTACGGTTTTGGTCTTCGGCAATTCGACTCCGCCACACTCCACAAGGCCCTCGACGGCGTACGTTTCGATGCGGGGGCAAATTTCGAACTCGATCTTGGGCCCGACGGCCCCGATCGGGCGCTTCGTTTTGGCGCTCTGATCGAACGCTCCGGCGCGAAGCCTGAGGACTGCGCAGTCTCGTTCGGGCTCGACCCTTTCGCGGCATTGGCGCGCGGACCGTTTCCAGCCGACTGGAGCGCTCAATCGAGACGCTGTGTCGAGACCGCGCTCACGTTGCGAAGCAAGGGTTTTACAGGGCCGTTCCTGGTCGCTGACGCGCGCGGCGTCCATGCGGCCGGCGGGACCCCAGCGCAAGAGCTTGCCTTTGCGCTCGCAGCCGCGGTGACCCTATTGCGTCTCACTGAACGGGCAGAAGCGCCGCTTGCCGAAGCCCGCGCCCTGATCGCGTTCCGCCTCGCCGCTGACGCGGACGAACTGGCGACGCTGTCGAAATTCCGTGCGTTGCGCATCGCCTGGTCGCGCGTTGAGGAAGCCTGCGGCCTCGAGCCGCGCGCGGCTCGTGTGCAGGCGGAGAGCGCCTGGCGGATGATGACGGCGCGCGATCCCTACGTGAATGTGATGCGCGGCGCGGCGGCGGCGTTTTCGGCCGGCCTCGGCGGCGCCGACAGCGTCAGCGTTCTGCCGCACACTCTGGCCGCCGGCCTTCCTGACAGCTTCGCGCGGCGGCTCGCCCGCAACGCCCAGCTCATTCTTCTGCGCGAATCGAACCTCGGATTTGTCGCCGACCCCGCCGCGGGCGCAGGCGCATTCGAGGCGATGACCCAGGCGTTTTGCGACAAGGCCTGGCGGCTCTTTCAGGAGATCGAAGGACTGGGGGGACTGCCGTCGGCGCTCGCGAACGGCGCGTTTCAACTTAGGGTCGCCGCCAGCGCGGCGGCGCTGGCTCGAAACGCCGCTTGCCTGAAGGCCCCGATCACCGGCGTGAGTGCGCATGCCGATCTTGCCGAGCGGCCGGTCGAGGTTGTCGCCGGCGCGCCTGATCGCGAGGCGTTTGCGGCCGCCGAAGGCGCGCTGGCGCCAATCCGGCTCGCAGAGCCGTTCGAGCGCTTGCGCGATTGTTCCGACGCCTACCTGCGGAGCACCGGCGGGCGGCCGAAAGTTTATCTCGCCGCGCTGGGGCCTGAGGCCAGGCATCGCCGCCGCGTCCAGTTCATGCGCGAGTGGCTGGAGGTTGGCGGCTGTCGAAGCCGTCTACGAGGGCGAGAGCAAAACGGCCGAAGCGGCGGTCGCACGGCTTAAAGCAAGCGGCGCTGCGCTCGTCTGCCTGTGCGGGACCGACGACGCTTACGCCGAACAGGCGGAAGCCTTCGCGAAGGCGTTCAAGGCTTCGGGCGCGAAGGGTGTTGCGCTCGCCGGCCGGCCAGGCGAATTCGAGCGTACATGGCGCGCCGCGGGCGTCGATGACTTCATCTTCGCTGGCGGAGACGCCGTCGCGACCTTGCAGGCGCTTTATCGCCGCATTGGGGTCGAGACGAAGGCGCGGGAAATTGTGACCCCATGAGTTCCATCCCGAACTTCTCGAGCGTTTCATTCGCGACTCCATCGAAGCCGAGCGACTCGGGAGAAAAGCGAAACTGGGCGACGCCCGAAGGCATAGAGGTCAAGTCGTTCTACGGGCCGCGCGATCGCGACGGCATCGATCTTTTGAGTGATTGGCCAGGCCTACCGCCCTTTTTGCGCGGGCCCTATCCGACCATGTACCTCACGCAGCCCTGGACGTTGCGGCAATACGCCGGCTTCTCGACCGCAGAAGAATCGAACGCGTTCTACCGCGCCAATTTGGCCGGAGGTCAGAAGGGCCTCTCCGTCGCTTTCGACCTTGCGACGCATCGCGGCTACGACTCGGACCATCCGCGCGTAGCCGGCGACGTCGGCATGGCGGGCGTCGCGATCGATTCCATTTACGACATGCGCACGTTGTTTTCCGGCATCCCGCTCGATTCGATGAGCGTATCGATGACAATGAACGGCGCCGTGCTGCCGGTGATGGCTCTGTTCATCGTCGCGGCTGAGGAGCAAGGCGTCCCAATGGCGGCGCTTTCGGGGACCATTCAGAACGATATTCTGAAGGAGTTCATGGTCCGCAACACTTACATTTATCCACCAGCCGCCTCGATGCGGATCGTCGCCGATATTTTCGCTTTCACTGCCGCGAACATGCCGAAGTTCAATTCGATTTCCATCTCCGGCTATCACATGCAGGAGGCGGGGGCGACGCAGGATCTGGAGCTCGCCTATACGCTCGCCGACGGCCAGGAATATTTGCGCGCCGGCGTCGCCGCCGGAATGAGCATCGACGCCTTTGCTCCACGGCTGTCGTTCTTCTGGGCGGTGGGCATGAATTTTTTCATGGAGGTCGCCAAGCTCCGGGCCGCGCGCAAGCTGTGGGCGGGCATCGTCAAGGGCTTCGGTCCCAAATCGGACAGGTCGCTCGCGTTGCGCGCGCATTGTCAAACTTCCGGCTGGTCGTTGACCGCTCAAGATCCCTTTAACAATATCGTGCGCACGCAAATCGAAGCGATGGCGGCCACGCAGGGACATACGCAGTCCCTGCATACCAATGCGCTCGATGAGGCCCTGGCGTTGCCAACGCCTTTCTCGGCCCGGATTGCCCGCAACACCCAGCTCTTTCTTATCGAGGAGACTGGAATAACAAAGGTCATCGACGCGTGGGGCGGCTCATATTACGTCGAGCGCCTCACCGCCGAACTGGCCGCGCGCGCGCAGGCCCACATCGATGAGGTCGAACGCCTCGGCGGGATGGCCCGGGCGATCGAGAGCGGCTTGCCGAAGCGGCGCATTGAAGAGGCGGCCGCGCGAACGCAGGCGCGTATCGATTCGGGCCGCCAGCCGGTGATCGGGGTCAACACTTTTGCGCCGACCATCGAGCGGGACCTTAACGTGCTGAAGGTTGACGCCGCGGCGGTGCGCACGCGTCAAGTCGAGAAGCTTGACCGCCTGCGCGCTGAGCGTGACGAGAAAACGACGCAGGCCGCTTTGGCGGCGCTCACCGAAGGCGCGCGGGGCCACGCCAATCTCTTGCAACTCTCAGTCGAAGCGGCGCGGGCGAAGGCAACCGTCGGGGAAATCTCGCTCGCCCTGGAGAAAGCGTTCGGCCGTCATGTCGCGGAAGCGCGCGCTATCTCGGGCGTCTATCTCTCGGAGTCTGGGCCGGACGCGGAGGCCAACGAACGTGTGATCGCGATGACCCGCGCCTTCGCCGAGAACGAGGGCCGCGCGCCGCGGATATTGGTCGCCAAGATGGGACAGGATGGGCACGATCGCGGGCAGAAGATCATCGCCTCGGCGTTCGCGGATCTCGGATTCGACGTTGAGATCGGACCTTTGTTCGCAACGCCGGAGGAAGTCGCGGCGCTTGCGGCCAAGGGGCAAGTGCATATCGTGGGCGTCTCGTCGCTTGCCGCAGGCCACCTCGCGCTCGTCCCGGCTCTGAAGACAGCGCTTGGCAAGCTCGGTCTTGACACTACGATGATCGTCGTCGGCGGCGTCATCCCTGCCCAAGACTTCGCAGCCCTCCGCGGGGCGGGCGCGGACGCGATATTCCCGCCCGGCACCGTCATCGCCGAGGCCGCGCAAGACCTGCTCGAACGGCTCAACGAACGACTTGGCTATCGCCAGCGCGCGCCTGTTTGAGGGGATGGCGCGACGCTCGGCTCTGGGTGACCCGTCTCAAACTGAGCGCGTTGCCCGCGCGCGCCCGGTTGTCGTTTCGAACAATGTTACGGGCCTGATCCAAATCGAGACGCTTGCCGCTTTACGTCAACGGCGCCGCGTTTGCCACTGCCTCATCCAGTTTATCGCCGATGGAGAGCAGTGGGCCGCCCCGATGGACGCTTTTATTGACGAAGTCGTTCGTCGGTCGATCCGCCACACGCGTTTAATGTTGAGACAAGGCTCTCACAACTGGCCGGTGGCGCGACTTGCTTTGAGGAAGATTCTCGCCGACCTTGAGACGAGCGCCCCGGATGATCCAAGCCTGCAGCGTCTTCGCACCTTTATCGCCTCCACTGATCGCGCATGGTTGCGTGAGAACCGATAGCATATGTCGAAAGCTATCAAGAATGTCTCGAAGCGTGAGAAGGCCTCGATAAGCTGCAGATCGCTTGACTTGTCCCGAGGAGTGCTGAAGGTTTATCCGATCGTCAGGCAACAGCATCGCCGCACTGCCCCGGTTCCTCTCGCTGACAAAGCGTTGATCGTGCGGGAGGGCAGATGAGCGCGGGCACGAGCCAGGCGCCATACGCCCAAAGCGGCGACATGGGTTCACGCGCTTGCCAGGGAGGGTAAAATTGATGGCGGCCGTGAATGGGCGGAGCGCGCGGGTCCGAAAGTTCACCACGCGCGGTGGAGTCGAGCTGCAATTCACCGAGCTCGGTTTCGGCGGAGTGCCGCTCGGCAATCTCTATCGACCTATGATGGAAAGGGAAGCGCGCGTGATGCTGGACGCCGTCTGGGCGGCTGGCTGTCGCTACTTTGACACCGCGCCGCTTTACGGGCTGGGACTTTCAGAGACCCGACTGAATGGTTTCCTGCGTCCGAAGCCGCGCGATTCCTATTTGATTTCCACCAAGGTCGGCCGCCTGCTCGATCTGTGCGAGCCGCAGAAACGCTCAGGTCAGGGCATGTTCTTTGAAACGCCCTCGCGGCGGGAGCGCTTCGACTATTCCTACGACGGCGTGATGCGCTCGCTCGAATTCTCGCTCGAGCGCCTTGGTCTCGACCACGTGGATATCGTTTACTGCCACGATGTCGATGTCTTCACCCACGGAAGCAGGGAAGCCGCCGACGCGCGGATCAAGGAGTTTATGAATGGGGGCTATCGCGCTCTGGACCAATTGCGGGCGTCCGGCGCGGTCAAGGCCATCGGGGCCGGGGTCAATGAATGGGAGATCGCCGAGAAATTGGCGCGCGCGGCCGACTTTGACGCGTTCCTTCTCGCGGGCCGTTACACCCTTCTCGAACAGGAGGCGTTGACGAGTTTCTTGCCGCTCTGCGAGGAAAAGAAGATCGCCGTGGTGATCGGCGGCCCGTTCAATTCCGGCATACTCGCGACGGGCGTGAAGGGCGAAGCTCGCTACAATTATAGTCCGGCCTCGGAAGAGATGAAGGACCGGGTGCGCCGAATCCAGCAGATATGCAAGAGTTTCAAAGTCGCGTTACCGGAGGCCGCTCTGCGCTTTCCGCTTGGTCACCCTGCGGTCGTTAGCGTAATCGCCGGCGCGCAACGCGCGACCGAAGTCAGGCGGAACGCTGCAATGATGAGAACAAAGCCGCCGGCTGCGCTCTGGCGGGCGCTAAAAGCAGAGAAGCTCTTGCGCGAGGACGCGCCGACGCCACGTTGAGCGTCCTTATTCGTCCTTAACTCAGGCCGTCGATTTCGCCATTGACGACGCGAATCCTCTCAGCAGCAGGGGTCCGCGGCAATCCTGGCATCGTGCGGATATCTCCCATCAGCACGACGACAAAGCCCGCCCCCGCCCGGAGACGGACGTCGCGGATCCTTGGGACGTGGCCGCTAGGCGCGCCCATAAGAGAGGGATCGTCCGAGAACGAATATTGGGTCTTGGCGACGCATATCGGCAGCCGGCCCCAGCCCGCGGCCTCGAGCTCGTCAAATTTCGCTCGCACCGAGGCTTCCGCCGCGATGTCGGCGGCGCCGTAAATCTCTCGCGCGATTGTCAGCGTCTTGTCCCATAAACTCGAGCTCGTCGCCGTACAGCGGCCGAAACTTCGCCTCGCCCGCATCGGCAAGCGCGGCGACGACGCGGGCGAGATCTTCTGCTCCGGCCCCGCCTCGGGCCCAGTGATCGCAGACGACGGTCTTGACCCCGAATTCGCGCGCCACCCTGTCCTCGACAAAGGCGAGTTCGGCCCGAGTGTCGCCGTCAAATCGATTGATTGCGACGACGACGGGCAGTCCAAACTTCCGCAGATTAACGATATGTCGAGCGAGGTTCGCGAGGCCGGCTCCGAGCGCCGACAAGTTCTCGGCGCCCAGCGCATCCTTGGCCACTCCGCCGTGCATCTTGAGCGCGCGGACGGTCGCGACGAGCACCGTCGCCGCCGGCTTAAATCCAGCCTTGCGGCACTTGATGTCGAAAAATTTCTCGGCGCCAAGATCCGCGCCGAAGCCAGCTTCAGTGACAACGTAATCGGCGAGTTTGAGCGCCGCTCGTGTCGCCATCACGGAATTGCAACCGTGGGCGATGTTGGCAAAGGGGCCCCCGTGCACCAGCGCGGGCGAAGCTTCGAGCGTTTGCACGAGATTGGGCTTGAGCGCTTCCTTGAGGAGCGCCGTCATAGCGCCAGGCGCTTTGAGATCCAAGGCGCTGATCGGCCGCCTGTCTCTTGCCCAACCGACCACCATACGGCCGAGCTGCTCCTCGAGCTCCTCAAGACTGGTCGCAAGGCAGAAGGCCGCCATGACCTCCGAGGCGACGGTAATGTCGAAACCGTCCTCGCGTGGAAAGCCGTTGCCCGCGCCGAGCCCGATAATTGTTTCGCGAAGCGCGCGGTCGTTCATATCGAGCACGCGCCGCCAGGCGACGCGCCGCTGATCGAGACGGAGCGCGTTGCCCCAGTACATGTGATTGTCGATCATCGCCGCAAGCAGATTGTGCGCCGATGTGATGGCGTGAAAATCGCCAGTGAAATGGAGGTTGATCTCGTCCATGGGAACAATTTGGGCGTGCCCGCCGCCGGTCGCGCCTCCCTTCATGCCGAAGCTGGGCCCGAGCGAGGGTTCGCGCAGACAGATCATCGTCTTCTTGCCGATGCGATTGAGCGCGTCGCCGAGGCCGACGGTGGTCGTCGTCTTGCCCTCGCCCGCCGGGGTTGGGCTGATCGCCGTGACAAGAATGAGCTTCCCGTCCGGGCGGTTCGAGAGACAGCTAAGAAAATCATACTCAAGCTTGGCGATGAAGCGGCCAAACGGACGCAAGGCGGATTCGGGCGCGCCGATCTTCGCGGCGATCTCTGCGATCGGCTTCAAGCGCGCGGCGCGCGCGATTTCGATGTCAGACGCCATGAACCAATGCCTTCCCCTCGACCCGCCGTCTGGCCGCCACAAACGTTAGGCAACGAATCGTCTGCCCCGCCTGTTTTGGCAAGCGCGAATCGTGACGATGAACGGGACGCGCGGGTACAAGCCAGGCGCGTCATCGTCGCCGCAGGGCGCCAAAGCCAAGCCGAGCGCGAGGAACGAGGCCCATGATCAAGTCGCGGCTTGCCGTCTTCACGGTTTTGAGCATCATCGCCTATTTGGGCCTGGCTATCGTTGGCGCAGGCGGCGTCAGGACGGTTCTTTTCCTATCCGCCGCTGATCGCGGTGAGCGTCTGTCACGATCGCGCTCGGGTCAGCGGGGCTGTTCAGCGAGGGCCATATCGGCTCGGGCGTCAGCGAGGATCGGTCCAATCGTTGGGTGATCGCGGCTCTCGGCGTGCTCGGTGTCCTCGACGCCTATCTCCCAGCCTATACAGACCGGATCGATTTCCTCACCTTCGGCGGCGAAGGTGTGCGCTGGCTCGGTGTTCTCCTTTATGCGGCCGGCGGCATTCTTCGCCTCGCGCCGGTCTTCGTGCTTGGGCGTCGCTTCAGCGGCCTGGTTGCGATCCAGCCGGAACATCGGCTGGTCTCCGGCGGACTTTATGGGATCATTCGCCACCCGAGTTATCTCGGTCTCTTCGTCTTCATGCTTGGTTGGGGGTTGGCGTTCCGCTCTGCGGTGGGCGTCGTCATTGCCGTGTTGTCGCTCGGTGTCTTGCTGGCGCGCATTCGAGCTGAGGAGCGACTGCTCAGCGAAACCTTCGGCGCCGAATACGACGCCTATCGGGCGCGTACCTGGCGTCTCATTCCTTACGTCTACTGAGCCAGCCAGATGGGCGGCGGCGCGCATTTGCCTCGACGCGGGGCCTTCCATAAACCTGCCTCCGTTTCCTGTCGCCGTTGAAAGACTTCCATGATCCGATCCGCTTTGATGACTGTGATGACCGGCGCCGCCATCAAGGCCGGTCGCGGCCTTAAACGCGATTTCGGCGAGGTCAGCGAACTGCAAGTGTCGATGAAGGGCCCGGGCGACTTTGTCAGTCTGGCCGACAAGCGCGCGGAGAAGACCCTCTATCAGGAACTCGCCAAGGCGCGTCCGGGCTACGGCTTCGTCCTGGAGGAGGGCGGACGCGTCGAGGGGACCGACAAGAGTCACACTTGGCACATCGATCCGCTCGATGCGACGACCAACTTCCTGCACGCGATCCCGTTGTTCGCGATCTCAATCGCGCTGGAGCGCGAAGGGCAGATCATCGCTGGCGTCATCTACAATCCAGCCAACGATGACATGTACGTGACGGAGAAGGGTCAGGGAGCGTTTGGCGGCAATCGCCGGCTGCGTGTGGCGGGGCGCAGCGACTTGTCGCAGGCGATCTTCGGCTGCGGCATTCCGCATCTCGGCAAGGCGGCGCAGCATCCTCGATTCAAGGCAGAGCTTGCGGCAGTGATGACGCGCGTCGTCAATGTGCGGCGGATGGGCTGCGCCGCGCTCGATCTGGCCTATGTCGCCGCCGGCCGGTTCGACGCCTTCTGGGAGCGAGGCCTGAACTCCTGGGACATTGCGGCGGGTTCGCTTCTCATTCGAGAAGCCGGGGGATTCGTCACCGGCGCCGACGGCGAGGACAATTTCCTTGAGACCGGCTCGATCTGCTGCGGCAACGAGATCATGCATCGCGAGTTGCTCGGGCTCTTGCGCGGAATTGCCTAACTCCCTCTGATTGCGCGCAGCAGGCGGAAGCCGAACCTTGGAGCGCCGCTGGATTGTCGCGTGTGCTGATCTCGCGCCTCGCCCTTCGCGATGGCGCGCTTCCGCCTTACGAATTTGGCTCGCATCCGAGCGCTGCTAAAGATAGCGCCGCCGCTCGAATGAGCGGAAGGAAGCGCAAGGAAGGCGAGACTCAGTGGCTTATCCAGACATTGCAGGAAAAGTGGCCATCGTGACCGGGGCCGCGGGCGGGATCGGAAAAGCTCTCGTCGACGGCTTTGTCAAGGAGGGCCTGCGCGTGGCGGCGCTCGACATTGACGAGAAGGGGGTTCGCGCCCTGCAGGAGAAGCACGGGGAAGCAAAGGTCCTCGGCCTCCGTATCGACGTCTCAGACGCGGAGGACTGCCGTCGCCAGGTCGCAACGGTCGCCGAGCGGCTCGGAACGGTGCACATTCTCGTCAACAACGCCGCTCTCGGCATGAACTCCGTGGCCGACGATTACGACGACGAGCATCTCCAGATCGAGGATGTGCCCGATGATCTGTGGCGACGCTTCTTTGCCGTCAACGTGGGCGGCGCCTTCTCCATGACGCGCGCGGTCGTGCCGATCCTGCGCAAGCAGAAATGGGGGCGCGTCATCAACGTCTCGACCAGCATTCTGACGATGATGCGCAAGGGCTTCGTGCCTTACGGGCCGACCAAAGCCGCGCTCGAGGCTTGGTCGCTGATCCTGTCGAAACAACTCGAGGGAAGCGGCATTACGGTCAATGTCGTCCTGCCCGGCGGCCCGGTGGACACGATCATGGTGCCTGGCGAAGACCGCAGCGCGCTCATCTCCCCCAACGTCATGTCCCCGCCGATGCTGGCTCTGTTCACCGAAGCGGGCGGAAAGGTCACCGGGCAGCGCTTCATCGCCGTCGAGTGGGACGAGAGCCTGGGGTCCGACCCGGCGGCTCAGCCGCACGCGCCGGCCGCTTGGCCGCAGCTCGCCAAGCCATTCTCAAAGATGCAGCCGCGCCCGTAAGCTCGGCTCGTCTAGGGTTTAGTGAAAAAGTGCGCCCGCGCCAGCTGAGATGAGCCAGCGCGGGCGCTACGCCCGTCGGTGGGAGGACCGACGGACGAACTGCGAAAGCAGTACAAGAGCGCACGGAGAGGCGGTCGCCTTTTCTGGCGCGGCGCCTCGTAGCTTCTCAGTTGAGAACGTTCTTGATGAAGTCGCCGTCCTTCATCACCAGCGGGATGTATCGGCCCTCTTCGTCAAGCGCCGAGAGGTCCTTGAGCGGATCCTTCTCGACGACGATGAGATCGGCATAGGCGCCGACCGCGACAGTCCCAACCTTTCCGGTCATCCTGATGAGCTCGGCCGCGTTGCAGGTGGCCGAGCGGATCACGTCAATCGCAGGCAGCGTGCGGCCGCGGATGACGAACTCCGCGCCCTGATACTTGTGCAGGAAGCCGAGCAGATCGGTGCCGTAGGCCATCTTGACGCCGGCCTTGTGCATGATCTCGAGCGACTCCGGGCTCTTCTTGATCACGTAGTCGAGCCGCGAAGAGAACCCGGGATCGAGCCGCAGCGCTTTCTCTTCAGTCTTTTGCGATTCGTAAGCGATGATCGTCGGGGTGACGATGACGTTCTTCTCCGCCATCAACTTTGCTGTCGCCGGCTCGACGAGCGTCGCGTGTTCGACCGACTGGAAGCCGACCTCGACGGCGCGTCGCACCGCTTCATCCGAATAGAGATGGCCGCAGACGTAGGTCTGCGCCTTGTCCGCCTCCTCGACGAAAGTGAGCAACTCGTCGCGCGAGAAGCCAAGCCGCATGATCGGGAACTTGCCCGAGGCCGCGCCGCCGGCCGCCATCACCTTGATGTACTGGGCGCCAAGGCGCAGCTCTTCGCGCACGGCGAAGCGGACGGCCTCGACGCCGTCGACGACGCGGCTGACCGATCCCAGGCGGCGATTGAGCGTTTCGACGTCGCTCCCGTCAAAGGGTTGGCGGACGTCGGTATGACCGCCGGTCTGGACGAACGCCTTGCCGCAGATGAAGAGACGCGGGCCTTCGATGATCTTCTGATCGATCGCGCGCTGGAAGCCGACGTCGGCGCCGCCGAGGTCGCGGATCGTGGTGAACCCGCGCAGAAGCATCTGCTTCATGATCCGCGCAGCGTGCAGCGCGATCAGCGAATCGGGCAGTCGCGCGTTGTCAGCAGGATCCGGGAAGGGCGAGACGATATGGATGTGGCAGTCGATGAGGCCCGGCATCAAGGTCTTGCCGCGCAGATCGATGCGGTGGGCCGAGGAGTCCTTGATCGGCTTGTCCGAAATCTCCTTGATGAGCCCGTCGGCGACGCGGACGAAGCGATCATGTTCGCCTTCGTCGCTCGAGCCGTCGAGAATGCGCGCGTTTTCGAAGATCGCCGATTGCATGGCTCCTCAGGCTCCTCGGGTGCTAAGCCGCACGTCATTGCGCGACGGTCGTCGTTCATTCAGGTCGGACGGACTGGCGCACTCTATCGTCGGCTGGCCAATCGCAAAGACGTTATTCAGCACGCGTCCCTCGCATTTGGCGACGTATGTGTTGCTGACGTGACCGTCAATCGTTTTCACGTCCATACCGGTTCTCAAAAGCAGCGATTTCGTCACGTTGTGACAGGGTGTAATCGAGCTCGTCGAAGCCATTGATCAGGCAATATTTGGCGAATGGGTCGATTTCGAAGGAATGCGTTGAGCCGTCAGGCAGCGCGACCGTCTGCGCTTCGAGATCCACCCGGATCGCCAGGTCAGGAGTTTCGGAGATACGCGCCAACAAATCGGTGACGACCGCCTCCGGCAGTCGGATAGGAAGGAGGCCGTTCTTGACGCAATTGGTATGGAAGATATCGCCGAAGCTCGGCGCGATGACGACTTCGAACCCGTAGTCGGAGAGCGCCCACACGGCATTCTCGCGCGAGGAGCCACATCCGAAATTGACATTGGCGACCACGACGCGCGCGTCACGGTGATGGGGCTGGTTCAGCGCAAACTCTGGGCGTTCGGCTCCGTTCACGTCGAAGCGCAGGTCGTGGAACAGATATTGGCCGAAGCCGCCGCTGCGTGGCTTCTGCAGAAAACGCGCGGGAATGATCTGGTCTGTGTCGATATTTGGCTGAAGGAAGGGGGCCGCCGCCGATTCCAGAGTCTTGAACGCCTTCACCTCATCCCCCGGGCAGCATCTTGCGCACGTCGGTCAGATGGCCTGTAACCGCGGCCGCGGCAGCCATCTGGGGGCTCAGCAAATGGGTGCGCGCGTTCCGTCCCTGGCGGCCGACAAAATTCCTGTTCGAGGTCGAAGCGCACCGCTCGAACTCGCCAACCGTTTCGCCGTTCGTGCCGAGACACATCGAGCAACCCGCTTCGCGCCATTCGAATCCGGCCTGTTTGAAAACGATGTCCAGGCCCTCCGCCTCAGCCTGCGCCTTGACCAGTCCGGATCCCGGAACGACCCAGCCGCGCACGCTTTCATGCACCTTGCGGCCGGACACGACCGCCGCTGCGCTGCGTAAATCCTCGATCCGCCCGTTCGTGCAGGAGCCGATGAAAACGCGATCGACTGCAACGGAGTCGAGCCGGTCCCCCGGCTTGAGGTCCATGTATTTGAGCGCGCGCTCCATGCTCTCGCGCCGTTCCGGGCTCGGGGCCTCGGCCGGATCAGGAATGGCTCCATCGATCGGAGCGACATCCTGCGGGCTCGTGCCCCATGTCACCATCGGGGCGATCTCCGAACTGTCGAGACTGATCTCGCTGTCGAAGTTCGCCTCAAGATCACTCGGAAGCTTGCGCCAGCGAACAAGCGCCCGGTCCCATTCTTCGCCCTTAGGCGCGTAGGGCCGCCCGGCCAGATAGGAGAAAGTGGTCTCATCCGGCGCGATCATTCCTGCACGCGCGCCGGCCTCGATCGACATGTTGCAGACGGTGAGGCGACCTTCCATCGTCAGATCGGTGATCGCAGAGCCCGCATATTCGATCACATGTCCAGTCGCGCCAGCCGTGCCGATCCGGCCGATAATGGCGAGAATGATATCTTTGGCGCACACGCCAGCCGCGAGCCTCCCATCGACGGTGATGCGCATCGTCTTCGGCATGCGCTGCCAAAGCGTCTGGGTCGCCAGGATATGGTTGGCTTCGGTCATTCCAAGGCCAAAGGCGAGGGCGCCGACCGCGCCATGCGTCGACGTGTGACTATCAGCGCAGACGACGATCATGCCGGGCTGGCTGATGCCCTGTTCGGGACCGACGACGTGCACGATGCCGTGCCGCTGGTCTTTCAGGCCGAACATCTGGACGCCAAAGTCGGACGTGTACTGGGCGAGCAATTCCACCATGTACCGCCGTTCGGGGTCGGCGATCTCTGTCGCCTCACGCGTATTCGTGGGCACGTAGTGATCGGGCGTCGCGAAAGTTTGCGATGGCGCATGCGGCTTGAGACCGCGCGCGGTCAAAAATTCGAAGGCGGGGGCGTAGCCGTCGTGAATAAGATGGCGATCGATATAGAGCAGAGTCTGGCCGTCCGGCCGCTCAAGGATGCGGTGTCGAGACCAGATCTTCTCGAACATGGTTCGAGCCGCTGCGGCGGTCACGAGCAACCTCCCTTCTCTTGCCGGATCGGCGTGCCACTTCATATAGGAGCCCTCAAAACGGCGGCGAAATCGTACTTGGACAATTTATCATCGCGTTTCGCGACGCGTCTCATTGCCGCTTGGCCCGCAACGCCATATCTCACAAATACTTAATGCTGCGGACACGCTTTTGTAGCGGGGTCTTTGGATGTAAGATGTTAATGGTCAAGTGATCCACCACCTGGAGGCGCGCGGTGATCTGCGGGCCGTTCGGCCGCCTGAGCCCGTCATTCAGAATGTCCGCCGATGCGTTTTGACCTGTTATCGCTGAAATTGTTCGTCGCGGTCTGCGAAAGCAAAAGCATTTCTCGCGCGGCCGCCAGAGAGCATATTGCCGCCTCGGCGGTCAGCAAGCGAATTTCGGACCTTGAAGAGCTGGTCAAGGCGCCGCTGTTTCACCGAACGACCAAGGGCCTGGAGCCGACCGCTTCCGCGCAAGCCCTGTTACGGCATGCGCGGGTCGTGATGCGCGACTTGCAACAGATGGAATCCGAGCTCGCGGAGCATGCGACAGGTCTCTGCGGCAGGGTGAGAATTCACGCGAGCGTATCGACGATCCTTCAGCATCTCCCGCGCGACCTCGCCAACTTCCTCGCCATTCACAGCGCAATCCGTATCGATCTCGAAGAGGGCACAAGCCAGCAAGTCGTTCGCTCGGTCGCCGAGAATGCGGCGGACATCGGCATTTTCGGCGGCTATCTTCCTGCGACTGGACTTCAGATCCTGCCCTACCGGTCCGACAAGCTCGTCGCGATCATGCCGGTCGGGCATGCTCTCGCCGAGCGCAAGAAGGTCAGGTTCGCGGAACTTGCAGAATTCGATCTTGTCGGTCCCCAAAAAGGCAGCTTCCTCAACTCGCTGGTCATGAAAGCGGTGGGCGAACTCAACCTGACGCTCAAGATGCGGATACGCGTCAACGGCTTCGAGACGGTCTGCAGCATGGTCGAGGCCAGCCTCGGCGTCGGTCTCGTCCCCGAGCGTTGCGCCAAGCGCTATGTGGCGACCGGACAAGTCACGGCTGTGCCGCTCGATGAGGAATGGGCGACGCGCAACTGGAAGATATGCGTGCGCGACCCCGCCTCTCAGCCGCCTCCGGTCCGCATGCTTGTGGAGCACCTGAGCTCAAAAGACGTCGACCGCCCGACACGGGTCGTCAATTTTGCCGATGCGGGAACGCGCTCGCGCCGAAGATAGGCGCTGCGCCAAGTCAACCGTTCGCCCGCACCGCGCTCACGACCGCTTCGCCCATCGCGTCGGTGCCGACCTTCTTGCCGCCCTCCTGCATGATGTCGGCGGTTCGATAACCCTCCGCCAGCACCTTGCGGACGGCGTTCTCGATCCTCTTCGCGTGCTCTTCCATGTCGAAGGAATGACGAAGCATCATCGCGGCCGACAGAATCGCGGCGAGCGGATTGGCGATATTCTTGCCCGCTATGTCAGGCGCGGTGCCATGGACCGGCTCGTAGAGCCCCTTCTTGTTGTCGCCGAGGGACGCCGAGGGGAGCATCCCGATCGAACCGGTCAGCATCGCCGCGGCGTCGGAGAGAATGTCGCCGAACACGTTGCCCATGACCATGACGTCGAACTGACGCGGATCGCGGACGAGGTGCATGACAGCTGCGTCGACATAGAGGTGGGTAAGCTCGACGTCGGGATAGGACTTTCCGACGCGCGTCGCGACCTCTCGCCAGAGCGCCATCGTTTCGAGCACATTCGATTTGTCGACCGAGCAAACCTTGTGGCGTCTTCGGCGCGCCTCGTGAAAGGCGACATGCATGATGCGTTCGATCTCGGACTCCGAGTAGCGCATCGTGTTGACGCCCTCGCGCTCGCCCGCGGCGTTTGTCTGGATCCCGCGCGGCTCGCCGAAATAAAGGTCGCCGTTGAGCTCCCGCAGCATGAGAATGTCGACGCCGCTGACCACCGACCGCTTGAGCGACGAAGCGTCCTCAAGCTCAGGAAAGAGAAAAATCGGCCGATAGTTGGCGAACAGGGTCAGCGCCTTGCGCAGGCGCAAGAGCCCATTTCCCGCCCCTTCGCTCGGAGGCCTTTTCTCGTCTTCGACGACGCCCGTGCCTCCCAGCAGGATCGCGTCCGAAGCCCTCGCCAGTTTCAGGGTTTCCGGCGGCAAGCGCATCGCCCATGGCTTCCTGACCGGCTCCGCCGATCGGCGCCTCCTTCAATTCATACGACACCGAGTTCCCGAGAGTCGCTTCCAGAACTCTTACGGCCTGTGCGGTGACCTCCTTGCCAATTCCGTCGCCGGGCAGCACTGCGATCTTCATTGTGTCGTCCACTCGTTGGTTCGAATTGAATTCGTCGCGCAGTCGGAGATCCACAGATGCGCTCGTCACAGCCGCTGCAATCGACGTTATAAGGGTCAAGCGTTGGCGCTAAGTCGCGATTCAGAACAGGTTCATCGCAGTTTGCGACGACACGCGTGTCGGCCTCGCTAGGCCGCTTTCGCGCCCGCGAGCTCCTCGTAGACCGTCCGTTCAAATGCGCGATAAGCTTTCAAGATTGCAGGATCCGCGAACGGGATCACCTGCGTCATCAGGAGGCCGCCGATCTTCGCCGTCGGGTCGATCCAGAAATAGGTGTTTGCGAGTCCGCCCCAGCTCAGGCTGCCCGGGCTTCGCCCTTCGGCCGAGCGTTCGAGATTGATGAGGAAGCTCAAGCCCCAGCCCTGCCGCTGTCCGGGGAAGAAATCCACATCGTGCGACAGATTGGGCATGGCGACCTTGATCACCCCAGCTTCGAGCGGCGCAATGTGATTTTGACCCATGAGGGCGACCGTCTCCGGCTTCAGCACGGCCTCTCCGCTCTTCGATTTGCCCCCTGCAAGCATCATCTGCACGAACGCGGCGTAGTCCGCCGGTACGCCGCAGAGCCCGCCGCCGCCCATAAAGAATTCAGGATCCTGCGCGACCTCATGATCGACGATTGGAGCAAGTCGCTCCGTCCGGATGCTTCTGGTGGACGGTTGCACGACGCGCCTTCTGCTCAGCTGTCTGGATGAAATCGGTGTCGTCCATTCCGAGCGGATCGAACAGATTCTTGCGCAGGTAGTCGCGCAGCGACTGGCCGCTGACCTTTTCGATCAATTGCCCGATCCAGTCGATGCTGATGCCATATTCCCAAGCGATCGCCAGGGTCGGCGAGTAGCGGCTGATCGAGCGAGCGTCGCTTGCAATGAATGAGATCGGGAAGTTCGTATTTCTCGAGATAGCGCAGGATGACTCCATTCGCCCAGTTGTATCCATAACCGGCCGTATGCGTGAGCAATTGGCGAGGCGTGATCGGCCGCTTGGCAGGCCTCAGCTTCGGGGCGCCGTCGGCCTCGAATCCATCGAGCACCTGCACGGAGGCGAGCTCCGGCAGGATGTCGCTTGCCGGTTCGTCGAGCTTGAGCCGGCCCTGCTCGACGAGCTGCATGGCGCCGGTGGCGACGAGCGCCTTCGTCATCGACGCGTACCAGAACATCGTGTCGACCGTCATCGGCTCGCTGCGGCCCACGCCCTTCGTCCCGGCGGCGCCGCTATAGAGTGAACCGCTGGTCGTTCACGACCATCGCCACCACGCCGGGAGCCGCGCCGGATTTGACCAGATCGTCAAGAACGCGATCGATGCGCTCGCTCATGCCCATGACTCGTTCTCTCCGTCAGTCTTGTCGTTGCGCGAACTTGCAGACGCTGGTTAGCCTTGCGTTGCAGGCCGCGAGGCCGCGTCATTTTTGCCAAGATGGGCGAACTCGCCAGCGACATCTTCGATCTGCTCACCGCCGGCCATGAGCGAAAGAACCTCGACGCTGCTCTTCTCCCCGCGCCGAAAGCGAGCGGCGACCTGGCCCTGGATCAACACCACGAAAGTGTCGCCCGAGGACATCGCGTGATGCGCATTGTGCGTGATGAAGACGACGCCCACGCCCTGGTTCTTGGCGTGATTGATAAACCGCAGAACGGTCGAGGCTTCTTTGACGCCAAGAGCCGAGGTCGGCTCGTCGAGGATCAGCACTTTCGCGCCGAAATACATCGCTCTGCCGATCGCGATAACCTGGCGCTCGCCGCCGGACAAAGTGCCGACCAGCTGATCGCCATCCCGCACTCGGGTGATGCCGAACTTCCGTATCTGCTCGAGCGCGATGCTGTTGCATCGCTCGGTGTCGAGCCAGCGGAATGGCGGCTTACCCTTTTTCAGCTCCGCGCCAAGGAAGAAATTTCGTCCGACGCTCATGAGCGGAATCGTTCCCACCTCCTGGTGGACGGTGGCGATGCCGCGCGAACGCGCGTCGCGCGGGTCGGCGAAGCGGGTCTCCTGTCCGTCGAGGTAGATCGATCCGCTACTCGGCGGATGAAACCCGGACAGGATCTTGATCAGCGTCGACTTGCCGGCGCCGTTGTCTCCCAACAGGCACACGACCTCGCCCGGGTGAACGGCGATCGAAACGTCGGTCAGCGCCTTCACCCCGGCGAAGTGCTTGCTGACATTGCGCAGTTCGATGAGAGGCTCGGCCATGGGCGAATGCTCCTATCGGGCGCTCATGGCGAAGCGGCGGAAGTAAGAGTTGGCCAGCACCGCGCAAAGCAAGAGAACGCCAAGGAAAAGCTGCACCCAGTCCGTGCTCCACCCGGTGTAGAAGATGCCGACGTTGATGATCCCGTAGATCATCGTGCCGAGGAAGACCCCGAACGCCGAGCCATAGCCGCCGCCGAGAAGAACGCCGCCGACCACCGCGACGATGATGGATTGGAAGACGTAGCCAAGGCCCGCGGTGGCGTTGCCGGAATGATATTCGACGCCCTGAATGACCCCCACGAACGCAGCGGCGACGCCGGTCGCTACGAACAGTACGACCTTAACCAAGCTGGTCGGCACGCCTGCGCCGCGCGCGGCGACCGGATCGCCGCCTGTCGCATAGATCCAGTTGCCGAATGCGGTGCGCGACAGGACGATGCCCGCCGCGGCCGTAACGGCGATCCACCACAGGATCGAGACGTTGGCCTGTCCCCAGGCCGAGCCAAACAGCAAATGCACGTCGGGTGGCGGGTTGACCGAGATATTCGTCGTATTCGTGAGCAAGCGCGCCAATCCGGTCGCGCCGCCGGAGACGCAAAAACTGGCCGCCAGCGACACGATGAAGGATGGAAGGCCCGTGCGAACCGTGATGATCCCATTGATAAGCCCGACGCACGCGCCCGCAAAGAGCACGATCGCGATCATCAGCCAGAACGGCACGTTGAAGACCGTGGTGCCGATCGCGAGGAAGACCGCGGAGGCGCCGACAATGGATCCGACCGAAAGGTCGAATTCTCCCGCAATCATGAGGACGCCGACGGGTATGGCGATGATGCCGAGTTCGGCGGCGGTGTCGAGCCAGCCCGCGGTTCCGTCGATCGAGACGAAACCCGCGCCTTGCGTGGTTATCGCGAAAAAAAGATAGACGAGCGCGGTCGCGACGACAGCGCCAAATTCAGGGCGTCGAGCCATCCCTTTCAACGACCATCGACTGCGCCCGGACGTGTCGTGAACTCCCTCCGCCGCTGAGTCCACTACCGAAGCCATGACGCTCCTTGAGAAATCGAAGCTCGTTTCTGCATCTTCAAGAGAGCTTGGACGCCGCCCGCGAAGGCGCGCGTCCGAGCCGATTTCCTTATGTCACGAAGCGCCACGAACTCCAGGGAACTTCTTGTTGATGTCCAGAACCTTATCGACGTTATCCTTGGTGAGGATCTGCGCCCCGGTCCAAATCTCTCCGGCCGGCAGCATCCCGTATTTGGCGTATTGATAGGCCTCGACGACGGCGTAATAGCCATCGAGATAGGGCTGCAAATCGGCGATGAACAGGATCTTGCCGTCATGCAACGCCTGGAGCGCATTAACCGACAAGCCGAGAGACCCGTTGACGATCTTGTCCTTCTTGCCGAGTTGCTCGATCGCCCCAGCCGCCGCGAGCCCCTGCTCGGCGCCCATCGTGTAAACCGCGTCGATCGTCTGGTCAGACTGGAGCTGCCCCTTGATCGCCTGCGTCACGAACGTCGGATTGTAGGCGTCCGAGAACTGGATCATCTGCAGCTTTGCGCTGCCGCCCGCCTCCTTGAACGCCTCTTCGTAGCCCTTGCACTCATTTTCGAGAGTCACGTTGCCGGGGACATGGTTCACGCAAAGCCCGTGCTTGGCGCCGGCCTTGATTGACAGCGCAGCGACCTTCTTTCCGAGAGCGTAGGAGTCGAAGCCGATGTAGCCGATCGCGCCGTCCTCTTTCCACGAGGCGCCGCCGTCGTGGAAAATGAAAACGGGCTCGCCCGCAGCGGTGATGTCCTTGATGATCGGGTCGAGCGCGTGCGGGAAATAATTGCCAATGATCAGCGCCGACGGGTGACGGCTCGCCGACTGTTTGACAAGCTTCGCGTAGTCCGTGTCGAAATTGGCTGTGTCGGTGCTGGTGACCCACTGAAAGTCGGCGCCGAGGTCCTTGGCCGCGTCTTCCCCGCCCTTCTTCATCGCGCCGAAGAACGGATCCCAGAGAGGACCGCCATCCATGATGATGTTGATCTTGTCTTCCGCGTGAGCGGGCGCGAGGCCCGCGCTTGCCGCGAGCGTGCTCAAAAAAGCCAAAGCCGTGGCCGACTTCAATAATTTCGCGAACTTCATTTTTATCCTCCCTGTTCCGCTTCCAACCCATTATCGCCAGCGAAAACACTATTGTTCTGAACCGTATATCGCCGGCGACGGCGCCAAGAAGTCGTCACTTGGAAAGGGTTCATCGCAATTCGCGACGAGGCGGGACGCCTGGACGCGCTCGACCGTCCTTACGACGCCAAATTTCGGATCACGTAGTCCGGCAGCGCGCTCGTGCCGGCCGATTTCCGCGGCAAGCTCTTTGTCGGAGAGGCCAGCGAGGATGCCCGTTCTCACGAGAGCGGCGAAGGCGCCGAACCGGTTGGCCCCCGCTATGTCGTGTTCGACGCTATCGCCGACACAGAGAACGTCGCGCGGGTCCTCAACTCGCGACAATTCCGCAGCCGCCCGATAGATCTCGGGGAACGGCTTGCCGACCCATGTCACGACGCCGCCCAGTTCCTCATAAATCTCGGCAATGCGTCCAGCGCCGGGCGCGTTGCCCGCCGCCGTCAGCATAAGCTTGTCTGGGTTTACGCACATGCAGGGCGTTCCGCGCCGAGCCGCCGGCGCGAGCGACGCGCGATAATCGTCGAGCGACACCTTGTCCGCTTGGCTGCCTGCGATAATAACGAGATCGGCCTCCTCGCTATGAGCGGCCGGGACGACGCCGAGCGCCGACGCGAATTCGTTATCTCTACCGCTCGAAATGACGAAGCAGCGAGCTCCGGGCGCAAGCAGCGCTGGAAAGCGTCCACGCTTCAGCAGAGTTCTCGCCACATCGCCCGAGGTGACGAGGAAGTCGTACAGCTCCGGCTCGAAGCCTAGCGCCGTCATGCGCTCCGCGTTGGCGGCGCCGGTGCGGCCGGAGTTGGAGAGGACGACGATTTTGACGCCGTGCGACTTCAGCGCCGCCAGAGCGTCCCTCGCGCCGGGATACGGGTTTCGTCCATCGTGCAGCACGCCGTATTGGTCGAAGAACACCGCCTTGAAGGACGACGCGATCGTGACAAAGCGAGACAAAGCGCTCACCCGGAATTGCGAAGGCTTTGCAACGCGAGACGAGCCACGCCCGCACATGCCTCCTGCGACTGCGCATGTTTGAATGGCGCCCCCAACTTGCGCTCCCGGATCTTCGTCCAGGCGGAGTTTGCGGCGCCGCCGCCGACGGTGCGGACAGAGCGCAGCGGCGGCGCTCCGAGTTCTGCGAGCTTGCGATAGGCCAGCGCTTCGACCTCAGCGACGCCTTCAAGGATCGCCTGAAAGAACGTCGTGTCGTCTTTGGGCCTGGGCTCGAGCCGCGGAGGAAGTTTGGGATCGTTGATCGGGAAGCGTTCGCCGGGTCTCAGAAGCGGATAATAGCTCAGTCCCGTTGGGTTCTCCGGCTTCATGCCCGCAGAAAGCTCCGCAAGACGGTCGCGCGGAAAGAACTGCTCGATGACCTTGCCGCCGGTATTCGAGGCGCCGCCGGCGAGCCATGTCGAGCCAATCCGATGGCTGTAAATGCCGAACTCTGGAGCGAAGATCGGGTGGTCGCACAGAAGCTTGACGACCAGCGTCGATCCGAGCGCGGTCACGCCGTCGCCCGCCTCCGAGGCGCCGGTCGCGAGAAACGAGGCGCAGCCGTCCGTCGTTCCGGCATGCACGATCGCTGATTCCGGTATGCCAAGACCCACGGCCTCTGCGTTGACCTGACCAATGGCGAGCGCCGGGCTCCAGGACGACAGGCAATTTTGCAAGATCCGCGCCGGTTCGTTCGATCCAGTCGGGCCATCGGCCGGCGACCGGGTCGTAGCCGGTCTTCAGCGCATTGTTCCAGTCGCTGCGGTCGAATCTTCCGCTGAGCTTGCCGCTGATCCAATCGGCCTGGTGCAGCATGTGGCGAACATTCGGCCGATCCTGCATCATCAAAACGCGCGCCAACGCGGAGGTGGCTCCCCGAGCTGCGCTGTCGGCGGGCGCATGTTCGGCGATCGTTCGGATGACGGCTTCGTCGTCGCAAGGCTCGTCATACATACGGGCCGGCCCGACCGGCTCTCCGAACCGGTCCACAGCCAGCATCGTGCCGGACGTGCCATCGACGGCGAGCGCGCGCACCTGGCTCAGGTCGCACGATGAACCCAGTTCGGAGATGACTGCGCGAACGCAATCCCACCATGTCGCGGGATCGGTCGCGTCGCCGAAAGCCGTCATCGCAACGGCGGCCGAACCGACAGTCGCGCCATCTTCTGCAAGCGCGGCCGCACGCACTCCCGACGTGCCGACATCAATTCCGATCACGCGCGCGCCCATCAAGCCCACGCCGCTATCTTCCGATCGACTGACGATAGGCTTCCGCTTCCCAGTTCATGAGCTCCTGCTTCTTCGGCGCCAGTCAGCACGCGTATCGGCGCCTCTTCGGGAATGCGGGCCGCAACATCCGCAAGACACCGCGCCATCGCTTCCGCGTTCTTCGATGTCGAACGATGGAGAACCACGCCGAGACCCGGCAGCGCCATCATCAGCGGCGGTCGGCGACCTTCGGGCGGCGCGCGAAGCCGGCCGCCGTCGACCGAGGCTTCCACGAGACCCGGTCCGAGGAACACCACGTGGTCAGGATAGAGCGAGCCGAGCCGCGCGATCGCAAGGCTCTTCGGGTCGAGCGCGACAGCGTGGACGGCTGGATCGTGCGGCAGACGATAGTCGGCGCCTTCGACAATCGACGCCAGCGTTTCGGATATCGGCTTGTGGCGCCGCGCGCGCCGGCGCGGACAATGCTTCGCACACGCGCTCAATGCGATCGGCGACTTCCGCAACCGTCTCGCCGGCAACGACGAGGCCGTGATTGGCGAGGACGAAAACGTTCGTGTCCTTCGTCAGCTGTTCCGCAATCGCCTGGGCAAGCGGCAAGCCTGGCTTGCGATACGGTATGAACGCAAGCGCGACGTCCGCATGCGGCCTCAAGCGTTCGCGGACAAGAGACTCGCCATCATGTCGAACGGCGAGCGCGATTGTGTTCACGCAATGGATATGGACGACGACCGGCGACGGGATGATCGCGTGCACGCTCGTCTCGATCGAAGGTCGTAGGCCGCTGGCATTTAGCTGCGCATCCACGAAGTCGACCGCGGCCGCGGCGCGGGGATCTCCATCGGCGATCGCTTTGCGCAGAGGGTCCAGACGAACAGGCGTCATGATATCGTGAGCGAGCGCGTCGGCGAGCCACGTTCCCGACGCCTTGATCCACATGACGCCGTCTTGCTTGATCGACGTGTTGCCGCCGGCGCCCTGCGTGCGCAAGGGATCGGCGCCGAGTGCGGCGGACAGCTCCCGCAGCGCGCGAAATTCACTGTCGTCGATATGCGGAGAGGTCATCAGGCTGCCTGCGGCGTCAGCATTTGAAACCAGGCGGTAAACTCTGCGCGCTCCTTGGCCGTGAGATGCAGGGCATGTTTCGTTCGCCGCTCGAGAATATCTTCGGCCTCGGTCGCCCATTCCTCTTCCGCAAGGAAGCGGGCCTCGCGCTCGTAAAGCGTTCCGCCGAAAGAACGCCCGAGGTCGCCGATCGACTTGGCGCCCTTCAGCAAGCTCTCAACTCTTGTCCCATATCGCCGGGCATAGCCGTGCGCGACGTCCTGCGGGAGCCAGGGATGCCGCCGACGCAGCTCCTTCAGAAAGAGAGAAAAGTCGGCGCCAGGAATGTCTCCTCCCGGCAACGCCGCGCGCTCCGTCCACGCGCCGGACATCTGCGGAAGGTAGGGAGAAAGCTTCTCCAAAGCGTGCTCAGCAAGTCTGCGATAAGTGGTGATCTTGCCGCCGAAGACGGAGAGCATCGGGGCTTGGCCCGCCGGCGCCTCGACATCGAAGACATAGTCGCGCGTGACAGCGCTCGGATTGGCTGATTTGTCGTCGAACAGGGGACGTACGCCGGAAAACGAGTTGACGACCTCGCCGATCTTGGGGGCTTTCAGGAAGTAACGGTCGACCACGGAGAGAAGATATTCGACTTCGCTCCGTCTCGATGCGAACGTCCTCGGCTCGCCCTTCGAACGGAATGTCCGTGGTTCCGATCAGGGCGAGATCGCCCTCATAGGGATTGACGAAAATCACGCGCTTGTCGCTGTTCTGAAGCAGATAGGCTTGATCGCCGTTCCAGAATTTACGCGTGACAATATGGCTGCCCTTGACGAGCCGGACGCGACTCGCGGCGTTGCGGCCCGCCCGATGCAGAACGTCCTCGACCCAGGGGCCCGCAGCGTTGACGAGAATCTTTCCGGTCGCCTGCAGAGTGTTCCCGTCTCTCGCGCTTCGCAAATCGACGCGCCATGTGTCGGCGACGCGTCGCGCCGATGTGAGCGGCGTCCTCGTCAACACCGCACCCCCGCGCTTGTCGACGTCCAGAGCGTTCAGGACAACCAGTCGCGCATCGTCCACCCAGCAGTCCGAGTACTCGAAGGCGCGGCTGAAATTCTTGCGCAGCGGCTCGCCCTCGGGCGCCTTCGCGAGGTCGAGGCTTCGCGTCGGCGGTAGGATCTTGCGCCCGCCCAAGTGATCGTAAAGAAACAGGCCTGCCCTGACCATCCAAGCCGGACGTTGCTCCGGGCTGTGAGGCAGGACGAACCGCATCGGCCAGATGATGTGAGGCGCGGCGCGAAGCAGAACTTCGCGCTCGATCAGCGCCTCGCGGACGAGGCGAAACTCGTAATATTCGAGATAGCGCAACCCGCCGTGAACAAGCTTGCCCGACCGGGAGGAGGTTCCTTGCGCGAGATCGTCCTTCTCGCATAACAGCACCGAGAGGCCGCGGCCCACAGCGTCGCGAGCGATGCCGGCTCCGTTGACGCCGCCGCCAACGACAATCAGGTCGAACTGGCCAAGGTCTCGGGTCATTCCGTATGGGAGCGGCTCAACAAGGATTAAGGGGACCTTCCCCTGCTAGGTATCGGCGAACTTCCTCAGCTGCGGCCGCGGCGGCGATTTTTACGGTCTTTACTGATGCGCCAGCGATATGAGGAGTCAAAGTGACGTTATCGAGCTGAAGCAATTCCAAATTGGCGGGCGCTGGCTCGACCGCGAAGGTTTCTATAGCGGCGCCGCGCAAATGCCGCGTCTTGAGCGCCTCCGTGAGCGCGTCGTAGTCGACCATCGGCCCGCGCGCCGTGTTCACGAAATAGGCGCCGCGCTTCATCTGTTCGAATTGTTCTTTGCCGATAAATCCGCGCGTCTCGTCCGTCACTCGCGCGTGCAACGTCACGACGTCGCTCTCGCGCAAGAGCCGTTCGAGGGAGACTTGAACGACCTCGTCCCGCAGGTCGTCGGCCGAAAGCTGAACATAAGGGTCGCAGACCAGAATGCGGCAGCCGAACGCCTTGAGGATGCGCACGACCTTGGTCCCGATATGCCCATAGCCGATCACGCCGACCGTCATTTCCGACAATTCCTCGCCGGTAAGATCAGCGCGATAGAGATCGCCCCGCCATTCGCCGCGACGCAGGCTTTCGTGTCCTCTTGTAATAAGCCGAGTCTCGGCGAGGATTGCGCCGATGGCGAACTCGGCGACCGCGGATGCGTTCCGACCTGGCGTATTGACGACACGAATCTTTCGCTTGCGCGCCGCCGCCATGTCGATGTTGACGGGGCCCCCGCGGGAGACGGCAATCAGCTTCAACTCAGGCAGCCGTTCAATCACTCCGGCGGAAAAGGGCGCGAGATGGGTGACGGCGATCTCAGCGCCGTCCATATGCGCCACGACTTCGTCGGCTGTCCCCTGATATTCCTTCAGCCCCTCCATGCCCGGCTCGGCATAGCCGTGCTCCATCGGTTCGTCTGGCCACGGCATCTCGTACGATCGGATGTCGAGCGTCTCTCCGCACTTCTCTCGGATCGCCTGTTCGAACATTGACGGCAGCATGAAACGGTCGCCCATGATCGATATGATCGGTCTTCGGCGCTCGAGGTCTTTGCTCAAGCCGCATACTCCTGTCTGAGCCGGCCTAAATGACCCCAAGCGGGCGACATGGCCGCTCTGATGGTTCGGTAGATCGGGTAAAGCTTCGCGTAATAGGCGCTGAGCTGCGGGTCGGGGACGGTCAGCTGATCGAGAAATGGAGTGACCCATGCGTCGGCGCACGTACTCATGTTCGGATAGGCGCCGATGTTGACTGCAGCCATCATCGCGGCGCCAGAAGCGCCAAGCTCCTCGCGCGTGAGCGTCCGCACGTTCGCGTTGAGCACCGCGGCGAGAATGGCGCGCATTGCCTTCGACCGCGCGGCGCCCCCGCCTAACCTGACTTCGCTCGGAATCGAGCCGGAAGCGAGGTAGCAGTCGCGTGTCGCGAAGGCGAGACCTTCAAAGACCGCGCGCGCGAGGCCAGCGAAACTCGTCTGCGTCGAGAGGCCGCTGAACTGCGCCCGCGCGTCAGGATTAAGGAAAGGACCGCGTTCGCCAGCCTCAAAAATATAGGGATGGTAGACGGCTTGGCCGGGATCAGCGCCAAGCACTCTCTCGTCCAGTCCGGAAAGAAGCGCCGCGCGGCTCGTCTTTGCGCCGGCCATCTCCGCGGCTTCGCGGGCCATGTCCATCAGCCAATCGATGTTGAGCGTCGCCGCCATATTGGACTGCATCGAAGAGCAGGCGCGCTCGACCGGCAGACACATCGTGTAGCCGGAGCGGTCCTCGTTGAGCCGCACGTCGTCGGGCGTGGGCGCATAACGCATGTGCATGCCCGTCGAGCCGAGGACCGAGACGCCGACGTCAGCGACGGGATCGCAAAGTCCGCCGCCAAGCGCGGTGCACACCACGTCAAGATAGGCGAGCGAGATCGGCAGGCCCTCGGGCAGCAGCGTCTGGGCTGCGGCGGAGGCCGTCAGTTTTCCGGCCTCGCTGACGCCATCGATCATTGGCGTGCAGCAGGCGCGCACAATCGGCGATCCCCATGCCTTCGAGAATCGACGGCTCGTATTCCCGGGTGCGATAATTGCCGAAGGTGAAATTGCCTTCGGCCGGACATGTAACGCGCGCGCCGGTCAACTTGAAATAGAGCCAGTCCTTGCAGTGAAAGCAGGTCGCGGCCCGCGCGATGCGATCAGGCTGCCAACGCTTCATCCACGCAAGCTGAGCTGAAGCCATGCAGGCATTGAGACCTGAGCCGGTGCGGGCGTAATGCTCGCGATACGCGTCGGTCTTCAGGTAGTCCGACGCCAGGCTCGCCGCGCGGGAATCGAGCCAAAGCAGCCCCCCGCCGACGGGCTCGCCGTCGGCGTCAATCAACCAGGTCCCGTCACCCTGCGCGGTCACGGCGAGCGCGGCGACGCGGCGCGCGAGGTTTGGAACGTGTTCGGTGAGTTCCCGCAATGTCGCGGCGCAATCGGCCCAGGTCCGATGCATGTCTTGCTCGACCTGACCCCCGCCAAGCGTCTGATAGACATTCGGCCGCGCGGCGACCGCGATCTGCTCTCCGGCAAGCGAAAACGCGACCGCCTTGATGACGGAGGTGCCGGCGTCGACCCCTATGAGGATGTCGCGAGTCATCGGCAAGACAGCGCGTTTGCGGCCCGGGCGGCGGAACTCATGCGGCCTCCGACCCATGCGATAAAGCCGCCGATGTGTCGATGTCGAAAACGTGCAGATCCGACGCGGAGACGCCAAAGCGCAGCCGTTCCCCGACTTGGGCCGGGATCGGCGCATGCGAAACGGCGACCATGAGTTTGCCCGCCACTTCCATCGCCAAATGGCTCTGGTCGCCCAGCCATTGATTGGAGACGATGCGGGCGTCGTCAGAACCGACCCCCAATCGAACGGCGTGGGGGCGAACCCCGATCACGACTTTCTCGCGCCTCCCAATTGCTGCGCGAACGCCTTGGGGAATGTCGCTATCGGCGAAATCGAAGGTGGGGCCGTTATCGATCGCGAAGCGAACCCGATCGCCGTTCATGACCTTGGATTCGAACACGTTCATCGGCGGCTCGCCCACAAACGTGGCGACATACAGATTGGCTGGCCTTTCGCGCAAATCCTTCTGGCTGGCGAATTGTTGCAGCACGCCGCCTTCCATGACCGCGACGCGATCGGCGAGCGCATTCGCCTCGGTCTGGTCGTGCGTGACAAAGATCGCGGTCATGCGGCGATCGACCAAGAGGCTTTTCAGCCGACCGCGCAAGACGGCGCGCAGGCGCGGCTCGAGTTGGCCCATGGGTTCGTCCAGGAGATAGAGATCGGCTTGGCGCACGAGCGCGCGAGCGAGACTGGCGCGCTGCTGCTCTCCGCCCGAGATCGAACTTGGATATCGATCGAGGATCGGCTCGATCTCCAAGATGCGCGCGACTTCCGCCACCGATCTCTGCGCATCCTGTGCGGACATGCGGGCGCTCTTCAAGGCGAAGGCGATATTGTCGCGGACGGTGAGCGGCGGATAAAGGGAATAGCCTTCAAACGCCATCGCGACTTTTCGACGCGCCGGCGGCATCTGATTGACCCGTCGGCCCTCGAGGACGATGTCCCCGCGCGTGACCTCCTCGAAGCCTGCGATCATGCGCAAGGTCGAGGTCTTGCCACACCCGGATGACCCCAGCAGCGCAACGATTTCGCCTCTTTGCACGTCCATGTCGAGGTTCTTCACCGCATGAACGGGACCTTTCCCGCGTCCCTCGTAGATCTTGTCGACGCGTTTGATCGAGAGAGCGGCCTCGGACATGGCGCTCACGCGGACTGAGGAAGGATGCGGCGACCGCCGGCGGGGTCGAAGAGAAGAACAGCTTCGGCGTCAAATCGAGCGAAAGCGGGCCCATGCCTGCGCGGAGCCTCGTTGGTCCCGGCTTCAGACGCCAGAATTTCGCGACCGTCATCGGTGCGAAGGAGAAGGAGGGTTCGCTCATTCAGCGGCGTCACCGCGACCACCTCAACCGGAATGCTTTCAGGCGCGCCCATATCTTCGACGACGATATTTTCGGCCCGCAACCCGAGAACGCAAGGTTTCCCAGCCATGTGGCCGTAACCGACGGGCAGCGACAGCGCGGCGCCGCCGATTCGGATCTTCGGACCGGTGGATGAAGTGAGCGGCTCGACAGGCATCAGATTGATCGTCGGATCTCCGAACAGGCTGGCGACATTGATCGTCGCAGGACTTCTATAAACCTCAGCAGGCCGAGCGATCTGCGCGAAGTCCCGGTCTGACAGCACCGCGATCCTATCGCCAAGGGCCATCGCTTCCTTGTAGTCCTGAGTGACGTAGAGAACTGTCGATCCGGACGCCTTGAGCAGAGAAGGCAGTTCCAGGCGCATCTCATAACGCAATTTAGCGTCGACGTTGCGCAACGGATCATCGAGCAGCAGGATTTTGGGTTCGGCCACCAACGCCCTCGCTAGAGCCGTGCGTTGCTTCTGGCCGTTGGACAGTTCGCGCGGCGCGTGCTGGAGCACGTGTTCAATCTTCAGAAGCGCTGCGACCTTCTCGACCTTTGTGCGAATGACGTCTCGAGGAACATTGTGCGCCGTCAGCGCGCTCGCGACGTTGTCAAATGCGGACATGTGGGGAAAGAGCGCGAAGTTCTGGAACGCCATGCCCACGCCGCGCTTTTCGGGCGCCTGGTCGGTGACGTCGCGGCCGCCCAGAAAGATGCTGCCCTCGTCCGGCTGCTCGACGCCAGCGACGAGCCGGAGAAGTACGGTCTTCCCCGATCCTGACGGCCCAAAAATCGCGACAATTTCGCCATTGTCGGCCGCGAGCGAAATCCGATCAAGCACCTTCCCCGTCTTGAACTCCTTACTGACCGAGCGGATCTCGAGATTGGCCATATTAGCCCTTCACCGCGCCCAGCGAGAGCCCCTCGACGAGATAGCGTTGCGCATAAAGCGCAAGCGCGAGCGTTGGGGTTACGGAAAGCACGATTGCCGCGGCGATCTGTCCATATTGAATGCCGGAAGCGGTCACAAAGGCGAGCGCGCCGACCGTGACTGGTTGTTTGTCGGCGGACGCCAAAATGAGCGCAAAGACGAAGTTGTTCCAGCAGAAAATAAACGCCAAGAGGCCGGCCGCGGCAATCCCAGGACCCGCCAGCGGAATGGCGATGCGCGTGAACGTGCGCCACCACGAATGACCGGCAACACGATAGGCGTATTCAATGTCCGGGGAGAGATCCTCGAAATAGCCGCGCACGATCCAGAGGATGAGCGGCAACGCGATCAGCTGATAGACCCAGATGAGGCCGATATAGGTGTCGGTCAGCCCCAGCTGCTGGAAATAAAGGGAGAGGGGCAGCAACACGAGCAGCGGCGGCGCGAAGCGGAACGACAAGAGGGTGAACGCAATATCCTCGCCGAGACGAAACTTGAAGCGCGCGAACGCATAGGCCGCGGGAACGCCAAGAATGAGCGCGATGACGACAGACGCCGTCGAGAGAAGGACGCTGTTCCATAGGTTCTTCATGAAGGCGATGTCGAGCGTTCCCGCCGTCGAAACGAGTTTGCCCGTGATCAGCGCCGAGTAGTTGGAGAGGGTCGGCGTAAAGAAGAGGCTGGGTGGGATACGCAGGATGTCCTCATTGGTCTGGAAGGACATGAGGAAGATCCAGAAGATTGGAAACAGGAAGAAGAGGACGATGAGGGCGATCAGGACGGCCCGCACGACACGCTCCAGAAGAGACATATGCTCCACAGCCGCCCCCTCCTACGCCAGCCCGCGGGCGCGTTCGCGCAGTTTCAACCATTGTTTGATGAAGACGTTCGACAAGGCGTAAGTGATCGCCCACAGGATGATCAACAGCGCAGTCGACTTGCCAACGTTCGTGTACTGATAGAATTCGAGATAGGCGCGGACCTGGAAGACAAGCAGCGTGTTGCCGGGCCCGCCTTGAGTCATCGGATAGATGATGTCGAATTGCTGGATCGAATTGAGCATCCGGAACAGCCCGGCTGTGATGATGTAGGGCGTGAGCATCGGCAGCGTAATCCGAAAGAAGACGAACCGCCTTGGAACACCGTCTAGCGCTGCGGCTTCGAACGGCTGTGTCGGCAAGGAGCGCAAGCCGGCCAGAAGCAAAATCATGATGAAGGGCGTGTAGACCCAGACGTCGACGAGCACGACGGTGAACAGAGCGGTGCTCGGGTCGGACGCCCACTTGAAATTGTTGAAACCTAGAAGTTGCACAAGATAAGACAGGACGCCGAAGTTCGGGTTGGTCATCAGCTTCCACATGAGCGCCGCGATCGCCGGCGCCGTCATGAGAGGCAGAAGAAGTAGGATCGAGACAATGTTGTTGATCCGCGTCCGCTTCTGCAGAAGCATCGCGATGCCCAAGCCGAACACGAGCTCGACCCCGACCGTCAACACCGTATATTCGAGCGACACCTGAACGGTGTGCCAAAATTCGCTGTCTGTGAAGAAGTTGACGTAGTTCTGGAACCAGATGAACCCCCGCATCATCGGCAGGTTCAGGCGATAACGCTGCAGGGAATAATAGACAGCGGTGACGAAGGGAATCAGAATCCCGATGCAGACGAGCAGCGCCGGCAGGCTGAGCAAATATGGCAGGTAATTGATCCGCCGACGCGCTGGCGCGCCGGCGTGCTTGACTGCAGTGTCAGTCACAAAACCAACCTTACCTGCGATCCCTGACCCTGGTCATCTCGCGCGCGCAAGCTTGGCTATCCGCGGTGCGCGCGGACTTTGGACCCGGGCGCTCGCGCTTTGATCAAAGCTCAGCCGAGGCCCGCGTCCTTGAGCTGCTTGTCGATGGAGGCGGCCAACTGATCGAGCCCGTCGTCGACCGGCACTTCCTTGGCGACCATCTTCTGCAGTGTCTCCGCCCATTGCGTAGTGACGTCGAAGAACAAGGGTTGGGGTGTGAAGTAGATGCGGGCGCCCGGGGCCGACGCGTCGTACTGCGCGAGGTAGCCGCTGTAAGACTTGTCGATTTGATTGCGGAACTCGTCATCCTTCCAGACGGACGTGCGAACCGGATTGACAAAGTCCATTTTGCGCGCGCCGAACAAGTCATGTTCGGTCGACGACGCCCATTGCATCCAATACCAAGCGGCATCCTTCTGTTTGCCCGCGGTGTTCATGGCCAACGACCAGATCCAGACGTTCGGAGTTGGAGCCTTCGCGGCCGGGTTGGGGGCGAAAGCGTGGAAGCCGAGATTCCCCTTCTCCTTGTTGTCGCCGCCATCCATGAAGTAGCCGAGGATGTCGGCGTCATAGATGGTGGCTGAAGCGCCGGCGCCGAGATCGGTTCCGACTTG
>CAVYPD010000025.1:0-100106 GCA_963770275.1 uncultured Alphaproteobacteria bacterium
GGCGAGCGACATCATTCGGCGGATTTAAAAGGAAACCGCGAATGTCCCAGGGATCGCGCTGTTCATGCAGCCGGTGCAGGACCTGTCGATCGACACGGCGGTCAGCGCGACCCAATATCAGTTCACACTCGAGAACCAGGATCTGGCGTTGCTGCAGTCCTGGACGCCGAAGGTGTTGCAGCGCCTGAGCCAGATTCCGTCGATCGCCGACGTGGCCAGCGATCTGCAGCCGGACGGTCGCTCCGTGATCGTCGATCTCGACCGCGCCAACGCGGCGCGCTTCGGCATCACTCCGGCAATCGTCGACAACGCACTCTACGACGCCTACGGCCAGCGCATCATCTCCACCATCTTCACCCAGAGCAACCAGTACCGTGTCATTCTCGACGTCGAGCCGTCCATGGCGCGCTCGGTGAAATCGCTCAATTCGATCTATTTGCCGTCCGCCGCTTCGACCACTGGTCAGACGCCGCTCGGATCGGTGGCCAATTTCACGGTCAAGACCTCGCCGCTGCAGATCTCGCATCTGAAGCAGTTTCCGGTGACCACCATTTCGTTCAACCTCGCGCCGGGCGCATCGCTCGGACGAGGGGGTCGATGCGATCGGCAAGGCGCTTCAAGAGATTGACTTGCCGCCGAGCTTCGCGTCAGCTTCCAGGGCGCGGCCCAGGCGTTCCAATCGGCGCTGTCGAACGAGATCTTCCTGCTCGCGGCCGCGATTGCGGCCATGTATATCGTGCTCGGGGTGCTCTATGAGAGCTTCATCCACCCGATCACGATCCTGACCACGCTTCCGTCCGCCGGCATCGGCGCGCTGTTGACGCTCAATGCGGCGGGAGCCGGGCTCGACATCATCGGCGTGATCGGCATCGTGCTCTTGATCGGCATCGTCAAGAAGAACGCGATCATGATGATCGACTTCGCGCTCGACGCGCAGCGCGACCAGGGACTGCCGGCGCGCGAAGCGATCTATCAGGCCTGTCTCTTGCGCCTGCGGCCGATCCTGATGACGACGGTCGCGGCGATCTTCGGCGCCCTGCCTTTGATGCTAGGAACCGGCGTCGGCTCCGAGCTTCGCCGTCCGCTGGGTTTGGCGATTGTCGGCGGTCTCGCCTTCAGCCAGGTGCTGACGCTCTACACGACCCCGGTCATCTATCTGTTCTTCGAGCGCCTCGGCGAGCGGCTCGGCATGGGCTCTACCCATTCCGCCGCTACTCTGGCGACGGAAACGCCGTGAACAACCGGTTTTCCGAGCTCTTCATTCGCCGGCCCGTCGCGACGACTTTGCTCACGATCGGAATCGTGTTCGGCGGATTGCTGGGCTATTCGCAATTGCCGGTTTCGCCGTTGCCGCAGGTCGACTTTCCAGTCATCTCGGTTCAGGCGAATATGCCGGGCGCGAGCCCCGACACGATGGCGACCTCGGTTGCGGCGCCGCTCGAGCGGCACCTGGGCCAGATCGCTGACGTCAACGAGATGACGTCGCAGAGCACGCTCGGCTCGACCCGCATCACCCTCCAGTTCGGGCTTGATCGCAACATCGATGGCGCGGCGCGAGACGTCCAGGCGGCCATCGTCGCGGCGCGGGTCGATCTGCCGACCAGCCTGCGACAGAATCCGACCTACCATAAAGTCAATCCCGCTGACGCGCCGATCATGGTCATCGCCATGTCGTCGACGACGCACACCGCGGGGCAGCTCTATGATCTCGCCTCGAACATTCTGCAGCAGCGGCTGTCGCAGCTTCCGGGCATCGGCGAGGTTGATATCTCCGGTGCGGCGCTGCCGGCGGTGCGCGTCGAAATCAACCCCGGCGCGATCTTCCACTACGGCATTGGGCTTGAGGACATCCGCGCAGCGCTCGCGTCAGCCAACGCCAATAGCCCGAAGGGCGCGATCGAAGACGACGACTACCACTATCAGATTTACGCCAACGACCAGGCGTCCAAGGCGGCGCAATATCGCGATCTGGTCATCGCCTACCGCAACGGCGCGCCGGTCAGGCTCGCGGACGTCGCCGAAGTCGTCGATTCCGTCGAGGACCTGCGTAACGCCGGTCTTGTCAACGGTAAGCCGGGGGTCGCGGTCGTTCTGTCGCGCCAGCCTGGCGCCAACATCATTCAGGCGGTCGACAACGTTCGGGCCGAGTTGCCGAGGCTGATCGCTTCGCTGCCGGGCGACGTCGACCTCACAGTGGCCGTCGATCGGTCGAAGACGATCAGGCAATCGCTGACGGACACCGAGACGACGTTGGTGACCGCGGTCTTTCTGGTGATTCTGGTGGTGTTCGCCTTCTTGCGCAGCGTGCGCGCGGCGGCAATCCCGAGCGTCGCGGTGCCGACTTCGATCATCGGCTCGTTCGGCGTGATGTATCTCTTGGGCTTCAGCCTCAACAACCTGTCGCTGATGGCCCTGACGATCTCGACCGGCTTCGTCGTGGACGACGCCATCGTCGTGCTCGAGAACATCTCGCGTTATCTCGAGGAGGGTATGCCGCGCGTCGAGGCCGCGATCCGAGGCGCGGCCGAAGTCGGCTTCACCGTCGTTTCGATCACCTTGTCGCTGATCGCGGTGTTTGCGCCGCTGCTCTTCTTCGGCGGCATCGTCGGGCGCTTGTTCACCGAATTCTCGCTGACGCTCACGGTCGCCGTTCTGATCTCTATGGTCGTCTCGCTGACGACCACGCCAATGATGTGCGCGTTGATCCTGCCGCGCGGGCGGACCCAACATGGGCGACTTTATCGAGTAACGGAGCGCGGCTTCGACGCAATGCTCGCCTTCTATCGATCGACATTGCGTGTCGCGCTTCGTCATCCCGGACTTGTGGCGTTGTCATTATTCGCCACGGTCGGGCTCAACTACTACATGTTCCGCTATCAGATGAGTTACGGCTTGTTTCCGGTGCAGGACACGGGCCTCATCATCGGCTCGATTGAGGGCGATCAGAGCATCTCCTTTCAGGCGATGAAGACCAAGTTCACTCAATTGCAGACCATCGTGCAGGACGACCCTGCCGTCGACAGCGTCGTCGGTTTCACCGGAGGACGGGGCACGAATAGGGGTTTCATCTACGTCTCGCTAAAGCCGTACGACCAGCGCAAAGTCACCGCCGACGACGTCGTGGCCCGGCTTCGCGGCAAGCTGTCGCAGGTCGCCGGCGCGCGGCTCTTCATGGTCGCGGTGTCGGACCTGAGAACAGGGGGACGGCAGGGCAACGCGGCCTATCAATATACGTTGCTCTCCGACGACCCGACGGAGCTCTACGCCTGGTCGCCCAAACTGACCCAGGCGCTGATGGGCAACGACATCATCAAGGACGTCAACTCCGATCAGCAGCTCGGCGGCCTCCAGACCAACCTCACGATCGATCGCGACACCGCGATGCGGCTCGGACTCACCCTGAGCGCCATCGACAACACGCTCTATGACGCTTTCGGCCAGCGTCAGGTTTCGACCATCTACAACGCGCTCAACCAGTATCACGTCGTCATGGAGATCGCGCCGCGCTACTGGCAGGATCCGCGCACGTTGGACCAGATCTATGTTTCGACGTCCGGCGCCAATCCGACCGGCGTGCAACAGACGGGGATCGCAGCCGGCGACTTTACATCCTCGACCGGGCCGGCGAGCACGGCGGCGACAATCGCCGCGGATTCGGCGCGCAATCTCGCGACCAATTCCTTGGCCGTCAGCGGTCATTCCGCGGCTTCGACAGGGGCTGCAGTTACGACCTCGCTCGAGACCATGGTCCCGCTTTCGGCCTTCGCCAAATTCGAGCCTGGTCACACCCCGCTCAGCGTCAATCATCAAGGACAGTTCGCCGCAACGACGATATCGTTCAACCTCGCCCCGGGCCGCTCGCTCAGCGAGGCCAAGACGGAGATCGACAGCGCGATCGAACGCATCGGCATGCCTTCGACAGTCCGTGGCTCGTTCGCCGGCACCGCCGCGACCTTTCAGCAATCGCAATCGAGCATGCCCCTTTTGTTCGGCGCCGCGCTGGTGACGATCTATATCGTGCTGGGCGTTCTCTACGAGAGCCTGATCCATCCCCTCACCATCCTCTCGACGCTGTTCTCCGCCAGCGTCGGCGCGGCATTGGCCTTGTGGCTCTTCGACACCCAGTTCACGATTATCGCCGCAATCGGCGTTCTGCTCTTGATCGGCATCGTGAAGAAGAACGCCATCATGATGGTCGACTTTGCCCTCGAAGCGGAACGGCAGGGGCGCAACACGCGCGAAGCGATCGAAGAGGCCTGTCTCCTTCGCTTTCGTCCGATCATGATGACGACCTTCGCCGCGCTGTTCGGCGCGCTGCCGCTGGCGTTTGGAACCGGCGAAGGCTCGGAGCTGCGCCATCCGCTCGGGATCACCATCGTCGGCGGCCTCATCGTCAGTCAGGCGCTGACGCTGTACACGACCCCGGTCGTTTTCATCTATCTGGACGATTTCGGGAAGTGGCTATCAGGCTTGTGGCGCAGGTATTATCTGCGCCACGGCGCCGCGCCGATGGCGGGCGCAGCCGAGTGATTGCGGTCGCACTTAAAGCGGCAGAGCGTACCGGAGAGCGGTTTCCGCCGCGGCGCGAGCCTCGTCGATCGATATCGGACCGTTGTTGGCGACGCGCGCGGCCTTGATGGCTTCGACTAACGCGGGCGGTCCTTTGATCTCGGTCAGTTCGCCGGAGCCATCGGCGAGCCGCTCGAGCATCGCCGCCTGCGCGTCGTCATCGGCGAAGGCCACGGCCTGCATGAGCGCCGTGACCGGCCGTGGCGAGTTTGAGCAGCGCGCAAGGCGGTAGGCGTTGAGGAAGCGCTTGGCGTCGCGCGGCGAATGCGCGGCGAGGGGCGCGAGCGCCGCAAGCAGCGTCGTTTCCGCGCTCGACAGCGGCTCCAAGAGCGCGGTCGCAATGGCCGCATCCGGCGCGGGCGCTGGCTGCGCGCCCGCCGACAGAAGGCGCGCGACCACGAGCTCGCCGTCGGCGTCCTTGCGGGCCGGCAGGTTGACCGTGACTTGGAGCCATTTGCCAAGCCGCCGCCGCGCCTCGCGCGCGCTGCCTAGCGCGCCCGAAAGTCGGCCGGGATCGAAAGCCAGGAGACCGATGCAGCCTGGCCCCATCACGCCCTGGGCGGCGTCGATCCAGCTGATCGCCGCGGCCGGCGACAGCGCGTCGAGATTGTCCACGATCACGATGAGCCGATCGAGCGCCGGTCCGGCCGCGGCCGGTTGCCCGACCCGGGCGCCAAGCGCGGTGAGGAATTCTCGCGCCGCGCCCGACGGAGCATGGCTCGATTCGAGAAATTCGGGCCCGGGGGTCCGCATGGACGCTATGCCTCCGGCGCGTTGGCTCGCTGCTTCGGCGCGCTTGGCGGCTGCGTCAGATTCCGTCGTGAGCGCCGCCACGCGCTGATTGAGGCGAGCGGCGCGTAAGTCGAGGTCGTTACGCCGGTCGCGGACCTCGCTCGTGAGCAATCGCCCACCGCGCAACAGAAGGTTCGAGAACCCAAGCGCGCGCCATAGATTGAGCGCGATGGCCAGCGCCCCGAGGATGAACAGAATCTGCGCCGCTCGATCGAACCAATCGCCGTGCGCCGCCACCCAATCCCCGGCAGGCTTCGAGCGAGTCGCTCCCGTGCTCGATCGCGTCGGTCGCCGTTTGGCCGTGCAGAAACCGGAGGATGAAGGCCAGCACGAAGGCGACGACGCCCCAGAGGAGCAGCCGCGCCTGACTGCCGTAGGCCCATATCGACCGAATGACGACCCCGACCCGGCCGCCAGCGCCGATGGTCGAAACGTCTCGCGCCAGATTGCGGTAGCTCGAGTCTGCGTCCGCTCCAGCCAGCCCGAAACGGCGCAGCTGCGCTTCGATCGTTCCTCGGTGCGCTCGTGCGAAGACGTCGAGTCGCGAGCCTGGCGTGTCGAAGGCCAGCGCGTCCGCGAGACGTGCGCGTTTGGCCTCGACCTCGTCGCGCTGCGTGCGCTCAGCCTCAAGCTTCCTGACGAGATCGTCATGACGATCGGAAGCGGCGCTCGCCGCCCGGTGCGGATCGCTGCCCGCATGGCGAAGGTCATCCAACAGGCCAGAATAGTCGGCGCTGCCTTGCGCGCGATCGAGCGCGGCATAGGCCGCGCTGGCGATCGCCACCGGCGCCTCGACGCCGATCGAAGCATCGACGCGCGCCAGCACGACCCGCTGAAGCGCTGGCCCGCTTGTCGTCGCCAAAGCGCTGAGCTGTTCAATCATGTGCGTGAGACGCCTCAACGCGAAGGTCTTGCCGGCGCCGGACGGTCCCAAGATCGCCGCCAGAAACGGCGTCTGGACCTGAGAGGTCACGCAAAGATGAGCCAACGGCTGCACGATTTGGCCGGCGTTCAGGAGGTCCGCCCCGTCGGCCGAATCGCCGAGGAAGATCGGCTCGGCCCGGCTCGGCGCGGCCGGCGGAGGCGGCGCGATCGAAACGGGCGGCGCGGCCGATTGTGCGGGGGACCGCGGAGCAAGCGAGAGAGGCGCCTTGTCGCTCGTCCCGACGTCCCCAAGCAGGCGGACCTTCGAATTCACGCTTGGCTCGGACAATCAATCCTCCTCAACGCCGCTCGGGAAAACGCGCCGGGCGGCGCCTAATTTGAGTGCGCGGCCCTAACCACCGCAAGGGCCCCGGCAAGTCAAGCCTTGCCTTCCCCCGGAAGAGCGGCAGCCTATGCCGAGCCGGGAAATCAGGCTAAGCCGCGTCGCAATTGTCTGTCCGATGGAGGCCTTGAGCCCTTGCTCGCATTTGCTTCGCCAACACCCGACGCAACGCCGGTATGGCTCGTCAGCGTGGGCAACTGGCCCTCAGTCAAATCCACGATCGGCGCGGCCGCCGCGGCCTTCGCTGACCGCTGCGGCTTCCAGCCGAAAGCCGGACGCATGCAGCTTCTCCCAGGCGAGGCTGGCGCGCTTGCGGGAGTTCTTGTTCGGAATTGACGAAGCGAACGCGCCGACGCGCGACCCGTTCGGCCCCGGCAAGCTCGCAACGTCGCTGCCTGAAGGCGTGTACCGGTTCGCCAACACGCCTCAAGACGCCGATCTCGCCGCGCTCGGCTTCCTGCTCGCGCTTTATCGATACGACCGCTTCAAGGCCAACAAGGCGCCGACGCCCCAGCTCGTCGCGCCCGACGAGGTCGACGCGATCCGGATTCAGCGGATTGCGGAGTCGATTGCGTACGGACGTGATCTCGTCAACGCGCCCGCCAATGTCCTGGGCCCGAACGCGCTTGAACAGGAGGCGGTCAAGCTCGCCGAGCATTTCGACGCCAGCGTCACCGTGGTGCGCGGCGACGAACTCATCGGCGCCAATTTTCCACTCATCCACGCTGTCGGACGCGCGGGCGCCGAAGAGCCCCGGCTCGTCGACTTTTCCTGGGGACGCGAGGACGCGCCAAAAGTGTCGCTCATCGGCAAAGGGGTCACCTTCGACACCGGCGGTCTCGACATCAAGCCGGCTTCCGGCATGGAGCTCATGAAAAAGGACATGGGCGGGGCGGCGACGGCGCTGACGCTGGCGCGGATGATCATGGAGGCGGGGCTTGATCTCCGCTTGAGGACGCTGATCCCGATCGTCGAGAACGCGATCTCGGCGCCGGCGATGCGACCGGGCGACGTGATTGTCAGCCGCAAGGGGATCTCGGTCGAAGTCGGCAACACCGACGCCGAGGGGCGGATGATCCTTGCGGACGCGCTCGCGCTTGCGGACGAGGACGCGCCGGAGCTGATGTTCGACTTTGCCACCTTGACCGGCGCCGCGCGGGTCGCGCTCGGCCCCGATCTGCCGCCTTTCTACACCGACGACGATGCGCTCGCGAGCTTCGATCGCCGGCCATTCCGCGCGCGTGCGCGATCCGCTCTGGCGCATGCCGCTCTGGCGTCCTTACGACGCGATGATTGAGGGCTCCGTCGCGGACATCAGCAATTCGGGCTCCGGCGCCGGCATGGCGGGGTCGATCACCGCCGCGCTCTTTCTTCGGCGATTCGTCGACAAGGCTAAGTCCTGGGCGCATTTCGACGTCTACGCCTGGAATCCGAAGCCGCGCGCCCATGGGCCGGCGGGCGGCGAGATCCAGGCGGCGCGGGCGTTGTTCGAACTCCTAAGCGAGCGTTATCCGAGGCGGTGAGGCGAGTCTGCGCCTCTTCGTCACCCGATCAGCCAGGGCAGAAGCGCCGGAATCAACGCCGGGGTGACGATGGCGTTAAGTCCCATGGCGAGGCCGGCGAACACGCCGGCGACCGGATCGACCGCGAAGGCGCGCGCCGTGCCGATGCCATGCGAGGCGAGCCCACGGCGAAGCCGCGCGCCGCGTAGTCGGTCACGCCGAGCGCGTCCATGAGGGGGGTCACGATAACCGCGCCGAGGATGCCGGTGGCGATGACGAGAACGGCGGTCAGCGGCGGCGCGCCACCGAGCGCCTCGGTCACCGCCATCGCGACGCCGGCCGTGATCGACTTCGGCGCGAGCGCGATCAGGATTGCGCGCGGCGCGCCGAACGCTTTCGCGACCAGCACCGCGGACGCGATCGCCACAGTCGCGCCGATGAGCAGCGCCGCCGCAAGCGGCCAGACATTGCGTCTGACGAGCGCGAAATTGGCATAGATCGGCACACCAAGCGCGACCGTCGCCGGCCCGAGCAGGAAATGCACGAACTGGGCGCCGTTGAAATAAGTCTGGTAGTCCGTTCCGGTGAGCTTGAGCAATCCTCCAAGCAGGGCGATGGCGATCAAGACGTGATTGACGATCGGGCGTCGGCCCGCCGCCTTCGCCAGCGCGTCGGCGACAAGGAAGGCTGCAAGCGTCGCCGTCAGCCAAAAGAGAGGCGTCGTCTGCAGATAGACCCAGAGGCGGAACGGGGTGATGCCTCGCCTTTCGCGCCGGTGAGGCGCTTGACGAGCAGGAAGACGCCGACGGTGGCGAGCAGCGTCGCAATGGTCGAGACGACGAGCGCCACGGCGAGCGCCAATCCCTGCTCGCGCAACAGGCCCATGTACTGCACCACGCCGACGCCTGCGGGCACGAACAAAAGCGGCAACGCGGCGAGCAACCCCCTTGCAGCTTTGCCGAGGTCGCTTTCAGCCAGCGCCTCTTCATCGAGCGGCCGCCAGCGCTGGTAAAGGCTAAGCGCAACAACCAGCAGCGCGAGTCCGATCACCGGGCCGGGCGCCGGCAATCCAAGCCCGCGCGCCGCGACCTCGCCGACGAGCTGAAATGCGAGGAGGATGAAAAAGCCGCGGATCATGCCGATTTGTCGCCGCCAGAGGCGGTGAGGTCAACGCAAGCGCCTACGACGCCCGCGATGATCGACTTCAAAAACGCCACGCGCCGGGCGAACGCCGCGCGGCGCTATGAGCAGCGTTTGGCTTCGCGGCGCCCTTGCTTTATCCGAGGATAAAAATGGAGGGGATCAATGGCTCTGACGAAACACGCTCGGCTCACGGTCGCCGATTTGCGCAAGCTCAAGGGCAAGCGGCAATTGACGATGCTGTTCGTCGAAACGCCTGAAGAGGCGGCTGCGGCGTCTGCGGCCGGCATTGATATTCTGTCGATCGTTGAACACCTCTGGTCGCCCTCGATGCGCGAGGCGGCGGGCGACTGTTTCGTGCAGGTCGGGCTCATCTACGGCCAGCACTGCACCTACGAGGACTATCTACGCGCCGCACACAAAAACCTGATGATCGGCGGGGACGCGTTCTATTGCGCCGGCAGTCTCGACACGATCTCCAAGCTCGCTGCCGAAGGAATTCCGGTCGTCGGCCATGTCGGGCTCATCCCTGCGCGGGCGACATGGAGCGGCGGATTCAAGGCCGTGGGCAAGACCGCCGCCGAAGCGATGCAGGTCTACCATCACGTCAAGCAGCTCGAAGCTGCGGGGGCGGTCGCGGCCGAGATCGAGGTCGTGCCCGCGCGCGTGGCGAGCGAGATTGCGAAGCGCACGACGCTTGTTCTCATGTCGATGGGCGCCGGCTCAGGCTGCGACGCGCAATATCTGTTCGCCGAGGACGTGCTGGGTTACTCGCGCGGTCATCAACCCCGTCACGCCAAAGTCTACCGCAACTTTCGCGCGGAGTACGAGCGCTTACAGCGCGAGCGCATCGCCGCCTTCCAGGAGTTCCGGGCCGATGTCGAGAAGGGCGCTTTCCCTGAGGACAAGCATCTGGTGCCGATCGCTGACGCTGAGTTCGAGATGTTTGCGAAGGGATTGGAGACGCGATGAGGGCCGGGCCACTACTTCCAAGCTGAAGTGGACTCGCTGATGAGTGTTTCAGATCACGATCAAGATCGGCAAACGGTTCTCGTCGCATTCGACAAGCAGATCGGGTGGTGTGAAAAGCTCGCCTCGCCATTCACGGCGCGGCTGCTTACAATTCTGCGAGACGACATCGCAGCCGGCGGCGCCAGCGCGGAACTGGCGCTCGGGTGGCCTGGCGATCCGGTCGCGGACGCCTTGGCTCTCAGGATGGCAGGAGCGCTGCACGCGCTCGCCTTGACCGGGTCGGCGCCTGCACTTGTCCCGTGCTATCCGCCGAGCGCGGCGCCAGTCGAGCCATTGCGGCCCGTCGTTCTCGACGTCGTCCGAGAGCATCAAAGCGCCATTCGCGCTTTTCTTGTTTCGCCCCCACAGACGAACGAGGTTGGTCGATCGGGCGTGCTGGTCGGAGGCTTTCTGGAGATCGCCAAGGAGACTGGCCTGCCGCTCCGGTGTCTCGAAATCGGCGCGAGCGCAGGCCTCAACACCATCTGGGATCGCTATCACTATCGTCTCGGCGCGGTCGGCTGGGGCGACCCGCAGAGCCCCGTCAGCCTCGCGCCCAGTTGGGAAGGCCCGTCGCCGCCGGTCGACGCCCCACTCCGTGTGATCGAGCGTCATGCTTGCGACATCGCGCCAATCGATCTCGAAGACCCCGCCCAGCGCCTCCGCCTCAGAGCTTACATCTGGGCCGATCAGCGCGAGCGCCTGTCCCGTCTGGAAAGCGCCATCGACCTCGCACGCGCCCACGGTCCAAGAGTTGATCAGGCCGACGCCGCTGACTGGGTCAGAACAAAACTACGCGAACCGGCCGCGTCGAGCGCGACGGTCCTCTACCATTCCATCATGTGGCAATACATGCCGCCAGAGACCCAGGCGAGCATCCGCGCGAGCCTTGACGAGGCCGGCGGCCGCGCGACCAGCGCTGCGCCTTTGGCCTGGTTGCGCTTCGAGCTGTTAGATTCCTTGTCTCAGCCGGAGCTTCGAATGACCTTATGGCCCGGCGCGCACGACGTTCGCCTGGCCGTCGCTCATCCTCACGGAAGCAGCGTGCAATGGTCGAGCTTGTAGCTCAGGCGCGGCGAGGGAGCGCGCGTCTCAGCCCGCCCAATTCAGCACCATTTTGGCGCCGTCGCAGCCGGCGCAATGATCTCGAAGCCCTCACGCGCCTTCAATGATCGACTTCAGGAAGGCCACATGGCGAGCGAAGGCCGCGCGCCCTTGCGCGCGGGCTTTGACCGTGGCGCGGGGCCTTCGGCCGACGAAAGCCGTGGTCACCTAGACGTAGCCCGCGCGCCAGATGATCGAGTTGCACGCCGAGGTTCTCGCCGGTCGCACCGGTCAACGTCTTGAGTCGGGTGAAGTCGATCGGGCGACAATCTCTTGCAGAAAATCAGAAATCAAGTTAGAGCTTGCCCCATGACCAATCTATCCCTTCCGCATGCCGAATCTTGGGGCCGCCGTTTCGACGGCGCTTTCGCGACGACAAAAGCGCGAGGAAAAATCTTCTTCTGAAAATCTCTTGTAACCCATTGATAAGTCTCGATTCGGACGAGAGAATCCAAGGAAATCCAAGGAAATCCAAACCTCAAATACGGGGGTTTTCGCAGCGAAACGGCGACTGCACAAGAAAATCCAAACCGGGTCAACTGAACGACGCCGCGCCTGCCGCCGAAGGAGCCAAACGGACACCATCCAAATGCACGTCGCTCTAGGCGCTCTCCCAGTCCAGGACGATCTTGCCGCTCTCGCCTCTCCGCATGATCTCGAAGCCCTCGAGGAATTGCGCCGCCGGCAGTCGGTGGGTGATGACCTTGCGCACGTCGAGCCCGCTTTCCAGCATCGCGATCATCTTGTGCCAGGTCTCGAACATCTCGCGCCCATAGATCCCCTTGATGGTGAGTTGCTTGAAGATGATCTTGTTCCAGTCGACCAGCGCAGGCTTCGCCGGCAGGCCGAGCAGGGCGACGCGGCCGCCGGTGAGGATAGTGTCGAACAGCTGATCGAACGCCGCAGGCGCACCGCTCATTTCGAGCGCGACATCGAAGCCCTCGGTCATCTTGAGCCGGCTCATCGTCTCCTTGAGATCGGTCTTCGAGACGTCGACCGCGACGACGTCGGCAACCTCTTCCGCAAGCTTGAGGCGCTTCGGGTTGATGTCGGTGATCACCACATGCCTCGCGCCAATGTGGCGCGCGACCGCGGCGGCCATGATGCCGATCGGCCCCGCCCCGGTGATCAGCACGTCCTCGCCCACGAGATCGAAGGCGAGCGCGGTATGGACCGCGTTGCCGAGCGGATCGAGGATCGCGCCGAGCTCGTCGTCGACGTCGTCGGGCAAGGGTACGATGTTGAACGCCGGCACCCGCACATATTCGGCGAAGGCGCCCGGGATGTTGACGCCGATGCCGCGCGTCTCCGGATCGAGATGATAGCGCCCGCCGCGCGCAGCGCGGCTCCTCATGCCGATCACATGGCCCTCGCCTGACACGCGCTGGCCGACCTTGAGACGTCGCACATTGGCCCCAAGTTCGGCGATTTCGCCCGAATATTCATGGCCCACGGTCATGGGCGTCGGGATCGTCTTCTGGGCCCACTCGTCCCAATTGAAAATATGGATGTCGGTGCCGCAGATGCCGGTCTTGTGCACCTTCACCAGCACGTCGTCGGGGCCGATCTCGGGGATCGGCTGATCCTCGAGCCACAGGCCCGGCTCCGGCTTTTCCTTGACGAGGGCTTTCATTGAGCAGGGCTCCCGCTGGGGTGATTGGCGGTCAGCGGCATTCGTCGACCGCCTCAAGTCTTCTGGCCGCGGCAACTTAGGCTGATCGGAACGCGGCGGCTATCATGGCGGCCATTTCGGGCGCGCCTCGGCCTAAACGCATGACGCGCACGGTCATCTAGACGACACGTGCGACGCCTCTAGTGATCCGCTGACGGATCGCAGCTGCTAGTCGCGCGAAGCCGTTTCTACATTCGGAAGCCAATCGATGAAGTTTGCCACAACGTTCGCCGCCATGATGATCGCCGGTATGCTGCCGCTTCAGCTTTGACGGCCAAATGACGCCGCCAACGGGCAATGCCTGTGGCGAGTTGAGCTCAAATCCCAACGCATTTGGCGTCGGGCATTTCACCCTTACGGGGATTCCTGAAGCGTCGACTTGGCGCTGATGTTGATCGGTTTTGCCGGGTTCGGCGTTGCGGGCTATCGCGCCTCGCAGAAGCTCGCCTCGGCCGCAGGGTAGCCTCTTGTAGCAGGGGCGACGCTTCGGCGTCCGCCCCGGTTCGAACTCGCGAGGCTACGCATTGACCAAGCGCCCCGCCCAGGAGGGAGGGAAAGCTGGGCGGGGCGTAGGGCGCGGAGCTGGAGGTCTCCGCGCTGAACTCGAACCTTGCAACGCACGGTGACCACATAATGACGCAAAAAGGGCGGCCACCGGCCGCCCTCCATCGATTGCTACGACGCTTTACTACTTGTCGTTGGCGTGCCGAACGGCGTCCTTGACGTCGCCGAGCGCTTCGCGGGCGTTGCCCTTCGCCTTGTCCATCTTGCCCTCGGCCTGCAATCCCTTGTCGTCCATCAGCTTGCCGGCGGCGTCCTTCATGGCGCCCTTGGCCTTGTCCGCGGCGCCTTTGATATGTTCTTTGTCCATGACAGCCTCCTTTGAGAGCTGCCGAAACAACGCAGGCCGCCGCCTTAGGTTCCCGCGGTCGGCCAAAGGGCCTTCCGATCAACAATTGTGCCGGCACCCACTGACCTTCAAAAACCGCCTGTCTCTTCAGGGCTGAAATAATGATAGGATGTTGCGAGCCGCCGTGACGACCGAATCAAGCAGCGGCGCGAGGAACGAATGACTGCGGCGTTCGGAAAATCCTGTGGAGCATGCACGATGTGCTGCTCGGCGCTGGAGATCGACTATTTCAAGAAGCCCCCGGGCCCCAAGTGCGTCAATTGCCTCTCCGGCGGCGGCTGCGCGATCTATACCGACCGCCCGGAAGTTTGTCGCGACTTCGAGTGCGAATGGCTGACACGGCGCGATCTGTCGCGCCAGCTGCGCCCAGATCTCGTCGGGACGATATTGATGGAGGACGCGGACAGCGACGAATATCGCGCCGTTTGCTCGCCGGCGAAGCCGATGTCGTGGCGCCATCCGATGGTGTTCGCCCATCTGGTCGCGATGGCCAAGTCAGGCCGGATCGTCGTGGCGAAGGCGGGGCTTACGTCGTGGCGGATTTTCGGCTCGGGCGAATGGGGACCGACCGTTTGATCGGCTGCCCGATTATTGGCCAAGGCGCCTATTTGAGCGGCGCCGGAACGGACGCCGTCTCGGTCCTGACCTCTTAACAGGCGCCCGGTGGCGCGATCCCTTATCCGATGCTATTGACCCCTTCGGCCGCGCTCCCCCTGCCGCGCCGCCAAAAAGGGGTCTTGGATCGGCGCGGCCGACCCCGCGGGGATGAGGAGTTTGGCCGAAATGAAGAAGATCGAGGCGATCATCAAGCCGTTCAAACTCGACGAGGTGAAGGAGGCGCTGCAGGAGGCGGGAATCCAAGGAATCACCGTCCTCGAGGCGAAAGGCTTCGGCCGGCAAAAGGGACATACCGAGCTTTATCGGGGGGCTGAGTATGTCGTCGACTTTCTGCCCAAGGTGAAGATCGAAGTCGTGGTTTCGGACGAAAATCTCCGTCCGGCGATCGAAGCGATCCGCAGTGCGGCGCAAACGGGCCGGATCGGGGATGGCAAGATATTTGTATCGCAGATCGAGGAAGCCATTCGCATCCGCACCGGAGAGACCGGCGCCGATGCGGTCTAAAGGCGTTTCAGGCTGACGAGGGCGCCCAGCCACCCTAGGCGGGCGAAGCAGAAGTTAATCATCAAGGAAGGGCAAATGATGAAGACCGCCAAGGATGTCCTGAAGGCGATCAAGGACAATGACGTTAAATATGTCGATCTGCGCTTCACCGATCCACGCGGCAAATGGCAGCACGTGACCTTCGATCAGACGCTGATCGACGAGGACGCGTTCGCCGAGGGCCTGATGTTCGACGGGTCGTCGATCGCCGGCTGGCGAGCGATCAACGAGTCCGACATGACGCTTATGCCCGATCCGGGTTCGGCGTGCATGGACCCGTTCTTCGCCGCCTCGACGATGGTCATCAATTGCGACATTCTGGATCCCGCCAGCGGCCAGCCGTATAACCGCGATCCGCGCGGCATCGCAAAGAAGGCCGAGGCCTATCTCAAGTCGACCGGCATCGGCGATACGATCTTCGTCGGCCCGGAGGCCGAGTTTTTCGTGTTTGACGACGTTCGCTTCTCCTCCGATCCTTACAATTCCGGTTTCCACATCGACTCGATCGAACTGCCGACCAATTCCGATACGACTTACGAGGGCGGCAATCTTGGCCACCGCGTGCGCACCAAGGGGGGTTATTTCCCAGTGCCGCCGCAGGACTCGGCGCAGGACATGCGCGGCGAAATGCTCGCGGCGATGGCGCAGATGGGCGCCGTGGTCGAGAAGCACCATCACGAGGTCGCTTCCGCTCAGCACGAACTCGGTCTCAAGTTCGGCCCGCTGACCACGATGGCGGATCACATGCAGGTCTATAAGTACTGCATCCACATGGTGGCGCAGAGCTACGGCAAGACGGCGACCTTCATGCCCAAGCCGATCTTCGGCGACAACGGCTCGGGCATGCACGTCCATCAGTCGATCTGGAAGGGCGGCAAGCCCATCATGGCCGGCAACAAATACGCCGACCTCAGCCAGGAGTGCCTGTATTACATCGGCGGCATCATCAAGCACGCGAAGGCGCTCAACGGCTTCACCAATCCCTCGACCAACAGCTACAAGCGCCTGGTCCCGGGCTATGAGGCGCCGGTTCTGCTCGCCTATTCGGCTCGCAACCGCTCGGCCTCTTGCCGCATTCCGTGGACGGCCAACCCGAAGGCCAAGCGTGTCGAGGTCCGCTTCCCGGACCCGATGGCGAACCCCTATCTCGCCTTCTCGGCGATGCTGATGGCGGGCCTCGACGGCATCCAGAACAAGATCGATCCCGGCCCGGCGATGGACAAGGACCTCTACGACTTGCCGCCGAAGGAACTCAAAAAGATCCCGACCGTTTGCGGATCCTTGCGCGAGGCGCTCTCTAACCTCGACAAAGACCGCGCGTTCCTCAAGGCGGGCGACGTGTTCAACGACGACTTCATCGACAGCTATATCGAGCTGAAGATGACCGACGTGATGCGCTTCGAGATGGCGCCTCATCCGGTCGAATTCGACATGTACTATTCGTACTGAGCAGACGTTCGCGTCTGACGTACGACCAAGGGCGGCTTGCGGGCCGCCCTTGGCGTTTCAAACGCCGCCGCCCGCGCAAATAAACGCGCGTAAGCGTCATTAAACGCTACTAAACGCTACTAAAATAGCTAGCGTTTAGTAGCGTTTATTTTTTCGAATCGGGACTTTTCAATGGGTTACAGCCGATTCAAATAAAAAAACTGTTCCCGTTCGCGGCAGCTGCAGATAGTCCTCGCGCGATTGCCAATGCGCTCCCCTTCCTTTTTCGCACCGCGGGGCGCTCGCTGTTCAATCTGGCCAAGCGGAAAGATTACCATTGCCTTCTGGTTTTGACAAGGAAATGTGCGGGACTCTTCGCCGAAGCGCGCGGCGGCAGGCAGGTCTGAAGCTATATCATTAATGTATAAGAAGAATGAGGTGCTTGGCGTGTTTTCGGCCTGGAAGGATCGGCTCACTGTCCGCCTTTCGCCTGACCATGTTGGCGTCTGCTGCAGAACCATTACACGGCGCTTACAAGCCGCTTACTAGCCGAACATATCCGGTTTGCACCGGGGGTCCATTGTCATCGGGTTCGGTCCTCGATGGCCGTCGCGGAGGGGCGGGGGTCGAGCCTCCGAGCAGCGGCATCTTCCGGCTAAGTGCAGCGTGCCACAATCTCTGCGCCACCCCGCCGTTCTAGCATTCCAACGAAGAAGAAGCTGAACAATGGTTTTCCAAATCGTCGCAATGATACCCAGCGCAATAGTAGGTAGTTCTACCTAAGTAGAACTACGCCTCCCTGTGACGTGCGTCACAATCGAGGCTTAGAATTATGTCTAAGTCATTGGATCAGTTTTGTCCGCCCTTCGACACTCTCGGACAGATTAATTAAAATAGTATAGGCGGGTCTGTCAGTACAAGCTTGCGGCGAGGAATTCATGGCGCTTTCCTATTTCGATAAGTTTGTTGGCTTTCATCAACTATGGGTCACCGACGGACGGAAGGTCCTGCATGCCGTCGCGTCGTTCGGCCAAGGGGCGATCCAAAATCTCACGACGATCGGCAGCCGTGTTTTCTTCTCGGTCCAAAGCGCGGCGAATGGCGTTGAGCTGTGGACGTCGGATGGCACCGCTGCCGGCACTGTGATGGTCAAGGACGTCAACCCGGGACAAGGCGACTCGAATCCTCAGTTTCTGACGAACGTCAATGGCGTGCTCTACTTCGAGGCCGACGACGGAGCCCATGGCGGTGAGCTATGGAAGTCCGATGGAACCGCCGCCGGAACGTTACTGGTCAAGGACATCGCCCCTGGCGACAATGCCTCCTTTGGGCAGCAACTGACGAACGTCAACGGTACGCTCTACTTCACCGCTGCGGACCGTTCCTTCGGCGTTGGCGACCACGGCGATGAGCTCTGGAAGACGGACGGGACCGCGGCCGGAACAGTTATCGTCAAAGACATCAGCCCTGCGCACTCGGCTCCTCCCCCCTTCGACCTGACGAACGTTAACGGGACGCTTTATTTCGACGGCAGCGACCCGCAGCACGGCTCGGAGTTATGGAAGTCGGATGGGACGGCCGGCGGAACCCGGATGGTCAAGGATATCGTTCCCGGCGAAGGCGGCTCCGGCCCCTCCGATCTAACGAACGTCAACGGTAAGCTTTACTTTGGCGCCAACGGCGGCAAGCTCGGCGTCGAGCTGTGGCAATCGGACGGGACGGCTGCCGGAACCAAGATGGTCAAGGACATAATTCCTGGCTCCGAGAGCTCCGACCCCTCCGATATGACGAACGTCAATGGCACGCTTTACTTCGTTGCCAACGACGGCGACGGCGTGGGCGCGCATGGCAGGGAGCTCTGGAAGACCGACGGGACCGCCGCCGGAACGGTGATGGTCAAGGACATCAATCCTGGGCCAAACGGCTCCTCCACTGGCAATCTGAAGAACGTCGACGGCACGCTCTTCTTCCGCGCCCACGACGCGACGAATGGCGATGAACTATGGAAATCGGATGGGACCGCCGTCGGGACCGTGATGATCAAGGACATCAATCCCGATTCTGGAAACTCCTCGCCTCACGACTTGACCGCCGCCAACGGGCTTCTCGAATTCTACGCCTTCGACGGAATGAGCGTCGGTCTCTTCCGGTCAGACGGGACCGCGGACGGCACGAGCGAACTCGCTGCGAATGTGAATGACGCGACGCCGCTCGGCGTCACGGCGACCCCGGACAGCGACTTTGATGGCGATAGTTTTTCCGACATCCTGTGGCAGAACACGAGCACCGGGCAGGTCTCGATCGGGGACATAAATGGAAAGCCGCTGAGCGGTGGCGGGATCATCAGCTCCAACCCGGGGCCGGCTTGGAAAGCGATCGGAACCGGCGACTTCAACGGCGACAGCCTCTCCGACATCCTGTGGCAAAACCTGAGCAGCGGCCAAGTTTCGATCTGGGAGATGAACGGGAACACCCGGATCGGCGGCGGGCCCGTCAGCACGGGTCTTGGGCCCACCTGGAAAGCGATTGCAACCGGCGACTTCAATGATGACGGCCATTCCGACATTCTTTTTCAGAACCTGAGCACTGGTCAGGCTTCGGTCCGGGAAATGAATGGAAGGGCGTTCGTCGGCGGCGGGACGGTCAGCCCCAATCCCGGGCCGGCCTGGAAAGCAGTCGGAACGGGCGACTTCGACGGGGATGGCCATTCCGACATCCTTTTCCGGAACGTCAGCACGGGTCAGGTCTCGATCTGGGAAATGGACGGGGCCCAACGGACTGGCGGCGGGCCCGTCAGCCCTAATCCGGGGCTGGCTTGGAAACTAATCGGAACCGGCGATTTCAATGACGATGGCCGCTCCGACATTCTTTTTCAGAACCTGAGCACCGGTCAGGCCTCGATCTGGGAGATGAACGGGGCCAACCGGATCGGCGGCGGGGCGGTCAGCCCCAATCCGGGGCTGGCTTGGCACGCCATCGGAACCAGCGACTTCAACGGCGACGGCTTCTCGGACATCGAGTGGCAGAACGCCAATGGTCAGGCCTCAGTCTGGGAGATGAACGGGAAGGCCCGGATCGCAGGCGAAGCCGTTGGGGAGCTGGGGGTGGGCTGGCGAGCGGTGGCCTGACGTTCACTAAACCCCCTTTGCGTTCGGCGGCGACATCCTGCGTCCGGCAACCACGCCCGTCTTAAGTGCTGAAGCTCATCCTGATCATTAACGCGACTGCGAGGTCCGTGGTCGGCGGCCTTCGCTTCGGAACGCCTGGAGTTGACGGGTTATGCATGTTGAGAGGCGCTTCGCCGCCTTTCCGCTAGTTCAGAACCCGCTTTCCGTCCGGATAGTCGAGGGAAAATGCGGGGATGGACACCTCAAAACTCCGTCCCTCTGGATCGACCATCCGGTATTCGCCGACCATGAGGCCGCTCGGCGTGGTCAGCGGGCAACCCGAGGTGTAGCGGAACGACTTGCCCGGCTCGATCGTCGGTTGCTCGCCGACGACGCCGGGTCCGCGCACCTCTTGGTGACGGCCGGCCGCGTCAGTGATCCGCCAGTGTCGCTCGATCAGCGTCACAGATTTGTCGCCGAGATTGACGATCTCAACTGCATAGCGCCAGAAATAGCGCCGTTCGTCCGGATCGGAGCGTTCCGGATCGAAGGTTGGCTCGACGGTGACTTTGACCTGATGCGTAACGGCTTCGTACATGCAATCCTCATTCTAACGGCCCAGGTCGCGCCGTCCACCGCCTCCGTGGTTGCGGACGACGCCACCCGTGGCGCGATTGTCGGAGCGCCCGGATGACGAGCGATGGCCGCCTCGCCGAGGCCAAGGCGCTGCTCACGCGGCTGATCGCCTTCGAGAGCGTGAGCGACACTTCCAATCTGCCGCTTATCGACTTTGTCGAGAGCTACCTGCGGGAACACAAGCTCGAATCGCGCCGCGCGCCGAATGCGGCCGGCGACAAGGCCGCCATCCTCGCCACGATCGGGCCACGCGTCGATGGCGGCGTGGTCTTGTCGGGCCACTCCGATGTCGTGCCGGTCGAGGGGCAGCCGTGGTCGAGCCCGCCGTTCACGTTGCGCGAGGATTCCGGGCGCCTTTATGGCCGGGGCGCCTGCGACATGAAAGGCTTCGACGCCTGCGTGCTGGCGATGGCGCCTGTGTTCCGGGACGCTGGCCTCAGGCGCCCGATCCACATCGTCTTGAGTTACGACGAGGAGACCACCTGCCTCGGCTCGCGCGACATTATCGCCCGCTTCGGCAACGACGAGCCGCGACCGGCCGCGGTCATCGTCGGCGAGCCGACCATGATGAAGGTCGCCGACGCGCATAAAAGCGTGGCGACTTTTCGCACGGTCGTAACCGGGCATGAAGCCCATTCTGCCCTGCCGGCGCTTGGCGCCAACGCCGTCGCGGCGGCCGCCGACGTGGTGAGCGAGATCGGCCGGCTCGCACGCGCCTACGAGGAGGGCCCGCTCGACCCGCGCTTCACCCCGCCCTACTCAACCCTCCACGTCGGCATGATCCGCGGCGGGACGGCGCGCAACATCCTGGCGCGCGAGTGCGTGTTCAATTGGGAGTTTCGCGGCCTGCCGGGCGCCAAGACCGCCTCGGCGCTGGCGAAGGTTCAGGCGTTCGTCGACGAAGTCGCCCTGCCGAGGCTGACGCGCTTCGTGGCGGGCCCCTCGATCGTGACGACGATCGAGGTCGACGTGCCCCCGCTCGCGGCCGACGCGGGGTCTGTGGCCGAAACGCTGGCGCTGAGGCTCACCCGCTCCAACAACGCGATCGCCGTGTCGTTTGCCACGGAGGCCGGCCACTTTCAGGGCGCGGGCCTGCCGACCATCGTCTGCGGACCGGGCTCGATCGACATGGCGCATAAAGCCGACGAGTTCGTCGACGAGGCGCAGCTCGTCGCCTGCCTGGAATTCCTCGAACGCCTCGCCGAGGACTTGTCGCGCTGATATTCGGCGCCTCGGTTCTGCTTGCCGCGCCCCGTGGACCCGGGCAGGTTCGCTCGTCGCCGCGAATCGCAAAAATCGCGGCTTATGGGTTGGGGTTAGGACGGTGAGGCTTCTCACGCTCATCTGTCGGCGGGTGGCCGTCTTCGCGCTGGGCGCCTTCAGCGTCTGGCTGATCGTCTTCGTTTTCCGCTTCACCGACCGCAGGCTGCCGGCAATCCTGGCGCTGAGCCTGGTCTACGCGCTCGCGGCTTACGTGTTCTTGCCGCGCATCGTGCGGATGAGCCTGAAAATCCTGCAACGCAAGAGCGTGCCGAGCTTCACTCTCACCGGCGATGGGTTTCCCGGAGACCCGGTCAATCTCGTCCTCATGGGCGAGTTCAGCCAACTTCGCGCCGCCTTTCTCGCGGCGGGCTGGATAGAAGCTCAGCCCCTCAATCTGGCCAGCTCCTGGCGGATGGTCGTGGCCTTCGTGCTCAATCGGTCCTATCCCGCCGCGCCGTTCAGCACGCTCTTTCTGTTCGGCCGCGCGCAGGACGTTGGCTTCCAGAAGGCGATCGACATGAGCCCGCGCAAGCGCCATCACGTCCGCTTCTGGGCGCTGAGCCTCGAGCGCGACGACGAGCCGTTGAACACTCCCGAGTTCTGGCTGAACGCCGATCGTCCGCCAATTGGCGCACCCGCGCTCTGGGTCGGGGCTGGAACGCGGGACACGGGGCTCTCCTTCACCAAGTTCACCTTCCAGTTCACCCACGCGACCGACAATGACGTGAACGTCGAGCGCGATTTCATCGTCGCCGAGCTCAAAAGGACCGGCGCCATTGGCGACGTCGCGTTGCGCCGCGCCGGGGAAACGCTTGTCGCCCGCGTCAATCATTACGTGACGGACGGGGATGTCGCGGCGGCGAATCTGAGCTGAAGGAAGGCCCCGTGCACGACAAGCGTCTCATTCTCCGCCATCTTCGAGACTGCGCACATGGTCAAGAACGGAGCCGCTCAGAGGCGGCTCGATCGCTGCTTTGGAGTGACGACCTTTGAGCTCGGGTGACTCAGGCGCGGCCTAAGGCGCGCTCACCAGCGGCCGTGCCCGCCTGGCTGCTGAATCGTCATGACTTCGACCCGGCCTCGCGGGCCGATCCAGCCCGACATGACCCAGCTCGTCAGGCTCACGACGATCGCGGCGAAGACCGCAGACCAGAATCCTGCGACCAGGAAGCCCGGGAGGAACCAGGCGACGAGCAGGATCATCAGCGCGTTGATCACGAGCAGGAATAGCCCGAGCGTGAGTAAGGTGATGGGCAGTGTAAGGATAATGATGATCGGCCGCACGAAGGCGTTGACGACGCCAAGCAGAAGCGCCGCGGCGATCAGCGTGCCGGTCGAATTGAACGCGACCAGGCCCATCTTCGAGGCGAGCCAGAGGCCGATTGCGACCACTGCCGCGCGAATAAGGAAGCCTTCCATGACGCCCTCCTGTCCAGGCGCTTCATGTAGCGATCGAGGTCGCCGTTCGCTAGGGCCGACGCGATGACAGGCCGGCGCCGACCGGCTATCTAAGGCGCAGAGGTTGGCCCCGTGTCCGAAAACGCCAAGCGCCCAGTCGCCCTTCTCGCCGTAGAAGCGCCGCCGCGTCCTTTTCGCACCAACTATCCTGAGCCGTTCACTTCGCGCATGGCCGGACGCGACAAGCGGCCGCTCGGAGATCTGTTCGGGCTGACGAATTTCGGCGTCAACATCACGCGACTTGCGCCCGGCGGAGCCTCGGCTCTGCGCCACGCCCACACGAAGCAGGACGAGTTCGTCTATATCCTGGAAGGGCGCCCGACCCTGGTCACAGACGCCGGCCGGACGGCTCTTCACCCCGGCATGTGCGCCGGCTTCAAGGCAGGAAGCGGCGACGCCCATTGCCTCATCAACGAAACCGGCGCGGACGTCGTCTATCTCGAAATCGGCGACCGGACCGCGGGCGATGCGGCGGACTATCCCGACGACGATCTCGCCGTGGTGACGATCGACGGCCAGCGGCGGATGGCGCACAAGGACGGGACGCCGTACTGATCGGCGAGGGCGTCGCGTTCGGAGTTTGGCTGGCCGGCGCGCACCGAGCCTCCGGCGAGCCGCGAAGCGTCTCAAGCCCGCAATTGACTACAGTCACCGCGGAAAAGAGCCCTTTCGGTTGGGTGCGCGGACCCTTGGCGCGGCTTTCCGGAGCATAGAGGCGCGTCCGTCGCGCCGCCCGATCGACGTCATATTTCCAGTTGACAGGCCGAGCCGGGAGGCAACATAAGCCTTGCCGCAACCCGCCTCGGCCCGCCCGGGGCGTTTTCGTCCGCGAGACTTGATCCTGCGGACATGGGGGAGTGTCCCGAGTGGCAAAGGGGGCGGACTGTAAATCCGCTGGCTAAGCCTTCGTAGGTTCGAGTCCTACCTCCCCCACCAGCCAAGTAATTGAATTTACTTTAGTTTTATCACTATCGAAATCGGCGGGACGCCTCCTACGTAACGGTCAGACCATGGGTGCTGAAGTTCGGACCGTCGTTCGCCAAGGAACTTCGCCGTAGACGTCATCGGCTCACTCGCACTGACATCTTGACGAGATGGCGGTTCTTTATCGCCGGCAGGCGATGGCTCTGCGAGCGGTCGACGACGAAGGCGAGGTTCTCGATCTGCTGCTGCAACGGCAACGCGAAGACCGCGGCCGTGAATTGATGCGCAAGCTGCTCAAAAAGCACGGCTGCGCGCCGGACGTGCTGATGACTGACAAACTCCGTTCTTATATTGTGGCGACGTCCGAACTCAGATTGACGGCTCGCCACGAGCAGGCCCTGCGGAGAAACAATCGCGCCGAGAATTCCCACCTCCCGGTTCGTCGACGCGAGCGGAAGATGCAGCGGTTCAAATCGCCCGGATCAACGCAACGGTTCCTGTCCGTTCATGCCGCGATCCAGAACGCGTTCGACGTCCACCGCCCTCTCGTTTCCCGCAATACGCTCCGCGCTCTCAGGGGCGAAGCGTTTCAGAATTGAGGGGCGGCGCCTGCGACGGCCTGACCAAGAGGCGAGCCCTTCGACTCTCGTTCGGCGGGAACCAAGTTTACGCTACAACCGCCGGCGGCGGATATCTTGCTCCGTGACGGACCGCAAGATCTATGATCGCAGCCGAAACTCGAGGAGACCGCTATGCCTACCCTTCGCTCCGACCTCGATTTTGCGATGCCTTTCTCAAACGTCCTACACCTTAGCTTCCCAGACAAGATCAAGGCGACTCGGCTGGCGGGTTTCGCCCAGATGTCGATCCAGCCGCAGGAGGTGCTAAAGCTTGCCGGCGAAGGCCTGTCGATCCGGGACATGAAGGCGATCGCCGCAGATGGCGGCGTGGAGATCGCGCGCCTCGATCCGCTCTGCCCTTGGGTCCCCAACTGGAAGCCGACGAATTTCGGCGCCGACTACGCCACAGCGCATGACGTCTCACCGAAAGTCTTCTTCGATCTTTGCGATGAGATTGGCTGTAAATACATGAGCCTGAACGCCACCTTCCCTGCGACCCGCTACTCGACCGCTCAGATCACGGAATTCTACGCTGCGATCTGTCGCCAGGCGGCTGAGCACGGCGTGACCTGCGATCTCGAATGCATACCGATGTGGGGTGTGGTCACCCTGGAACAGGGAACGCAGATCCTCAACGATTCGGGGGTCAGCAATGGCGGATTCGTCTTCGACTGCACGCATTTCACCCGAGGCGGCACGCCGCTGACGATTCTCAGAGACATTCCGGGTCATCTCATTCACTGCGTTCAGGTCTGCGACGGTTATGTGCCGTTGCGGACCGGCATGACGCTCGAAAAGGAGTGCTTCGAACGGCTGTGGCCGGGCCAAGGCGATTTTGCGATCGCTGCGATGCTGGACACGCTCAACGAAACGAGCGGGCTCACGCAGATCGGTCCAGAGGTCTTTTCGATCGAGATGGCGACCAAGTCCGCAGAAGAGATCGCCAAGCTGTCACGCGAGTCTCTGCTTCAATACAACGCGCTTACGCAAGCCTAGCTCTCGAATCGCGCGCGGTGACGGCGCCTCCGGCTCTTCCGCTCCGATCGCCGTCCGCGCAAGCCTCGTCGCTCGCATCAACGAACCTCGGTATGCCGTAGTAGAAGTTGTCTCCGGGCGCCCTGGGCAGGTTCTCATGGAGAGGAATCAGCCTTTCAGATTTCAGCCAATCAGCGGGCGCAAAGACCATGCCACCGACCCACCGAGCAGGGTGCGTCCCGACACGACATGCGCGGTCTGCGCTCATACACTGTCTGGCGCTGTGCGACCGCGCTCGAAGAGCGGGCCCAGCCTAGTTCGTCGAGTGAAGGATTCGCGGGGTCTGCATCCACTGCCTCATCTGTCGCAGTTGCGACAAGTGTCGCAGAACGCCACAACTGATCGAACCGCAATCGCCGCCCGGCACAGATGACAGTGCCGACCTATTCCGTCGGCTCACGTCCATAAGGCGCCTGAGAAAGCGTAACCCGTCGCTTGCCAAGGCGTCCTGAGACGCGGCAACCGGCCGCCAAATGCGAACGAACTGAGCAAGATCCGGTATGGACGGATTAAACGCCTCAATGACCAGGAATCCCTCATAGTCGACTTCGCGAAGAGCTTGTCTCACTTCGTTCCACCTCACTTGCCCGTCACCTGGCGTTCCGCGGTCATTCTCGCTCATATGCATGTGTTTGAGGTGCATTCCGGCCCGGCGAATGGCCGCTCCGACATCCTTTTCTTCGATCGACATATGAAACGTGTCGAGGTGGATACCAACGGCAGGGTTTCCGATGGCTTCGATAAAGTGAACTGCATCTTCAGCTATGTTCAAGAAGTCTGATTCAAAGCGGTTGAGCACCTCAATGGCAAGATCCACGCCTCTGCCCTCCGCCGTCTTTGCGACCTCGCGGAGAGCGGCAGCCGAGTCGGTCACGCTCCTGCGCTCGCGCTGCAGGCGACAAGAATTGCAAGCGGCCAATCTTGGCGTATAGCGGTCCAGCGACGATCTTGGCGCCGATCGCTTCGGCAGTACCAATCACACTGTTTAGAAATGAGATGCCTCGGTCGCGGACCTCCTTATTGGCGCTCGACAAGTCGTGCTCGGGCGTCAACGACGCGCTAACACTGCATTGGAGGCCTGCGTCTCGTATCCGCTTCCGTACTTGGCTCGCGTCAAAACGCGGCTCAGCAGAAGTCACGAGAATTTCGATCACGTCGAAGCCTATTGCGGCGACCTTGTCGATGAGCGGCAAGTGCTCCTGGGTGAAGTCCCCAGCCCAGATCATCGTGTTTGCGCCGATTTTCATACCTCTTTCCTCCTGGGATCAGACTTGCCCCGCTGAAACTCCGGTTGAATTGGCGCAACGTTCGTGCCGACCAACGACTAGCGCGGATCGACGCGCCATCTCGCGGAGTTCGCGCCCGAGCGCGCGACACGTGTCTCGACATGCGACAAACGGCCGGCCAAGCGCGCAAGCAGCCCGCAAATCGGCTGCTACATCCGAAATTCCTTGCGCGTTGGTTGCGTCGCTTTCAATGGCATGCGAATTGCGGTTTAAGGCGTGTGCGGTGTTAATCCGCTGCAGAAAACTAACAGGAGACATGGGATGAAACGTCATGATCGTGAAAGTGTGGGGGTCGTTCATAGGCGGATCCTTCTCGGGACCGTAATGGTCGCCAGCTTGGGCCTGATTTCGATCGGTAGCGCTGCTCGCGCGGAAGACGCCAAGTTCGCCAAGAAATCTCCGCTGACTCTGGGATACAGCATACAGTCCGCCCAGGATCCCTATTGGAAGGGCTATGTGCGCGGCATCGAAGAGGAAATGAAAAAATACGGCTTCACCAAATTGCTGACCCAGGATAGCCAGGCGTCAGCGCAGAAGCAGGTCTCAGGCAGCCTGGCTTTAATCAACAACGGGATTAGCGCGTTAATTATCTCGCCGCATGAACCGAGCGCATTGCCCGCGACCATTACTGCGGCTCACAACGAAAAAATTCCGGTAATCGTTGGCGACGTCGGCGCCTCAGGCGACCATGACGGCTTTGTGCTTTCGGACAACTATCAAGGCGGGGTGCTCGCCGCGGACTTCATTATGAAGGCTTTGGCCTCCAAGCCCGGCGTACAGGAAGTCGCAGCGATCGCGCTAAATCCCACCACGTCAGTGAATAAGCCGCGTTCGGATGGTTTCACTGAAACGATCGCCAAAAACCCGAACTTCAAGGTTGTGGCCAACATCTCGGGTTTGCAGACTCTGGAAGGCGGCTTCAAGGCGGCACAGGCCATTCTTGCCGCAAACCCAAAGGTAGCGGCAATCTATTCCATGAATGATTCCATGGCGGCTGGCGCTCAGCAAGCCATTGAACAGGCTGGCCGCAATTCTCTTACGGATCCGATACTTGTTGGTTTTAATGGCGATGAGGTCGCGCTCAAGCTAATGGCCGAAGGAAAACTGGCCGCTGACGTCGCTCAGAGCCCTTACCAGCAAGGAAAAGTTGCGGTCGATCTCGCCTGGAGCCTGCTGAACGGCGAAAAACCCACTTATACCGACGCCGCGACCAAGACCGTAAACGTGCCGGTGGAATTGGTCGTGCCCAGTTCGCTCAAGGAATATCAGGACCGAACTCAGCCCAAGTAGTCTGGCTGCGACTCGCTTTATCGCGGGATTGCGGATGCATTTGGCCCCTCGCCGCACAAATCGTTGCGGTGAGGGGCCATTTCCCGGGCTGTTTCGTGAGCGACGCGAACTGCTGCTCACTGATCTTTCAAATGTGACCGTCAGATCTCCGTTCCGCTGAGACGATCGCCGGAGTTGAGCCAGAATGGCCGAGAATACATTGGTGGTGAGACGCGAAAGCACTGGCGTACCTGCACTGCGCGCCACCGGTATGCGCAAACAGTTCGGCGGGATTGAAGTGCTCCACGGCGTGGACCTCGAGCTGAGACCCGGTGAAGTGCACGCCTTGCTTGGGGAAAACGGCGCGGGCAAGAGCACCATTATCAATATGCTGTCCGGCCGACTGTCCCCAGACGCCGGGCGACTGGAACTGAACGGCGAAAGGATCGAATTCAAGAATCCGCTGTCAGCTCGAAGGGCTGGCATTTCGATGATCGCGCAAGAGCTTGAAGTCGTGCCGACGATGTCGATCGTCGAGAATATTTTTCTTGGCGCAGAGCCGTCCTGGTACGGTCTGATTCAGTGGGGCGACGCCCGACGGAAGGTCACCTCCGTCTTGAAGGAACTTGGCGTCAACGCGGAGCCGGGCCGCATCGTCGGCTCGATGAGCGTCGCGGACCAGCAGCTCGTCGAAATCGCAAAAGCGATCGTTGGTGACTTTCACGTACTCATCATGGATGAGCCGACCTCGGCTTTGAACCTTCAAGATACGGAGCGCCTTTTCAAGATCGTCAGGCGCCTTAAGGCGGACGGAGTCGCGATCCTGTACGTGTCTCACCGGCTCTGGGAGGTGTTCGACCTTGCGGACCGAGTGACAGTTTTAAGAGACGGAAATCTTGTCGCCTCAAGCCTCATCGCGGAGACCGATATCACGACGGTCATTCGAGCAATGCTCGGGAACAAGAGCTCCCTGATAGCCAATGCTGAACGTCCCCGGAAATCGGCAGCCGACACAAAAGAGAAGACGCCGACGCTGAGCCTTGACTCAGTCGACTCGGGAACATTGCTCCGAAACATTAGCTTGAGCGTTCATGATGGAGAGATCGTCGGCCTAGCCGGCGTGTTGGGATCGGGGCGAGCAGAACTCTGCGAAGCAATCTATGGCCTCCGCCCGATCGACCGAGGCACATTGAGCCTAAACGGCGCTCCGACGGACCTCAACGAGCCTAAGGCGTCGCTGGCTAACGGCGTGTTTCTCCTGCCTGAAGACCGCAAGTCCGAAGGTGTCTTCGGGCATCTTGACGTGCGGGAAAACGTCGTCCTCGGTTACAATCCAGCGACCGATCCGGCCGCCGTCAAAATTGCTTCCACAACCACAAATCGCTCTTCATGGCGTCTCGCCGGAGCGGCGCCGATACCAGCTCCCGCGGAGCGTCGTGCTTTTGACGCAATGCGAGCGGCGCTCGGGATCAAATGCTCAGGCCCGTCCTCCAACATTTCGCACCTCAGCGGAGGCAATCAGCAGAAGGCCCTCTTCGCTCGCGGCGCATTGTCGCATCCCAACGTGATGGTTCTTTCTGAACCTACACGCGGTGTCGACGTTGGTGCGAAAGAAGAGATTTATTCAGCTATCGATTCCTTCGCAGCTCGCGGCGTCGCCATCATCGTAGCCTCGTCGGAGATCAGCGAACTTCTTCGTTTGGCGAGTCGCATCTATGTGCTGAGATCCGGACGCATTGCAGCTGAGGTAGAGACCACTTCGACAACCGAAGAGCAAGTCTTGAAACTGATGGCCGGTTGATAGTCATTCGGGCGGGACAATGTTAAAAAAACTTCTTTCATCAGAGTCTAGCGGCCTCGATCATTGCCTTAGTAGGCGTGGTCATTGTTTTCACGCTTATCAACAATCGATTTCTGACGCGCCTGAATATCGAAGGAATCATTGTTAGCGCCTCGATTTCAGCGATCGTCGGCCTTGGAATGACCCTGATTATCGCTATGCGCGCTCTCGATCTTTCGGTCGGATCGATCATGGGTTTTTCTGCAATAAGTGGAGCTCTCCTGCTGTCCCATGGCATTCCGCTCGCATTTGTAGTCGCGATCGCCCTAGCTGTTGGGGGGGCTCTCGGATTCATTAATAGCCAACTGATTAATTTACTTCGCCTTCCGTCCTTCGTCGCCACCCTAGCGACATTATCGATGATCTTGGGAGGAGAGCTTCTTATCACTGATGGAGCTACGGTTACTATCAGAAATAGCGTATATAGTAAACTTGTGATTGGGAGGTTATTTGGCGTTGTCCCGTGGGCCGCTGTCATTGCTGCTGTTGTCTTTGCGATCGTTTGGATTATTTTTCATTGGACTCCTTTTGGAAGGCACATTGCTGCTATCGGAGGCGATCTGCGGGCCGCGGCAGGCGCCGGCATCAACGTGAAGGCGGTCACCGTGGGCGTATTTACGCTCGCCGGGGTCTTAGCTGCGCTGGCGGGTCTGATGGTGGCCGGAATGCTCCAAAATGCTGACTCCACGGTTGGGGTGGGTGCGGAGCTGACGGCAATCGCCGTGGTCGTAGTCGGCGGCACAAGTTTAATGGGCGGCCGCGGCAATCTGATCGGCACCGTTTGCGCCGCATTTCTCCTGGCGTCCGTCAAGGCTGGTCTCAATATCGCAAACGTTTCCTCGAAATATGAGGGACTAGTGTTTGGAGGAATCTTGATCATTGCTTTGATGGCCGACGGGCTTCGCCGGGGTGCGCGCCGCAAGGGCATGCTTGTGGTCTAGACCTCAAAAGGGAGGGTCTATCTTGTCGAGCGCGTTAGACAACGGGGTCGTTGCTGAGACTTTGGCGCAGTTCCGCACCCATATCCGCATAAGGGGAGACCGGACTGGCGTCTGGATTCTCAATATTATTATCTTGATCTTTTTGTTCTGTTGGGCCCCTAATTTCTTTAACGCAGGCAACATCCACGCCGTGCTCAATGATGCGTCAATTCTCGGTATTGGCGCTGCTGGCATGACAATTCTTATCATGGCTGGCGCCTTCGACCTGTCCGTGACAGCGATTATGGGCTTGGCGCCAATAGTTGCTTTGTTGCTCGCCGGTAATTTGGCCGGGCCTCTCATCGTGCTTATCTCCATACTTACTGGCGCAGTACTTGGAGCGATCAACGGTCTTATAATTACTCGGGGGAACGTTGCGCCGTTCGTAGCAACGCTCGGGACTCTTTTTGCGTTTGGGTCGATTGGAGCTGTAATCACTGACGGCAACGCGGTTTACGTTCAAAGCCCGTTCGTATTGGAGCTGGCTGGAGGGAAGGTATGGGGTCTAATTCCATATAGTTTCTTGATATTACTGGTCGTTTGCGCAATGTGCTGGTTAGTTTTGAGACGACTACACATGGGACGTTGGGTACGGGCCGCCGGCAGCAATATCCGCGCCGCTCACGTAAGCGGCATCGATCTTCAGTGGGTTTATTTGTTTCTATTTGTCGCCTCAGGCGCCCTTACAGGCCTCGCCGGAATTATTTTGACAGGGTATCTCTCGTCGGCAGTGGCCACGCAGGCGCCCAACTACAATTTGAACGCTATTGCAGCCGTCGTCGTTGGTGGAACCAGCCTTCGCGGCGGCGAAGGAACACTCTTGGGGACGGTATTGGCGGCATGGCTGTTTGCCATGGTCAACAACGGGCTGATCCTTGTGGGGGTCAATTCCTATTGGCAGTACCTGGCGACCGGCGTGATCCTTGTTCTTGCTCTTGCGCTCGGCATGGTTAGCTCTGGCAACTACTTTTCGACCCGCGCACAATCACGGGACTGAGAGCGGGGAGGAGGAGAAACAGACATCGACCGTGGCCCATTGGGGCTGGCGTTGCGATCGCTTCCTGGCAGGAACCGTTAGGCAACAAGCAGCGCTCGCGGCGAGGTCCGTTTTGAGCATTAAGGAGCTATGGTGGCCTCCCAGGGCATGACAACCTTCCGAAAAATGCAGTGGGCTTCTCAACAGCATGGCCCGGTTTGGAGGAACGTGCCAATGGCAGACACGCAGCTGGAACGAAGCCTTCGCGCATGGGAGCGTTTTTTTGCGACGGGAGACGTTGAGGCTGCGGATGTACGCGACGAGATCTTGAGGTCTTGGAAACGCTGCCACGAAGCGGGCCTCGACCCTCTGGGCTCCTGCCGTTCCGCTCAAGCAGAACCGGGACGAATTGTCGGAGACGTTAAAGAGGAACGGTGCGTATATTGAAGCGGCGTCGCCATTTATGCGCTTCCTTGGTTCCGCAGTCCGAGGAACTGGGTTCATTCTGGTGCTCACGGACGCCGCCGGAATCGTGCTTGAGTCGTTCGCCTTTGCGGGTTGGGCTTTCGTCGAGCTGTTATTGAAACGCGGTCAGTTCCGCCGGCATTGTTACATGAACCGTTTTTTACTGCTCATTACTTGCTTTACCGCTGGACTCTGATTCAATAAATTCAATGACTTAGCAAGTCGACACGACGCGGCGGGGAGCCTCTTCTTGCCAGACGTGACAACGCCGCCGCCTGATACCACCGCCAGACGGCGCTCTGATGGCTCGGATGGCACGACATTTGCTTCCCTAGGTCTTAAGAGGGTGCCGCGGAAGATCATGCAGTCAGCGACCTCGACGATCGGCGCGCGTTTACTGGGCGGCGAATTTGATTGAGATCGGTGATTGGGCTGGCTGCCGCTTTTCGATCGCCGAAAGCTTGACTTGGATTATTTTCTGTCCACAGTCTGCAATTGTAGCCAAAAGAGCAAGCTCGGGCTGCCCAAGATTTCAGCGTGGGAGGGAGTGATTTCATTCTTCGAGACGCTGAGTCTGTCGGAACAGGTCCGCAACTTCCTGTTAAAGGAAATGACGTCTGGCCGTCTTAAGCCTGGCGGTCGCGTCAACGAAGCGGAACTGGCTCGGAAATTGGGCATCAGCCGCAACCCGATCCGGGAGGCTATCTCCGGTCTTGCTCAAAGAGGCTACCTCATCTCGTCGCCTCGCCGCGGGCACCGTATGCGCGTGCTTACGGTGCAGGACATCGACGACGTCTTCTCGTTCCGCATCTGCGTCGAATCGTTCGCGATCGAGCAGTCTATCCCGCGCATGACTAAGCGCGATCTGGTCGGTCTGCGCGCCATCCAAAACCGGATGTTCGAAGCTGCGGCGGATAACAATGTCACCGGCATGCGCGAGGCGGATGTCGCCTTGCATCGGGGGATCTGCGAACTATCCGGTAACCGCCAGACCCTCCTGGCTCATGAGGCGATCGACACCGAAGTGCAGATCCTCATCGCCTGTGTGGATCTCGAACTCGAGAGCCTGGCCTTCACGGCGGCTGCCCATCTGCCGATCGTGGAGGCTCTTGAGGCTCGCGATGCTGCTCGCGCTGTCGCGGCGATGCAACATCACCTCAGGACCACATGGGCCGGCGTGCATGCGATGCATCGTCGAGCAGGGGTTTTAGAGGCTGCGTCCTACGCCGGCGAGGAGCGCCGCCGCCCGGCGCTCAGCGGGTCTTTTCAAATTGGAGGAGAGCGATGAGATTTGCGAAGAACAGATTGTATATAGAGAGTTACACGAAATGCCCGAACTGCGGAATTCTTATCTATGAGGACTCAAAGCAGAGTATGGAGGGGACGAAACCTGTAGATGGCAAGCTTTACTGTTCGTCTTGGTGCGTCAACTGGGAAAAAGACCGCGCGGCGCGCAGACAAGCGGAGAGCGCTGCGTAATCGACACACGGACTGGGTTCACACTGACGCCGGCGAGCTGGCGTGACCGGGAGGTTGAAAATGAAAGCGAAGAAATCGATACTGGCGATGGCTTGCAGCATGGTGGCATTTACAGCGGCGCCGCAGGCGCGCGCCGATGACGGAATCACGATCGGCATGGCGGTCGCCCAGACCGGATGGATGGAGGCCTACGATGGCGAGGCCTACAAGATGGCGCAGCTCTGGGTCGACCAGCAGAACGCCAAGGGCGGCCTCCTTGGCAAGCCGATCAAGGTCGTCAGCGGCGACACCAAGACCGATCGCGTCGAGGGCGCCAAGGTCGGACAGGCCCTGATTCAGCAGGGCGCCAATCTGCTTCTTGTTTCGGCGGACTACGATTACGGAGCGCCGGCCGGCCTGCAGGCCCAGAAAGCCGGCGTCATTTCGGTGTTCATGGGCGCGTCGGATCCGAAGGCCGGCGTCGTCGGAGTCGGACCGCTCTCCTTCACTGCCAACAATGCCGGACAGCTCGAAGGCGCTGTGATGGCCGACTGGGGCATGAAGAAGAAAGGCGTTAAGAAGGGCTACATGCTCATCGATGAGACGATTGAGTACAATAAATCCGTCTGCGCCGGCTACGATTGGATGATGAAGGTCAACAAGGGAACGCTCGTCGGAAAGGATACGTTCAAAGGCCTCGACCCAACTATAAGCTCGCAGATCACCCGTCTCAGCGATGCGATCAGCAAGGACGGCGTCGATCACATCATGCTGTGCTCGACCAATCCGGGCGCGGCGAGTTCACTTCGCCAGTTGCGCGCCGCGGGCGTCAATCTGCCAGTCTTCAGCGCCACTGCGATGGATGGCACGTATTGGCTGAACTCGGTTCCAGGTCTCAAGGACTTCTACCTGCCTTCGCAGGCGTTGTCGAAGGATGACCCGAGGCCGGCAGTCAACGAAATTTCGGCCGCCTACGAGAAGAAATTCGGCAAGCCGCCGACCACGCAATACGCCTACCCGATCTACGCGTTCCTCGACATGTGGGCCAAGGCGGTGACGGACGCCAAGACGGCGGACGCCAAGCCGGTGGTGGAAATCCTTAACAAGGCCAACAACCAGGCAACCGTTCTGGGGCCACGCACTTTCACGCCCAAGCTTCACGTCCAGACGACCGAGCCGATGTTCGTGATGTCTTATGCTGACGGCAAGGAGACCCCGGTCGAGGAGTGGAAGATCACGGAAACGATCCCGGACGCAGTGCTCTATCGCTTAAAGGGCAGCGAGTAACGCGTCATGATCTCGGGGCGCCGTCTCGGTGGAGGCGGCGCCCCGGCCTTCACCCGGCTCGAGGACGGCGCTTCGGATGGATGAGCTCCCTGCCGTGCTGGCGGTGACCCCGACGGATCCGACCAATGTCGATACGGCCGAACTCTCGGCCGAGAAGCTGACAGTTCGGTTCCAGGGGCTCGCCGCCATTTCCGACGTGAGCCTGACGGTCCGAAGGCACGAGATCTTCGGACTGATCGGGCCCAACGGAGCCGGCAAAACGACGCTGGTGAATTGCCTGACCGGTTTCCAGGCGCCGACGGAGGGGCAAATCCTGGTCGGGCGGCAAAGCACCGCCGGCTGGGAACCGACTCGGTTCCGAGAGATGGGAATCGCCCGAACCTTCCAGGCCGGGCGGCTGTTCAAGGAAATGTCCGTGCTGGAAAACGCCGAGGTCGCCGCGGTCGGGTTGGGGCTCGATCGCCGGAAGGCCATTGCGCGTTCCCGTGCGATTCTCGACTGGGTGGGACTTGCCGACAAGTCGGCGTTGCCTGCTGGCGCGCTGCCCTATACCGACCAGCGCCGGCTCGGCATAGCGCGAGCGATGGTGATCCCCCCGGCTTTTGTGCTGCTCGATGAGCCAGCCGCAGGCATGTCTGACGCCGAATGCGAGGGATTGATGGTCCTCGTCTCATCGATCCCCAAGGCCTTCAATTGCGGCGTGCTCCTGATCGAACACAACATGCGGGTCGTGATGGGGATCTCGCATCGTATTCACGTCCTCGACGGCGGCAAGACGCTAGCCGAGGGCGTCCCCGCCGAGATCCAGAGCGACCAAGCCGTGCTCGCCGCCTACTTGGGCATGGAGGCGTAATGACGGCGCTTCTCGACGTCGAAAATTTGTCGGTCCGCTATGGCGACCTGGTCGCTCTCCGCGGGGCTTCGCTCACGGTGAGCGAAGGGGAAGTGGTCTGCATCATCGGCCCGAACGGTGCGGGCAAGTCGACCACGCTTGCCGCGATCGCGGGCGGCGTCACGCCGGTCTCCGGTGACATCCGCCTTGACGGCCGGACCATTCTTGGTCAGCGACCCGAACAGATCGCCCGGCTTCGCTTATCGCTGGTGCCTGAGGGCCGACATATCTTTGGAACACTTACGGTCGCCGAGAACCTGCAGATAGGCGGCTATATGCTCGGTGACCGGGCCGCTGCTCGCAGCGATATGGAGCGCCTTCTCAACCACTTTCCTCGGCTGCGCGAACGTCTCCGCTATCCCGCCGGGCGGCTCTCAGGCGGCGAGCAACAGATGCTGGCCGTGGCGCGTGCCGTGATGACCCGGCCCCGGCTCCTGCTTGTGGACGAGCCGTCGCTCGGCCTCGGGCCAAAGATCATTGACCAGATCTACGAGATCCTCTTGGAACTTCGGCAGCGCGAGAAAATGACGCTGCTGATCAACGAGCAGAGTTCAGCCCGCATTCTGAAATTTGCCGATCGCATTTACGTGCTGCGGAGTGGAACGGTCCAGTTGGAAGGCCGAGCTGCCGATCTCCGCGACGGCGAGGCCATCCGTCACGCCTATTTCGGCTTTGGGAGTGGCGAAAGGCCGGTGGAGACGGCCGCATGATCCAGTTTCTGCAAAACTTGATTGACGCCCTTGCGCTCGGCAGCATCTACGCGCTGACGGCGCTGGGAATCGGGCTGCTGTTCGGCATTCTGCGGCTCATCAATTTCGCCCATGGCGACATGATCACCATCGGCGCTTACGCGCTCATCGTGCCGTCGGCAGACGTAACCGCCCGCCTGCTGATCGGCTCCTGGACGCCTGCGGCAGTAATTATCGCGATCTCGATGATCGTTGTCGTGGCGGCGCTAATCACTGATGCGGCGGTCTTTCGGCCGCTCAGAACCGCCTCTTCGCCGACCTTGATGATTTCTTCCTTTGCGGTGAGCTACATCATTCAGAACGGCATCCTGATCTTCTATGGCGCGCGCCCGAAGGCGGTCGACTTCTGGAGCGGCGCCAACGTGCAAGTCTATATCGGCGAGCTTCGTGTCCCCCTGCTGCAACTCATCACGCTCGTGGTGACGCTCGTTCTGATGGTCGTCCTGACGCTATTCCTCAGGCGAACGCCCTACGGCGTACAGATGCGCGCCGCCGCCGAGGATTTCCGCATGGCCCAATATCTTGGCGTCCGCGCCAATGTCGTCATCGGACTCGCTTTCGCGATCAGCGGCATCCTCGCTGCTGCAGTCTCGATGCTCTACATAACGCAGTCCGGCTCGCTTACTCATCAGATGGGCGTACCGCTCGCTTTGTTTGCTTTCGTGGCGGTCGTAGTCGGCGGCATGGGCAATCTAACGGGAGCGGTCGTGGGCGGTTTCACGCTTCGGACTCATCGTAACCATGCTGCAGGCCTACCTGCCCTCCGATTTGCGCGCGTTCCGAGACGCTTTCGCGTTCGTGGTCGTTATCCTTGTTCTGCTGATACGCCCCGCCGGCTTGTTGCCGGCCCGAACCACCATCGAACGCGTCTGAAGGGACGGCTCATGCGCGCCTTCATGATTCGCTATCAGACGCCGGTTCTCCTCATCCTCATTCTGGCCGTCATCGTGGCGATCTCGGATATCGGCGGCCTTGATAGCCTTCAGGTGGCGCTGACCGAAATGCTCATACGCGTTCTGGTGGTGGTGGGCCTTTATGTGTTCATTGGCAACTCGGGCGTCATCTCGTTTGGTCAGACCGGATTCATGTGCATTGGGGCGTATGCGGTGGGTTGGGCCACCGCCGAGCCCGGCTTCAAGCAGGTGATGCTCCAAGGGCTACCGGATATCCTCGCGCAGAATCAATGGCCCTTTCCGGTCGCCATGGCCGGCGCCATCGTCCTGCCCGCGATCGTCGCGTTCCTGTTCGGCCTGGCCATCCTGCGCCTCAATGGCATCGCGGCCTCCATTGCGACCTTCGCTTTCCTGATCATCGTCAACAGCGTCTATTCAAACTGGGACTCGGTGACAGCGGGCGTATCGTCGCTGGTGGGCATTCCGACCGTGGTCGGCCCCTGGGTGGCGTTTGGTTTCGCCGCCGCGGGTATCATTGTGGCTTACCTGTTTCAGATCTCTCGCTATGGGCTAATGCTGCGGGCGACGCGCGAGGACGACGTCGCGGCTAAGGCCTGCGGCATACATAGCGTCCGCATGCGACTCGTCGCGTTTGTGTTGAGCGCCGCGCTCGTTGGCGCCGGAGGGGGCCTCTACGCCCAATTTCTTGGCATCCTGACTGTCGATACCTTCTACTTAAGCTTGTCCTTCATCACGATCGCAATGCTGGTGGTGGGCGGTATGGGCAGCCTGACCGGGGCGGTCAGCGGCGTCATCGTGGTGACCGTCATCGTCCAACTGCTACGGTATGGTGAGCATGGCGTGATGTTCGGCTCGACGCAGCTCAAAATGCCGGAAAGCAGCAGCGAGCTGGGGTTGGGCGTGTTGCTCGCTCTCATCCTGATCTTCCGCCCCAACGGCCTTTCGGGCGGCAAGGAGCTGACCCTGCTCGGCTCCTCGAAGGGCGGGCCGCGAGAAACCGTCAGCGCCGCGGCCGGGCCAACCCTCCAGAGCGACTCCAACGCTGTCGCGTCAGAGACCACGTCATGAATGCTCCTCAGTCAGACAATCCTTTCACGGCCGGCGCGGCCTATATCGACGGCCGTTACATGCCTATCGCCCAGGCCGCGATTCCGATCACCGACTGGGGTTATCGGCGCTCGGACGTGACGTACGACGTGGTGGGAGTCTGGGAGGGCAATTTCTTCCGTCTCGATGATCACATCCGGCGCTTCCGCTCGTCGATGCGAAAATTCCGTTTCGAACCCCGAGAGGGAGATGAGGAGATCAAGGCGATCCTCAACCGCTGCGTCGCTCTGTCCGGATTGAAGAACGCCTATGTGGCGATGGATTGCCTCCGAGGTCGGCCCGCGCCCGGCATGCCCTATCATCCCGCCCATGCTCGCAATTACATCGCAGCCTTCGCCATTCCCTGGGTCTGGGTGATGAGTCTCGAGGTCCAGAAGCGCGGCGGCCATCTCATCATCGCCGAGACCTTGCGCATACCCGCCAATTCCGTTGATCCCACCGCGAAGAATTTCCATTGGGCCGACCTCACCCGGGGCCAGTTCGAAGCGCTCGATCGCGGAGCCGACTTCTCGCTCCTGCTTGATAGCGACGGCAACGTCACGGAAGGCCCGGGCTTCAATGTCTTCATGGTGACCGACGGCGTCGTGGTGACGCCGGATGCCGGTGTGCTGGAAGGGATCACGCGCAAGTCCGTGATTGAGATCTGCGCAGACCTCGGGCATCCCCGCCAAAGTCGGCAAGGTCTCCGCCAACGAGGCCCGTGAAGCCGACGAGATTTTCCTCGCAACCACGGCTGGCGGCGTGATGCCGGCGAGCCGTATCGATGGCCGGATCATGGGCAACGACCGGCCCGGACCGATCTCGACGAAGATCAAGGATACCTTCTGGGCCAAGCGCGCAGCGGGATGGCACGCCACGCCCGTCGATTATGCCGCCGTCGCAGCCGCCGTCTGATCTGTTTCGAGGAATGGGAGATCCGATCTCATGAGTTATCGTTTGGGTGTCGACATCGGGGGGACGTTTACGGACTTCGTCGCCTACGACGAAGACGGCAAGGCTCTCAAGGCCTGGAAGAACCTGTCGACGCCACAAAATCCCATGGAAGGCATCATGACCGGCCTCAGGAGCCTTTGGCGCGACTGACGCCGTCAGCGGCATCCGACTCGGCACCACGGTCGCCACCAACGCCTTGCTCGAGGGCAAGGGCGCAACGGTCGCGTATGTTACGACCCGGGGCTTCAAGGACGTTCCCTTCATCGCACGCGGCAACCGCAGGCACCACTACGACCTGGCCTGGGTGAAGCCGAAGCCGTTCGTGCAGCGGCGCCATGCCTTCGAGGTCGAAGAACGCGTTGGGCCGTCGGGCGAGACCATCCAGCCGCTGGACGAAACCCAGGTTCGCACGCTCGCGCAAAACATCAAGGCCGGCGGCAAGGTCAACGCGATCGCCGTGGTGCTGCTCCATTCCTATCTGACGCCGAACCACGAGCAACGTATAAAGGCGATCTTCGCGGAAGAGATTCCGGATATTCCCGTCTCAATCTCGTATGAGGTGCTGCCGAAGTGGAAGGAACATTTCCGGTCCTCCACCACGATCTGCGATGCTTTCATCAAGCCCGTGGTCGCAAAACAGCTTGGCGGCATGCGTCGTGAACTCGACGAGCACGGTATCAGCGCCAAAGTCGTCGTCATGCGCTCCAACGGCGGCGAAATGACCCTTGACAAGGCCGTGGAGGCCCCGATCCAGATCGCCGTATCCGGGCCGACAGGCGGCGTGATCGCCGCCAGACGGACCGCCGAGGTCTTGGGCCTCCCCAATCTCGTGACCCTCGACATGGGCGGTACGTCGACCGACGTGTCTACAGTGGTCAACGGCAAGGAGAAGTTCACCACCGATTTCGAGATCGAGTGGGGGCGCCCAATTCAGATCCCGATGATCGACATCCGCACTATCGGAGCCGGCGGCGGCTCGATCGCTCGAATCGACGCGGGCGGCATGCTGGTGGTTGGTCCCGAGAGCGCAGGCGCCAATCCGGGACCGGCGTGCTACCGGCAAGGCGGCGCGCGGCCGACAGTCACCGACGCCAATGTGGTGCTCGGCCGCATCTCCCCTCAGAACTTCCTGGGCGGGACGATGAGCCTCGATGCCGAGGCCGCGCGCAAGGTGGTCGCGACCATCGGGGACGCGTTAGGCATGTCGGTCGAACAGGCCGCGCTCGCCATCGTGAAGATCGCCAACAACAACATGGTGGGCGCACTCCACACCGTCCTGACCGAACAGGGCCTCGACCCGCGCGATTTCGTGCTCGTGGCGTTCGGCGGCGCTGGTCCGCTCCACATCACCGACCTCATGACCGAAGCTTCGATCCCGAAGGGCCTCGTGCCGAATTTCCCCGGCCAGTTCTCGGCCTTCGGCTTCACGATGGCGAACGCCCGGGTCGACCGCTACCGGACGGTGCAGCTCAACTCGCGCTTCTTCGACGCGGAGCGGGCGCGGCGCGCAATGGCGGCATTGGTCAGCGAATGCCGAGGCGATCTCGCTGCGCAAGGCCACAACCAGGTCACGATCACGCGCGCCGTCGAGATCCGCTATCTAGGCCAGAACTACGAGCTCGAAATCCCGATCGACATCGATGCGTTCACTGAGTCCGAGGTCGCCCAGCTTTTCCAGGCCTTCAACGAGCAACATGATGCGCGTTTCGGCTTCCGACTCGACGACCACATGGAGATCGTCAATTTCCTGGTGACCGGCACAGCCAATACCGGTGAGCTCGCTTTCCCGGAGATCAGCAAAGCCGAGGGGCAAGCGGCGGCGGCCTCAAAGCGCCCGGTCTGGTTCGATCAGGGCTGTGTTGATACGCCGGTCTACGATCGCGATAGCCTGCGCGCCGGCCACACGATCGCGGGCCCCGCTCTTGTTGAAGAGAACGCCTCCGTCACAGTGCTCGGCCCCGGCAAGAGCCTATCCGTCGATCGCTTCGGTAACCTTCTCATCACCACCAACTAAAGAGCCGTTGGAGCGCCGCCCATGGACATGGTTTCTCTGAACATCGTCGGAGGCATACTCGTCTCCATCTGCCGCGATATGGGCGTCACGCTCATGCGCACTTCCTATTCCACGATTTTCAGCGAGTCGCTTGACTTCACCTGCGGTCTCGCGCTGCCCAGCGGCGAATTGGTGGCCACCGGTGATTTCTGCCCGTCGATGATCGGCGGTATGCCGCTCCTTCTGCGGTCTTGCGTGAACGAGATCGACATCAACGAACTCGAGGAAGGCGATGTCCTCCTGCACAACGATCCCTATCGCGGCGGTCTTCACACGCCCGAGCACACGTTCTTCAAGCCGGTCTTTGTCGACGGGAAAGCGATCGGCTTCGCAGTCGCGATCGGCCACGTCTGCGAGGTCGGCGGTATGGCGCCGGCGGGTTTCGCTGGCGAAGCGACGGAAGTGTTCCACGAGGGGCTGCGAGTCCCGCCCGTGAAGATCAAGCGAGCCGGCAAGGACGTCGACGACGTGTGGCGTCTGCTGCTCGCGAATGTTCGCACCCCGCGTTACAATTTGGGTGACTTCCGGGCGCTGATCGCCGCGGTCGACCTGGGCGAGCGGCGAATGGCGGACGTCGCCAAAAAATATGGAATGTCGATCTTCCTCGAGAACGTCCACGGCCTGATGGATTACTCCGAGCGCCGCATGCGGGCCGAGATCGAACTGATCCCGGACGGTCGTTACGTCTTCGAGGACGTGATGGAGGACGACGGAATCACCGACCAGCCCTATACCATCAAGGCCGAGGTGACCGTTAAGGGCAGCGACCTCATCGTCGACTATCACGGCAGCTCGCCACAGGCGAGAGGGCCGATCAACGGCACGCTTGGGGTGGCGCATGGCGCAGCCTACAATGCGATCCTGCAGCTCACAGATTCCACCATCCCGAAGAACTCCGGGTGCTTCCGCCCGATTCGCGTGTTGGCGCCGCCCGGCAGCGTGGTGAACGTGAACTTCCCCGGCCCCTCGGTCGGCGGCAACACCGAGACGCATTGCCGGATCGCCAATGTAGTGATGGGGGCGCTGGCGCCAGGCCTGAAGGAGCGCTCCGCCGCCACCGACGGCGCAAGCCACAGCAACTTCCTATTCGGCGGCGCCGACGCCAAAACGGGCGAGTTCTTCTGCTGCTACGACCTCACTCCAGTCGGTTGGGGTGGCCGCAGCTTTGCAGATGGGAATGACGCGGTGGGCGGCATCAACGGCAACTGCCCACACATCCCGGTCGAGGTGTTCGAATTTCGCTTTCCCTGGCATGTCGAGGAGTTCAAGCTCGTCGACGGCTCGGGCGGCCCAGGTAAATTCCGGGGCGGCCTCGCCTTGTCGAAGACCGTGCGCTGTACCGACACGCCTATGACCTTCAGTTATATGAGCGACCGGCAAAAGGTCAGCCCCTGGGGAATCCATGGCGGCCATCCGGGCGCGAAGGCCGAGCTGTTCATGATGCGTAAGGGCAGCGACGAGTGGCTCACGATTACGCAGGCCTTTAACAAGGTCTCGCCGAGCAAGTTCGCCAATGTGCCGATCGCCCCGGGCGACCGGATCAAGATCTCCTCGCCGGCGGGCGGAGGCTGGGGACCTCCCGAGGAGCGCGATCCTCACCTGGTGAAGGAAGATCTCCTTGACCGCTTCATTACGCCCCAGCAAGCGCAATCCGTCTACGGATTGAAGAGCTAGCCAGGCCAGCCGCCTTCGCCCCGTCGTCTGATCTGAAAGTAGAGGCCGCTATGACCGTCATCCCGAATTCGATCCACGCGCGGGACATTGCCTACCTGCTTCATCCCAACACAAACGCGCGGCGACACGAGAAGACGGGACCAATCGTGATCGACCGTGGCGAGGGCATTTACGTCTATGACGATCAAGGAAAGCAGTACATCGAGGCCATGGCGGGGCTCTGGAGCGTGGGCGTAGGCTTCGGCGAGCAGCGCCTGGTCGACGCCGCAACTCGCCAGATGGCCAAACTGCCCTACTACCATTCCTTCTCGGGCAAATCCTCCGAGCCGACGATCGAACTGGCCGAGCGGCTGGTGAAGATGTCGCCAAAGGGGCTTGACCGCGTCTTCTTCACCAATTCGGGGTCGGAGGCCAACGACAGCGTCATCAAGCTCGTGTGGTTCTACAACAACGCGATCGGGCGGCCGGAGAAGAAAAAGTTCATCGCCCGCACGGGCGGATATCACGGGATCACCATCGCGAGCGGCAGCCTGACCGGCCTGCCGACCAATCATCGCGGCTTCGACCTGCCGCTGACTTTCGTCAAGCATGTCACGACGCCGCATCATTACCGCTTTGCCGAGGCGGGCGAGAGCGAGGAGGCCTTCGCCGACCGTCTTGCGGCCGAGCTTGAGGCCAAGATTCTCGACGAGGGACCGGAAACGGTGGCGGCCTTCATCGGGGAGCCTTTGATCGGCGCGGGCGGCGTGCTGCCGCCGCCGGCAACCTATTGGGACAAGATCCAGGCGGTTTGCCGCAAGTACGACGTGCTGGTGGTTGCCGACGAAGTGATCAATGGCTTCGGCCGACTCGGGACGACGTTCGCTTGCGATTATTATGGGATTGAGCCGGACATCCTGGTGGTGTCGAAGCAGATCACCTCGTCCTACCTGCCGCTCGCGGCCGTGCTGATGAGCGACAAGATCTACCAGGGCGTGGCGGACGGGTCCGACGCGCTGGGAACCTTTGGCCACGGATTCACCACAAGCGGTCATCCGGTGGCGACTGCGGTTGGGGTCGAAAACCTGAAGATCCTCGAGGAGCTAAACCTCGTTGCAAATGCAAAAAAGGTCGGCGCTCACATGCAGGCCCGTCTGCGCGAGTTCGCTGATCATCCGCTGGTCGGCGAGGTTCGTGGCGTCGGCCTGATCGGCGCGGTCGAGCTGGTGGCCGACAAGGCCAGCAAGACGAAGTTCGATCCGCCCGGCAAGGTGGGTCTCTACCTCTACGATAGGGGCCACGAGAACGGAGTGATCGTTCGCGCCATCGGGGACTCGATCTGCTTCTGCCCGCCTCTGATCATCACCGAGGCGCAAGTGGACGATATGATCGACCGATTTGCGCGCTCTCTTAAACTCACGACGGCGTGGGTCGAAGCCGGTATGCCCGCCTCATGACATGACCTCTCGCCGAAGCCGTCGCCCCGAACTGATAGGCGGGACGCTGTCTCCCAATCCTCGCCACCCCAAGGAGGGATAAGCCATGTGCGTCGCCTGCTACGTGGATGAAGCCGCCAAAGACAAGATCATCGCCTATAGCGCGAAATTCCATGAGGTGACGCAGAGCCCCTACGGCAGCGACGACGAGATCGGCATGCTCCATCTCATCGACGGCGCCTCTCGCTCGGCCATTCTGAGCCGGGCGGACGCCTCGAAGATGTTCGACCTGTCGGTTGATAATTTCGTAGGTATGCCAGGGTGGTTCGGGGCCGGCGACCAGCCCTACCAGATCTGGATGACTCATACTCCGCGCGGCGAGATCGCGGCGAATTCCATGGGCGTGAGCCTCGAGGCCAACCAGCTCGTCGCCTATTCGGGCGACGGCATCTCGATGTACACCCATTGCGGCACGCACATCGATACATTCAACCACTTCGGCTACAACGGAAAGATCTTCAACGGCTTCTCGGTTGACGAATATCTTGGCAGTCGCGCCTGGACCAAATGCGGCGCCGAGAAACATCCACCGATCCTGGCTCGAGGCGTTCTGCTCGACATCGCCGCCATGCACGGCGTCGACAGGCTGCCGCCCAGCCACCCCATCGGCAAGGCGGATCTCGAAGCCTGCCTGAAACACCAGGGCACGGAGCTACATGTCGGCGACGTCGTGCTGATCCGCACCGGGCAAATGAATCTCTGGCCTGACATTGGCTTTGTGCGAGATACCCCCGGCCTCAACCGTGAGGGCGCCGAATATCTCACCAAGCATGGCGCCATCATGATCGGGGCCGACAACCTCACCCTTGAGCAGACGCCAGCGGCCCCTGGGCTCAATTTCTTCCCGGTGCATACATACTTGCTCGCCGAAGCTGGAGTGCCTCTCCTTGAGATGGCCCAACTCGACGAGTTGGCGGCTGACAAGCTCTACGAATTCGCCTTCTTCGGCGCCTGCATCAAGCTGCGGGGCGCCACCGGCGCGCCGATGCGACCGGTGGCCATGCCGCTGCGCTGAACTCGTTTCCTCGTCGGAGAGCGATTTTGCCCAACCTGCGCGTGGCCGTCGACATTGGCGGCACTTTTACGGACCTCTGCATCCTGGATCAGGACACGGGCGTCATTCGGATCGCCAAGACCAGCTCGACCCCAGATCCGATCGACGGCGTGATGAAGGCGCTCGACGCCGGTGGCGTGGACCTCTCCGACGTCGTCCTGTTCTCCCACGGCACCACGGTGGCGACGAATGCTCTGATAACCCGACGCCTGCCCCGGACTGCGATGGTGTGCACGCACGGCTTCCGTGACGTGATCGAAATTCGCCGCGCCAACAAGGATGACATCTGGGACATCTACAAGGATGTTGCGCCGCCGTATGTGCCGCGTCGTGACCGCCTCACGGTTGCGGAGCGCGTCGACGCCGCGGGCAAGGTGGTCACGCCGCTCGACGAGAAAGGCGCGCGCGAGGTCGCGCGAATCCTCAAGAAACGCGCCGTCGCGGCCGTGGCGGTCTGCTTCATGAACGCCTATGCCAACGGGGTCAACGAGCAGCGAATGAAGGCGATACTCGCCGAGGCGCTGCCCGGCGTCCCGGTGTCGATTTCCTCGGAGATCCTACCCGAGATCTTCGAGCACGAACGCTTCTCCACTACAGTGGTGAACGCCGCTCTCAGCCCGGTCGTGGTCGATTACACGACAAGGCTCGGCGCTCGGCTGGCGGGAGCCGGCTACAAAAGCGACCTTCTGTTGCTGCACACGGGCGGCGGCGTGATGACGCCGCGTGGCGTCAAGGAATTCGCGGGCCGCCTCGCTGGCTCCGGCATAGCCGCAGGCGCCATCGCAAGCCGCCACATCGCGGCGCAATGCGGCTTTCCGAACTCGATCGGCCTCGACATGGGCGGCACGAGCTGCGACGTGTCGCTCGCCTACGAGGGCCAATCGCGCGTCACCAAGGACTGGTTTGTCGAGTTCGGCTACCCGATCCGATTCCCTTCGATTGAGGTGCTGACGATCGGGGCCGGCGGGGGCTCCCTGGCCTGGATCGACGAGGCGGGCGGCTTGCGCAACGGCCCACAATCGGCCGGCGCGAATCCCGGCCCGGCCTGCTACGGCAACGGCAATACGGTGCCCACCAATACGGACGCCAACGTGGCCCTGGGCCGGCTCGGCGCGAAGCTCGCCGGAGGCATCCACCTCAACGCCGAAAAGGCGCGCGAAGCGGTGCGAACAGGCGTCGCCGAGCCCTTCAAGCTCGGCCTTGAAGAGGCCGCGGACGCCATCATCCGCGTGGCGAACGCCAACATGGCGAACGCGGTGCGGCTAATCTCCATTAGCCGCGGCTATGATCCGCGTGACTTCGCTCTCGTCGCCTTTGGAGGCGCGGGCGCGCTACACGGCGCCGACATCGCCAGGGAACTATCGATCCCCGCCGTGATCGTGCCGCCCCATCCGGGCATCACTTCAGCCATGGGCTGCCTGCTGGTTGACGTCCAGCATGACCTCGCGACGAGCTATTTGAAGTCGGCCGCGGAAGCGGATCCAGCCGCCATCGAGGCCGCCTTCAAGGCGCTGGAGCATGAGGCCGCCGAGCGCCTCGCCCACGAAGGTGTGGCGCCAGAGGACGTGGTGATGCAGCGCACCGTCGACATGATGTACCAGGGGCAATGGCGCTCGCTTGCTGTTCCCGCCCTTTCGCCGATCGCCGACCTCGCGCCTCTCGTCGAAGCCTTCCACGAGCATCACGAGCGCGAATATAATTTCCGCCGGGACGACACGCCGGTGGGCCTGTTCCGCCTCAACCTCAAGGCCGTTGGAATCGTGCCGAAGGCCGAACTCGCGAAAACTGCGCCCTCTGGCGTGCCGGCTGCGCCGCGGTCCCATCGCCGCGTCTGGTTCGCTGAGACCGGCGGGGCCGAAACCCCTGTCTATTGGCGACCAGATCTGGCGGCAGGCGCCACCTTCAAGGGACCGGCCGTTGTTGAACAAGTCGATTCCACCACCGTCGTGCCCCCTGGCTTCACGGCCAAGATCGACGGCTGGCTCAACATCATCCTTCGTCTGGACGCCTGATCATGACCAAGACCCCGACCCTCGATCCCGTCACCTTCGAGGTTCTGAAGAATTCCTTCATAACGGCGGTGGATCAGATGGCCGAGCAGATCCTCAGGACCTGCTATTCCTTCGTCATCTACAACCGCGACTTCTCCAACGCGCTCCACGACGCCAACGGCGACAGCGTGGCTCAGGGCAACGGCGATATCTCGGTCCACGTCGGCACGCTGCACTACACATGCAAGGCGGTGATCGCGTTCTTCAAAGGGGACATGCACCCTGGCGACGTCTACATGATCAACGATCCCTATGCCGGCGGCACACATTTCAGCGACGTCCGGCTCGTCCGGCCCATTTTCGTCGGCGACGAGGTGATCGGCTACGCGCAGTCGAACGGCCATTGGTCGGACATGGGCGGTTCGGTGCCAGGCTCCTTCGACGTCATGGCGAAGGACATGTTCCGCGAGGGCCTGCGCATCACCCCCGTGCGCATCTTCGACCGCGGTCGCTTCTGCCGCGATGTGGCCCATATGATCGCCAGCAACACCCGCGACCCCGCCTCCCTCATCGGCGACATGCACGCCCAGGCCGAGGCTACCAATGTTGCGGCGCGCGAGGTGCTGCGGCTGGTCAATAAATACGGCAAGGATGTTGTAGTGGCCGGCATGGCGGCGGTGCAGGATTATGTCGAGCGCACCGTGCGCCAACGCCTAGCGGCTCTACCGGACGGCTCGTGGGAGACGGTGGACTATATCGACCGCGATGTATCGGGCGGCGAGGGTATGATCCCAATCCGCGTCAAGACCACGATCGCGGGCGACAAGGTCATCTACGACTTCACCGGCAGTCATCCGACCATCGGCTCCATTTACAATTCGGCCTTCGGGGCCACCTTCTCGGCCTGCGTCGCAGGTATGAAGACCTTCTTCCCCGACCTTCCTCTGAATTCAGGCCTCTACCGTGTCATCGAAGTGGTGGCGCCGCCCGACACTGTGGTCAGCGCGAAATGGCCAGTGGCCGTGACCGGCTTCCTGATGCCCTTCGAGAAGATCATGAATTCGATCTACGAGATCTGGTCTGGCATCATGCCGCACCGGGCGATCTCCTGCACTTTCAACATTGAGTATCTGCTCACCGGCGGCAATGACGCGCGCAGGCCCGAAAAACCGATCTTCATGTTCTACGATTGGTTGCCAGGCGGTTGGGGCGGCCGCAATGGTAAGGACGGCGCCAATGTGACCCAGGCTTCCTTCGGCACCGGCATGCTCTCGCAGCCCGTCGAAGGTCAGGAGCGAGGCGCGCCGATCCTCACGACCGAATTCGAGGCCGTGACGGATTCTGGCGGTCCCGGTAAGTGGCGCGGCGGGGTTGGCGCCCGCAAAGCATCCATCTTGCTCGCGGGTGAGAACACCGTTCTTTCCTACATCTGCGACCGCGAGCGCGCCGTGGTTTGGGGGACCAACGGTGGCCTGCCCTCCATGCCGCATGGCCTGCACTTGCGTCGCGCCGGGGCCAATCACGACACGTGGCTCGGCTCCGTCTTCTCAGACGTGCCGCTGCAACCCGGCGACCTGTTCAGCCGCCCCACGGCGGGCGGCGGCGGCTACGGCGATCCACTGTTGCGCGATCCGGAGAAAGTGAAGGAGGATGTCGCGGACGATTACGTTTCGATCGAGCGAGCCGCCATGGACTACGGCGTCGATCCTCAAGGTGATCGACAAGGATCTTTGCGCTTACGAGGTTGATCGGGACGCGACGGAGCGCGAGCGCGCTTCCATCCGCGCCCAGCGGCGCGGATGGCAAGAGGAGGAGCCCGAGACGGTGGCGGCCAGATACCGGGCCGGCGAGATCAACGCGCTCGACGCTGTGCGCCGCTATGCCGTGATCCTCGACTGGGGCAACGGCGAACTGCTGCCGAACTCGACCGCGCAATTTCGCGAACAGTTCCGAATTCGCTCACTCGAGCACTGGGGTTAACGCGGCGCGATACGAATCGGGTCCCTTCAGGACTTCGTGCCTATCCCGAAGATCTTCGAGGCACGAAACTCTTTGCAGGTAGATCGCACAAAGGCTGGAGGAAGGTATGACTGAGCTGCGCTATTTCGATGTTCCAAACTTCGCTCTTCAGCGAAGCTCCGTTCTTCCGACCGCGCGACTTGCGTACCGGACCTTGGGAACGTTAAATCAAGCCAAAGACAACGCAGTTCTAGTTACTACAGGGATTACCCTAAGCGATGATAGTAATGAGATGTATTTCTGCGGCGAAGATCGTGCTTTGGATCCGAGAAAGTATTTCATAATTCTGACAAATCATCTTGCAAACGGCCGATCGTCTTCTCCGTCGAATACGCCCGCGCCCTTTGAGAGGGCTCGCTTCCCGACTGTAACTCACTTTGACAATATTCGACTGCAGCACTCGCTCGTAGCCTCGCTCGGCATCCAGAAATTGCGCCTGGTTACCGGCTGGTCGCTGGGAGCGGCCCAGGTCTTTCAGTGGGCGGCGCAGTACCCCGATGCGGTGGCGGCTGCTGCGCCCATCGCGGGATCTGCTCGCTGTGGCATCTACAATGCGGTCTTCGTGCATGCGCTGAAAAGCGCGCTTCGCCTCGACCCTGCTTTTCAAAACGGTTACTATACGCATGCCCCCATTGAAGGTCTTAGAACCTTTGGTGAGATTTACGCCGGGTGGGCTTGGTCCGAGCCTTTTTTCCGCGAAAAGACTTACCTTTCGTTTGGGGTAAAAAACCACATTCAGTTCATCGACGACATTTTCATACCGTTTTTCCAGCAACACGACGTCAACGACCTCCTTGCGCAAATGGATACGTGGCTGCGCGGAGATATCAGCGACAATTCGATATATAATGGGGACTTCGATAAGGCGCTCGGCTCTATCAAGGCAAAGATGATCATTCTGCCGGTCGACCATGACCGCTATTTCCCCCCCGTGGACTCCGAATATGAGGCTTCGCGCATTCCTGACGCGGAATGTCGCGTCATACGCTCAACGTGGGGACACATGGCGCCGGCGAATCCGGCGCACGCGCCTGCCATCGACGATGCTCTGAAAGAGCTGCTGAAAGGCTAGTCTAGAAGCAAAATAGACCGCCGGCGATTGTCGGGCGGGCGCCGGACATCCTAAAGCAGGGTGAGGATCGGGTTCGAAGGCTTGCTTGTCTCGATCCCCAAATGCTGTTCAGGAAAGGCTTTCCTTGAGGCGACCTGCCTTGGCTTTCCGGTCGGCGCGCGCTTTCAAGGCTGTCTCCATATCGACCTTGACGAAGCGCGTCGGCTGGTGCGGTTGCAGCTGGCCGATGAGGTCCATGTCGGCGGAGATGACGGTTCCGAGCATGAAGTACCCGCCGCCCGACACCGCGTCGCGGTGAAGGACGATCGGCTCCGTGCCTCCGGGCACCTGGATCGATCCGTACGGGTAGCAGCTGTCGACGATGTTGGAAGGATCGGAGCCGGCGCCGAATGGCTGCTTCCTCGGCGCGAACGAGAGGGCGCGGCCGCCGCGGAAGCGATATCCTATTCGATCGGCCTCCGGCGCAACCTTCCAAACATCTTCGAAAAACGTCTTGCCCGCCTCTTCCGTCAGCCGATGCCAGTAAAGACCGGGAAGCACGCGCAACTCGGTCGTGCTGCTGACCTCGAGGCGCAGTTTCGGCGGCACGCTTCGGCCCGGCTTCGTATCCCGAGATTGGGTCCCCACTTTCACGCGGTCACCGGCTTTAAGGGCGCGGCCCTCGAAGCCCCCAAGCGCGCCGAGCGGATAGGTGGAGCGTGAGCCAAGCACCACGGGCACGTCGACGCCCCCGGCGACGGCGATGTAGGCGCGCGCCCCCGATTTGAGGAAGCCGAACGAAAGCGTCTGGCCTGACTTCACCGCGAACGAGGTCCAGCCGGGCTGCTCGACGCCGTCGACTTTAGGCGGCATGTGCGCGCCGCACACGGCCACGACAGCATCGTGGTCAAAACGGATTTCGGGTCCCAGAAACACCGCCTCGAGCGCCGCCGCGCCTTCGGGGTTGCCGACCAGCAGGTTCGCCGCGGCGAGGGAAGATTTGTCCATGCGCCCGATTCCGGGATGCCGAGATGGTAGTACCCAGGCCGTCCGAGATCCTGAACGGTGGTGGAAAGACCAGGCTTCAAGATCTCAAGCGCCATGAAGCGCTCCCAAGATTTTCTTGTTCGTCGCCGCCGGACTTGCGTGAAACTCGTCGAGTGAAAACGACACGGGCCGCATCGTCGGCTCGAACCGTCCGGCGTTTACGAGTTCAATCGCTGCGTCATAGCCGTCGCGATCCACCGGCTTGAACTTCACGATGTCGCCCGGCTTGAACAAGATCATGAAGTCCCTGAGGTACGACACCTCCTGTTTGGGGTCGTAGATGGGCATTGGCGTCACGCCAAAGAGCTGATAGCCGCCGGCCCCGCGAACGGAATAGATGCACCCGAAACAGCCGCCGTGGCCGACGGTGAGCTTTGGCGTATCGGTCCTTGGCCGCAGGTATTTCGGGACCTCGATCTGCTTCTCCCGCTCGACCATTTGATACATGAACGGTAGCCCGGCGACGAAGCCGACCATCGAGACGAACCACGGCGCGTCTGAATGCGCCTTGATGAAGTCCGGGACGCTGGCGTAGCCGTTGACGCGGGCGGCGTATTCGAGGTCGGTCCCGGTCGGCTCTTGGTGGCGCTCGCGAAAGCGCATCAGCGTTTCGTGCGTCCAGGGATCGTTGTAGTAGACCGGAACCTCGAAGATCCGCGTAGCCAGCGTATGGTCGCCCTTTGTCGCCGTCGATTCAAGACGCTTGAGTTCGGCGAGCATGTCGTTGGGGCCGATCAGGTCCGGATCGAAGCGGATTTGGTAAGACGCGTTGGCTGGGCAGATTTCCGTGACGCCCTTGATCCGGCTCTCGCGCACCGCGTTTGTCATCGACAAGGATTTGAAGAAAGCGTCGAGCGACATTTCTTCATCGACCTCGACGAAAATGTGATCGTCGCCCCCGAACGAATATCTCGGCTCCATTCCCATTCTTCCTCAGGCCGCTCGGCCGATCGCCGGTAAATTCGACGGCAGCCAATCCTCTAACCAACGCGTGTGCACGGCGCCGCTTTGAACGTCTTCGCTGTCGAGGAGCGCAAGATGCAGACCTCGCGTCGTCGCCAGTCCTTCAATGGAGAGGTTCTGCAACGCTATTCGCAGTCGGTGGAGCGCCTCTTTGCGAGTGTCGCCAGCAACAATCAGCTTGCCCAAAAGGCTATCGTAAAAGGGCGGCACGACATATCCCTCATACAGCATCGTGTCGAAACGGACGCCGTCGCCCTCGGGCGCCCGAAAGTTGAGGACGCGGCCGGGCGCTGGCATGAACTCCTTGGCCGGGTCCTCGGCGTTGATGCGAACCTCGATCGCATGGCCGTGAAGGGCGATGTCGGATTGACGGTAAGGGAGCGGCTCTCCGCCAGCAATAAGAAGCATGGACTGAACGAGGTCGACGCCGGTGATCATCTCAGTCACGGGGTGTTCGACCTGGATGCGGGTGTTCATCTCTATGAAATAGAAGTCGCCGGTTGTCTCGTCGTAGAGATATTCGAGCGTGCCGGCGCCCCGATAGCTGACGCTTTTCGCTAGCCGCACGGCTGAGGCGCATAGCGCTTCGCGCCGCTCTGACGAGAGGCAGCTCGCGGGCGCCTCCTCCCAAACCTTTTGACGGCGGCGCTGCAGCGAGCACTCGCGTTCGTAGAGATGAATCGCCGACTCTCCATCGCCGAGGACCTGAACCTCGACATGACGGGCGCGCGGAACGAGACGCTCGAGGTAAAGGCCCCCGTCCCCGAACGCGGCGCGCGCCTCAGCGCTTGCCTGCGGGATTTGGATCTCGAGCTCCGCGGGGGATTCGGCTATGCGGATTCCGCGGCCGCCACCCCCAGCCGCTGCCTTGATCATCAGAGGATAGCCTATGGCTCCAGCCGCCTGGCGGGCCGCGCCCGTATCCTCGATGCGTCCCTCGGAGCCCGGCACTGTGGGCACGCCGGCGCGCGACGCCCTCTCGCGCGCCACCGCCTTGTCGCCCATGGCTCGGATCGTCTCGGGTCTCGGTCCCACGAATACGAGCCCGGCCCTCTCCACCATTGCGGCGAAGTCCGCGTTCTCCGACAGGAAGCCGTAGCCCGGATGGACGGCGTCGGCGCCGCTCGCAATGGCGGCCGCGACGACGGCCTCTTTGTTGAGGTAAGATTTTGCCGCATGGGGCGGCCCGATTTCCGCGATCTCGTCCGCCATCCGCGCGGCTAGCATCTCACGGTCGGCGGAGCTGGCTGCTTGGACGGTGCGCATGCCGAGCGCCTTCGCGGCGCGTATGATGCGAACCGCGATCTCCCCGCGATTGGCGACGAACAGCGTCTTGATTGGCATCAGCGCTCAGACGTCGAGGTCGTAGAGTGGCTGGCCGGCCATCACCGGGTCCTCGTTTTCCACATGGAACGCAAGCAGGCGCCCGGCCGTCTCAGCGACCACAGGCGTGAATGTCTTCATCACCTCGATGAGCCCCAGAGTGTCGCCAATCGCGACATCATCGCCCTCCCCTTTGAACGGCGGCTGATCGGGCGCCGATTTGCGGAAGAAGGTGCCCGGTATCGGGGACTCAAACGTCTTGCTCACCATTTTGACTTACCCCAGCCGGAACGTCAGTGCTTCTTGGGGCGAGGCGTGATGAAGCCCTCGCTCACCAAACGATCGTGCACCGCCTGGGCGACAAGGTGAGCGCCTGGCGTGTCCGAGTGCACGCAGATCGTGTCCGCTCGAACCTTTATCTCCTTTCCGCCGACCGAACGCGTCACGCCTTCGCGCAGCGCCCGAACGGCGCGGTTCGACGCCTCGGCCGGATCGATAGCCTCATGCTCGCGGGTAATGATGAGCTTGCCATCATCGGCGTAGTCGAGATCGACGTAGTACTCCGCCAGGAACCGATGGCCGCGGGCCGCGTAGACCTTCTCGTGCTCGGTGCCGATCATCCCGAGCAGAGGCGCCTTGAATACATCCGCCGCGTCGCAGACCGCGTGCGCCATTTCCGGGTCGCGCGCGGCCATGCCATAGAGTGACCCATGCGGTTTGATGTGGTTGAGGGACATGTCCTCAGCTTCAAGAAACCCTTTCAGGGCGCCGATCTGGTAGATGAGGCAGTTCGCGAGCTCCTCACGCCCGATCTTCATCTCGCGGCGCCCGAAGCCCTGTCGGTCCGGAAGTGACGGGTGCGCGCCAACCTGGACGCTGTGAGCCTTAGCCAGCTGCACCGTGGCGCGCATGTGATTGAAATCGGAAGCGTGAAACCCACAGGCGACATTGGCGATATGGATGGCCGGCATAATGCGGCTGTCGTCGCCCAAGCGCCAGATGCCGTAACTCTCGCCCATGTCGCAGTTCAGGAGCGTCATCCGGCCTCCGCGGGAAATGCTGCGCAATCAAGGTTGCAGACGCGCGGAACCTTGTAAAGGCGGAAATCAACTTAAGCCGCGTGGGCCAGTCCAACGAGCTGAAGTCGGCAAGCCGCCGCGAGCCGGATTATCATCAATGCGCCTCGTATCAACCAGGCGCAATGGCCGATCTCAACGCGTCGGGCGGCGACAGCGCCTCCTACTTTGTGCCTACCGGGAGTCGCGCGCGACTTGCGCGACCGCGTCGGACTGTCGGAAGCGCTGATCCGCATCTCTATCGGCATCGAGAAATGTGGAGGACTTGATTTCAAATCTCGCGCAAGGCTTCGATATGGGTACAGAGGAGGCGAGTTGAGCGCCCAAACAATGAATCAAGGACGATTACGTTCGTATCGCGCCGCCACCTTGAGACTAACGCGCCCTGATCCGGAATGATGACCGCGATGGCAGCGACCTCGACCAGCCACTCGGGGCGAGCGAATGCCGATACGACAATCCCGATGGACACCGGAGATACGCTCTTCAGCGACTTCACCACGACGCGGCAAACTATTGCGATAGCAGGGGATCGACGATGTGAATGGTGATCTTGGCTGCAAGACAGCGTCGCGAGGAGGCCGCGCTTCGCGCGATCCCCTCTGCGCAGTCCAGCGGCAAATGAGGCGACCGGTGGCGGCGTCGCGCAGCCAACGGCAAGTGAGCGAATCGGCGCGCCGTGCAGTCGTGCGCCCCTAGCAGGCGGAGACGTTAGAAGGTTTTCCAGTCTCCCGCTCCTTCGAACGCGGCGGCGGCGGCGTAAATCGCCTCCTCGTCGAAGTGCTTGCCAATCAACATAGCGCCGATCGGCAGCCCGTCGCCCAGTCCGCAAGGAATGCTCATCGCCGGATGCCCCGTCACATCGAAGGGCGCGGTATTCCCGATCATTTCGAACGCGCGCTGGAGGTAGAGGCCGAGCGGCGCGTCCGCCGGAGGCAGCGCCGTTGCTTTCACCGGAAGAGTCGGCATCAGCAAGAGGTCGTACTCTGCGAACGCCTTATCGTAAGACCCGCGGATCCTACGGGCCAGATTTTGCGCCTTCGCGTAGAAGCGCCCGCGATAGTGGGTGAGGAAAAACTGACCCACCATCATCGAGATTTTGAGGCTGTCGGAGAGATCATCGGCCCCCTGGCGCCAGTTGGCGTGGGCGTCGAGAAGACTGACTGTGTAAAGGCCCTTCCAGTTGAAGCCCATACCGTTGCCAAGCATCATCTGCGCCTGCAGCCCTTCGAGCGCAATCGGCGTCCAGATTGCGGGCGCAATGAGGTGATCGGGGATGGAGACTTCCTCGACGCTCGCGCCCAGCGCCTTGAAGCGCTTGGCCGCCCCGCGCACACTGGCGTCGACGTCCTTTTCGCTGTTGGCGTGACCGAAGCCTTCCTTGACGACCCCGATCTTGAGTCCCTTCGCGCCGCGCTTGGTCGCGGCCACGTAATCTCCGACCTTGGGCGCATATTGACGTGGATCGAGGCCGTCGGCCCCCGCAAGAACTTCCAGCATCAGCGCGTTGTCGGCGATGGTGGCGGTAATTGGGCCGGTATGGTCGATCGTCGACTCGATCGGCATGACGCCAGTGTAGGGCACGAGGCCATGGGTCGGCTTCATTCCGTAGATCCCGCAAAATGAAGCCGGCATCCGGATCGATCCGCCCTGGTCGCCCCCGATCGCGAGATCGACTTCGCCCGCGGCGACTAGCGCGCCGCTCCCCGAAGACGATCCGCCCGCGGAATAGCCCTGTTTGTGCGGGTTGTGGACCGGCCCGAGCGCGCCGGTATGACTGCCGCCCGACAGACAAAAGCATTCGCAATGCGCCTTGCCCTTGATCGTTGCTCCGGCGTCCAGGAGACGCGTAACGACCGTGGCGTCGATGTTGGGGATAAAGCCTTCGAGGGTCGAGGAGCCATTCATCATCGGCACGCCGGCGACGCAGACATTATCCTTGATGGCGACCGTCTTCCCTTTGAGCTTGCCGCTCGGCGCGCCCTGAATGTCAGTCTTTACGTACCAGGCATTGAGCGGATTCTCCTCGGCGCTCGGACGATACCCGGGCGTGCGTGGATATTTGACGACGGGAATCTCGTCGGGCATCTGGTCGACGATATCGTAAGCGGCAAAGCTGCCGTCCATCAGCGAAATGAACTCGCCGACGCGTTCCTTCGACATCGTCATGCCGAGGCTCTCGACGATGTCCGTCATCTGTTCGATTGTTGGGCGCTTTACACTCATGAGCTCTCTCCCGTTCCTGTTGTCTTCACGCCACATGTGGGCGGATTAGTCGCTTACGCCGATAAATTCATTGACGAGGCCATGCCCGTGCAGTTCGCCCGGCTCCGCGGAATGCACGATGACGCCTTTCTGGATGATGAGGACTCGCTCGGACAGACCGGCGATGAAGTCGAGATTCTGCTCGACAAGGATCATCGTCAGCCCGCCCTTGGACCGAAGGCCGAGAAGCGTCTCCGCAATCTCGTCGATGATCGACGGTTGAATGCCTTCGGTCGGTTCGTCCAGCAGAATCAGCCTTGGATTGCCCGCCAGGCAGCGAGCGATTGCCAGCAGCTGCTGCTCGCCGCCGGAGAGCGCGCCGCCGGGGCGGTCGATCAGCGGCTTGAGGCGCGGGAAGGTTTCCAGCGCCGACCCGATCGCCGCGTCTTCATCCTTTGGTCGCCCGACAGCCCCCATCCGCAGGTTGTCGCGCACGCTGAGGCCCGGAAAGATGTCCCGCCCCTGCGGCACATACCCCATGCCGGCGCGCGCACGCCGATACGGCTCCGCGCGGGTGATGTCAGCGTCTTCCAACACGACCCGCCCTGCGGTCGCCGGAAGGTATCCCATCAGCGCCCGGAGCAGCGTGGTCTTGCCCATTCCGTTATGGCCAAGGATGCCGACGAACTCTCCTCGCGCGACGCTGAAGCTTACGCCCCCCAGGATCGGGATACGGCCATAGCCGGCAGCGAGTTCGCTGACCTCCAGCATCATGCCACCGCCGCGTTCTTTCCGAGATAGACGTCGCGCACGATCGGGCTATGCATAATCGCCTCGACGTCGTCCTCAATTAGAACGGCGCCCTGATTGAAGACCGTGACCTTGCTGGCGATCATGCGGATGAACTGCATATCGTGCTCGACCACGATGAGGGCCTTGGTCTTGTTGATGTCCCGCACGAGTTCGGCGGTGCGCCGCACCTCCTGATCGGTCATGCCGGCCGCCGGCTCGTCAAGCAGCACGAGATCCGGATTGGTCGAGAGCACCACGCCGAGTTCGACCCACTGGCGTTGCCCATGGGCAAGCTGACCGACAATGCGCGATGCGATGGTGGACAGGCCGACGCGCTCGAGCATAGTCTCGACGGCGGCCCGCGCCTGCGCCCCGCGATGCATGCGCGTTGCGGCGAGCCACAGATTCTCGCCCACCGTCAACCCGTCAAAGACACTTGGCACCTGCGTCTTGATGCCTACGCCCCGCCGCGCGATCTCGTGGGGTTCGGCGCCTGTTACATCCTCTCCACGCACGAGAACCGCGCCGGATGTGGGCTTGAGCTGGCCAGTCAACATCTTGAAGAAGGTGCTCTTGCCGGCCCCGTTGGGGCCGATCAGACAACGCAGCTCGCGCTCAGCGAGGGTGAAGTTGACATCCCGGACCGCCTGCACGCCGCCGAAGCGCATGCCCAGCCCGCGGGTCTCAATAAGCGGGACGGTCACCGCGGCGCTCCCGCGCGGGTGCGAACGAAGACCGACTCAAGGCCGGCGATCGTTGGCACAAGGCCTTTCGGCACGAGCAGGACGAAGGCGATCAGGATGGCGCCGAGGATGAGCGGAACGTTGCCGAGCAGGGCTTGCCAGCCGGCATCTCCGCTCGGCGCGTTCGCGCCCAAAGCGGCAGTGAGCCATTGAATCCCAACGCATCCGAGAATCGGCCCAATCAACGTGCCGCGCCCACCGACGATAACCCAGATAATAATCTGGGCCGACTGCGCCAGGCCAAAGATGGTCGGACTGACAAAGGAGCCCCAGTTGGCGAACAGGCAGCCCGCATAGCCCGCGAGCGCCGCTCCGATTGTGAAGGTCGCGAGCTTGTAGGCGCGCGGATCGTAGCCCAGGAGTTGCGCGCGCTGTTCGTTCTCGCGGATGCCGACGATTGTGCGACCGAACCGGCTCGCCAGGAGCGCCCGGAGACCGAAGTAGGTAAGAAGGAGCGAGGCGGTCGAGAGATAGAACATGCCCTCGAGATCGATCTGCCAGTCCTTGAAGAAGGGCACGTTCAGCGAGGGAATACCCGGGATGCCATTGAAGCCGCCGAGCTTTGCAGAGCCGATGTGGAATTCGGGCCCGGCGGTTGAATTGATCGAATTGAAGAGGATCAAGGTCACCGTCAGCGTGATGACGCCGAGGTACACGTCGCTGATGCGGCCATAGAACATGAAATAGCCGAGCAGGGCCGCGAAGGCTGCCGGCACGAGGACGGCTAGAATCAGCGGCGTCGTGCTTTCGCCGATGTTGATCATCGCAATCGCGTAAGTGTAGGCGCCAAGCCCGAAAAACGCCGCCTGGCCGAAACAGAGAATGCCCCCGAAACCCCAGACGAGCGCGAGTGACAAGGCAAGCACCGCCATGATCACGTAGACGGTGATGTTGAGCACGACGTCGAGGTCGAACAGCCGTGGCGTAAGGATGAGCACGGCGATCCCAACGAGCGCGACCAGCGCGAGCCCGAGAACGTTGAGAGTGCGCGCGCTCACAGGCTTCCCCGAAAGAACCGGCCGGTTATCCCTTGAGGGAGCACGCGGATAAGCACGATCGCGGCCGCAAGCAGCGCGACCTCGCCGAAGACCGGCGTTGTCACATAGGTCGCGACCTGGTTGACCGCCCCGAACAATGTTGACGCCATCGTCGTGCCAGTCACGATCGACACGCCCCCGCCAATCACTGTGATGAATGACTTGGCGACATAGGCGGCGCCGATCGTCGGGAACACGCCGGACACAGGCGCGATAACGGCGCCGGCAAGGCCGGTGAGGGCGGCGCCGGCGCCGAAGGTGATCGAATAAACTCGGTTCGGATTGACGCCAAGCGCAGCCGCCATGTTCGCGTTCTGCATCGTTCCTCGTGCGATTAGCCCGAGGCGGGTGAAGCGTAGAACTGCGAGAACCCCGCAAATGGCGACGATTGCGACGCCGATCACGAATAGCGTGTAGGTGCTCGTCCGATACTGACCGATCTCAAAGCTGCCCAGCGGCGCCGAAAGGCCGACGGTGGTGTTGCCGAACACAGCAGTCGTCAAACCGACGAGAAACAAGCTTAAACCCCAGGTCGCCAACATCGTGTCGACCATGCGGCCATAGAGCCACCGAATGATGGTGCGCTCGACGATAATCCCGATCGCCCCGACGACGATCGGCGCAACAATCAGCATCGCGACCCAGATGCTGAGGCCAAGGCGATTGGCTTCAATGGCGGCATAGCCGCCAAGCATAAGAAACTCGCCGTGCGCGAGGTTGATGACTTTCATCATCCCGAAGATGATCGCCAGCCCCACGCTCATCAGCGCGAGGCTGGCGATCGCATAGAGAACCTGGATTGCCAGGAGCGCTACGAGATCCACCAGAGGTCCTGTATGCTCTGTCTGCGAAGCGCGCTCAGAACTTGATCACATACTGCTGGTTATCATTGGGGTTCTTCTTGAGGTCGCAGACGGCCGCAGTGTCCGCCGGCTTCTGCTGCGGGAAATCCTCGAGCAACAGGAACTTCTTGTTGCGCGCCTCTGCGATGTGGACATCGAGAATACAGTGATGCGTCGGCGGGTCGATCGTCACCTTGCCTGACGGCGCATCGATACTGATGCCGGTTTCGAGCGCTTCGATCACCTTCATTCGATCGATGCTCTCGGCCTTTTTCACCCCTTCTGCCCAAAGGTTGAAGCCTTGGTAGGTTCCCATCGCGAGCTCGGTCACGTTTGGATAATCCGGGCCAAAGCGCTTGTGGAACTTCTCAAGGAAAGCGGTGTTGACCGGATTCTTGACGCTCTCGAAATAGTTGTAGCAAACGAGCATCCCGTTCGCCTCTTCGGGCGAAAGCACGATCTGCTCATTGCCGACGCCGAATGTGGTCGACGCCATCGAGATGCTTTTGTTCATGCCTGCGGCCGCCCACTGCCGGTAAAAGGAGATGTGAGCGCCGCCAACGAGGGCAGACCAGACAAAATCCGGCTTTGCAGCCTGGATCTTCGAGATGGTCGAAGAGAAGTTGGTTACGTCGAGGGGGAAAAACTCGATCGACAGCACTTCGCCGCCATTCTCGGTTACATATTTTTTCACCCACTGCGAAGTGATCTGGCCGTAGTTGTAATCCGCTGCCACGACATAAACTTTCTTGCCCCATTTTTTCATCGCATAGGGCACGAGCTTCTCGACCGTCTGCGCGGGCGTAACGCCGGTATCGAACTGGTTGCGGTCGCACACGCCTCCTTCATATTGTGTGTTGTAGAAATACAGCGTCTTGAACTTGTCGAGTACCGGACGGATGACCTCTCGCGAAGCGGAGGTAATGCCGCCATGCACGACAGCCACCTTGTCCTTAAGCGCGGCTTGTTGGGCGAACTGGGTGTAGAGCTGCATGCTCGACTGGGTGTCGTAATTCACCAGCTGGAGCTGCCGGCCTAACAGTCCGCCCGCCGCGTTGGCTTCCTCGATTGCGAGGGTCAGGGCGTCGACCATCGGCTTGCCATAGATGTCGAGCCCGCCCGACAGGTCGTGCAGGCTGCCGACCTTGATTGGGTCGGCAGCGAAGGCGGGGGCGCTCAACGCGCTGGCGCCGGCTAATGCCGCGGCGCTCCCCAACAATTGTCTGCGATCGATATTCATGCCCCTACTCCCTTGCTTTTACTTGAGATAATCCACAACCGTTATTCTTGCGCTCTGAGGTTCATACGCGAACCCTTGCACGACCTTTGTTTCACTCGGCGCCGCGCTCTCGCTTCCGCGACATCGTTGCCTGCATTGCGATCCGACAGCCAAGGGCCGACGCGGCCGATGTCCCGGGGAGACAAGCAGGATACGGGCCAAACCTAGCCCGCTTCCGCTGCGCTGTCACACTCTAACGCGGCGTCGAGAAATCCGCTTGCCTGGCGCGGCCACATGGCTTGCTTCTCCTTGCCCTCCTCAGTAAGGCCGTCACGCGACCGGCGGTCGACGCCGGTGCCAACTGGTGGCGGTCTGGAAGGCATGACCAGCGCGGGTGAGCACGTCTTCGGAGAGATGTGGACCAACCAGCTGCATGCTGAGCGGCATCCCCGCCACGTCGAGGCCATTCGGCAATGTGAGCGTGGGACTGCCGCTGAAGTCGAAAGGCGCGGTGAAACGCAAGATGCTAAGGAGCACGTTGGGGTCCTCTCCGTAGGCCCTCATTAGATCGAGGCTGGGAATCGGCACCGGCATCGTGGGGATGAGGAGGACGTCGACAGACTCGAACAACTCCGACAGTTCGCGAGAAAATCTCAGGCGCTCAAGGTTGATGCGGGCAATCTCAATCCCTTTTGTCGCGAGCCCCTGCTCGATCAGCGCTGCAAGGTCTGGGCCGTATTCCGACTTTCTCGCCGGATAGGTGTCTGCATGTGCGGCCGCTGTCTCGACCGAGCACATGGCGATCCACTGACTGACGAGTTTCTGGTAGTCTGGGAACCGTACCTCGCGGATGCTTGCGCCAAGTCCGACGAGCACGCGCTCAGCCTCGACCAGCGCCGCCACGACCTGCCCGTCGACCCCATCAGTCGCATAGCCTCGGTCTACGCCGATCCGCAGGCCGCGAATTCCGTCGCCGATTGATTCGAGATAATCTGGGACCGCTGCCTTGTACGTGGTCGGGTCGTTTCGATCTGCGCCGGCGATCACGCCGAGCATGGCGGCGGCGTCGGCCACAGAGCGGGTCATTGGCCCGACATGGTCCAGCGTGTCGGCAAGCGGGAAAACACCGTAGCGGCTGACGCGACCCCAGGTCGGTTTGATCCCGCTGAGACCGCAGGTGGCGGACGGAAACCGGATCGATCCTCCCGTGTCGCTACCCAGGCTGCCGTAGCAAAGTCCCAGCGACGTCGCGACGCCGGATCCGGTCGAGGAGGAGCCAACCCAGTAACCCGTGTTCCACGGATTGAGCGGGGGCGCCACTTCAGGGTGGTGAGACGTGTACGCGCCCTCCGTCATCTGCAGCTTTCCCAGGAGGACCGCGCCTCCCTCTTCAAGGCGCTCCACAACGGTGGCGTTGAAGGATGGAGTGAAAGCCTTGAAAATCGTCGTCCCCGCGGAAGTCGGGGCGAAGGTTGTGTAGCAGAGATCCTTGACGGCGACGGGCACGCCGTGGAGCGGGCCGCGCCAGAGGCCGCGGGCGATTTCCGCGTCGGCTGCTTTCGCTTGCTTAAGCGCGCGCTCCGGCAGCACGGTTGCGTAGGAGTGATACTGCCCATCGAGCTGCGCGATGCGCCGCAGCGCCATCTCGGTGAGCTCCGCCGACGATAATCGCTTTCTACGAATAAGATCGGAGACCGTGGTCAACGACTCATACTGCAACTCGGAAGACATTGAGCGGACCTCTTTTGAATGCACGAAGGGCGCTTTGCCCCGAAAGGGCGGGCGGGGCGAGATTAACTCATCGGAGCGAACTATATCGAAACGCGCGAGCAGCGCTTGCCTCACCATGCCAGGCCCCCTTGCCTCTAGGCACGCCTCAGGGACAGCGTCACGTCAACCGCAAATGTTGAGCGAAAGTGTCCGACCCGGTTCCTCTCATCTGTAGCTCCGCGCTGCTCAGGCTTCATTGGCGATCAGCGGTGCTGTGCCCGGAATCCGGGCTCTGTCAATTGGAGCGACGTCACGATCGAATGCGCGGTTCCAAGATCGTGCTGGTGCACGACCTCGGCCGCGCGCCGCGCGTCATGTGCTGCGAGGGCGACCATCAGACGCTCATGCTCCGCCTTCGCCTTCAACCTATCGTCCATGTGAAGAGAGCCCGGCGTACGCACGCCGCGGGCGCGCGTCATCACGGACGCGTGCATCGACTGTAGGATCGTGTCGTTTGACGCAGCGACGATCGCGAGATGGATTTCTTGGTTCGGCTTGAATAAGGCTGATGCTCGCCAACGGCGTGATGACGCGCCATGCGGTCGGGTAACTGCTGCATCGTCTCGAGGTCTCGATCAGTCATCCGCTCGGCGGCCAGTTCGCAGGCGTTGCGCTCGACCCGCTGATGCTGTCCGACCTACAAGGACGCAAACAAGCTGAAATAGATCGCTTTCACCGACAATTCCCCGCCAATGCAATTCTCGCCAACCCCGCGGTGAAGCTTAAGACGTTCAAGGATCATGTAGGCGAGGTAAAAAGCTACGACGAGGCGCTTAAGGCGGCTCTCGCACCGATGAAGGGCAAGAGTCTTATAGGAGCGCCGGAGCTTAGCGACCGGGCTTTCGAGGAATATGTCAACGAGACTGGGGATGCTGGCTTCAAGCTGCAAGTGCGGGACGACGCGAAGTCACTGGTCCTCGCCAAGGTCGGACGCGAGGATTTCGTCAATCCTACACCCTTCTTCAGGCAGGTTGGACGATCTCGTCGACATCGACGATCTCATCAAGCCCGGCCCGGGGCTGCGCCGTGAACTGATCGCATCGCGTCCTGGAGGTGGTCGTCGGCCTTGACGCCCCGTCGCCAGGCGCCAACGTCGTTGACGGCAAAAGATCGATGGCCGCGGCCGTGAGGTGCGGAATTGTCCTTCAACGCGACAGCGTGCGTGCAACTTTTCGACCGGGACGGCCGATAGCTCACGGAATGGCGTGGGCTTTGCCGGCCCATGGACCTCTGCGAACGCGACGACGGGGTCCCTCTCGTCACCGATCGGGTTCCGAGCGTGAACGCCTTCGCGCCGGACGCGACAAGGATCGGGTGCGGACGCCCGTCTCTGAATGGCGCACACGGCATCGCTCTCGGTCGAGCAGGCGAAATCTATCTAGCCGAGATCGATCCTGCGTTTGTGACGAAGTTAACTCCGTGCTGAGCACGGCGGCTCCGCGGACAGGTTCGCTAAACTATCTCTGCTCACGCCACCATCTTCACTGTATCCCAGGCCGCCTCACTTCTGCTTGACCGCGCCTCGCTTTCCGCTCCGTGGCGGTAGCCACGACGTTATGCGCCTACCAGAAATTTCAACATACAAATCCTTTTCAGGGCGGCGCATCCTTGATACCGCTTGGGTGAGTTGACGCTGCCTTTGGGCGTCCGATGTCGTTGGTAAACGCGAGATGGCCGCGCGTAGCCGATGAGCGACACAAGGCCGTCTAGGGAGCGGCGACATGACTGATGTCACGCCAGTATCGTCGGCGCAGCTGGGACCTGGTGGGCACTGGCGTAACTGGGTTGGCAACCAATCCTTCATCGCCCGACATAAGGCGGAGCCTGGTTCGGAAGAGGAATTGGCTGCGCTCGTGCGCGAGGCCTCGCGACAAAATCTTCCCGTCCGCGTCGCCGGCTCCGGCCATTCGTTCACGCCGGTGGTCGCGACGAGCGGCTTGCTGCTGAGTTTGAAGAACATGCAGGGGCTGGTCAGCGCCGACCTCGATCGCAAGCGCGTGGTGGTGCGCGCAGGCACGAGGATCGGCGATATCGGCCGCGCACTGAAAGAGATCGGCCTGTCGCTCGCCAATCAGGGCGATATCGACACTCAGGCGATCGCCGGCGCCCTTTCGACCGGCACGCATGGCACCGGAATCGGGCTTGGCTGCTTGTCGTCCCAGGCTGTCGGCATGCGGCTGGTCCAGCCCGACGGATCCGTCCTGGAAGTCGATGGCGACCGTGATGCCGAAACGATGGCGGCCGCGCAGGTCGCCGTCGGCATGCTCGGAATCATCTCGACGATCACCCTGCAGGCGATTCCCGCCTACAATCTCAAGGAGAAACTTTGGCGGGAGGATTTCGAGGCCTGCATGGAAAGGCATGACGAACTGGCGGCGAACAACCGCCATTTCAGTTTCTTCTGGTGTCCGGTCGCCGAGTCCCGGCATCTCTATTGCCTGCCCGACGTCGCGGCTGTCTCCAAGATCAAGCGCGAGGACGACGTTTGCGAGATGAAGGTGATGAACGTCACCGACCAGCCCCCTCATTCGAACGAAGAGACTTTCGAGCGGGTTGCCTACAGTTCGGAAATTTACCCGATCGAATACATCCCGAACTTCCACGAACTCGAATACGCTATTCCCGTCGAAACCGGCAAAGAGGCGCTGCGGCGGGTCCGCGAGTTGATGCTAACCAAGCACACGAATTGCATCTATCCGGTCGAATATCGTTTTGTCGCCGGAGATTCGGGCATGCTGAGCCCCTACTACCGGCGCGCCAGCGTCACGATCTCCGTCTCTGGCGGACCGGGCGTCGACTATTGGAGCTATCTCCTCGACGTCGATACGATCCTGCGGCAGTACGGCGCGCGACCGCACTGGGGCAAGCTGCATTTCAATCGCGCCGAAGACATGCCGTCGCTCTATCCGCGCTTCCACGATTTCCAGGCAATCCGCCGCAAACTGGACCCGTCGGGCTGCTTCCTGAACGATCACTTGAGAAATCTGTTCGGGTGAAGATCGTCAGCCATTGCTCGACGTCGTCCCAAACAAATTGCTCGCGCACTTGGACTGCTTCTAGCTATCTCCCCATAGGCCACGCCGAAAAATGATCGCTTGCACCGATTGTCGCGCTTGCCAGCGGCGTTCGGCGTCCCTACTGTTTGCGTACAAACGACTGCGTCGAATTGCTGAAGAGATCGTCACGAGCGCGAGGCGAGATTTCCTATGGCCCACGACGAACCGGCCGCCTCTGGCGCACCCACGAAGCTGGCGATCAAGAACGTCGGACTGATGCTGAGCGGCGACCTCGAGAAGCCGATTCTCGACGCGGACGCGATCGTCGCCGTCGATGGCCGCATCACTGCAATCGGGCGCGCCGCGGACCTCGACCTTTCCGGCGCTACGACGACGATCGATGCTCTTGGCGTCGCGATTGCGCCTGGCCTTATCGACAGCCACGTCCATCCGGTCGCCGGTGATTGGACCCCGCGGCAAAGCCAGCTCAACTGGATCGATTCCTGCCTGCATGGCGGCGTCACCACGATGGTCTCAGCGGGCGAAGTTCACACGCCCGGTCGGCCGCGCGACATCGTCGGACTCAAGGCGATGGCGATCACTGCGCAGCGCTGCTTTTCGAACTTTCGCGCCAGCGGTGTGAAGGTGCACGCGGGCGCGCCGGTGATCGAGCCGGGGATGGAGGAGCATGACTTCGCAGGAGCTTGCCTCCGCCGGCGTCCGCTTCCTCGGTGAGGTCGGACTTGGCGGCGTCAAAGATGGGCCGACGGCGCGCAAGATGGTCGCCTGGGCGCGCAAATACGGCATCAACAGCACAATCCATACGGGCGGTCCGTCGATCCCAGGTTCCGGGCTCATCGACAAGGACATCGTGCTCGAGGCGGACACCGACGTGATCGGCCACATCAACGGCGGCCACACGGCGCTGCCCGACGATCAGATCGTTTGCCTGTGCGAGGGCTGCAAACGCGGTCTCGAACTCGTGCACAACGGCAACGAACGCGCGGCGCTGTTCACATTGCGCACAGCCAAGGAGCGCGGCGAATTGAACCGCGTCATCCTGGGCACCGACGCCCCGGCCGGCTCGGGCGTTCAGCCGCTCGGCATCCTGCGCATGGTCACACTGCTCGCTTCGCTCGGCGAGGTTCCCGCGGAGGTCGCCTTCTGCTTTGCGACCGGAAACACGGCTCGCATGCGGGCGCTCGACTGCGGGCTTATCGAGGTCGGACGCGCCGCCGACTTCGTCTTCATGGATCGCGCGCAGCATTCGGCGGGCAAGACGCTCCTGGAGAGCGTGCGGCTCGGAGACCTGCCGGGTGTCGGCATGACGGTCATCGACGGCGTCGTGCGCTCGCATCGCAGCCGCAACACGCCGCCGGCGGAGAAGGCGCCTACGGTCCTCGCCTAGACTCCGGCGGCTTTGGATGGTGTGAGCTGGGCTGCTTCTCGGTGACAGGCGCGCCGCTCAGACCCGGTTTGGGTTTTCTTGGCGGGCCGCCGTTTCGTGACGAAAACCCCCGGTTATGAAGGTTGGATTTCCTTGGATTTCCTTGGATTCTCTCGTCCGAATCGAGCCTTATCAATGGGTTACGAGAGATTTTCCCTGAACTAAAATTCGCGCGCCCTTTCGCCCCCGCGACCGTCGGCGCGACGAGCGCAAAGTTCTCTTGAGATGCGGAAGTGTTCGATCATCCCCATTGGAGCAGCTTAACCTAATTTCTGATTTTATGCAAGATAATGCTGCCCTGCTTGTCGCCCGCGCCGCTCCCTTTGGACACCCCCTTCCAATAGCAACTCGGCCCAATGACGGGATCTCCCGACCTACTCAACGTCCACGGGTCAAGCCAGCCGCCGCAGCAAGGCGACGAGCGTCGAGCGTTCGTCTTCGCCCAACGGCTCGAGCGTTTTCTCCGTGATGCGCGCAGCGATCGGCGCGGCGCGATCGTAGAGATCCGAGCCCGCGGCGTCAGCGCGACGACGATACGGCGACCGTCGCGCGGATCTGGACGGACCGCGGTGAAGCCGCGCGCTGTCAGGCGATCGATGACTCCCTTGATCGTCGCGGCGTCCATCGCGGTCAGGCGGCCGAGATGATTCTGCGAACAATCGCCAACTTCGCTCAACTTGGCGAGCGCGGCCCACTGGGTCGGCGTGAGGTCCTCGATCATCTTGGCGGCGAAAATCGTGGTGTGACGTTGCTGCGCCTGACGCAGCGCAAAGCCCGACCTGTTCGTCGAGGACGTAGGGCTCCTCCCGATCGCGACGGCCTTGAATGGCGGGGCTCCTCATTCGGTCACCGGGTACCACAGCCACGGCGGCGTCGCCAGCACGCTCAAACTGCGAGATGAGCGCGCACGTCGGGCCGGGCGTCGAATTCCGCCATCGTTCCGCCAAAGCGGATGGCGCCTTTCTCGATGACATAGACGCGCTCGGCGACGAGGCGGGCGAAAGCGAGATTCTGTTCGCTGACGAAAAGGCTGAGGCCCTCGCGCTTCATTTCGCGAATAGCCTCGATCATCTGCTCGACGATGCGGGGCGCAAGGCCTTCGGACGGCTCGTCGAGCAGGAGAAGCGAGGGATTGCCCATCAGCGTGCGCGCAATGGTGAGCATCTGCTGCTCCCCGCCCGACATGTGCGCGCCATCGCGCCCGCGCAATTCGCGCAAGTTCGGGAAGATGGCGAAGAGCCGCTCCGGCGTCCAGGTGGGAGCGTTTGGTCGCGGCGGCTGCCGCCCGACCTGCAGATTTTCCTCGACCGTGAGATCGGAGAAGATGCGCCGGTCCTCGGGCACATAGCCAAGGCCACGCCGCACGATCTCGTAAGCGGGACGCTTCGAAATGTCCTCGCCGTCGAAGACGATCGTGCCGCTGCGCCGGGCGATGAGCCCCAGGATCGCGCGGAACGTCGTCGACTTACCCGCGCCGTTGCGGCCGAGCAGCGCGACCGCCTCGCCGGGACCGATCTCCAAGCGACACGTCGAACAGCACCTGCGCCCGGCCGTAGGCCGCGTCGCAGTCCTGCGACTGAGAGCTTGGCTGCGCTCAATGATCGGCTCCATAGAGCGAGCCCGCCCCGAGATAAACCGCCTGAACCTCGGCGTTGGCGCGCACCGCCGCGGGCGCGCCCTCGGCGATCAACGTCCCGCGGTTGAGCACGAGCACCCGGTCGGCGTGACCGAACACGACGTCCATATCGTGCTCGGTGAAGAGGACGCCGATCGTGCGTTCGCGGGCGATGCGCGCCGTGAGGTCCATCAGCGCGTGGCGCTCCCGGGGCGCCATGCCGGCGGCCGGCTCGTCCATCAGCAGCAATTTCGGATTGTTGGCGAGCGCGATGGCGAATTCGAGCCGCTTGAGGTCGCCGTAAGCGAGCTCGCCGCAGCTGCGTTGCGCCTGGTCGGCCATGCCGACGAGATCGAGCAGGCGCTCCGCCTCGGCGACGTGGTAGCGCGCCGCCCAACGGAGCGCCGGCCAACGGCGTGGATGGCAGGAGAGCAGCGCCATCTGCACATTCTCCGCGACCGTCATCGAGGCGAAGGTCGCGGCGACCTGGAACGTTCGCCCGACGCCGAGGCGCCAGATGTCGCCGGGCGCCAGGCCGGCGGTGCTCTTGCCGAAGATCGTGATGCGGCCGGTCGTCGGCGCGAGCTGGCCGTCGATCATGGCGAAGCAGGTGCTCTTGCCCGCGCCGTTCGGCCCGATGAGCGCAAGGATCTCGCCCGCTTCGAGCGCGAAGCTCACATCGCGCACCGCCTGGAAGCCGGAATAGGACTTGCCGAGCTTCTCCGCGACGAGAATGCTCATGAGCTTTCGCCAAGGAGGCGAGACGGCGCCCGCGCGCTTCGCCAGGCCTGAAACTGGCCGACAAGGCCCTTCGGGAACAGGACGACGAGCAGGATGATGAGGGCGCCAAGGACGAGCTTGGAATAATCGGTGTGGCTGATCACCCAGATCGACAGCGACCGATAGATCGCCGCGCCGACGACGCCGCCCGACACCGTGCCGACGCCGCCGAGCAGGACCATGACGAGCCCGTCGATCGACAGCGAAATCGAGATGTTGTCCGGAAACACGCTGCCCTTGAGAAAGGCGTAGAGCGCCCCGGCCAGCGCCGCGAAGGCGCCGGCGATGACGAAGCCCATCCATTGCACGCGCCAGCGCACGATGCCGATCGTCTCCGCGCGCAACGTCGAGTCGCGCAGCGCGCGCAGCGCATAGCCGAATGGCGAGAAGGTGATCACGCGCAAGAGCCCGATCGCGCCCGCGCTTAAGCCAAGCGTCAGCCAATAAAAGCGCGCGGGCGAGGCGGCCCAGGCGCTCGGCCAGACGCCGATGATGCCGTTGTCGCCGCCCGTCACATCGGTCCATTGATAGGCGATCGACCAGGCGATCTGGGCGAAGGCGAGCGTCAGCATGGCGAAATAGACGCCGGAGAGGCGCACGCAGAACCAGCCGAAGACGAGCGCGCCGGCGAATCCCAGAAGCACGCCAGCGGGGATCGCCGTCTCCATGCCGAGCCCGAACGTCTTCAGCGCGATCGCCGCGCCGTAGGAGCCGAGTCCGAAATAGGCGGCGTGACCGAAGGAGGCGAGACCGCCGTCCGCGAGCAGAAAATGGAGGCTCGCCGCGTAGAGCATGAAGATGAGCACTTCCGTCGCGACGCCAAGGAAATAATTGCCCGCGACGAGCGGCAGAAGCGCCGCGACCGCCAAGGCGAGAGCGACGAGCAGCCGGCCTTGCGCGCCGAATGGGCGCCAGCGGGAAAAGACCGCGCCGCCCGCGCTCCGCGCGGCCGCCTCCGCGCGCCCGAGCAGTCCCCAGGGCCGCACGATCAGCACGATCGCCATCACCAGGAAGACGAGGACGATCGAGATCTTCGGAAAGACGAGGATGCCAAAGGCGTTGAGCTCGGAGACGATGATCGCCGCGAGGAAGGTGCCCAGCACGCTGCCGAGACCGCCGATCACGACGACGACCAGCGCCTCGGTGATCACCTGCACGTCCATCGTGTGGTTGGCGGCCTCGCGCGGCAGTTCAAGCGCGCCGCCCAGCCCTGCGAGAAAGACGCCGAGCGCGAAGACACTGGTGAAGAGCCATTTCTGGTTGACGCCGAGCGCCGCCACCATTTCGCGGTCCTGCGTCGCGGCGCGCACCAGCACGCCCCAGGTCGTGCGGTGGAAGACGAGCCAGATGAACGCGAGAACGAGCGGAGCGAGCGCGATCAGCAGCAGGTCGTAGGTCGGGAAGGGGTGGCCGAAGAGATCGATCGCGCCCTTGAAGCCCGGCGCGCGCGGTCCGAGCAGTTCGCCAGGGCCCCAGATCAGCAGCACGAGATCTTCGACGACGAGCGTGACGCCGAAGGTCGCGAGCAACTGAAACAAAACCGGCGCGTCATAGACGCGGCGCAGCAGCAGCATTTCGACCAGCGTGCCGATCACGGCGACGCAGAGCGCGGCGAGCACGATCGCGCCCCAGAAGCCAACGGCGCCGCTGAGCCGGTCGGTCAGCGTGTAACCGATATAGGCGCCCAGCATGTAGAAGGCGCCATGGGCGAAATTGACGACGCGGGTTACGCCGAAAATGATCGACAGGCCGGAAGCGACGAGAAACAGCGAGCAGGCGCTCGCGAGCCCGGTGACGAATTGAACGAAGTAGAAGCTCAAGGTCGCGCGCTGTCGCTTCTAGAGAGTCCGGCAGCAGGGAAGCCGCGGCCTCTGGTCCTCTGCCGGCGAGCCATCAGTTCTGCGGCCGCTGCGCCTTGACCTCTGCATCGGAGGGAAGATAGCCGGCTCCGTCGTGATAGGTCACGTCGACCATCACGCCCTTGCCGTCCTTGAGCGCGGTCTTGCCGACGAAAGCGCCAAGCGTCGATTGATGGTCGATGGCGCGGAAAGTGACCGGGCCGAACGGCGTGTCGACCGTTGATGCCCTCGGCGGCGTCGACGAGCTTCTCGCTGTCGGTCGACTTGGCCTTGGCGAGGATCGCCGCGGCGCTTTTGAGCATCGCGTAGCCGACCACCGAGCCAAGCCGCGGATAGTCATTGAATTTGGCCTGATAGGCCTTGAGGAAGGCGGCGTGGTCGGGGATTGAAACGGCGTTCCAGGGATAGCCGGTGACGATCCAGCCCTCCGGCGTCTCGTCCTTGAGCGGATCGAGATATTCCGGCTCGCCGGCGAGCACGCTGACGACGGCGCGGTCCTTGAACAGGCCGCGCGTCTCGCCCTCGCGCACGAGCTTCACGAGGTCCGCCCCGAAGGTGACGTTGAAGATCGCGTCCGGCTCGGTCTTGGCGATCGCTTCCGACCACCGCGCCCGCGTCGATCTTGCCCTGCGGCGGCCATTGCTCGCCGACCCATTGAATGTCGGGGCGCTTGGCGGAGAGCAGCTTCTTGAAGGCGGCGACTGCGGACTGGCCGTATTCGTAATTCGGCGCGATCGTCGCCCATTTCTTCGCCGGCAGCTTGGCCGCTTCGTCGGCGAGCATCGCCGCCTGCTCGTAGGTGCCCGGCCGCAGGCGGAACGTGTAGCGATTGCCCTTGGAGAGCGTGATCGCGTCGGTGAGCGGCTCGGCGGCAAGGAAGAGGATCTTCTTCTGCTTGGCGTAATCGGACACCGCGAGACCGATGTTGGAGAAGAAGGTTCCCGCGAGCATCGCGACGCCGTCGTTCGCGACGAGCTCGTTCGCTGCAGTGACCGCATCCGCCGGCTTGCCGCCGTCGTCCTTGCTGATCACCTCGAGCTTCTTGCCGTCGACGCCGCCGGCCGCGTTGATTTCGTCGAGCGCGAGCTGCCAGCCCTTGCGATAGGGTTCGGTGAAGGAGGGGATCGCCGAATAGGAGTTGATCTCGCCGATCTTGATCGTGTCGTCGGCTACGGCGGGGCCGCGCGCCGGCGAAGGCCGCGGCGAGGATGAGGCTTGATAGGATCGCCGGAAACATTCTCATGTTCGTTGTCCCTGGTTGAAGGCGTCTGGCGCGGCTCTAGCGCAGCCCGTCGACTCCCTTGATCTCGTCCTTGGTCAGTCCGCCGACGCGCGGATGCGGGCGGCCGGAATCGGTGACGGCGACCGCCACCATGATCTCATTGGCGCGCGGGGCGTCGGCGATGCGCACCTCCATGCCGTCGAAATGGCTTCTCACAAAGGCGGCGTCCTTGTGACCGAGCGGCACATCGAGCGCGACCCCGGGGCCGCCGCGCTTCTTGGACGAGGGAATGAGGGCTGCGCCCGTGCCCAGAACCTTGCGCACCGGCGCGCCGAGTTTGGGATGCAGAAGCGCGGCGGCATGTTCGAGCTCGCCGTTCTCGCCGACGGCCGCCGCCTTGCCATAGCTTTCCGCGGTCGATCCCTCGATGCCGAGCGCCGCGACGGCGCGCGCGGCGAGCAGGGCGCCGAGCTCCTCGCCGACATCGATCAGCGGCGAGAGGTCTTCGACATAGCGGCCGGCGAAAGGATTTTCGATCACCGCGATGGCGGCGGCGCGTCGCGTCGGCGGCTCAACAGCGCGATCCATCTCGAAGCGCGTCTCCTCGACGACGGTCACGAGCTTGCGAATCTTCGCCTTCATCTCAGCCCATCCCGCTTCAGGTCGTCGGAGAAGCCGACGATGTCCTCGACAAGGCGAGCGAGCGGGTTCAACCGACGGCATGGAGCGCCTTTTCCTCATTGCGAGCAACGGCGGGGATGCGGCCGAGGTAACGGCTCGCGGGGGCGCCAACAAGGCGGGTCTGTTCGCCGAGCCTGAGCGCGGCGGCTTCGATGAGCCCGCGATCCCGCCAAAGCTCAGCCTCCGCTACGCCGGAGGCAAGCGCGCGATCGATCTCGCCAGCCGTCAGCGGCCCGACGGCGACGGTGACGCGCCGCTCGCCGAGGTCGCTTTGCGGGTCGAGGTCGCAGGCAGGCGTGCGCCGGATCGCGGGATGGCCGGGAATGTCGACTGCATTGGCGATCAGCGTCGCGGCGGCGTCGGCGAGCGCGGCGGAAGCCGCGAGGACCGTGACAGCGTCAGCGACGCCAAGCGAGAAGCTGCGTCCTCGCCAGCCCGACGTCGCGACGCCGCGCACGCGGTCCGCGGCGCCGACCGTCGCGCGGCCGAACAGACTCGGCCGGTCCGGGCGATCGACCATGCCGATCGAGAACGTCTCGCGGGGCGCGAGGTGAAGCGCGATGTCGCCACCGTTGTTGACATAGGCGCGGGCGAGCCGTCGCCCGGTCGTCATCGCCTCGAGGACCTCCTCGGCCACGGCGCCGGCAACCGCAGCCATCGGAGTGAGAAAGCGCCGCGCTCGGAACGGCGCAACCGCCGCGGCCATCCGACGCGCGACCGCGCCGCGCGGCGCCTGCGCGCCTCAGCGGGTCGGCCCGCAGCAGAGGAAGCTCCGTGCAGAGCTCGTCGAGGATGGTCGCGAAGCGGCCCCACGCCGCGGCGTAGGCGTCTTCGACGGCGCTCGTCTCGCCAAAGGCTTCGATGATGAGGTCGATCGGTCCGTCGTGCAGATGCAGACGCCCGTCGGCAAGACGTCGCTGTTGCGGCGGCGCCCTCATGCCTTGCGCCTTGCAGCTGACGGGGCGCGCCACCGCGCCGTTGGTGAAGATCGCGTTCGGGCGCTGGGCGTGCTCGGCGACCACCTCTTCGAGCGGCCGCACCTCGTCGACATGGCCGCCGAGCGCCGCGTAATCGTCAAGGCGCAAGGTGAATTCAATCGGCGCGACGATCGCGGGCGTCGGCACGTAGCCGAAGGAGTTCTCGGGCAAGAGCGTGACGTCGACCATGAAGGTGATGCCGCCGCCCGGCCAGACCGTGACCGGCGCGCCGCCCGCGGTCACGGTCGTCAGCGCCTGACGCACCGAACGCGTGAGCCGAACGGGATTCTCCGTCACGCCGGCGCGCAGCGAACCCCCGGCGCCCGCCATGAAGAGGACCGAGCAGAGCGCCGGCTCGCAATTCTCGCTGATGCGCTCGACCGATTCGCGCAAGGCTTCCGGCAGCTCCGCCTGGATCGGGCGCAAATCCTCGTCGAGCCGATAGAAGGCGTGCTGCTCGCCGGTCGTCGAGACCATCAGCATCGTCAGGCCAGCTCGCGCCACCTTCGGATTGAAGCCCGCGACGATGTCGAGCGGATCGGAGACATTCGTTCCGCCCCAGCCGGTTCCGGGCTCGGCGACGTGGAAATAGCGGCCGGGCGTCGAGCGGCGCCCTTTCATCCTGATGCCGGTGTCGCGCATGCCCAGGAGCTTGCCCGCCTGATGTTCGGACAAGACGCCGGTGATGTGGTCGTCGACGACAACCACTTCATCGACCTTGTCGCCCCATTGCTTGGCGAACATGCCGATCGTCGCCGAGCCGCAGCCGACGCGCATGCGCTCCTCGAGCTTGCCATTGATGATCGGCGCCTTGCCGGCCTGCACGATCACGTTCGCGCCGCCGTCGACGACAAGCTCGACACTCTTGCCGTTGCAAAGATTGAGCAGAGTGTCGCAGGTGACGCGGCCCTCTTTCTTGCCGCCGTGGGTGAGGTGATTGACGCCGCCGAGCGAGAGCATCTGCGAACCATATTCGCCGGTCGTCACATGGCCGACCGGCTCGCCCTCGGCGCGCACGATGGCGCATTCGGCGCCGAGATGGCGATCGGTGTCGATTTTCAGCTTCACGCCGCAATAGCTGTAGATGCCCTCGGTGACGACCGTCACCATGTCGACTCCATCGACCTTGGAGGAAACGATGAAGGGGGCGGGCTTGTAGTCGGGATAGGTGGTGCCGGCGCCGACCGCGGTGACCAGCGGACCGGGTCGCCGGAGGATGTCGCCGCTCCAGGCGGCCTCGGCATTGACGAAAGGCACGACCTTGCCGCCTTCGCTTAACGTCCGGTCGAGCAGCACATGCGGGTCGACCCGCACCAATTGGCCATCCCGGTTCGCATAGCGGTCGCAGGCGCCCGTCATCCCCGGCCGGATGTAGCAAAGGACCGGACAGGCGTCGCAGCGGATCTTGTCGCCGGCCTCGCTCATGCTTGCGCTCTGGCGGCTGCGAGGATCGCCTGGCGCACGCGGTCCGGGGTGGCGGGGGCGCGGTGCATTCGCACGCCTGTCGCGTGATGGATGGCGTTGAAGATCGCAGGCGCGGTCGGAATCAACGCCTGCTCGCCGATGCCCTTGGCCCCGAACGGGCCGACGGAGGAGCCATCCTCGATCAGGATGCACTCGACCGGCGGCATGTCGCCGATCGTCGGGATCAGATAGTCGTGCAGGTTCTCGCCCTTGCCGGGGAAGAACTCCTCCATCAACGCGAGGCCGAGGCCCTGCGCCGCGCCGCCCTCGATCTGGCCTTCGACAAGCGTCGGATTGATGGCGCGGCCGACATCGTGCGCGCAGACGAGGCGCAGCACTTTGACACGCCCCAACTCCACATCGACTTCGATCTCCGCCATATGCGCGCCGGAACCGAACACGGCGTAAGGATTGCCCTGCCCATTCTCGTCGAGCGGGGTCGTCGGCGGGTCGAATGTCTCGACGACCTCCACCACGAAACCAGCGGCGTTGAGCGCTAAGGCCGCGAGCTCAATGCGCCGCTCGCCGGCGGCATCCGCGATGACCACTGAGCCGGTCTCGAAACGGAGCTTCGCGTCCTCGCCGACGTTGGCGAGACGCAAAAGCTCGCGTCTCATCGCGCGCGCCGCGAGGGCGGCTGCGTTCCCCGAAACGAAGGTCTGCCGCGAAGCGGAGGTCTTGCCGCAGTCCGGCGTTATGTCGGTGTCCGCGGATACGAGATCGATCTGCTCGATCGGCGCGCCAAGCGCGTCGGCGCAAATCTGCGCGATGACTGTATTCGAGCCCTGACCGAGATCGACCGCGCCCTGGAACAGAGCGAAGCGGCCGTTGGATTTCAGGCCGAGGCGCATCGTCGAGGGATTCGACATTGAGGTGTTGCCGCAGCCGTACCACATGCCGGCAACGCCGACGCCGCGCTTCACGGGGCCTCGAGCCTCGGCGTTGTGCAGTTCCGCCGCGGCGCGCGCCTCGATCCAACGGGGGCGCAAGCGCTTCGAGACACGCCTTGAAGCCCATGCCGTCCGCGAAGATCTGGCCGGTCACAGTCGGCTCGCCCGCGCCAAGCGCGTTGAGGATGCGGAACTCGAGCGGGTCGATATTCAGACGAAGCGCGAGCTCGTCGTAGAGCTGCTCTTGCGCGATCGCGCTCTGCGGCACGCCGAAGCCGCGAAAGGCGCCGGCGGGCACGAGATGCGTGTGGATGGCCCGTCCCAGAGCCCGGTAGTGCGGCATGCGATAGGGGCCCGAGGCATGCACCGGCACGCGGTTCGCAACCGTCGGTCCCCAAGAGGCGTAGGCGCCGGTGTTGAAATCGGCCGAGAAATCCATGGCCACGAGACGTCCGTCGCGCATCGCGCCGATCTTTGCGACCATGCGCGCCGGGTGGCGCTTGGTCGTGGTCATGATCGATTCGCGGCGCGAGTAAACCATGCGGACAGGCCGATCGAGCAGCCAGGCGGCGACTGCGACGAAGGGCTGAATCGACAGATCGAGCTTCGCGCCAAAACCACCGCCGACCGCCGTCGGGATGATCCGCACCCGGTCTGGCGCGATTCCAAGGATCTTCGCGACGTCGTCGCGGTCCATGTAGGGCGCCTGCGTGCAGGCCTGGATCTCGATGCGGTCGCCGACACGGCGAGCAAAGCCCGCCTCGGGTTCGATGTAGGCGTGCTCGACGAAACCGGTCTCGAAAGCGCCTTCAACCACGATGTCCGCGGCGGCGAGGCCCGCAGCGACATCGCCGCGCGTCACGCGTCCGGTCGTCAGGATGTTATGAGCGCGGCGCGGATGAATGCGTTCGGCGCCCTCTTCGAGCGCCTCTTCGAGCGTCGTGAGCGCGGGCCGCGGGCTCCAGGTTACGGGAAACGTCGCAAGGTCGAGATCGCGCATCGTCTCACTGTCGCCGACCACCAGCGCGACGGCCTCGCCGCGAAAGCGGGCGAAGCTCTCCGCGAGCACCGGCTGGTCCGCGAAAGCCGCAATCACGCCATAGCAATTCGCGCCGGGGACATCCCTGGCGGTGAAGACGGCGGCGATTCCCGGATGAGCACGCTGAAACGCCTCGACGTCGCCGAGAACGAACGCGGCGTGCGCGTGAGGCGATCGGACCGCACGCGCCGTCAGCGCTTCGGCCGGCCATTCGTCAGCGCCGAAGATTTCCGCGCCCGAGAGTTTGCGGGCGCCGTCGAGGCGGGGAATACGTCGCCCCACCGCGGTCTCTTGAGGCAGCTCCGCAACGTCGCGAGCGCCGAAGTGGTGTGCGTCCTTCACGGCGTCGAGAATGGCTCGATAACCGGTGCAGCGGCACAGCACGCCGGCGAGCGCGTTCTGGATTTCCTCTTCGCTGGGCTGGGCCTCCCGTCGCAGCAACCCGACCGCGGTGGTGAGGACGCCTGGCGTGCAAACGCCGCATTGCGCGGCGCCATGCGCGTGCAAGGCGGCGCGCAACTGCGCGACGACCGCCTCGTCGTCGCTGAGCCCCTCGATCGTTTCAATCGAACGCCCTTCCGTCTGCCCAATGGCGGTCAAGCAGGCGCAAACCGCTTCGCCGTCGATCAGCACAGTGCAGGCTCCGCAATCGCCAGCGTCGCAGCCGACCTTGACGCCCGTCAGTCCGCATTGCTCGCGCAGGACATGACTGAGGCGTTCGAGCGGGGATCCGGAAAGGCGCGCCGGTTTCCCGTTGAGGGTCAACGAGACGCCGGACGAGCGTTCGAGCATCAGACGACGCCTCCAGTCTGGCGAAGCGCGCAAGCGTCGATCGCTCGCCTCAGCAACGTCAACGCGGCGTCGCGCCGATAGTCCGCGCTTGCGCGGATGTCGTCAATCGGCGCCAGCTGCGCAAGGTCGTTCGCCTCTATCAACCGTGCCGAGGCCCGGGGACGCAGACGCGCCGATCAGACGACGCTCCGCTTGCCTTATCCGCTGGGCGACGGCGGAGCAGGCGCCGACGGCGATTCGTGCGTCGCGCACAATCCCTTCGACGACGTCGAGCGCGACGGCGACCATCACGATTGAAATCACGAGATAACGGCGGGCCCCAAGTTTGAAGAACGCCGACCGCATCGTCGGGGAGGGCAGCGGCGTTATGATCGCAGTCATCACTTCGTCAGGCGCCAGTAAGGTGCGTCGGGCGCCGTTGATAAAAACATCGAGCGCAAGACGGCGAGTCCCACGCCGGGAGGCGAGCTCCACCTCGGCGTCGAGGATCAGCAGAGGCGGCGCTCCATCGGCGGCAGGCGATGCATTGCAGAGATTTCCGGCGATCGTGCCTCGATTTTGGATCTGAACGGCGCCGACGTCTCGCGCCGCGACTTTCAGCGCGTCGAAGGCCGGCGGCAGATCGGCCCGCACGATATCGCTCCACGTCGTGGCCGCGCCGATGCGCACGCACGCGCCGTCCACGCTCACACCGCGGAGCGCGGATATGCCGGAAACGTCTACGAAATCGGCTTGCAAGGGACGCTCGCCCGCGCCGGGGTAAACGTCAGTCCCGCCAGCGATGACGCGGGCGCCGCTTTCGGCCAGCAACCCCAGCGCGTCGTCGAGGTTGGAAGGTCGAGCGTACATGCGAGCAGCTCACACGTCGGATGTTTGTATGCAAATGATCGAGAGGAACTGGCGCTTTGTCAAGGACTGTCCGTCAAGCAGGGGGAATCGCCTGACGCTGTGGGGAACGTACTTCGCAAGGTTGCACCTCCCTCAACATCGAACTCTGCTAAGCTGATTGGGTTCAGATGTGAGATTGGCGCCGTGCGGGCCGCGAGCGCTTCGAAAGCCTCGCTAGCCTCAACCAGAACCGGCGGGGTCGCCGATGGCGCCCTCAATAGCGGCGGCCACCGCGAGGCGCTACAAAGTTCTTACCTCATTCGTGGCCTGATAATCAGTCACCTTTGTGCAGGATTTGATCCGGTCTTTTGCCATTCCGGCATGAAGCGTGTTCCGCTTTGCGAAAGCCTCTCCTGTTTCCGCGAAAAGGAATCGTTTCCGCTCCCCGTCTTCTCCTGCCTGTTGCGTTGCGGAGCAGCTGCGCGCGACGCAGGACAACCCCGCACTCAAGAAGGCCGCCATATCAGGGGCGTACCAAAGGGGCGCGCCATGAGCGAGACCCGAAAACTAGCAGCAATTCTGGTTGCTGACATCGTGGGCTATAGCCGGCTCGCCGGCGCCGACGAGGAGCGTACGCTTGCGCGCCTTCGGGGCCTCCGCAGCGACTTGGTCGATCCCTCCATCGCCGCCCATCGCGGCCGTATCGTCAAGCGCACGGGCGACGGATCGATCATCGAGTTCCGCAGTGTGGTCGACGCCGTGCGCTGCGCGGTCGAAATTCAGCACGGCATGGCCGAGCGAAACGCCGGCGTGAATGAGAACCGGCGGATTGAATTTCGCATCGGCATTCATTTGGGCGATGTCGTCGAGGAGAGCGACGGCGATCTGATGGGTGACGGCGTCAATATCGCCACGCGCCTCGAAGGCATCTGCAAGCGGGGCGCGGTCTGCCTGTCGGAGGATGCCTATCGGCAGGTCAAGGGGCGGCTCGATCTCGCGGTCAGCGACCTTGGCCCGACCCAACTCAAGAACATCGCCGAACCGGTTCGGGTCTATTCGCTTGAGATCGGCGTCCCCGCGCAGGCGCAGCCCAGCGAACCGAAGAGACGTTTGTCGTCCGCGCTGATTGCGATAGGGATTGCCGCGTTGGCCGTATTGGCCGCGGCGAGCGCCTGGTATTTCCTCAATGCGAACCGGCCCGCAAGCGTCGCCACGAAGACGCCCGCCGAGGCCGCGCGTCTTTCCATCGTCGTCACGCCCTTCGCCAATCTCTCAGGCGATCCGGGGCAGGACTACCTCGTCGACGCCCTGACCGACGAACTGACCACCAGTCTCGCGCCTCCGCGACACCTTCGTCATCGCGCGCAACACGGCCATGTCATTCAAGGGCAAGCCGATCGACGCCAAGGCGGTCGGCAAGGATCTGGGCGTGCGCTATGTTCTCGAAGGCTCAGTGCAGCCGAGCGGCGATATCTGGACAAGGCGATACTGGCGAGCCCACACGATCCGACGCTCAACTATTGGTATGACAGCAAGGCGTGGGCCAATTTCGGGCTGAAGCGTTATGATCAGCCGATTGAACTGGCGCGCCGGACGCTCGCAATCAATCCTAAAGACCCGTTTGCGCATGTGGTCCTGGTGGCGGCGCTCGCCTTGACCGATAAGGATGCGGAAGCGCGCGAGGCGCTGCAGCGCTACCTCGCGCCGCCCTCCACCACGCCGTTCAAGACGATCGCGGCGTGGAAGTCATCCCAGATGTCCCGGGGCGGCAATCCACGCTTCCTCGACATGAGCGAACGGTCGTACGAAGGCCTGCGCAAGGCGGGGATGCCGGAGGAGTGAGCCTGCGCCACTCGTCGGCCAGACCTTGACGCTCGGATTGTCCTGACGGCCGGCCACGATTGCTGCCCCTCGGCCGTCCACTTAACGTCGTCGAAACTGCTCAACTGATTGAGTTTTGGCCCTGGAGCTTCGCAAGCGTGGCCGGATCCGAGGCGCCGGCAAAATACTTGCCGATGCAGCGCTGAAAGAGGTCCTCGTCCGACGCGGCCCGGGCGAACAGGGTCATGGACGAGCGGAACTTCATTTCGTCGATCCCACCAAAAATGTCGCGCGCGGTCTTGCCTTCCACCTCGAGCGTGAGCTGCGCGCATTCCCTAAGCCTCGCGCCGAGGACGGGGTGGGCGAGATAGGCTTCCGCTTCGTCCAGCGAGGCGACCGCGAACCGGATCGACATGGAGCTCTGTCCGAGACCCGCGATCTGGGGAAAGATGAACCACATCCAATGGCTTTCCTTCCGCCCGACCTTCAACTCCTGGCGAACCTGGTCGTAGATTGGCCTCTGCGCGTCGACGAAGCGATCGAGATTGAACGAGTCCGTTATCCGCGCCTCCTAAAATCGCCACGACGTTCCACGGGAGCGCCCAATTCCGGTTGCGCGCGCCCCGAGCACCTTGCGTCTGGCTTGAACCGCGAGCGCAAGACGAGCGCAATACAGGAGTATTTCGACGCCCTGGCGCCTCCCGGACGACAATTTCGTCACTAAACCGCCTGCTCAGTTCGTCTTTGGATAGTCCGCGCCACGCGCCGCGGCCTCAACCGAAGCGTGCTCTTTGCGCACAGCTTCGATCTCCGCCCCCATGGACTCGTAAGCGAAGGCGCCAAGCGGCAGTCGGAGCGGCGGATGTTCCTGTTCAACCGCGGTGATAATCGCTTCCGACGCGCGGACAGGATCGCCCGGCTGATTTCCGCTGAAGCTCTGGATCTGGCGCCGTCGCCCGATCGCCGTCTCGGCGTAAGCGTCGACGGGCTTCTTTGGCGTCTTCAGAGAGCGGCCGGCCCAGTCGGTGCGGAAAGGGCCGGGTTCGACGATAACGACCTTGATTCCGAGCGGCGTGACTTCCTTCGACAGCGCCTCCGACAGCCCTTCGACCGCAAACTTGGTCGCAGCGTAATAGCCGGACCCGGGGAAACCGATGAAGCCTCCGATCGACGAGATGTTGACGATCGCTCCCGACTTTTGGGTGCGCATGATCGGCAGCACCGCGCGCGTCATGGCGGCGAGGCCGAAGAAATTGGTGTCGAACATCGCGCGCACGTCGGCGTCGTCGCCTTCCTCGATGGCCGCGAGATAGCCGTAGCCGGCGTTGTTGACGAGGACGTCGATCCGGCCGAAGCGGGCCTCGGCCGCCTTGACCGCTGCGCCGATCTGGTTCTGCTTATCGACGTCGAGCGCAAGCGCGAGGCCATTCTTGTCGTGGCCAGCGACAATGTCGTCGACCTTCGCCTTGTCGCGCGCCGTCACGACGACGCGGTAGCCGCGCTTGAGGAGAATGACGGAGAGCTCGCGACCAAATCCGGTCGAGCAGCCGGTGATGAACCAAACAGGTTTCGATTGGGCGTCCGCCATGACGGCCTCGCAAAGTTGGGAGTGGGAAGGCGAGAGTTTCGCATGACGTCCCCCGAAAGTGCAACGCTTGCTGTATTGATGTGGTGAGCTTACGTTCAATGCACATGAAGACCGTGTCCTCCATGCTGCAGATTCGAAATCGTCGTGTCGTCGAACTGGCGGCGAAACTTGCTGCTGTTCGCCGCAGCACCAAGACGGACGCTGTGCTAACGGCGCTCGAAAATGAACTCGCGTGCATTGAACGCGAGAAGTCGCTGGCGGAGCGCATAGAGTCCATTCAAGAGCGCATCGCGGCCGTTCCGCTCACAGGCCTGGAGGCCGACAAGGACTTTTTCGACGATCTCAGCGGCAACTCGTGATTGTTGTCGACGCGTCCGCCGTTGCCCCTATCCTCACCGGAAAGTCCGAGGCGACGCCCAGACGGGAGCACTGGAAGGCTGCGCTCAGGCCAAGGTCGGCGGCGCTTCTTTCCTCCACAAAGGTGAAGATTTCTCGGAGACGGATATCGAGAGCGCGTCCTGAGCGGCCGCCGCCTCTCGTCCACCCGAATTTGACAGTCGGCCTCGGCGTCTCCATATCCCGCCGCCAGACGGCTAAGGGCAATTGGGGCTGCGTCGCTCGGCGCCCAAAGGAAATTTCCTGAATGAAAGTCGTGATCGTCGAGTCGCCGGCCAAGGCGAAGACCATCAACAAATATCTGGGCAAGGACTACGAGGTCTATGCCTCGTTCGGGCATGTGCGGGATCTCACGGCCAAGGACGGCTCGGTCGACCCTGACGACGATTTCGCGATGCGCTGGGAAGTCGACGCGAAGTCCGCCAAGCGGATGAGCGACATCGGCGGCGCGGTAAGGACCGCCGACCGCGTGATCCTGGCGACCGACCCGGACCGGGAAGGCGAGGCCATCTCCTGGCACATCCACGAAATTCTGAAGGGCAAGAAGCTGCTCAAGGACAAGCGCGTCGATCGCGTCGTCTTCAACGCGGTGACCAAGGACGCAGTCCAGGAGGCGATGCGCAATCCGCGCGAGATCGACGAGGCGCTCGTCGACGCCTACCGGGCGCGCCGCGCCCTCGATTATCTCGTCGGCTTCAACCTGTCGCCTGTCCTATGGCGCAAACTGCCAGGCGCACGCTCGGCGGGCCGAGTGCAGTCGGTCGCTTTGCGTATTGTCTGCGACCGCGAGCTCGAGATCGAAAAGTTTGTCGCCCGCGAATATTGGTCGATCATCGCCCACTTGCGCACGGAAGCGAAGGCGCCCTTCACCGCGCGCCTGGTCGGCGCGGACGGCAAGAAGATCAACCGGCTCGACATTGGCTCGGGCGCAGAGGCCGAAGCCTTCAAGACTGCGCTCGACCAGGCGCTTTTCTCGGTCGCCGCGATCGAATCGAAACCGGTCAAGCGCCACCCTTATCCGCCGTTCACCACATCGACCCTGCAGCAGGAGGCGTCACGCAAGCTCGGTCTCGCGCCGGCGCGCACCATGCAGATTGCACAGCGCCTCTACGAAGGCGTCGACGTCGGCGACGGCGCGGCCGGCCTCATTACCTATATGCGGACTGACGGCGTCGATCTGGCGCCAGAGGCGATTGCGTCGGCGCGACGCGTCATCGCCAAGGATTTCGGCGACAACTATGTGCCCTCGGCGCCCCGCAAATACACGGCCAAGGCCAAGAACGCGCAAGAGGCGCATGAAGCGATCCGTCCGACCGACATGACGAAGCGGCCCCGCGATGTCGCCCGTCATCTCGAGCCCGAGCAGGCGAAGCTCTACGAACTCATTTGGACGCGCACGATCGCCTGCCAGATGGAGAGCGCCGAGCTCGAGCGCACGACTGTCGACATTCTGGCCGAGGCCGGCGCGCGCAAGCTCGAATTTCGCGCCACCGGGCAAGTGGTGCGCTTCGCCGGTTTCCTCGCTCTTTACCAGGAGGGCCGGGACGACGAGGAAGACGAAGAGGCGAGCCGTCTGCCCGCGATGCGCCAAGGCGAGAGGCTCGCCAAGGAGCGGATCGACGCGAGCCAGCATTTCACCGAGCCGCCGCCACGCTACACCGAGGCGACGCTCGTCAAGCGCATGGAGGAGCTCGGCATCGGCCGCCCCTCGACCTACGCCTCGACCATCGCGGTCCTCAAGGATCGCGACTATGTGCGGATCGAGAAGAAGCGCTTGTTTCCGGAGGACAAGGGCCGGATCGTGACGGCCTTCCTCGAGTCGTTCTTCGCCAAATACGTCGGCTACGACTTCACCGCCGATCTCGAAGAGAAGCTCGACAAGGTCTCGAACAGCGAGATCGACTGGAAGGCGCTCCTGCGCGACTTCTGGAACGATTTCTCCGCCGCCATCGGCGGCATCAAGGACCTCGGCACGCGGCAGGTGCTCGACAGCCTCAACGAGCTTTTGGGCCCGCACATTTTTCCCTCTCGCGGCGAGGGGGTCGACCCACGCCTCTGCCCGCTCTGCAACGAAGGCCAATTGTCGCTCAAGCTCGGCAAATACGGCGCCTTCGTCGGCTGCTCGCGGTACCCCGAGTGCAAGTACTCACGCGTTCTGGCGCCGTCGGGCGCGGAGGCCTCTGAGGGCGACCGGCCGGGCGTGCGCGTGCTTGGTCAAGACCCGTCGACGGGCGAGGAGATCACTCTGCGCAACGGGCGCTTTGGCGAGTACATCCAGCAGGGCGAGGGCGAGAAGCCGAAGCGATCATCGCTGCCGAAGGGCTTGAGCGCTGACGACGTGACGCTCGAAAAGGCGTTGGCGCTGCTCGCTTTGCCGCGGGAAGTGGCGCGCCATCCGACGAGCGGCGACCCGATCGTCGCGGGCATCGGCCGTTACGGTTCCTATGTGCAGCACGGCAAGACCTACGCCAATCTCGGCCGCGACGACGATGTGCTCGAGATCGGCGGCAACCGGGCGATCGATCTCATCGTCGCCAAGGAGAGCGGAGCCGGCGGCTCCCGCTTCGGCGCTGGTGCTGGGCGCGAACTTGGCGAGCATCCCGAGGGCGGCAAGGTCAGCGTGAAGGCCGGTCGGTTCGGCTCCTACGTCAATCACGGCAAGATCAACGCGACCATCCAGAAGGGGACCGACCCTGCGAGCCTCACCCTCGAAGAGGCAATCGAACTGCTTAAAGCCAAGGCGGCGGGCGGCGGCGTGATCGGGCGCCTGGTTGGCGAGCACCCGGACGGCGGGCCGGTCACCGTGCGCGACGGGCGCTACGGCGCTTATGTCAATTGGGGCAAGGTCAACGCGACGATTTCGAAGGGAACCGCGCCGGACTCCATTGCGCTCTCCGACGCTTTGGAGCTGCTCGCCGAGCGCGAGGGCAAGCCTGTGGCGCGTCCGCGCAAATCGGCAAAAAAGGCGCCGGCGAGGGCCAAGGCTGTCGCGGCCGACAGCGCGAAGGCCAGAGCCAAATCCGCCACGGCGAAAAAAGCGGCCGCCAAGAAGGCCGCCCCGGCCAAGCCAAAATCCGCCGCCGGCAAGCGTGGATAGCCGCAGGCCTGGCTCTCATCCCGGCCGGCGACACGCCGCTTCGATGTTGTTGCCGTCAGGATCGAGGACGAACGCGCCATAATAATCGGGATGGTAGTGAGGCCTTAACCCCGGCGGCCCATTGTCCCGTCCGCCGGCGGCCAAAGCCGCGCGGTAGAAGGAATCGACGTCGGCGCGCGTCGGAGCTGTGAATGCGAGATGCGTTCCGCCTTTGGGCTTTTGGCCTCCGCCGATCCAGAAGAACGCTTTGTTGTCTTTGCCGAATCCGGCGTGGGCGTCGGCCCCCGTCTGCTCCGCCGTCACTTCCATCACGATCCCAATGCCGAGCGGCTTGAGGGCGTCGACGTAGAAGGTCTTCGATCGCTCCATATTCGAGACAGCAAAGCCGATATGGTCAATCATGCATGGACCTCCCTAATGGCTCGTCACGGCGGCACAGATTCATGGTATAGTGCGTTGAGCCAGTCTGGGCGAGGGGCGAGCGGGCGCGAGCCTGTCGGGAGGGCCCGACGATGAATCCGATCAACGCGACGCAGACCTACGGCGGCCATACGGCGGAAGCGGCCTACAGCCGCTGGGCGCCGATCTACGACCTCATCTTCGATCTGCCCTTCCATCCCGGCCGGGCGGCTGCCGCAAGCGCGGCGGCTCAAGCGGCAGGGCCTGGGGGCGAAATCCTCGTTGTCGGCGTCGGCACGGGCCTCGAACTGCCGCTTCTGCCGGGCAATGTGCTGGTGACTGGCATCGATATCTCGGCGCCGATGCTGCGTGCGGCGCGCACGCGGGTCGATCGAAAAGGGCTGGCGCAGGTTAAGGGCCTCTACGTGATGGACGCCGCTGCGCTCGAATTTCCCGACGCGGCGTTTGATGTCGCGCTGGCGCCCTATGTGATGAGCGTCGTTCCCAGTCCGGATCGAACGCTCGCTGAGGCCTGGCGGGTCTTAAGGCCGGGCGGGACCCTGATCGTCATGAATCACTTTGCCGCAACGGGCGGGCTTCGCGCGGGCGATCGAGCGCCGGATGGAAACCGCTGCTGCCTGGCTTGGCTGGCATCCGAACTTTCCCTATTCCGCTATCGGAAACTGGATCGAGTCTCGCCCCGACGCGCGCATTGTCGAGCGCAGCGAGCTTGCGCCGATGAAACTGTTCACTCTGCTCAGGATCGAGAAGGCGGCAGGCTGAGCATCTGGCGTCGGGCCACGCGCTCGGCGGCGCTTGTTTCGTTGGATCATCGAACTTACCTTACGCGCGGGGCGCGACTTTTGCGGCCCCTTAAGAAATGGAACCATTGCAAAACCAAAAAATACGTCGGCGCTCGGAAAGCGCCGTTCACGGCGCCGTGGAGGCGAGAGCCGCTGCGCTGCCTACGCGCGAGGAAGTGATCGCCTACATTGGCGGCGCGCCCGCACCCAATGGCGAACGAGCGCCCGCCCGAGTCACCAAACGCGACATTGCCCGCGCCTTCGGCGTGAAGGGCGACGCGAAAGCGGAATTGAAGCTCCTCATCAAGGATCTGCAGGCCGAAGGCGCTGTCGCGCACGGCCGTAAGGCGCTGACTGTCGAAGGCCGACTGCCGTCTCTTGTTGTCGCCGACATCGCCGAGAAAGACCGATACGGCGAACTGATCGCGAAACCCGTGGAATGGACCGGCGAGGAGCCGACACCGCGCATTCTCGTGCGGCGTCCTAGCGTGAAACGCGACCGCGCGCCTGCCCCAGGCGTGGGAGCGCGCGTTCTGATGCGGGTCGAGTTCGACCCCGGCGCCGGTTCCAAGGCGCCCGCCTATTCCGGCCGGGTGGTCAAGATCCTGGACAAAATGAGGGCGCGCGCCTTCGCCGTCTACCGCACCGCGGCGGATGGATCGGGGCGTGCGGTCCCGGTCGATAAGAAGGCTGCGGGCCGTGAATTTTTGGTGCCTGCCGGCATGGCCGGCGAAGCCAAGGACGGCGACCTCGTCGCCATCGAGCCTTTGCGCGAGAGCCGCCTGGGCTTGCCGCCTGCGCGCGTCGTCGAGACCATAGGCTCAGTGAAGTCCGAGCGCGCGGTGAGCCTCATCGCGCTCGAGACGCACCATATTCCGCATGTCTTCTCGCCCGCGACTCTGAAAGAGGCGGAAGACGCGCGGCCCGTTCGATTGAGCGCGCCGCGCGAAGATTGGCGCGCGTTGCCGCTTGTGACCATCGATCCGCCAGACGCGAAGGATCATGACGACGCCGTTCACGCTGAGCTTGATCCAAATCCTGAGAACTCGGGCGGGTTCATCGTCACTGTCGCCATCGCCGACGTCGCCGCTTACGTTCAACCCGGCATGGCGATGGATCGGGAAGCGCTCGAGCGCGGCAACTCGGTCTATTTCCCCGACCGCGTCGTGCCGATGCTGCCGGAGCGCATCTCCAACGACCTCTGCTCGCTGCGCCCGCAAGAGGACCGGCCCGCGCTTGCTTTGCGCATGATCCTCGGCGCCGACGGGCGCAAGCGCGCGCACAAGTTTCACCGCATCATGATGCGCTCGGCGGCCAAGCTTTCTTACGAGCAGGCCCAGGCGGCGATCGACGGCCGACCGGACGAGACGACAGAGCCGCTTGTCGAGACCGTGCTCAAGCCGCTCTACGCAGCGTATTCGGTCGTCAAAATCGAGCGTGAGCACCGCAATCCGCTCGATCTCGATCTGCCGGAGCGCAAGCTTGTTCTCGATTCCGAAGGACGGCTAAAGGACGTGCGGTGGCCGGAGAGGCTCGATGCGCATCGGTTGATCGAAGAGTTCATGATCCTCGCCAATGTCGCCGCCGCCGAGTCGCTTGAAGAGGCGCATTCGCCGCTGCTCTATCGAGCCCACGATGCGCCGAGCGCCGAGAAGCTCGACGACCTGATCGAGTTCCTGCGCACCATCGGCGTCAAGCTGGCGAAAGGCGAGCGCGTCCGGCCCTCGCATTTCAACGGCGTCCTGACCAAGGTGCGCGGACAGGCGGTCGAGGCCCTGGTCAACGAAGTCGTTTTGCGCGCCCAGGCGCAGGCCGAGTACAGCCACGAGAACTACGGCCATTTCGGCCTCAACTTGCGCCGCTACGCGCACTTCACGTCGCCGATTCGACGCTACGCCGATCTCATCGTCCATCGCGCCCTGATCAGGGCGCTGAACCTGGGCCCGGACGGCCTCAACGACATGCGTGCGGGAGAATTGGCGCAGATCGCCGAGCACATCTCGGGCGCCGAACGGCGGGCGATGGCGGCCGAACGGGAGACCGTCGACCGTGTCATCGCCGCCCATCTGGCCGATCGCGTCGGCGCGCTCTTCACTGGCCGCATCGCAGGCGTCACGCGCGTCGGCCTGTTCGTGAAACTGAACGAAACCGGGGCTGACGGGTTTATCCCTGCGGCGACTTTGGGCGATGATTATTTCCGCTTCGAGGAGGCCAACCGCGCGCTCGTGGGGACGCGAACCAAAGAAACGTTTCGGCTTGGCGGCTCGGTCACCGTTCGCCTTGTCGAGGCCGCGCCATTCGCCGGGGCGCTGAGGTTCGAGATTGTGCGGCCGGGATCCGAGTCGCGCGTGCGAAGTGCAGGCGCTTCCGCGCCGCGTAAGTCAGTTTACAAGGGCAAACGTCGATGAACGACATGTCCCGTATTTGGCGCATTCCGACGCCCCCGCCCGATCGCTCGCTGTACGAAGCGATGGCTCGCGGCTTCATGGGGCGGTGTCCGTCCTGCGGACGAGGCCGCCTGTTTCGCTCCTATCTCAAGGTCGTCAACACCTGCGAGATATGTGGCGAAGATCTCAGTGGTCATCGTGCGGACGACGCGCCGGCTTATGTGACGCTCTTGATCGTCGCGCACGTGGTCGGCGCTGGAATTCTGCTGTCGGATGAAATCTGGCCGCATTCTTCGATGCTCTGGGTCATTGCGTTTTGGCTCGCTGCGACGGCGCTTGCGAGTCTCATCATCTTGCCGCGAGCAAAAGGCGCGATTGTCGGTCAGCAATGGGCCCTCGGCATGCATGGATTTGGGTCGCACATCGGCACCAAAACGTGACCGACTCCGCTCCGCGGGAACGCGCCCTGCGCCCGCGGGATGCGGCGACGCTCATTCTGGTCGAAGGCTCGGAGCGTGGAAAAGCGCGCGTACTGATGGGCAAGCGACATGCCGGCCATCGGTTCATGCCGGGCAAATTCGTCTTTCCTGGCGGCCGCGTCGAGCCCGAGGACCGTCGGATGGTCGCGGCGGGGGCACTCGACGCGCATGTCGAGGAGAAGCTCAACGCGCGGGTGCCTCGACCGTCGCCGAGCTTCGCGCGGGCTCTCGCGCTTGCCGCGATTCGCGAAACTTTCGAGGAAACGGGCCTGGCCATTGGCGTCGTCGGTCCGAGCGCGCCAGCAAATCCGCCGCCGGGCGCCTGGACCCGCTTTGCCGCGACCGGCGTGCGGCCTTCGCTCGACGCCATTGACTTCCTAGCGCGCGCGATCACCCCGCCGGGGCGCCCGAGGCGGTTCGACGCCCGCTTTCTCGTTGTCGACGCCCGCTTCATCGCCATGCGCGTCGACGGCGCCATTCATTCTGAGGCTGAACTGGTCGAACTCGTCTGGACGCCGCTCGATGAGGCGCGAAACCTCGACCTGCCAGCGATCACTCACATGGCGCTCGATGACCTCGGCCAAGCGCTCGAAGGCGGCCTCGACAAAAACCGGCCGCGCCCGTTCTACCGTCAGATCAGAGGAAAACAGCTGCGCGAGCAGCTTTAGAGGGGCTGGCGCCGGTTACGCGGCCAGCCGCACCGGCGGCAATCGTCCGGCCAGCTCCATCAGCGCGAGATGATAGGCCCTGGCGGTTCGGGCCGAGCGATTGTAGCGGGCCATCACCACATCGAGCAGTTCGGTCATGATCTCGCCGTCGACCTCCGCCAGATGGTCGAGCGTGAGATTGCAAGGCTCGAGCGCGCCGACCAGCGTCTCGCGCAATTCCTCGAAGCCTTCCATGTCGCCGGCGATAAGCGCGCGCCAGACGCGAGCGTGCAAGCGAGTGAGGGCCCGCGCCAGCTCACGATCTTCGATAAGCTTGTAATAGGCTGCGATCAGCCTGTCGAAGATGATGGGCTCGGACCATTGCTTGAGGCCCGAGGCGCCCTCGGACAGGTCTGCCAACAGCATGGACGAGCCTCCGGCAACTGATTTCGCGTCGCGAATCAGCAGGTTAGCCGTCGCGACACCGCTCAGACAGTGGTCGGCGATGGTTAATGCGGAGTAAATTGCCGGCGGTAGCTTATCCACAGGCTTTTTGTAACGAATCCGCACTCGGGCTTGACGCAGCGGAATTGTCAAAATGCGGCCAGCGCGCTCGTTGCCCGCTATCGGCGCGCCTTGCGTTTCGGGGCAGCTTTTGTTTGCCTCGCAGCCTTTGCCGGCGGCGTGCCCTGCAGGCCGTAGGTCGAGAAGCCGCGCGCCGTTTCGGCGATCTGCTCATCGGACAGAATGACTGGATTGCCGAGCGCGAGCGAAAGGTAATATTGCTTCGCGATCGTCTCGAGTTCGACCGCGAGCCACATGGCTTTATCCAGGTTGGCGCCGAGCGCGATCATGCCGTGATTGGCGAGGAGGCAGCCGTTCCGCGCCTCGAGCGCTTGAAGCGCAAAGTCCGACAGCTCTTTCGTTCCGTAGCGCGCGTAACCAGCACATCGAACGTTGGTCCCGCCGAAGGCGGCGATCATATAGTGGCAAGCGGGTATTTCCTTGCGGGCTATCGCGAGCACGGTCGCATAAGTCGAGTGCGTGTGCACGATCGCGCCGACGTCCGGACGCGCCTTCGTGATGTCGAAGTGAAAGCGCCATTCCGTCGATGGTTTCAGCGGTCCGGTCCAAGCCCCGTACTCGCCGTCGAGCGGCATGGCTGCGATCAACTCAGGCGTCATCGAGTCGTAGGCCGTCGCTGACGGCGTAATGAGCAGAACATCCTTGTAACGGGCTGAGATATTGCCTGACGTGCCCTGATTGAGGCCGGCGGCGTTCATCCAACGAGCCTTGGCCACGATATCCGTGCGCAACGCCCTCTCGTCCCTGGTCATTGATCCGCCCTCTTGCTCCGCGTCCGGACCCAACCGAGATCGTCGGCCGCGCCGACTCGCGCCCTTGTTATCAAGACTTGGTTATCAACGCTTGCGCCTCTTTGCGTCTTGACTCGCGGATTGCATCATGAAAAAAATGTCATGCCAAGAAAAAAATATCAGGGAGCGAAATGCGAGACGTCGGATCGCCAGCGATCGACGAAAGGGACCAGGAGCTCTGCGCTCGGGCGGCGTGGCTGTATCACGGCGCCGGACTTACCCAGGGCGAAGTGGCAAGACGCCTCGGAGTGCCGAGCGTCAAAGCGCATCGCTTGATTGCACGGGCAAACCGGCTCGGATTCATCCACGTCTCCATCGACGCGCCTGTCGCGGCTTGCGTCCATCTCGAAAACGAACTGCAGAGAAAGTTTGGCCTCGAACAGTGCGTGGTCGCGCCTGAACTCGACGACGGCCCCCTGCCGCTGAGGTCATTGGGTCTGTCCGGCGGCCGGTTTCTCCAACTGGCGATCGAAAGCGGGATGCACCAGGTGATCGGCGTGGGTCACGGCCGCACGCTCGCCTCGTGCGTCAACCATCTTTCGCGCATGGACGTTCCTGAACTCAAACTGGTCTCGCTGCTCGGTGGAATGACACGACGCTATGTGACCACGCCTTTCGATGTGATTCATCGTCTCGCTGAGAAAACCAACGCCGCTGCCTATGTGCTGCCGCTCCCCTTTCTGGCCAATACGCCGGAAGACCGCAAAGTTTTGCTCGAGCAACGCGGCGTCGCAGACGTGTTCGAGCTTGGCGTGAAGTCGACCCTGCGCTTGGTCGGAATCGGCGCGATTGATGATGACGCCTCGATTCTGTCGACAGGCCTGGTCGAGAGATACGAGTTCGACGAAGCTCACGCTCTCGGCGCGGTCGGCGAGTTGCTGGGCCATCTCTTTTCCTCACGCGGCGACTTGATTGACAGCGGCGTCTCCGCGCGGGCTCTCTCCATGTCCGCGACCGATATTCAGCGAAGCGCGACGATCGCGGTGGCGGGAGGGAAGACCAAAATTGATGCGATCAGAGGCGTGCTTGCGAGCGGATTGCTGCATGGCCTGATCACCGACGAGAATACCGCGAGAAGTCTCGTGGAAGAGCCATCATCGCGAACGTGATGAGGGAAGGAAACCAAGGAGGAAGCGATGCACGACAAGACGAAAGAATTGTTCACGGCCTTTAAGGCCGGCAAGATGAGCCGGCGCGAACTGATGAGCGGCGCCGCCAAGCTAGGCGTCAGCGCTGCGACGGCCAACTTCCTGTTCAATGCCGCGGCGACTCAGGCGCTCGCGGCCGATTTCGACTGGAAAAAATTCAACGGCACGAAGCTTCACCTGCTCCTGAACAAGCATCCTTATGCCGACGCGATGATCGCGGACCTCGACAACTTCAAGAGTCTGACGGGCATGGATGTGACCTACGACATCTTCCCGGAGGACGTGTACTTCGACAAGGTGACGGCCGCTCTCTCGTCGAAGTCGAGCCAGTACGACGCCTTCATGACCGGCGCTTACATGACCTGGACATACGGGCCGGCTGGCTGGATCGAAGACCTGAACACTTGGATCAAAGATCCGACCAAGACCAATCCGAAGTACGATTGGGAAGACGTGCAGCCTGGCTTAAGGGCGTCCACCGCATGGAACGGCGTGCCTGGAGCGGCGCTTGGATCGGCCGACGCCAAGCAATGGTGCATACCGTGGGGCTTCGAGCTCAACTCGACCGCGTATAACCGTAAGATGTATGATAAGGCCGGAGTCAAACCGGCTAACAATCTTCCGGAACTTATCGAGACCACCGCCAAGCTCACCAAGGATTTGGGCGGACCGTACGGCATCGGCGTCCGCGGCTCGCGCTCGTGGGCGACAATCCATCCCGGTTTTCTTTCCGGCTATTCCAACTATGGGCAGCGGGACTTCACCGTCACCGACGGCAAGCTGAAGGCCGCGATGAACACGCCCGAATCCAAGGCATTCCATAAGATGTGGGTGCAGATGATCCAGGATTCGGGGCCGAAAAACTGGTCCACCTACACCTGGTATCAAGTCGGAACCGATCTCGGCGCCGGCGCTTCAGCCACCATCTATGACGCCGACATCCTCGGCTACTTCATGGATGGCGGCGACAACAAGGAGAAGGGGAATCTCGGCTTCCACGCTTTCGCCCCCAACCCGGCCGCGAAGGCTCCGACTCCGAACGTCTGGATCTGGTCGTTGGCCATGAACACCGCGGGCAAACAGAAGGATGCCGCTTGGTATTGGATGCAATGGGCGTCGTCGACCGAACATGACTTGTTCGGCGCGCGCAAAATGGACTTTGTCAATCCGGTTCGCACGTCCGTCTGGAAGGATGACGAGTTCCGCAATCGAATCGACAAGTCTTACAGCGGCTACCTCGCGCAGTACGACGCGTCGGCCCCGGGCGCCCGCATCTACTTCACACCCCAACCCTTGTTCTTCGACGTCACTACGCAATGGGCGGAGACACTGCAGAAGATGGTCGCCAAGGAAGTGCCCGTCGACGACGGGCTCGATCAGTTGGCCGCCTCCATCGACAAGCAGCTGAAGGACGCGGGCCTCGGCTGAGCTTTGATCAAAGCGCGGTGCGCCCGGGTCCAAAGCCCGCGCGCACCGCGGATGGCTAAGCTTGGCGCGCGAGATGGCGTGGGTCAGGGATCGCAGGTAAGGTTGTTTTTGTGACTGACACTGCAGTCAAGCACGCCGGCGCGCCAGCGCGTCGGCGGATCAATTACCTGCCATATTTGCTCAGCCTGCCGGCGCTGCTCGTCTGCATCGGGATTCTGATTCCCTTCGTCACCGCTGTCTATTATTCCTTGCAGCGTTATCGCCTGAACCTGCCGATGATGCGGGGGTTCATCTGGTTCCAGAACTACGTCAACTTCTTCACAGACAGCGAATTTTGGCACACCGTTCAGGTGTCGCTCGAATATACGGTGTTGACGGTCGGGGTCGAGCTCGTGTTCGGCTTGGGCATCGCGATGCTTCTGCAGAAGCGGACGCGGATCAACAACATTGTCTCGATCCTGCTTCTTCTGCCTCTCATGACGGCGCCGGCGATCGCGGCGCTCATGTGGAAGCTGATGACCAACCCGAACTTCGGGGTCCTGTCTTATCTTGTGCAACTTCTAGGTTTCAACAATTTCAAGTGGGCGTCCGACCCGAGCACCGCTCTGTTCACGGTCGTGCTGGTCGACGTCTGGGTCTACACGCCCTTCATCATGATTTTGCTTCTGGCGGGCTTGCGCTCCTTGCCGACACAGCCGTTCGAAGCCGCAGCGCTGGATGGTGTTCCAAGGCGGTTCGTCTTCTTTCGGATTACGCTGCCGATGCTCACGCCCTACATCATCACAGCCGGGCTGTTCCGGATGCTCGATTCGATCCAGCAATTCGACATCATCTATCCGATGACTCAAGGCGGGCCCGGCAACACGCTGCTTGTCTTCCAGGTCCGCGCCTATCTCGAATTCTATCAGTACACGAACGTTGGCAAGTCGACTGCGCTGTTGATCATCCTGTGGGCGATCACTTACGCCTTGTCGAACGTCTTCATCAAACAATGGTTGAAACTGCGCGAACGCGCCCGCGGGCTGGCGTAGGAGGGGGCGGCTGTGGAGCATATGTCTCTTCTGGAGCGTGTCGTGCGGGCCGTCCTGATCGCCCTCATCGTCCTCTTCTTCCTGTTTCCAATCTTCTGGATCTTCCTCATGTCCTTCCAGACCAATGAGGACATCCTGCGTATCCCACCCAGCCTCTTCTTTACGCCGACCCTCTCCAACTACTCGGCGCTGATCACGGGCAAACTCGTTTCGACGGCGGGAACGCTCGACATCGCCTTCATGAAGAACCTATGGAACAGCGTCCTTCTCTCGACGGCGTCTGTCGTCATCGCGCTCATTCTTGGCGTTCCCGCGGCCTATGCGTTCGCGCGCTTCAAGTTTCGTCTCGGCGAGGATATTGCGTTCACCCTCTTGTCGTTCCGCTTCGCGCCGCCGCTGCTCGTGTTGCTGCCCCTCTCGCTTTATTTCCAGCAGCTGGGGCTGACCGACACCTATATCGGCCTCATCTGGGTCTATCAGCTGATCGCGTTGCCGCTCATCCTCTGGATCGTGCGCGGCTATTTCGAGGATCTCTCCCCGGACATTGAATACGCCTATCGTGTTGCCGGTCATTCGTGGTGGCGCACGTTCACGCGCATCGCCATTCCGCTGGCGGGTCCTGGGATTGCCGCGGCCGGCCTCTTGGCGTTTATTTTCTGCTGGAACAACTTCGTCTTTGCGCTCATTTTGGCGTCCGCCGACAAACAACCAGTCACGGTCGGCGCGCTCGCCTTTGTGACCGCTTCCGGCATTCAATATGGACAGATCGCCGCGGCAATCGTGCTTTCCGTAACCCCAACGCTCGCGCTTGCGCTTTATGCGCAACGCTATCTCGTCGAGGGGCTCTCGCTGGGCGCGGTGAAGGGCTAATATGGCCAATCTCGAGATCCGCTCGGTCAGTAAGGAGTTCAAGACGGGGAAGGTGCTTGATCGGATTTCGCTCGCGGCCGACAATGGCGAAATTGTCGCGATTTTTGGGCCGTCAGGATCGGGGAAGACCGTACTTCTCCGGCTCGTCGCTGGCGTCGAGCAGCCGGACGAGGGCAGCATCTTTCTGGGCGGCCGCGACGTCACCGACCAGGCGCCCGAAAAGCGCGGCGTGGGCATGGCGTTCCAGAACTTCGCGCTCTTTCCCCACATGTCCGCGTTTGACAACGTCGCGAGCGCGCTGACGGCGCACAATGTTCCTCGAGACGTCATTCGCACAAAGGTCGAGAAGGTCGCAGCGCTTCTGAAGATTGAACACGTGCTCCAGCACGCGCCGCGCGAACTGTCCAACGGCCAGAAGCAACGCACAGCGTTAGCTCGGGCGTTGGTGGCCGAACCCAAAATCCTGCTGCTCGATGATCCGTTGCGCAACGTCGACGCTAAATTGCGTTATGAGATGCGCCTGGAACTGCCCTCTCTGCTCAAGGCGTCCGGATCGACAGTTCTCTACGTCACTCAGGACTACAAGGAAGCGATGGCCCTTGGCGATAGGATCGCGGTGCTGTCAGACCGGGACTTCGCGCAGATCGCTCGGCCTGCTGAGGTTTATAGAAGTCCCGCGACGATCAATGTCGCCAGCCTGTTCGGAGATCCGACGATCAATCTGATGCCTGTCGAGCCGCTCACTTCATCCGCCGGTCCGAAGATCCGAATCGGCGGCGCCGCGCTGTCGCTGCCCGTCGGTTACGGCCACATGGCTGGGAAACCTTGCGTTCTCGGGTTGCGGGCCGAAAATATCGTCGTCGAAGACATGGGCGCGCCTGAAAGCATTCCGGTTGAGGTGGTCGCGGTGACGCCGCTGAATGAGCGAACCCTCCTTCTCCTTCGCACCGATGACGGTCGCGAAATTCTGGCGTCTGAAGCCGGGACCAACGAGGCTCCGCGCAGGCATGGGCCCGCTTTCGCTCGATTTGACGCCGAAGCTGTTCTTCTCTTCGACCCCGCCGGCGGTCGCCGCATCCTTCCTCAGTCCGCGTGAGCGCCATGTCCGAGGCCGCTCTCTCGATCAAAACGCGTCGACAAGATCTACGAGGGACGCGGGAAAGGTCCCGTTCATGCGGTGAAGAACCTCGACATGGACGTGCAAAGAGGCGAAATCGTTGCGCTGCTGGGGTCATCCGGGTGTGGCAAGACCTCGACCTTGCGCATGATCGCAGGCTTCGAGGAGGTCACGCGCGGGGACATCGTCCTCGAGGGCCGACGGGTCAATCAGATGCCGCCGGCGCGTCGAAAAGTCGCGATGGCGTTTGAAGGCTATTCCCTTTATCCGCCGCTCACTGTCCGCGACAATATCGCCTTCGCCTTGAAGAGCGCCCGCATGTCCGCACAGGATGCGCAGAGATCGGTGGCGGAAGTCGCGCGCATCTTGGAGATCGAGCCGATCCTCGATCGATATCCAAGTTCGATCTCGGGCGGAGAGCAGCAGCGCGCCAGTCTCGCTCGCGCGCTCGTGCGCCAAGCCGATCTCTATCTCCTGGACGAACCCATGGGCCAACTCGAGCCGCGCCTGCGCGCCGTCTTGCGCGGTCGGCTGAAAAGCCTCTTGGTCGATCGCCGCATGACCGCGATCTTTGTCACGCACGACCAGACCGAGGCGAATGCGCTCGCCGATCGCGTCGCGGTCATGGAAGGCGGCGTGCTGCAACAATTCGCCAGCCAGAAGGATTTGCGCGAAAGGCCAGCCAATCTGTATGTCGCCACGTTTGTGGGCGAGCCGCCGATGAACGTGTTCGAATCCAAGGTCGTGAACGGCGATCGGGTTTGCTTCGCGATCGATAACGGCCCGACCTTCGATTTCGCCGATAGCGACATTCCCCAGAGCGTTCGCGCAGCAATTGGG
>CAVYPD010000026.1:0-208264 GCA_963770275.1 uncultured Alphaproteobacteria bacterium
CTTGGTTCAATCCCGTCGATCCAATCAAAGCAGATCGCGCTTTAGTCGAAAGACCCGCCTCTCGCGGGCCTCGTCGAGCGCGGGTCACCTTCCACAAGCTCATTCACCAGCGAGGATTTGCCCATGCCGACATATTCGGAGACGTGCACGCAATTCCTATCTTCTATCAACGCCATCCCAACGAGGATGTACGCCATCTGCCGGCGCTCCAAGGAGTCACTCGCCGCCATTGGCGGCGCCTTCGGCGTCGAGAAGCATTACACGCGTTTTCAGGACGTTCTATCCGATCCGGTCATCGATTTCCTGCACATCAACACCCGGCTCGGCACTCACGGTGCGCGGCCTAACGCCACCTGTCGGGCGCGAGCGCCGAGGAATAAGACGGCGCACTGGTCGCGGCGATCCTACACCCGCGGGTTGTCGGCGAACGCGGTCACTACAAAGTCCATTCGGCCCCACCTTAAATCACTGAGGTTTGGCGACATCAGCGTTCATGGGCTCAGCCAAACGGAAAACCTCCTGAAAGCTCACTGCTAGCTAACTGCCAAAACACCCGGTAGGCGATCCGCGAGAAAGCCATCGATCACATTGGCGAGAATCGCCGCGGTATCGCTCCGATTGTCGTTGAAGCAGAGAGTCGAGGCGTAGGAGATCGACCCGGTCGTGAACACAGCGCCGCCCTTCGGACCCGGCGTGATGGTCATGTCCGCGCGCAGGCCGGAGCGCTGATCGGAGCCCCCGTACCAGGGCGCGATCGCCGTCGTGCGCTCGATCGCAGTCTGGTAGGCGTCAGTGAATCCGTCGGCACTCGCCAGCACCACCGTGTGTTCGGGCGTGCCGGCCTCGGCGTCCGCTCGGTCAATCTCAAATCCGGCGGCGCCGTGCCCGAGAACAAGGGCGGGGCCACCGCCAAAGCTTTCGCTCTCCACGCCCGAAAATATCCATGACCAGCGCGAGCTCGAGGCGGCCGTCGTCTTACGATAGGCGGACCCGCGATCGAAGCCTTGGCCGCAGAAGCCGACACCCATCCGGGCCTGCGGCGGACGGCCGGACATGCGCCACAGTCCGCCTCGCTCGCCCGACAGGGCGAGCCGATCCTCGCCCGGCTCGCCCTGCCAGGTGCCCGTCCCGGCGTAGCGGCGAATTTCGATTACGTCGGGCTCGTCCGCAGCGACGGCGGTGACCCAGTAGAAGCCATTGCCGCCGAGATAGATCAACCGCCCGCCCCCATCGAGCCATGCGTCGCGCGCGTCCATCATCGGCTGAGTCCAATATTCCGGATGGGTGCCGGTCAGCACCGCCCGATAGGGCGCTAGAAGCTCGGCGCCCTCGGAGTGCAACAGGTCGTCGCAGAGAATGTCGACCTGATAGCCTCGCGCATGAAGCCAGTGCACGAGGTGTAGGTCTGCGGGGAACTGATGCGGCGCATCAAACGTGCGGCAGCGCGCCTTCGGACGAAAATCAATGATCGGCCGCCGCCGTGCGCCCAGGCTTATGCCGCTGCCGTCGCGATGCAGATCGTAGGTGCTCTTCAAACCATTCGCAGCGACATAAGCGTATCCAGCCTGGTTGAGGCCCATGTCCTGGCGCGGCGCGAGACGGAGGGAATGCGTGACGTCGAGTGACTCGTTGGCGTAGGCGAGATAACTGAAGGTCGGCATTAGAAGCGCGAGCGGAGCGGTCGGCCGCCCGCTCGGCGGCGCTACAAGAAACGGTATATGGTCCTCCGTGCCGTCGCCCCGCAGCCGCATCGCGTAGACGCCGGAGGGCAGATCGTTGGGGGCGGCGAAGCGAAAGGTCTCAGGCCATTGGACGTCGCTCACGTCGTCATCGTGAAAATGCACCGCGTCATGCGTGGGTTCGGCCGGCGTCACGCCCCGAGCGCCGAAAGAGGGTCCGGTCATGGCGCGAGTCGGACGATTGTGGCTGGTCGCAACGAGGCCGCGCTTGGCGTCGATCAGGCGGCGCCCGTGCGGCTCGATCGCAAAGTCGAACGCGCATCGCGTCTCGCCGGCTGAACGAAGCGAGAGCCTCGCAATCTTTCCATTGAAAACCTGGAAGGGCCGACGCCGGCTTCCGATGGAGTCGACGGAAGTGGCGGCAATCGTCAAGTGTCGCCCGAACAGGAGATCCTCGCCGTGCAATGCATCGCAAACGTCCGGCGCCTCGTAGCGCGGGGAATAGTCGCGAGGCGTGATGGAGAGCTCGAACCGGCCGCCACGCCCCCGCAACCGGATACGCACCCAAGCACGACACGCCAGCGGCTCGCGGGCGCGTACGACCTCCCGCGTTCCGCTTTGCGCGACGACCCGACCGGTCTCGTCCAGCGCAAGGCAAAGCCCTTCCGGGCATTCGGGCGCGCGCCAGGAGATGATGCCCTGTCTGCCGATGCTGGGACGTGTCGGCCATATCCAAAGGTCGATCTCGAAGTCGTCTCTCTCGATGAGCCGCGGCGGCGTCTCGAGCTCCGCGAACGAGCCTCGAAAGATCTCCTGCGGTCCGGCGGCGTGGCGACCGTCGATTGATGATGAAATCTCTCGCTCCTGAAAGCCCGGCCCGCGTGGATTCTCGTCGCCATGAAGCAGCCTGACGAGCTGCACGTCGACGTTGGGGCTCTCACTGTGAACGTGAAAGCCGAGGCTCCCGCCGGGCCGCACGAACACACTGCTGCTGTAGCCCGTGAGCTTCATGCATCACCCTGTGCCGGACGCCGCAGCGACGCGCCTTCGGCGTCGAAGAGGTGGAGCGCGGCTAACGCGATACGCGCCTCGATCCGCTCGCCGAGGCTCACGGAATTCTCCGGCGAGGCGCGTATCCGAAGGCGCTCGGCATCCCCGAGCGCGAGATCGACGAAAACATCGGCGCCGCCATATTCCACGCGCGAAACCGATCCTGAGAGCGACGCTTCGCCGGGACGGGCGAGTCCTATGGCAAGGTCAGTCGGCCGGAGGCCCAGCACGACGCTCGCTCCTTCTGCGAGCGACAAAGACGGAAGCAGGCAGCTCGCATGTGACGCCGTGAAGGCTGATGAAGCGGCCACCCTCCATGCGGCCGCGCAGCATGTTCATCGAGGGGAGTCCGACGAAGCCGGCCACGAAACGATTGGCTGGACGCTCGAAGACTTCGCGCGGCGTCCCCGCCTGCTGGATACGGCCGTGGTCCATGACGATGATGCGGTTGGCCATCGTCATCGCTTCGAACTGGTCGTGCGTCACATACAATGTCGTGCGCCCGACACGACGATGGAGGTCAATCAGGGACTGACGCATCTCATGCCGCAAGAGGGCGTCGAGATTGGAAAGCGGTTCGTCCATCAGGAAGGCGACTGGATGACGCACGATCGAGCGTGCGAGCGCCACACGCTGTCGCTGACCTCCAGATAATTGCGACGGCAGCCGGTTCAGTTTGTCTGTCAAGTCGACCAGTTCAGCCGCCTCGGCGACACGTTTGGCGACCGTGGCGCGGTCGAAATGCCGCCCGTGGCTGGTCGTCAGCGGAAACGTGATGTTCTCGCGCACCGTCATATGCGGATAGAGCGCGTAGGACTGGAACACCATGGCGACGTTGCGCTCCGAAGGGCGCACGTAATTCACCACCGCGCCCTCGATGAGGATTTCGCCTTCTTCGCACGGCTCGATGCCTGCGATCATGCGCAGGATCGTGCTCTTGCCGCAGCCCGAAGGTCCGAGCAGCGCAACGAACTCGCCTTGTCCAGCGCTTAGGGAGATAGCCTCGAGCACCCTGCCGGCGCCGAAACTCTTGGAGACATTGGCAAGCTCCAGACAGGGAAGTTCGTCCGGGCGCGCGTCCATCTCTACTCCTTGAGCGCGCCGGCGAGGCTCTGATGGAAGAAGGCCTGCTGAAACAGGATGAAGATGACCGTGAGCGGCACAGCCGCGATCAGGCTCGCGGCGCTGATGAGCCCCCAGTCGACGGTGAAGATCGCGCGCAGGCTGGAAATGCCGACCGTAATGACCTGCTTCTGCAGGTCACGCACCGCGACCAGCGGCCAGAGGAAACTCGTGTACTGAGTGGCGAAGATGAACGTGGCGTGCACGACGAGGCCGGGACGGATCAGCGGCACGACGACCCGGCGCAGAATCTCGAACTCGCCAGCGCCGTCCATCCGCGCCGAATGGATCAGTTCGTCGGGGAGTCCGGCGATGAAGGCGCGGATCATGAAGACGCCGAGCGGATTGGCGAGCGGGGGCAGGATCAGCGCCAAGCGGGTGTCGATCAGTCCCATGGACCGCGTAATGAGAAAGAGCGGGATCAAGAGAGCCGCGAGCGGCACCGCCACCGAAATCAGCAGGATGGTTACGATTACAGGCTTGCCAGCGAAATCGAGCTTGGCGAGCGCGTAAGCCGCCATGCCGTCGATCACCAGCTTCAGCGCAGTGACGATAGCCGAGATCGCGAGCGTGTTGCCGAGCCACCAGCCGAACGGATGCTTCTGAAACAGCGCGACATAGTTGCCGAGATAGACAGGGTCCGGGATCCAGTGCGGAGGATAGCTGAAGAGCGATTTTGTTTCCTTCAACGACGTCGAGATGACGTAGAAAAACGGCGCCAGCGATACGACGACGGTGACCGCGAGTACGAATCCTGCGAGCGCTCGCGCGGCCGGCGAAGGCTCCAGGGCGAGGCGCGCACGCCGGGCCTGCGTCATGCGCGCTCCCGCAAGAGCCAGGTCTGCAAGGCCGTCAGCGCGAGAACGACGACGACAAGCACGAAGGACAGCGTCGCGCCGAAGCCCGGATCGGAGAAGGTGAAGAGGCTGCGGTAGATGTACCAGGCAATGGTCGCGGTCGAATTCGACCGGGCCGCCGTCGGTCAGAACGAACACGGAATCGAACAGCTGCAGGTTGACGATCGTGGCGAAAATGACCGCGAAATAAAAGGTCGGCTTCATCAGCGGCAAAGTGAGGCTGAAAAAGCGGCGGATCGGTCCTGCTCCGTCCAGCTCGGCGGCGTGATAGAGGTCGTCGGGGCAGCGCAAGCAGTCCGGAGAGGAAAAGTATCGCCCAGAATCCGAGACCCTTCCAGACCTCGATCATCGCGATGGTCGGCATGGCGAAATGGGGATCGCCGAGGAAGTTGAGCTTGACGCCGGTCAGCGCACGGATGCCGAGATTCAAGAGGCCGAAGTCGGGGTGGATCACGAAGGTCCAGATCAGGGCGACGATCAGGGAAGCCTGCAGCGTCGGGAAGTAGATGATGATTCTCAACAGCGCCGCGCCGCGCGCGAACGACGCTAAGCGACAGCGCGACGATCATGCCGAGCACGAAAACCGTCGGTATCGCCATGGCGCAATAGTAGAGCGTGTTGCCGATGCATTTGAGGACGAGGCCATCGGAGAATGTGCGACGCCAGTTGTCGAGTCCCGCGAACTGGGCAGGCGCAAGGATCCCGTCATGCTGGAAGCTGAGATAGAACAACCAGACGACAGGGAGCGCCATGAAGAGTCAAAAAGAAGACAAGGATCGGCGCCAGGAACGCATACGCAGTTAAATTGTGGCGCATCGCCGCGCGAAAGCGCTGTTTTCGGTGTTCGTCCTCCGACAGTTGGAAATGAGACGTCGCCGCTTCCATCAACTCGAAGCCTGAAACGATCGGACTGGGCGGCGCGAAGGAAACTCCCCGCGCCGCATTCATTCGAGGGAGCCGGCCATCACGCCAGCTTGTTGATGATGTCTCCCATTTGCCCGATCGCCTCCTTGCCGCTCAGATTGCCGAGATACGCGTTCTCCGCCACCGGCCAGATCTGCTGCAGCATCGTCAGGATCTTCGGGTGCGGCTGCACGCCCTTCACCCGCGGCACGAACTCCTTCTGGATCTTCTGCATGGCGGGCTTGTCGGCGTAGAGCTGGTTGACGATATCCGTTCGCACGACCTGGAGATTCACCTCGCTGGCAAACCGGCCCACTTCCGGCCCTGACGCCCAGTGTTTGATGAAGGCCCAGGCGAGGTCTTTGTTCTTGCTCGCTGCGGCGACGGACAGGATGCCGAAATTGCCCATCACCGTTTGCGCCTTGGGCCCGGGCGGAGCGTAGGCGACGTCCCATTTGAACGGCGGAGGCTTGGCGAGCAGATCGTTAATCTCCGGCGTTTCGCCATGATAGATCGCGATCTTGCCCGCCTTGAAAAGATCGAACTGACCCTGCCAGTCGACGCTGCCGACCGGCGGCGTGACTTTCGCCTTGTGCATGTCGATCAGGAACTGCATTGCATCTTCGGAGCCGGCGAGGCCGTTGGCCGTCCAATCCTTGTTCAGAATGTCAGCGCCCGCGTTGTGGATGTAGGGGAACCAGTCCCAGAAGGCGTAATCGGAAACGCGCGTACGCATCGAGAAGCCGAACGTATCGCCTTTCGTCGTAGCCTTCGCGGCCGCCATCATGTCGGAATAGGACTTGTTCCATGTGTCCGCCACACCCGCGGCGTTGAGGAGATCGAGATTGACGAAAATGTTGTAGACCGCGCCGAGCACCGGCACGCCCCAGATGCCCTTGGAGGATTTGGCGAGTTGCCAGGCAAAGGGCTGCAATCGCGTCGTGCTCCGACTTCCAGGACGGATCGCTCACCCACGCCGTCATGTCCTGCAGCACGCCCGCGCTCTGCATAGGCGGGATAGACGAGATCTACGAGATATTGCACGTCTGCGGGCGAGCCCGAGGCGAAACCTGCGGTGAGCTGGGCGTTCATGTTGGCCCAGTCGTAGGTGGTGAACTCGACTTCGGCGTTTGGGTTGGCTTTCTTGAAGTCGTCAATGATCTCGGCCTCGTATTTGGCCTCATCCGCCGAGTGAGGCCCCTTGATCATGGTGATCTTGCCGGAAAGCCCGGCTGCGCTAGGACGACCCTGCGCTCATCAGATAGGGAATTGCGGCCGAACCTCCGAGCAGGTTCAAGAACCGGCGCCGGTTTAGCCGCGCTTCAGTTGCCGCTGACATGGGGACACCTCCCGTGCTTTCGGATGTCGCGCTAATCGGTTTTCTTCATTCGATCGCCTGCCGACAACTAGGCGCCGCGACAGCCATGCCCAACGACACAAAGCATGCCGCATCGTTCGCAACGGCGTCAAGATGAATTATGAAACGTTACAGTTCTGACCGTTGTCCAGAGCCCTCGATCGCTGACCCGGCGACTGAGTTCCACCCGAAGCGACTTCCGCCGAACGCGCAGATTCGGCTCGGAAAAGACTCGACGCGCACACGCTGATACATGCCAGGCTCGCGTCAAATCGCGCCTGCTTGACAGGCAAATTTCGAGGTCTGTATCGTTACATCAACCGCCGCTTGGGAGGACTCTTTCCGTGACATCGTCCGAGCTTGCTCGAGACGCTCTACACTGCGGTCCTTTCCGACGTCATGGACGAGATGGGATATCCTAACCAAGCGTTGCGGCCGTTCATGCGACCGCTTGATGACACGCTCTCGTTCGTCGGCCGCGCTCGCACCGGACTTTACGCCGAAACCTATTCGGTGCTCGACGGCGAGAACCCCTACGAACTCGAGATCAGGCTGGTCGACGACCTCAAGGCCGGCGACGTGGCCGTCTTCGCGTGCGGCGGTCCGACCGACCGCATGGCGCCTTGGGGCGAATTGTTGACGACCGCAGCGATGGCGCGCGGCGCCGCCGGCTGCGTGACCGACGGTCTGGTGCGCGACGTCCGGCATATCCGCAGGATGAAGTTTCCCGTATTCCACGGCGGCATCGGGCCACTCGACAGCAAGGGCCGCAGCCGAATGATCGAGATGGATCGTCCGATCGTCTGCGCCGGCGTACGCGTCTGCTCGGGGGATACCGTGTTCGGCGACGTCGACGGCGTCGTGGTCATTCCGCAGGCGGTTTCGGACAAGGTGTTCGCGAAAGCGCACGACAAGGCGACGCGAGAAAGTCGCACCCGCGAAGAGCTCCATGAGGGGCGCCTGTTGTCGGAAGTTTACGAAAAATATGGCGTTCTCTGAGGAACCATGCCTCGATCGCATGGGAGCCAAGGCGGATGAACTCTCGGAACCGTCTGGCATCCTCGCGCTGACTCTGAGAGTTCGCCGTCGTCTAAACCAGAGCAAATGCGCGCGGGAAGCGGCCGACTCCGCTTCGCTGTCGACACGGGGGGCACATTCACCGATCTCATCGTCGCTGACGACAACGGCGAGATCGTCAATGTTCAAGGCGCCGACGCAGCCCGCCGATCCGGTCGCAGGCGTGCTCGAGGTCATGGGCGCGGCCGCGCGGGTCTCCGGCGTCCCGCTCGCCGAATATCTCGCGCGCGGCGAAATTCTCGTGCACGGCACCACGCACGCGATCAACGCGATCGTCACCGGGTCGAACCGCGCGAACCGCCTTCCTGACGACGGCGGGCCATCCGGACACGCTGGTCTTTCGGGAGGGCGGCCGGCAGGACGCCTTCAACTTCACGGTGCCCTATCCTGCGCCATTCGTGCCCAAGGCGCTGACATTCGAGATTCCCGAGCGAATCCTGAGCGACGGTTCGGTGCACGCGCCTCTCGATGAAGATCGGCGCGGTCGCAGTTCTTCGACGGGTCGCGGCACTGGGGGCGGAGGCGATCGCCGTCTGTCTGTTGTGGTCGGTCGTCAATCCGGCGCACGAAATCGCGCTTGGCGCGCTTGATCGAGCGTCATCTGCCCGGTGTGCCGTTCACGCTCTCGCATCATATCAATCCGTCGATTCGCGAATATCGGCGCGCAATGTCGACCGCGCTCGACGCGTCGCTGAAACCGGTGATGAGCGTCTATATGAGCGGCCTCGAGTCGCGGATGCGCGCCGCTGGTTTCGCGGGTCGTATGCTGGTCGTCACGTCGCAGGGCGGCGTGATGGACGCCGCCGACGTCGCCGCGGCGCCCGGTGCACCTGATCAATTCCGGTCCGAGCATGGCGCCTGTCGGCGCCAAGGCCTATACGCCGGCTAGGGCCGATGCGACGCTGATCGTCGGCGATGCCGGCGGCACCACTTTCGACGTGTCTGTCGTCCGCAACGGCCGCATTCCTCGCACCCGCGAGACCTGGCTTGGCCGGCCCTTCGTGAGCCACATGACGGGCATGCCGTCGGTCGACACAAAGAGCATCGGCGCCGGCGGCGGGTCGATCGCCTGGATCGACGACGGGCGGCCTGTTGCATGTCGGACCGATCAGCGCCGGCGCCGTGCCCGGCCCGGTCGCCTATGGCCGCGGCGGTACGCGCCCGACCGTAACCGACGCGGCGGTCGCGCTCGGCTATATCGATCCGGCACATTTCCTCGGCGGCCGGATGCCGCTCGACCGGAAGGCCGCGGAGGCGGCAATCGCAGCGAGAGATCGCCGATCCAACCGGGCAGAGCCTCGAGGCGCGCGGCTGCATCGATCCTCGAGCTTGCCACCGAGCACATGGTGCAGGCGATCCTCGACATCACGCTCAATCAGGGCATCGATCCGAGCGCAGGCGACCTTTGTCGCCGGCGGCGGCGCCGCCGGCCTCAACTGCGTCGCGATCGGCCGTCGCCTTGGCTGTCGCACCGTCTTGTGCCTGAGACCGGCGCTGCGCTCGCGGCCGCCGGCGCGCTCGATTTCCGACCTGACCGCCCATCATCAGGCGATGTTCCACACGACCAGCGAAGCCTTCGATTTCGATGGCGTCAACGCGGTGCTCGACACAGCTCGAAGCGCGCTGTCGCGCCTTCCAGGAGTCGACCGGGAGCCAGGCCGAGTTCGTCGCAATCGATTGGACGACCGAGGCGCGCTACCCCGATCAGGCCTGGGAGATCGAGGTGCCGCTGCGTCGTCCCCGGTTCTCGCGCGCCGAAGACGTCAAGTGCCTCGTTGCCGATTTCCATGAGGTCCATCAGGAAATTTTCGCGGTCAGCGATCCCGAGTCGCCGATCGAGACCATTGGTTGGAGCGCAACGATTCGCTGTCGCATCGGCTCGCCGCGCGCCGGCCGTATTGCGCGAAGCGCCGCGGCGGAGCTTCTCTCGGCTCGCCGGGTGTATTTTCGCCCTATCGGTTGGACCGACGCCGCCGTGCTTCGCTTCGAGACGCTGACGCCGGACTCGGTCGTGAACGGGCCGGCGATCGTCGAATCCGGCTTCACCTCGATCGTGATCGATCCCGGCGCATTCGCACGGAAGGATCCGAGCGGATGCCTCGTCATTGACGTTGCGGCCTAGGAGACGACCATGACTGATCTGCGGCCGAATTCCATGAGCGGCGCCGAGCTTGCCGTGCTGACCGCCCGCTTCGACGGCGTCGCCCGCAAGATGGCGAATACGCTGCACCGGACCGGCCGCTCCGGCATTCTGACGATCGCCCGCGACTTTTCCTGCGTCATTCTGACCGCGCGCCACGAGTTGCTGACGGCGGCGGACAGTCTGCCGATCCATGTGCTGCGCGGACCGGAAGTGATGACGCGCACGATGACGCGAGAATCATCCGGTGCTGCGGCGCGGCGACGCGTTTCTGCACAATTCGCCATACCACGGCTGCACGCATCCGGCCGACCACAGCATCCTCGTTCCCGTGATCGACGACGAGGGCGTGCACCGATTCACGGTGCTCGCCAAGGGCCATCAGGCCGATTGCGGCAATGCGCTGCCGACGACCTACATGGGCGCGGCCAAGGACGTCTACGCGGAAGGCGCGCTCATCTTTCCCGCGGTCAAGATCCAGTCGAACTATCAGCACGAGATGGACATCGTCCGGATGTGCCAGATGCGCATCCGTGTGCCGGAGCAATGGTGGGGCGACTATCTCGCCACGCTCGGCGCCGCGCGCGTCGGCGAGCGTGAAATCCTGTCGCTCGGACGCGAGATCGGCTGGGAGAGGCTCGACGACCTATGTGCGCGAATGGTTCGACTACAGCGAGAAGCGGATGTCGACGGCGATTCGATCGATGCCGGCGAGACGCCTGACGCGTTCGAGCCGCCACGATCCTTTCCCCGGCACCCCCGCGGAGGGAGTTGAGATCAAGGTCACGGTCGAGGTCGACCCCGACGCCGCGCTGATCGAGGTCGACGTGACCGACAACCCCGATTGTTTCGAGAACGGCCTCAACCTCTCCGAGGCCTGCGCGCGCTCGGCGCCGATGGTGGGTATCTTCAATTCGATCGATCACACCGTTCCGAAGAACGAGGGCAGCTTCCGGCGCATCCGGGTCAAGCTGCAGGGAGAACTGCGCGGTTGGCGTGCCCCGCCATCCGACCTCCTGCTCGGTTGCGACCACCAATCTCGCCGATCGTGTCGCCAATCCCGTTCAATGCGCCCTGGCCGAGCTGGCGGACGGGCTTGGTCTCGCGGAGGCCGGCGCGTGCATTCCCGCCTCCTCCGGCGTGATCTCGGGCGTCCACGACGGCCAGTCCTTTCGTCAATGAGGTTTATCTTGGCTGCACCGGCGGCGCCGGCGCGCCGACCACCGACGGCTGGTTGACCATCATGCACGTCGGCAACGCTGGCATGTGCTACCAGGACTCGATCGAGGTCGACGAGCTGCGCCATCCGATCCTTGTCCACGCGCGGCGGCTCATCCCCGACAGCGAAGGCGCAGGCCGTTTTCGCGGCGCGCTCGGGGCCTATTCCGAATTCTCGCCTCGCGACTGCGAGATGACCGTCGCCTATGTCAGCGACGGCGCCTTCAATCCCGCGAAAGGCGTGCGCGGCGGGCGCGCCGGCGCCCCCTCCTCTCAATACCGGCGACTGCGTGACGGCGCGCTCGAACCGACGCCGGGTTGCGCGGAGGTGTCGGTGCAACCAGGCGAAGCCATGGTGTCCATCAGTTGCGGCGGCGGCGGGTATGGCCCGCCCGAAGAGCGCACGCCCTGGCGGGTGGCAGAGGACGTGCGCGAGGGGTGGGTCAGCCGCAGGCGCGCCGAAGACGTGTATCGCGTTGTGCTCACCGACGACCTTCGGGTCGACGAGGCGGCCACGCGGCGCTTGCGGGAGGGTTGAGGATGGTCTGAGCACGCGAAGACACGGCCGAGGAGAAGCGAAGGGGATCGCGCTGTTGAACGGGAGCGCGAGTTGAGCAAGATGGCAAAGGGCGGTTCGAACGTGGCGGGAGCGAGGAGCCGGGTGACGCTTGCGGATATTGCCGCCGCCGCGGGCGTGTCCGTGACCACCGCATCCAACGTCGTCAACGGCCGGCTCGAACTGATGTCCGCTGCAACGCGCGAGCGGGTTGAGAACGCGGTGCGTCGACTAAAATACCGGCCCGACGATGTCGCGCGCAGTCTGCGCCTCGCGCAGAAGCGGTTGATCGGGCTGATGGTCGTCGACGATTCGCCGCGCTTTCTCACCGACGCGATGAACACCAACATTATCGCGGGCTTTTCAAACACCCTCGCCGTGAATGGTTACGGCTTGCTGCTGACCGGCCTGCGGCTCAGCGCCAGCAAGGACACTCACCTAATTCGACGCGGTCAGACGGACGCACTCTGCGTTATCCCGTCTGGCGCCAACGCCGACAGGCGTCGGCTCTACCTCCAACTCCAGGAGACTGGCCTGCCAATCCTCATCTTTCAGGACAGGCCGCCGGGTTTCACGCCGGATGCGGCGTCCATACGCCAGGATGACCGCAAAGCGGGGGCGCTGATTGCGGACCGCGTGATCGCTCGTGGCGCTCGCCGACTCGTCCTGCTGACGCCATCACAGCAATGGCCGGCGATGATCGAAAGACAGGAAGGCGTCCAATCGGTCATCCGGACTTGCGACGAAAGCGTCCGTTGCGAGATCGTCGTCTGCGGCAGCGAGAGCGTCGCCGATACCCAGCAGGCGATCGCACGCTACGTGGACAGGCAGGGTCTCCCGGACGCGTTCATCGGCGGCAATGACCAGATGGCGATCGCGGCGCTCGTCTGGGCGTTCGACCGTCATGTGTCAGTCCCTGCCGACCTGCGAGTGACAGGTTTCAACGGTTTCGAGTTTGCCCAATATGTGCGCCCGCGCCTCACGACGGTCCTGTCTCCAGCCTATGAGATGGGCAAACAGGGCGCCGCGCTGCTGCTGAAGCGCCTGTCGACCGGTGCCTTCGAACAGACTGACGTCCTTTTCGACGTCGTGCTGCAGCCCGGAGACTTCTGACTGACCAGAGAATCGGACAGCTCGTCGTCAATGATGTCGGGGACGCCGCTCAACGCGGCCGCCCGGGCGCCGAGACCGAACGCCTCGAGTTGCCGGCCAAAGATGGTCCGGCTGATCAGCACGCGGAACACGACAGCCACGCCCAAGGCGAGGAACACAGCCGAAGGCAGCCCCAACATTGGCGTGCGTCCAATCGCCAGGAAGTCCTTGGGCAGCCGGTTGATGTTCGAGCCCTGACTGACGATCTGGGCGACCCCATAAAATACATAGCCGGTTCCGAGCGTTGCGATGAAAGCCGGGACCCCCATGAACTGCGTAATCAGCCCGTTGCAGAGCCCCAGGCCCAAGCCCAGTACGAGGACCGCTGCCAGGACCGCAGGCGCCGGCCAAGCCCAGGTGTTAGCCAGAATTCCGGAGGCGATGGAAAGGTGAGACCGGTTACCGGACTAGAATGTCAGATGCCTTATCTTCTGGCCTTACCAATTTCTTTCATCGCCTTTGATACGAACAAAACCCGTCGGTGTGCAGGAATGTTGAAGGCTTAATAGGCGAGCCCGTCCCCTCTATATCATCGGCACGAGGTCCCGGCTCCAGGGGGCGCAGCGCGCCCTCGGGACGCTGGCGGTCACGACGCCCGAGGCGGCTATCCGTACTGTCGAAGCGCACCGGCAGGCCTTCGAGGCGCGCGGGCTTGAGGAGGCTTTCTCGCGCGCGGTCGGCGTCGCTCCACGGTCCACTGGGTGGGCTCCATGCCGCGCAACCAGCAACTGATGAAAGTCGCGCCGAAGCTGTCGCCAGAGCCCGTCGGGTCGACCTCCTCAACCTCGAAACCAGAATGCATCAGATGCGTCGCCGTGTCGAACTAGCTTGCGCCTTTAGAGCCACGCTAGGTGTTTCGTCCCGGATTTTGATGGGGCATTCTTATCGAGGGATTCGAAGGATGCGCTATGGGACAGGTTCTTCATGGGAGCGCCACAACGACAGAGGCGGTCCGTCGAGCGATACAACATAGTCAAGAGAGCCTGAGGGGGCTGGCCAAGCGCCACGGCGTCAATCCGAAGACCATCGCCAAATGGAAGGCGCGGAAGTCAGTTTCTGATCTTCGGACCGGACCCAAGGAGCCCAGATCGACAGTCCTGTCAGCAGAGGAAGAGGCCGTCGTCGTTGCCTTCCGAAGGCATGCTTTGCTGCCGCTCGACGACTGCCTCTATGCCTTGCAGCCCACCATCCCGCATCTGACCCGCTCGTCGCTTCACCGGTGTCTGCAACGCCACGGGATCTCCCGGTTGCCCCAGGTCGAAGGCGAGGCCTCCGCCAAACGCAAATTCAAGGCCTATCCGATCGGCTATTTCCATATCGACATCGCCGAGGTTCGAACTGCGCAAGGCAAGCTCTCCCTCATCGTCGCCATCGACCGAACGTCGAAGTTCGCCTTCGTCGAGATGCACGAGAAGGTGGCGCGCCGCACCGCAGGGGACTTCCTGCGCCGCCTGACCGCCGCCGTCCCTTACAAGGTCCATACCGTCCTCACCGACAACGGAACTCATTTCACCACCCCAGGCCATACGAGTTCGGCCGCGCCCGACATCAAGGGCGCCCTCGAGGCTGGAGAACTCGTTTGGGCGCACGCCTTCGAATACGCCTGCGCCCAGAACGACATCGATCACCGGCTGACAAAGCCCAAGCACCCGTGGACCAATGGGCAAGTCGAAAGAATGAACCGCACCATCAAGGACGCGACCGTCAAACGCCACTTCTACGAGACCCACGACCAACTGCGAGCACACCTGCAAAACTTCGTCGACGCCTATAATTTCGCGCGAAGACTCAAGACCCTCAAAGGCCTCACTCCGTACGAGTTCGTCTGCAAAGCCTGGACCTCAGAGCCGCAAAGACTCAAACTCAATCCGCTCCAGCAAATGCCGGGACTAAACAACTAGAGCCTTCTGCATTTGGCTTTACCCATATCCTGCGTTCTTGATGTATGCGGCGCATTCGGCGGGCGGGTACTGGGCGAGGATTTCGCCGCTTGCGTTGGCGACAGCGTCGTATGTTCGGGCTTCGGCCTTTCGCAGCAAAGTCTTGAACTTGGCCAAGACCTGCTCGATGGGGTTGAGGTATTTCGGCAGGAACACGAGGCGGGCGCCGACAGCTCGGATGGCCTTGCGCACCGCTTTTCCCTTGTGGGGGCCGAGATTGTCGAGGATCACGGCGTCGCCCGGCTTGAGGGTCGGGACGAGAAACTGCTCGACATAGGTGCGGAAGCGCTCGCCGTTGATCGGCCCGTCGAACAGGCAGGGCGCGTCGATGCGGTCGTTGCGAAGAGCGGCAAGGAACGTCGCGGTCTTCCATTTGCCCTGCGGGACCTTGTCGACGACGCGCTCTCCCTTCGGCGCCCAGCCGCGAAGCCGGGTCATGTTGGTCTTGGTCCATGTCTCGTCGATGAAGATCAGACGCCTGGGATCGATGCGGCCCTGATAGGCTCGCCAGCGCGCGCGATGGCGGCTTATGTCCGCACGATCCTGCTCGCGCGCGACGAGGGTCTTTTTTTAAACGTCACGCCAATCTTGCGAAAGAAGCGGCTCATCATCGATGTGTCGGCTTTGACCCCTCGCTCGGCCGAAAGGCGATCGCAGAGGGCCTGAAGCGTGACGTCGGTCTTCTCGGTCCGCGCGGCTTGCAGAAAATCACGGTGCGGCATCAGCTTGGACGCCCGGTGGCCGCCGTGCCCGACAGGCTCTCGCGAGCCATCCCGTTCAACCCGTTCCAGCCACTTGATCGCCACCAATTCGCTGATTGCGTAGCGCCGCGCCGCCGCGCGCCGGCTCATCTCGTCCCTCTCCACCGCGTCAATCACGCGGTCACGCAAGTCTTGCGAATAAGGCTTCGCCATTCCCGGCTGGCCTCCGCCCAGCCAACAGGTTGAATCAGAACGCAACTGATTCGGGAATCCAAACCTCAACTCTAGCCAAAAGCAGCCCGCTATCGATGCGCATAGCGCGCGGTGGTCGCTCGCTGCGAATGGCCAAAAAGCTTGCCGACAATAGGAAGTCCGAGACTTGCGCCCGGGCCAATGGATGCAAACGTGTGTCGAAGATCATGGATGCGTACACCTTCAAGCCGCATGGCGCTGCACCGCGCGCCAAGGCTTTTGAAGACCGGAGCGCGACCGACCGGCGTCCACGGACGGCGAAGGTGCCGCGGCGGACGGAGTCCTTTAAGAGGTCAGCCGTGACCGCGCTCATCACAATCGTCTTTTTACCCGTTTGCTGTCGGAAAGATTGATCAACCCCTCGCTCGAAATTGATGTCTGTCCATTTAAGGGTCAAAATCTCCCGCAATCTCTCGCCCGTGAACATAAGGAGGCGATAAGTCGGTCTGTCACGGCGGATTTCTGCCTCCCGTCTCCAATGCCGATTTTCCAATCTCCGGAATTGCTAGGCCGATGTCGACAACAGCAAATTCGCCGGCATCACGCCCATATATGTTCCGGGGCAAGCCCTACTTTATGCTGCCCATAGTCAGGCCGCCAACGAGCCATCGCTGGGCGAACAAGGCAATCAAATAGACCGGGATGATGCCGGTGATCGAGGCCACCGCCATCTGACCGAAGTTGACCAGCCTCTCGCCTTGGAAAAGGGCAATGGCCACCGGCAGGGTGCGGCTTGACGGTTCATTGCTGAATGACGAAGCGAGCAGGAACTCGTCGAACGCAAGAATGCCGCAGATGAGCGCGGTCGCTACGAGACCGGGCGCAATCATTGGCGCGATGATGCGCCAGACCACGGTGATATGGCCCGCGCCATCCAGCCACGCGGCTTCGTCGATCTCGGGCGGCAATCTCCGGACGAAACCGGAAAGAAGCCAGAAGGCGACAGGCAGGTTGCCAAGACCGTTGACCACGACAAGGCCGGTCAGGGTGTTGAGCAGTCCAACGCGCCGCAAAAGCAGGAAAAGCGGTATGAGCGCGACGACCGGAGGTGCGACATAGGTCGCGAGTGTAAAGGCTGGCAGGAATTGTCCGCCTATCTTTAGCCGCACCATTGCGTAGGTCGCGGGAAAGGCGAATGCCACAGTTAAGATCGCGCTGAAGAAAGCAACCGAGACTGAGTTGAACAGGTAGCGGACGAGGGGGATGATGTGAAAAGTGTCCCGCCAATTGTCGAGCGTGGGTCGTTCCGGCAGGAAATGTCCAGAGAGGGCCTGGTCGGGCGACTTGAACGACACCGAGACGAGAAACGCGATCGGCAGCACGAAGAAGGCGATGACAAGGGCCGCGCCGCAATAGGCCGCGAACCGGCCTCGCCGCCTCTTCCTCGACTCGCGCGCTTCCGTCATCCCGCGTGAGCCTCGCTATAACGATGGAGCCAGGTGAGCGGCAGGGTCACGAGGCTTACCAGAATGGCGAAGATAATCGTCTGGGCCGAGGCAAGGCCGATGTCGAATTGCGCGAGCGCGGTTCGCCAGACCTGGAAGGCGGCCACGGTCGTATCAAAGCCCGGACCACCGAAGGTCAGTCCATAGACGAGGTCGAAGAGCTTGAAGGCGATGACGACGCGAAGAAGAAGAATTGCAAGCAGCGTAGGCGCAAGCATCGGCAGTGTAATGTGCCGCAGGACGTTGGAAGGCGAGGCGCCGTCGACGCGGGCCGCCTCGACAATATCCTCGGGCAGCCCCTGCAATGCGGCATAACAGAGGATCGCGACGAACGGCGTCCATTGCCATATGTCAGCGACGGCGACCGAAAGGAACGCCCAGGGCATCGTGCCGAGAAACGAAATCGGCTGCCCGAGCAGGCCAGTTCTGAGAAGGACGCCATCCAGCAAGCCTCCGGCAGGCGCGAGAATGAGCTTCCAGGCCGTCGCGACCATCATCGGCGGGGTCATCAAGGGCAATAGGATGACGCCGCGTATCCAGCCCGCGCCGCGCAGACTCGAATGCAGGAGCAGGGCGATGGAGAATCCGAGCGTCATCTCGATCAACGGAACCGGAACGGCGAAGATCATCGTTCGCAGGAGCGCGGCGCGGAAGGTCTCGTCGCGCGCGAGCGAGAGATAATTCGCCGCGATTGGCCACTTTTGAAACGGCCGACCGAGGCTGCTCTTTGAGAACGAGAGCGCGAGAACGTCGATGAATGGGTAGACGGCGAAAATCGCCAACCCCAGCACCAACGGCGCCACCAGAAGCAAAATGACAGCCCGCGATCCGCTGATCAAAGCCCGCGGCGGATCGCGAATAACGTCCGCGGCCGCATCATCCGCCAAGCAACTCGACCCACATCGCTTGCGTGTCTTTCATTGCCTTTTCCGGCGTCTTCGATTTGGCGAGAACGAGCGCCAGCTGATCCGCCCAGCCCTGCAGCATCTTGGCCGCTTGGGCGCCATTCGGCCAAACAAGTGCGCCGTTCAAGGCCTGCTGCGCCGCCGCCTGCACTTTCGGCGCCGCCTTCTTGTATTCCTCGCTCTCGAGCGTCGACTTGTACACCGGGTCGATCCCCGTGCCGGGCGTCACCATCTGCGCGAGATTTATTGCCGGGCTGCAGCCGAACTTGACCAGTTCCCACGCAGCGTCCGGATTCTTCGAGCCGGCTGAAATCGCCAAGCCGAAGCCAGCGTTAAGCGAAGCTCGGTGCTTGGTATTGGACCCGCCGACGGGCATCTGCGTGACGTCCCACTTGTCGACGATCTGCGACACTTTCGGATCCTGGGCGTTGACGCCAAGGTCCGTCCAGAACTCGATCATCGCCGCCTTGCCGGACAGGAACGCCGGCAAGCCCTGCTCGAAGCCCGTCTCTAGCGGAGTCGGGAAAGCGTAAGGTTCGACGTCGAGCATCGCTTGCGCCGAGGCGATGCTGACATCGCTGTCGAGCAAGGGCTTGCCGCTCGCGTCGAGAAACGCGCCGCCGAAACCGCAAAGGCGGTTGGCGTAGCTGCAGCCAATCTGAAATGGCTCCTTGCGGCCGAGCATGACCGTTCCGAAAACGCCATTTCCCTTCTCCGCGTCCGTAACGGTCTTGGCGGTTGCCAGATATTCGTCCCAGGTCTCGGGCGCCTTGAGGCCGTGCCGACCGAGAATCTCCGTGTTGTAGAACAGGACATGCGTGTCGCCGTCATAGGGGAGGCCCCAGCGCTTGCCCTCCGCGAGCGTGTAGGGGTCCCACAGAATGGGCAAGTACGCGCTTCCGTCGATGTCCTTGGCGATGCGATCCGTGACGTCGACGATCATTCCGTCATGCGCAAACGCGCCGAGGAGGCCGTACCAATAGTCGACGACATCAAAGACGTTGGCGCCGGACTGCACGTCGAGTGTGACCTTCTCGAGGATCTGGTCGTTCGGCACCGCGATGACGTTCACCTTGGCCCCAGTCGCTTTCTCGAAGGCTTCCCCAACCATTCGCCCGCCGACCACGTGCGGTTGAATCACCATGAGGTTGAGAATCACGCCGGACAGATTGGGCGCAGCGCGCGCCCCCCAGGGACCCAGGCCGGCAGCCGCGCCGGCCGCAGCGCTTCCGGCGAGAAACCGACGCCGTGTCAGCGAACCGGGAAGTCCGATCGATCCTAAAAGGCTCATCGTAGTGCGCTCCCTCCGGCCGTCGCGATTCAGATCCGGTCGTCCGACACCCGCGATCAGCATCGAGTGAGATTTGCCTTAGCGTCTCGGGGGCTTCAATGCGACATGGGAACTGGATGCCAAATATCACGTATGTGAATGGTCCGTCTCGTGGATTTGCGCTGAGAGTAGGAGCGTCATGATTTCGCCGGCGCCGTCTCGCCGCTCGGGCGGAAATCGCGGCGCACCTCAGCTTTCCCGCGTCGTTCAGGTCGACCGATTTCACGTATGTGATTTCCGGCCATCGCTACGACACGCTGTTTGAAAGAAGCCGTGGAGAGCGACCGGCGCGCTTGTTCAAGGACAGAAACTCAGCGGATGTCGTCGGCGAATTTTTGCGGATCCCAGGTACGTCCGCGATGCTCCGGCTGTGGGTCGCAACGAAAATTGCGCTCTTCGATGTACCACTTGCCGTTCACCTTGCGGAATTTGTCGTAATAGATTCCGGTCTCGAAGATCTTCGGCACCGGATAGACGCCGCAGGTGAAGCCGATGATGAACGAGCGCATCGTCGCCGTCTCGCCGTCGCCCTCGAGAAGCTGCACGCCGTTGTTCCAATGGCGCAGCTGCCCCTCGGCGAACTCGAATACCGACTGGCAGAAGTCGTGCAGCTCCTTTCGGCCCGTGTACCTTTTGGCCATCTTCGACTTGTTTCCCGCGCCGGTATGCAGGAACGCGCCGTCCTCGGTAAAGCAATTGGCGTAGGTTTCTGGGTCGCCGAGATCGATCGCGAAATCATAGCGCGCGATCACTTCACGAATTTCCTCCCGATCTTCCAGAGTCAGGGGCATTTCAAGTCTCTCCGTTGCTCATGAGCGAAATCGCGCTGGCTACTTAGCCATGATCGTGGCGAGCAGCGTGGTCAGGTATTTCTTGAACGCCTCGGGGTGCTCGGACATGGGAAAGTGGCCCATGCCCTCCATTTGCGTGTAGGTCGCGCCCTTGATGGCGTCCGCGAGTGCGCGCGAGCGCTCGGGCGTCGCCGACCAGTCGTAATCGCCGCTGATCACATGCACCTGAGTCTTCGATGTGTCGATTTTCGAGGCGGTCTGGGTGAGGTCGTGCTCGCCGAGATAATAGTCAAGGTCGCCGCGGAACACCTGCGGACCGCCCTGGCTATAGACCCAGGCCGTTTCACGGCGGAACTGTTCGGGGCTGTGGGGCGACATCTGCCCCAACATGAGTCCGGCCTTTGTTTCATTCGAGGTGCGCGGATGCGACAAATATTCGAGGAAGGGCTCTGGATCATGCGTAGCAAGGCCTCCTTCGACCGCGATCACGGCGCGAAACAATCCGGGCTTGGCGAGCGCGAGGTCGGGCGCGAGATGGCCGCCCATCGAGCAGCCGACATAGATCCCTTTGTCGATCCCGAGGGCCTCCGTCATCGCCTCGATGAAATCGATGGCGAAGCTTTGCGACAGCGAATAGCGCTCACGCCACCAGGGCTTGCCGAGCGGGGGCACCGACTTGCCGTGATAGGGCAGGTCGTGGGCGATGAAACGGAACTGTGACGTCAGTTTCTCGTCTTCGAGGATGTGGCGCCATTGACGCCCGTCGCTGCCAGCCGTGTGCTGCATGAGAACGGGCGTTCCTTTGCCGGCCTCCTCGAAATAAACGCGATACTCGACGCCTTGCACCGCGAGATGGACATACCGTCCGGTGATCGGACTGAACTTGGTCGCCACGGCGCTCACTCCTTCTCGACAGTCGCAAGCGACCGCAGGATCTCTCCGGAGCGACGGATCGCGTAATAGTAGGGCCAGAGATAGTCGGGGTCGCCACCGAGGCGGAAACCATGATGGGCGCTTGCCGGATAGAACTCGTGATACCAAGGCTCGGGCAGTGGCTTAAGGAACTGCGCCCAGTCGTCGGCGGGCGCCGTGATCACGACGTCGCCCAGGCCCGATTTCGCTGGCGCCTGAGAGTCGACGGCGTTGACCTCGCCGTCTTTGATTTTGATCAGATAGACGTCGTCGCCGATATCAAATCGAAGGCTCCCGCTCCAATAGCGCGCCAACACCCGGAACTCCGCATCGTCGCGTAACGCCGACTTGAGCTTGTCGCGCGATAGTTTCACCTTCAAGGTCAGTCCCTCTCGGTCATTCCTACGACGCTCTCCCGCCCGACGGGGAAGCCTCTTTACATTTGAACTTTACCAGCCGTGACTTACCGCCACAGCGCGCCACGGCGAACACGTTCCTTCTCGGGCGGCCCCTGATCTCATGGAAATCAGCGCACTGACATGCATCGCGTACGCGGTTGAAATCAAGGCGCGCGATGCGCTCGCGGGCCAAAAATCACGTACATGAAGTTCCTTCCGCACCGGCGTCGCCTCCGTGCGAGAAATGTAGCGTCGTCTTCTACGTCATCGGCCGGTTTCTTCTCGAGGACTATTGGTCAAGAAGCTGGTGAAAGGCTTCAACTGGTCTGGCAATGTCGACACCAACGGGCGAGGTCGGCCGGCCGATCGAGGACGGACGCATTCAGGGACGGTGGATCATAGGAATAAACCCAGCTGTCAGTGGATCAGCGTCGCGCGCGGCTTCCTGTGGGGAGCGCGAGTCCGCGATGTCGCCGGGCCTGACGCCGTGCCCGCGCTTCGCCTGCACGACTGAGTCACAATCGCGCATTGCGCGGGCTGAACCGCGACGGCGCTCAGGCCTCTAAGGACTACCCGTAGAGCGTCAACGGCAACAAGCCAAGGCGCTCCGCCACGTTGGTGTGGTGATAACGTGGATGCGCGGGTCGTGTGTGCAATTGACGTGTTCGGCCAGGAGCTAGCTAGGCCAAGGAGCGAGCGCTCTGCCATCATTTGATCGGCGGCCATCTCAAATTGTCGGCCTCGTTACACCGTATAGGCGGACCGTCGAGTCGGACGTTCGCACGGATGCTAGAGGGCGTTGGAGGTTTCGCCACTGTCAGCAAGGTCGACGACAGCTGTGCGCACTCTGGACGCGGTCGTTCATTTTGCGGCTATTGCTCGTATCCTGATCCGGCCGGACAACGTCATGTTCGCCGCGAACGTGCTCTCCACGTACAACGTCATCGAAGCGTCTGCTTTGCGGAGGGCGACCGTGATTACACAGCTTCCCCCGTCGACGAGGACTACGACCGATCCGACTGACAGCGATGGCCTTTCCAAGCTGGTGGGCGAAAAGATCGCTCGATCCTTTGCGTCGCGAACTGGCGCCGACATCTACGCGCTTCGGATTGGCGTCGTGACCGAGCCCGCTGACTATGCGCGATTTCCGGCGACTCTCGCCGATCCGCTATCGCGCAAGCAAGACGCGTCGAGCTATATCGACGTTCGCGAGCTGGCCCAGATCGTCGATCTTTGCCTTGAGAAGGACGGCCTCGGCTTTCAGGTTTTCAACGCCACGAATGATGAGATTATTGCGAACGAGCCGACGATGTCGTTCCTTACCGAGAACGCGCCGCATACGCGGAGTAGGTGCGAGCTTGAGGGGCTCGAGGCGCCGATGGCTAATCGAAAGGCGCGGGAGGTTTTAGGCTTCCGCGAGCTGCACAACTCGCGAAAATACGTTCCCGGTCGTGATCGATCGCCAGCCGAGGCCCGCTGACCCTCGCTGCGCGGCGAGTGTGCAACGTTCGGGTCGAGAAATCGACGCGGCCTCCCGCTCAGGCCTTCACAGCGCCTGCCGTAAGGCCGGCGACGATGTAGCGCTGCGCCATCAGGAACATGAGGATCGCGGGCAGGATGGTCAGCGTGATGAAGGCGAGCACAAGCTGCCAGGAGGTCGTATACTGGCCCTGATAGGCCATAAGCCCGAGCGTCCACGGATAGCGCGATTCGCTGTTGAGCACGACGAGGGGCAGCAAATAGCCGTTCCAGCTTTCGACGAATGAGATGACCGCCACGGTCGACAAGATCGGTCCGGACAGCGGCAGGGTGATGTAGAAAAAATACCGGAAATAGCCGCAACCGTCCATCATCGCCGCATCCAAAAGCTCCACCGGCAATTGCTTGAACGCCGTCCGCAGCAGCAGCACGCTCATCGCCAGGGAAAAGGCGACTTGGGGCAACACGACGCCCCAATAGGAATCGAGCAGCCCCAGGTCGCGGATCCTGATGAAGATCGGAATGATGCCCGTTGCCAGCGGAAACAACAGCCCGAGCATGACATAACTCAGCAGGAAGCGGTCGCCGAAGAAATGGAGATGGGCGAAGGTGAAAGCGGCCATCGCAGAGACGAGGAGCGTCATCGATACGGTGAGGAGGGCGAGAAGCAGCGAGTTTCCGAGGACCTGCCAGTAGCGGACGCCGGAAAGAATGTCCCAGTAATTCTGCCACACCCAGACGCGCGGAAGCGCGAACGGGTGAGACTGCAACTCGCCAAGCTCCTTGAAGCCATTGAGCGCGGTCAGCGCAAGCGGAACGACGACGACGCCCGCGAGCATTAGCAGCGCCGCGAAAGCAAGGAATGCAGGCAGTCCGCGCGGCCGACGGCCGGAAACTTCCTTGACGGATCGAGCTTCAGTCATCCCGCATGACCAGACGTTGATAGACAAGCGCGAAGGTGACCGAGATGACAAACAACACCACGCCAGCCGCCGAGCCGAAGCCGACACGCATCCGGGTGAGGCCGAAGTAATAGAGGAAGGACACCATCGTGTGCGTGGTGTCGAACGGCCCCCCGCCCGTCAGCGGCACGATCACGTCGAAGAGCTTTAGGCCGCCGATGACCGAGAAGAAAATCGATAGCCGGATCATCGGCCCCAGCAACGGCAGCGTGATGTGCCAGAAGCGCTGGAAAGGTCCCGCGCCGTCCATCTCGGCCGCTTCGAGCATCTCCTTGTCAATGCCCTGAAGGCCGGCGACGTAGAGCATCATGTAGAAGCCGAAATATTTCCATAGGAGAACGATCAGAACGCCGGCGAAGGCCCAGTCCTTGCTTGCCAGCAAGTAGACGTTCGGCAGCCCGAAGAAGCCAGTGAAGAACGCTGGAATGCCGTACTGCCCGTCGAGCATGAACCGCCATATCAGGCCCGCGACGACATCGGCTAGAACATAGGGAAGGAAGAAGATCATCCGAAACCACACGGCGCCTGTGACGCGCCCGGCGACCAGCAGCGCGACCCCGAGCGCGAGCGGCAGCTGAATCAGAAGGGAGACTGCAATGACCAACCCGTTGTTGACGAGCGCCCGAAGGAAAGCGGGATTGGTGAATAGCCAGACATAGTTCTTGAGGCCGATGAATTTTTCTGGACGTCCGTAGCCGTTCCAGTTGAAGAAACTGTACCAGCCCGCTTCGCCGACCGGCAGAATGACGAAAATCGTGAAGATGAGGAGCGCCGGCGGCAGGAACACGAGAAGCGTCGCCCAGCCGTTCAGCGACATACGCCGGCGCGTCTCAACAAACGCCGCCGGCGCGTGGGCGAAGGCGGGGGGGGACAAAGCGCCGCCCTGTTCCGCCGGGCTGGCGGAAGCGAGCGCGACGCGGTTCATCGCCGTGGACGGGCTACTGCTGGTCCCAGGCGTCCTGGATGGCCGCGGCCGCGGCTTCTGGCGTCGTCTGCCCAGCCGCCACTGCGACGGAGACATCGTTGATGACCCGACCGACCGACGGCCCCAGATCCTGATCAAAGAAGTTCTGATGATAAGTCGTGGCGGCGAGTTCGGCCGCCACCTGCTTGACGAGTGGGTCCTTCACCCATGCGTCGCTGCCCTTGTAGGCGGGAATGTAGGCGCCTTTCTCGGCGGCCTCCTTGGCGTATTTCTCCTGGCTGAAGAAATTAAGAAAATCGACCGCCTCCTTGGGTGCCGTCTTGGTGACGAGGAAGCCGTTGACGCCGCCGAGCGTGTCGGTCGCCTTGCCCTTTCCGCCCTGCACGATCGGGAAGGAGAAGACGCCTATGTCTTCCTCTGGTTGGCCCTTGCCGCTCGCCGAGCTTGGCGCCTGCATGCCGATGAACCATTCGCCCATCAGCTCCATCGCGGCCTTGCCGTCGCCGAAGATGCCAGTCGATTCGGCGTGTTTGGTGGTGAGGTAGCCCGGCTGGAACGGTTCCAGCGCCGCAAGCTCGCGCAGGCGCTTGCCCGCCTCGACAAAGGTCGCGCTTTTAAACCCGCCATCCTTGCCCGCCTTGGCGTCTGCCAGAGCGTGCTCGCCGCCGATCCGCATCACAAGGTAGGAATAGTAGAAGTGCATCGGCCATTTCTCGCCGGCTCCGACCGAGATCGGAGTAATGCCGGCGGCCTTGAGCGTTTTCACCGCGGCCAGCAGGTCGTCCCAGCTCTTGATGTCTTCGGCTTTCACGCCCGCCTTCTCGAACAGCTTCTTGTTGTAGAAGAAGGAGACGACGCCCTGATCGAACGGCACGCCGACCGCCTTGCCGTCGACTTTGATCGAGTTGACCGCGGTCGGCGCCATATTGGCCTCGACGCCCGCGACGTCGGCGCTTACGTCCTTGAGAAAGCCGGCCTTGGCCTGCGCGTCCATGACGCCGCCGCCCCAGGTGTAGAACAGGCTCGGCCGTGACTCGTCCGCCTGCAGCATGGTCGGCAGCTTGGCCTTGAACGCCTCGTTCTCGAGATATTTGACCTCGACCTTCACGCCCGGATGAGCCGCCTCGTAGTCCTTGGCGATCTGGTCCCAAAGCGCCTGCGTGGTCTTGTCCTCGCTGACGTGGAGCATCGTGACGGTCGTATCGGCAAAGGCCGGGGCGCTGAATGCGGCGGCGCAGATGGCCGCGAGCGCGAGATGACGAAGGCTCATGGTTTTCCTCCCAAAATCTGGTCCCGGCTTTTTTGTCCGAGATACAAAATAAATCTGTCGCGTCCTCATGAGACTGTCAAGCGCGATCCAGCTTCGCCGCCCGCTACTACAGTCCTTCGGCTGAGACCGCTGGCGCAAGGGGCGTTGACAGGCCGCCAGAGCCCGTGAATTAATCCCGGCTGCAGAATAATTATCTTGGAAACGCCCTCCAAGCGATGAAGACCGCCGACCCAGAGCTCATGCGCGCAATAAATCGCTTCCACGTGATGGACGCGATTCGTCGCCATGGGCCTGTGTCCCGCGTCCAGATTTGCCAGGTCACGGAGCTGAGCGCGACCACGGTTTCCGCCATTACCGCCGCTCTCCTGGATGACCGGCTCATCAGTTCGCTGCAAGTCGGGGCCGTGCGTGACGCTGGCCGTGGACGGCCGCGCGTCATGTTGCAGCTCAATCCGGACGCGGCCTATGTGGTCGGCGTGCGCCTGGCGCCCGACCAGATCACGGTCGCCGTTACCAATTTCTGCGCCGATATCCTCCACACGCTGTCTCTGCCGATCCGCATTGACCGCCAGACGGCGGCCGTCATCGCCGACCTCGTCGAGGACGGCGTGCGGCGCTGCATCGAGGACGCCGACGTTGAAATGTCCGACATTCTCGGCGTCTGCGTCGGGCTGCCGGGTGTCGTCGAGCGCTCGGCTGGCGTATGTCGGCAAAGCCCGATCTTCGGCGACCGCGACGTGCCCTTTGGCGCCGATTTGACGCGGCGGCTCGGCGTCCCCGTGTCGATCGACAGCGACGCCAACCTTGTGGCGCTCGCCGAGCACTGGTTCGGTCAGGCGCGCGACCTTAACGATTTTCTGGTCGTCAGCGTCGAGCGCAGCCTGGGGCTCGCCATCCTACACAATGGCGAACTCTTTCGCGGCGCAAACGGCCTCTCGCCCGACCTTGGCGACCTGATGGTCCGCGGGCCGGGGAACGGCGGGGGCCGGCTCGGCGACATGGCGTCCGAAATCTCGGTGCTTGGCGAGAGCGACGCCGCGCTTCCCTCCGGACGCGGCATGGCCCTTCTGCTGCGCCGAGCGGATGACGGCGACAAGGCGTGCCTCGCCGCGCTTGCCGCCGCAGGCGAAGCGCTTGGCTGCGCCGTCGCCAATCTCATCACCCTGTTCGCGCCGCCAAAGGTTATCATCACCGGTCGCGCAATGGCGAGCAGTGAGCATTTCATCCGGCCTTTGCGCGAGACGGTCGCGGCCCTTCTTCCGCCAAGCCTCGCCGACGTCTCGGACCTCGTGGTGCGCGAGTGGGACGACAGCATCTGGGCGCGCGGCGCGGCGGCCATGACTTTGCGCGAACTCTATGGCGCGCCCTGGGGCACGACCGGTCCAGCGCCGCTTCGCGCGTCGATTGAATTGAGGGACGAGGCATGAATCGGGTCAAAGTCGCGGTGATCGGTTGCGGCAACATCAGCGCGGCCTATCTCAAAGCCGCGAAGACGTTTCCGATCCTCGACATCGTCGCGCTCTCCGATCTGAACCTGGCCGCCGCCGAGGCACGCTCTGCTGAATTCAGCATTCCCGCGAAAACCGTCGAGGCCGTTCTGGCCGATTCCGCGATCGAGGTCATCCTCAACCTCACAGTCCCAAAGGCGCATGTCGAGGTCGGCCTCAAGGCGATCGCCGCCGGCAAGCACGTCCATTCCGAGAAGCCGCTCGGCGTCACTCTCGCTGAGGCCCGGACGCTCGTCGACGCGGCCGCCGCGAAGAGCTTGCGGCTCGGATCGGCGCCCGACACCTTTCTCGGCGGTTCGCATCAGACCGCGCGGCAATGCGTCGACGACGGGCTTATCGGCCGCCCGGTCGGTGGGACGGCCTTCTTCATGTGTCCGGGCCACGAGCGCTGGCATCCCAATCCCGGCTTCTATTACCTCACCGGCGGCGGACCGATGCTCGACATGGGCCCCTACTACGTCACCGACCTCGTCAACCTGCTTGGCCCCGTCGCGAGCGTCTCGGGCGTCGCGACTCGCACGCGCGACGAACGCCTCGTGACAAGTGAACCGTTGAAGGGAACGCGCGTCCCCGTCGAGGTCGCGACGCACGTGACGGGCGCGCTGCTCTTCGCGAGCGGCTCCGTGGTCTCGATGACCATGAGCTTCGACGTTCCCCGGCACCGGCACGCGCCGATCGAACTTTACGGCGAGGGGGGCTCGCTGATCGTGCCGGATCCCAATTACTTTGGCGGCAAGGTCGAATTCGCCACTGCTTCGGAGGACTGGCGCGAGATCCCGGTCGAGCACGCCTATGCCGACGGCAATTATCGCATCCTTGGCCTTGCGGACATGGCGCAGGCGATCCGCCAGGAGCGCCCGCATCGCACGAGCGGCGCACTCGCCTTCCACGTGCTCGAAGTCATGGAAGCCTTCCAGAAGTCCTCGGACTCAGGCGCCGCAGTCGCGATTGCGTCGCGTCCCGAACGTCCGGCGCCGATGCCGGCAAGGCTCAAGACCGGCGAACTGGATTGAAGAGAAGGCGGCTGATGATGGGCTAGGGAAGCGCTGCCTCTATTTCGGAACGAGGGGGCTTGTCCGCGCCCAACCCTCTCCCTTTAGAGGGAGAGAGCATGTGGAGAAAAGAAATGCGCGAAGCTTTGATTGTCTGGGGCGGCTGGAGCGGCCATGAGCCGGAACAGTGCGCCCATATCCTCGCGAAGATTCTCGAGAGCCAGAGCTTCAAAGTGTATGTCGAGAACACCACCGAAGCCTTCGCCGATCCCGGCATCGTGGACATGAGTCTCATCGTGCCCATCGTCACAATGTCGAAGATCGAGAAGGAGGAAGTCGAAAACCTGACCGCCGCCGTGCGCGGCGGGGTAGGGCTCGCCGGTTATCATGGCGGCATGTGCGACGCCTTTCGGGAGAGCGTTGACTACCAGTTTATGTGCGGTGGCCAATGGGTTGCGCATCCCGGCAATGTCATCGACTACACGGTCGAAGTTTCACAGCCAAACGATCCGATCATGGCCGGAATCCCGGCCAGTTTTCCTTACCGATCCGAGCAATATTACATGCATGTCGACCCCTCGAATGAGGTGCTCGCCACCACGACTTTTTCCGGCGAACATGCGCCGTGGATCAAAGGAGTCACGATGCCTGTGGTGTGGAAGCGAAAGCACGGGGAAGGCCGCGTTTTCTACTCATCGCTTGGTCATGTGTCGGCTGAGTTCAACGTTCCCGAAATGCGCACCATCATCGAGCGAGGGATGCTATGGGCGGCGCGATGATCCGCGCTTCGATGCAGTGCATCCCGACCGCCGGCTGCGGAGGCAAAAATGAGTCGACAATTTCTTGACTGATCGACAAGTATGGCGTATTGTTTTTCAGAAACGCAAGGCCAGCTGGGCTCACGTTCGCATTGGCGCCGACGCAACGGGCGCGTCAGATGGGTGACGCAAAGCGACTCGCAAATGGCCCCATAAACGATTGAAATCGCTCAAAATGGACTCGTTGATGGCGATCTTATAGACGCTTTTCCGGCGTTTCTTACGCTCACGCTTTAAGCCGCTCGATATGCTCGAGTGGCGGTTGGATCCGCCGGATTATTCGCAAGCGTCAAGCGCGGTTGGGTCGTTCAACGCCAGCCGAGCGGCGGGGCAACGTGGGTCAGAATCGCCTCGATGACATGCGCATTATAGGCCACGCCAAGCTGGTTCGGGACCGTCAGGAGTAGAGTGTCGGCCTCCGCGATGGCCTCGTCGTTTTTAAGCTGCTCGACAAGAATGTCTGGCTCCGCGGCGTAGCTGCGGCCGAAAATAGCGCGCGTCTTTTCGTCGATAAAGCCGACTTGATCCTTCTCCTCGCCCCCTCGGCCGAAGTAGGCGCGATCGCGATCGTCCACCAGCGCGAAGATGCTGCGGCTTACAGACACGCGAGGCTCGCGCGCATGCCCAGCCTCCTTCCAGGCAGCGTGGAAGGCTCGGATTTGCTCGGCCTGCTGGACGTGGAACGGCTCTCCGGTCTCATCGTCTTTGAGGGTCGAGCTTTGCAGGTTCACCCCGAGCTTGGCCGCCCAGATGGCGGTCGCGTTGGAGCCGGCGCCCCACCAGACCCGATCGCGCAGACCATCGGAATGGGGCTCGACGCGTAGCAGCCCCGGTGGATTGGAGAACATCGGCCGCGGGTTGGGCTGGGCGAAACCCTCGCCGCGCAGTAGGTCGAGGAAGACCTCCGCATGCTGCCGCCCCATGTCCGCGTCACTTTGGCCGTCGACCGGGCGATAGCCGAAGTAGCGCCATCCGTCGATCACCTGCTCGGGCGAGCCCCGGCTGATTCCAAGCTGCAGACGTCCGCCAGCGATGAGGTCTGCGGCCCCCGCGTCCTCGACCATGTAGAACGGGTTCTCATAGCGCATGTCGATGACCGCCGTGCCGATCTCGATACGGCTGGTCTTGGCCCCCACGGCTGCCAGCAGGGGGAAAGGCGAACCGAGTTGGCGGGCGAAGTGGTGAACACGGAAATAGGCTCCGTCCGCGCCCAGCGCCTCGGCCGCGACGGCGAGATCGATGGATTGCAGGAGCGTGTCGGCTGCCGAGCGCGTCTGCGATTGCGGCGAGTTCGTCCAGTGCCCGAACGACAGAAAACCGATCTTCTTCATAAGGATCCAGCCTAACGATATTGGGATTTATCGGGCAAGCGATCGCTGCGCGAGGATCGAAGCAGCCACCCTAAGCGCGACAATTTCGGTGGCGCGCCGTCCGCCACTCATGTCGGCGACAGACGCGCCGAATGTAGGAGGCGCTACCAAAGCGCCGGTGTGAGCGAAGCTGCACTGAGAGGTCCGCCCGGCAGGTCGTCGTCAGAAAACGTATCGAGCTATTAACCTGGCGAGGCCGTGCCGCGCCCCGTGAAGTCCATGGTGAAGATCTCGCCGCTGAGCAGCAACGAGATTTCGTCGCCCGGAAGCGGCTTCTGACATTCAGACTGCGGATTAAGCCAGAAGTTCGATCCGGGCGGCAGCAAGACAAAGAGATCGCGCGCCTTCGCTTCAAGGCACGTCTCCGGTTCTTTCAAATAAGCGGATACGCGCTCTGGCGCGGTAAACGCGGGGTGCCATGTCTTGCCCTTGAACTCGACGGTCGCGACGCTAATTTTTTCGTGGAGTTTGAGCGACCGTCGCCGTCCGGGTTCAAGCGCGGTTTCGGGAGTTAGAATGTAAAGTTCGCTGTCAAGCAGAGCGCGGAAGAAATCGGGGATTTTGGCTGGATTCGAGGTCGCCGACTGCATCAGCGCCTCAAGTGCGTTGACCGGCTTAAACATGGCTCAAGCTCTCCGCTCTGGATTCATCTTCACCGCTTGGCCGATCGATCGTCCAGCACGCGATAAATCGTATTGCGCGAAACACCAAGCCGCCGAGCGGTCTCGCTAACGTTGTTGCCTGTCTCGGCGTAGGTCGACAGCACCTGTGCGCGATGCCGGCCTTGTAAGGTCCCGCTTCGCCCTTCCTCGGTGTGCTGACCTGCGATCACGGTGGCTTCCGGATAGTCAATGACGGAATCCTCGGTCTGAAGGGTGAGGCGAGACAGCACATTGCGCAATTCGCGAATATTGCCGGGCCAGCCGCATTTGGTGAGGTGGTCGACTAGACGAGGGCTCAGGGTTCGTCGGGCATCGATCGTTGCCAGAAGGCGTTCAGCGATCGCCTGAAAATCTGATCGCTTGGCGAGCGGCGGTAGAGTGACTTCGAGCGTATTGAGGCGAAACAGTAAATCCGGACGAAAACGACCCTTCGCGATCGATTCACTGAGATCGGCATTGGTGGCCGATATCAGGAGCACATCGACCTGGCGCTTCGCGCCGCCGACCGGCCGTACCGTCCAGTCATCGAGAAACCGAAGAAGAACGGCTTGCAACGTCACTGGCATGTCGCCAATTTCGTCGAGGAACAGAGTCCCGCCATCGGCTTCCTTGACTAGCCCGGCGGATCCGCCTCTGCGGGCGCCGGTAAATGCCCCTTCGCTGTAACCAAACAGTTCGGCCTCGATCAGGCTCTCGGGCAAGGCCGCGCAATTGACAGCCACAAAAGAGCCGCTACGCCCGCTCGCAGCATGGGCGTGACGCGCCAGCTGCTCCTTCCCCGTGCCTGTTTCGCCCCTAATCAGAATTGGCATCTTGCGCTGCGCCGCCGCCTCTGTCTGCTGGACGATGCGAGCAACGACCGGGTCGATCGAAATGAACGGCGTGGGCGTAACGGCAGGAGGCGAGACTCGCGGTTTCGTGACGGCGCGTAACATCGGGGACACGTTCGGATGTTCGATCGTGGCGATGAAACTGCTGCCGACCTCATCCTGCAGGCGCTGGCGTTCGCGCAACCGCCCCTCGTCCATGAAGGAGCTAAACCTCGTCCTGAATATATCGGTGAAGCTGCGGCCGGCGTGGTCGGCAGCCCATGCAACAAAATGCGCGCCGCCTGATTGGCAGCCAGGATGCGGCCGAATCGTCGACTGCGATGAGACCCGCTGTAAGCGTATGCAGGTACTCGCCGCGATTGTGAAAGGCGATCAGGATGTCGCGATGGTGGCGCTCACGAAACAACCCGTTCTCGATCTGCGTCGCGGCCATGCAAACGAGGGCCGCAGTGTGGGTCTGACGGGAGACGCAATCGGACGAGGCGTCAAGGATTCCGGCGAGTGAACCATCCGGGGCAAAAACCGGAGACGCAGCGCAAGTTAATGAACCGAAACTCGGGAAATAATGCTCGCTGCCGTGGACGATGACTGGGCGCTTGAGGAACGCGGCCGTACCGATCCCATTCGTGCCGCAGAGCGCTTCCGACCAGAGGCTTCCAGGGCGTATATTCTTGGCCTCCGGAGTATCGGCGAAGCTCTTGTCGGCGACGATATCGAGCAGCAGACCCTCGGGAGTCGCAAAGGCGATCAGGAAATTTGAACCCGCGATTTGCTCGTGAAGCGTTCGCATTTCCGCCAGCGCCAGACCACGAACTAGGACACGTTGCTCCTGCTCGGATCGCAGGACCTTGGGGCTCGCCAGGTCGATTGACGGCGGCCTTGCCGAATCAAGGCCAAGCGCGACGCAACGCAGCCAGCTCTCATAGATTTCAACGGCGAGAAGATTGCTCGGGACTGTGCCAGATTGCCGCAGGACGCCATGCGCCTGGGTCGCTCGCTCTGCGACGGATAATTGCATCGGACCTCCACAGGTCGCGAGGCTCTCCGGCCCCCTATACGCAAATCCCCCAACGGCTTTTCTTTGCGCAATTTTCAGTGGCAAAGGATAGCGAACTGGAAACTGAAAGCAACCTTCCACAATCCATGCCCGCCTCGCAGTCCACGTTCCCGGCGTGCGCGGTGGGCGCTTGGCGATTTAACCGAACATTGCGGTTAGGCGACACGCTCGGCGAGCGGCGACAGCCGATCGCTTCCGACCGCAAAACGCCCACTGAATCGCCTGCGAATACGCACTCCAAAGCTGTTTCGTGTCGCAACAAGGCTGTTCAACCATTTGTTCCTCGACGGAACAGGACAAATCCACCGCTCGGCAAGACACTGATTGATATCAACAGCTTGCAACGCTGGCATGGCGCTTGCGCTCATCGACACAACTGCGCGTCGCCGTCAGGCATGAAAAATCGGGAAGAAACATGAAGGCCGCTGTCCTGCACGCGTACGACGAGAAGTTGAGCGGGAAGGAATTCGTCACGTACGAAGACGTGGCCGATCCAAAGATTAGCCGACCCTCGGATGTCATTGTACGGATTGGTGGCGCCGGCGGTGTGTCGAACCGACTTGCACATCGTCGAAGGCATTTGGCGTAGCAAGGTTGAGGTCAATCTCCCCTACATCATGGGGCATGAAAACGCCGGGTGGGTCGAGGAGGTGGGCCAAGGCGTGCAGGGGGTGAAAGTCGGCGACGCCGTAATCTGCCATCCCCTGGTCACCAGTGGGCATTGCTTAGCGTGTCGTCGGGGCGACGACATGCATGCCGAAGACAGCAGCTTTCCCGGCATCAACGCCAACGGCGGTTACGCGCAATTCTTGCTGACGGGTGAGCGCACGTTGATCAAATTGCCGCAAACGCTCGCGCCGAAAGACGTGGCCCCTTACACGGATGCGGGCCTTACCGCATATCGCGCAGCCAAAAAAGCCTCGCGGCACCTCCTCCCGGGCGAATGCGCCGTCGTTGTCGGCGCCGGCGGGCTCGGCCATATAGGTATCCAGGTGTTGAGCGCGCTTTGCGCGGCCGAAATCATAGTCGTCGACCGTGCAGAAAAGCCCCTGGCGCTCGCCAAGGATTGCGGCGCGGACCACGTTGTGAAGGCTGACGGTGGCGAAGTCGACGCGGTCCTGGCGTTGACCAAGGGTAAGGGCGCTGAGGCGGTGATCGATTTCGTTGGCGAAGGTGACGCAGTCGCCAAGGGCTTGGCGATGACCCGCAATGGCGGGACCTACTACATCGTCGGCTATGGCGGAAAGATCGAGATTCCGACCATCGATATGATCACCTCTGAGAAGACGATCGTCGGCAATCTCGTTGGCACCTACGCTGAGCTCGTAGAGCTCATGGCGCTAGCGGATCGCGGCCTCGTGAAGCTGCATACGCGCGAATACAAGTTGAGCGCGGCGAACGACGCCCTGCACGACCTGCACCACGGCCGCGTCAATGGCCGCGCGGTCCTGATCCCGTGACGAATAATGGCGATAGGCCAAACGATGCGCGACTTCCCGGAAGGGAAGTCGAAGCTTCGCGGGCTGGTCGCGAGAGCATGTTGGCCAGACACAAACTGATCGAAGCGATGATCGACAACAATTTGCGGCAACTAAAATTCGACAGCGCGCGGGGCGGCGCGGACATCGAGCGCGCGTGCGCTTTGCGGGACATTGAGCGCCGGGGCGGCAACTCTGAGCCAGCCGGGCGGCTCGCCGAAATCGATCGGCGCATCGAGCAGCTTGAAGACGAGCACCGAAGCCTCGTGGCGGAGCGCGAATGGCTCAACAAAGCCCTGCTCGAATTTGACGACCAGGCGACCGCAAATGGGAAGTTTCTCACATGAACGTCGCCAGCGAATCGATCGTTCGCGATGCTGGCCACCTGTCAGAGGAAGACCGCTCGAAGGACGAGTGTTTCGTGGAGCTGGCGCATGTCGCGGAAGCGATGGTCGCCGCGCATGGAAGAGATTTTGCGATGGGCGCGCTCGTTCTGACCGCCCGCTTCATCGCAGAAGGAAAGCCGCTCATCAAAGCGGAAGCACGGTGAGCGACGGAGTGAACGCGCAACGAACGATTCAGCGAGTGACACCGAGGAGAAAACCATGACCGCAAGTCTGACGCTTAACAAGATTACCGCGCAGAAAGGCATTAGCGTTGGCGAAGCCGCCAATCGCGTGGCCGATCTGGGCTGGACGCCGAGCTACGTTCAGGAGGCGATGACCTTCCCGACGGACTACAAGATCTCGAGGGTGCCTCGCGATCCGATGAAACAGGTGCTGCGTTCCTATTTTCCGATGCAGGAAGAAAAGGACAATCGCGTCTACGGCGCGCTCGATGCGGCGTTGCGCGGCGATATGTTCCGGAATGTGGAGCCGCGCTGGATTGAATGGATGAAGCTGTTCCTGGCGATCATTCCTTTCCCGGAAATTTCAGCCGCGCGCTCCATGGCGATGGTTGGCCGTCTGTCACCCGGCGAAGAGTTGCGCACGGGCTTCACGATGCAGATGGTCGACGAGATGCGTCACTCGACGATTCGGATGAATCTGAAGAAGTGGTACATGGAGAACTATATCGATCCGGCTGGGTTCGATATCACGCGAGGCCGCGTTCGGCAAGTGCTACGCGTCCACGATCGGACGTCAGTTCGCGGAAGGTTTCCTCACCGGCGACGCGATCACCGCCGCCAGCATCTATCTGACTGTGGTGGCCGAGACGGCCTTCACCAACACGCTCTTCGTCGCGATGCCGTCGGAAGCCGCTCGCAACGGCGACTACGCGCTGCCGACAGTGTTCCTGTCCGTCCAGTCGGATGAGTCCCGCCATATCGGCAACGGCCATTCAATGTTGATGGCGATGCTGCACGATCCCTCGAACCATCAGTTGCTGGAGCGCGATCTCAAATACGCCTTCTGGCAGAACCACGCGATCGTCGACGCCGCGATCGGAACGTTCATTGAATACGGCACGACGAACCGTGACAAGAACAAGGAATCCTACGCGGAGCTTTGGCACCGCTGGATCTACGAAGATTATTATCGCACCTACATGCTGCCGCTCGAGAAATACGGCATCAAGATCCACCATGATGACGTATCGGCGGCTTGGGATCGCATCGTCAAGAAAAACTACGTTCATTTGACCGCGCAGTTCTTTTCGGTCGGCTGGTCCGTGAATTTCTGGCGGATCGAGGCTCAGACCGAGAAGGACTTCGAGTGGTTCGAGCACAAGTATCCTGGCTGGTACGCTGAATTCGGCGACTACTGGAAGTGGTATTCCAAACTGTCCAAGCCAGGCGAACTGCAGATCCTCTTCAACGGCGATGTCGGCTACGTCTATCCGCACCGCTGCTGGAGCTGCATGGTTCCATGCTTGATCCGCGAAGACTTCTGCTGCGACGAGGTGGACGGCAAGCTGTATACCTATTGTTCGGAAGGTTGCCGCTGGACGCATAAGGTGGCTTTCGCCGCCGAATACGAGGGGCGCCCGACGCCGGCGATGGGTCGCTTCAGCGGTCGCCGCGAATGGGAAGACTGTTACCATGGATGGGACGTCGCCGACGCCATCAAGGACCTTGGCTTTGTCCGCAACGACGGCAGAGACTCTCGTACCGCAGCCCCACCTACGCTTCGATGCGAAGGACATGTGGACGCTCGACGACGTTCGTGGCCACGCTCTCGGCAGCCCATTGCGCGGGTTCCGCGCTTTGAAAGCCGGAGCGGAGCGCGACGCGGCGGTCGCGGAGTACCGCAAGGGCTTTAAGATCAATCCCTGCCACTAGACCAGGCTGTCGATAAGGGGCCGCACGCGCGGCCCCTCGTTCTCAAAACCTTAAGTCTGCCACAGGCGTGACGAGGCCTGTGGGTAATGTCTTTGACTGATAGGGAGCTCATGTCGGACGCGGTTGTTCACACGGTGCGCTTGGAGCCTGTCGGCCTCGAGATGGAGGTCGAGGAGGGCGAGACCGTGCTCAATGCGGCGTTTCGTCAAGGCATCGCGTTAATGCACGGCTGCAAGGAGGGGCAGTGCGGCTCGTGCAAGTCGAGGCTCATCAGCGGCGATATTGAACTGCTCAAATATTCCACGTTCGCTCTACCCGACTACGAAAGAGAGACCGACCACATCCTTCTTTGCAAGACGCATGCTTACAGCGACCTTGAGGTGGAGCTGCTTAATTTCGACGAAGACCTTTTGGCTCGCGCGATCGCGGTGAAGGAATTTGACGCGCGTCTAACCAAGGTCACGGCGCTGACCCACGATATTCGCGTCTTGGAGGTCGATCTCGACAAGCCCCTGAAATTCTGGGCGGGACAGTACGTTGACCTGACGATCGTCGGAGCCGGCGTCACCCGCGCCTTCTCAATGGCCAATGCTCCGGCCGAGGGAACGCATCTTTCTTTCATCATCAAAAAGTACGCCGCCGGGGCGTTTTCGGCGCAGCTCGATGGGGCTTTGCAACCTGGCGCTCTACTCAAGGCCAAGGGGCCTTATGGAACGTGTTTTCGGCGCGATGCGCGCGCGGGCCCGATGCTGCTGATCGGAGGCGGCTCAGGGATGTCGCCGCTCTGGTCGATCCTGTCCGATCATGTCGAGAGCGGCGAGCAGCGGCCGATTCGTTTCTTCTACGGCGCGCGGACGCGGGCCGATTTGTTCATGCTCGACGAAATCGCCGCCGTTGGGGCGAGGTTGCCAGACTTCAGATTCATTCCGGCCTTGTCCGACGCCACAGCGCAGGACGAGTGGAGTGGCGAGGTTGGTTTCGTCCATGAGGTGGTTCAACGCCATCTACGCGCCGACGCGTTGAGCGGAGTTATCGACGCCTACGCCTGCGGACCCCCGCCAATGATCGACGCTGTTTTGCCCGTTCTCCAGATGAACGCCATCGATCTTGATCACATCTATTTTGACCGGTTCACTCCAGCCGTGCGGTAACTGCGGCGCGGCTAAAAGCGCAAACCAGAAGTCGAAAACTAACAATCTAAAGGAGGAAGCGATGAACGCAGCAGTACAACAGTCGACCCCGGTCAAGTCCGGCGCCGCCGGCGCGGCCACGTTTCCTGGTTCGGACAGCCGAAAGTACAATTATTTCGAGCCCAAGGGCCGCAAGGCCACCCACTACGAAGATATGACCGTGGACGTCCAACCCGATCCGGAGCGATACCTTCTCCAGGATTGGATCATCTCATTCCCGGACGGCACCCCGACCTATTCCAAGTCCTGGACGAAGGCGCAAAGTTCGAACTGGCATCAGTTCCGTTCCATCGATCAAGAATGGGAGCGCACCCACTATCAACGGCAATCGACGATCTGCGGCATGGTCCAGGGCGTCATCGAGAACGCGCGTAAATCCGGCGGATCAAAACGCATTGACAAGACCTGGGTCAAGGTCCTCCAAGACCATCTTGGCGCCTGGAAGCATGCGGAATTTGGCCTGGGCACATCGATGATGCAAGCTCAGCGATATGGCTACACGCAGATGATCAATACCGCCATTCTCACCAATTCCTCCTACAAGCTCCGCTTCGCCCAGGACCTCACCCTCTACCTCGCCGAGATTGGCCTCGACCTGGAGGGTTTCGACGAGAGCGCGGGTAAGAAACATTGGCTCGAGGATCCCGTCTGGCAGGGAACGCGCAAGGCGATCGAGGCGATCATGGGCGCAAGCGATTATCTCGAGCAATATCTCGCCACCAATCTCGTTTTTGAGCCTTTGGTTGGCGAGTTGTTCCGCAGCGGGTTTATCATGCAGGCGGCAGCCTCGCAGGGCGACTTCGCCACGCCGACCGTCGTCTCAGCCGCGGAGGCCGACTACGAGCGTAATCTCGCTAATACGGTTGAGCTCATTCACATGCTGACGCATGACAAGGAACATGGGGCCCATAACAAGGGCTTGTTCAATGGCTGGATGACGCACCACGCCGCACTGGCTCATGAAGCCGCCAGCAACCTGCAGCCGATCTGGTCGCAGCCGAGAGTCAAAGTTTCGAGCTTCGCGGAAGCCCAGGCCGCGGCGATGAACAGGATCGAAGCAATCTGCAAGGAAGTTGATCTGAGGGCCCCTGTGTAAACGACCCGGAAGCTCACTCGAGCGCGAGTCGCATCACCAGTTTAGGAGACGGAAATGGCTGTACAGCACGCGAATATCTTCAAGGCGATGAAGGACATTCGATTCGAGGACACAATTTCCCACCAATGCGGGATAACGATGAACGATAGCGTCGAGGCCCGCGCCATCGCCGAGGTCATGGAGAAGAAACCAAACGTCACCGTCACCTATCAGCCAGCGTTAATCCGGATCGATGGCAACCCCAAGCTCGAGTTCAAGATGGACGAAATCGGCGAGGCGCTGGGTCGACCAATGACTGCGCATCTGTTCGAAATCTCGACATCGACTCACTACGGCCGCATGGTGATGGTCGACGACAACACGGTCGTTTGTTTCGGCAATATGGATGACGCTCTGGCCTATATCGAACACTAGTCGCTGAAAGCCGGCCCTAGCGCCGGCCCCTTCCAACGGAGGTCGGCCGAAAGCTCCGGCCTTCGATGATCAAGAATCGCCCGCATGACGGGGTAGGGAGATATCGCCATGTACAGGACTGCGAACGGTGAAGAGATATTCGTCATCGATGGGCATACACATTTTTGGGACGGCAGCCCCGCCAACCAGAAGAATGTTCACGGCAAACAGTTCATTGAATGCTTTTACGCCTATCATTCCAATTTGAGCCCACCGTCCGAGAAATGGACGCTGGACAAATTCTCGAAATACGACGCTAAGACGATGCACGACGACTTGTTCGTGCATGGTTACGACGACATGGCGATCTTGCAGCCGACCTACCTTGGCGACTTCTACAAGAACGGATTCAACACGACTGAACGCAACGCGGCGATGAAGAAAAGCCATCCCGATCGTTTCATTCTCAACAGCGCCTTTGATCCACGCGACGGCGCCAAGGGTCTCGAGGCGCTGCACGAGAATAGCGAGAAGTACCGTGTCAAGGGAGTCAAGCTCTACACCGCCGAATGGAAGGGCGACTCCAAGGGCTACAAGCTGACCGACAAGGACTCCTACAAGTTCCTTGAGGCCGCGCAAAAGCTCGGCATAAAAAACATCCACGTTCACAAGGGTCCGACGATTCTTCCCCTAAACCGCGACGCGTTCGATGTTGCGGATATCGACGACGTCGCCACATCGTTCCAGGATCTGAACTTCATCGTTGAGCATTGCGGCCTACCGCGTCTTGACGATTTCTGCTGGATCGCCACGCAGGAGACCAACGTTTACGGCGGCCTCGCTGTGGCGCTGCCCTTCATTCACACGCGTCCCGGTTATTTCGGCCACATTATCTCCGAACTCTTGTTCTGGCTTGGACCGGACAAGCTTCTGTACGGCAGCGACTATGGCATCTGGACGCCGAAATGGCTGATCGACAAATTCATGGCCTTCGAAATTCCCGAGGAGGAGACGAAGGAGACCGGGTCGGTTCTGACGTTCGAGACGAAGAAGAAGATCCTGGGTCTCAATGCGGCTCGGCTCTACGACATCGACATTGCGGCGCAGAAGAAGAAGATCGAGGCGGGCGGCGGATACGCGCATCTCGCCGAATCCGTCCACGCTCCCGAGTGAACAGCATGCGGGAGTCGATCAACGCCGACCGCAAAGCCGAGGTCTGGCGGCGGTTGGAGACAGTGACCGATCCGGAGCTCGACGAGCCGGTCACTGCGCTCGAATTCGTCACCCGGGCCGATGTGGACGCTGACAATTGCGTCCACATCGAATTCCGCCTGCCGACATATTGGTGCGCCGCAAACTTCTCGTTCCTGATGGCCGACGACATGCGCAACGCGGTCAAGGAGCTGCCGTGGGTCGCCGACGTAAGCGTTGTGCTCGGCGAGCATATGTACGCCGACACAGATCAATGCCGGGCTCGCGCGTGGACTGAGTTTCCAGGAAACGTTCGGGGCGGAGGCGGACGGCGATCTTGATGAGTTGCGACGGACTTTCCTGCTGAAGGCCTTCCAGCGTCGCCAGGCGGCGCTGCTCGCGCATCTCATCGAAGCGGGGCGTGACGCCGCGGGGTTGGTCGAGATGACGCTCGACGAGCTCGTTGACTGGGGGTGGACGAGGAGGGCGCGCCGATTGCGGGCGCGCTATCTTGAACGGCGCGGCAACCGTGTCCGATCCGCTCGTCCGCGTCGCTGAGCGTTTGTCGATACGGACGGCGACCCGCTGCAGGCCGAGACGTTATCGACCTATGTTCGCAAGCTGCGGCGTGTCGACGTCAATGCTGAATTCAACAGCGCCCTTTGCCGCGGCCTGTTGCACGCCCGCTTTGATATGGAGACGCCGCTATCGACAAAGAGCGGCCGACGTTCGAGCCGTCCCGGGTTTCTGCGCAAGACATGTAACTTCACGAGGAAGCGACGATGCCGAAGATCATGCTGCACGATGCGGAGGCCAGAGAGGCCTTAGGTCGCGGCGTCGCCAAGCTTACCAAGGCCGTCGGCGGCACGCTCGGTCCGAGGGGCATGAACGCGGTCATGGACCGCCCGATCGGCACCCCGCTCGTGTCTCGCGACGGCGTCAGCATCGCGAGCGAGATCGAGCTCGAATGCCCGTTCGAGAACATGGGGGCTCAGGTTGTTCGCGAGGTCTCCAAGCAGACCAATGAAGTCGCCGGCGACGGAACCACCACCGCGACCGTGCTCGCCAATTTCCTGGTGCAGAACGGCCTTGCTTTGCTTGCCGAGGGCGCCAATCCCGTCGAATTGGTCGAGGGACTTGAATTGGCGGTCGACGAGACCATCGAGGCGCTCAAGCGCTCGGCCAAGAGCCTCGATGGCGTAAAGGGTCTGCGCGCCATCGCCAGCATTGCGGCCAACGACGCCAAGCTCGGCGAGATCGTCGCGGAAGCCTTCGAGCGCGCCGGCAACCACGGCATCGTCGCGGTCGAATTCGGCGCGACCGTGGAGACCACGCTGGAAGTGATCGAAGGCATGGCTTTCGAGCGAGGCTATCTTTCGCATCACATGGTGACGGACGTCGAGCGGATGCAGGTCGTTCTCGACAACCCCTACATCCTGATGACGGATCAGAAAATACAGTCGATCGACGAACTGAGCGGCGTGTTCTCCCTCATCGAAAAGAGCCGTCGGCCGTTGCTGATCATTGCGGAGGAAGTGGCGCCTCCGGTGATCATGATGCTGTTGTCGCGGCGGGAGAAAGATAACTTCAAGGTCGCCGCCATTCATCCGCCGGAATACGGCCATTGGCGCAAGGCAATGCTGGACGACATCGCCGTCACGACGGGCGGCAAGGTGATATCGCGGGATCTTGGCGGCGCGGTCGAGCGGGCGCGATTGGAAGATCTCGGCTCGGCGCGTCAGGTGCGGATCTCGTCGACGAAGACGTTGATCACGGCGGGCAGTGGGAGACCGAAGGAGATTCAGGCCCGGCGCGACCAGGTGTCGCGTCAGTTCGACGCGGCGCCGGAAAATGTCGAGCGCGACAAGTTCCAGGAGCGTCTCGCAAAGCTGTCCGGCGGCACGGCGATGATCCTGGCGGGCGGCGCGACACCGGTCGAGCAGAAGCGCAAAGCGCAATTGATCGAAGATTCGATCAATGCAACGCGCGCCGCAATCGAAGAGGGCATTGTGCCGGGCGGCGGCGTCGCCCTGATGCGCGTCGCGCCGGAACTCGACGGTCTGATCAAGAAGCTGAAGGGCGCCGCCAAGCAGGGGGCCACACTGGTGCAGCGTTCGCTGAGCCACCCGTTCGCCTGCATCGTCGCCAATAGCGGCCGCGATAGCGCAGCCGCCGTCGCCAAGGTTGCGAAAGCCACCAACGGCCACGGCTTTGACGCGCGCAGCGGAGAGACCGTCGACATGGTCAAAGCCGGCATCATCGACCCGGTGAAGGTCAGCTATTGCGCTGTCCGCAACGCTGGATCGGTCGCCGCCTTGATCCTGACGACGCAAACGCTGATCGCCAAGAAGCCGGATGACTACGACATCACCGCCGGTCCGGCGCGCGGCGGGGGCGCGGAACTGCTCGGACGCCCTTGAGGCCCGCCAGGCGACGGCGTGAGTTGTTTGGGTCGGGGATTTGGTTCAACCTCACGAAAAATGTTCGCTGGCGGATCCGGCCGCGGCGCCGCTATGTGACGCGAGACAGTTCCGGAACGATGGTGGGGATTGGGCGCTGGCGTGCAGACGCCGACCGTGTGGCAAGATCGCAACCATGTGGGTGCCGACGCTCCCAGCCACAATCATCCTCTCCGGCGGCCTGTTTTATCTCTTGTCGTGAAGCGCGGTATTCTTGCGGCGATCGATGGGGAGCGCTCTCACCGCGCTAGCGGCGTCAGAGATCAGTGACCGGCCATGTGGCGTCCGATGGTCGTGCGGTCGGCGCTGGCTGCGTCGGTGAGATAAGTGACTTTGCCGCCCGACATGACCGCGATGCGGTCGGAGAGTTCCAGGATCTCGTCGAGGTCCTCCGACACCAGGAGAACGGCGGCGCCGCGGTTACGCTGCTCCATGATCTGCGCCCGAATGTCAGCGACCGAAGCGAAGTCGAGGCCGAAGCAAGGATTGGCGACGATGAGCACGTCCACGTCGCCGGACAGCTCGCGCGCGAGTATGGCGCGCTGCACATTGCCGCCCGAGAGATCGCGAATTGGCGTCTCGGTCGACGGCGTTTTGACATTGTAGCGGCTGATCAGGTCTCGGGCGGTGGCCCGCATCGGCTCGCGCGACAGCCAGAAGCCGAGACGCGTCATCGGCGCTTTGTCGAACTGGCGAAACGCCATGTTCTCGGCCACCGACATCGTGGGGACAGTGGCGTTCTTCAGCGGCTCCTCGGGCAGGCCGAAGACCTTGAAACGGTCGAAGTGGTCGCGTCTCGGCTCGAAGTCCTGGTCGCGGATGAGGACCTGGCCAAGCTTGATGGGACGCTGGCCGGAGAGCGCCTCCACAAGCTCGCTTTGGCCGTTGCCGGACACGCCCGCAATGCCGACGATCTCGCCGGCCTGGACCTTAAGATCGAGACCGGCGACGGCCTCCCGACCCTCGTCGTTCTCGGCGAAGAGCCCGGCGATCTCAAGCGTCACGCCGCTCTTAGGCGCAGTTGCGCGCGCTGCAGACGGGCGCACGACGGCGTCTCCGATCATCATCGCCGCCATCTCTCGCGTCGAGACGGCGCCGACCTTGCCGCCGCCGACCCTCGCGCCGCGTCTCAGCACCGTGAAGTCGTCGCAGAACGCCTCGACCTCGCGAAACTTGTGGCTGATCATCATGACGGTGATTGTATTCGCGTGCGCCATGTCACGCAGCAGGCCGAGGATTTCGTCCGCCTCGCCAGGGGTCAACACCGAGGTCGGTTCGTCCAGGATCAGGAATCGCTGATCAAGATAAAGGAGCTTCAGGATTTCGAGCTTCTGTTTCTCGCCGGCCGCCATCGCCGAGACCGGCTTGTCGAGCGGCACGCGAAACGGCATCCGGTCAAGGAAACGCTTCGAGCGCCTTCATCTCCTTGCGCCATTCGATGACGGCCGGCGCGTCGGCCCGACTGACAACGAGATTCTCCGCCGCAGTCAGCGCGGGAACCAGCGTGAAGTGCTGGTACACCATGCCGATGCCGAGCGCCTGCGCGTCGCGCGGGTTGCGGACGGCGACCTCCTCGCCGTTGAGCAGAAGTTGCCCCCGGTCGGCCGTATAAAACCCCATGATGCACTTGACGAGCGTCGACTTGCCGGCGCCGTTCTCGCCGAGCAGCGCATGGAACGAACCCGCAGGGACCTTGATCGAAACGTCCTGCAAGCGCTTTGAGCGCGCCGAACGACTTCGACATGCCGGTCGTTTCGAGCGACGGCGCGCGGGAGGGATGGTGAGTCTTCGGTCATGGCAGCGCTTCAACGAAGGCCTTCGAGGTGGCGACCGCGCCGAACACGCCGCCCTGCATCTTGACCATCTTCAGCGCCGCCAGGTGATTGCCGTAGTCCGTCGCGGCGCAGCAATCCTCGAGCAAGCAGGCACTCAAAGCCGCGGTCGTTCGCCTCGCGCATCGTCGTGTGCACGCAGACGTCGGTGGTGATCCCGGTGAGGACGAGATTGTCGATGCCGCGCGTGCGCATCATGAGCTCGAGATCGGTCGCGCAGAACGAGCCCTTGCCCGGCTTGTCGATGATCGGCTCTCCGGCCAACGGCTTCAATTCGTCGATGATATCCCAGCCCGGCTCGCCACGCACGAGGATGCGTCCGCAAGGGCCCTTGTCGCCGATGCCGGCGCCGATGCGCTGCGAGCGCCAGCGCTTGTTGTCGGGAAGGTCCGCGAGATCGGGGCGATGGCCCTCGCGGGTGTGGAAGATGTGGTAGCCCTTCGCCCGCGCCGCTTCGAGCAGCGCCTTGATCGGCTCGATCGGCGCCTGCGTCAGCGAGAGATCGTAGCCCATCGAGTCGACATAGCCGCCCTTGCCGCAGAAGTCGGTCTGCATGTCGATGACGATGATGGCGGTGTTGTCCGGCCGCCAGTCGCCGTTATAGGGCCACGGATAGGGGTCGGCTTCGAAAGTGGGCATCGTCTATTCCGCGGCTTGCGACAGCTTGTCGCCGTAGCGACGGGAAGGTTTCGGGAAGCCGTAGGCGGTTCCATCCTTGTGAACGACCTCGTCCTCCCAAGGCAGGCGATAGCGGCCGGCGACGAGGTCCTGCATGAAGGTGTAGGGGCAATCGCCGGCGCCGCCCGCGACCGCGGTGAGGCCGCGATGGCCGAGCTGATAGATGTTGTTCTCGCACCGCCCAGTGCTTGCGCGCCTCGCGAATGAGGTCCGGCCTCAGCTCCGCGGTGATGATCTCGTCGGCGCGTCCCGTCGTTCCTTCGGCGAGGATCGAGCCGTCGAAATTGACGATCATGCCTTCGCCCATCGAGTCGAAGTCGCCGTCCGAGCCGCACATGCAGACATTGGCGGTCGCCATCAGGTTCTGGAAGCTGTTGGCCTGGTTGGTGAAGCGCCAGGCGGCGCGGATCGGCGCTGTGTAGCCCGCTGTGCGGATCATGATTTCGGCGCCCTTGTAGGCGCATTCGCGCGCCATCTCGGGAAACATGCCGTCGTGGCAGATGATGAGCGCGAGCTTCGCGCCCTTCGGACCGTCGCAGACGGGGATGCCGATATCGCCAGGCTCCCACGGCTCGACCGGGGTCCAGGGATGCATCTTGCGATAGTAGAGCTTGAGCGCTCCCGTGTCGTCGATGATGACGCCCGAATTATAAGGGTTCCCGTGCGGGTTGAACTCCATGATGGAGAAGCAGCCCCAGATGCGGTTGTCGCGGCAGGCTTGCTTGAACGCGGCGATCTCCGGCCCGTCGAGCGAGCACATGATCGCCGGATTCATGTCCATCGACAGGCCATGCAGCGAATATTCGGGGAAGACGACGAGATCCATCGTCGCCATGTTGCGGCGCGCCTTGCCGACCGTCGCCACGATCTTTTGCGTCTGCGCGGCGAGGTCCGCGGGCGTGACGACGACGGGCAACTGCAGTTGCACGACGCCGACAACGACGCCGTTTGGAGACTTGTTGAGACCGCCGAGTCCGTTCATCGCTCCTCCTGTCGTTCGCAGATCCGCCGGCCGCCTACTTCGCCATCGACAATTCGCCGGCATGTCGCGCGCCGAGTGCTTGGCGCTCGAGGTCGCGATCATGATGACGAGCGTGAGGATGTAGGGGGCGGCGTTGAAGAAGTAGTAGCCCTGGGTGATCCCGATCGACTGCAGCGAAGGCCCAAGCGCGCCTGCCGCGCCGAACAGAAGCGCCGCGGCGATGCAGCGCAGCGGATCCCAGCGGGCGAAGATGACGAGCGCCACCGCCATCAGGCCCTGGCCCGACGAGAGGCCCTGGTTCCACGAGCCCGGATAGGAGAGCGACAGGAACGCGCCGCCGACGCCCGCGAGAAACCCGCCAACCGTCGTCGTCAGGAGCCGCACCAGGTTGACGGAAATGCCCATGGCGCGCGCTGCCGCGGCGCTGTCGCCCACCGTCCGCACGACCAGGCCCCAGCGCGTGTTGCGGAAGGACCAGGCCATCAGCGCTGCGAGCACGATGCCGATGAAGAAGAGCGGGTTGACTTGCAAGGCGCTCTTCAAGCTCGCGCTGTCGCTCCAGAAGCCGAGCGAGATCGAGCCCAGCCGCGGCGCCGTCGGCTGGATGTAGGGCTTGCCGAAGAAGAAGGCGACGCCGACGCCGAACAGCATCATGGCGATGCCGACCGCGACGTCGTTGACCCGCGGAAGGCCGCAGATCGAGCCGTGCATCGCGCCGAGCGCGGAGCCCGCCAAGCCCGCCGCAAAGACGCCGACCCACGGATTGCCGCTATGATAGGATGCGGCGTAGCCCACCATGGCGCCGAGCACCAGCGTACCCTCGAGCCCGAGGTTGACCCGTCCTGATTTCTCCGTGAGGCACTCGCCGAGCGCGACGAACATGAATGGCGTCGAGACGCGGATCGCGCCGCCCAGCATGGCGATCAGGACCGTGAGGATGTCGCCGCTCATGTTCGGTCATTCCCGGCGCGCGGCTTGAAGATCGAGAACCGGCCGTAGAGCGTCTCGGAGGTCAGCAGCACAACGAAGATCAGGCCCTCGAGAACCTGCACGGTCGCGTCGGGGAGACCCATGCGCCGCTGGATGAGACCGCCGGCGGCGACGATGCCGCCAAACAGGATCGCGACCGGCGGAATGACGAGCGGATTGTGCCGAGCCAGGAACGAGACGAGAATGCCGGTGAAGCCATAGCCGGCCGCGAGCGAAGCGTTCGCGCGGCCCTGGATCGCCGCCACTTCGAAGAAGCCGGCGAGCCCGGCGCAGGCGCCGGCGATAGCGCGAACAAGCGACGATGAGCCGCCCGACCGGCAATCCTTGCGCGAGCGCTGCGCGGAAATTGCCGCCCGTGACCCGCGCGGCGAAGCCGAAGGTCGTCCGCTCGAGGAGGAAATAGAGCGCGATGCAGAGCAGGATGCCGACCGCGAAGCCCCAATGGACGTCGGTGCCTGGAATTTTGCCGACCATATAGGCGTCGCCGAGCGGCTTGGTCGACGGCTTGTTGGGGTTCGAGACGTCGCGCAGCACGCCCTCGACGAAGAAGTTCATGATCGCGATGCCGATGTAGGTCAGCAGCAGCGACGAGATCGTCTCGTTGACGCCGCGCGCGTAGCGCAGGAAGCCGGCGAGCCCGACCCAGAAGGCGCCGACGATCATGGCGAATGCGACCATGATCGGGAGCGTGAGGAGCGGCGGCACAACGCCGATCATCGGGATCGCGACGGCCGCGGCCACGAAGCCGCCAAGCACGAGCGCGCCCTCGCCGCCGATCATGATGAGACCGATGCGCGCAGGGATCGCCACCGCGAGCGCCGTCAGAATGAGCGGGGCCGAGCGCTGCAGCGTGTTCTGGAAGGAGAAGGCCGTGCCAAAGCCGCCTCGCCAGACATAAGAGACGAAATCGACCGGCGACTTGCCGATCGCCAGGAGAAAGAGGGCGAACAGCGCCGCCGCGATCGCAAGCGCAAGCAGCGGGATGGCGACATATTCCGAATTGACGCGCAGCTTCAGCGCAAGATCGGAGCCGGCCTTCCGCGACCCGGTTCCGATCAGGTCACGGGAGGCGCCGGTCGCCAGAGGCGCGTTCGACATGAGGCTGTCTGCCTCTGCCGTGCTCGTTAAGTCGTCGAGCCCACGACTCCCTCGAGCAGATAGTCCATCTTGTCGAGGAACGGGTCGAGATTGTCGTAGGTCTTGTCGATCACGACCTTGCCCGTCTTGTTGTCCTTGAGCGGGCCGACATAGATCGGCTTCTTGGCCTTCAGGCCCTCGATCGCGGCGAGCGCCGCGGTCTTCGCCGGATCGGTCGCGCCGGCGCCGAATGGCGTATTCTGAACGAAGTCGACCTCATAACCCCCGGCGGTGAAGTTGGGCAGCGTCTTGCCTTCGGCGAGATCCGAGGCGTAGCCCTTGTAGATCGTCGCCCACTTGTACTCCGCGCCGGTGATGAAGCCCTTGGGCGCGAGCGGCGCCTGGCTCGCATTGTGGCCGCAGGTCTTGACGCCGCGCTTCTCCGCCGTCTCGATGACCACCTTCGGTCCGTCGACGTGGCAAGTGATGACGTCGCAGCCGGCGTCGACGAGGGCGTTCGCCGCTTCCGCCTCGCGGACGGGCAGCGACCAGTCGCCGGTGAAGATCACCTGCACGGTCGCGTTCGGATTGACCGAGCGTGCGCCGAGCAGGACCGAATTGATGTTGCTCAGCACGATCGCAATCGGCTTGGCGGCCACGAAGCCGAGCTTGTTCGACTTGGTCGAGAGGCCAGCGGCGACGCCGTCCACGTAATGCGCCTGATTGAGGTAGCCGAAATAGGAGCCGGCGTTTTTCGGATCCTTGTCCTTGTTCCAGAGCGGCGCGGCGTGACGGAACTCGACATCGGGATATTTCTTGGCGAGGTCGATCACGAAGGGGCTGTAGTAGCCGAAGGAGGTCGCCAGGATGAGGCCGGCGCCGTCGAGGTTGATCATCGATTCCATCGACTTCGAGACCGCGTCGGTCTCGGGCACGTTCTCTTCCTCGACCACCTTCACGCCCGGCACTTCCGCGAGCGACTTGATCGCCACCGCATGCGCCTGGTTCCAGCCGAAGTCGTCGCGCGCGCCGACATAGACCACGCCGACTGTGAGGTCCTTGGCGGCGAACGCTCGACTGACGGAGCCCAGATTCAGCGAAGCGCCGGCCAGGCCGAAAGCGGTCGTCTTCAGGAGAGAACGTCTGGAAATCGTGAGTGCGGTCATCGTGATCCTCGGGCGGGCAGCGCTGCGCAGGCAGGGCCTGCGGCTACTCAAGTTAACGGCAGCAAAGACCGTGCCGACCCTGAAAGCTCACGAGCGCGCAGCGTGGTTTAGCCTCATTCTTTGGCGCCCCGCCTGATTGTTAGTCGCGGCGCGCCTCATTTTAATCGGTCGGCCCGTGAGAGAGCCCCGTAGCCGAGCGTTCGGGAAGGCTTCGCCTGCCCCAGTCCGTTCAGCCCAGACAAACGGCCAGCAGCGCGGAAGTCGGGTCCGTCAGTCCGTCAATGATGTCAAAGTGATGCCTGCCGCTTTCCGGCGTCCACGGGCACGACCAGGCTTCGGACAGAAGTCGAGCTTGCCAAAGAAAAGCCGGCCGTTCCTGCGCGCCGACCCAGACATGGGCCTCGACGCCGGGACGCAGCGTGAGCAGGGCAGGGCTCTCCTGCGCAATCTCCGCCGCATCGAGACGCAGGTTGTCGTTCATGGCGGTGAGAGACGAGCGGCTCCAGATCGGTAAGCGGCGAAATCGGTACGACCCGCTTGACAGGCGCCGACAGGGTCACATCGGCGCAACCCATTCGCGCGCTCAGGTGACCGCCCGCGGAATGGCCGGTGACGACGACCGGACCCGCGACGAAACCCGCAGCGACCTCGACAGCGCGCGCGATCTCCTGGGTCATCGCGCTTATCCGGGCTTCGGGCGCGAGCGTGTACGATGGAATGGCGCAGGCCCATCCGCGCGCCACGGCGCCTGCGGCCAGATGCGACCACAGATCGCGATCGAACCTCAGCCAATAGCCGCCATGGACGAACACCAGAAGGCCAAGCGGCGCGGCCTCGGGCAGAAAGAGATCGAGAGCGTTGCGCGGTTTGGGACCATAAGGGATGGCGGTCCGCGCTCGTTGACCGAGCGCGGCGCGAAAAGCCGCAGCCTCCTGCGCCCAACGAGGCGGAAATGTTTCGGCGCCCGGAATGAAGGGGCCGTTTGCATAGGCGCGGTCGTAGTCCACTCGGGTGTCCCGTATTGGAGGCGATCTCACGATGCTGTGAGATTGTCGGCGATCCTTTTCAACCGATCTCGCAGAGCCCCTATCTCCGCGGAAGAGAAGCCGGTCAAGGCCCGATCTGTTTCCGCCAGGGTCAGCGGCAGGATGCGCGCAAACATTCGTCGACCTTTGGGCGTGAGTGAGATCACCAGGCTGCGACGGTCGCTCTCCCGTTCTTGACGGGCGACGAAGCCGCGCCTCTTCCATCAGTCCAAGCGTGCGCGTGAGCGTGGTGCGGTCCACGGACGTCAGATCGGCAAGCTGGCCCATCGTCGCGCCGGAATGCTCCTGCAGCACGGCGAGCACGCGCCAACGGGGGTAGTCGAGGCCGTAGCGACGCAGCTGCGCATTGATCGCCCGCGTGCGTCGCGCGAGGATCTGGCTGAAATAGAAGAAGAGATGATCCTCAAGCTTGAAAGCCCGGGTCGCCCCTGCTTTGCGCGCGCGCTCCAGCAATCGTCCTCCGCAGCCACCGGTCGGCCCAATTAGGTTGACTTGCACATATTATGCGCCACTATGCCGCGATAGCAATCGGCGGAAGACCGGAATGTGAGTGTGCGCGCTCCGACGCCGCTCGCAAATCAACAAACGTGAGGAAGGACACGAACATGTCATTGGCTCCTGGAATCACCAAGGCTGGCGACGGACTCGACAACATCGCCTGGAACATTCTCGGCCAGACCTACGTGCCCAAGGCCGTGTCCGAGGGCTCGTTCGCCTGGCACGCGACCCTTCCGCCGGACACGTTCGTGCCCCCTCATATCCATCCGACGCAGGATGAGTTCATCTACATGTTCGAGGGCCAGTTCGAACTGATGATCGATGGTCGCACGGTCTTCGCCAATCCCGGCGATCTCGTGCGCATGCCGATGGGGCTGCCGCATGCGATCTACAACAAGTCGGGCCGCACGGTGAAATGCCTGTTCTGGGTCGCGCCAACGCGTCGGCTCTATGACCTCTTCTGGGGCATCCACAACATGGCCGAGCAGACGCCGGCCGAGGTCGTCGCGCTGTCCGCCAAGCACGAAGTCGACTTCTTGCCCGCCGCCCGAAGAGGCGAAGTGAGCTTGCGCCGAAAGTAGAGGGCAGACCCATGAAAGTGCTCATTGCGGGTGCGGGCCTCGGCGGACTGACGCTCGCGCTCATGCTTCATCGGCGGGGCGTCGAAAGCGTCATTTTCGAACAAGCCTCCGAGATCCGTGAGGTCGGCGTCGGCATCAACATTCTCCCGCACGCCATCAAGGAGCTCGCTGCGCTCGATCTCTTGCCGAAGCTCGACGCCGTCGGCATCCGCACCAAGGAACTTCACTACGTCAGCCGGCTTGGCCAGAAGGTGTGGTCCGAACTGCGTGGCGTCGACGCCGGTTTCGACTATCCGCAGTTCTCGATCCATCGCGGCCGTCTGCAGAAGGCGATCCACGACGAAGTCATCGCCAAACTCGGTTCGGGCGCGGTGCGCACCGGCCTCAGGCTGCAGGGTTTCATGCAGGACGAGAGCGGGGTGGTTGCGCACTTCACCGACGCGAAGTCGGGAGTGAGCAGCGAGACTGTGCGCGCGGACGTCCTTGTTGGCGCGGACGGCATCCACTCCGTCGTCCGTCGCCATTTCCAGCCCAAGCAGGGTCGCCCGAAATGGCAGGGGCTGATGCTCTGGCGCGGCGCCGCGGAATGGCCGAAGTTCCTGACCGGCGGCTCGATGTATATCGCTGGCGGCATGAGCGCGAAGATCGCGCTCTATCCGATCGCGCCAGGTTCGACGCCCGACACGCGCCTTACCAACTGGGCGATCGTCTCGCGCATCGCCGACGGGGAGATCACGCCCGCGCCGATCAATTCCTGGTCGCGAATGGGGCGCATGGATGAGGTGATTCCTTATGCCAGGCGCTTCAACGTTCCGGACGTCGATGTCGAGGCGCTGGTTCGCTCGACTTCGGTCTGCTGGGAATACCCGATGTGCGACCGCGACCCGTTGCCGCATTGGAGCTACGGCCGCGTCACGCTGCTCGGCGACGCCGCTCATCCGATGTACCCGGTTGGCTCGAACGGCGCGGCGCAGGCGATCCTCGACGCGCGCTCTCTCGCCGATTGGCTTCGGAAGGCCGACCACCCGATGCAAGCTTTGCATGAGTACGAACGCGACCGCCTTCCCAAGACCGCGGAGATCGTGCGCCTGAACCGCAAAGGCGGCCCGGAGCGTGTGATCGACGAAGTCGAGAAACTCGCCCCGGCGGGCTTTGAATCCGTCGAGCGTGTCCTGAGCCATTCCGAGCGTGAGGCGATCGTCAAGGGCTACGCGAACACAGCCGGCTTCACCCAGAGCCAAGTCAACAAGTGAGGACGCTACGCAGCGACAGCGCTGCAAAAGATTATCCGTCAAGAGAGCGATCTTAGCTGGAAGCGCTGGATCTTGCCCGTCTGCGTTTTCGGCAAGGCCTCCACGAAGCGCACCGTGCGCGGATATTTGTAGGGCGCAATGGTCGCCTGAACGTGGCTTTGCAGCCGCATCACGGTCGCCTTGTCGGGAGGAACGCCTGGCTTCAGCACGACGAAAGCGGCGACGATCTGGCCTCGCTCCTCGTCGGCAAGCCCGATCACCGCGCATTCGCTGACGCATTCGTGCGTCGAGAAGCGCCGCCTCCACCTCGGGGCCGGCGATGTTGTAGCCGGACGAGATGATCATGTCGTCGTTACGCGCGGCGAAGCGAAAATATCCATCCTCATCCTGGCTGAATGCGTCGCCGGTGACGTTCCAGCCGTTTTGCACGTATTCCTGCTGGCGGGCGTCGGCGAGATAGCGGCAGCCGGTCGGGCCCCGTACCGCAAGCCGCCCAACCGTTCCGCGCGGAACGTCCTTGAAATCCTTGTCGACGATCTTGGCTTCGTAGCCCGGGACGGGCTTTCCGGTCACGCCCGGTCTTCGGTCGTCAAGACGGCAGCCGATGAACACATGCAGCATTTCCGTCGAGCCTATGCCGTCGAGGATCGGCACGCCGGTGCGCTTCGTCCAGGCTTCGTAGACCGGAGCGGGAAGCGTCTCGCCGGCGGACACGGCGACGCGAAGCGAGGAGAGATCGGCGCCCTCGTCCATCGCCGCGAGCATCGCGCGATAGGCCGTCGGCGCCGTGAAGCAGACCGTCGCCTTGTAGGCTTCGATGATCTTGACGAGGTTCGGCGGGGTTGCGCTTTCGATCAGCACGGCGGAGGCGCCGAAGCGCAAAGGGAAGACGGCGAGTCCGCCCAGCCCGAAGGTGAAGGCGATCGGAGGCGAACCGACGAACACATCCTCGGGCCGAACCTTCAGCACCTCCTTCGCATAGACGTCGGCGATGATGAGAATGTCGCGATGAAAGTGCATCGTCGCCTTCGGCGAGCCGGTTGTTCCGGAGGTGAATCCGAGCAACGCGACGTCATCGCGCCCTGTGGGCACGGCGGTCAATGTCACCGGCTTATTGAGAGCGAGGCGGTCGAGTTCGGCGTCGTGGTTGGCGGTGCCGTCGAAGCCGACGACGCTTTTGAGAAAGCCGCTCGTCTTGGCGCAGGCGACCAATTCGTCGAGGATGCGGGTGTCGCATAAAGCGAGGCCGATCTCGGCCTTGTCGACGATCTTCGTCAGTTCTCCGGCGCGCAGCATCGGCATGGTGTTGACCACGACCGCGCCCGCCTTGGTCGCGGCGAGCCAGCAGGCGATCATCGCGGGATTGTTCGCCGAGCGGATGAGCACGCGATTGCCGGGCTTGACGCCATAGTCCTCGATGAGCGCCCGGGCGAGACGATTGCTCCAGTCGGCGAGCTCTTTGTAAGTACGGCGCCGGCCATGGCCGACGAGCGCGGTGCGGTCGCCGAAGCCGCGCTCGACCATGCGATCGGTGAGCTCGACCGCGGCGTTCATGTGGTCCGGATAGTCGAGCCCGTCGAGCCGAAAGTCCGGCCATTGGTCGGGCGGAGGCAGATTGTCGCGCGCGAACGTGTCAGTGTGAGCGGTGGGACCGAGCATGGGTTCGCTCCTCCGTTGGGCGCCGCTTCAGAAGCCCTTGCCCTCCGGACCTGTCAATCCGCGCGACTCTACGCTCCCCGCGTGCGGGCGTGGGTTCCTGCCTTCGGCATGCGGAGTTCTGCATAGGCCGATGGAAATAAAAGAGCATAAGCGAGAATAAAAGAGCGTAAACGCTAGTAAAATAGCTAGCGTTTACTAGCGTTTATTTTTTCAAATCGGGACTTTTCAATGGGTTACAGCGGATTCAAATAAAAAAATCGTCCTCGTTTTTCCGGGTGATCTGAAATGCATTAAACGCATGCCTCGCTTTTCTCGTTTGACCTCGCTCAGGGACCTAACCCGCAGATTCCCGGACAAGGGAAAATATAGCATGGATTTCGTGTTTCGAAAAGCAATTGATGCGGTTTCTATAATTGCGCCCCGGCCGCGTCCTTGCGCTCCCTCAACGGTCAAAGCGCACTGGCAGCGGGAACAGGGTCATAAAGCGCTTGGCGAGCGCTAATTGGTGGGAAGATCAGGGTGTGCGGAAGGTGGCGGCGACGAAGATGGATCCAAACCACGTTGCGCAGTGCCGGTGCGGCGCGGTCCAAATCGGCGGCTGGAGCAACCCCCTTGTCGTCGCCGCTTGCTATTGCGACGACTGCCAGCCGCCTCCGAGCGGCTCGCGGCATCCGCCAACGGGGCGCCCGCGGCCCGTGCCGACGGCGGCACGGAATTTATGGTGTTCCGCCGCGACCGCATCGCTTGCACGCGAGGCGCGGAAAACCTTCAGTCGATGAGGCTGACCGCCGCCACGAAGACCTGGCGGATGATCGCCAGCTGCTGCGCAACGCCAATGTATGTGGGCTTCGACGACAAGCGACCGTGGGTGTCGGCGTTCCGCGCTAGTTTCGGCGCCGATGCGCCTCCGGTGGAAATGCGGATCTGCACCCGGTTCAGACGGCCCGAACACAAGGCGGAAGACGGCTTGCCCGAGCACCCGGCTATCCGGCCGCGATGATCCTCCGCATCCTCGCCGTCTGGCCACGCATGCTGGTCAGCCGGCCGGTTGGCGCTTTGCCTTAATTCGACCGCTCGGGCGCCATCGAAGGCCAATGCAATCGTATTTGCCCGTAATACGATCGTCTTTTGAGACGAAATCGAGGCCGGGAGCGTTGTTATTCTCGCCGGACCGGGGAATCTTGAGCAACCGGCTACGTCATGCCCGCATTCGCTGACACGACAGGCCACGGCGTCGGCGCTAATTCCCAGCTTCGCAGGCCAGGCGATTTACCACCCCAGCGACGCCTGCCGTCATGCGCGCGTCTGCTTCGGCGCGGTCTTTCTCGTATTCGCGCATGACCCGCCCTGTCAGGGTGACCCATCCACGGTGGACGCTAACCTGGACGCGGTCCCGTGGAACGGCGAGGTCCCAATGAAGCGCCGTCATGACTGCGAGTTTAATGCGCTCGTCATTACGCCCCACCCAATTGTGCTTGTCGTCGCGGCCGAACTCAAATTGCGAAGGAAAGCGGGCTGCATCGGGAGCCGGAACGTGGCTGGTGTTTGCACGTTCGTAAGTCTCTTCCCCAGACATCGATTCCAACTGGGCCTCCTTTATCGCGCCCGCTTCGGAGCGCTCGCCGTTGCACAAAACGCGCAAGTGGCCGCCTGGTTCCATCGAAATGACATTCGGACTAAGCAGGGCGGCTCCAAAAGAGCGTTTAGGACGGGGCGAGGCCGAAGGAACCGGACGTGCTCCCGGGAGTTGGTGGCGCATCGGCATAAGCGGTCGATGAACGCCGCGAGGGGGATGAGCAATGGAAATCAGCGAAGGCAAGCCTTATCCGCTCGGCGCCACGGCGGATGAGAAAGGCGCAAATTTTGCTGTCTTCTCAGCCAATGCGACGAAGGTCGAGGTCTGCTTCTTCGACACCGACGGGCGCCGCGAGACCGGCCGATTTGAGCTTCCCGAGCGGACTGATGAGGTGTTCCACGGCCACGTGACGGAGGTCGGGCCAGCGACGCTTTACGGCTTTCGCGTGCATGGCCCCTATGAGCCTGAGGCTGGCCACCGCTTCAATCCGAACAAGCTGCTGCTCGACCCTTACGCGCGAGCCCACTCGGGAAAGCTGACGTGGAACCCGGCGGTGTTCGGATACACGATTGGCGCGAAGGGAGACGACCTAAGCTTCGACAAACGGGACAGCGCGCCCTTCGTGCCGAAATCCGTCATCGTCGATCCAAACTTCGATTGGCATGGCGAGTATCGGCGCCGAAACGTTCCGTGGGAAGCCACGATCGTCTACGAGACGCATGTCAAAGGGTTCACCAAGCTGCACCCCGAGGTCGACCAGAAGTTGCGGGGCTTTTACGCAGGGCTCGGCTCGAAGCCGGTCGTAGACTACATCAAGTCGCTCGGCGTCACGACCGTCGAGCTTATGCCGATCCACACCTTCATCGACGACGATTACCTGCTCGAGAAGAAGCTCAAGAACTATTGGGGCTATAGCTCGATCGGCTTTTTCGCGCCCGACCCTCGTTATGCGTCGGATGTGCCCAACTCGTTGCGGGAATTCAAGGAGATGATCGCGCGGCTGCACGATGGCGGGCTCGAGGTGATTCTTGACGTCGTCTACAACCACACCGCGGAGGGCAACGAGCGCGGCGCGACGCTTTCCTTCAAGGGGATCGACAACAAGTCCTACTATAGGCTGATGCCGGATCAGCCAAGATTTTACATCAACGACACAGGCACCGGAAACACAGTCAACCTCAGCCATCCCCGTGTCATCCAGATGGTGACCGACAGTTTGCGCTATTGGGTGACCGAGACGCGGGTCGACGGCTTTCGCTTCGATCTGGGGACGATCCTCGCGCGGGAGCCGGACGGCTTCAACACCGAGAGCGGATTCTTGAAGGTCGTTGGCCAGGACCCGGTGCTCGCTGAAGTCAAAATGATTGCGGAGCCTTGGGACTGCGGGCCGGGCGGATATCAGGTCGGCGGCTTTCCCCCTGGCTGGGCGGAATGGAACGACCGGTTTCGCGATGACGTGAGAGATTTCTGGCGAGGCCATGGCGACGCAAAAGCGCTTGCGCCGCGCCTCTGCGCTTCGCCGGACAAATTCAACTTTCGCGGCCGCAGACCATGGGCGAGCGTCAACTTCATCGCCGCCCACGATGGCTTCACGCTCAACGATCTCGTTTCCTACAACGACAAGCACAACGATGCGAACGGCGAGGACAATCGCGACGGGAGCTCGGACAACCGCTCATGGAACTGCGGCGCTGAGGGGCCCACCGACGACAAAGAGATTCAGACGTTACGATGGCGTCAGCTCCGCAACCTTCTTTCTACGCTGATCCTGTCTCAAGGCACGCCGATGGTCTGCGCCGGCGACGAGTTCGGCCGAACTCAGAACGGCAACAACAATGCCTATTGCCAGGACGACGAGATTAGCTGGGTCCATTGGGACATGGACGAGGACCGTCTATCGCTCGTGAACTTCTTCCGCCGCTTGACGGCTGCCTTTCATCTCTACCCGGTGTTGCGCCGCTCGCGGTTTCTAACCGGTGAAATGGATCCGGACCTCGAGGTGAAAGACGTCACCTGGATCGACGCCAACGGCTCGGAGATGACGGACGAAGCCTGGGACAATGGCATGCGCTGCTTCGGCATGCTGCTCGACGGGCGCGGGCAGGCGACGGGAATCAAGCGGCGAGGGTCTGACGTAACGCTGCTGATGGTGTTCAACGCGCACCACGAGACCGTCGAGTTCACCATGCCGCAATGCTATGAGGCGCAGGGCTGGAAACGGCTGTTCGACACGACGGACCCGAAGCTGGAGGCAAGCCAACTCGACATCGGCGCGGTCTACGAAGTGACGGCGCGCTCCATGCTTCTCTTCGAGCGTGTGCCTGAGAAGACGGATGGCCAGTCGGCGAAGTGAGGCGCGGGCCTGGACCTCGCTGCCATTGGGCGGAATCGATGACGTTAGCTCACCCGCCTCAAGCGGGGGCGGGTAGGGGTGGGGGGTCGCGCGGACTGAGGAGACCATCAAATATGGCCGCGTGCTAATCACTTAGGGCAGCGCGACCCCCGTCCTTGATCCTCCCCACAAGGGGGGAGGAGACGCCTCGAATGTCCCGCGTGAACCCAAGATCAAATGGCGCTAACGGGCTAACAAGACGGCGAACGGCAGCGGGTTCAGCCACTCATGAAGGGGAGCGCCGACAGGCGCATCCCGACCGCGAAACAGGTCGAACCACTTCGCTTCCGGCAATTGAGCCCGAGCGTTCCAGTCGGGCTCCGCCTCTCGATGGGCAGGGTAGCGCGCGATCACGACAGCGAGCTTCCGGTCTCCTGAAGTCCGCACATAACCAAAGGCCCAATCCGAGCGATCGCCCTCGATGACCATCGGCTGATAATCGCTGCTGGCGAAGAGTTCGGGCTCCTCGCGCCGAAGTGCAAGGAGCAGGGCGGTTGTCGCCAGCTTCGCTCGGCCGTCCTGCCATTCGTCCATCAGCGTCTTGAACAGCGCCGAACGCTGCTCTGGAGCTTTGAGACGGGCGGCGAGGTCCGCGATCGCCGCCTCACGAACCGCGAAATCGACCGGCCGTCGATTGTCAGGATCGACAAGATTGAGGTCCCACAGCTCGCAGCCCTGATAAATGTCGGGCACGCCGGGCGCCGTGAGCTTGCCGACGGTCTGAATGAGGCTGTTCTCGATCCCAAGGCGCGCCACTCGCCGCATGAAGGGCAGGAAGTTGGAAAGGAACGTGTCGGACTTCAGCGCTTCCTTCGCGAACGTCTGCGTCGCCTGCTCATAGTCGGCGTCGGGCGCGGCCCAGCTCGAGCGGCGTTTCGCCTCGCGCAGCGACTTCTCGATCGCCGCCTGAATGCGGGCGCCATACGCTTCCCGTTGCTCGTCGCTCGGGGCGTCGAGCATGTCGATGGGCCAGGAGCCCACGAACATCTGGTAGAGCATGTAGACGTCGTCGCGATCGGGCGCGGCGGTGCGCTCCACGTCGCCGCGTCGCGCTCGCAAGATGCGGGTCCAGGTCTCGACCTGGCGGCGCCATTCCTCCGGCATTTCGGAGAGAACGGCGAGCCTCGCGCGATTGTCTTCGCCGCGCTTCGTGTCGTGCGTGGCGGTCGCCAACATGGCGTGCGGCCAGTTCTGCGCGCGCGCGGCGTTCGCCTTGTGAAAGAGGGCAGGGGCGAGGCCAAACCGCTCCGGCGCGCCGCCGACTTCGTTGAGCGCGACGAACCGATTGTAGCGATAGAAGGCGGTGTCCTCGACGCCCTTGGCCATCACGGGACCCGAGAACTGCTGCACCCTCATCGCGAAGCGGAGCGCCGCGGTGTGGCTGAGCTCCTGCGTGGGCGGTTGTTCCGTTTCCGCCATCAGCGTGTTCTGCAGGAAATCGAAGGCGGATGGATGAACATCCGGATCGGAACGCCGGGCGCGCGTCATCGCCCAGGCGATGTCGCGGCGGTCAGCGTCGGCCGGCATCCCGGCAAAGTCGAGATAGGTCCGGTAGACCGGAAAGTTCGCGACGACCTGTCTGATCGCGCGCTGGAGCAGCGCGCGCGTCAGATCCGCCGTCATCGGACTTTCGCCGGCCAATTGCGCGGCGCGGCGACCGAGCGCGTTGAGCTCGCTCGCCATTTCATTTTCCATGATCCTGAGCTTGCCGTCGCGCGCAACGGTTGCGAAATCCTGGTCTTCTCCGGCGAGATCAAAATAGGCCTGCGTGAAGGCGGGCTCGCTGCCGGGCTCCACCAGCACGCCAAGCGCAAGGTTGGTGTAGTCGTAGCCGGTCGTGCCCTCGACGGGCCAGTCGGCCCGCAACGACTCGTGGGGCGCCAGGATCTTCTCGACGACCAGATAAAACGGCCGCTTCGCGCCGGCCCGCAGCGCCTCGAGATAGGCCTTGGGATCGAACAGCCCGTCGATATGATCGATCCTGAGGCCATCGATTTCGCCGCTTTCGAGCATGCGGAAGATGCGGGCGTGGACGTGGTCGAAGACCGGACCCGCCTCGATGCGCAAGCCGGCAAGATCGTTGATGTTGAAGAAGCGGCGGTAGTTGATCTCGTCCTCAGCCACGCGAAAAAAGGCGACGCGCCAGAACTGGTCGCGGATGAGCCGATCAAGCTCGCGCCAGTCGCTGTTGAACTCCTCAACCCGGGCTTCGATCGCCGTGCGGGCGCCTTCATCTTTGTTGGCGAGCGCAACGAGTTCGCTCTTCAGCGCGCGCGCCCGCTCCGCCACCTGCGGGCGCCATTGGGGCAAGTCGAGAAAAAGGTCGGCCATCCGGTCCAGCGCCGGGTGCTGATGCCCGAGGATGAGCGAAAAGGTCAGCGGGTGGATCGGCAGCTTGTGAGCGTCATAGGCCCAGACGGCGAAACTTCCGTCCTCTTCGAAATGGAGCTTGAGTTTTCCCGATCTCAGCTCTTCGCCATATTGCGCGCCAAGCACAGGCGCGAGCAGCTTGCCGTCTTGAGCCGACCAGTCGATGTCGAACCAGCCGGCATATTGGGAGTAGGGACCCCACTCCAGAACATCGAGCCACAGCGGATTGTCGGCGCCCCAGACGCCCACGTGATTGGGCACAATGTCCAGGATTCGCCCGAGCCCGTGATCGCGGAAGGCGTCGATCATCGACGAGAAATCGTTTTCCGTGCCGAGTTCCGGATTCAGTTGGTTATGATCGGTGACGTCATAGCCGTGCACGCTGCCCGGTCGCGCCTTGAAGATCGGCGAGAGGTAGACGTGGCTGACGCCGAGTTGCGCGAGGTAGGGCGCGATCGCCGCCGCGTCACTGAAACCAAAGCCGGCGTGCAGCTGCAGACGATAGGTCGCGCGAGGAGCGTTCATTCAGGATCAAATCCCCAGCGCACGGTCCAAGGCGCGAAGGAAGCGCCGGCCTCGCCGCAAAGCCAAAATGGACGGACGTCGCTCTTGGGAAACGCGACGGGGCTGGACGAGAGATTGGCGTCGAGGACGAGCCGCCGCTCACCGGCCTGCCAGGTGACGCGCAACGGCCTGCTCACCCACCACGAGCGCCTCGCCTCCATGCCGAATGGAGGGCAGCAACGGCTGCACAAACTCGCGGCGCGTCTTCAAGAGATCGCGGTAATAGGCGAGATGCGTCGCGTCGATCCGGCTCCAATCGAGCTTGGAGGCGAGGAACGTCGATTCCGCGCAAGGATCGGGAATCTTCGCCACCCGCTTCGGATCGGCAAACTCGGGAAAGCGTGAGAATTCCTCGCGCCGTCCTTTTCTGACTGCCTCCGCCAGCTCCCCCGTGAAGTCGCAGAAAAAGGGGAACGGCGACGTCGCGCCCCATTCCTCGCCCATGAACAGCATCGGGATCTGCGGAGCAAGCAGGTAGACGCTTGCAAGCGCGCGGATGACCTCCGGAGAAGCCAACACGTTCAGCCGCTCGCCAAACGCGCGATTGCCGATCTGGTCGTGATTTTGGATGAACGACACGAAAGCGTCCGGCGGCAATTCGGCGCTCGGGCCGCCGCGCGGCGCGTTCCGATACGGCATCATTTGGCCTTGATAGGCGAAGCCTTCGGCGAGGGCTTTTCCCAAAAGCTCCGTTGAGCCGTAGGCGGCGTAGTAGCCGCTATTCTCATGGGTGGCGGCGACGTGCAGCACGTGATGAATGTCGTCGTTCCATTGCGCAGTGTAGAGATCGGCCTTGTCGCCATGGCGCGTCAGGCGGCTCGGAACATTGTCCTCGTTTTCCAGGATGAGATGGATGGGCCGCGAGAACCGCGCGCGAAGGCGCGTCGCGAGTTCGTCGAGCAGATCGGGCCGCGAATCATCCTTGATGGCGTGGACGGCGTCGAAGCGAAGCCCGTCCAGATGAAACTCCTCGATCCAATATTCGGCGTTCTCGATGAAGAAGTCGCGCACGGGCCGCGAGTTCGGCCCGTCAAGTTGGATCGCGTCGCCCCACGGCGTTTTGTGCCGGCTGGTGAAGAAATCGGGCGCGTAGAGCGAGAGGAAATTCCCTTCAGGCCCGAAGTGGTTGTAAACGACGTCGAGCAGCACCGCGATCCCGCGCTCGTGCGCCGCCTCGACGAAGGCCTTGAAGTCTTCAGGTCGTCCGTAGCTTGCGTCCGGAGCGTACGGGAATGTCCCGTCATAGCCCCAGTTCCAGCGGCCCTTGAAGTCGCTGACCGGCATGATCTCGACGGCCGTCACGCCGAGGTCCGCGAGATGGTCCAACTTACGAGCGGCCCCCGCAAATGTGCCCTCAGGTGAAAAAGCGCCGAGATGGAGTTCGTAAAGCACGATGTCGTCCCATGCGCGGCCGGTCCAGGACTCGCGCCAGCGATAGGCGCGCGGGTCGATCGCCTCGCTCGGGCCGTTGACGTCGTCAGGCTGAAAGCGAGATGCCGGATCGGGAACGCGTTGTCCGCTCGAGAGCGCAAACATGTAGCGTGCGCCAGCAGGCAAGCCGTTCACGAAGACTTCGAAGAATCCATCCCCGTTAGGCGCCATCGCGACGGGATCGCGACCGTCGATCACCAGCGCGATCTGCTCTTCCTTCGGCGCCCAAAGACGAAAGCGTATCCCGCCTTCCTCGAAAGACGGGCCGTGCGTCCACTTCAACACGCCGTCTCTCATTCCCGCCAGCCCGCCCGGTTTCAAAACCCCGAACGTAAACGAGTTCCGGCGGGAGCGGTTCCATAGTCTTCCCAGGCGCGATAGCGCTGGCCTGTCGACCCGGGAAAGTCAAAGATGGTGGATACCTTTACCCGCCGGTGGGCGCGCACTCGCCGGCCCCGATCCGCTTGCGTGGGCCGAGTTCGCCTCGCCTTGGCTCGCCGCCTGGATTTTGTTCCCGGCCTTGGGAACAAAATCCAGTTCGGCGGGTTTGTAGGCGCTCGCAACGTCAATTTGGATTCGTAATCTGCGCCCGGCAGAGCTCAGTGCTCAGGATCGACAATCTTCCCAGGCGCTCGTCGCGGCCCATGCTTCACCACAGGAAATGGCAGGGCTTGCAATTGGCGCGATTGCCTGTGAACTAATCCTGAGCGCCATTTGAACTTCTCACGACAGGAGCAACGACATGTCCATCTCGGACGCCATCGCGCCGCACATTCCGTTTTTGCGCCGATTTGCGCGCGCGTTGTGCGGAACGCAGGCGGCGGGCGACGCCTATGTCGCGGCCACGCTCGAGGAGATTTTGGCGGATCCCCGTTGTTTCGACGCCGACCTCGAACCCAAAGTCGCCCTTTATAAATTGTTCTTGCGCAGTTGGCGCAACGTACCCCTCAACGCCCATGTCGACTCTCCCTCGTTCGTCGATGAAAGTGGAGCGAGCCGAAATCTTGCGGCCATCTCGCTTGAGCCACGGATGGCGTTCCTTTTGAGCGCCGTCGAGTCGTTCCGCCCGTACGAAATCGCGCAAATCATTGATTGTTCGGAGGAAAAGGCGGCTGACCTCATCGACCGCGCCGGACGCGAAATCTCCGAACAAATTCGTACGACAGTTCTGATCATCGAGGACGAGCCGCTCATCGCTCTCGACATTCAGACCCTTGTCGAGCAGCTGGGTCACGACGTCACTACGATCGCCCGGACCCATACTGAGGCGGTGCGTGCGGCGCTGAAGAGCCGGCCGGGGCTTATTCTCGCAGACATCCAGCTTGCCGATGGAAGCTCCGGGCTCGATGCGGTCAACGAAATTCTGGGAACTCAGGAAGTCCCGGTCATCTTCATTACCGCCTTTCCCGAGCGCTTCCTGACCGGCCAGGCGCCGGAGCCGGCATTCCTGATCACCAAGCCCTTCAGCGCGGATTCGGTCAAAGCCGTGATTAGCCAGGCCTTATTCTTCGATCGGAAGTCGCAGAAAACTGTGACGAAAGCGACGGCTGGCTGATTGCTTCCAAACGGTCGCGAGACGCTTCAGCGGCTCCCGGGTCCGTTCGACGCAAGCGCCAAATAATGTTTGCTCGAGCGGAACCTTAGTCCTCGCCGGACGTTTCGCGTGAAGGAGGGCAACTGCACGAGGAAACGCTGTGCCGTATTACGAATTCTGCCTGATCGGCGGAGATGGGTCGCGGCTGTCGCGGGAGCGGCATCTGGCAGCGGACCTCGAAACCGTCTGGGGTCGAGTTTTCCGTATGGCTGAGCTCGAAAGCAAGCGAGGAAAACAGATCCATGTCTTGGATGACCAAGGGAGGATCGTTATCGGCATTGGGGCAATCGCCGCTACGCTTTCCGCGCAACGAGCTCGCGCGGCGCGGGGTCGCTTCGACGAGGCATGAGGCCGAGGATCCTCACGTTTTGTGGTCGCCATGGCGACGGCCGGTGGGCTTCGCAGGCGGCGAGAACGACGAAGGGTGCGGATACAAGCTGGACAGCTAGCGCTGCGGGGAGGCCTGCCGAGAGGGGAGGCGTTTACCCTTCGGAAGGATTTGGCTGACAGGACCGACGCTATGGCCAAGTCCCGCTCATTGAGCTGGCGGTTGGGCGTGTCGACGCTTGTCATCGTTTTGCCCCTCGTCGTCTTTTCGGTGATCATGGTTGCGTGGATTACTCATGACGAACGCGAAGCGGAGCGGGAGCAGTTAATCGGCGACGCTTACGCTTTCGCTGACACCGTTGGGCGCGAAATCAACGCGTATTTCCTTCTGTCCGCGGCGCTGTCACATTCGAAACTCCTTCAACGCGGGGATTTGACGGGCTTCGCGGATCAAGCTCGAGATACGCTTGCCGAAGCGCCTGGCGTGAAGCTGATCGTGTCGACCGCGGACGGCGATCCTGTGCTCAGCCTTCCGCCGGAGCCTTCGGATTCACCGCTGCTGCGCAATCGTGCGGCTCTCGTTCGGCGGGCGTTCGAATCGGGCTCCCCCTTTCTTTCGGACGTCAATGCTGACCCTGCTTTGCCTGAAGCGAGCGCTTCAATCGAAACCCCTGTGTTTGCTGATGGCAAGCCTGTTTATGAAATCGCGATGCTTCTTTCCTTGAAGACGTTTCGTGATCTCATGCAACGTCAGAACTTCCCACCGAACCGGTTGTCCGGAATCGTCGATCGCAAGGGCGCCTTTGTCGCGCGGATCCCGGTCGGATCCAGCCGTCCAGGGACGTTGGCGAGCGCGGAGTTTCGCGATGCGACGCGACAAATGCCTGAATCGACGGTGACTCACAATTCGATTGGCGGACAAAAGGTGGTCTCAGCCTACGCGCCGGTGGAAGGGGGGTGGACCGTTGGCGTTGCGGCTGACGCACGCGGGCTCGGAATTGGTCCTGGCGCGTTTCTCCTCACGTCGCTCCTGGCGTCGCTTGCGATCCTTGGCAGTCTGCTCTTGTCCTTTCTGAATGGCCGCGCGCTCACACGACGAGTGCGAGACCTCGAATCGAAGACGAAGAATGTGCTGACCGGCGCGCCCATCGCCACGACGCCGACTGGCGTTCGTGAGTTCGACAGCCTCTCCGACGCCTTGGCCAGGACTTCCGAGCTGTTGGCGTTGCGAACAGAGCAGCAGCGCCAAACCGAGCAGGAACTGCGAAGCCGCGAGGAGCATTTCCGCCTTCTGGCCGACAGTTTGCCTCAACTGGTGTGGACGGCGGGACCCGATGGCCGCATCGAATACACCAATGCGCTCCGCGAGCGATACGGAGCGATCGGCGAGACAGATTGGGAAGGGATCATCCATCCCGATGATCGGCGCGGGACGGCGGAAGCTTGGCTTCGCGCCAGGGAGGCGGCAGCCCCCTATGAAATGGAGCACCGCCTGTTTGCGGTTGGCAAAGGATACGCGTGGCATCTCAGCCGCGCCTCGCCGCTCCTTGATGACAAAGGCAAAGTCGTGAGGTGGTATGGCACGACCACCGACATCGACGATCAAAAGCATCGCGAGGCGAATATCCGGGACCTCATGGCGGAGGTCAATCATCGTTCACGCAATCTGCTCGCCGTCGCGCAAGCGATCGCGCGTTCCGGCGTGGCGAACGCGAAAACGGTCCAGGAGTTTCAGGAAAGATTTTCGGAACGGTTGCTCGGACTGGCCGCCAGTCAGGATTTACTGACCGATCGGAATTGGCGCGGCGTGCCGCTCGAGTTCCTGGTGCGGGCGCAAACAGCTCGTTGTCGGGAAAAGAACCTGGTCAGCGGAGGGCCACAGGTCCTGCTGAATCCAAATGCGACCCAAACGCTTGGCCTTGCTTTGCGCGAGCTATGCGATAATGCTCTGAAGCACGGCGCCTTCTCGAAAGCTGGCGGCGAAGTCTCTCTCCTCTGGCGGATCAACAACAGCGAGGCCGAGCCGACGCTTGAGATGATATGGCATGAGCGCGGCCGTCCTCTCGTGAAACCGGCGACAGCCTTCGGGTTCGGCAAAGTCGTTATCGAGCGTCTCACCGCGGCAGGTCTCAATGCCTCTTCGATATTGAGTTTCGAAGCCGACGGCGTGATATGGCGTTTGATCGCCCCGCTGAAGGACGTCGTGAAAGCCGGGGCCACCGATCCGCACCATTCGGAGCCGTCGGCCGAAGTCGCGCCGGACCGAGCGGGAGCCGATTGATTCCGCGTCGTTCCTAACCTCGGGGGTTCGTCAGTGCCGGACAAGAGTTCGGGAAGACCGCGAAGAAGGGCGAAAAAGGCGGCCTCGCGCAGCGCCCCACCGCTCCCCGCAGAGGACGCGAAGGCGGATCAATATATCGCCGATCAGTTGAAAGCGATGTATGACGCCGTGGTTGTCGAGCCAATTCCCGATCGGCTTCTGCAGCTGCTTGACCGTCTCGACGACGCGTCCGAGCAATGACCTGCGAGCGTCTATGGCGCGAGCGGCGCGGTAACGACGAACTCGACGCCTGGATGCTGCGCGACGACTTCCAACGACGCGTTCAATTGTTCGGTGAGCGCGCGCACCATACGGGCGCCTAGCCCCTTTCCCTTGCCAAATTCGAACCCTTCCGGAAGTCCGTCGCCTTCGTCGCGAATGGCGATAGAAAAGCTGTCGACACCAGTTGTCGTCGATTTTGACCCACACGTTGCCCGCGCCCTGACCCTGATAGGCGTGCTTTGCGGCGTTCGACACGAGCTCATTGACGATCAGCGCCGCTGAAATCGCACGATCGGTAGAAATTATAATGCCGGTCTGCGCTTGAACGTGAATTTCGCATTGCCCGAAGCTGGCGCCGAGGTCTTTGCAGATAGCTTCGATGTATCGTCCCACATCGAAACGCTCGACGTCCGCCGATTGATACAATTGCTCGTGCACCCTCGCGATGGCGCCGACGCGGAGCGTTGCGTCTTCCAATCGCTGCGCGAATTCCGGCTCGATATTTTCGCGCGCCTGAAGGCGCAGCATGCCTACGACCAGCGCAAGGCTATTCTTGACCCGATGGTTCATCTCCTTGACGAGAAATTGCTGGCGCTCCAACGCCGCCTTCAGATGGCGCTCATGCCGCTCACGCTCGATCGCCATCCCCAGGATATTGGCGGCGCCCTGGAGGAACGCGAGATCATGCTCGACGAACTCATTCTCCGATCGGCTGTCGACCTCCAACACGCCGAACGGCTGGCCATCCCCTTGCAGGATGACGTTCATGGCGCGGTGAATGCCGTGTTCGAGCAGAAGCTCCGGTGTTCTGAACCGCTCCTCGTTTTCGAGATGATTGGAGATTACTGGCCTGCCGGTTTTCAGCGCGAATCCCGCCGGTGAAGCGAGATCCGCGCCGATGCTGACGACGCCGACGACGCCCGGCCCCCAACCAACGCCGGCCCGAACAAGAAGGCGGTTTTCAGTCGGAACGTATTCGAGCACCTTACAAAACTCAGTGCGAAGGCCTTCCGCCGTCAGGCGCGCCGTATCGTCGAGAAGCTGATCGAAGCCCGGTCCCTGCAGTGCGCCGACGCCGAGCTCGGCAAGGATTTCCTGCTGACGCACCCGGTGACGAAGGGCGTGCAGAAGGGGATCTGCGGCCTCGGTCGTGGATTTGGATTCGACGACGGGCGGAACCGGCCTATCGGAGTGCGGCATCGGATCGGCTATACGGCAAGCTGCGTCTCCTGGAGGCTTTGGTCTCTCGTGCCAATCTAGGTCGCCACCCGCATCCGCGCCAGTCCCGTCAGCTGTTGATTCTGGAACAGAATGACCAAGCGTTTCGTTCATACATCGGATGAAGGAGGTCGCAATGGACTGGAACCGGGTCGAGGGAAATTGGAAGCAAATGAAGGGCGCCGTAAAGCAGCAGTGGGGAAAGCTGACCGACGACGACCTCACACAAATCAATGGCAGCCAAGAGAAGCTGGAAGGGATCATCCAGGAGCGATATGGAATCGCGAAGGATGAAACCCGCAAGCAGCTTGACACTTGGTATCAGAACCAGACCTGGCAATAAGCGCCGCGATGCAATCGGCCCCGCCGATGATGGCGGGGCCTTTTTCTTGCGGCGCGTGGCCGTGCCTAAGCCTCGAGCCGTGATCGAGGAACAGAGAGGCGAATCGCAAGTCCCTCAGGCCGCCAGTCGCGGACGATTTCCCCGCCAAGCTGGTCAGAAATCGCGATCCGCGACAGCACGTCGCCGAATCCCAAGCTGCCATTCGGCGCGGCGGCGGGCGGACCGCCGCGTTCAGTCCAGTCAACTAGGATCGCGTCATCCTGATCAGCAAAGACGACCTCCACTGATCCATTCGCCGAGGAGAGGGCGCCATATTTGGCCGCGTTGGTCGCGAATTCATGCAGCAGCAGAGCGAGGCTGGTGACGGCGGAACCGGAAACGCCAGCGTCGGTTCCCGAGACCGCGATGCGCGGGTGGTCCGGTTCGTCAAACGGCGCGACAATGGTTCGGACGAGCGACTGGAGCGTCGTCGGCTGCCGCTCGGCATCGTCGAAGCCATCCGAGAACGTGAGGGCGTGCGCTCGCGCCAGCGCGGAAAGTCGCGCACGTGTCGATTCTGCAAGCTCATGCGGGGATTTCGCCAATCGGGCGCTCAAGCCGACGATGCTGCCGGAAAGGGCGAAAAGGTTCTTCACCCGGTGACTCATTTCTCTGAGGAGCAGGCGTTGCCGTTCGCGCGCTTTCGTCAACTCAGTTATGTCGCGCGCGATCTTTGAGGCGCCGACAATCTTCCCGCGTGAGTTCCGGATCGGCGAGATCGTCAGTGAAATGTTGACGAAGCTGCCGTCCTTACGCTGACGCACAGTTTCGAAGTGCTCGATGCGCTCGCCGCGGTGAATCTTCGCGAGGATCGTGGGCTCTTCGTCCAGACGGTCGACCGGTATGATGATCGTCACCGGCCTGCCGACAGCCTCTTCGGAAGTAAAGCCGAAAAGCCGCTCCGCGCCGCGGTTCCAGCTGAGGATCAAGCCCTCGAGATTCTTCGACAGGATCGCATCGTCAGACGAACTCGATAATGGCGCGGTAGTGGTGGGCCGCAAGATCGTCAGGACGCCGCACGGATGGCCGCGCTGCAGCCGCGGACCCCCGTTTCGCGGTCGGCTGATTTCCCCGCTTCTTAGTCGGCGGCCGATCCGCACGTTTCAATCCGCTGTCCTCAGACGCGCCAATGCCCGAGGCCCGCATAGCACCTATCGTCGTCAAATCAAGTGGAAACCGGCCGGCCTTCGGCCGCTCGGCATACACGGCCTCGGACGGTTGTCGGCCCGAGACCGAGGGAGCCAAATGTCGGCTATACCGCCGCCTTGCGCGCTTCGCGACGGAAACCCGGGGATTCCCTCACCGGCTCGCCAGGAGGCTCGCCTTCGATACGCTTGCGTCGCTCAGGTTCTGACTCCCTGCGTTGCTCAGGTTCTGACTCAAGGAGCGCTTCTGCGCTGGTCCAATGGCGCTCGTGATCGCCTTCGGGACATCCCTCGTCGAGCCACAGGAAATATGCGATCTCACGGATGCGATCGTTGCGGTCGGGTGTTGCAGACCCCGCCTCGGGTTGATCGTGCGTGCGGCTTTCCGTTGGCGTATCGACGGCCTTTGGGCTACTACCCAATGAAGACATGAAAAGCTCCCTTGAAAGATCTCGGCAGGAGGTCAACGCGACTTGATCGTGCCGAGTTCCAGTGAGACCGGTTAAATAAAGCGTTAGAATTCGAACTGCTCCACCTCGCGCCGATCAGAGGCCTCAGATCCTTTGCTCAGGCTTTGGCCGGCCGAGACTGATGACAAACGGACGCCCGGCGATCGCGCCGCCGAGCGACGGCGTGATCCGAAATGGCAGGCATGCTTCGACTGCGCGCTCGGCGTCGTCGACGAAGGCCTGTCGCGCCTCCTTGTCGCCCTCGAGATGGGAGAAGGTGATGCGCGGCTTGCCGAAGATCGACCCGTCACGCTTCATCATCAGCATGATCGTCAGCCGCGAGCCGGCCGGGCCGGGCGCCTTCCCCGCCATGCACGCGCCCAATTGGCGTTGAAGGTCGACGAGCGTGTTCGCTGGCGCCGCACCTTGAGCGAGCGCGACGGGAATGGCGCAGATCGACGCCGCGGCCAATGCCATCATCGCCCGGCCGCCCGTCATTGAGTTCCGCTTCGCCATGAGCGCCATGTTCGGACCGAAGCTGTCAAAGATCAATGCGCCGCTCTTGAAGCCAGCGTATTGTCACTGAGGCAATGAAGAGCGGGAGGGATGGCGTGGCGGATCGACTCGCCAAACGCCGGCGCGCTTACGCGGCTGAGATCACCCGCCGCGCCGGCGTCAGCGACCCGAGAATCGAAGCGGCCTTCGCCGCCGTTCCGCGCGAGGATTTCGTAGGGTTCCCGCCGTGGCGGATCGGCTCCGGCGGCTTTTTTGGCCTGGCCTCGTCCGACGACCCCGCTCGCCTCTATGAGGATGTCCTCGTCGCCATCGACGCCGAGCGCGGCATCAACAACGGCCAGCCCTCGCTGCACGCGCAGTCGCTCGACGCGCTTGGGCTCAAGGAGGGCGAGACCGTCCTCCAGATCGGCGCCGGCGCCGGCTACTACACCGCGATCCTCGCCGAACTCGTCGGTGCGAAGGGCAGGGTGATCGCCTATGAGATCGCGCCGGACATTGCCGCGCGCGCCGCGGCCAATCTCGCCCGCTACCCCGCAGGTCGAGGTCCGCGCACGCTCCGGCGTCGAGGACCTGCCTCAGGCCGACGCCATCTATGTCAGCGCCGCTGCCTCGCATCCCGTTCGCGTCTGGCTCGACGCGCTGAAGCCCGGCGGCAGGCTCGTCTTCCCTCTCCAGGCGGTGAGCTCGAGCGGGGCGATGCTGATCGTGACGCGGCCCGAACACGGCGAGGCGTGGCCGGCCCGGTTGCTGACCCAAGTGGTGTTCATCCCCTGCGAAGGCGCGCAAGATGCTGAGATGGGCCGCAAGCTCGATCAGGCGTTCCGCCGCGGCGGCCAGGCGGGCGTGCGCTCGCTGCGCTTCGGGAGCGCGCCCAGTGAGACGGACTGGGTCCGGGGCGACGGCTGGGCGCTGTCGACCGAGCCGGCGGAATAGGGCGCGCGGACGCAGTTTGGGGCGGACCTGACGGACGCAACTTTAGGGCGAGTTACGTGCAAGTAAATCCAAGTAAAAACAAGGAAAAATCCTTGCATTTCCTTGGATTTCTTTGGCCGATTCTGGGCTTTTCAAAGGGTTACAGCGAATCCAAATAAAAAAATCCTCTCGGCCTGAACTCGCCTCCCGGGTTGTGCGAAAACATCGCACGCAAGCATTCCTCTCCTACCTCGTCGGCCGCCGTACGGTTCGATCAGAAAGAAGATCATAACACGTGTTTCTGTTTTTTCAAATCAATTATTCATCAGTATCGACTCGCCACTCGGGGCCCTGAGGTCCTCGATGTCCCCGATATTCTCTCGTGGTTTGACCGGGGCCCCGATTCGGCGTGAACTCGGCTTCGCGGCATCGCTCGAGGCAATTCCGCTGAGCGCAACTTGGGGGAAAATCATGAGCAGTAAGGTGCTGCTGGCAGGGGCGTCGGCTCTGCTGGCGAGCCGACGCCGTCGAAATCCGACGCCCGTCTGACGCGGCTCCGCCTCAGCGCGAAGGCCCGCCCGTGCAGAACTGTGTGCATTTCATCTCAGGCCTGCCGCGCTCGGGATGTGCGCATAGAGCACGGCTCTAATACACATCTTGCTCGCCAGTTCGATCAGGCAAATCTGATGGAGCAGCGCTTTACATTTGATCAAGTGGCGAGCGTCTACAGCAAAGTGCGTCCTGACTATCCCGATGCGCTTGTCGATGACGTTGTCTCCTATGCCGACCTGAAGCCAACGATCGGATTTTCGAAGTCGGCTGTGGCACGGGTCAGGCGACGAAGAGCTTTGCCGAGCGAGGCTTTCCGATCCTCGCGACTGACCCTGGATCGGAAATGCTTCGTGGCGCGCGCGAAAGCTTAGCTCATTTCAGCAACGTTGAGTTCCTGGAAACCACCTTCGAAGCGTGGCCCGCAGACCGAGCAGCGTTCCGGCTGATCATTGCCGCGCAGTCTTGGCACTGGGTATCCCCGGAGGTGCGCTTCGCGAAAGCTGCGGAGGCGCTTTCGCGTAACGGTTCTCTCGCGGTGTTTGGACACGTTCCGGTGGGACTGCCGGCGCCGTTGCTCGATCGGTTCAAGGAAATTTATCTGCGCCGCATAGGCAGATGGGGTCCGCCCCCCGAGGCTTGGTACCTGCCAAATGGTCCCTTCAAAGAATGGTTTTCCGCGTCAGGTCTATTCGAGCCAGTCGAGCACAGGCGCTACGTCTGGAAATGGCGGCACACGGCGTCAACCTATGTGGATTTTTTACGGACGAAGTCGGACCACCGGATGATGGAGCCAGCGAAGCGCGACGAATTACTCGCTGACATTGGTCAAGCGATCAACAGTCATGGAGGGCGGTTCGACGTCGATTACGAAACCCATCTCTATATCGCTCGCCGCGCCGATTGCGATTGAGCGTTGTCGTCTGCGTAGCGAGCGAAAATGGCAGTCTGCAGCTGCACGCGCTTTGGCGGGGAACGACGGAGCTAGAGCTCACTTTTCCGCATGAGATCGTCGACCTCGCCGAAGAGGTCCTTCGCTCGATAAGGCTTGGCGACAAACCGGCCGTCGTCGGGAATGTCGGAAGGGGCCGGTTTCGTTTGACCGGATGTGATCACCAACAGGACGTTCGGCCAACGCGCGTGGACTTCGCGGGCCAAGTCCAATCCATCACGACCGGGCATCTGAATGTCAGTGAAGAGCAGCCTCACGCCGTCGTGGGTTTGCATGACCTTGAGCGCGGCTTCGGCGCTATCGGCCTCCACAACCTCGAAGCCGTGGTCTGCCAGGAGTCCCCCAGCGTAGAGCCGCAAAAGCTCGTTGTCGTCGACCACGAGGGCCAAGGGAGGTTCAGATTCGCGCATCAGGCCCAACGCCGCAAGCATTGAAAGGTTCGACATCCAGCCCGCTTGGCGGCCGCGGCGTGGTATCGGCGGCGCCAGCGTGGCGCCCAGCGCTTAGGCGCGGCTGCGTTTGCGCAATAAACCCTCAAGCGCAGCCGCTAGCGCGACCTGAACCGAGGATTCGATGAGCGGTCGAACATTGATCCCGCCTGGTATGCGGTCGATATAGGTCTCCAGTTTTTTGCCGATTTCGTCGGAGAGCATTGTCGCTCCCGTCGCGACTTGCGATTGCGCAACGTCGACAAACTCTCGCCGTTTGGCCTCGGCTCGCTCCCGAAACACTTTTGTCGCGGACTGAACTATGGAGTCCGACGAATCTCTAAGGGGCGCCGTCACAGCCGCGAGCTGATCGCGTCTGCCCCGGTTTCGGACCGCAGACATCGTCCATAACGCCACCCCAAGTCCGATGATCGCCGTTGGAACCGGATGGCGTTTGCTCGCATAGTCAAACGCGCCGCCCCAAGAAAGATCGACCAGGCCCACGCGCGACGCCGCTTCCGAGGCAAGGTTCGACGGCGTAAGCCCAGATCGCAAGGCGCCCACCGTTCCGCGGATCTGCGCTCGCAGTCGATTGGCTTCCGCCTCGTACTCACTCGATGTCGCTAGGTTCGCCGCCACGCTAGAGACCTCCAAACAAGGACGAGATTTGCGAGATGCTCTTTGCCGGCACAAGGCGTGACGGCTTTAGGGCGCTGACGCCCGAACGCAGGAGGATCAAGCTGATCACGATCGCAACGACAGCCACGATCAGAAACGCGAGGTCGAGAGGCAGCCCGAACCGCAGTAGTGAGAGACTGGCTGCGACCAGGATCAGCCCGAGCGAGACGCAAAGCAGAACCCCTCCAAGAACGACCGCCATGAGGCTTGATGGAATGCCACTGGTGCGCTCGCCGATCTCCGCGCGGAAGAGCGACACTTCCACGCGCACCAGCTCCCGAACTTGATCGAGAAGGTCACGCAGTTCGAGAGCCGGTCGCATGGTTCAGCTCATCTTGCCGATCAGCAGTCCAATAAGGCCTGCGACTGCGACCGCGCCCCAAGGATTCTTCTTGATCCTCAACTCGACGTCGCCCTCAAGCGCTGCGAATTTGTCCTGCGCATTGGCAGCAGACTGGGACAGGGTGTCGCTCGCCGAACCCATCGCGCTTACCACCTGATCTCGCCCTGACGACATCTGATTTTGTGCGAGATCGGAGACCTGCTGGGTGAGTTTGCCGATTTGATCGCGCAACCCCGAGAAATCCAGGGAGGAGACTGCGTCCACGCCGCTGTTAACTGCATCTTTGGCGCTTCCTACCGCCGAACGGGCTTTGCCGGCCGCGTCGTCATAATAACCCTGAGCCGTGGTCGACCTGTCGCCCGTCGCCTGACCCAAGATCTTTTCGCCCTGGCCGACCGCCGAACGGACCGTTCCTTCAAAATTGTCTTTGTTCACTTGGCGTCTCCTCGATCTGAGATGTGAACACACATAACCATCCAACCCGCAGATGGTTCCTTTTTGCCGAGAAATGATTCCAGGTCGGAGCCGGAAAGCTGAATCGAGCCGTGCGTGTCAGAAATAACTCAATACATGTTCTCTATATCGATAAGATACTCGAAGTTTTCTAAACTATTCCGGAACAAACATAGCAATGCGACATTATCAGCTTGAGCAAGCGGAAAATACGAACTTAGCAAGGCAAGGCAAAGTCTATGTTTTTACATCGCAAAGAGCTGATTCAACCCGTCAATGTCGGAACCCCTGACGCCCGCTTTGGTACATACCTGCTGGAGCAATTTGGAGGCGCTACGGGCGAACTGACGGCGGCGCTGCAATATTGGGTGCAGTCGTTCCATGTCGAGAACGCCGGCATTCGAGACATGCTGCAGGACATCGCCATCGAGGAATTCAGTCATCTGGAGATGGTTGGCAAGCTGATCGCGCAGCATACGAGCGAGCTTGACCAAACCTCGGTGCACGACGCCCCTCTGTTCAAGCTCAAGGGCGGCGGGCCGCATTTCCTGGACAGCCACGGAAGCTGTTGGACAGCAGCTTACATCCAAGAAGGCGGCAATGTTGTTCGTGATCTCCGAGCGAATATCTCGGCCGAAGCCGGCGCCCGCCAGACCTACGAGTCGCTGATCAAGGCCTGCGACGACGAGGGCACCAAAAAGACTTTACACCATCTCCTCACGCGCGAGATCACCCACGCCAATATGTTCATGAAGGCGCTGGACGCCATGGGCAAGTTGGATGATCCGTTCTTTGGAAATATCCCGCCCGACGAGACGGTCAAGCTCGTGTTCAACCTCTCGCAGGACGAGGACGTGCGCGGTCCTTGGAATGAGGAGCCCGATTTCGAATACGTGGCCGATCCCCAGCCAGAAGGCGGCCTGCCTCCGCCCCCGATCAATGCTGACGATGAAGGCCACAACTCATCGGCTCCCAAAACGCGGACGCCGAAAGTGCAGCGAAAGCTTCCGCACTGACGGTCTGTCTTTTCGACTGACCGGCAAGTAAAGTATCTGGATGTCGCAGTTCGCTGACCGGCCCGACAAGCGCCTGCCGCTGCTCACGGCAGAGCGCAACCAGAAGATGACTGTTTCCGCGCATGCCTATGTGCGCGGAAACACGGGGAAGTTCTATGAATGGCTGGAAGCCTCACAACGCGCCAATGTGCCCGAAGGACCGGCGGTTTGGATTTGCGGCGATTGCCACGTTGGCAATCTAGGTCCGGTGGCCAGCGCACAAGGTAAGCTGGCCATCCAGATCCGTGATCTGGACCAGACCGTGATTGGAAACCCTGCACACGATTTAATCCGCCTGGCGCTGTCTCTCGCGATGGCGGCACGCGGTTCCGATCTTCCAGGGATTACGACGGCACGCATGCTTGAACGCATGATGGACGGATATGAAAGCGCTTTCAGGCCCGAAGCCCAAGGCGAGAAGAGCGATCCACGTGCTGAGATGCCTCGAATCGTGGCGTCGGTAATGCGAGAGGCTGCTGGACGATCCTGGAAGCATTTGGCGGATGAGCGCATCGAGGGAGTCGATCCTATCATTCCATTAGGGAGACGCTTTTGGCCCCTAACGCGTCAGGAGCGCACCGCAGTGGAGCAGCTTTTCGCGCAAGAGGACCTTCGCCAGTTGATAACCGCCCTTCGGTCGCGGCGGGATGGGGCTAAAGTGCGCGTGCTGGACGCCGCATATTGGAAAAAGGGTTGCAGCTCGCTCGGGAGGCTACGATTGGCGGTTCTGGTCTCGATCGATAGAGGCAGGTCCGAGCGACATTGCCTCATGGACGTCAAGGAAGCGATTGCGCCCGCGGCGCCCCACTCGCGATCGGACGTAATGCCCCGCGACAATGCCGAGCGTGTCGTCGCAGGCGCCACCCATCTCTCGCCGTTCCTTGGCGAGCGCATGATTGCAGGAAACATGCTGGAAAGATCCGTATTCGTGCGCGAGCTCCTGCCACAGGATCTTAAGGTCGAGCTCGAACACCTTTCCCGCGACGAGGCGATAGAAGTCGCTGAATTTCTCGCTCGAGTGGTGGGCCGAAGCCATGCCCGGCAGATGGATACCGCCAACCGGAAGCAGTGGATGGCCGAACTTCATCGCAATCGCTCGAAATCTCTCGATGCGCCCTCTTGGCTTTGGAACAGTGTCGTGGAGCTTGTCGCCGCCCACGAGGCCGCTTACTTGCAACACTGTCGCCGATACGCGCTCTCCGACGCCGCCTGAATGATTTTTCGGCGCTAGCCGCGATTGGCGCCGCATTCCATAAAGGCGCTCCCCGGTTGATCGGGAATACGGAGGCGCATCGGTCACTTGTTGCGACGAGTTTCGCGCGAGATCTTCGATTTTCCGAGCCAGTTTTTTGTCGCAGCAGCGGCATGCCGATCCCCGCCTACGTCACACCATTCGCGCAGTGTGGAGGAGAACGCTGGAGATCGACCATCGTTCGGGAACCAACACTTGTAATTGAAGTTTACCGACATCCAGACGCTGCTTTGACTGCGAAGGGCCGCGTCCATCCGCTCGCAGCGCCTATTCCGCTCAACTCGCTGAGGTCATCCCATGAAAGCGCTCTGCTGGCACGGTACGAACGATATTCGCTGCGACAGCGTCCCCGACCCGAAAATCGAGGACGGCCGAGATGTCATCATCAAGGTGACGAGCTGCGCGATCTGCGGTTCGGACCTTCATCTGATGGATGGCCTGATGCCGACGATGAAGAGCGGCGACATCCTCGGACACGAGTTCATGGGCGAGGTGGTCGAGACGGGCTCGGCTCACACGAAGTTCAGGAAGGGCGACCGGATCGTCGTTCCCTTCAACATCAATTGCGGCGAGTGCCGCCAGTGCAAGCTCGGCAATTATTCTGTGTGCCAGCGATCCAATCGCAACGCCGCGATGGCGGCGGCGCAGTTCGGTTACACGACCGCCGGACTCTTCGGCTATTCCCACCTGACCGGCGGTTATGCAGGCGGCCAGGCCGAATATGTGCGCGTGCCGATGGCCGATGTTGCGCCCATGAAAGTGCCGGACGGAATGACGGACGAGGAAGTCCTCTTCCTGACCGACATTTTTCCCACAGGCTATCAGGCCGCCGAGCAGGCCGGCATCAGGGGCGGTGAGATCGTGGCGGTCTGGGGCACGGGTCCCGTCGGTCTGTTCGCGATCCAGTCCGCTAAGGTTCTGGGCGCGGAGCGCATCATCGCGATCGAGACCGTGCCGGAGCGCATCGCCATGGCGCGAAAGGCCGGCGCCACCGACATCATCAACTTCGCCGAAGAAGACGTCTATGAGCGGATCAAGGAGATCAGCAAAGGCGAAGGCGCCGATGTCGTGATCGACTGCGTCGGCATGGAAGCGAGCCCCGGTCACGGACAGGGCGGCCTCGTCAGCGCAGTGAAGGAGAAAGTCATGCCAGCCGAGCGCACCTATGTGCTCGACCAGGCCATCAGGGCGGTGCGGCCGTGCGGCGTGGTCTCTGTGCCCGGCGTCTACGGGGGCCCTGTTTCCGTCAACATGGGCTCGATCGTGCAGAAAGGCCTAAGGCTCTGCAGCGGCCAGACCCACGTAAAGCGTTATCTCGAACCTCTGACCAAGCTCATCCAAGAGAAGAAGGTCGACACCACCTTTCTCATCACCCACCGCAGCACCGATCTCGCTGACGGCCCCGAGCTCTACCAGACCTTCAAAGCCAAGAAGGACGGCTGCGTGAAAGTGGTCTTCCATCCCGCATGACGCGTTCACGGCGGAACCATATGTCGCCTCGCGCGTCCTTAGCCATCACAAGGAGAATCCCATGCCTGAGAAAACACTGAACGACCTGTTTCTGGCGCACATGAAGGATATTTACTACGCGGAGAAGAAGATTTATCGCACGCTGCCGAAGATGGTGAAGGCGGCCAAAGAGCCGGAACTCAAGAAGGCCTTTACGACGCACCGCGAGGAGACACAGGGCCAGATCGAGCGCCTCGAACAGGTGTTCGAGATGATCGGCAAGCGGCCACAAGCCAAGCCTTGCGAGGCGATCAATGGCATTGTCGCCGAAGGCGAGGAGACGATCGAGGAATTCGGCGAAAGCCCGGCGATCGACACCGGTCTCGTGGCAGCCGGCCAGGCGGTTGAACATTATGAGATGGCCCGCTACGGCGCACTAGCAGGGTGGGCTACACAGCTCGGCATGAAGGACGCCGCAGCGCTGCTCAACCAAACCTTGCAAGAGGAAATGAACGCTGAAAAGCTGCTGACGCAAATTGCGAAGAGTAAGGCCGACAAGACGGCCGCCACTAAGATGGCGGCGTAACAGGTCGGGGATATGGGGCGCGGGCCACCGGCTCCGCGCCCACATCGGCGCTACATCTCGACTACCGAGATCGGTGTGGCCGGATAGCCTTCGCCTCGTTGCTGCGGGGTAAAGAACGCTCTTTTCGATTGCGCGGCGCAGCGACGGCTATCTCCGAGCATTGTGGTTGTGTTGCCTTCGCGCGGCCATTCCCCGAGCGGTCACTGCCGCAAGCACGCGAGGGCCTTCGGATCTGGCTCACGTCTCCGGCAACCCGGCCTTGCGGAGGCATTCAAGCATACCCGGCGCCGAATCGATAAAGGAAGGTATGTGCGCGTGAAACCACGCCACGGAGAGTTGTGGATTCAATTTCATCGCTTCCGCCATCGCGGCCGTCGCCTCCGGCATCCTGTTGGCCGCTGCGTAGAACGCCGCGAGGCAAGCATAGGATTCCGCCGTGCGATACCCCGAGTCGATGGCTTTGAGGCCTTCCTGGATCGCCGCATCGTAACGAGTTAGCGCCAGGAGCGACCTTCCTATTTCCATATGCCATATTCCAATGTTTGGATCGCGTGGACTGATCCTCATGGCCTGTTGGAGCTCGGATATCGATTGCTCATAGTGGCCGAGCAACATTTCCCCGACGGCCATGGGCCAGTAGCCCCAGGGAAAACTGGGATTGGCGCGAAGCGAGGCTTCAGCCTCGGCAATGATCTCGTTCGCCGACGCCGTGTCGTTCGATCTCGCCTTGAACATGATCAGGAGGGCCTTGGTAAAATGCGCTCTGGCCTGGCTCGGATCGAGAAGAAGAGCTTGGTCAGTCCGCTGCATCGCTCGCGCATACAAATCCGCGCTTTTGTCGGACGAACCGAAAGCAGCCTCCACCGCGTCGATCCTAGCGGCGCCCGCGAGCGCGTCGGCGTTGTTCGGATCGAGAGTCAACGCTTGCTCAAATAAGTCTCGCGCTTCGTCAGAAGAGGTTTTCGTGGCGAGTTGGTTGAGAATCGCCAGACCACGCATGGTCAGATCGATGGCGTCGGGATCCCGTGGCCGATCGTGCAAGCTGCGCTGGGCTTCGGCGTTCACCAGCTCGACCTGAAGCGTGCGGGCGAGGCGCACGACCACTTCGTCCTGAAGTTTGAAGAGGTCCGCGACGTCGTCCTCAAATCGATCCGCCCAGACTTGCGCGTCGGATTCCGCGTCGATCAGCTGCGCGTTGACGAGCACCCGGTTCTGATCGCGCTGCACCGAGCCTTCGAGGACGTAGCGCACACCGAGTTCTTTGCCGATCGCCTTGGCGTCTAGGTTCTTGCCCTTGAAGGTGAAGGCGGTGTTGCGGGAAATGACGAAACTGTTGTGGAGGCGCGAGAGTTCGGTGGTGAGATTCTCGGTGACCCCGTCGGCGAAATAGTCTTGGGCAGGATCGTTGGAGAGGTTGGTGAAAGGCAGCACGACGATGGAAAGACGCGCCGCGCCGGGCGGCGTGGAGCCCTCGCCGGCCAGGACCCACCACACGCCGCCGCCAATCAGGATAAGCAATGCGGCCACCGCTGCGGCGAGCGGAGCAAGCGCCGAACGCTTTTTCGGCGCGGCGGCCTGCACTGCCGTCGGGGGCTGTGCCTGTACGGGGACGCCGACCCGCAGCGCATAGACCCTTATCGGCTCGGCGATGTTCCTGAGTTGGATCTTGCCCAGATCGGCGGCCGCGGGATCGAGCCGGCCCTTGACCTGGCGATAGGCGTCCTCTGAGAGACAAATGCCGCCCGGCTCAGCGATGCCTTCCAGCCGCGCGGCGATATTCACACCGTCGCCCATCAGGTCGCCGTCGCTCTCTTCGACGACGTCGCCGAGGTGAATGCCGAGGCGAAATTCGATGCGGCGCTCGGGCGACAGGCCCGCGTTGCGCTCGACCATGCCCTCCTGCACCTCGATCGCGCAGCGCACCGCATCGACCACGCTGCGGAACTCGACAATGGCCCCATCGCCCGTGCGCTTTACGATGCGCCCGTGATGCACGGCGATGGCGGGGTCCATCAGATCGCTCCATAGCCCACGGAGCCGCGATAGCGTTCGATCTTCGTCAGCGCCGGCGAGCCTGGAGTATCCGACCACGTCCGCGACCAGGATCGCCGCGATCTTTCTGGTCTCGCTCACGCAGCGCCTCCGCCGCCATGGAGATTAGGAAGACACCCGCTATTCGCCTGGGGGAACTGCTGACTAGACAGATCCCGCTTACGACTCAGCGTCTGTGGACGCACCGGGGACTCTCTCACAGTGTGGTGAGTGAAGAAGAAAATCAGTTTGAAGGCGTTAGTGACTGAACATCTCAATACGTTCTGCTATAACACAGAGTCACCATGTATGTGATGGTTACTCTCTTTGAAAACTGGCTAAATGAAAAGGGGTTGTGTCGGTACAGAAAGAACGTGTCAGAAAAATGAGCGGGGCTTCGCGCCTTGCCCGGGTCGAGTAAGAGGCGCTAAACGGTAAAGCTCACGCCGCAGCCGCAGGAGGCGACCGCATTCGGGTTCTTTACCCTGAACGACTGGCCCATCAGGTCGTCGACGAAATCGAGTTCGGCGCCTTTCAGCATTTCGAGCGAAACCGGGTCAACCAGCAAGGTCGCGCCGTCGCGGGTCACGGCGACGTCGTCCTCGGCGCGGCTCCGTTCGACGTCGAACGCATATTGGAAGCCCGAGCAGCCCCCGCCCTTGACCGAGATGCGCAAAGCCGCGCCGGCCTCGCCCTTGAGGATCTTATTCAATCGCCGCGCTGCGCTGGCGCTGATCGTAACCCCTTCAAGCGTCGGAGAGACGGCCTCGTTCATGGCTCTGGCCCTTAATCGCTTGCGCCGTGGAGCCGGCGCCGTCAAGAATCCCTGGACCCCAAGATATGGACGCCGAGCAAAGAGCGCAATGTCAAGGCGATCGATGGTGGACAATACCAGCTTGACGGCTCGCGCGCCCTACGCCGCCGACCCCGCTCGGGCGCGGCGCCTTGTCGCTGAGCCACCCTCGGCGACGCGGACCGACTTCCAGCGGGACCGCGACCGCATCGTCCATTCGACCGCTTTCCGCCGTCTCGCCCACAAGACGCAGGTGTTCGTCGATCACGAGAGCGACCATTTCCGCACCCGCCTGACCCACACGATCGAGGTGGCGCAGATCGCGCGCGCGCTCGCTCGCGCCTTGAGGCTTGACGACGACCTCGCGGAAGCGATCGCCCTTGGCCACGATCTCGGCCACACGCCTTTCGGGCATACCGGCGAGGACGCGCTCAACGCCTGCATGGCCGAGCACGGCGGCTTCGACCACAATAGCCACGCTTTGCGCATCGTGACCGAGCTCGAGCGCCATTACGCCGAGTTCGACGGCCTCAACCTGACCCAGCCGACACTCGCGGGGCTCATCAAGCACAACGGGCCGTTGCTTGACGCCTCGGGCGCGCCGACTGAGCGACACCGGGCGCAGGGCGTTCCGGCCGCCGTCCTCCGCTACGATGCAAGGCAGAGCCTGGAGCTTAGTCTCCATGCGAGCCTCGAAGCGCAAGCGGCTGCGATCGCTGACGATATCGCTTATGATGCTCATGACATCGACGATGGCCTCCGCGCCGGTCTGTTCTCGCTTGACCGAGCTTCGCGCCGCCGTTCCATATGTCGATGGCCTGATGAAGGAGGTCGACACACTCCATCCTGGCCTCGAGGCGCCGCGGGCAATCCATGAGCTGACCCGTCGCCTCATTACCCGGTTCATTGAGGACGCGATCGGCGAGAGCAGCCGGCGAATTGCCGAAACCGGGGTCGACAGTCCGGACGCGGTCGCCGCCGGCGGGCGAACTCTCGTTGGGCATTCGGCCGTCCTCGAGGCGGCCGATCGCGACATCAAGGCTTTTCTCATCGCCCGCATGTACCGGCATCCGGACGTCAAAAAGGTCCGCGAGCAGGCGGACGCGATCGTACGGCGCCTGTTCAAGGCCTATATGACTGACCCGTCCGCAATGCCGCCCGAATGGGCGGCCAAGGCCGACGGGGAGACACGCGCGCGAGCCGTCGCGGACTACATCGCCGGCATGACCGATCGGTTCGCGATCGCCGAGCACGCCCGGCTTTTTGACGGCGCTTCGGACTTGCGATAGAGGCGCGCGCTCGCGTCGCGCCGCCCCTTTGTGACGCCTCGCCCAAGTCAGGATCCATGAATATTTTCGCCGACTTCCAGTCGCGCATCGCGAGCCTGCTCGAAAAGCGGATGGCGGCGGGCGAATTGCCGCGCGACCTCGATCTTGGCCGCTTCGTCGTCGAGCCGCCGCGCGAGGCGACCCATGGCGACCTCTCGACCAATGCGGCGATGGTCTATGCGCGGGAAGCGAAGCAGGCGGGCTCGAATCCGCGCGCTCTTGCGGAGCGCCTTGTCGCTGATCTCAGCCAAGAACCGGACGTGCAGAGCGCAGAGGCTGCTGGCCCCGGTTTCATCAATATCGTCCTTAAGCCCAGAGGTTTACGAGAAAGTCCTGAAGACGGTTCTCATTCATGGCCAGCGGTATGGCGCCGGGGCGCCGAGCGAGGGAGGACCGGTCAACGTCGAATTTGTGAGCGCCAATCCGACCGGCCCGATGCATGTCGGCCACGCGCGCGGCGCGGTGTTCGGCGACGCCCTTTCAAGCTTGCTGATCTTCTCGGGTCGCGAGGCGACGCGCGAATATTACATCAACGACGCCGGCGGCCAGGTGGATGTGTTGGCGCGCTCGGCCTTCCTGCGCTACCGCGAGGCTCTCGGCGAAGACATCGGCCCGGTCCCTGAGGGCCTTTATCCCGGCGATTATCTGAAGCCCGTCGGCGAGAGCCTTGCGGGCGAATATGGCCGAGCGCTCAAGGATAAGCCTGAGGCGGAATGGCTGCCGATCGTGCGCAAGCGCGCCATCGACGCCATGATGGCGATGATCCGCGAGGATCTCGCCGCGCTCAACATCACCCACGAAGTGTTCGCCTCCGAGCGCGCGCTGACTGGCGTCGACGGCGGCCAGGACCGCGTGCGCGAGACGATCGACTGGTTGCGGGCGAAAGGGCTCGTCTACCAAGGCCGCTTGGAGCGGCCCAAAGGCGCGCCCGCGGAGGATTGGGAGGATCGCGAGCAGACCTTGTTCCGCTCGACCGACTTCGGCGACGACGTCGATCGGCCGCTCATCAAGTCCGATGGCGGATACACTTATTTCGCCAGCGACATCGCCTACCACAAGACCAAGATCGACCGGAATTATCGCACTTTGGTCGACGTGTGGGGCGCGGATCACGGCGGCTACGTCAAACGCATGCAGGCCGCGGTCGCCGCTTTGTCGGACGGCAAGGCCAAACTCGAGGTGCGGCTCTGCCAGCTCGTGCGTCTCATGCGCGCCGGCGAACCGGTCAAAATGTCTAAGCGCTCCGGGGAGTTCGTGACGTTGCGTGAGGTCGTTGATGAGGTCGGCGCGGACGCCGTCCGGTTCATGATGCTGATGCGCAAGAACGACGCCACGCTCGATTTCGACCTGGCGAAGGTGATCGAGCAAAGCCAGGACAATCCGGTCTTCTATGTCCAGTACGCCCACGCTCGCGCCCGTAGCGTCATGAGGCAAGGCAAATTGGTCTTTGCGGACTTTGATCTTGATCAAAAGGCGCTCGTTCACGCCGACTTCTCGCTTTTGACTGACGAGGGGGAGCGGGAGCTGATGCGGACATTCGGGCAGTATCCTCGCGTTGTTCGGCAGGCAGCCGAGGCGCACGAGCCCCACCGGATCGCTTTTTTCGCCCATGATTTAGCGACGCGTTTTCACGCGCATTGGAATAGGGGGAAAGACGCGCCACGTTTGCGGTTTGTTAACGAGAAAGAACGAAATTTATCGTATGCGAGATTGGCTTTGGTGGCGGCCGTGAGCCTTGTTTTGGCCTCTGCATTGTCAATTTTGGGCGTTAGCGCGCCTGAGGAGATGCGGTAGCGGATTTGTTAGTAGGCGGCGCTTGACGCTCGCCTTAAGTGATCCGCGACGAGTGAGGGTGACATGAGTATTTCCGGATCCCGTGCAACGGACGAGATCAACCTCGACGAATTCGAGCGGCGATTGCGCGCCGCGGGCGCTCAACAGTCGCAGGCCGAAGATCCGCTCGCGGAGCTTTCGCGTCTGGTCGAATTCTCGCACATGGGGATTGCGAACGGCGAGACGCCGGCGCGTCGCCCCGCCGAGGCCCCGGTTGCGCGCGCGGCGCCTTCGACCTCGATCGAAACCGGCACCCTCCGGCCAACGCTCGACGATGAGGTGGAGGAACTCGCTCCCGGCGCGTCCGAGGACGATCGCGCGGCGCGGCGGGACTATGAGTTCGACGCCCGTCATTCCGACAGCGCTTCCGCAGCGGACCCGGGCGAGGAGCGCCGGCCCATGCGCTGGAAGCTCGCCGTATCCGCGCTGGCGCTTGCCGGTGTTGCAATGATCGGCGCCGTCTTCGCGCTGAGAGGCGGCGTGCCGGGCCTGAAAAAAGATATCCCGTTCATCGCGGCGGCGCAGGGACCGACGAAGGTTGCGCCGCCCAGCGACCAGACGGTCACGACGTCCAGCGACGCTGGCGCCACTCTGCTCCATGACAACGGCAAGCCGGCCCCGGTCAAAGTCGTCAATTCCGAGGAACAGCCTGTCGACCTGAACGCACAGGCGGCCGCCAACAATCCTCCGGCGTCTGCCGCTCAAGGTGGCACGACGGACCCGGCGCTCAACGCGATCATCAATACGCCGCTTGTCGCGCCACAGGCCGCCGCGCCGCCGAAGGGGATGACGTCGGAATTCCCCGACCCGAAACCCGTGCGTACGATCTCACTCAGGCCGGACGGAACGCCGATTGGCGCCATGAGCCCGCTTGATCAGCAGCCGGCAAGCAGCGCAAACGCTGCGCCAGCGCCCGTTGAGCCGGCGAGCAAGCCGGCTGTCGCGCCGAGCGCTTCTGCGCCGAGCACTCCCGCGCCTAAGACGATAAACGAGGCGGCTGGCGTCGCGCAGCCGTCGACGCCGAAGATCGAATTGCCGACCAAGCTTTCACCGCCCAAGTCGGCTGCGCGCGTGGCGGTCGGGAAAACGGATACGACCGCGCCTGACGGGACGGCGCAGATCCCGCCTGGCGAAGCGCAAAATAGCGCTCCGGCGAAACCTGATAAGGCGGCGAAGAAGCCGAAGGCCGGGCAGGTCGTCGATGCGACCGAGACGACGGGAGCGATCGCGCCGCCTGTGGACGCCACCGCCGCGACCACCTCTGGCGGATGGTCGGTTCAGCTGGCCGCGCCAAAATCCGAGGCGGAGGCGAAGAGCACGGCGACAAAGTTGACCAGCAAATACGGCGCCGAACTCAACGGCTCCGCCATTGGGGTGCACAAGGCGGAGGTCAACGGCGAAACGATCTACCGGTTGCGCGTGAGCGGCCTGACGAAGGCGGACGCAGCGGCGATGTGCGCTCGCCTCAAAGGCGAGGGCGGGCAGTGCTTCATCGCTAAATAAGCGAAGCGCGCCTGCCTTTTCACGTCCGAGCGCGGAGCCGCAAATGCCCAAGGCCTTCATCAGCGGCTGCGCGGGCCTCGCGCTGAATGACGAGGAACGGGCCTTCCTGCGTCGCGAAGACCCTTGGGGCCTGATCCTCTTCAAGCGCAACATCGCCGACCGCGACCAGGTTCGCGCACTGACACATTCGTTCCGAGAAAGCGTCGGCCGCGCCGACGCGCCGGTGCTGATCGATCAGGAGGGCGGCCGCGTCCAGCGCATGGCGCCGCCGCATTGGCGCGCATATCCGGCGGCGGCGGCGATCGAAGCGGGACTTGACCCATCCACGGCGGAGGCCGCGGCGCGTCTCGTCGCGCGCCTCATCGCTCACGATCTCATCGAAGTCGGGATCACCATCGACTGTGCGCCTGTGCTCGATGTCGCGGGTGAGGGCATGCACAATGCAATCGGCTCGCGAGCCTTCTCGTCCCGGCCCGAACGCGTCGCGGCGATGGGCCGGGCGGTCGCCGAGGGACTGCTCGCGGGTGGGGTCGCGCCTGTCATCAAGCACATGCCGGGACATGGCCGGGCGCGTGTGGACAGCCATCACGAATTGCCCGTTGTCGACGCCACGCGCAGCGAGCTCAAACGTGATTTTGCGCCGTTTGCGGCGCTCAAAGACTTGCCGATGGCGATGAGCGCCCACCTCCTCTACACGGCGATTGATCCCCGTCGTCCGGCGACGGCGTCGCCGATCGTGGTCGCGGAAATCATGCGCGGCGAGATCGGGTTCGACGGGCTTATCCTGAGCGATGACCTGTCGATGAAGGCGCTCGGCGGCTCGTTCGAAGAGCGCGCGGCAGCGGTGATCGACGCTGGCCTCGACATCGTGCTGCATTGCAATGGCACCATGGAAGAGGCGCGCGCCGTGGCTTCCGCCACGCCGCATCTTTCCGGCGCGTCGCTGCAGCGCGCCAAAGTCGCCGAGGCTGCGATCAAGGCGCCGCAGCCTTTCGATCTCGAGCGCGCCGAGCGCGATCTTGCGGCGATCAACGCCAAGCTTAGCGTCGCTTAAGCCTGCGTCCTCGGCGCCTGGCGATTTCGCCGACCGAAATGTGCGGCTCTTAGCGCTCCCGACGGGCAGGGGATTTGCGCGAATCATCGTTCGGCTTCAGCGTGTCGGCGATGCGTGAACGTCAGCTGACTTTCCTGGAATTTTTCGCTGGCGGCGGCATGGCGCGAGCTGGCCTCGGCGAGTCCTGGCGCTGCGTGTTCGCAAATGACTTCGATGCGATGAAGGTTGCGGCCTATGTCAGAAACTATGGCGACGCCGACATCAAACTCGAGGATGTCGCGAAGTTGAGGTTAGACGATCTGCCGATGGCACCGAGCGACCTCGCATGGGCATCCTTTCCCTGCCAGGACCTTTCGCTCGCGGGGGAATTCAAAGGTCTCGGCCCGGAACGTGACGAGGCCCTTACCAGATCGGGCAGTTTCTGGCCCTTCTGGAAGCTTGTGCGCGGGCTCGCGGAAGCTGGACGATCGCCGCGCACCATCGTTCTGGAGAACGTGTACGGCTGCCTCAAATCCCGTGGTGGAAAGGATTTCGCCGCCATCGGGTCGGCGCTTTCGAGTTCAGACTATCGGTTCGGCGCGATTGTCGTCAACGCGTCTCGTTTTGTCCCGCAATCACGTCCGCGCGTGTTTTTCATCGCGATTGAGAGGAACGAGGAGGCGCCGGCCGAACTGGTTTCGAACCGCCCGGATCCTGAATGGCATCCTCAGTCGCTCGTAGACGCGTTTGAGGGCATGTCTCCATCCGCCAAAAAACGTTGGGTCTGGTGGACGGCGCCGGCGCCACGGGTCCGCAAGACCCGCTTTGCCGATCTCATTGACGACGAGCCGACAGGCGTTGCTTGGCATTCACCCGCGGAGACGGACCATCTTCTCAGTCTCATGTCGCCCGTCAATCGGGTGAAGGTTGCTTCGGCCCAGTTGTCCGGAAAGCGAATGGTTGGAAGCGTTTATCGACGTACGCGGCCCGATGCGAATGGCGTGAAGCGCCAACGGGCCGAGGTTCGGTTCGATGATCTCGCAGGATGCTTGCGAACCCCTGCAGGCGGTTCGTCCCGTCAGTCGATTCTCGTGATCAACGGCGAACGCGTTCGGTCACGCCTTCTCTCGCCGCGAGAGGCAGCGAGGTTGATGGGCTTGGACGACAGCTACCGTCTTCCCGAGCGCTACAATGACGCCTATCACGTGTGTGGGGACGGCGTGTGCGCGCCCGTCGTTCGCTACATTGCGGAAACGATACTCGAGCCGATCCTCGCGGCAAATCACATGAAAGTCCTAACGGCGGCGGAGTGACGCCGCGACGATTTCACCTTACGGATCACGCCGCGTCCTGAGTGACGCGATTGCGGCCCGCCGACTTCGATCGGTAAAGCGCCCGGTCCGCTCGACGATAAAGCTCGGCGTAATTCCAGTTCTCCCGCCATTCGGCGAGACCAATCGAAACCGTAATCGACACGGAGGCGGCGGCGCTGTCGACCTGGAATTCGCGGCTCTCGGTGGTCCGGCGCGCGCGTTCCGCGATCCGCGCCGCTTCGGCGGCATCGGCGCCCGGCATCACGACGACGAATTCCTCTCCGCCCAGACGGCAGATGAGGTCGCCGCTCCGAACGGTGTCTCGCAGCTGAGCGCCGAAGCCCTTGAGCACGCGATCGCCGACGTCGTGACCATAAGTGTCGTTCACGCGCTTGAAATGGTCGATGTCGAGAACCATCATGGTCAGCGGCGCGCCTCTCGCGCGCGCAGTATCGATCATCGCCGGCAGGCGGCGCTCGAGCGAGCGGCGATTGTTGAGCCCGGTGAGCGAATCGTACAGCGCCATCTCTATCGATTGCTGCACGGACTGGCGCAGTCGATCCGCGTAAAGCTTCTGACGGATGTTGGTCCGACACGCGGGCCAGGAGCTCGTTTCGGTCGATCGGCCGCGTGAGGTAGTCGTTGACGCCGAGCTCGAGCCCGCGAAGCACCTTCGGGCGATCGTCGGCATCGGCGACGAGGAGGATTGGCAGATTGCGTGTGCGCTCATGCGAGCGAGCCTGGCTGCACAGCCTCAAGCCGTCGAACGCGCCAGAACCGAGGCTGACGATCATGAGGTCGATGAGCGCTTCGCGCGCTATCGCCGGCGCCTCGACGGGTCGTCAGCGAGGATCACGTCATGATACGGGCTTAGCGCGCCAGCGATGCGCTCACGCGAACTTCGCTGCTCGTCCACGAGCAACAACCGCCCGCGTTCTGATGCGTCCAGCTTCAGAACTTCAGCGGGAGCGCGTTCCCGCTTCTGCGCTATGCGCGGCGCGAGCCGCGCAATTCATCGATCGAAAACTTGAGCCGAACCAGCGAGCGAACGCGGGCGATCAGCGCGATTTCGTCGACGGGCTTGGTCAGGAAGTCGTCAGCGCCGGATTCGAGACCGCGCATGCGATCGGCCGGCCGGTCGAGCGCAGTCAAGAGAACGATCGGCAGATGAGCGGTGTCCGGCGTGGCTCGCAGTCGTCGGCAAACCTCGAAACCGTCCATGCCCGGCATCTTCACGTCGAGAAGGACGATGTCGCATCCGCCCTTTTCGCAGATGGCGATCGCATCGGGGCCGTTGGCCGCCGCCAGCACCTCGAAATATTCGAGGCTCAATCTCGTCTGGAGCAGTTTGCGGTTGGACCGGACGTCATCGACGACCAGCACGCGAGCTGTCATTCGGTGGACCCGGGTCCAAGAAAGTGGTCGATCGTCTCGAAGAACTTGGCGACCGATATCGGCTTGGAGAGGTACGCTTCGCACCCGCCTTGCCGGATTTTTTCCTCGTCGCCCTTCATCGCGAAGGCTGTCACGGCGACGACCGGTATCCCCTTGAGCTCCTCGTCATCCTTCAGCCATTGCGTGACTTCGAGGCCGGAAACCTCGGGCAGCTGAATGTCCATCAGGATGAGATCGGGCCGGTGCTTGCGCGCCAGATCGACCGCTTCGATGCCGCTGCGCGTCTGCACGATTCGATGCCCGCGGGTCTCGACGAGGTCGTTGAACAGCTTCATGTTGAGTTCGTTGTCCTCAACAATGAGCACGGTCTTGGCCATCGGGTGTTCCATGGAGGGTGAATTCGGCCTGCGCGCCGGATAAGATTAGGCCCAAGACATTGACGAAAGGCGAATCGGACTATGCGCGATTCCTTGAAAAAGATGCAATCCGCAAGCGCCGATTCCGCTCAATCTCTGGCGGTGAGCGCGCTCACCTTCATTGCCGCCGATCCCGACCGGCTGAGCCGGTTCCTCGGCCTGACCGGATTGGGCCCCGATAACCTCCGCACCGCGGCCGCGGACCCGGCGTTCCTGGGCTCGGTGCTCGACTATGTGGTCGCCGACGAAAAGCTGCTCGTTGAGTTTGCGGCCGACGCCGGTCTCAAGCCCGAGGCGGTTGCGCGGGCGCACGGGGCTCTCCGCAGGCCGTATGAGACCGAAACCTGATGGACCCGCCTCGGCGACGCCTCTGCCGCGATTGCTTGAGGACGGATTCTCAGAGCTCTGCCCGGTGCGCACATTGCGGCTCGCCTCGCACGATCTGTCTCGAAGACGCGGCGGGTCTGAACATCGCCCATGTCGACTGCGACGCCTTCTACGCCGCGGTCGAGAAGCGTGACGACCCGAGCCTCAACGACAAACCGTTGATCGTCGGCGGGTCCGGCCCGCGCGGTGTCGTGGCGACCTGCTGCTACATCGCCCGGACATTCGGGGTGCGCTCGGCGATGCCGATGTCGCGGGCCAGGGCGCTCTGTCCGAACGCCGTGGTGCTCCCGCCCGACATGGCCAAATATGCGCGGGTCGGCCGCGAGATTCGAACGCGGATGATGGCGCTGACGCCACTTGTCGAGCCGCTGTCGATCGACGAGGCTTTTCTCGACCTCAGCGGTTGCGAGCCATCCAACGGAGCGGGCGCCGCGGAAACGTTGGCCCGCTTCGCCCGCCGCGTCGAAGCCGAGATCGGCGTCACCGTCTCGGTTGGGCTGAGCTATTGCAAGTTTTTGGCCAAGATCGCCTCTGATCTCAACAAGCCGCGCGGCTTCGCTTTCCTTTCGCGGGAAGAAGCGAAAGCCTGGCTTGCAACCCAAAGCGTCGCGCGCCTGTGGGGCATCGGCAGGGTAGGGCGGGAGCGGCTCGAGCGCTCAGGCTTTCGCCTGATCGGGGATCTGCAACGGATCGACGAGCGGGAGGCCATCTTGCGCCTCGGCGAGGATGGGCTGCGTCTCTGGCGCCTGGCGCAGGGCCGCGACGACCGCGCGGTCCATGCCGAGCGTGAAACGAAGAGCGTTTCCTCCGAGACGACGTTCGATCGCGACATCAGCGACAAGGCCGAACTGACGCGCATCTTGCTTGCGCAATGCGACCGGGTCGCCACCCGCTTGCGCCGAGAGACGCTGGCGACCCGCGGGATTACGCTCAAGCTGCGGTTGGCGGATTTCTCTCTCCGAACGCGCAGCCGAAGCGGCTTCAGAGCCACGCAGCTTGCGCCGCGTCTCTTCGCGGCGGCGCGCCCGCTTCTGGACGCTCAGCCGGATGGCGTCGCCTATCGCCTGCTCGGGATCGCCGCAACGGAGCTTCAGCCTGCCGAAGGCGCGGACGAGGATGACATGTTCGTGCGCGACAGCGGCCGTGAGAAAACGCGAGAAGCGGCGATTGCTGCGTTACGGGACCGGTTCGGCCCCTCGGCGGTGCAGCGAGGCCTCACCTTCCGGCCGGGTCCGCCGACCAAGTGAGCGCGCTTAGTCTTCGTGACCCGAGCACGTATCGCAGCGGCTCCCACGACCTCATCCTGAGGAGCCTGCGGAGCAGGGGTTCTCGAAGGATGCTCCAGCTGGCGTCGCTGGTCCAACCGCTGGATCGTCCTTCGAGACGCCGCGCTAATGGCGCGGCCCTCAGAACGAGGCCAGAGGCGTCGCGTCGCGGCCGGATGCAATCCAATCCGACCCGCGCGCCGCCTATTTGCAGGCTGTCGCGGGCAGAATCTCGAGCTTGCGAAGGTTTGCGCGCAAGGCGAATGCGCCGTAGTCGAGCTTGAGGCTGCCCGAGACGCCGTTCTCATAAAGGTCGAACGAAAGCGTATATTCAGGCGGGGCGTCGCCCGACGCCTCGTTGAAGTAGGAGATCACGACCGGCCAGCGGCGTATTCCGCTCAGCGCCGAAGCGGTTTGCGTATCTTCGTCGGGCTTCGTCGCTTCCTTTCCGATCACCGACATGGTCGCAAAGATTTTCGCGCCCGTATCGGAGCCGTCATAGACGCGCGCCTGCATGGCGCCGCCGCCGTGCTTGGCGGCCTCGATCAGATGCTCGATATGCTGGGTGGGAAACAGGACCTCGCGGCCGAAGTCCAGCGTCTGCGCTTTCGGTTTGGTCAACATGACGCGCATGTCGTCATTGTCGCCGCGGGTGGCCGTGCCGACGACGGGGGGCGTGTCCTGGGCGCTGTGGGAATCGATCTGGAAATGCATCGACTTCCCGTTCCCCTCCTCGAACGACATGGCGTTCACTTGCATGGAGATCGGATCGCCCTCGCTGCGCTCCATTTCCGTCATCTGGCGGAAATTGGAGGTGTATCCCTCGCAGGCCGAGCCGTGAAATTCGTAGGCGATGAGGCCTGTGGCCGAGATCGGCGTTTGAGCGGCAGACGGGGTCGGACCCGAGGAATCGGCTAGCGAGATGTCATAAGCCGCGCGATGCGAGGCGAGCGGCAAGATCGGTGACGCTTCGGCAAGCGCTGCGGAAGACGCGCAGAGGACCGTGGCGAAATAGAAGGCGAATCGTGAGACCATTGTCTCTCCACGGGACGATGACAATCTTTAAGAGCGCGCGCATTGTCCGCGCTTTTGTGGCGCCGTCAATGCCCGCGAGCGGGAAGCACGCGTGTCTGACGCTCAGCCTTCTTCCGGCGCGACAGGCGCCCAGGCTTGCTCAAGCGGGGAATCTTCGAGCGGCTCCTCGTCCGCCCGGAGCGCCGATGCGTCATCCGGTTGGGGAACGTCATAGCCGGCCGGCAGTTTTCCTTCGAACAATCCGGCGCCCTTGAGCTCGTCGAGGCCAGGCAGATCCGCAATCGCGTTGAGTCCGAACTCGACCAGAAAGTCGGTCGTCGTGCCGTAGGTGATGGGCCGACCCGGCGCCTTTCGGCGTCCCCGCATGCGCACCCAGCGCGCTTCCATGAGCACGTCGAGCGCGCCCTTCGACACCGCCACGCCACGGATTTGTTCGATATCGGCGCGGGTGACGGGTTGGTGATAGGCGACAATGGCAAGCGTTTCGAGCGCGGCGCGTGAGAGTTTTCGCTTCTCGTCACGGTCGCGGGCCAGCGCCCAGGTCAAGATCGTCGGCGGTGCGGAACATCCATCGCTGCGCAACCTGCACCAGATTGACGCCGCGTCCGTCATAGAGCCGTCGCAATTCGTCCATCACCGCTTCGACGTCCGCGCCTTCCGAGAGGCGCTGGGCGATGGCCGATTCCTCGAGCGGCTCCGCGGCGGCGAAAACCAGCGCCTCGGCGATCCGCACGTCCTCCGGCGAGACGCCGGGCGCGGCGGAAGGAAACAATTGCGCGACATTATCCGCGCCGGTCAAACGGCCCATGGGGCGCCTTTCTTGAATTGCGATTGATCAGACAGGATCACATCCTTCCCGATATAGGAGCCCGCGAAGGCTCGCGATGGCTCCGCCGTCGGCGGTGACGGCGCAGCGTCGACAGCCGCGGTATTGAGCGAAAGTCATGCTGCGCGTTCTTCGCCTGGATTGATCTCCGTCGGGCGGAGCCAGATCGGCGCGAAGGCCCTCTCCTGGCGCATTTCGATCTTGCCCTCGCGCGCGAGTTCGAGCGACGCCGCGAACGTGGACGCGCGCGCGCTCCGCCGCATGTCGGACGCAACGCCCGCTTCAAGCAGAAAATTGTCGAAGGCCGTCCAATCGGCCTGCCCGCCAACCAGGCGAGTCAGGGCCTGGCGCGCCTCGGCGAGCGACCAGACCTCGCGGGTCTTGAAGCGCACGCGCGCCAGCGCATGGCGCTGGGACTGCCGCGCATAGGCGGCCAGCAGGTCGTAGAGGTTGCCTTGGTAGGAGATGCGCCCCGATGTCTCGACGGCTTCCGGTTTCCCTCTGGCGAAGAAATCACGTCCCAGGCGAGGCCGGCTCATCAAATGCTCACCCGCCTCGCGGATCGCAGCAAGCGCGCGCAGCCGTTGCGCGAGACCCTCGGCCAGCGCGGGAGCGTCCAGTTCAGCCGGCTCCGCGGGAGCGGGAAGGAGCAGACGAGACTTGAGGAACGCGAGCCACGCCGCCATGACCAGATAGTCGGCGGCAAGCTCGAGGCGCAATTTGCGGGCGGCTTCGACGAACAGCAAATATTGTTCGGCGAGCGCGAGGATGGAAATGCGCGCCAAGTCGACCCGCTGCCGCCGGGCGAGCTCCAGCAAGAGGTCAAGCGGTCCTTCGAAACCATCGAGGTCGACGGTGAACGCGGGCTCGCCCGTCGCCTGAGCGAGGTCGAAATCGGCGCTAAACCCATCCGCTGCCAACGAATCACCTCCGTGGCGCATGGTGGGGCGCCGGCAGGGGTCAGGCAAGGGCGGCCCGAGACCTCTTCAACAGGCGACGCTGGTCCGAGCGCCCTAAAATATATGCTTTCCTGTCAACCGTAGTGTTGCATGTATATCGTTACGTAAAGCAGGGCTTTAACTTACGCAACGTAAGGATTAACTGAGTTCATTTAGGTAAATACGATGAGGTTGAATTGAATGCGCGGATTATTGTTGTATATCCGCCGCTCGGGCGTATTATTCGATTGTCCGTCAGCACGATGTTGGCGGCGAGCCCAGCGGCCCCGGTCCGCCGCAACCCCGGAGCCGTAGGGCTGGCCGGCCAGAACGCGACATGGAGCGCCTCCACATACGCGTTCGGCCGGCCTCCCTTCTTTCTTCGTGTCGCCAGTCAGTATCGGCGCAACAGGCTCACCATTTTCCCCTGAACGCGGACGCGATCCGGCCCGAAGATCCGGGTTTCGTAGGCCGGATTGGCAGCCTCCAGCGCAATCGAGGCGCCCCGTTTGCGCAATCGCTTGAGCGTCGCTTCCTCCTCGTCGATCAGCGCGACGACGATCTCGCCCGTCTCAGCCGTGTCCTGCTTGCGAATGATGACGGTGTCGTTCTCGAGAATGCCGGCCTCGATCATCGAATCGCCGCGCACCTCAAGGGCGAAGTGCTCGCCGCTTCCGAGGAATTCCGGCGGCATGGCCAAGGTTTGAAGCCGCGTCTGGATGGCCGAGATCGGCGTGCCGGCGGCGATCCGGCCCATCATCGGCACCATGACCGCAGGGTGGTCGTCGGCGTCGCGCGTTGGCGCAAGAGGCCGCACGCGACCCAGATTGCCCGGGATGACGCTCGGCGAGAACCTCTGCAACCTTGGAGTTGCGACTGTCGCCGATTCTGGCAGCCGCAAGACTTCGATGGCCCGGGCGCGATTGGCGAGCCGGCGAATGAAGCCGCGCTCCTCGAGCGCCATGATGAGCCGATGAATTCCCGATTTCGAGCGCAGCTCCAGCGCTTCTTTCATTTCGTCGAACGACGGGGGCACGCCCGCCTCCTGCAGGCGCTCGTGAATGAAACGCAACAGCTCGCTCTGCTTTTTCGTCAGCATCTCGGTCTCCAAAGTACCGCCCCAATTCGCCGTCGAAGTACAGTCGGGCGAATCACGATTTTGGCTAAAACAAATCGCGAACAAACCCTAGTCGTTCACGCCTTGTTCGGCAAGCGGAATTTGAGAAATCTATGGCTGTGATTAGAAACTGGCGCCAAGCCCGCCATTGATTTGTTGGTGGCGGAGGTCTCGGGCGCTCTAGCCAAACCGTTCTCTCACACCTTTGAGATCCGAATTGAGCCTAGCTCCAAAGTCTCGGGCTGCGTTCGAGACGCTGTGATCGGGATCACAGCCGGATTGAAGACCTCAGACTATTGGTGTTTACTGGGAAGATTGCTGCTTCTGCCTTGTGCGGCTCGAGGCAGCGTGCGGCGCAGAGGGAATACGAGGGCCTCCGTCCTGTTCGCCGGGCAAAAGCCATATCCGACTTGGCGGCAGGCTCTCCCGCCGCCGGACGATCCCGGTCGCGATCCGCCTGCGAAGGAGCCGGTCGCCGCGACCCCGACCAGCGTTGCGCCCAAACCGCGTCGATCGCTCGTCCTTCCGATCGTTCTTGGGATCAGTTTTGCCGTCGTCGCCGTGGGCCTGGTCGGATTTCTTGTCACGCTCACGTCGCGCCCGGCCCCGCCGCCGAAAACGGCATGCGCCGCCTTGCCGGCGCTCGAGGCTGCGCCTCCTCCTTTGACGGCCGCGCCTTCGAATTCCGGTCGACCAGACGATCGATCCCGAGGAGCGCCTTGCAAGGCTCGAACCGCCGCCGATCCAAATTGGCGTTGCTCCGCAGGACAATCTCGAAGCCGCGTCCGCCGCCGGATTCGAGCCCGCTTGTCGAACTGCAGCCGTCGCCTCCGGAGCGAACTCCGCCCGATCGTTCTTGCGCCGTTGCCGCCTTCTCGGCCCCTCGAATTGGCGCCCGCCAGACGCCCCGACAAGCTACGACCAGTCGACCGCGGTCTACGACATCTCGGCGCATACCGTGTATCTGCCGGACGGCATGCGTCTGGAAGCCCATTCGGGTCTCGGCGACCGGATCGACGACCCCCGTTTCGTGGATGAGCGCGATCACGGCGCGACGCCCCCTGGCGTCTATCAACTCACGCTGCGCGAATCGCTCTTTCATGGGGTTCAGGCGTTGCGCCTGAATCCGATCGGCGGTGGGTTCACCTTCAATCGCGTTGGGCTGCTCGCGCATCCCTACATGCTGGGCCCGAACGGCGATTCCAACGGCTGCGTGTCCTTCAAGACCTACGACGTCTTCCTGCGCGCCTTCCAGAGCGGCGAAGTCAAGCGCCTCGCGGTCGTCGCACAATGGACTGGAGGTCCTCGCCAGCTCGGCGCTGTTCGCAAGCCTCCGTCAGGCGCTCAATCGGTGATCGGTTTCGGGCTTCGGCGGACGTCTGAGACTTTTCCGGGGCCGCGCTGCGTGGCGGTCAACGCGGCGATCCCTATCGCGGCGAGGAGCAATATCGCAAAGGCGAGGCGTAAGCTGGAGACCGTCGCGATCGCGCCGAAGAGCGGCGGCCCGACAAGGAGCGACGCATAGGCCATCGTCGCCGCCGTCGCGACGCCGAGCGAGGGCGAGCTTGCCGCGGCGGCGCTCGCGCTGAAGGCGGCCGGCACCATGTTGGCGACGCCGAGGCCGACGAGCGCAAAGCCGACGACGGCGGTAGGTTCGGAGACCGGCCCGGTCGCAAGCGCGATGCCCACGAACAGCAGGGCCGCGCCATAGAGAATGACGCGCGTCCGGCCGATGGCGCGCACGACGCTGTCGCCGAGGAGGCGCCCCGCGATCATCATGAGGGCGTAGCCGGAGAACGCGATGGCGGCCGCGCCGCTCGGCGCCCCGACCTCCGAACTCATGTAGAGCGCGCTCCAGTCGGTGACCGCCCCCTCGACCAGGACCGCTAGGAACGCGATGAGGCCCAGCGCCAGCAGCTTGCGCTCCGGCAGCGCGAAGACGCGCGTCGCTGCGCGCGTGTCGCCGACGCCGATCGTAAGACTCGCCGCGACCATGATGGCGAAGGCGATCCCCGCCTCAATCCCGAGTTGAAGCGCGGGGCCGGCGCCGCGGACGATGAGGAAGCCGCCGAGGGCCGAGCCGATCAGGCCGCCCGCGCTCCAGGCGGCGTGGAAGGAGGACATGATGGCGCGTCCCCAGCGCGTCTCGACGACGCTCGCATGGGCGTTCATCGGCACGTCCACGACGATGTTCACGAAGCCGAACAGAAACGCGCACGCTGCAAGAAAGCCGATCCCCGGCGACAGGAGATGGGTCTGGGGCAGGGCCGCGAGCAGGAGCGCCATCAGCGGTCCGGAGATTCTGCAGCGTCCGCCCGGTGCCCCCTATCTTTGACGGCAGCACGCCTGCGACCGGCATGGCGGACAGGCCGCCGACGGCTGCGGCGAACAGCACGATCGAGAGGCGTGCGTCGGTAAGACCGAAGAGCGCCTTGATCTCAGGGATCGCGACCGCCCACGCGCCGATGCAGAGGCCGTTGGCGAAGAAGATCGCAGTGACCCCGCGCGCGGGCGCGCACAAGACCGTTCGCCCGAGCGGGGTCCATCGTTGAGGAAAGACTCACGCGACGGAGCTTAAAGCATGACGCCCCGGCTATGGCGATCGCGGCGGCAAATGGCGCCACCTCGAGCGGGCGCGCCTGCGGATCGTGTCGGGAGACCGCGGCTTCTGCGCGGGCGTCGCGCTTTGACCGCCGAAAAGGTCGTAGGTCTGTCCCAGATATTCGCTTGACGGCATTCCGTCGCGCTGCGACCCGGCGCCGGACGGCGGGTTGGCGGCGATCTGCTGCTGGAGCGTCTTGAGATCGGCGGCGGCCGCATCCGCCGCAGCCGTGGCCTCCGGCGAGGGCGGGATGGACACCGACAACTGATCGGCAGCGGAAGCCGCTGCGGGCGATTGCGAGCCGTCCTTTTGCTGGATCGCTGGCGAAGTCGCCTGCGCGCCGGCGTGCTGCTGAGCGGCCTGCGTCGCTGGCTGATTGGCGGATTGCGCCGGCGGAGCCGGCGTTGTCGTCGCCTGTTTGACCGCTTCCGGCGGGGCGGTCTGCGGCGCCGCGTCGGTCAGCGTCTGGAACGAAGCTGGCTGCACGTCGGCCTGGCCCACATTCACAGGCGCGGGTTTCAAACTTGAGACCGGCGGCGCCTTGTAAGGTTCGATCTGCACCGTCGCCGTCATGCCGGCGACGAGCTTGACCTCGTCTGGCACCTCATCGATGTGAATGCGCACCGGCACGCGCTGGGCGAGGCGCACGAAGGTGAAGATCGGATTGACCGAGGCGAGCCCCGAGGCGTCCGGCGCCGCATTGGGGACGTCGATGCCGCGCGCGAGCCCCTGAACTCTGCCGCGCAGCAAGGGGGTGTATCCCATCAGCTTGATCGTCGCCGCATCGCCTTCATGGATGCGGCTCAGCGCCGTCTCCTCGAAATAGGCGTCGACCCAGTACGAGTCGGAATTGACGACCGAAAGCTGGAGGCTTCCCACGTCGGCATAATTCCCGAGCTGGGCGGAAAGATTGGTGACGTAGCCGTTGACCGGAGAGCGGACCTGCGTGCGCTTGAAATTGATACGCGCCTGCTCGAGGTTCGCGAGCGCGGATTGATACGTCGCCTCGGCGGTGGTCGCCTGGCTGATATAGGTCTGCCGCTCCTCCATGGTGACCGCGATATCGTTGAGCTTCTCGCGCCGGATCATTTCGGCGCGCGCGTTGTCGGCGACCGCCTGCGCTTGCTCAGCCGCGGCCTGCGCCTGACGGATGGCGATGGAATAGTTTCTCGGGTCGATCAGCATCAGAAGATCGCCCTTGTGGACGAACTGGTTGTCGGCGATCGGCAGACTGACAATCTCGCCCGCCACCTGCGGCGCGACCTTCACGACATAGGCGCGCACCGTGCCGTCGCGCGTCCATGGCGTCCCCATGTAATATTGCCAGGCCGCCCAGCCGAGCAGCGCCGCAAGCGCAACAACGGCCAGGGTCGCCAGAACAGGCAGGGCGTGCACGGACGCCAGGACCGACCGGCGCTTGATCGCCGGCGCGGTCCCGATGACGTTGGCTTTCAACTCGACGCGGGACATCAGCGACCCCAGCGCGCCATGACAAGGACGATCGACGAGACAATCATAACATAGAGCGCGAGCTCAAACAGCGCCGGGTGCCAGACCTGCTCGCTCAGGCCGATACGGTCGCCCGCTCGCCTCAGTCAGAAGGTAGATGATCCAAGCGACGCCGAGGATCACCGCGATCGGCGCCACGTAAAGCCCAAACAGGTTGATTTCGTTGAATCTCATTGGAGCTGCCGGTCGAAATAAGACGCGAATTGGGAGAGCTGGCCCGATATGACCAGGATGCTGGCCCGGAGACTCAACAGGATGCGGGATCTCGCACGGGGCAGGGCGGCGACCTGGCGGTCGATGTCGTCAAGACGCGCGATCGCTTCGGCGCTTCGTCCTTCGGCGAGCGCCGCGAGCGCCGCGTCGACCATCGCGCTCGGGACGAAGCGCGGCGCGATGTGGCGAAGGCGCACGATCTCCTTGCCGACTGCGACGATCGCGGCGAGTTCGGCGCGCTCGACCGGCTCGGCCTTGTCGGGCATCGCAAGCAGACGGGCGACGCCGCGTCCTTCCCACTCGGTCGCCTTACCCGGCGAGGCCCGTTTCGCCAGGCGTCTGAGATCGGTGAGCGTCAAGGAGAGCAGCCTCTGGGTGCGGATCGCCGGCGACAACGGAGGGATGACGAGCATGGCGATGACGCCAAAGGCGATGCCGGCAAGAATGGCGATCGCGCCATTCCAGAAACTCGACGCCGTCATAAGTCATGCCGTTTGTGATGTTGAGCATCGGCAGGAAGTTGACGGCCGCCGCGAAGGTGAACATGGCTTCCACCCCCGAGCATTCAGAAACCCCAACGGCACGAGGACAAGCCCGAGGGTCAGACAGAGCGTGGGGAAGGTGATCACCTGCGGTAGGATCCCGAAGACCACAATAGCGGCCAAGACCGCGCTCAGACGCGCTTCCCAGGAAAAACAAGAGTGATGCGGAATAAGCCGCATCTCCCGAAGGCGGCAAGAGGATGACGATCACGGCGCAGAACGTGATCGCCGCCACGCCGTTCGGCCAGGCGCTCACGATCCAGAACAGCGAGATCGTCCCGACCGCGAAGAGGACGCGCATGGCGTTGACGAACGCCGGCATCCAGTCGGCGACGTGCAATCGCGCACTTCCCCTGACGCCGACAACGTCGCGGGGGTCGATCACGCCCGTCAGGCCATTGAGAGCGCGCGCCATGCCGAGCATGCCGGCGGCGGCGTTATCCGCCAGCAGCCTCTGCATCGGCGTCTCAGCGTCAAAGCGCGTCAGCGGACCGCACGGACGAGCAGCACGCGTCGCGCAACGCCGCCGGTTCGTCCGTCGAACCCGTTGCGTCTGGCGAAAGCCGGGCGCGCGGGAGTTGGTCGTGAACGGCGTTCGCCTCCTGGCGGGTCGTCGCATCGCCATGGAACTCGATCGCAAACGCAACCTTGCGCCAGGCCGAGATCGTCTCCATGAGGCCAGCGACACCGCCCGCTGCAGCACCGCAGACCGATAGCGCAGGTCGGACGCCTCGCCGATCGCCGCGTCGATCATCGGATCGAGCGCGATGACGCGCCGCAGGAGTTCGCGTCGACGCGCTCGAAACTGGTCCAGGTTGCCGCTGGCGGTCACAAAACAATCGGTGAACCCATCCATGATCGCGCTCGACAAGGCCGCGCATTCCGTCGCGAGCTTTCGTCGCGAGTGTCCGAGATCGGTGAGCGCGAGCACGACGCCGGCGGAGACAATGCCGATGCAGATCTCGAGCGCGCGATCGATGGCGAAGATGAAGACGATTCCGTTCGTGCTTCCGACCGGCCCAAGCACGTCGATCGCAATAATCGCCGCGGTGTAGCCGGCGAGCGCCGCGGCATAGGCCGCAAAATTGCGTTAGCAGCGTCGCGACGAAGCCGGAGGCCGCGCACCAGAGCGCAAGTCCGACGAGGAAGCTTACCCGATCCTGGCGAAAGAGAGCGGCAAGGACCACAATGGCGATCGCGCCGATCACGGTTCCGATCATTCGGAACATCGATTTGCGCAGCGACGCGCCCAGCACCGGCTGACAGACCAGCGCGGCCGTCGTCGCAGCCCAGGAGGGCTCGCTCAGCTCAAGCGCGAAGGCGACATAGAAGGCGACACAGACGGAGGCCCACAGCCTCAAGCCGAAAAGGAGCGCGGGCGTCGCGGCGCGCAACCATTCCGCGAGCGAAGCGCGGCGGGACGTGCTGATCGTGGGGCTGGCCGCGGTCATGGCCTGCAGATCATATCACGGCAAGCAGGCCGCCATCGACATAGATGATCTGGCCGTTCACGTAGTCCGACGCCGACGAGGCGAGGAAGACGGTGACGCCGATCAGGTCCTCCGGCTTGCCCCACCGTCCCGACGGCGTGCGGCCTTTGACCCAGGCGTCGAACTTGGGGTCGTCGAGCAGCGCCCGGTTCATTTCGGTCGCGATATAGCCGGGGCCGATCGCATTGGCCTGGATGTCGTGCTTCGCCCATTCCGCCGCCATCGAGCGGGTCAGCATCCTGATGCCGCCCTTGGCCGCGACATAGGGCGAGATCGTCGCGCGCGCGACCTCGCTCGCGAGCGAGGCGATGTTGATGATCTTGCCGCCGCGCCCGCGCGCGATCATGCGCTTCGCCGCCTCGCGGCCGACCTGGAATGCGCCGGTGAGGTGGATTTCGACCACACGACGCCATTCGTCGGTCTTGAGATCCACCATCGGCTTGCGAAACTGAATGCCGGCGTTGTTGACGAGGATGTCGATCTCGACGCCCGCCGCGTCGAAATGCTCGAACGCTGCGATGACCGCCGCCTCGTCGGCGACATCGAAGGGGCGCGTTTCGACCTTATGGCCGGCATTCCGCAAAGGACTTGGCCGCATTCGCCAGCTTCTGCTCGTCGCGGCCGTTGAGAATGAGTTTCGCGCCAGCCGCCGCGAGGCCGCGCGCCATCGCAAGCCCGAGCCCCTCCGAGGATCCGGTGACCAGCGCGGTCTTGCCGCTAAGGTCGAACAAAGCTCGGCAGATTCATGTATCCCCCTCGCGACGTCGCCTCACGCGGCCAGGTCGATCCGCACGGGCGTATGGTCGGAGGCCTTGTCGCGTCCGCGCATCTCCTTGTCGATCGTGACCGATTGCAGCTTGTCGGCGGCCTCGGGCGACAGAAGAAGATGGTCGATGCGGATGCCGTTGTTCTTTTGCCAGGCGCCCGCCTGATAATCCCAGAAGGTGTAGAGACCGGCAGCGTCCGTGGTCGCGCGCAGCGCGTCGGTCAGGCCGAGCGAAAGCAGCTCGCGGAACTTGAACCGCGTTTGCGGCAAGATACAGAGCGTCGTTGACCCAATCCTCAGGGCGCGTCGCGTCGCGCGCGTCGGGAATGACATTGAAATCGCCGGCCAGCACCAGCGGCTCCTCGTATTCGAGGAGCTGGCGGGTGTGGATGATGAGCCGCTCCAGGAAGGCGAGCTTATAAGGATATTTCTCCGTGCCCACGGGATTGCCGTTCGGCAGATAGACGCACGCCACCCGCACCACGCCGTCTCCGGCCGGGACGACCGCCTCGATATAGCGCGACTGGGAGTCGTTCTCGTCGCCCGGCAGGCCGCGCGCGACCTCGAACGGCCGCTTGGAGAGAATGGCGACGCCGTTGAACGTCTTCTGCCCGTGGGTCTCGATGTTGTAGCCAAGCTCCTCGATCTCCATGCGCGGAAACTGCTCGTCGAGGCACTTGATTTCCTGCAGGCAAAGAACGTCGGGCTGAACCTCCTTCAGATAGGCGAGGAGGTGCGGCAGCCTTTGGCGGACGGAATTGACGTTCCAGGTGGCGATGCGCAAGCGCGAGGGTCCTTCAGTTTATTGAGCAATCGTCATTGCGAGCGAAGCGTAGCAATCCAGGATCATCGGCGCCTGATCCGACTCAGAGGCGCAATCTGGCACGCTTCGCTCGGCAAGGGGAGCGCGGACGGCGCCCTCCAAGGATCGATCGGCCCTAATCGTCGATCGCCTGATACGCCAGCGCCCGCAGGTCGAACTCCGGCAGGTCGAAGCTCATCATCGACTGCGTCATGAAGAGGCCGACCACCTCTTCCTTCGGATCGACCCAATAGTGGGTCTTCGCCGCCCCGGACCAGCCGAACTCGCCGACCGAGCCCGGCGCGCCGGATTGCGCGACATCCATGAGCACCCGCGAGCCGAGGCCGAAGCCGTAGCCGGGCATGGGCAGGCCGCCGATCTCGAGGGGCAGGAGCGCCGCCGGCACGATAGTTCGAGTGCATGAGCTCGAGCGTCTTGCGTCCAATGATGCGCTCGCCGTCGAGCTCGCCGCCATTGGCCAGCATCTGGGCGAAGCGGAAATAGTCGCCGATCGTGCTGAACAGGCCATGGCCGCCGCGCACGAAGACGTCCGGCGAGTCGACCGGGTAGGACTTCGACACGTCGAGGCGGTCGTTGACGCCCGCCATCCAAGCCGCGAATTCGCTGCCCATGGTCACGCCGGCGGCGAGCACGTCCGGACGGCCGTACATCGCGGCGACACGGCTGCCGCTTCTCGGGCGGGACGCCGAAGGCCGTGTCGGTCATGCCCAACGGCTCGAACAGGCGTTCGCGCAAGAAGACGCCGAGCGGACGGCCGGAGATGACCTCGATCACCCGGGCGGCGACGTCGATGCCGACGCTATAGCGCCAGCTCGACCCCGGCTGGAAGGCGAGCGGAAACCGCGCCAGATCGTCGATGACGGCTTCCAGCGAATGGTCGGCGCCCAATAGCTTGGCGGCGTCTGCGTACATTTTGCCGACGCCGGCTTCCTCGACGAAATGGTAGGAGAGGCCGCTCATATGGGTCATCAAGTCGCGAATCAGGATCGGCCGGACCGGGGCGACCAGACTTCCGTCGGCCTCCAGAACCTTCACGGCGCCGAAGGCCGGAATGTATTTCGCCAGCGGTTCGATCAGCCTGAAGCGCCCTTCCTCGAGCAGCGTCATCAGCGCCGTGCAGATGATCGGCTTGGTCATCGAGTAGAGGCGGAAGATCGTGTCGGCGGTCATCGGCGACCCCGCCTCCTTGTCGCGCCAGCCGAACGCGCCCGCATGCACGACTTTGCCGCGACGCGCGATCAGCGTATTGATCCCGGCGTAGACGCCGCGATCGACATAGGCCTGCATCGCCGGACCGATGCGCTCCAGGCGCCGGGCGCTCATTCCGACCGCTTCAGACGGTTCGACTGCGTAGTTCATGCTTCCTCCGTATGCGGGCGATGGCGTCCGCCCCGACGAGACTGGCTCAACGGGCGGTCAAGGCCGCCACCCCGCCGATTTGGAGTTGCCCGGACCTCTCCAAGGCGGTAGCTGCTTTAGACGACGAAATGACGAGGGCGTAAACCTCTCATGAGGGCTTAATGGCCAAGCGCAAGTTCACGATCGTTCTGATCAAGCCGTCGCATTACGACGACGACGGCTATGTCATCCAGTGGCGCCGCTCGACGATCCCCTCGAACAGCCTGGCCAGCGTCTATGGCCTGCTGCTGGAATGCGCCGAAGCGCGCGTTCTCGGCCCCGACGTCGACATCGAGTTCGAGATCTACGACGAGTGCAACACCATCGTCGATTTTCCCGCGATTTCGAAGCGCATCCTCGCCGACAGCGGAATGGTCGCTCTGGTCGGCGTGCAGTCGAATCAGTTTCCGCGCGCGCTCGATATCGGCCGCCAGTTTCGCAAGCAGGGCGTGACGGTCGCCGTCGGCGGCTTCCACGTCTCGGGCTGCATCGCCATGCTGCCCGAACTGCCGCCGGACCTGAAAGAGGCGCAGGCGCTCGGCATGATCCTCTACGCGGGGGAGGGCGAAAACCGGCTCGCGGAGTTTCTCAAGGACGTCGATTCGGGCAAGCCGAAGCCTGTCTACAATTACCTGAACGACATGCCGGACATGGCCGCCGCCGCGATCCCGGTGCTGCCGCGCCCCGTCGTGACCAAGGTCGCCGGGCACTACACGAGCTTCGACGCCGGACGCGGCTGCCCGTTCCAGTGCAGCTTCTGCACCATCATCAACGTCCAGGGGCGCAAGTCGCGCTATCGCACCCCCGACGACGTCGAGGCGATCGTGCGCGCCAACGCCGCGCAGGGCGTCACGCGCTTTTTCGTCACCGACGACAATTTCGCCCGCAACCGCAACTGGGAGCCGATCCTCGATCGGCTGATCGAATTGCGGGAGAACCAGGGTTTTCGGATCAGGCTTCTGCTTCAGGTCGACACGCTCTGCCACAGGATTCCGGGCTTCATCGAGAAGGCGGCGCGGGCCGGCTGCAACGCGGTCTTCATCGGGCTTGAGAACATCAATCCCGCGTCGCTGATGGGCGCCAAGAAGCGCCAGAACAAGATCTGGGAATATCGCGAGATGCTGCTCGCCTGGAAGCGCGCGCAAGGTCATGACCTGGGCGGGCTACATCCTCGGCTTTCCCACCGACACGCCGGAATCGATCGCCCGCGACATCGACACGATCAAGCGCGAATTGCCGATCGACATTCTCGAATTCTTCTTCCTCACGCCGCTGCCGGGCTCCGAGGACCACAAGACCCTTCATCTCAAGGGCGCGTGGATGGAAGCCGACATGAACAATTACGATCTCGAACATGTCTGCGCCAACCACGCGATCATGTCGGCGGATACGTGGCGCGGCGTCTATCGCGACGCCTGGAAGCGCTATTACTCGGACGCGCATGTCGAGACCGTTCTGCGCCGCGCGGTCGCGAGCGGCATCAGCCCGCGCAAGATCACCGATGCGATGACGGTGTTCTCCGGCTCGTCGCGGATCGAGCGCGTGCACCCGCTGCAATTCGGCTATGTGCGCCGCAAGATCAGGACGCAGCGCCGGCATGGGCTGCCCGTTCGTGAACCCGCTTGTCTTCTATCCCTGGCGGGCGTGGGACTTTCTGTCGGTTGCGGGAAAGTGGGCGTCGCTCGCGCTTGCGCTACCGCGCGATCCTGCGCCGCGTGCTCGCCGACAAGGACGGCGCGGCTTATGTGGACGAGGCGCTCAAGCCCGCGACCGAGGTCGACCACGACCACGATTTCGTCGCCGGCTACGCCGACAAGATCCCCGACACTCATGGCGCGCCGAAGCGGGAGCACGCCACAGCGGCGGAGTGACGGACAAGACCCGTTTGGTTTTTCTTGGCCCGCGGCTGTTTCTCTACGAAAACCCCAGCTTTTGAACGTTGGATTTCCTTGGATTTCCTTGGATTCTCTCGTCCGAAACGAGACTTATCAATGGGTTACACGCGATTTTCGCTAGAAGATTTTTTCCTTCCGCTTTTCTCCATGCCGTCCCCAAGCGGCAGAGCTGAGCGCCCGCAGTCTGGAAGCGCGAAAGGGTAGACCTGTCTCATGAGGCAAGCTTAGCTTGATTTCTGCTTTTCAGCAACTAATTTCAGCTTTATAATTTTTAGCTGCTTCGGGCGGAGGGACTGCGAACGACCTGCGACGCCAAGATAAGTCGCCATGGCCTGGCTTGTCCCGGCCATCCACGAGGTTCGACGCAACTGACCCAGGTATAGCTAGGGGACGACTGTTCGGCTAGTCTGAAACCGGTTGTGGCGATTGGCGTCCTCGTGGTTTAGGGCGCTGCGTGGATGGCCGGGTCAAGCCCGGCCACGACGGTAAGAGTTGTTCTCTTCAGTTCAAAAGCAATCGTGTAAACACCGCCCGCCGCTTCGCAGGCGAGGGCATAGAAGGCAGACACCGCCGCTCACACGGGTCAGCCCGCCAGCTCAAACCTTCGCGCGCCCGCTCAGCGCCGCCATGACGGCTTGCCCCTCCGCCCATAGCCGGCGCGTCAGCGCCTCGGCGCCCTCGTCGCGGGCGAGCGCCGCGGCCTCGCCTGCCCAGAGCGGGGAGAAATCGCTGCTGCCGCGCTTTTCAGCCGCAGCCCGCAGCGGCGCCGCGGCTCCCGCCGCCAAGGGGAACTGCGGCGCGTCCTCGCACATCGGCCCGACCTCGGCCACGAACCGATTGATGAGACCGCGCGCGGGCCGGCCGGTGAACACGTTCGTGAGCCGCGTTGCATCGTCTCGGGCGCTCGCGAGCGCGGCGCGATGCATCGGCGAAATCGTCGCCTCGGGCGTGCGCAGATAGGCGGTGCCGATCTGGACTGCGTCCGCGCCGAGCGCAAAGGCCGCCGCAATTCCGCGCCCGTCGCTGATTCCGCCCGCCGCCACGACCGGCAAGCGCACGGCGTCGCGCACTTGCGGCAGGAGCGAGATCAGACCCGGTTGGGCGTCGATGTCGTCGGACAGGAACATGCCGCGATGCCCGCCTGCCTCGCGGCCCTGGGCAATGATCGCGTCTGCGCCATGGTCTTCGAGCCAGCGCGCCTCGGCGACGGTCGTGGCGGACGAAAGGATGAGCGCGCCGACCGCTTTGACGCGCGAAAGCAGCTCAGCGGGCGGCAAGCCGAAATGAAAGCTCACGACCGCCGGCCGCGTCTCTTCGATCACAGCGCATAAGCCCGCGTCGAAGGGCGCGCGGACCGGCCCGGCGGGAATGGCGGATGGATCGACGCCGGCCTCGGCATAGTAGGGCGCGAGCCGATTTCGCCAGCGCGCCTCGATTTCGGGATCCGGCGCCGGCTCGGCATGGCAAAAGAAGTTCACGTTGAAAGGCGCGCTCGTCGCTTTCCTGATTGTCGCGATCTGTTCGCGCAGGCGGTCGGGCGTCAGCATCGCCGCCGGCAGGGAGCCAAGGCCGCCCGCCTGGCAGACGGCGATTGCAAGCTCGGGACCCTGCGCGCTCGCCATCGGCGCCTGGACGAGAGGAATCTTTGAGGGGAGGAAGGTCATTAAGCCTCGTTCCTGTCGGCAACGCAGGGACGAGATTAAGGCAGCACGGCTGAAGAATCACGCGCCAATGATGAATTGAACACTAAAGAAAACTTTAACGCATGCGTAAGCCTGTTAACCCAGCGTCATCGCGCGCGGCGGAACATGTGCCCCCGGCGGTCGTTGGCCTCTAACAATAATCTTCTCGGTCAACTGCGACGTCAGCCGTCGGGGAAAAGACGATGGATCACGCGATAAACGACAATCAATCCGTTGAGCGGCGTCACGGTGCTTGCTGGTCGAAGACGATTTGTTCCTGGCGATGGCTGTGGAGGATACGCTCGTCGGGATGGGCGCGGTCGTCGTCGGCGTGTGTCATACTCTTGACGAGGCGATGGCGCGGGCTGACGCCGATGACTTCGCGGTGGCGGTTCTTGATTTCAGTCTCGGGTCGCAGTCGGTGACGCCGCTGGCGCGTCGTCTGGCGCGCGAAAACGTGCCCTTCATTCTCCATACAGGCATGTCGCGCAGCGAACCAAGCTTGTCGGAGTGGAGGAACTTTCCGATCGTGGAGAAGCCAGCCTCTCCCCATACATTGGTGGCCGCGATCAAAGGCGTGTTAGCCCGCGAGCCTGCGCGACGGCAGGGCCGGCGCTAGCCTGCGCGCCGGACCTTGCGCTCGGCCGGCGGCTGAGGAGCAACGTCCAGCTCTAAAAGCTCAACCAGCTTCGCGCGAGCGCGACTGAGGCGGCTCTTGATTGTGCCGATACCAACTTGGCACACCACCGCAGCCTCCTCGTAAGAGAGGCCACTCGCGCCGATCAGCGTCAACACCTCCCGCTGCTCGGCCGGGAGTTTCGTCAAAGCATTACGAAAATCTTCGAGGTCGAGATGGCTTTCCTGGTCGCCAGGAACAGTGAGGCGGCGTGCGTACAGGCCGTCGCTGTCCTGGACCTCGCGGGAGCGTTTGCGGTAATTCGAGTAGTAAATGTTGCGGAGAATCGTGAACAACCACGCCCTCAGGCTCGTCCCAGGCTGGAACTTCTCTGAATTGCTCCACGCTCGCAGGAGCGATTCCTGAACCAGGTCGTCGGCGAGCGAAACCGAGCCGGACAAAGAAATCGCGAACGCGCGCAAATTCCTCGTCTCCGACAGCAGCTCATCCTTGAAGCTAGTCGAGGGCATCGCGCTTCCCCTGTGCCTTCGAACCGCTCTTGTCATCCTCGAGACGAGTCAACAGCTGCAAGAACTTGTCGGGCAGGGGCGCCTGAACCAAGTCTGCATAATGCGCTTCGAGCGCGCGCCCGATCGCCTGCACAGCCTCAGTGCCAGCCTCGGCCGGTAAATCGGGCGCAGGGCCCGGTTTCTCAAATCTGGTCACACGCGCAGCATTCATAATGAGCATCCCCCAGCCCCCCAAACCAACAGCGCCCGGTTTTGTTCCGTCAACGACGCTAATTTTCAATAACTTTCAACGCCGCCACACGAGTCCCGCCTCGGCGCAAATTACGGCGCTCCGCGACGGGTGACCTCGACAACGGCAGAAATGAAGAAGGCAAGCAAGGCCAGTACGAACATGATCTTGGCGGCGGCGAAAGCCGTTCCCGCAAGGACACCGGAGCCGAGCGCGCCTGCAATCAGAGCGACGACGACAAGAAGAGCGATCGCCCAGCCAAGCATCAAGTTCCTCTTCGTGCTGCGCGGGTTTACTGGCCCCGTAACGCCTCGGCGCCGCCTATGTTCCAACGGACCGGCCTTCTATCGAGGCTCGAAAGGCGACATTCCAGCGGATTGATTTGCCGCGGAGATCCCGCGCTTTCGCGGGAACGATGACACGCTCACGGCGTTCAGTAGGCATCGCAACTCGAACCAAGGAGAACTGGAATGCCTAAGGAATCTCATACCAAGGCGGCGGAACATCACGAAAGCGCCGCCAAGAGCCATAGGACTGCCGCCGACCATCATGGCAAAGGCGAACACGCCAAGGGACGCGAAGAATCGACGAAGGCGCAGGGACATTCAAAGACTGCCCGCGAGCATTCTGACATGGCGCACGGCAAGAGCCAGTCGCAGAAGTAAGCGTAAAGCATAAGGCGTAACCGGTGAGACCCAGCTGGGTCTCACCGGTCTCTCCATCATTTCCGAGCGCTGAATGACAGACGATTATCCGGAGACCGATTTTCCGGACCACGTCGACAAGGCGGTGCGTTCGGTTACGCAGCTGCATTCCGATCATCATGGCAGGACCACCAGCCCGCAGCGCGTAGTGAACCGCGTCGCAGCCCTTATGGGTCGGCCCTGGTTTATAGCGCTCGTCGGCCTCATCGTTGGGGCGTGGGTTGCAGCAAATTTAATCGCGGCCAAGCTGGGGATGGAGGCGATCGATCCGCCTCCTTTTGCTTGGCTGGAGGTCGTGGCGACCTTGTTTTCGCTCCTCCTCGTCGTGCTCCTCCTGGTCGCGCAAAAGCATGAGGATGAGCTGAACGCGCATCGCGACACCCTCACCCTCGAGCTCGCGATCCTGAGCGAGCACAAGATCGCCAAGGTGATCCAGCTTTTAGAGGAATTGCGCCGCGATAGTCCCCATGTCCAAGACCGCGACGATCTGCAGGCGCAGCAAATGGCTGAACCTGCCGACGCCGGATCCGTTCTCGCGGCTGTCAGCGCGAGGGAAGATCAGTAAGTCTACCCGTTCATCTTAAAGGCGAAATGGGCGGAACAAATCACCGACTGATTGATTTGGAGATCACGGGCGTTCCACGCCGTCTCGCGCTGGGAAATACGAAGATGCTTATCCGTTACGGCTTCGATATCGCGCTCGACGTCGGGCAGCCCACGACGACGATCCTGACGATGATGGATGTCCATTCGGAGATCCGATCCGGCGTGGTTCAGGAGTCGGCCCTCGAACTCTTTCCGATCATGCCGGCCCAGCGCTTTGTCGACGATCACGGAAACGTCGTCAGGCGATTGACGGCCTCGGCTGGCGTGACGTCCCTGCATCTTGACGGGCGTCTTTCATTGCGACGGCAGCACGGATGAGGTCGACCCCTCCGCGGAGTGGCTGCCCGTGTCGGATCTTCCGCCGGACGCGCTGCCGTTCCTTCGGCCAAGCCGTTATTGCGAGACCGAACTGCTCTCGGATTTCGCCTGGGCGAACTTCGGCGGCATCAATGGCGGGTGGGCGCGAGTGCAGGCGATCTGCGACTTCGTTCATGGGCGCCTCCGATTCAGCTATCCCGAAGCCCGACCAACGCGCACCGCGAACGAAGCCTTATCGGAGGGCGTCGGCGTCTGCCGCGACTTCACCCATCTGGCAATCGCGTTGTGCCGCTGCCTCAACATTCCGGCCCGCTATTGCAACGGCTACCTCGGCGATATCGGCGTTCCCCCGGACCCGGCCCCGATGGATTTCAACGCCTGGTTCGAAGTTTTTCTCGGCGGTCGGTGGTTCACCTTTGACGCTCGGCACAATCAGCCAAGAATCGGTCGCATCCTCATCGCGCGCGGGCGCGACGCCGCCGACATTCCGATGATCGCGTCCTTCGGATCTCACTGGCTCACGCGTTTCACCGTGGTGACGGAAGAGATCAAGGAAAGCCTGGTGCTGCAGGAAGTGCAGCAACCAGCCTCGATCGCGGCTTGATCGTCAGTTCAACGAAAAAAGGAAATCCATCATGATGACGATTTTGCTGATCATCCTTATCATCGTGCTGCTGGGCGGCGGTGGCGGCTATTACGCTCATGGCCGCTATGGCGGGGCCGGGCTCGGCGGCGTTCTGGGGTTGGTGCTTGTTATTCTTGTTGTGCTCTGGCTCGCCGGAGCCTTGAGCGGCGGCGTCGTCGGGCCGACGCCCTAAGCAAACATCTTGCTGCGGTGTGACGCGCCTTCGTAAGGGGGCGCGGCGCCCATTGTGGAACGGGTTGCGCGCGAGCGCAATCGCCACAGACTAAGGAACATTCCTAGGACGACTGAGGTTTCACACACAGTCAGACCCTAGGAGGCAATTCATGCGTAAAGCTCTTCTCGCCGCCGCGGCGATCACCGTCCTCGGCAGCGCCAGCGCAATGGCGCAGGCAACGACGACAACCGACAATCCGCAGAACGGCGCGAGCGCCGACAAGATGAGCCCGACCGGAACGCCAGCGATGAAAGCCGATCCGGCCGCAATGGCTCCGGCGAACACGCACTCAAACCGCAACTCAACCGGTGCCGAAGGACGGCCCGAGCTTCATCCAGGTGCAAAGCGGCGACATGCTGAGCTCGAACGTCGTCGGACTCGATATCTATAACAGCCAGAACGACGACATCGGTAAGGTTCAGGACATTGCGTTTGACGCGTCGAAGAGGGTGACCGGATACATCCTATCCGTCGGCGGCTTCCTCGGCATGGGCACACATTATGTCGCGGTCAATCCTGATGCGCTGATGGTGGCTTACGACGCGCAGAACAAAGTCTGGAAGGCGACCATGAACGCCACCAAGGACCAGCTCAAGTCGGCTCCGGAATTCAAGTACGGCGGCCAGTGGACGGCGAGCAGAAGCTGAGCGGCGAACGCGGGCGGAGCGGAGCTCACTCCGTTCCGCCCGAAACTCAAACAATCAGAAGAAGAGCGACGATGGCTGATAGAGCAGCGGATATCGATCACGTCTGGAAGCTGATCGAGGACATTCCTATTGCGATGGTCGTCACTCATGAAGGACAGGGCCAAAACATGCGCGCTCGGCCAATGGCCGTTCGTCCAGCTCGAGACGAAGGCGCAATCTTTTTCTTGACCGACGTCGACACTCCAAAAGCCGAGGAAATTCGACGCAACCAGTCGGTTTGCCTCGCTCTGTCCGACAGCAAGGGCCAAAAATACGTGTCGATTTCAGGCCACGCGGAAATGATCGACGATAGAGCTCGGGTTGAGAAATACTGGTCGGTTTACGACAAGGCCTTCTGGTCCGATAAGAACGACCCGCGCATAAGAGTCCTTCGCGTCACGCCGGAGAGCGCCGAGTTTTGGGAAGGCTCGGGAAAGATTGTCACCGCGGTCAAATTGGTCGCAGCGATCGCCTCCGGGCAGCGGATGGATCATCTCGGCGAGAACGAGAAAGTCGGGTTTCCTCAGGGCGGCAAGCTCGCCGGCTGAAGCTCGAAAGTTGCGTTTGACCCGCGGTGCTGCGAGTCGAATCCGGCGCTTAGCTGATAGGCGCCGGCTCGGATGCGCCACGTCCTGGCGCCCTCGTCGAACGTCGCAAGCAGGCGCGGGTCGATCGAGACGGCGACTTGCCGCTGTTCGCCTGGCTTGAGGTCGACTCGATCCCACCCGACAAGGCGCAGCGGAATGTTCGCGCCGTTCGGTCCAGTGAGATAGAATTGCGGAACCGCCGTTCCGGCGCGGTCACCCGAATTCCGCACTGTCGCCTTGGCCGTGACCGTGTGGTCGCTGACCTTCACGGCGAGCTCGCTCAATGCGAATGTGCTGTACGAGAGCCCGAAGCCGAACGGAAACAATGGTCTGCTCGCCACGCTCGAAGAACCACTTATATCCGACCGCTGCGCCTTCATTATACGTAGCGGCGAACATTGCGCCGTAGTGGCCGCCCCGACCAACGGGTCCGATGGGCGCGCCATTGGGATCGCCCTGAATTTTCGGGATGAGGCAATTGATCTTCGCTGACCGGGAAGGTGACCGGCAGGCGTCCTGAAGGGTTGGCGGCGCCGGAGAGGATTTCGGCAATCGCCTCGCCGCCCTTCTGCCCCGGATACCAGGCTTCGAGAACAGCGCCTGTCTTTTCGAGCCAGGGCATGAGCACCGGGCCGCCCGTTTCGAGCACGACCGCCGTGCGGGGATTGGCGCGAGTGACAGCCTCGACAAGCTGGTCCTGTCCGCCCGGCAGCTGGAGGCTTTGGGCGTCGGCGCTTTCTGTCATCCATTGATCGACGAAAAGGATGACCGCATCGGCCTTAGCCGCAGCCTCCGCCGCTCGCGCGGGGATCGAGCCGTCGTCGAAGTCGACGCGGGCGTGCGGAAACTGAAGACGGATCGCCTCGAGCGGCGACCCCGGGTCGAAGACCATGGCTTGGTTCTCGCCGATCTGTTCTTTCGCCGCGATTCCTCCGCGGGGGATGACTTGCGACGAGCCGCCGCCTGAGGGAACGCCGCGGTCGGCGTGAGCCCCGATCACGACGATGCTGCGCGTGTCGGCCGCGAGCGGCAGGAGCCCTTGGTTCCTCAACAGAACCGTCCCTTCGCGCGCGATGGCGAGCGCGGTCCGATCGCTCGCGGCGAAGTCGACAGGCTCGGAGAGCGCCGGTCTCGTCGGCGAGCCCATGGGCGAAGATCGAAGTCAAAATTCGCCGCACCATGTCGTCGAGCCTGGCTTGAGGGACTTTGCCGTCAGCGATCGCTTCGCCAAGGCCGTCCGCGAAAAAATTTTGCGTATCGAGCTGCTCCCCGGATTCTTGGTCGAGGCCGGCCATGGCCGAGCGAACGGTCGAGTGGACCGCACCCCAGTCGGACATGACGAAATAGGGATAGCCCCAGTCCGTCTTCAACACTTCGTTGAGGAGCCAGTCGTTCTCGCAGGAATAGCTTCCGTTCACCTGGTTGTAGGCGCACATCACGCTGCCCGGGCGGCCGCGCTCGATGGCGATCTCAAACGCGAGCAGGTCGGATTCGCGTGTCGCCGCCGGGTCGATGCGCGCGTCGAGGACGACGCGGTCGGTTTCCTGCGCATTGAGCGCGAAATGCTTGATCGTCGAGATGATGTGGCGGCTTTGCACGCCTTCGATCAGGCCGCCGGCCATGACGCCGGTGAGCAGCGGGTCCTCGGAGAAATATTCAAAATTGCGACCGCCTCGCGGGTCGCGAATGAGATTCGCGGCGCCTCCAAGAAGCACATTGAAGCCCTTCGCACGCGCTTCGGCGCCGACAGATTGACCTTGTAGCCGCGCCATCTCGGGGTTCCAGGTCGAAGCGAGAGCGAGATCGGACGGCATCGCCGTCGCCGTGTCGCCGGGACGGACATCTCCAGGATTGGCGACGCCTAGTTCTGCGTCCGTCTCCTGCAGCGCCGGAATGCCAAGGCGCGGTATCCCGGGCACGTAACCCGCCGAGCCGATCGATCCAGACGGCTTGGGCTTGCCGCCCCATGGCGCTGCGATCACGCCATGGACCAGCGACAGCTTCTCCTGCTCGGTCATTTGATCGAGCGCCAGTTGCGCGCGCCGGGCGGGAGGTAGGGATGCGTCGCTCCACGGCCACTCTGGGTGGGCCGCGGACACACGGGCCGAGGCCAAAAGACCGAGGAAGATGGCCGGGAGGACGCTCCGCAGCTTCATCCACTCGCTGATCAAATCAGACCATTTGCGTGTGAGACAGCCCCATAGTCGTCGATCTCACGACCCGCCCGCGTCGATGCGATTGCGCCGATAAACCAGAGCGGCTCGCCGCGCTGTCTAACTTAGCGGGAAGGCGAAAGGATGTCAGACCGGGTGGGACGCAACGATCATCGCCGACGGCGTCTCGTCGTAGCCGCGATAATGGCGATAGAGCCGATATTCACGTTCCTGCTTTTTAGCAGCGGACTTCTGTATCGCAGCGGCCTCACTGCGCGCTGCCGCGCTCGAGATGGCGTTTCTCTCGTCAGCGAGGGCAAGAAAAGATGAGGCGCAGAGTATGGCGGCAGCCGAAAGCACGAGAGGCGCTCGTGACATAATATGTGCTCCTGTGATCGGTCAAAGGGACGCACGAGAATCACGCTGCTTTCCTAACCGTTAGCGTTACCGAAAGGTTCCCTTGCCCGATTGGGTCGCGGCCGAGATCGTCACTTCCGTCGAGTCATCAGCCTCATAGACATTTCCCGTATCGTCGCTGGCATTGCCGATGCGCTCATGAGTTGAGTGAAATAAAACACCAGTATGATCGCGATCATTGGAAGGGTTGCTGCGCGACGACTCAGATATGTATTCCCTTACTCTTGAGCGATGAGACCGAGATGAACTAAAGTCCTTGCCGCGCTGCAGGCTGACGGCGTGGTCCGACGTCTAACCGACGGGGACAATTTGACGGGCGACTGGTTTACCTACAGGCAGGCCGCCGAACTGTTGAGCGTGTCGACCGAGGCGGTTCGCCAGCGGGCGAAGCGTGGCCATTGGCAAAAGACACTCGGAAACGACAAGCGAACGCGGATTCGGCCACCGGAGGGTTGGAACGACGGCACTCGGATTGACGGCCGTGCTCATGGCCTCCGGAGTCCGGATGAACGAGCGCTTGCGAATCAGATCATCCGAGCGCTCGAATCCCACGTCGATACGCTCAAGACGCAGCTGACGGCCGCCGAGCAGCGCGCCGAAAAGCAGGCGGCCGAATTTGCCGCCCGCGAGGCGCGGCATGCGTCGGATCTCGCCGTCGAACGGACGCTGGCCGACCGGATGTCGGCTAGGGTCGATCAGATGACCGCCGACATGGCGGTCGAACAAGCGCAGCGGGTGGACGCCGAAAAAAGACTCGCCGCTGAGCTCGCGCGGGGCTGGTTTCGGCGTCGGCCAGATGAAACCGGCCAGTAACTCTGAGCCTTAGCCAGCCGGCGCTGGCTCACGTCGCCCTCACATCGGAAAGCCTTGAGATCGCGAAGCCTGGCGTTGCTTGCTAGCCGTGCAGATCACACTGTGACGCACGTCACAGCGCTGTACCCGGCGGCATGGTTAAAGCTGGTCCCGCCTGAGAGGCGTCTTCAGAAGGAGACTGTATCGGCGGGGAGATGGACGGGATCGTGATGGAGGCCATGATGGATGGCATCGACAAACATGCGGCGTTCTACCGCGCCTATCTGCCCCATGATCGGAGCATGATCCCCGTAGCTGTCGCATTGGGCGCCATCGTTGCGCTGTGGCTAAGCCTTTACTGCGTCAGCGCCGAACGAACGCCGCAAATCGTCCAGAAGGAAGCGCGCGCCGCGGCCGTGCTCGTCTGCCGACCAGTAAGCCACTGACCAGGAGGCTCGGCGCGCCAGAGGTCCTTTGCAACACGCGTGAAGCGCGTCCAACGCGACCGCGTCACCGGTCCGTTGCGGCGCGCTCCGTCTCGGATCGCCGGATCGTTCGCCGCTATTCGAACAGCTTCAAGTCGACAGCATCGCCCATGGCGCGATAGCCGGCGTCGTTTGGGTGAAGGTGGTCGCCGACGTCGTAGTCGGCTCGGATGCGGGTCGGATGGTCGGGATCGCGCACCGCAGCGTCGAAATCGATCACCGCGTCGAAAGAACCGCCGCTCCGAATCCAGGCGTTAACCGCCTCGCGCTTCGCCTCTCCCGCCGGCTGATAGTAGCCGTGGAACGTCGTGCCGTCGTATGGCGTGAGTGTCGCGCCGTAAATTTTTGCGCCGCGGTCGTGCACGCGTGCGATGATTTGCTTCATGCCGGCGATGATCTCCTCCGCGGACACGTCCTGTTCCGGAAGATCCGCGCTGGTGGAATGGCCGATGTCGTTGATTCCCTCCATCAGCACCACCCAGCGAAGTCCAGGCACAGCGAGAACGTCGCGATCAAGCCTCGCCAAAGCGTTGGGTCCGAACAGATCCTCCGGATGATCGTGGAGGATCCGGTTGCCGCTGACGCCAGCGTTGACCACGCCGACCGGCTCGGCGTTCGGACGGGCGGCCAGCCGCTCCGCCAGCCGGTCGGGCCAGCGGTGGTTGGCGTCGACTTCAGAACGGTAGCCGTCGGTGATCGAGTTGCCGAGCGTGACGACGGCCGCGGGCTGGCCGGGCGCGTTGACGTCGACCTCATCGATGAAAAATCGCGACGTGGACGTCTTGGGCGAGGGGATGGCCGGCGCAACGGTAAAGTCTCCGTCGCCCGAGATCTGGGTTGTCGCCACCCCGTCCAAATGAATGACCGAGGGTCCGGTCCAACGCGGCACGAACAGGCTGACAGCCAGCTTCGACAGCGGCGCGACCTCCATGTCGATCGGGTCCGACAGCGCGGCTGCGCCCGGTGGAATGGTTATCCCGCCTAAGCCTCCGAAACTCAGCGCGCGGTCGGTCGCGGCGTCGATTGTCCCCGCCGGCGCGTCGGTCGCTGGCTTCGCGATATGGGCCGCGCCGATGACCAGCGGATAATGGCCGGTCTCGTTGGAGAAGCGCACGCGCACTTGCTTGCCGCCGGCGCTTAAGCGGACAATCTGCCGCAACGTCTGGTAGTTGATGTCCTGACCCACAGGAAAGACGTCGCTTGCTCCCCAGCTTGCGATCCAGCCGTCCGCCCGCGCGGCTGGCGCCCCGCCGCTCAGCAACGCGGCCGCGGCCGCGGCCATAAAGATCTTGCGCTGACGCCTCATGACGTATCCTCCGTTTCATTCCTCGCCAGCGCTTCCGAGCGCTGGACGTTCCGCAAGATCATTTTATTGGACGATAGCGACATAAGTCTGCAAGCGGAAATCGCGGGGGTTGCGATCGGATCGATCAGGCAACCACCACTTCCTTGAGCGCCGCGGAGGCGATGCCTCGCTCGGCGGCGATGCGCCCAGCGCGGAGAACCAGAGCGCGCGGGGGCCGATCGACGACCGCGTCCGCGACGCTTGGGGCCGCGACTGCGACCAGATCGGCGATCGCGCCGGCGCGAAGCTCTCGGCGGGGGGCGCCGAGCGCCTTGTCCGCTTCCCCGGTCGTAAGCGCGAAAGCATCCTCAAGCTCGCGGTCCGCGAACAGGGCATGCCGCTCAGCGATGATCGCGGCGCGGTCGAGCATGTCGCCATTGCCGTAAGGCGACCAGCAATCTCGAATGTTGTCGGAGCCGGCGAACACTGTCACGCCGCGCGCGCGGAGCTTGGCCGGCGGCGGCACGGGCGCAGATGGCGGGCACGAGGTCATGATCGCGACCTGGGCGCGGGCGAGCGCGTCGGCGGTCTTGGCAAACAGGTCTGGCCCGATCGATCCGAGTGCGAACGCGTGGCTGACCGCGACACGCCCCTGCATGCCGGCGGCGATCGTCCGCTCGGCGATGTCGCGGAGCTCCGAAGCGCCGGTCTCGCCGCCGTCGTGGAGATGAATGTCGATTCCCTTGCCGAACCTGTCGGCGAGGCCGAAGACGATGTCGAGCTGGCCCTTGACGTCGCCGTCGAAACCAGCGGGATCAAGACCGCCAATCAGATCTGCGCCTGCGCCGAGCGCCGCCGCCATGAGCTCGGGCGCGCCTTTTTCCGTGGTCACCCCGCTTTGCGGGAAGGCCACGAGCTGAATGTCGATCCAGTCCCGTAGGCCTCGCGCACACGCAGCACGGCTTCGAGATTGGCGAGGCCGACGTCGTTGTCGATGTCGATGTGGCTGCGCACGCGCGTCGTGCCATTGGCGATCAGCGTTCGGATGAGCGCCGAGGCGCGCGCCTCGATCGGCAGCGCGACGCGATGACGTTCGACGCGTTCGGCGGCGATCCGCTCGCGCACGGTGCGTCCCTCGACATGAGGCAGCCGCGGCGCGCCCCAATGCGTCTTGTCGAGATGGATGTGGCCGTCAACGAACGCCGGCAGGAGGAGCGCGCCCTTAAGATCGATGCGCTCGCCTGGCTGAAGATCGGCGCTTCCAGGGCGCATGCAGCGCCGCAATGACGCCGCTTGCAATCTCGACGTCGACAAGACCGCCTTGGGCAAGGCCGCCTTGAGGAAGACGCGCGTTGGCCAGGATCATCAGACGAGGCTCAGGCGCTTCGCCGCCGCATATTGATAAAGGCGATCGCCGTAGTGCTTGAATTCTTCGCCGGCTGAGAAAGTCAGGCTCAGATCATGCTCGTCATCCCGCGCGACCGCCTCGCGATAGATCTCGGGCCAGTCGGGCAGGCGAGCGCGTCGCCATGCCTCCAGTTCATCCGCGCTCGGCAGAGTGGGAAAGCCGATCTTCGGGACCAGCGATGCGATCGCTTGCCAGAAATAGCGCAGCGGCGTCGCCGCGTCGGGGGTGCGCGGCGCCATGAGGCGCAGCCAGTGCGTATCCGTGACTGCGTGCAGCGCGCAAAAGTCGAGCGTCGCGGCATAGAGCGCCAGCGAGCAGCGAGCGATCCGGTCATGGGTCTCCGGCCCGATCGCCAGCATATCGACGACAGGCGCGAATTCTGGCTTCTCTGACACTGCGCGCATGAAGTGCCATAGGAGATCGCGCTCGGGCTCGACATGCCGGAACGCCGGTGGCCCGGACATGAACGCGAGAACCTCCGCCGGATCGTCGGTCGAGGGTGTGAGGCCTCGCGAGGGCCCAAGCGAAAGGTAGGTCGCCGCCCAATAGGCGAGCGAGACTCCAGTCTCCTCGTCGCTGTCCGTCATTGTCGCATAGGCCATGCGCATGAGCGCGTGCGTGGCGCTCGCGGCCATGCCGGGAATGAGCTCCGGCAGGTAGAGCAGGGCGGCCGGCGTCGCGCCGAGCCGCGCGACTTCGCCGGCGAAGAATGCGCGATAGTCGCCTTCGCGCTCGCGCTGGCCCAGGAACTCGCGCCAATTCTCGCGCGTGATCGCGCCGATCGGTTCCGGAACGGGAACGAGCCCGTTCTGCTTATGGTAGATCTGGCAATAGGCTTCCAGGCGGTCGTCGCTCGCGCCCATGCGATGCAAGGCGACCAAGACCATCGGCAGGTGATTGGCGAGACAAAACGGAAATTCCGCGCTCCACTGTCGCGACCAGGCGACGGCCCGCTCGAGGCCGTCTTGCGTCGCGACGTTCCGATGTGAAGCGATGGCGCGCGCCGACGCCGCGCTCATGAGCTCCTCCAATGCGCGTCTTCGTGTTGCTATCGCATCCGCAGCGGCTTGGAAAGCGCCTCGCAATCCTCACCAAACTTAGCCTCGTGAGCAGGAGGGCGGAAAGGTCCTTCGCCAATGCGATGAAATCGTACAACGAGGAAGGCGGCTTGGCGAAGCGGCTACGGGCGAGCGCTCCCAGCTTACGCTGTTCCCGTGCGATCCGATCGAGAAGCGGATCAAGCTCGTCGGCCTTGGTTCCCTCTGCGGAAAGACGCGCCCGAACGTGCGCAATCGGCTCGGCGAGCACGCGCGCTAGGTCCTTCTCGCAAGAGAAGTCGCCCGCCACCCGCTTGACCTTGGAATTGTCGAACAACGCCGACCAGGTCTTGTCGCCCATGAGGGGGCCTTCCCACTCAGGATTGTACCGGACGAGCGTGTCCGTCGGCACGTGAACGATATCGGCTTTGACCCCGAGACCGTCGGCGATCGCGGCATAGATGTCGTTCCACGTGTACGCATGATCCGAGGTGATGTGAAAGTCCTCGCCGAGCGCTTGCGTGGCGCCGAACAGCTTGACGAATGGCGTGGCGAAATCCGCACATCGCGTCAGCGTCCAGACGGTTGCGCCGTCGCCGGCGAGGATCACTGGCTTTCCCGCGAGCATCCGACGAGCGACGGCGTCGCCTTCGTTGAAAATCGTCGGCAGCATCGAGCGCACGGTGTGACTCGGCCGCACAATGGTCCAGGGCAACCCGCTTGAGCGCTTGAGCATGGCTTCGCAGGCGATCTTGTTCTGGCTGTATGTCCAGAAGGGATTAACTGCGGGCGTCTCTTCCGTGATCACATAGCGCCGCGGCGGCTTCTCGTAGACCGAGGCTGACGAGATGAAGATGAACTGGCCGGTCCCGCCGGCGAAAGCCGCAATGTCGTCCGCCATCTGCTCGGGCGTGAAGGTGATGAACTGGCAGACCACATCGAAGCCTGCTCGTCCGAGCTCGCGATAGGCCGTGTCCTTGAGATCGCCGGCGATCGTGGTCACGCTCCGAGGCAGATCGACTGACGTCTTCCCCCGATTGAAGACCGAGACGCGATGGCCGGCCGTGACCGCCTCGGCGACGCAGGGCAGCGAAATGTTTCCGGTGCCGCCGATGAAAAGGACCTTCAGGGACATGGGTTTTTGCCTGCTGCTGACACACGATGGCTGGGGGTCCCGGATACCGGGTCGCGAACGATAGTCTTGGCGCGCGCTGGCGCCAAGGTCGCGCCCTCAATCAAGAAGCAAACTCCGTTTGTTTGTTTGATCGCCGCACAATTGGATTGCTCTTACGAAAATCAGAGTGTTAGCCTGTCCTCATCGTCATCAGGGGAGAAGTCAGGCATGAAACCGTTCATCGGTCAGGCGGCGGCGCTCGCGCTTGGTGTTTTGGTTTCGGCCGGCGTTTCCGGCGCGCGAGCGGCCGATAAGCCTTACGCGGGCGTGACGCTGAACCTGGCGTCACAGAATGATCAGTTCGCCGCGGTGCTGGCGGCGATCGCCCCCGAGTTCGAGGCGCAAACGGGCGCCAAGGTCAATGTCGACATCCTGAGCTACCCCGAGCTCCTGACCAAGATCACCGCCGACTATGTCGGCCACACCAAGGGCTACGATCTCGCCACCGTCGACATCGTCTGGTCGGGTCAGTTCGCCGAGGCTGGTTACACCGTCGACCTCACTGATTGGATCAAGCGCGACGCGGCCGAGATCAAGGTCGACGACATCTATCCTTCGCTCATGTCCTCACTTGGCGGCTACAAGGGCAAGCAGGTCGCGTTCCCCTTCGCCGGCTACGCCAATGTGCTGGCCTACCGCAAGGACCTCTACGACGCCGCTGGCCTTAAGCCGCCTGCGACGATGGACGAGTTCGTCGCCGACGCCGTGAAGCTGACCGACAAGAGCAAGAAGGCTTACGGTTTCGTCGCCAACGGCCAGAAGGGCCCGGCGGTCGCGCAGGACTGGATGCAATACAATCGTCAGTTCGGCGGCTCGATCCTCGACAAGGACGGGAAGCCGACGCTGAACTCGCCCGCCAATATCGCGAGCGTCGTCGCCTATAAGAAACTCTTCGACGACGCCGCCCCTCCCGGCGCCGCCGACTACGACTGGGGCGGACGCGAGGAGAGTTTCCGACAGGGCGCGGTCGCGAACATGCAGACCTGGTCGATCGGCGCTGCCGACTACGACAATCCGAAAGTGTCGAAGATCGCCGGCAAGGCGGGGATCATGCTGACGCCATCCGCCCAAGGGCAGCCGCAGGAATATGGCATCGGCGGTTGGGCGCTGGGCATCAACAAGGACATCGAGCCGAAGAAGCAGGAGGCGGCCTGGGCCTTTATCAAAGTGGGTCACGAGCCCAGCAGTGCACAAGGACCTCAACCTGCGCGGCGCCGGCAGTTATCTGCGCAAGAGCGAACTGACCGATCCCGAGCTGCTCGCCAAGTACCCGTTCCTGCCGGTGATCGCGACCTCGTTCGAGCATGGCGACGGCGACTTCCGCCCGCGCATTCCACAATATCCGGAATTGCAGGATCTGATCGGCGGGGCCATCAATGCTGTGCTGGTCGGCCAGGCCGATCCCAAGACTGCGATGGACGATATTCAGAGCAAGGCGGAGGCTTTGTTCAAATGATTTTAGGACGAAGCGACTGACGGGGTTGTCGGATCCGCGAATCAGCAGAAGCGCCCAGACGGACGGCAAACCCCCTTCTCCCCTCGGGAGAAGGTGTCGGGCGAAGCCCGACGGATGAGGGTTTCTGCCGCAGGGCTTGGGAGTTTGTTCAATACACGACGTGAACGCGCTGCGAGTGCGCACTTGGTAGGGCTCCCCGCCGAGCCCTCATCCGGCCCTTCGGGCCACCTTCTCCCCGAGGGAGAAGGGGCGCGCCTTTCTGTGGAGAAGAGCCGGAATACCGTACCCGCGGATACTTGCGCGCCGTGAGCGTTGCTTCGCGCGATGGCGCCGCGACCGACGAAGACGCGGCCCTTTCGGCGTGCTGGTCCTATACCCGACAGCGCCAGCTGTTCCTGCATCGCGATGGCTGCGCCAGCCCTCATCTACGTGCTCGCCGTCGCCGTCGGGCCGATGGTCCAGGGCTTTCTCTACTCGTTCGACAATTACAACCTGATCCGCCCGGCTTCGCGGCATTTCGTCGGCCTCGACAATTATCTTGCGCTGTGGCGCGATCCGACCGCGCGCCGTGCGGTGATCAACACTTTCGCCTTCACCTTCGGCGCCGTCACGCTCGAATTCGTTCTCGGTCTTGGCGTTGCGCTGCTTCTGTGGCGTGACGATTGGTTCAATCGCGTCGCGCTCGGGCTCCTGCTTATTCCCGCGACCGTCACGCCGCTCGTGGTCGGGCTCGTCTTCAAGGCGCTGCTCAGTCCGGAATATGGCATGCTCGGCTATCCGCTGGCGGAACTTGGCCTATCCAGTCCGCGTGGGCTGCTCGCCGACCCTCAGTACGCGCTTGCCACCTTGGTCGCGATCGACGCGTGGGAATGGACGCCGCTGATGGCGCTGATCCTGCTCGCCGGCCTCAAGACGCTGCCGACCGACATTCTCGAAGCCGCTGCGGTCGACGGCGCGAACGGGCCGCAACGGTTCTGGCTCATGGTCCTGCCGCTTCTCATGCCCGCGGCCTTTCTCGCGCTGATCTTGCGCATGATGGACGCCTTCCGGGTGTTCGACATCATCTTCGTCACCACCAGCGGCGGCCCGGCGGACGCGACCAACACGCTGATGATCTATGGCGTCAAACAGGGGCTCGAGTTTTTCAACATCGGCGCTGCTTCCGCCGTCAGCACATTGATCGTCGTCTGCATCCTCGCTCATGGCGGCGGCGTTCATCGTGGTCCTCAAGCCGGGAAGGAACCGGCATGCTTGATCGCGATCGGTTGCTGTTGATCGTACGCCGCCTGGCGATCTGCGTTGTCCTCGTGGTCGCGCTCGCGCCGGTCGTGTGGCTGTTCTCGATCGCCTACAAGCCGACCCGCGACATCTTCGCCTCCCCGCCGACGTTTTTGTTCACGCCGACGCTCGACAATTTTGAGAGCGTATTTCGCTACTTCCATCTCGGCGCGCTGCTCCAGTCGAGCCTCATCATTGCGATCGGGTCGACGGCGCTGTCGCTTCTTCTCGGCGCCCCGGCGGGCTACGCCCTGGCGCGATCGGAAAGTCCGCGCGCGATCTGGCTCGCCTATTTCTTTCTCATCATCCGCACCGTGCCGCCGATCGCGACGCTCATCCCGTTCTACCTTCTGATGCGCGACATTGGTCTTCTGGGCACCTGGTGGGCGGTGATCATCCTCAACACCGCGCTTAACAGCGCTTTTGTCGTCTGGATGATGTTTTCCTTCTTTCGCGCCGCGCCGGTTTCGATCGAGGAGGCGGCGCGGACGGACGGCTGCACGGATTTCGGCGCCTTTATCCGAATCGCCCTGCCGACCGTGGTCCCCGGCCTGATCGCGAGCGCAATTTTCTGCGTCATGTTCTCCTGGAATGATTTCCTCTACGCGATGTTCCTGACCAAAGCGGACACGAAGACAATCTCTGTCGCCCTTCTCTCCGCCTATGGCACAAAGGACATTTCGTGGGGCACGCTTGGGGCGCTCGCGCATTTCTCCACGCTGCCCATCGTCGCCATGATGATCCTGCTCAACCGCTATTTCGTCCAGGGCCTGACGCAGGGTGTGCACTGAACGTTGGGTATTAGGTTGATTCCAAGTCGATTGAGGTAGGTAGGCGCGGCGTTCTGTGTCAGACTATTGAAATGATCAAATTTGCAATCCAGGCGGAAGTCGATGAGTTGAAGCGGCTGAAGGCTGAACTGCCTGAAACTGTCAGGGCGGCATCCTCACCGCGGGGAGCGCCATCGTCCAAATCAAAGGCGGCGGACGCGCGGGCCGCGCGGATCAAGAAGCCCATCAAGGAAATCTAGGGCGCGTAATCGCCGAGCCGCGAGGCGACGGCTCGATCTAGAAATCACTTGCTCTCGACGATGAGAGCGGTCGAAATTACGATCTACTGGAGCGAAACCGACGCCGCGCAACGGCCGCGTGTCGCGCCCGCGCGTTTAGGCTGAGCGGACACGGCGCAGTCATGGGGAGGAAGTAGAAGCAATGAGCCATACGTCTCTGCGGCCGGAGTTCGAGGAGTTGGTCGAGCTCGACGCGCCGGCCATCCAGGTCGCGACGGACTGTGTGTTCACCGAAGGGCCGGTCTGGCATCCGGTCGATCATTTCCTGTTGTTTTCGGACATGCCGGGCGACGTGCGGCGCCGGTGGGATCCGCACGGTGGCGTGGTCGAGGTCAAGCGCCCGTCGAACAAATGCAACGGCATGACTTACGATGTCGACCTCAACCTCATCGTCTGCGAGCACGCGACCTCATTGCTCATCCGCGAGAGGCCGGACGGAACACGTGAGGTGCTCGCGAGCCATTTCGAGGGGAAGGAACTGAACAGCCCGAACGACGTCTGCGTGCGTTCCGACGGCTCGATTTATTTCACCGACCCCTATTACGGACGCGTCCCCGTCTTTGGCGTCGAGCGGCCGCGCGAACTCGGGTTTCAGGCCGTTTATCGGGTGGCGCCCGATGGCGGCGGTCTGCAACTTGTGGTCGATCGCGATCTGTTCGAGCAGCCGAACGGCCTTTGTCTTTCTCCGGACGAGACGCTGCTCTACGTCAACGACAGCGCGAAAAAGCTGATCCGCGTCTTCAACGTCGCGCCCGACGGCTCCTTGTCGGGGGAGCGACTGTTCGCAAGCGAGATCCAGTCGTCATCGCAGACCGGCGGTCCCGACGGGATGAAATGCGACGAGCGTGGGAATGTCTGGGTCACCGGTCCGGGCGGCGTCGTGGGTCTACGCCCCGTCAGGTGAGCTGATCGGAAAGCTGCACATCCCTGAGGGCGTGGCCAATCTCGCCTGGGGCGGGGCCGAATTGCGCACCCTATTTTTGACCGCCACCCACTCGGTCTATCGGGTCACGACGAAGGTCGGCCCGCGGATCGAGCCTTACATGCGCGCGCACGCGGCCGCGATGAGCGCGTCCGCGCCTGCCGAGGCGCCGGGGCTCGATCTCGACCCGCGCCGCGCCGTCCTGATCATTCAGGACATGCAGAATGACGCGGTGAGCGAGGGCGGGGCTTTCGCCGCGTCCGGCGCGCCTGCGCATGCGAAAGCGCAGAACGTGGTCGAAAACATTCGCCACGTCGCAGCGGCGGCGCGGGCTCATGGCGTTCCCGTCATTCATGTCTGGTTCGTTGTCGAGCCGGGCGCGCCTGGCGTCACGCTGAACGCGCCGCTGTTCAAGGGGCTCGCTGAGCACAAGGCGGTGGTGCGCGGGACCTGGGGCGCGGCGCCGGTCGAAGGGCTCGAGCCTGACCTTGGCGATTTCGTCGTCGAGAAGATGCGCATGAGCGCGTGGGAGGGCACCCGGCTCGAGACGATTCTCAAAGCGCTCCATCGCGACACCATCATCAACACTGGCGCCTGGACCAACATGTCGATCGAGCACACCGCCCGCACCGGCGCCGACAAGGGCTATGTCATCATCACGCCCGAGGATTGCTGCTCGACGATGAACGCCGAGTGGCACAAAGCCTCGATCGGCTACGCCATGCAGAATGTCGCCGAGGTCACCAAAGCGGACGCTGTGATCGCGGCGCTGAAGGGCAGATGAGGCGCAAGGCCGAGGCGATCAAGCCTCAAACAAAGCCATGATTTCCATCAGCTTCACGATCGATCGGTCGGAGCCGACGAAGGGCTCGCCGGACGGGGAATAGCCGACCACATAAAGCCCCGCCGCGCGCGCTGAACGGGCGCCCGCGCCGCTGTCCTCGACCGCGACGACCGCCGCGGCTGGCAGGGCGAAGCGGTGCGCGGCTTCGCGGTATGGCTCGGGATCGGGCTTGCCCGACGACACATCATCGAGGCTCAGCGAGAACGCGATGATCTTGCCGATGCCCAGCGCCTCGATGTTGGCGTCGACGATGGTGCGCCCGGAATTCGACACGCAAGCTTGCGCGATTCCGCGATCAGCGAGCTTGCGCATCGCGTCGAGCGCGCCCGGATTTGGCTCGAGCTCTCCCACGTGAGCGACGTAGTAGCCCTCGATCGATGCGATCCATGTCTTGAACGACGAGCCTGCGGGAAAGCGCGGCTTGAGCGCCTCCCATATGTCAATCGCGTGGACGCCGCGAAACGCATCCGGCTCAAGATCGCTGAGATCGGCGCCAAGGGCGGCGCTCGCGGCCGCGAGAGCGCGCTCATGAAGCGGCTCGCTATCGATGAGCGTGCCGTCGATATCCCAGGCGACCGCGCGAAAGAGGCTCATGATGCAGTGAGCTCAGACCGGTCGGCCAGTCGGCGATAGAGGTCGCGATAGCGGCGATAGCCACGGCGGTAGACGTTGGCGGTCTCGGGCCGAGGCTCGATCCGGTCGGCGGGCCGCACGAAGGCGGAGATCGCCGACCAGTCGGAAGCAAGCCCCACGCCGATCGCGGCCGTCCAGGCCGCGCCGACGCAAGAGCCGGGATGGCCGGCGAGCCGCTGAATCGGGCGCTCAAGAACGTCGGCGACGATTTGCATCCATACCTCGCTCGTCGAACCGCCGTCGGAGACGATGAAGCGCTCGGTCTTGTAGCCGATCTCGTTCATGACCTCGACATGATGCGCGAGTGCATAAGCGTAGGCCTCGAGCAAGGCTCGCCAGAGATGGCCGATGTCGTGCGAGAGCGTAAGGCCGTCAAACGTCGCGCGCGCGTTGGCGTCGTGGATCGGCGTCTTTTCGCCGAGAAAATACGGCGTGACGACAAGGCCGTCGCTGCCGGCGGGCCGCGCCTCGGCAAGCCGATCGAGCCATTGATGGATCGAGAGGCCGGCCTCATCCGCCGCCTGTTTTTCGCCGCCAGCGAACTGGCGCACGAACCAGTTGAGCGCGGAGCCTCCGGTCGCCATGCATCCATTGGGGACGAAGAGGCCAGGCTTCAGATGGTAGTCGAGAAACAGGCGCGGATCGGGGCGCGCGTGATCGGTCGCCGTCAGAATGTCGACCGAGCCGCCGAATTTCAGCAGGACATCGCCGGCGCTGACGATTCCTGCGCCGAGCGCGGAGGCAATGTGGTCCGCGGCGCCGCCGATCACCGGCGTTCCGGCGTTCAGCCCGCTTTCCGCCGCGCCCTGATCGGAGACGGCGCCGAGGATTTCGTGCGAGGCGACTTTGCGCGGCAGCGCGCGCGCGCGGGATATGCGCAAGCGCGACCAGCGCATCGTCGAGGGCGTGCGTCGCGAGGTCGACGAATCCGGCCTCCAGCGCCCAGTTCTGCTCGATCGCGCGCTCGCCGGTCAGGCGCCAGTTGATGTAGTCGTAGGAGCCGAACACGGTGGCGATGCGCGCGAAGATCTCGGGCTCGTGCCGCTCGATCCATCGGAGCTTCGCCGCGATAAGCTGCTGATTGATGCCGTTGCCGGCCTTGGCGAGGAAGACCTTTTCGTCGATTTCGGCCCGAAGCTCCTCGACTTCCGCGCCGCAGCGCGCATCGCTCTGCTGAATGCTGGGCCGCAGCAAGCGCCCGGACGAATCGAGAAGCACCAGAGCCGGCAGCATTCCTGTGACGCCGACAGCGGCGATGTCGGCTGCCGAGACGCCAGTCGCGTGCAGGAGCTCGCGCACGATTTCGCCGACGTTGCTCCACCATTGCTCGGGATCCTCCTCCGCCCAGCCGATATGGTCCGAGCGCAGGGTGACAGGGCGCGAGGCAAGCGCGAGCGTCTCGTCCGGCGGCCGGATGAGGATGCCGATCGTCGAGGTGGTGCCGATGTCGAGGCCGAGGACGCAGGGCATGGAGTCGCGGCTCACTCGCTTTGTCATACCCGCGAACGCGGGTATCCAGCCTCGCGCCTGATCGTGGGAGCTTCGCTGGATTCCCTCGTTCGCGGGAATGACACGCCGGGTTTCAGCGCCGTCACCTCAGCTTCGCCACGGCGTCCATGAAGCGCTTGACGCGCGCGCCGTCGACCGGGTTCCAGGTGTTTCCGTCGACCTTGAAATGCGTGCCGATCACCACGCCGTCCGAGATGGCGAGGATGTCGCGCACATTGTCGATGGTGACGCCGGTGTTGGCGAGGACGGGAACGTCCGGAACGGCTTCGCGGACGGTCTTGAGGTTCGAGCGGTCGACCGGATCTCCGGTCAAGGGGCCGGAGACCAGGATCGCGTCCGCAAGCGACGAGAAGACGGCGCTCTTCGCCCGCAAGCGCGATCGGCCGCTCGTCGAGCGAATGGGCGAACTCGGCGTTGATGTTGAACAGGAGCTTCATGTCGTCGCGGCCGAGACTGTGGCGCAGCCGCAGGGCGCCGGCGCAGTCCGCCTGCCAGAGCCCCATGTCGGACGCGAAGAGGCCGGTGAAGATCTCGCGCACGAAGCTTGCGCCCGTCGCAGCCGCGATGGCGACGCTGGCCAGCGGATCCCAGAGATAATTGACGCCGAACGGCACCTTGAGATGCGGCTTGATCGCCTGGACGACGGCGGTCATCCCGGCCACGCCTTCCGGCGGCGCCTTGAGGACATAGGGGCGATCGTTCTCGTTGCCGAACATGACCGCATCGACGCCGCCTGTTTGCAGCGCCTCGATATCCTTGAGCACGCCTTCGATGAGCTTGTTCACGCCTCCGTCCGCGTCGTAAAGCGGCGATCCCGGCAGCGCGCCGATATGCGCCATCGCGATCACGACTTTTTTCTTGTCGCCCAGGAAGTCAAAAACCATGCAGGAGTTCCTCAGGCGCGCGGCGCTTGATTGATTGCCGGATAGGAGCGGGTCCGTCGCGGCGGCGCAACCTAGCGCCGACGGCGAGATTATCAAACAAAAAGCGTCTTCGCGGCCTCCGATTTTGTTGATATGGCTCGCCCTCGCACGCGTGGAGGTACAATGTCGGCGGACAGTTCGCCCTATTCGGAACTCAGCGGCAAGCGCGCGTTCGTAACCGGCGGCGCGCAGGGCATCGGCCGCGCCATCGCGCACGCGCTCGCGCGAAGCGGCGTGAAAGTCGCGATCGCCGATATCGATGGCCAGGCGGCACAGCGAACAGCGAAGGAGATCGGCGAAAACGCCGTCGCAGTCGAGATCGACGTGCGCGAGCGTGCCTCAGTCGAGCGCGCGTTCGGCGAGGCGTTGAAGCTTTTGGGTGGTTGCGAGATCTGCATCGCCAACGCTGGCGTCTCGACCATGCAGCGCGCTCTTGAGCTCACCGACGCGGACTGGGACTTCAATTTCGCTGTCAATGCGCGCGGGATATTCCTGACCAACCAGATCGCGGCTCGGCATTTCGTCGGCCAGGGCGCGGGCTGCATCGTCAACACCGCGTCGCTCGCCGCCAAGGTCGGCGCGCCGCTGCTCGCCCATTATTCAGCCTCGAAATTTGCGGTGCTCGGCTGGACTCAGGCGCTCGCGCGCGAGCTCGCCCCGACCGGCATTCGCGTGAACGCCGTGTGCCCCGGGTTCGTAAAGACCGGCATGCAGGCGCGCGAGATCGAATGGGAGTCCCGACTGCGCAATATGTCCGCGCAGCAGGTGGTGGATGACTATGTGGCGCAGACGCCGCTCGGGCGTCTCGAAGAGCCCGAGGACGTTGCCGACGTCGTCGTGTTCCTGTGCTCGGACAAGGCGCGGTTCATGACAGGGCAGGGGATCAATGTGACCGGCGGCGTTTATATGACGTGAGTCGATCCCTTCTCCCTCCTGGAGAAGGTGGCGCGAAGCGCGACGAATGAGGGAACCCTCACCCCCAAACTCCTCTTCCCATAGGGCGTTCGGAAGAACGCCCGTCTCTCGACGGACTATAGGAGAGGGGAGTCCGATGCAAATGCCCTAATAGCCGAGCGCCGCGCCGTCCTTGCGTGGGTCTGAGCCGCCGATCAGGATGCCGCGCTCGCGGTCGATCATGATCGCTTGTCCGCCGCCGAGAGGCCGCTCGACTTCGGTCAGCACGTGGCCGAGCGCGATCAGCTTCTCTCGCATCGCTGGCGAAACGCCGCGTTCGATCTCGACTTCCCCCAGATGCGGGCAGACGCGGGGAAAATCGAGCGCCTGTTGAATGTCCATCCCGTATTCGACCGCGTTGCTCAGAACCCAGCGTCTGGCCCATCGGCTGATAATGCTCGCCCATCACGCCAAAGCAGATTGCGGGCTGGCCGTCCCGCGTCGCCAGGCCCGGCATGATGGTGTGCGCGGGGCGCGTGTTCGGCGCAAAGCTGTTCGGATGGCCGGGCTCGAAGGCGAAGCACAATCCGCGGTTCTGCATGAGGACGCCTGAGCGCTTCGGCGAGGATGCCGCTGCCGAAGGTCTGGTAGATCGAGTTGATCAGGCTGCAGGCGCCGCCGTCGCGGTCGACGACCGAAAGGGTGACCGTATTGCCGCTCGCCGCGAGCGCGATTTCGCCTGGAGCGGGCAAGGCGGGAAGGGAGCGCTTGATCGTCGATGTGTCCCGCCAGGGCGGCGAGGTAGTCGCGAGAGAGCAGGCGGTCGAGGGGCGTCTCCCGCTGGCGCGGGTCGGCGAGGAAGGCGCCCCGGTCGCGGTAGGCCATGCGCGCGGCCTCGATGTGCCGATGGAAGCGCGTCGACGCCCGCCGGGTCCGTCCGGAGCGTCGCCGAGCGCTTCGAGTTCGCCCAGAATCATCAGCGCGACGAGACCCGGCCCGTTCGGGCGGGCACTGCCAGACGTCGAGGCCGCGCCAGTGGATCGAGATCGGCTCGACGAACTCGGCGCCTTTCAGTCCGTTGGCGAAATCCTCTTCCGTCTGCACGCCGCCGCGCGCACGAAGCGTCGCCGCCATGTCGGCTGCGACCGGCCCTGTGTAGAAAGCGTCCGCGCCGCGCTTTGCGATCGCGCGCAATGTGCCGGCGAGCGCCGTCTGTACGAAGCGGTCGCCCTCGCGCGGCGCGCGGCCGCCGGGCAGGAAGAGCGTGTTCCCGGCGCGGCGCAGCTTCGCCTCGAACATCGACCAATCCCACGCCACGCGCTGATGCACGGGAAAGCCTTCCTCGGCGCAGCGGATGGCCGGGAGAAGCAATTCGTCGAAGCCCTTGGTCCCATACGCGTCCAGCAGCACTTGCCAGCCGGAGACGGCGCCGGGGATGGTGACGCCATGCGGCGAAATGTCGTCGGGTGGAGTGGAGCCCGCGGCCCGGATCGCGTCGAGCGAAGCGGCTCCCGCCGATCGGCCCGAGCCATTGACGGCGACGACCTTGCCGCCGGGCGGCGCATAAAGGCAGAAGCAATCGCCGCCGAGTCCCGTCGATTGCGGCTCGACCACCGCGAGCACGGCGCAAGCCGCGACCGCCGCGTCGACGGCGTTGCCGCCGGCGCGCAACACCTCGATCGCGGTCAGCGAGGCGATCGGCATGGAGGTCGCCGCCATCCCGTTCACGGAATAGACGGGGCTGCGTCCGCTCTGATGGAAGTCTCGCAATGACGCGTCCTTTTCGGATGCCGGCGAATTGAGCCGACAATGTTCCCTTGAGGGTTTAAGCCGGCTCGGGCGTCATTTTGCAACCGGCTTCGCCAGGCGGCGCAAATTGCATGAATCTTGCGTCGAGCGCAGGCGAAATCAACGTGAACGAGAGCGGAGTTTAAGCGGAATGGAATTCGATCTGGTCATTCGCGGCGGAACAGTCGTCACCGCCGCCGACGTCGGCAAAAGCGACGTTGGCGTGAAAGACGGCCGGATCGTCGCGCTTGGCGGAAGATCTGCCGCGCGCCGCTTCCGAGATCGACGCTTCGGGCCTGTTGGTCCTGCCCGGCGGAATCGACAGCCACGTCCATTTCGACCAGCCCCAGGGTCCGGGAATCGTGATGGCGGACGGGTTCGAGAGCGGCACGCGCAGCGCGGCGGCGGGCGGCAACACGACCGTCCTCGCGTTTGCGCTGCAGCCGCGCGGGCAATCCTTGCGCCAGAGCGTGGAGAGCTATCACGAGAAGGCGAAGGGGAAGTGCTACGTCGACTACGGATTCCACCTCATCGTCACCGATCCGACGCCGGCGGTGCTGGGCCAGGAGCTGCCGGCGCTCGTCAGCTCCGGCTATCCGTCATTCAAGGTGTTCATGACCTACGACAATATGGTCCTGACCGACCGGCAATTGCTCGAGGTTTTCACCGTCGCGCGCGAACAGGGCGCGCTCGTGATGGTTCACGCCGAGGGCTACGACCAGATCAAATACATGACCGATCGCCTCGAGCGCGACGGCAAGACCCACCCTTACTTTCACGCGGAGTCTCGGCCCGAGCTCGTCGAGCGCGAGGCGACCCATCGCGCGATCTCGCATGCGGAGCTGATCGGCATTCCGATCATGATCGTGCACGTCTCCGGGCGCGAGGCGATGGAGCAGATCGAATGGGCGCGCGGGCGGGGCCTGAAGATCTATGCCGAGACCTGCCCGCAATATCTCGTGCTGACCGCCGAGGACCTCAAAGGCCTCAACATGGACTTCTCGGGCGCGAAATATGTCTGCTCCCCGCCGCCGCGCGATCGCGCATCGCAAGAGGCGATCTGGCGCGGCCTGATCGGCGGCGTGTTCCAGACTTTCTCCTCCGACCATTGTCCGTTTCGATTTGAGGACGAGGCTGGCAAAAACCACCCGAAGGGGCGGACCTCGTTCCGCTGGGTGCCGAACGGCATTCCGGGCGTCGCCGCGCGGCTGCCGATCCTGTTTTCAGAGGGCGTCAAGAAAGGGCGCATTTCGCTTTCGGAGTTCGTCGCGCTGACCGCGACCAACCACGCCAAGATGTATGGCCTCTATCCGCGCAAGGGTTCCATCATGATCGGCGCCGACGCCGACATCGCCATCTGGGATCCGGACAAGACAGTCACGCTCTCCCAGGATCTGATGCAGCACGGCAGCGATTACACGCCTTACGAAGGCATGGAAGTGACGGGATGGCCGGTCAAGACGCTGCTGCGGGGCGCGCTGATCGCCGATAATGGCCAGATCGTCGGCGCGCCGGGAATGGGTCAGTTCCAGGCGCGGCAGACGACGCAGAGTCCGGGAAGCGCTTAGTCTAGGCGCTCGTTCGTGCTGCTACGCACGGCAACGCTCACTTGTTTGATTCGGCGCCATCCGAAGAAAATTCCGCCGACGGCCCCGCCTCATCCCCAACTTGCCCGAAGGGCTTGGCCGCGCCCGAAGAAGGCGGTCCTGATACCGGCGAAGGGCTTAGCGTTGGCGTTACCGGCGTTCGCATCTTCCACCCGGCGGCTAGGCGGCCGGTTAGCGCGTCAGCGTCAGCGGAGAGGGGGAGGCCGCGACGGGAGGCTATATCGCCGGACGGCGGCCCAAAAAAGTCGTTGCTGGCCCACAGAAAGTCGCTGAGCTGGCTGGTGAGCGAGGGGGTGAAGGGGACCGCCGTGAATGCCCGCGCGTCGGCGGAGTGCGGAACGTCGATGACGTCCTCGAAAAAGGCATAAGGCGAGACGCCGGGATCGTCGAGGGCCCGCGCGCCGACGGACATGATTGGGGACGGCAATCCGTCTGACCAGAACCGGCGGCAACGCTCTTCGAGTCAAAGATCAGATCGGGACGGACATTGTTCGCATCATCCGATCCGCCGCCGCCAAACAGGGACAGGGTGATGTCATCAGCCGACGTCGTCCTCAGCGGCAGCCGCGTCGTCGGTCGCGGACGGGAATGCAGCTTGCGGGGCATTCATCCAGATCGATAAAGCGGACGTCCGCGCGCGCGCCGCCAACCGCCGCCATCGCGATCAGCGCCGCGCCAACACCAAGCGCCCATCGCGCGCCACGCCGCACTTTGCTACCCCCAAAACTACGGTTGCTGCATGGCGATTATTAGGGGGAAGAACGAAGGACTTGTCAATGCGGAGCGGATGGAAAGCGAAAGACGCTCCTCGTGCAGATTGGCTAGGAAGACTAGTTAAGCGCTTCTCTCAGAAAGCGTGCGATCGCGGTCAGCATGCTGTCATCCACTTCCTCCTGGCTCGATCCCAGCGCCTTCAGCGCCGTCTTCGCGACCATGAGGGAATGGTCGCCTCCCTCCACGACGGTGAGCGTCGAGGGCGCATGCATCCGCTTCCGAACGCCCTCGAGAAGGTCGAGCGGACAGAGCGGGTCGCGCGTTCCCTGCGCGAACAGGGTCGGCGTCTTCAGCTCCAGCAGGACCTGATCGCGGAGCCGCGATCGGTCGCCGGCGCCGCAAAGTGGATAGCCGAAGCAGATGACCGCTTCGACCGGATCGACGAGGGCGACATGGCAGCCGACGCGCCCGCCCATGCTTTTGCCGGCGAGCACGATCGGCCCGTCATGCTTGGCGCGAAGCGCGGCGAGCGCCGCTCGATGCGCTTCGATGAGCTTGGGCAGCGGGTCCGGCCGCCCCCGGCCCGCCAAGGCATAAGGATAATCAAACGGCTCGACCGGACCGATCGTCTCCAGGAGCCGCGCGAAGGTCCGCATTCGCGGGTGCGAGGACGGGGCGCCGGCGCCGGGCGCGAGGAGAAAGGCAGGACCGGGCATGAGCGCCAGTTTATCGGCTTCAGGAAAGCCGCGTCAGCCAGCGCTTCCGTTTGCTCGCAGGGGCATCGCCGAAGCTGCGCTTTGGCTTGATCAGAAGCTCGCTGCGACCGAGTTCGATCGCTAAGCTTCGGTCGAGATCGCCGCCTTCCCTTCAACCAGGACGCTGCTCAATGATGGACATCAACATTCCCGAAGTGGTCGCCGAGGTCGAAGAGGCGTTCGCCCGTTACGAGCGCGCGCTGGTCACCAATGACGTCGCCGAGCTCGACGCGCTGTTCTGGAAGAGTCCGCACACCCTGCGCTACGGCGCGACCGAAAATCTCTACGGCTACGACGAGATCGCCGCCTTTCGCGCGCGGACGCTCGCCCGCCAATCTGGCGCGGGATCTCGTGAAGACCGTCATCACCACCTATGGGCGCGATTTCGCCACCGCCAACGTCGAATTCAAGCGCGCAAGCTCAACCGCGACGGGACGGCAGAGCCAGACTTGGTTGAGGACCGACGAGGGCTGGCGGGTCGTGGCGGCTCACGTGAGCCTGTTGCCAACGCCGTAATCCGCGCCGCTCGGCTTTAGCCGTCGCTTGAGAGCGCAAAGTCGCGGGCTGGAAAGGGCAGGGGCGTTCCCGGGAAAGCGCCGGCTATCTGCAGATCGGCCTTGAGCCGCTCGAAGATTTCCCGCCCCTCGAGATCGAGCAAACGCAGGCCGACCGCTCGGGGCGGCCAGTTTGTCTCGACGGCTTCGCGGATCGCGGAGGAGGCGTCCGCGGCTTGGATTTCGGTTTCGGTCGAGAACGGCCGGGCCGAGATCGGCGCCGAGGCCGAAGAACTGAAGCCGGAAGCGCTGAAGTCTCACGGCGAGAATGCGTTCGAGCTCGTCCAATGGATCAACCTCGAAAAAACCGACGGCGGGACGCACGCCCAGCTCCCGACCGCGACGAGCGACGTTGGCGTCCAGCTCCGTCCGCGTCGATGGTTCGTCGCCGCGCCGTTCGCTCGTCCGTCGAGCGATGAGGTTCGCCACCTGACCCCAATGGGCGACGGCTTCCGGCGCCGCCGCTCGTCGCTGGCGTTGGCGCGCTTCCGAATAGGCGCGCACTCGGAAGGTTGCGATCAGTCGCTCGGCGTCGGCCAAGGGGGTTTCGGCGATTTCGACGTCGACCGCCGCGCGAGCGCTCGCTGGCGGCGTCATGAGCCGGCGAACTTGCGAATGCGACCGTCTTCCGCGGATGGACATCTCTAAACCCTGTGAACCACTTTGGGACGAGACGCAGCGCCGGATTATCACGATCACGTTACAACTCAAACAGACCGGTTTGAACTCTCGTGATCGGTTGTGTTTTAAAATGCCAACAAGCTCAAGAGTCAAGCGCCACAACCGGACGGTTTAAAACTGGCTTAATTTCTTGCCAATGCGGTTGTAGCCTCACCCGCAACACAAAAAAGGGCCGCCCCCGCGGCGGCCCTCGAAGCCTTTGAAAGCTATGCAGCTTTTAGCCCAGGCTGGGCGCCAGGCGGCCCGTGCGCTGGCGGCGTCGGCCAACGAAGCTGAGCGCCGCAAAGCCCAAAGCCAGCATCGCCCAGGTTGACGGTTCGGGCGCGCCGGCCACGCTCAGAGTTCCGATCTCCTGGATCGGGTAAGAGCCGCCAGCCAACTCGTAGAGCGAATAGGCGCCTGGCGAACTGGCCCAGAGATTCCAGTAGCCGCCCGGATTGTCCGCCGTGGTGAACAACAGCCCGCTGTAGTCGAACGCCATGCCGGTGGGGGAGTACAAATTGTCGTAGATGAACAAGCCGTCCGGACTGGTAGGACGAGTTCGGGAAGCTCGGATTGGCGAAGACCCCGCTGATGGTCTGATTGGTGAGGCCAGCGATGGCGCCGGAAACACCGGTCACTTCGTCCGCAGCATTGACCGTGAATTCTCCCGTCGCCGTCAGTGCGGCATCGCTCGACTGAAAATTGAACTTGTATGTCGCCGCGCTCGACGCTGTAACCGTAAGTAACGTTGCGGTAGCCAGCGTGGCAATCATGGTAACCATAGTCTTGCGCATCATGCATCTCCTGCCTAGGCCGCAAGTCATGTCTCGATTATGACTGGCCTAGAAACTGCCAACACCTGACATGGTGTGGCTCGGTTTTTATTAAATACGCTCGGTATCGAGCTGATGCAAGCTGTGGTTGTGGTGTTAGTTACAGACAATTGAATCGAGGTTGTGTCAAATCGTAATCAAATTCCTAGCGCCCGCCGATCGCGACCTCTCGCTCGCAAGGGCTTGTGAGCCGAGGCTGACGCGCGCTCGCCGTGATGGTAGCTTCCCTGACTTCCAAAATCGGAGAACTTGTTTGTCCAATCATCCCGCATTGGCCGCGAACCGGGTCGCGGTCGTCACCGGAGCGGCCAGCGGCATTGGCTTGGCGGCTTCGGCCAAATTTGCCGCGCTTGGGCTGAAAGTGTGCATGGCGGACTTGGGCGGCGACGCGCTCGAGGCCGGCGCCGCGAAGGTCCGCGCCGCTGCGGCGCAGCCGGATTCTGTGCGATCCTTCGCTGTCGACGTCAGCAGCCTCGCCGACGTCCAGCGCCTGAAGACCTCGGTCTATGACGCGTTCGGCGAGGTCGCCGTGCTTATGAACAACGCCGGCACGGGCGGGGGCGGGGACTTGTTCGGCGATCCGGCCCGCTGGCGGCGCATTCTCGACGTCAACCTCTGGGGCGTGATCAACGGGGTCCAGACCTTCGCGCCCGACATGATCAAGCAGGGGACGGCGGCGGCGATCGTCAACACCGGCTCGAAGCAGGGCATCACCTGTCCGCCCGGAGACACGGCCTACAATGTCTCAAAGGCGGGCGTGAAGGTCGTGACCGAGGCGCTGGCGCATGAATTGCGCAACATCGAGGGCTGCCGCGTGAGCGCGCATCTGCTCATTCCGGGCTTCGTTTTCACGGCTATGACCAAGGGCTCAAGGACTGAGAAGCCGGCCGCCGCCTGGACGCCGGAACAGACCGTCGACTTCATGCTGGCTTCGATGGGGAAGGGCGACTTCTACATCCTCTGCCCCGACAACGACGTGCCGCGCGAGATGGACGAGCGCCGCATTCTTTGGGCCGCGGGCGACATCGTCGAGAACCGGCCGCCGCTCTCCCGCTGGCATCCGGACTACAAGGAGGCCTTCGCCAAATTCGCGAAGGCTTAAGGCCTCGTTGAGGCCAATTTGATGCGCTGTGATCCAGACCGGCGGCAATTGCGCGATGAAACAATTGGCGAGTGGAGCGGCGCGGCGACGATCGCTCGGAAATGAAACGGCAGCCGCGCGCACATTGAAGGAAGGAACGGCCGATGGTTGACGCCAACGAAGCGCAGGCGATTGCGCAGGAGGCCTACATCTATTTTTATCCTTTGATCCTCATGGACTTGACGCGCAAGCAGCTGATCAACCTCGATCCCAAGGTCAGTCCCATGGGTGGGCCAGCGAACGCATTCACTCACATTCGCGCGTTTCCGACCGCCGACATGCGGGCGGTGGTGCGGCCGAATTTCGATACGCTCTATTCGAGCGCCTGGCTCGACCTCACTTCGGGCCCTGTCGTTGTCTCGACCGCGGACACCGACGGCCGCTACTTCATGCTGCCCATGCTCGACATGTGGAGCGATGTCTTCGCCGTCCCGGGAAAACGCACGAACGGGACCGGCGCCGCGAGTTTCGCCGTCGTTCCGCCTGGGTGGAGCGGGCAGTTGCCGGCGGATGTCGAGCGACTCGACGCGCCCACATCCTATGTCTGGATCATAGGCCGCACCCAGACCAATGGCGTCAAGGACTACGACGCGGTTCATAAGGTTCAGGACGGGTACAGGGTCACCCTGCTCGCCGATTGGGGAAAGGCCTCACGGGCGGTCAAGCAGGCGATCGACCCGGCCGTCGACACCAAGACTGAACCACTGCGACAGATCAATGGAATGGCGCCGGTCGATTATTTCAAGCGCGGCGCGGAGCTGATGAAGCTGAACCCGCCTCACCTCACCGACTGGTCGACCGTCGCGCGGCTGAGGCGCATCGGGATCGAGCCTGGCAAGAGCTTCGACGCCAGCAAGGTCACTCCCGACGTGCTCGCTCGCGCCACCGCCGCGGGGCTCAAGCTCATGCACGACAAGGCGCCGACGCTCGCGCGCATCGCCAACGGCTGGCAGATGAACACGGACACCATGGGCGTCTATGGCAACTATTACCTCAAGCGCGCCATCGTCGCGATGTTGGGGCTCGGCGCCAATCAGGTCGAGGATGCGATCTATCCCTTGAACGTGAGTGACGCGGACGGCAAGCCGGTCACCGGAGGAAGCAAATACGTCCTCCATTTCACGAAGGACGAATTGCCTCCAGTGGACGCGTTCTGGTCGCTGACGCTTTACGACGAGGAGGGATTCCAGGTCGCCAATCCGCTGAACAGATTCGCGATCGGCGACCGCGATGCGCTCAAGTTCGGCGCCGACGGCTCGCTCGACCTCTACGTCCAGAACGAAAACCCCGGCCCTGATAAAGAACCGAATTGGCTTCCGTCGCCTAAGAGCGGCGTGCTCGCTTTGACGCTTCGGCTCTATGCGCCGAAGCCTCAGGTCGCCGACGGCCGGTGGAACCCGCCGGCGATCAGGCGCGCGAACTGACCGCGACAGGACTCGCGGGTCCGGGTAGGAGCTTCCGCCGACGGAGGAGAAGCCACATGTTCTCTTGCTCATCAGACGATCAGCCGGACAGCCGCTGCTTCGCAGGGCTGCTCGTGTTGCCGAGGCGAACTCCAGTCCCTGACGCGTCGGATCAACGCAGATCTTTCGCGTCGGGGATTTGTGGCCGGGATCGGCGCTTCGATCGCGGCGCTTGGCCTTCCGCGCATGGCGCGCGCCCAAAACGCATCAGATCCGACGCAACCCATCATCTTCACGAACTTCCTCCTGTTCGACGGGAAATCCAACGCTTTGCGCGGCGGGCTTGCCCTCATCGTCGAAGCAGGGCGGATCAAGGCGGTCGCGACCGGGGACACGGCGTGGTCCGGAAGGGGCGCGCACGATCGATTGCGGCGGCCGGGTCGTGATGCCGGGGCTGATCGACGCGCACTGGCATTGCATGTTCGCCGCGCTGTCGATCCCAACTCTGTTCGCGGCGGACGTGGGCTATATCTTCCTGGCCGCGAGCGCCGAGGCGGAGCGCACGCTGATGCGCGGATTCACCACGGTTCGGGACCTCGGCGGCCCTTCGTTCGCACTCAAACAGGCGATCGACGAAGGACTCGTGCCGGGACCGCGCATCTATCCGTGCGGCGCCATGATCACGACGACGGGCGGACATGGAGACATGCGCCCCCTGTCCGATCTGCCGCGGAGCCCGGGCGGTCCAGTGAGCGCCATGGAGCGGACCGGCGCCGCCAATATCGCCGACAGCGCCGACGAAGTGCGCCTGCGAGTGCGCGAGCAGCTCCTGGAGGGCGCCTCCCAAATAAAACTGGTGGGAGGCGGAGGCGTGTCGTCGCCGCGCACCACCCTGGACATGCTGACCTTCAGCGAGCCCGAGCTTCGCGCCGGCGTGGAGGCGGCCGCCGATCGCAACACTTATGTCGCCGTGCACGCGTATCCGCCGGTCGCCATCCAGCGTGCGCTCGCCGCCGGCGTTCAGTGCATCGAGCACGGGCATCTGATGGATGAGGCGACCGCAAAACTGATGGCGGACAAGGGCGTGTGGTTGAGCATTCAACCCTTCGTCGGGGAAGAAGACACCGTTCCGCTTAGCGGTCAAAGCCAGATAAATTTCACCCAGGTGATTGCCGGCACGAACACAGCCTACCCATTGGCGAAAGCCTACAATCTCAAGACCGCCTTCGGCTCTGACCTTTTGTTTTCCGCGCAGAAGACCATTCGCCAGGGAATCATGCTGACCCACCTCACGCGCTGGTACGAAAACGCCGAAGTCCTCAAGATGGCCACCGCGACCAATGGCGAATTGCTCGCGCTATCCGGGCCGCGCAACCCCTATCCCGGGAAGCTCGGCGTGCTCGAGGAGGGCGCCCTCGCCGATCTTCTCGTCGTCGACGGCGATCCCATCGCCAACATCGCGCTGATCGAAAATCCGGAGAAGAATTTCCTGATCATCATGAAGGACGGGAAGATCTATAAGGACACCCTCCATTCATAACGCCACGTAGCCGGACCGACCCGCCCGACGGGAGCAGGAGCTCCGTTAGGGCCGATCCTCATCGCGTCCAACGCGCGGCGTTCCGGCTGACCTCATCGGTGCTGGACGGAGCTTCGCGGACATGTCACGAAAGCGCGTCCGAGGGAGGCGGGATTGCCGGAAATGAGTTCGCTCGCCATCTCGCTCATTGTCACCGGCGTAATCGTTGCGGGCGGCATCCTCGGCCTCGTGCTTCAGCGCGTCCTCCCGGAGCGCTACACGATGGACAAGGCCCGCGACATGATCGGCGGCGTCGTCGGGCAGCTCACGCTCCTGCTCGTGCTGGTCAACGGCCTCCTCATCTGGACGGCCTACGGCGTCTACAGCACCCAGCAGACGGAGCTGCAGACGCTTGCAGCGCGGGCGCTCGAGTTCGATCTCGAAATGCGCCAGTACGGGCCCGAGGCGGATGAGGCCCGCAGCATGTTGAGGACCGATCTCGTCTGGGCGCACGAACAGTTTTGGGGCGACGACACCTCGCGCGCCGCGGCCTATGAGGCCTCCTACAAGGCCATGGGCAGCCTGAACAGGTTTCTCGATGGCCTCACGCCCAAGACGCCCGCGCAGACGAGCCTGCTCGCCGCCGCGCGCGCGAACTACGCCTTCATCGGCGAGCAGCGGCTCCTCATGTCGCTGCAGGCGGCGACCCCGGTCCCCTGGCCTTTGATCTACGCTGTGACGTTCTGGGCGTCCCTCCTGTTCGGCAGCATGGGGCTTTTGTCGAAATTGAGCCCGATGTCGATTGCGATGCTCGTCCTGGGCAGCGCGTCGATCGGGCTTGCCATCTTTCTGATCCTCGAGTTCAGCCAGCCCTACACCAGCTCGATCCGCGTCTCGCCGGCGCCGCTCGAACAGGCGATCCTTCAGCTTGACCAGCCGAGCGTCGCGAGCCCCGGCGACGCCGCAAAGTGACTTAAGGAGCAAACCCATGGCGAATTACAAAATTCTAAGCGACGCGGAGATCCGCGCGGCGCTGGCCGAACTGCCCGACTGGTCGCTCAAGGCGCCCAACATCGAGGCCCGCTTCGAGCTCAAGACCTTCCGCGACGCGATCGCCTTCATTGTCGAAATCGCCATCCAGGCCGAGGTGATGAACCATCATCCCGAGTTCCACAATTCCTATAACATCCTGACCTTCTCGTTCTGCACGCATGACGCCGGCATGAAGATCACCGATCTCGACATCGAGACGGCGAAACACATCAGCGCGCTCGCGCGCCGCTTCCAGTCGATGGCCTGACGATTCCCGCGCCCCTTGGAGTTCGACGGCAAGGTCGCGGTCGTCACCGGGGGCGGCGCGGGAATAGGCTTTGCGATCGCCCGCGCTTTCGCCCGTGAGGGCGCGCGGGTCGCGATCGCCGGACGCACCGAAGCGACGCTGACCCACGCGGCCAGGGCGATCGAGGAGGAATGCGGACGACCGGTTTTGGCCGTTCACGGCCGACGTCGCGGAGGCCGCCGACTGCGAGCGGCTGATCGCGACCACCGTCGACAAGCTTGGGGCGGTCGACATCCTTGTCAACAATGCGGCGTTGTTCGCCGTTTTGCCGCTGATCGACGCGGATGCGGCGGAGGCGGCCCGGTTTTTCGCCGTCAACGCCATTGGCCCTCTCAACGCGGCGCGGGCCTTCGCGCGCTGGGCAATCGATCACGAACGCGGCGGCGCCATCGTCAACGTCAGCAGCATCGCCGCCGGACGGCCCGCGCCGGGCCTTGGGCTCTATTCAGCGACGAAGGCGGCGCTCGACAGTTTGACCCGAACCATGGCGGTCGAGTGGGCGGGGAAGGGGCTGCGGGTCAATGCGGTCGCGCCGGGCCATGTCGCGACCGCGGGGGTGCTTCAGGACTTAAAGACCGGACGCCTGGACGAGAAGGCGGTGCTGGCGCGCATTCCCGCCGGCCGGATCGCCGATGGCGACGACATTGCTGACGCAGTCCTGTTTCTGTGCAGCGACCGCGCGCGCCACATCCTTGGCCAAGTGCTGAACGTTGATGGCGGGGAGAGCTTCTAGCCCGGGTTCGACCTGTCGCTCGACCGGATCAATAATGACCGTGTTCGTCCTCGCTCTTCGCCGGCGCCTCTTGGCAGCTCCAGGCTTCGAGCGAACACACCCACACCGTTGCCGACAGGGCCGCTCCTACGAACAGGACCTGCTGATATAGGGCCCAGTCGATCGCGACGAGAACACAGAGCAGGGTGGCCACAAAGGAAATCGGCAGGATCGGGGACATATCGTGACCCAATGACGGCAAGACTTGGCGCGGTTCGCCATATTCGCCAAACCGCGGCCGAATGGGTTTGTTCCGACGCGACCGAAGAAAAAAATAAGGAAAAGTTTACCTTGTTCTCACGTGCGGTTTTCCGTCTCGGGAGCAGGCGCGGCTGCGGCTTTTAAACCAGATTGTAATCCCGTCGAACCAAGCGCTTCAGCCGCGGTCGCTGGCCGCGTCGTTCGTGCTCTTCGCCCGCGGCCAACGACAGCTGGTTAGTGGTCAGAGTGAGTGCGAAGCCGGGTCTCATCGTCGCTGCGCACCGGAATCTCCCGCGCGCTCCACGCCTCAAACGAGCATACGAGGATCGTCGCGGAGAGCGCCGCTCCGACGAACATGAGCTCCTGAAACAGCACCCCTTCGACCGCCCCAAAAGCGCAAAGCACCGTGACCACAAACGAAATCGGGAGGATTGGAGACATGCTCGTGAGGCTCCTGCGACAAGCCCCATCGCTTGTTGCATCTGGCATTCAAAACGCGGCCGCGCGGGTTCAGTTCCCAGTGTAAACCAATGCGCACGAATTCGTGAAGTCGGCAGAGTATCGGACTGTGAGACGGACCGCCTGCGCAAGCCGAGCGAGGCTCCGCCTGTTGGACTTGAAACCAGATTCGCCTATACGGGTGTCAACAAACAACATTGCTGGGAGAAGCGCCTACGAGCGGCCACGGTTCTCAGCAAATCGGGCGACAAATATGAGAACCATCAAAGAGCCCATGAGTGGCAAGGACTATGACAAGGTGCTCCGCGAGCTGCAGGTCGACCTCTGCGCGCTCCAGGAATGGGTCAAGCACAAGGGCCTGCGCGTGGTCGTCGTGTTCGAGGGACGCGACGCCGCCGGCAAGGGCGGGACGATCAAGGCGATCACCGAGCGGGTGAGCCCGCGCGTGTTCCGGGTGGTGGCGCTGCCCGCGCCGTCCGACCGCGAGAAGTCGCAACTCTACCTGCAGCGCTATGTGGCCCATCTTCCGGCGGCGGGCGAAATCGTGATCTTCGATCGCAGCTGGTACAACCGGGCCGGCGTCGAATATGTGATGGGCTTCTGCACCAAAGCGCAGCACACCCGCTTCCTCGTGCTTTGCCCCCAGTTCGAGCATGCCATTGTCGATGACGGCATCATCCTCGTGAAGTTTTGGCTGGAAGTCAGCGACGAGGAACAGGAGCGCCGTTTCAAGGCGCGCATCAAGGATCCGCTGCGCCAGTGGAAGCTGAGCCCGATGGACCTCGCGTCACGCAGCAAATGGTACGCGTACTCGCGGGCGCGCGACGTCATGCTCAGGGCGACGGACACGGATTTCGCGCCCTGGATCATCGTGCCGTCCGACGACAAGAAGCGAGCGCGGCTCAACTGCATCCGCCACCTGCTTAAAGTCATCCCTCACAAGGACGCGCCCCGGGTCAAGATCAAGCTGCCCAAGCGCTCGACCAAGGGCGGTTATGACGATGTGGCTTCGCTCAAAGGCCTGCGATTCGTTGAGGAGACGGCCTGAGGCCTCCTGCGCTGAATGGAATCGTCATCGCGAGGAGCGACGCGACGTGGCGGTCCAGGAGTCGCGAGGCGCCCTACGTTCCCCTAGATTGCTTCGCTTCGCTCGCAATGACGACCGGGGTTCTGCCCATATGCAAACTCGCTCTAGGCGCCGCGGGCGGATCAGCCTTGCTGCAACAACGCCAGCACGCCGCCGGCGGTCGAAAACAGCGCCGCATCGGCGTCGGCGAAGCCGAGCAGCTGAAGCCCGAGCGGAAGGCCGCCGTCCTGAAGGACGGGAAGCGAGATTGCCGGAACGCCGAGCATCGAGCCTGGAATCACGAACGCCGGGTCCCCTGTCCAGCCGAGGCCGACCGGGGCGGCGCCCGGCGCGCTTAAGGTGAGGCAGGCGTCGAACTCCTCCGCCAGCGCCTGATAGACAGCGCGCCGTCTGTCGCGTTCCTTGATGTCGCGGCGATAGTCGTCGAGGGTCAGCGCCTCGGCCCGCGACGCTAAGGTCGTGCATCGGCTGGCTGAGCTTGCTCATGTCGCGCGCGCGGTAGGTGTTGAGCGGCCAGCGCGACTCCCAGGCGATGATGTTGTGGGAGAGCTCCCGGGCGTCGTGGATCGCGTCCTCGACAGCGGCGATCTTTTCATTTTCATGCCGCGATAGGAGCGTGACGCCGGCTGATTTCAGTTTCGCCGACGCGGCCTGAAGCGCTTCCTTCGCCGCCGCCGTCGCCACCGCCCAGCCGTCGGTTTCCAGAACCGCAAGGCGACGCGGCTTGGAGGGGGCAGGGCAGGTTGGCGGGCCGTAGAGGCCAGGATAGCCAGGGTCTCCGCCGGCGCGGCGCGAGATTTCGTAGGCGACTTGCCAGGCCTCCGGCAGACTCGCGGCGATCGGTCCGTGCGTGCTCTGGGACAGGGCGTCATGGCTGCCGCCGCGATTGATCGCGCCGACCGTCGGCTTGAAGCCGAAGCAGCCGCAGAAACTCGAGGGCCGCACGATCGAGCCGAACACTTGCGTGCCGATGCCAACGCTGATCGCGCCGACCGCGACCGCCGCGGCCGAGCCGCTGCTGGAGCCGCCGGGCGTGCGGGTCAGGTCCCACGGATTCTTGGTCGCGCGCGGCTGCATCCATGCGAATTCGGTTGTCACTGTCTTGCCGACGATGACCGCGCCCGCCTCACGCAGCGCCGCGACGCTCGCGGCGTCGCGCTCGCTCGGAAGCCGGCGAACAGCGGCGACCCGTTCTCCGTCGGCATGTCGATGGTTTCGATGATGTCCTTGATTCCGATCGGCATGCCGTCGATCGGCGAGAGCGGCTTGCCGGCGCGCCAGCGCTCGGTCGAGCGATCCGCGGCCGTCCTGCGCGGCGGCGAGATTGAGCGCGACGAACGCGCCGATCTTCGGCTCCCAGGCCTCGAGGTCTGCGATGCAGCGCTCAAGGAAAGCGCGAGGCGAGTCCTTGCCGCTGGCGAAATCCGCCGTCGCCGGGAGGAACGGCTGCATGCGGGGCTTCGTCGCGTCTGGCGCGTTCATTCGTTCGCTTCTGTTGCTCTGCATTGGGTCTGATACTCGCGTTTCCGCGCGAGTATAGCGCGGTCAAACTAGCGCCGTCATCGCGAGCCGTAGGGTGTCGAGAGACGCCCGTCCTTCCGGACGGGCTGTGGCGAAGCGACCCAGAGGCCGTAGGGCGCTCTACGTTCCCCTGGATTGATTCGTCGCTTAGCTCCTCGCAATGACGATCGCGGTTCGGCCGAGCCGGTTTTCTCCATCCCCTCATTCTGAGGGCCGCGCGAAGCGCGGCGTCTCGAAGAATGGGTCCAGTCAGCACCGCCAGTGTGCGGGCCGTCCTTCGAGACGCGCCTTCGGCCCTCCTCAGGACGAGGCGAGAGCGGACCTAGGCCGACGCCGCTGCCTCGACCGCGGCTTCGCGCGAACGCATGGCGCGGATGATCGCCTTCTCGATCTCGACCACGAAGAAGAAGATCAAGCCGCCGAGCAACAGCCACGGCCAGACGCCAAGCGGCAGCGCCTCGGTCTCGAACACCGCCTGCACCGGCGGCGCGTAGGTGTAGAGGAGCTGCAGCACGATGACCGCGCCGATCCCCATCGGCAGATAGCGATTGCCGAGATGGGCCATCGGCGACAGCGACGAGTCGATCTTGAACCGGCTGTTCAGGAGGTAAAAGATCTGGCCGATGACCAGGGCGTTGACCGCGGCCGTACGCGCCAGGGGATCGGACGCGCCTTCCGACTTCATCCAGAAGAATGCCCAAAGCGTAAGGGCGAGCAGCAACGCGCCGACGAACACGATGCGCCACACGCCGAAGGCGTCGACGATCGGCCGATTGACCATGCGCGGCGGCCGCAGCATCACGTCCGTTTCGTGCGGCTCGAACGAGATCACGAGGCCGAGCGCGACCGAGGTCACCATATTGACCCACAGGATCTGGGGCGCGGTGATCGGCGTGGTGAAGCCGACGAAGATCGCGACCAGGATGACCAAAGCCTGAGCGACGTTGGTCGGCAGCATGAACAGCATCGCCTTCTCGATGTTGTTGTAGACGGTGCGCCCCTCCTTCACCGCGGCCGAGATCGAGGCGAAATTGTCGTCGGCCAGCACCATTTCGGCCGCTTCCTTGGTGACCTCGGTGCCCTTGATTCCCATGGCGACGCCGATGTCGGCCTTCTTCAAAGCCGGCGCGTCGTTGACGCCGTCGCCGGTCATCGCCACCACTTGCCCGTTGGCCTGAATGGCCTTCACCAGACGCAGCTTGTGCTCGGGGCTCGCGCGCGCGAACACGTCGACCTTGGCCACCGTCTCCTGAAGCGTCGCCATGTCCATTTCCGCGACCTCGGCGCCGGTGACCGCCGTCTTGCCGTCGCCGATGTTGAGCATTTTCGCGATCGCCGCGGCGGTGATCTTGTGGTCGCCGGTGATCATCGTGACCCTGATGCCGCCGGCGTGACATTCCTTCACCGCTTCGATCGCTTCCTTGCGCGGCGGATCGAGCAGGCCGACGAGGCCCAAGCAGCACGAGGTTCTTCGGCAGATCGGCCGGACCGAGGCTCCCGGCCTTGACGCCGGGATCGGGCAGCCATGCCAGCGCCAGCACGCGCTCGCCTTGTCCTGCGAGAACGTCGGAGGCCTGCTCGAAAGCAGCGCGGTCGAGCGGCTTCGCGCCAGACGCGTCCTGCTGACGGTCGCAAGCGTCGAGGATCGCCTCGGGCGCGCCCTTGACGAGCAGGATCTCGCCGCCTTCGGGGGTTTTGTGCAAAGTCGCCATGAACCGGTGTTCGGATTCGAACGGGATGGCGTCGATGCGCGGATAGGCGGCCTGTTCCGCCTGCCGCTCGGTTCCGAGTTTCGCGGCGAACGGATAGAGCGCGCCCTCGGTCGGATCGCCCTCGACTTTCCACACCCCCTCCTCTTGGCGCAGCTCAGCGTCGTTGCAGAGCGCGGAGACGCGCCCCAAAAGCTCGAGCGTCGGGCTCTTGCCGACCGGCGCGCCGTCCTTCAGCACCTGGCCCTCGTTGGCGTAGCCGTCGCCGGTGACGGTGAGGGCGTCGTCCGCGGTCACGGCCGACACCACCATCATTTCCATAAGCGTCAGCGTGCCGGTCTTGTCCGAGCAGATGCGCGCGACTGAGCCCAGCGTCTCGACCGCCGGCAGACGCCGCACGATCGCGTTGCGGGCCGCCATCCGCTGGACGCCGATCGCGAGCGTGATGGTGATGAGGGCCGGCAAGCCTTCGGGGATCATCGACACCGCGATGCCGGTCACCGCCTGGAACATTTCGACGAACGGAATGTCGCGGATGAGATGTCCGTACGCGAAGGTGATCGCGCCGACGATCAGAATGATGATTGTGATCGCATAGCCGAACTTCTTGATCTGGAGCAGGAGAGGGGTCTCAAGCGCGCTGACGCCGGCGAGCAATTGATTGATGCGGCCGAGTTCAGTCTGGCTTCCCGTCGCGACGACCACGCCGCTCGCGCGGCCGGAGACGACCAGCGTGCCGGAATAGGCCATGCCGGTGCGATCGCCGACGGTCGCCTTGTCCGAGACGGGCGCGGTCGATTTGTCGGACGGCACGGATTCGCCGGTCAGCGCCGCTTCTTCCGTGCGCAGGTTCTTGACGTCGGTGAGGCGGATGTCGGCCGGGATCTTGTCGCCGGATTCGAGGAACACGATGTCGCCCGGCACGAGCGTCTCCGCCGGGATCATCGACGTTTGTCCGTTGCGCAGGGTTCGCGCCTCCGCCGAGAGCATGTTGCGGATCGAATCGAGCGACTTCTCGGCGCGGCCTTCCTGAAGGAAGCCGAGCAGTCCGTTGATGATGACCACGCCGAGGATGATCGAGGCGTCCAGCCACAGGTTCATCATCAGCTTGATGAAGCCGGCGGCGAGCAGCACATAGACAAGCACATTGTTGAACTGCTGCAGGAAACGCATGAACGGACCGCGCTTGCGCGCCGTCGGCAGCATGTTCGGGCCGTATTCCGCCTGGCGGCGCGTCGCTTCGGAATCGTCGAGCCCCGCCGTTACGCTGGTCTTGAGCCTCTCGACTGCCTCGTCAGCGGTGAGCGCGTGCCAAGCCGTCTGTTCTGCTTCGCTCATTGCTCCAGCTCCGTGCGAGACGCGGCGGCGCGCTCGAGATGCGCGACTGCGCGCCAGGCGTGATGCGCGAGCCGGCTCATGAGCGCGACCGCGTCGACGCGCGCGATCGCTTGGCTCGCGGTGACCTTGCCCGATGCGACCATGTCGAGCGTGGCGCGTGCGATGCGCAGCTCGAAGATCGGCCAGCGCCTTGGCGGCGCGCTCGAGATCCTGGGTCCCATCTTTCGCCGGGTGCGGCGAGCGAGGTCTTCGCGCCGGCGATCTGTCTGAGCCAGTTCGTCATCGGCCGCGTGGCCCGGTCCGGAGGCGATTGCGAGAGTTCGCGGCGGCCCCGGCGGCGTCGCGCATCGATTGCGCGCATAAAGCCGCAGCGCTTAGCTCCTCGGGCCCGTCAGTCGCGACGCCCGTCTTGGCCATAGCCTCGACGGACTCGGCGAGGCGGCTCGCATGATCGAGCGCATGCACGGTGCTGGTGAACCAGGCGTGGCCTTCGTCGGAAGGCGGCGCGTCGCTTTTCGATAGAAAATCGCTCGCCTGCCGCACGCCTTCCGACGCCTGCGCCAATGTCGCTTCGTCAAGCGCGGGGCGAACAGTCTGGCCTGCGGTCGCGCCTTCGAGTCCGGTGGCGGTCGCGACGCACAAGGTTTCGAGCGCGCGCTCGACCGTGCGGCGCACCGCCTCGACCGCGACCATCGGCGAGCGAAGCGCAGCCGGATCGAGGTATTTCGTGAATGCGGAGCCGCGGTCCGGCACGAAACGCTCGATCAGCCGGGTGAACGGGCCCATCAGCGGCAAGAGGACGGCGACGCCGATCACGTTATAGGCGGTGTGATAGGCGGCGAGCAGGCCAGTCGAATCGATCGTCTGCGACGCCCGGACGATCAGCGGCGTCACAAACGGAAAGAGCACGATCGCGATCAGCGCCGCGACCAGCTTGAACGCGATATAGGCCACGGCGAGCCGCTTGGCGGTGCTCGACGCGCCGATCGCGGCGACGGCGGAAGAGGTCGCCGTGCCGATGTTCTGCCCGATGACGAGCGCCAGCGCCTGATCGAGGCCGACCGCGCCGGCATAGAGCGCCGAGAGCGTGACCGCGATTGCGGCGGTCGAAGACTGCATGACGGTCGTCATCAAGGCGCCGACCACGACCAGCAGCAGCACGTTGGCCATGCCGGCGAGCGTGATGGCGCCGGCGGCGTTGGTGATCGTGGGCAGGTCCGACGGGTGCAACGATTCGGCCAAGCCGCCCATGCCTTGCTGAAGCGTCGACAGGCCGACCAGGATCAGCGCGAAGCCGGCAATTGCCGAGCCCGCGGCCGCCAATCGTCCGCGCCCGACCACCTTGAGCAGCGCGCCGACGAACACGATCGGCAAAGCCGCAGAGGTGAGCGAGATCCGGACCCCGAACGCCGCCACCAGCCAGCCCGTGCCGGTGGTGCCGATGTTGGCGCCGAAGACCAGGCTCAGGCCTTGCGGGAACGTCGAGCAGCCCGGCGCTGACCAGGCCGATCGTGGTCATCGTGGTCGCGCTCGACGATTGCACGATGAGCGTGATGATCGCGCCCCAGAACGTGCCGAGGAGCGGCGTCGCCGCCGCTTTCTCCATCACCGTCTTCAGAGCCGTGCCGGCGAGGGCCTTGAGCCCGTCGGTCATCACGGCCATGCCCAGAAGGAACAGGCCGACGCCGCCGACGATCGAAATCGTGGTCTCCAAATGTCCTCCCGTCCCCTGTGTGTTTGTACACAGTGGCAACATGCACCCCTAGCGCCGGGGGCGACGTTTGTCGACCGGCGCGGCTCGGAACGAGACTTGTAGCGATACGCTCAGCAGCGCAGACTATCGGTCGACGCCGGGGCGCGCCGCCGACTGAGCGTGTTTGAGGAGGGACAAGGCCATGCTGTTCGCCGTAAGTGGTCTCATAGGTTGCACGGTCGAGGCGAGCGACGGCGAGGTCGGCGCGGTCAAGGACTTCCTGTTTGACGACGAGACATGGAAGATTCGCTGGATGGCGGTCGAAGCCGGCGATTGGTTGCCCGGCCGCCGCCGGGTGTTCATTCACCCTTCGGCGATTGCGCCGTTGCACATTTCGCCAAAGCCCACGCTGCCGATGATGAGCTCAGCGGCGACGCTCCGACTGACCGTCAATCTGGCGAGAGCGCAGATCGAGGCCGGGCCCCACGCCCAGGAAGACCAGCCGGTGACGAAGGACATGGAGGGGCTCCTCTACGACTATTATGGCTGGGATCCCTTTTGGGGCGCGTCATATTTTGGCGGCTCCCCTCTGGCGAATTCGGAATCCCAGATCGTCGAACAGGCGGCGCGACGCAACGCCGACGCGCAGATCCCCCCACTCGACGGCGGCGATCACCTGCACAGCGTGTCCGAGTTCAAGGACTATTACGTTCACGCCGTGGATGGCGATATCGGCCATGTCGAGAACCTGCTCGCCGACGACGCCAATTGGGACATTCGCTATCTCGTCATCGCGACGCGGAACTGGTGGCCCGGCAAGGTTGTGCAGCTTTCGCCGTATGCGGTGAAGGACATCGACTGGTTTGGCGAGCACATCAATATGAATGTCACCCGCGATCAGGTCAGGTCTGCTCCGGCCTGGGACCCGCTGGCGATGGCCGACGAGATCAGCGAGGATGAGCTCCATCGCCATTTCGGCTGGGCGGGCTACGGCGGGCCGTCAGCCAGCTGAGTGTTTCGCGTGGGTCCTTACTCCCGTGGACGTGCGCCCCTTCTCCCGATAGGGCGCTCGGAAGAGCGCCAGTCACTCGACGGGCTATGGGAGGGTCGGGGATGAGGTTCGTTGGGGCCGGTTGGCCCGAACGAAGGCGCCGCACCGAGAGGGTTACAAGAAGGCCCGGCGGAACGATCCCTGCGCAGGCTCAAGAGCAAAGGCGCGAGTGTCCCGGATGCGAAGTTCGTTCGATTAACTGTGAATCTCCACTGACGTAGCGAAACTACCACCTCATCCTGAGGGGCGAGGCGAAGCCTCGCGTCTCGAAGGCTCAGAAAGCGGCGCGGACCGTCGCGTATTGGTCCTTCGAGGCCGCTGCGCGGCGCCTCAGGACGAGGAGTTGGGATGAAATACACAGAACTTCAGAATCGGGACACTAGGTCAGATCGACAGCGCGACCTTGCCCAGTAGGCTGGCGAGGATGAGCACGCCGCTCAGGCGGTGGCTGTCGCCCTCGTCCGCCAAGAATAGGCGGCCGAAGCCGATGAGTGCGGCGAGAGTAACAGCGATTTGACCAGCAGCGTTCATGTTTCGTTTCCCCAGCACTTTCCGCCTATGACTGTCGCCGGAGACGATCGCTTTCGCAGCTTGCGCGAAGCGTTCGTCATTGGCGGAACATCGATAGGGGAGAAACAGGAACAAATCAAGAATAAAATAGGGGTTACCAGCAAAATTCCTGCGGTGGTGAGGCGGGCGCGACCCTCCCTGGATCATCGTCCGGGGCCTGCCGCGCCAGAGCCGTAGATTGCAGCCCGCGCGAGCGCCGACTCCTGCTTGTCGTCGCTTGTCCTTCGCGGCTCTTCAGGCACGCTCACGCGGTCGGGTGACAGCGGGGGGCCGCGCCGTCATTGCGTCGAGCAGGTTTCTTTGACGCCCTTCATCGTCAGAGTGGCGCTCCGCCCCTTGATCCAGAACTCGATGTCGGCGTCGGCGTAGCGCCCGCCATCGGCGGATAGGACTTGCGGCAATTTGAGCTCGCGCCCCGTTGCCGAAGGTCAGCGCGACGCTGCCCTTGGCCGTGTCTGGGGGAGAGAACTGCGCCGTCAGCTTCGAGCCGTCGCTGCATGTGTAGCGCGCTTCGGTCGCAAGGGCAGGGCCGGCGAACGCGACCGTGGCGACCGCGCTCACGAGGGCGAAGAGTTTCGCGAATCGAGCCATTTCTCGTGTCCTAACGCCTGAATGCGGACGAAAATTCAATTGTATTACGCCATCCGGACTGCAAAAGGGCGGGGGTCAATAACGATTGGAGGCGCCGTCTTGAGCCGAACCGAAGCATGGCCGCCGTCGCGACCGCTCCGACGCGGCACTCTCGCCGTCAAGGCAAGTGGACCATCGATGCGTTCTTGATGTTCTCGACGGCGATCCTTTTAACAAGGTGAACCCAGCTCAGGACGGGTCTGGCTTGCTGGCTGTCTGTGCCTTGGACAACCAGCGATGGCCTGCTGTCGGGCACGGGGTTCGGACTGGGGGCGTGAAAATCAGCGTCACTTTGACGGCGCCGCGATTGCCGGAATTCCTGAGCCGTCAACTTGGGCGATGCTGCTTGTCGGCTTCGGCGGGGTCGGGTTCATGGCGTGGCGCAGAGTCGTCCCGGCGAGAGCGGTCGTGATTGCGGCCCCGGGCCGAGTCGGCACGCCAGGCATCGGCCGAGCTGGCGATAATTTTTTGCACGCGCATGGCTCCTATAGCGTTAGCTGGGTCTAGCTGGCTCGGTAATTGTCAGGCGGCTTGTCCGGCCATCCACGCGGCGCCGCTACGAATCTCTCGCCTGCTCAGATCCTGCAGATCAAGGCTTACGAGGCTGCAGTTTCTCGTGGATGGCCGGGTCGAACCAGGCCATGACGGAACAAATCGGCCGACGCCACCCGAGCAAACGCTACAAGAGCGTGCAATTGTTTTCAAAATACAGAATGTGTGCTATATGTCTTTCTGCTCACCGGATTGACGGGTTGGCGGAGCCGATCGGATGGGCAAGGCGAGACTAAGGCGCTTGCGCGGTCCGCGCACAACTCAGGAGGCGAGTTGGAGCGGAGGGGAATTTTTTTATTTTTTCGCTCGTAACCCGTTGAAAAGTCCAGATTCCACCAAAGGAATCCAAGGAAATGCAAGCGTTTTTCCTTGGATTTCCTTGGATTTTCTTGCACGAAACTCGCCCACCGGTTGCACGGCTGACAGGCAGCGGCGCGTCTCAGGCGGCCCTCAGGCGAAGGCGCGCGCGGCCGCCTTGTGCTTGGCGATGAGGGCAGGCAAGTCGACGCCCTCGGGCTTCCCGTCGATGACCCGCCATTGGCCCGCGACCATCACCCGGTCGGCCCGATGCGCGCCGCAGAGCGCGAGCGCGGCGATCGGGTCCTGGGCGCCCGAGAAGCGCGGCTCGTCGAGCGTGAAGAGCGCGAGGTCGGCCTGCATGCCGGGCGCGATCGCGCCGATGTCGTCGCGCCCGAGGCAGCGCGCCGAGCCTTGGGTCGCCCAGCGCAGCGCGTCGTAAGGGGTCACCGCCGAGGGCCCGTAGCTCAGGCGCTGCAGCATCAGCGAGTGGCGCACGGCCTCCATCATGTTCGACGAATCGTTCGAGGCCGAGCCGTCGACGCCAAGCCCGATGGCGACGCCCGCCGCCTCGAGTTCCTTGGTCGGGCAGACGCCCATGCCGAAGGCCATGTCGGAGGCGGCGCAATGGCAGACGCTGACGCCGAGCCTTGCCCAAGCGCTCGATCTCGCTCGCGTTGAAATGGATGCCGTGCGCGACCCATGTGCGGGGGCTCAGCCATCCGGCCTGCTCGAGGAGATCGACCGAGCGCACGCCGAAAGTCTCGACGGCATAGACGTCCTCGTCGAGCGACTGGCAGAGATGGGTGTGCAGCCGGCAATCGTAGCGCTCGGCGAGTTCGGCCGATCCCACCATCACCCGCTTCGGCACCGCGAGCGGCGAGCAGGGCGCAAGCGCGACGCGGATCATCGCGCCCGGTTTGGCGTCGTGATAGAGGCGCAGCACCCGCTCGCTGTCCTCGAGGATCGTCTCCGAATCCTGCACGATCGAGTCCGGCTGCAAGCCGCCGTCCTTCTCGGAAATGCCCATGGATCCGCGCGTGACCGTCATGCGCATGCCGAGCTTCGTCGCCTCTTCGACCTCGATGTCGATCGCGTTCGTGAGGTTCGGGGGAAAGAGATTGTGATGATCGGCCGCAGTCGTGCAGCCGGACAGCATCAGTTCGACCAGCGCCATCCGGATCGCGAGGCGCAACGCCTCGGGGGTCATGCGGTCCCAGACCCGCTCCATCGAAACGAGCCAGGGAATGAGCTCCTTGCCGAAGCCTACGGGATGGGCGCGCGTCAGCGTCTGGTAGAAGTGATGATGCGCGTTGATGAGCCCCGGCAGGACGACATGGCGCGAGGCGTTGAACGTCGTATCGGGAGGAACCGTGGGCGATTGACCGCGCGCGACGCATTCGACGATCTCGCCGCCCTCGACCACAATGCCGCGCTCGGCCTCGGCTGCGAGGATGGCGAGCGGGTCCTTGATCCATATGCGCATGCGATGGTCGGCTCCGTGTTCAGACGGGAGGCAAGAGACGGGGCGCATAGGCGAGGCGAGCCGAAAGGTAAAGCCTTTTGGCGTGTGTCTTGCTTGTGGTGATCACCCCAGATGGCACGTTGAAAAATGTATTCGACGCTTGGAATTTCGGCCCGTATGCTGCACCACCAGGGCGAGAACGCTCCGTGCGAGTGGCGTAGCTCGAGCGTAAACAAACCCCACGGCGGAGCGCGGCGAAGCTGCCGAACCGCCGATGAAATTGGACTGCGGGAGGGATTCATATGCGCGTTGCGATGATGGCGGCGTTGGCGGGGGCGATCACGTTCGCCGGACCCGCGTTGGCGGCGGACAAGGTTACGTTCGGCACCAACTGGGTCGCCGATCCCGGAGGCGGGCGGCTATTACCAGGCTCTCGTCGACGGAACTTACGCCAAATACGGCCTCGACGTCACAATTCTCCAGGGCGGCCCGATGTCGAACGGCGGCATGCTCTTGATCGCCGGCAAGATCGAATTCTTCATGGGCGGCGACATGATCGGCGATTTCCTGGCGGTGCAGAACAACATTCCGACCATCGCCGTGGCCGCCCACTTCCAGAAAAACCCGCAGATCTTCATGTCGCATCCCGGGCGTCGGCCTGGACAAATGGCAAGATCTTCCCAACGCGAATCCGGCTTTCGTCAGCGCCGGCGCGGTCAACACCTTCTGGGCGTGGATGCGGCTCGCTTACGGTTTCAAGGACGAAAACATCAAGCCCTACAATTTCAATTCGGCCCCGTTCATCGCCGAGCCGCGTTCGATCCAGCAGGGGTATCTGACCTCGGAGCCGCTCGAGGTCGAAAAGCAGGGCGGCTTCAAGCCCAACGTCTTCCTGCTCGCCGATTATGGCTACTCCACCTATTCGACCATCGTCGAAACCCGCCGCGATCTTCTGGAGAAGCATCCTGATATCATCCAGCGCTTCGTCGACGCCTCCACCATCGGCTGGTACAACTATCTCTACGGCGACAACGCCAAGGCCAATGAGGCGATCAAACGGGAGAATCCGGAAATCACGGACGACGAGATCGCCTTCTCGATCGGCAAAATGAAGGAATACGGCATCGTCGATTCAGGCGACACGCTCAAACTCGGAATCGGCGCGATGACCGACGAGCGCTGGAGCGGTTTCTATAATGAGATGGTGAAGGCCGGCGTGGTCAAGCCGGGCATCGACTACAAGAAGGCCTACACGCTCCAGTTCGTCAACAAGGGCGTCGGCCTCGACTTGCGCCCGAAGTGACGCTGCCTTGCGGACGATCCGTCTCGCTCGGCTCTACTTCTTCGGCGCTGGCAGCGCGTTGTAGACGTCGGGCGGCAGGACCGCGGAGACGCTGATCGTCACTTTGTCGTCAGGGCCGAAATTCTTGACCTTGTTGCTGACGGGCGGGAGGCTCTTCAGAAACGCGACGATCGCCTGCGCGTCGGCATCGGAGAGGTGTGACAGCGCCGGATAGGGCATCACGGCGCTAAGCTCTCTTCCCTCGGGCGTTTTGCCGGTGCGGATCGCTGCGATGATCTGCTCGTCCGTCCACTGAGCCGAGGCCGGTCTCTTTGTCGGGAGTCAGATTCTCTCCCACGAAGACGCCGGCGCCGGGAATTGCAAAGCCGACGTCCGATCCGCCGAGATAACGCTTCATGTCGGGCGAGCCGAGCAGGGCGCCCGGCGTGTGGCAGTCCGAGCAGCCGGCGATCGTCACGAGAAAGCGCCCGCGAGCGACCTGTGCATCGTCGGCGGACGCCGGAATCGCGAGGCATACGGATGCGGTCAGGGCCACGCCGAGGGTCGTGGCAAAGAGGCTTTGATGCATGGTTCTTCTCCTTCTCCGCTTTCGGCGAACGCTTCAGGCCGCGCTGGCGCCGGATATGGGAATCCCCTCCAGATGGCGGGGAACCGCCCAAGGCTGCGAGGGGTCCGGGCTATGCGCCACGGGCTGGATCGCTCCCCGCCATGCGACGCCCATCATCTGCGCTGTCTGGTAGGCCATCACGTTCCAACCTTTCGCCGCTAACGCGCGCAAGCCCGCCGCCACATGGGGCGACACCAAGTCATGAAAGACGACCATTGCGGTTGTTTCGAGGTAGGGCGCGCAAGCGAGCGCGTCCCGGGTCGGAGCCTCCCCGTCGTGGTCGCCGTCGATGAACGCGAACGACCATCGGGCGCCCGCTTCGCCCAGACGGATGACAGCTGCCGGGCTCGTTTCGGGAACGAGAATCGTCGTCGAGCCCCCGCCGGCCCCGCGGATCGCTTGCTCGAATTCCCGCCTCCAGTCCGCATCCGCGAGCAGAGGTTCGACGACATGGAGCGGCGCGATGCCGGAGGCGACGAGATGGACGGTCGACCAGCCGCGCCACGCGCCGATCTCGATTCCGCTCCGCCCCTTGAACGCGCGCGCGTTGCCGTAGAGGATCGAAGCTTCGTCGCGATTGATGAAGCCGACCGTCGGATTGCGTCTGTCGACCCGAAACGGATGGTCGATCTGCTTGCGAAAATAGGGCCAAGTCGAGGCGCTCTTGTCCGCCTCGATCATGTTCGGAAAGAGATGATCGAGAACCGGCGCTTCAAGATTGGCGGCGACGTAATCCTTGGCCATGGATGGGATCTCTGAGCAAAGGAACGAAATGGCTGCGCCTGCGTTCAATTTCGATCTGATTCGAAGCGCTTTTGCTGCGGCGCGTCGTAGCGTGTGGCGATGGCACGCCGCGCTATCAGGCGTCAAGAAAGGCGGGTTCTCCGCCAAGCCGTAGGCGCTGCAATGCAGCAAATTAAAGGCACTTGTACATAACTTGTTCTCGCATTACCTGTTGTTGGACCGGAAAAGCGAGGTTTATGATGTCCGTGGTTCAGGCGCATTGAGCGGCAGCGCAAGCGTGACCTTTGAGGGACGCAGGCGAATGGCGAAAAGCAAGGCGCAAGTTCTTGCGTTAGGCTGGAATGCCGACGGCATGCGATTTGCACTGCATGGGGAGGATGTCGCGGACTGAACGGACGCGACGAATGACGGGTTTGCATCATGAACAAGATGGCAACTCTGACGACCACGAAAGCAGCGGCTATTCCGGTAGCCGCGCCGCCGCTCGTGACCTTGCGAGGCGTGCACAAGGTCTTCGCCAATCAAGTCACGGCTCTGGAAGGCCTCGACCTCGACATCCGAGCGGGTGAGTTTCTCTCGTTGCTTGGGCCGTCTGGCTGCGGCAAGTCGACAGTTTTGCGGTTGCTGGCGGGCCTCACGGGGCCGACGCGCGGCGAGATTGTTTGGCTCGCGGACTGTCCGGAACTGGGCTTCGTGTTTCAGGAACCGACACTGACGCCGTGGTCCGACGTGTTCACCAACGTGTGGCTACCGTTGCGTCTTGCCGGAGTGTCGAAAGAAAAAGCTCGGCCGCGCGTCGAAGAGGCGCTGGAGCAGGTCGGGCTGGCTGGTTTTGCCAAGGCGTATCCGCGCCAGCTGTCCGGCGGCATGAAGATGCGTGTTTCGATCGCCCGCGCCCTCGTGACGCGGCCGACGGTCCTCTTGATGGACGAGCCGTTCGCGGCCCTGGATGAAATCACGCGTCTCAAGCTCAATGACGATTTGGCGGCGCTGAGGTCCTCGCTCGGAGCGACGGTGGTGTTCGTGACCCATTCGGTGTTCGAAAGCGTCTATCTTTCGGACCGCATTGTGGTGATGGCGGCGCGCCCGGGTCGGGCGGTGGCCGAGATTGTCGTCGAATCCCCGACCGAGTCGCGTCAGGAAGGGTTTCGGCTGTGCAAGGCCTACGCCGACACCTGCGTCCAGACTTCCGAAGCGCTCCATGTCGCGATGGGCGATCGGCCGCCGACCATGCTTAAGGGCGGGGCGGCGTGAGCAGAGACGACTTTGTCGGCTATGCGGTGCCTGCCCTCACGCTGGGACTGGGCCTGATCGCCTGGGAGGGTCTGGTCCGGTACTTCGCGGTCCCAACTTATCTCCTGCCCGCGCCAAGCCTCATCATCTCCACCCTCATCACCGATTGGCCGACGTTGTCTGCGTCGCTGTGGGTGACGCTGTCGATTACGCTCAAAGCTCTTGGGATCGCGATCATCGGAAGTGTCGGACTTGCTATTCTTTTCGCACAGTCGCGACTTGTCGAGCGTGCGTTCTATCCGTTCGCGGTCGCGATGCAGGTGACGCCGATCGTCGCCATCGCCCCACTGCTGCTGATCTACCTTTCGCCCGGCGTCGCGGTCCTGGTCTGTGCGTTTCTGGTCGCGTTCTTTCCCCTTCTGGCCAACACCACGCTCGGGCTGTCCTCGGCGGATCACAACCTGATCGACCTGTTCCAGATGTACCGCGCCTCGCGCATGCAGCAGTTCATGCTCCTAAGGTTGCCCTCCGCTCTTCCGTATTTTCTCGCTGGCCTCCGGATCAGCGGCGGGTTGGCGCTGATCGGCGCGATTGTCGCTGAGATCGCCGCAGGGTCTGCCGGACAGGGGTCCGGGCTTGCTTATCGCATTGTCGAGTCGGGCTTTCGCCTGAATATTCCGCGTATGTTTGCTGCGCTGCTCTTGATTTCGGTGGCGGGGATCACAATTCATCTGCTGCTGACTGCGCTGTCGCATTGGTTGTTGCGCGATTGGCATGACAGCGAGCGCGGGCGAGAAACCTGAAACAAACCAAATAAGTTGTCGTATGAGGTAAAGCCGGCGAGGGGGCTTTTGCGTCCACGTCCGAACGGACCCAATTCGCGCCGCTAGGTACAAGGCGAGGTCACATGAATATCGGCTATCTCAAGGTCGAGCGACGCGTTGGCCCGCGACGGGCCTCCGTGCTTCGTAAGCTTGGAATTTCCAATCTGGTCAATACCGCGATGTTCGACATTGAGGCCGCGCATGAGGCGCTGGTTCGCCGCCAGGCCGTTCCAGAGCGAATCTACGCCGATGGCCTTGTCGTCGACGTTCCCGCTGGCGTTTATCACCCGCTGCCGGATTCGAGCTCCGAATTTTTCATCCGCAATATCAAGGCTATGAACCCAGACCTGATCGCCAAGACCCTTGAGATCGGGTGCGGCTGCGGCATCATCTCACTTTATATGGCGGCCAATTGGACGTCGAGAACGGTGGCGACGGACATTTCGCCGATCGCCGTTGAGGCGACGATCGCCAACGCCAAGCTTAACAAAGTCGATCTTACGGCTTTTCAGTCCGACCTGTTCGAGAAAATCGACGAGAAGGATTTCGACCTCATCGTTTTCAACACGCCGTTAGTCGACAAAAACCCCGAAAACGACATCGAGCGCTACAGCCTTTGTGATCCGCAGGGGCGCATTACCGAATCCTACCTGCGCCAGGCGCGTCGCCACGTGTCCAAGGATGGACTGATCATTTTTTCGATCTGCAACAATTCCGCCTATGAGGTGATGGACGCGATCGACCTCAATTATGAGATCGTCGGTTTTGAGTTGGCCTATAGCGGCTTTTGGCGGGCGATCGTCGGCGCGCGGAACTAACGCGACGGGCCAGATCTGGGCGTCCAGGAGGGTGGTCGCCAAGTCAAAAGCTCAATTCGAAAGATGACGACTGACAAGGTTCTCGAAGACCTGAAGGGGGTCGGCGGAACCGTTGTTCGTACGTCGTTTGACCACACGAAAGAGAATGCGCTCCAGGAAGCTTTAGCGGGTCGGGTCCCAATGGACACGGCGAAGATCGACTGACGCATTGCCTGTTGGCGTCATTATCGGCGGGCGTGGTAGGAACGGGGCCTGAGGCGCGTTTCTGCGCCCCAGGCGCGACTGGACGCGAGCAATGGCGGATGCAGGTTCGACGTCGTCCGGCGGCTTCGCCGAGCCCCATCGCCGGGGGACGCGAAAATGGATCACCCTGCTCGCCGAACTCCCCTATTTTGCTATCGTCGTCATTGGCATTGTTGGCGTTTCTTGGACCAGCTTGCTGGGCGTTTCAGTGGCGACCTATTGGGTCACCATGACCCCGATTGCCGGCCTTCTCTGCGTCGGCGCAGGGTGGGCGCATTTGCCGCGGGGTCGCGGGCGGCTTGAAATGGTGGCGATTCAGTTTGGCCAATGGGCGGCGGTGCTCGTCGCCATGTATCTCATCCACGTGAGCAACGCTGACGGCCTGGTTACGCACGACGCGTTGGGGAGCATTCTGCTGACGCTGCTCGCGCTCGGGGTTTTTATTTCCGGACTGGACTTGAGGACCTGGAAGCTTTGCGTCGCCGGCGCTTTCCTCGCGCTTGCGGTGCCGTTTGTCGCTTGGTTCGCCGACGCCGGATTGTTCATATTTCTCATTGGCGTCGTGCTGATCGCTCTTGGATTGCTTGCCTGGTGGGGCGCGCATCGGATGCACCAACTCGGCTGAGGGCAGGTCAAGCTGCAACCGCCTGCTCCGCTGTCGTGAAGCAGCGACACGTGTTCGTGATCGCCGCCGCCCGGGACTTGCGTGGGCGCGCCGGATGGCGCCTAAAGAACGCCCGAGAAGAGGGTGGGCAAGGCAAGCTGGCCGGGAGGGGGAGCTTCACCATAGCTTTGTGCGTGCACGACTTGGCCCGCGTAGCGGGGGCGAGAAAAAACAGTGGCGAGACCCCGCGAGGCAACAGGTCGCTTGCGCGGCTCGGGTTAGCGCGCGAAATCGCGGGCCGGGAAGCGCGAAAGTTTTCAATCTTCGCTCGTACGGCGCCGCTTATCGCCGCTCTTGCGGTCCCCGGGTGTGCGCCGGTAGGACCCAACTTTGAACGCCCCGCGGCGATCGTGTCGCCGCAGTTCAAGGAGATCAAGGGCTGGAAGATCGCGACGCCGCGCGCGAACGAGCCCAAAGGCGAGTGGTGGTCCGTTTTTCATGATCCGGAGCTCGCGCAGCTTATGCGCGTCGTCGTGGTGTCCAACCAGACGATCAAGGCGGACGAGGCCAATTTCCGTCAAGGCCTGGCGCTCATCAATGAGGCGCGGGCCGGACTCTTTCCGACCATTAACGGCACGGGCTCCGCGACGCGCTCTTCCCCCGCCCAGACGAATTTGACCGCGGAAGCCTCGGGCGCATGGACGCTGGACATCTGGGGGCAAATCAGGCGCGAGATCGAGTTCGCAGCAGGCTGGCGCCGAGACGAGCGCCGCCATTCTCGCAAACGCCACGCTTGCCGCGCAATCGGCGCTCGCGCTCGCCTATGTGACGCTTCGGGAGGCGGATTCGCTCGAGGACCTGCTCGCCGGGACCATCGAAGATTACAAGCGTTCGGTCACGATTACGCAAAACCAATATAACGCCGGGACTGCCGCCAAGTCCGACGTCATCACCGCGCAGGCTCAACTCCTCAACGCTCAGGCGGCTCTGATCGCCGCTGGCGTGACGCGTGCGCAAAGCGAACATGCGATCGCGGTCCTGATGGGCCGCCCTCCCGCAGGCCTGTCGATCCCGCACGGAAGCTTGGCGACCCGCGTTCCCTCGGTTCCGGTCGGCCTGCCGTCGTCACTGCTGGAGCGCCGGCCCGACGTCGCGGCGGCGGAGCAGGCCATGCGCCAGGCCAATGCCGAGATTGGCGTCGAGTTCGCCGGGTATTTTCCAGCGGTGTCGCTTTCCAGCCTCGTCGGCTATTCCGGCAATCCATTCGCAACCGAGTTCAGTCCGAGCAATCCCGTCTGGTCATTCGGCGCGTCGCTCGCTCAGCCTCTGTTCAACGGCGGTCTCACCACCGCCCAAGTCGAGGCGGCGCGCGAGACCTATCAAGCGGACGTCGCCACCTATCGCGGGACGGTGCTGTCGGCGATCCAGCAGGTCGAGGACGCGCTCGCGGGGATTCGCATCCTCTCCCGCGAGGTCAAAGTGCAGGAAGAAGACGTGCGCATCTCCCGCCAGGCGACGCAGATCACGCTCAACGAATACAAGGCGGGCACTCAGGCTTTCACCGCCGTCGTCACGGCCGAGACGCAACAGCTGAGCGCCGAAGAGTCGCTGCTGACGACGCAGGGACAGCTGCAGGCCGACGCGGTCGATCTGATCGTCGCCCTTGGCGGGGGCTGGAGCCAATCAATGCTTCCCGACGTGACTGCGCAGACCTCGGCAATCCCGCCACATTGAACGTTAAATATCTAATAACTTCTGTATTTATCTGCGGCTGACAACTTAGATCCGGACCTCCATTTGGATTTTCTTGGCGCGCGGCCGTTTTGCTGCAAAAGGCCCGCTGACGAGGGTTGGATTAATTTGGATTTCCTTGGATTCTCTCGTCCGAATCGAGACTTTTCAAGGGGTTACACGGAATAAATCGCGAATTTTATTTCCGGTGACCCACGTCGGCCTTGAAACCGACGGACCCGGCGCCGGCGGTCCTGACATGAGGCAGAGCAGGAATGTTCATAAGCCAAGTTTAATCTGGTTTCTGATTTTCTGCAATCGTTTGTCGTCCTGAATCCGTGTTGCCTCAACGGATCGTCTCTAGGCCGAGTTCCACAATGAGAGCACCGGCTCGTTTTTGTCATGCTCGTAGCCTAGGATGCTGACGCTCGCCGTGCCGAGCGCGAAGAGACGCCCTTCGGACGGAGCAAGGCCGAGCCAGCGCGCCGCCAGCACCCTGAGAATGTGCCCGCTGGAAAACACGATCGCCTGATCATCCGCCGCGCGCAGGCGGGCGATCATGTGATCAGCGCGCGCGCCGACATCGGCCGGCTGCTCGCCATTCGGGCACCCGTCTCGGAACAGGAGCCAGCCGGGCCGGCCGGCAAGGATTTCGCTGCTCTTGCGCCCCTCGTAGTCGCCGTAATTCCATTCGAGCAGGTCGGGATCAAGCTTGGCGGCGTCGCCGAATCCAGCGAGCGCGCAAGTGCGAGCCGCACGCTGAAGGGGACTGGTGAAAACCCTGTCAAACTTGAGTCCCTTGAGGCGCTCGCGGAGCCCTCGTGCTTTACGTTCACCCTCTTCGGTAAGGGGAATGTCCGTACGCCCCGTATGCTGGCCGCTTAAGCTCCATTCGGTTTCGCCGTGGCGGACGAGATAGACGCTCGGATGCATGGCGACTCCAAATCCGCGACTCGCCGCGAACGTTGCTGAAGGCCGCAACGTCTTACTCCGTCTAGCACTGATTTGAATATCGATTAGTGGGTTGAAAGCGCGCGTGGCGCTCGTTTGCTTTCGCAGACGTCGACGCCGCGACGGTGCTTGGCGACGTTCTCATGTCCGGGGGAACGACTGCCTCGCAGTGAGGACCAATCGGGCAAAGTCCCAGAGCGCTTCGAGGCCGAGATGAAGCAGCGCGGGGTCGGGGAAACTAGGCGAGAACACAAGCCCCCGTTCATCCATGCAAATCCGTAGAGTTACGGCAAGTCGGATTAAAGTATAGTTTATGATATTGAACCACATAAAATCTTTGGAGCGACATAAGCAGACGTCATCACGTCTTCGTGTGTCCTTCACTAATATGTGAAGACAGGCGGTAGGGGTATCCTCTGGCCTTTGCTGCAAAGAGTACCATCTACTTCTCACCAGCATTTACAGCCATTGGTCAGGCGCTGTTTGATGGGCTCCTGAGTTCCTTTCGACCGGGTGCTGGAACCTACATCGAGTTGATCGTTGTAGGCCGACATGCTTAGGAGGCATGAAATGAGAAATGCGATAAAGGGTCTTTTATTGGCTGGCGCCACGTCTGCTTTGCTTGCCACGTCGGCATTCGCGCAGGTGGCCGGCAATCCGGGGGATCTTCATACTCCCACCCCGTACACAAACGAGGTTCGAGCCAACTCATACGGCTACACCCCGGGATCGGGTGGACCTCTGGGAGTGTTTGCCGCTCCGTTCACCGGTGCGCCGCTCGCAGTTATGAACGGCGCGCCTGGCGCTGGCGGGTGTGGGGTCAGCCAGGACTTTAACGGCCGTCTGACCGTCGCTCTGCGGCCTGTAATCTGATCGTAAGCGTTGTTTTCAGCGCCGCCCTGGAGGGCGGCGCTGGCGTTTTGGGGACGTGCAACCGAGGTCGCGCCCGAGCGCTGAGGTGCCTTCGCGGGCGCTCGCAAAAGCGGAACCAATAGAGATCGCGGACGTTTGAGTCGCAGAGTTGGCCCCGCAACGTCCTGAAGGCCGACCGGTCGACGAGGGTCGCCAGTCGGATCGTTCTCCTTCTCCGTCGTAGCGTTCGGCGCCCAGGAGAACCCGCATGAACAACGCGTTCTTGGCTTTGACAGCCGCAGGATTTGCCGGTCTCAGCGGATACGGCATCAACACTCAAACCTCTCCGATACAAACTGCGCAAGTGGTGAATTCCACGCCAGACTACACGCAAGAGGCAGGCGTATTTTCGCAATGGTTGATCGTCTACTGCGCCCCAGTGCGTGGCCGTATCCAAAATCGGCTCGGTAGCGCACCTCACCAAGCTCACGCATGAACAGTTCCAATTTGTACGCGCTCTTTACATCGCCATTCCTCCGATTTCGCGAGCCCTTCCTCCAGGCGATAGCGCGGTGATCGCGAGTGCGAACGGCCGCTCTATGCTGGCGCTGGTTTCTGGCGGCGAGACTTGCGCGCGTTTCCTTGCTCCGGATTTCGTTTTGTCGATGCTGACTCAAGTCGGCAAGGGCGAGACCGAAGCGGCTGGAGACCCGATTTAACGCCTTAGCAGCGCGCCCAATATTTGGGTGCAGCCGAGCTTGAAGCCTACGCGCTATTGCCGCACGTCCCTTTCCCTTTTATGGAAGACAGGGGGCGGTTGAGTCGGCGCTTGCGCACCGCAAGCTTACGCTAGGGTATTAATCTAGCGACCGATCGCAGGGATCGGGGCAGCAGATGCGGGCATATTTGGGACTTGTTGTCCTGGCGGGACTGTGCGGGGGGCCGGCCATGGCCGCCGACCTGCCAACACGGAAGGCGCCTCCCGAAGAGATCGTCGCCCCGGACTTGCCCTCCAGTTGGCAGTACGAGATTACGGGCTACGGGTGGGGCACTGATATCGCCGGCCAAACCGGTGTTGGTCCGTTCCCGACTTCGCCTATATTCATCGATTTCCTGAAGATTCTTCAACATTTCCAAGGCGCGTTGATGACGGCCTTCGTCGCCCGCAACGACACATTCATCGCGGGTCTTGACGTTATCCTGTCGCGCATCGGTGGAGGCACGAACTTCCAGAATCCGACGAGCCCGCTCTTCGGAGATCATGGGAACCTCACGCTAACTCAGGGAATCTTTACCGCCTTCGGAGGGTTGAGAATCCCAGTCGGGCCGCCGAATCTGCAGCTCTACGGCACCGTCGGCGTGCGCTATTTCTATAGCCGCACCGCGCTCGATCTGTCGTTTCCGGTGAGCGGCTTCCCATCTGCCGGCTTTGCGATTACGAAAAATTGGGCGGATCCAGTCGCCGGTCTCGTGGCTCACTACGCCATCAACGACAAATATTTTATCAACTTCCTGGCGGATTTGGGCGGCCTGAGCAATAGCGCCACGGGTCAGGTGCTTGGATCGGTTGGCTACAATTGGACGAAGTCTTTTTCAACGACGCTCGGCTACCGCGCCCTTTACACTTATTTTCGCGACGACAACGGATCTTTGCACGACTATCGATATCAGACTTGGACTGTACGGGCCGTTTGCTGGGGCCAAATACAGCTTCTGATCCGGAGCGCTCTGCAGAGCGCTCACCAGCTCTCGAAAGCGCGGGTGACGCGCTTCATAAATGCGGCTCGCCTGGACGAAGCGTTGAAGTCCATGTTGTACAGGGCCAGGTACTGGAAGCTGCCTTTCGGATCGATCAGCGCGCGGATGTTGTCGCGCACGAAACGCCGCGCCGGATCCTTTTTAGCCGCGACGCCCAGGCGGCTTTCACCGTAGGCGCAAACGGCGGCCATGCGCTTAATATTGCGCAGGTTCGGATGGAAGAGCCCGGTCTCATCGATGCGAACGGAGACGCCCGGAACAAACACGCGTTGGAAATAGCCTTGCATGATCGCGGGCAGGCCGTCGAACCAGACCGGAAATACGAGGATGAGCGCTTCGGCTGCCCGCAGGCGCCGAACGTAGTCTTCGACTTCGCGAGTATTCGCGCTCGTATCGACGTAATGGCGAAGCCCCTCCCGCGACATGACCGGGTCGAACTTCTCCACATAGAGGTCGAGATCGTCAACGATATGTCCGCGAGAGCGCAGGATCTCGACAACGCGCGCGTGCAACGAAGAGACGAAGCTCGTTTCCAGCGGGTGCGCGAAGACGATAAGAATGCGCAAGCTACGCTCCGGCTGGCTCCACGCGTCGATTCCGAGCCTGATCACCGCGTTCAGCCGCAATGAGAAATTCGATGCGCGGGGGAGCGATTAGCATCTCCCGGATTTCGTCCTCAAGCACTCGATCGGCGTTGGTAACCCGCTCGCGCAAATGCATGAGCTCGAGCCACGATTCGATCAGATAGGCTTCTTCATAGCGGCCGAGGTCGCCCGCGTCCTCAAAGATTCCCCATGCGAATGCGCCGTCGCGGCGGCGCTCAAATCCGAGCTCGTCGAGAGCTCGCACGAACGCGGCGCTGTCTTTGGGGTCGATCCGGTACTCGATCTTGACCAGGACGGGCCCACGATCGTTATCGATTTCCTCCCGGGTTTCCGGCAGGTTCCAATGCTGGGAGGGCGAAAGGTCAAGCGCCCCTCGCTGCAGCTTCCATCCCCAAGTGAGGGGAATCGCCACAACGGCGCCTCCGGCGGCGATGAGCAGCGCGGCCGAAAGTCCGAATCTCGCGGCAATCTCGCCCCAAGCCGCGCTGCACAAAGTCATTGTCCCAAAGATGACGGTCAGAAACACCGCGAGGCCGCGGCCTCGCACCCAATCTGGCAAGACATTCTGTGCCGAGGTGTAAAGGCAGGTCAGGTTGTTAACCCACGCCACTCCGGCGAGCAGGCAGGCGCAAAGCGAAATCGGGAGGTCCTGGGCGATAGCGAACAGCGTCAACGCGCACACGGTCAGGAGCGTTCCGGCCGCGACCAGCCGATCAGCCCCGAACTTGCGGCGCAATTTTTCATGTCCAAGCGATCCGACGATCGCTCCAACGCTGATCGCGCTGAGCAGAATCCCATAGTGCTCCGCGCCTTGCCCGGTTCGTCGAGCGATCAACGGCAAGAGCCCCCAATACGCCGCGGTAAACGGATAGATCGCAAGGGTCCGCGCGAGCGTGGCCCACATGAGGCGATTGTTCGCGGTATGCCGAAGGCCTGTGCGCAGAGCGCTGCTCAATCTTTCGGCGGGCAGGGACGCTCTCTGCCGCCCTGGCGCGCGCCACCAGGTGAGCGCGGCGATCACCATGAGATTGGCGCCGACAAATATCCAAAGCGGCGCCGCCGCCCCGTAGCGTACGATGATGAATCCGCCAAGCGCAGGACCGAGCGTGCGGCTGAGGTTGTAGCCAACGCTATGCGCAGCCATTGCCCCCGGCATTACGGGCTTCGGCACGAGTTGCGGCACGATCGATAGCCAGGCGGGCGCATTGAGGGACCAAGCCGCGCTGAGCACAAATGTCGTCAAAAGCAACAGCACTGGAGACACGAAATCGAGCGCCACCACGGCGGCGAAGATCGCCATCAACGCAGCGATCGCGTAGGAGACGGCGACGATCATCCGACGCGGATCGACGATGTCGGCGATGGCGCCGGCGGGAAGCGTGAACAGAAAAATCGGCAGCGTGGTTGCGGTGTGCAGCAGCGAGACGTCGAACGGGTTGAGGTCGAATGTCGTCATCAACCAGCCGGACGCCGTGTCGTACATGGCGATGCCGATCAGCGCGCAGGTGCTCGCCGTCCAGACGATCGCGAACGCCGGATGGGCGAACGCGCCAAGCATCGTTGACCGGTTGGAGGGCGGTTCCTGACTGAAGCGAAAGTTCATCTTCAATTCGCTCCTCGGCGGACCCGCGCGCCTAGTGTGAGACGAGCGCGCAGCTCTCGTCCCTCTTGAGAAGGTCCCGGGTCACGCCGCCGAGCCGCCACTCGCGCAATGGCTGCAGCCGAATGGGTTATTGCGCAAGCCATAGCAAGCAGGCCGGAGAAGGCCTTTCTTTCGATTACGTCGAGGGGAACTCCGCTTCGACAACCGCCACACGCTCGCGAAATTTGTCGAGTTCGTGGCGGCGCGCTTCGCCGAGACCAATAGTCACCACGTATGAGTACGTTGAACGGTTTTGCGCGGACGTCGATGAGATAGCGGACGGGACAGATCGTGCTGAATAACCTGTAGGTCACTTTTTGAGCAGCCGCACCCATCTGTGGCTGTCGCTTTTCGCACTGCGGCGCCTTGAAACTTTGCGCGCTGTTCGCCATTTGATCCTAGACTTCGGTGAGATATTAACCGGTCCGATTTCTCGCTCTTCCGATGGGGATCTTGTTGTCTAGCGAGTCCACCGCCAAGTCGGACGCGCCTGCAGCGGGTGATTGGCGCTGGGGCGTTTTCGGCAATTTGGCGTTCACGGTCATGCTGATCGCGAGCTCCGCGTCGAACGTCGGGTTCGCCATGTTCGACACCTCGTCGAACTGGCTCATGACCAGCCTTAATCCAGATCCGATGATGGTGTCGGCCGTACAGGTCGCCACCACCCTGCCAATGTTTCTCCTGACCCTTCCCGCGGGCGCGCTGACCGACATCATCGACGCGCGCCGCATGTTGATCGGCGCTCAGATTGCGGTGACTGCAATATCGATTGTCTTCGCGACAGTCGTCACGATGCATTGGGCGACGCCGACTGTGGTGCTGGCGACGGCATTTTGCCTGGGCGGCAGCGGGGCCCTTGCGGCGCCGGCGTGGCTGGTCATCACGCCGATGCTGGTGCCGAAACACGATCTGGATAGCGCGATCGCGATCAACAACGCGAGCTACAACGTGAGTCGCGCAGTCGGCCCGGCCCTTGCCGGCTTGGCGATCGCGGCCTTCAGCATCGCTTTGCCGTTCTGGTGTTTTTGCGCCGGCAATATCGCGGTCCTCGGCGCCCTGATTTGGTGGCGCGCCCCACGCCGCACAAGGGAGACCCTTCCCGCGGAGCGCCTTGTGAGCGCGCTACGCACGGGCCTGCGCTACGCCAGAAACAATCGCGATATCGACTCAACGCTCATCCGCGCCGTCGGTTTTTTTCCGTTTGCGAGCGCTTATTGGGCGCTTCTGCCTCTGGTCGCACGCACGCAGATGCACAATGGACCGGAAGTCTACGGCATCCTTCTCGGCATGATCGGCGTCGGTTCGATTCTCGGATCCTTCGCGCTCGACAGCCTCAAGGCGCGCCTCGGTCCAGATCGGCTAGCTACGCTTGGGACCTTTGGCACAATTCTCGCGCTCGGGCTCTATGGCGCTGCCCGAGAGCCGGTCATCGCAGCGCTCGCGAGCCTGATTGCGGGCGCGTCGTGGATCACGATGATGACAACGCTGTTCGTCTCAGCGCAGGTTGCGTTGCCGGAGTGGGTCCGCGGGCGGGGCCTCGCGCTTTTTCTCACAGCGTTTTTCGGCGCGATGACACTTGGCAGCGCGGTTTGGGGCAAGGTCGCGAGCGTCCAGGGAGTGCCTACCGCCCTTTTTCTCGCCGCGGCGTGTGCGGCAATCGGGATGGTCGTAACCGCGCGGTGGAGATTGCAAACCGCTGCCGCGCTCGACCTCACGCCATCGATGCACTGGCGGACGCCGGTGTTCGTGCACCCGGTTGAGGACGATCAGGGGCCGATCCTGGTCACGGTCGAATATCGGATCGACCCGAAGGACATCAAACCTTTCTCAGGCTGATCCATGAAATCGGCCTCGAGCGAAAACGCGACGGCGCTTATGCGTGGGGTGTTTTTGAGGACACGCAGGTCAGCGGCCGGATCGTCGAGACCTTTCTCATTCAGTCGGTGCTCGAACTCAGGCATCTGCGCACGCGGGTGACGATCGCCGACCGCTTGATCGAGGAACAGGCGGGCGCGTTCCTCAAGGAGCCGCGGAAGCTGACGTTTCTTGTCGCGCCGAGGCGCCACCGTCAGAAACGACGGAAGGGATCGAAAGGGCTTGCGCCGAAGGCGGCCCGAGAACCCGCTCCCGTCGGGTAGGGGGCGTCGTCAATCGGAGTCTATCGCGCCGGTGCGGGCAGGGCGCTTCGAGTCAGCGATCGGCTTCGCCATCAAGCGAAGAACTTCGTCCTCAGTCGCGACGCGATGAAAGCGGTCGAGCAGCGCCGACGCGTTCGAACGCTTCATGCAAGTAAGATCCAGGGGGTGGGCAAGCCCAGAAATCGTAGCCGCTCCACGCGATCGCCTCGCTCCAGAGGTGCACGAAGTTCGCCCCGCGCGCCGCGTTCGCGACCCATTCACGGTAGCTAGGCAGGAACAGCTTCCAGAATTGCTCGGGTTCGATCGGATAGCAGACATGCGAATCGAGGGCATGCTGGGTAAGGTTGTGCTTGTCGAGGACGGGCGTCAGCAGGAACGGGCCGATCGCGCCCCATCTCTGGTCGACATCGATCGCGGCGTCCGCCGCCGCGATCAGTTCAGTAAGAGCCGGACTCGTCGGCGGAAGCCTCAGCACCGCATTGTTGACGAGGCTCGTCCCGACTGCGTCGGCCTGGCGGCAGAACACGATAGCCTTCGTTCTCAAAGGCCGGCTTGCTCAAGCAGAGCATGTCGGTGTCGACCCAGCAGCAGCCCGTCTGCCGGATCATCCGATAGCGAAACATATCCGCAAAGGTCGCGAGCGACGGCTTGCCGTTGGCGATGAATCTGCGGGTCAGCGATTCATCGGGGCAGATCGTCCGCGCGTCCGCGTGGCGGACCTCCCGGAGGCAGCTCGAGATGCGGATCATAGGTGAAGACGCGCAGGCTTACGCCCGCTTGAGGAAATGAGCTAAGGCACGCGTAAGCGAAGGGGTTGAGCTGTCCATGCCAGAAGGACGCGAATTCGCAGTCGTCGACCAGAGTCACTCGATCCTCGCCAGCACGTTGCGGCCGGCTTCCTCCCAGTCGTCGAAGAACGTCTCGGTCTTCAAATCCCCGCGAGATACGAATTCGCAATAGACGTCGAAGATCCAGCTCGCATGGACGTCATCGAGCAGAACATGCCGGCCGCGCTGGCCGCTGGCGATACGAATGCAATTGCTCATGTCTGAGCGGCAGACTTCGTCGGTGTGGCCGCCGTCGACGTGAAAAATGTCGAACGCAAGCTCGGCGCGGCGGCTGACTAGCCAAGGGAGAACTTCGCGTGAATCGCCGGTAAACAAGTGCACGCGCCCTGGAAACTCCCCTTTGAGGAAATCGACGCATTCGGCCGTATAGGCGTGCGACATGATGTCGACGCCGTAATATTCGAGTCGCGGGTTCGATGACAGCGCCAGCAGCGCGCTGTGGCCGGCGTTGACGCCGACTTCGAGCAGCCGCTCTTTAAATCGCACCGCGCGCCATGCGTTGCGGCGAGCCGGGGCGAGCCCGTCCTCCGGAGGCTGGTCGACATAACGATTGTCAAGGTCGGCGTAGAAGATGTTGCCCTCCAAGCGTTCGCCGGATTGCTTCACGAGCTCGGCAATGCGCTCGAGACGCGAGCGGAACGGCTCGGCGAAGACCTCGTCAAGAGTGTCGCGCCGTATCGAATAATCGGGAATTTCCGTTGGAGGAATAGGCTTCCCAGGAAGAAGCCTGCGGCCGTTCATCGTTGCGAAGCCTTTTTTCTCGCCGTTGACAGCGATCTATCGCTGGTCCTTGGTTCCTTTTGCGCCTATGGCACGGTTTCGCCTGTCAATGAAATGGTGATCGTCACAATTGCTCCTCGGGCCAGCCGCCGCCTATGGGGTCCTCTTGATTCTTGATTCGAGTAATTCCTATATTGGCGTGCTTTATATTCCCAATCGACATGATAGGGGCCTTAATGCTTGCGCTCGGCTCGCAACCGTTGAGCGCGGTTCGAGCGAGCGGAGCGACTGAGGATGCGGCGACGTCTGCGAATTGAGGGCTACGCGATTGCGTCGGCCGACGGCATGATCGCGGACGCGACCGGATTTATGCCCAACTCGCTCAAATTCGAGGCCGACCAACGTTTTTTTCTTGGAGTCGCTCGATCGGGTGCAGGTGGTCTGCCACGGCCGCCTGTCGCACGAGGGCGACCCCGAATCGCCCGATCGCCGCCGCCTGATCCTCACCCGGCGGGTGCCGGATCTTGCTCCCGATCCTGACAATCCGAACACCTGGCTGTGGAACCCCGCCGGCGCGACATTGGAAGAGGCGTGCGCCGCGGTCGGCTGCGGGGACGGGACACTGGCGATCGCGGGAGGAACTGAGGTTTTCAGCTTGTTTCTCAAGATTGGCTATGACGTCTTCTATCTCGCGCGCGCTGAGCAGGTGCGCCTGCCCGGCGGCGTGCCGGTCTTCTGCCAAGGTCGGTTCGGCCAGTCGCCTGAGGACGTTCTTCGAGACGCGGGTTTGACAGCCGGCCGAAACTCGGCAGCTCGAGCACGAGGTGTCTCTCGTCAAATGGACCGCGTGACTTAGACGAACTGGCGCAAGTGCACGGCCACGGGCAGCGCCATTTAGGCGATTGCCGAGGGGCGGCTCCGACCGGGTCCCTTCAACTCGCCCATATTTGTCGATAGGGAGCCGGCTTGAGACAGGGGCCGAGCGGATCTCTCGCCTCCGGCCGGACTCCCGTGCGTGCCTTCCGACAGCGATGCGTCTATGGATGAGCGGATGACGACTGAGCCGGCAAACCGCGCAGCGTCCATGGCGGCGCTGCTTCCGCTTGTCCGCTATGGCCGGCGCTATCTCGGTCGCGCGAGCGCGGCGCTGGCGGCGCTGACAATCTCCTCCGCCGCGACATTGGCCGTGCCGTTCGCGCTGCGTTCGATGATCGATTTCGGCTTCTCGAAAGAGAGCGGCGGCGCGATCAACGTCTATTTTCTCGCCATGGGCGCCCTGGTGGTCGTCATCGCGCTGGCAGCCGCCACCCGGTACTATCTGGTGACCACGCTCGGCGAGCGGGTGGTCGCCGATTTGAGACGCGACGTGTTCGCGCATTTGTCGCGTCTCGACGCCTCGTTCTACGACAGCGCGCGAACCGGCGAGCTCGTGTCGCGTCTCACCGCCGACACGACGCAGATCAAGGCGGCTTTCGGCGCCTCGGCCTCGATCGCCTTGCGCAACCTCTTCATGTTCATCGGCGCAACCGCGCTGATGATCTACACGAGCCCCAAACTGTCGGCTTTGGTGCTGGTCGCCATTCCTGTCATCGCTGCGCCGCTGATCGCCTCGGGCCGCGTGGTCCGCCGCCGGTCGCGGCGCGCGCAGGATACGCTTGCCGAGGCGACCGCCTTCGCTTCGGAGAGCCTCGGCGCCGTGCGCACCATGCAGGCCTTCGGCGCCGAGGGCGTCAGTCAGGCGCGTTTCGGCGACGAGATCGAAAGCGCCTATGGCGCGGCGCGCGACGCCGCCGCCACCCGTTCGCTCCTCATCGCGATTGCGGTTTCGCTCGCTTTCTGCAGCGTCGTGTTCGTTCTGTGGCTCGGCGCGCGCGACGTGCTGGCGGGGCGGATGAGCGGCGGACTTTTGTCGCAATTCGTGCTGTTCGCCGTGCTTGGCGCGACTTCGCTCGGCGAATTGTCGCAGGTGTGGAACGAGGTCTCCGCCGCCGCCGGTTCGGCCGGTCGGATCGCCGAACTTCTGGCCGTCAAGCCGCGCATCGTCGCGCCGACGAAGCCCACGCGCATGCCTTCGCCGCCGCGCGGCGCGATCGAGTTCAGGCATGTCAGCTTCTCGTATCCGAGCGCGCCCGACGTTCGTGTCCTGGAGGACCTCAGTTTCTCGATCGCGCCGGGCGAACGGGTCGCCATCGTCGGCCCCTCCGGGGCCGGCAAGTCGACCATATTCCAGCTCATCATGCGCTTTTACGACGCCGACGAGGGCCAGGTCCTTGTCGATGGCGTCGACGTCAAGGCGGTCGATCCAAAGGATCTGCGCGAGCGCATCGCGCCGGTCCAGCAGGAGGCCGCGATTTTCGGCGCGACGGTCGCCGAAAACATCGCCTACGGGCGCGCCGAGGCGAGCGAGTTCGCGATCGAAGAAGCGGCGCGGCGAGCGGCGGCGGACGGGTTTGTCCGTGAGCTTGGGCTGGGCTATGCGACGAAGCTCGGCGAGCGCGGCGTGACGCTGTCCGGAGGGCAGAGGCAAAGGCTCGCGATCGCGCGGGCTATTCTCAAGGACTCGCCGATCCTGCTGCTCGACGAAGCGACGTCGGCCCTCGACGCGGAGAACGAGGCGCTGGTGCAAAGCGCGCTCGACGACGTGATGACCGGCCGCACGACGCTGGTGATCGCGCATCGGCTTGCGACCGTGCTGAAGGCCGACCGAATTCTGGTAATGGAGGCGGGCCGCATCGTCGAGGAGGGCGATCACGCTTCGCTCGTCGCGCGAAACGGCGTCTATGCGCGTCTCGCGCGGCTGCAATTCGAATCCGGCGCGGCCGCGCTCAGCGAGGCGAATGCGGCGAGCTAGCGGCGGCCTCACTTTTGCGGTCGACGGCCATTCCAATTATGGTAGAGGTCTCCCGCCCGCGCTTTGCCGCGATGGCGTTCGAAGGCGCCGCGACCTGGCGCGCTACTTTAGGCGAAGCTGAGTGACCGTTCGATCGACAACAGTTGCGCGTGAGAGCCGCGTCCGTAAGCCGGCGCCCGCGCGGCCGTGGGACGGGGTTCTCGATCATCTTGTCCTGCTCAAGCCCCGGGTCATGTCGCTCGTCGTCTTCACCGGCGCAGTCGGCTTCGCCCTTGCGCCGGCGCCGATGGACTGGATGAAGCTCCTCGCCACGCTCTCGGCGATGGCCGGAGGGGCAGGGGCCTGCGGCGCGCTCAACATGTGGTGGGACGCCGACATCGACGCCAATATGGCGCGGACGGCGATGCGCCCGATTCCGCGCGGCGTGGTGCCTCCGCTGGAGGCGCTGGCGATCGGAATTCTGCTCTCGATCGTGTCGGTGGCTGCGCTTGCGATCAAGGTCAATGTGCTTGGCGGCGGCGCTGCTGGCGCTGACCATCGCCATTTACGTTCCGCTCTACACCATGGTTCTCAAGCGCTCGACGCCGCATGAACATCGTCATCGGCGGCGCCGCTGGCGCGCTGCCGCCCGTGATCGGCTGGGCCGCGGCGATGAACAGCGTTTCGGCCGGCCCGATCGCGATGTTCCTCATCACCTTCCTATGGACGCCGCCGCATTTCTGGGCGCTCGCTTTGTGCCGCAGCGGCGACTACGAGCGGGTCGGGGTGCCGATGCTGCCCAATGTCGTGGGCCCGGTTAAGACCTGCCGGCAGATCGTGGCCTATTCCCTTCTGCTCGTTCCAGCGTCGCTCGGGCCGATGCTGATCCCGGGCGTCGGCCTCCTCTATGGCGCTGTCGCTGTTGCGGCGAACGCGGGATTCCTCTGGCGCGCGTTCGCCCTGTACCGCCTGCGCGACGGCGAGGAATCGGCGCGGCGCAAGGCGGCGATGGCCCTGTTCGGCTTCTCAATTCTCTACTTGTTCGTCCTGTTCGCAGCGATGCTCGCCGAGGTCCTGCTGCGGGGACGCGTTTAAACCTGGCGGCTCAAACGCGGCTTGTCGCCTGAAGCGCGAAGCCGGACCTCGAGCCGCCCAACGAAGTCAACATGGCAAACCTTGACCCAAATGTTAAGCGACGCAACTGGATCGTGCTGATCGTCCTCGTGGCTGTGGCGCTGGCAGTGTATGTCAGCTTCATGCTGAAGATGTGAGCCACAGTTGACGCCGCCATGAACGTCATTCGCGAACTGCCGCATGTGCTCGCCGTCATCAATGCGGCGACCATCGTCGTGCTCCTGCGCGCCTACAGTCTCATCCGCGCCCGCGATCGCGAGGGGCACCGGCGCACGATGTTCGTCGCCATCGGCCTCGGCGTTGCGTTTCTCGCGGTCTATCTCGTCTATCACGCGTTCGCGGGCCTGGCGAAATTTGGCGGGTATGGCGCGATCCGGCCGATCTATTTCACGCTGCTCGCGATTCACGTGTTTATGGCCTTCGTGGTCGCGGTGCTCGTGCCGGTGACCTTCTACAACGCGCTCAGACAGCGGTTCGCTACGCACAAGCGATTTGCGCGCTTCACGTTCCCGGCGTGGCTCTTTGTCGCGGTCTCTGGCCTCGTCGTCTACGTGATGGCGGTCCACCTCTATCCGTTGAACGCCAGTTGACCGTTCCATGACCCAAACGGCGCAAACAGTCACTTCCCTCAATCGCGCGCGATCCGCCGCCGGCGCGAGGAGCGCAGTTCAACGCGAGCTCATCGGATGGGCGTGGCTCGCCGTCGGCGCGCTCGCGGTCGCCGGCGTGTTCGCGCTTCTGCTGGCGCTGTCGCGCATTCCGGGCATGGAGAAGACGCCGTTCTGGCCGATCGACTTCTTCTACAAGGGCCTCGTCATCCACGTCGTGTTCTCGCTGGTGATCTGGCTGCAAGGCGTTTTCGCCTTTCTGGTCAGCGTCGCGACGCTGAAGCTCGCCGGCGACGACGTGCGCGCCGCGCCGCTCGGGCGGATCGGGCAGGGCGCCGTTCTCCTCGCTTTCCCCTGCCTGTTCGCGCCGGCTTTCCTCGAGGCGACGCAGCCCGCGCTCACCAATTACATCCCGATCATTCGCCATCCGGCCTATGACATCGGGCTGATTGTGCTGGCGTTGGGCGCGCTTGCGCCGGTCGTTCGTCTTCTGCTCAATCTGCCGGGACGGCTCGCTTCCGCGCCGCCGTTTGCGGTCGCGATGGCGCTTGGCGGCTTCGTCTACGTTCTCGCGTTGATATGTTTTGCCGTCGCCACGACGCTGCTCGCGCACGCCGGCGAGCTGGCCTCGCGCGAGGAATTGTTCTGGGGCGGCGGCCACGTGCTGCAATTCGTCTACGCCGCGCTCATGGTGACGAACTGGTCGCTCCTTGCGCGCATGAGCCTGGGCGAAGAGGCGGTCGATAACCGCGTCTTCCTTGCCTCCGTCGGTCTCATCGCGCTGATCGCAATCGCCGCGCCCGCGTTCTACGCGATTTTCGCTCCCTTCTCCGACCATCAGCGCGAGGCGTTCCGATTTCTGCAGTTTGGGATCGCCGCGCCGACGCTGATCTTCGCCGTTTCGCTTGTCACCCGCGCGCTTCGCTCGCCCGGCCCATGGCCCTGGCGCGATCCGGCTTTCTTCGCCCTTGCGGTGTCGCTGGCGCTCTTCGCGCTCGGCGGCGTGATGGGCTTCCTGATCGACGGCTCCGACACCCGCACGCCCGCGCATTATCACGCGGTCATCACCGCGGTCAGCGTCTCGAGCGCCGGCATGCTGCTCACTTATGGTCTCAAGGAACTGGGCAAGCCGGCTGCGCCGCCGCGCGCGACCCGCATCCTCATAGGCCTCTACGGCGGCGGCCAGTTCGTCGCCTCGATCGCGATGTTCGTCGCCGGCGGCTACGGCGCCTTGCGCAAAACCCCGTCCGGCGCCGGATCGCTCGACACCGTCGCCGCCGCGGGCATGGCGGTGCATGGGATCGCTTCGATCTTCACCATTCTGGGCGGCGCGGCCTTCGTCATCGTCGCCATCCGCGCGTTGTGGCGGGCAGGTCCAGCGCGCTCAGCTGCTTGACCGAGCGCGGGACGCCTAGCTACCCCGCTTGCTCCAACTCGGTCGCGCGCAGGTGGACGACCGCAAGGCCGAAGAGGACGAGCGCCAGCGCCTGATGGGGCAGCGCAAGCTCGATCGGAACGACGGCGAGCAGCGTTGCAATGCCGAGCGCGACCTGGAGGAGAGCAACGGCCGCGAGGACGAGGGCGCGGCTCGCGAGCGGCGAGCCCGGCGCGGCGCGCAGCGCGGCGATCGCCTGAACAATCGCGAAGGCGACGACCGCGTAGGCGATCATCCGGTGGTCGAACTGCGCCGTCGCCGCGTCGCCGAAGATCGCTTGCAGCGCGTTCGGGCGGAACGCCTCGCCCGGAACGAGGCTCGACCCCATCAGGGGCCAGGTGTTGTAGATGAGGCCGGCGCGTAAGCCCGCGACGAGGGCGCCAAGGCCGAGCTGACAGAAAACGAGCGCCGCGAAGATCCAGGCCGAAATCGCAAAGCCGCGCGGCGCCGTCTTCGACCGCGGCCGTTCGCTTAAGCCCACCGCGGCGTAGATCAGCGCGCCAAACGTCGCGGCGGCGATCAGGAGGTGCAGCGCCAGTCGCTCTTGCGCCACTTCGGTTCGCTCGCTCAGGCCCGAACTCACCATCCACCAGCCGACGATCGGCTCGAGCGCGAGCAGGCCTGTCGCGACGGCGACCTGCCGCCCGAGCGCGCCTTTAAGCTGGCCTCGCCACCAGAACCACAAGGCGGGCAGAATGAATGCCGCGCCCACGACACGCGCGAGCAGGCGATGCGCCCATTCCCACCAGAAGATGGTCTTGAACCCATCGATCGTCATGTCGGGATTGAGCGCGGCGAATTGCGGGATTTGCTTGTAGCGGTCGAACTCGGCCTGCCAGTCCGCGCCGCTCAGCGGGGGAAGCACTCCGGTGACGGGCTTCCATTGGGTGATCGAGAGGCCGGATTCGGTGAGCCGCGTCGCGCCGCCGACCAGCACCATGAGAAAGATAAGGCCCGCGACGGCGATGAGCCAGAAACGAACAGCCCGGCGATCGTCAAAGCTCGCTGTTTGGACGGCGGCGGGCGCGGTGTGGGTTATGGCCATGAGGATGTGAAGAGCTTGTGTCCGGAACTGCTCAGCGAGGAGTTGAAGCCTCGCCTTTTGTCCAAACATGTCCAAGGCGCAATGCGGCCAAAGCACCGGCGGGTCCGGTTATAACGAGGCGTAATGCGATCGAATTCGCGGACGTAAAGACATGAAGGCGGCTGGCGCGCAATTTTCCCGGGGACAATTGGTTGGCAAAAGCGGAAGCTTATGCTACATCTTCCCCTCGGCAGAATCAAGAGCTTCGCTTTTTGTCGAGTGGCGATGAACTCGGAAGCGAGCCTGCTAACGACGATGAGCAGCGGGACTTGAGACGGGAGATGTTTTTATTCGAATTGGCTCTAACCCATTGAAAAGTCCCGATTCGAAAAAATAAACGCTAGTAAACGCCAGCAATTTTACTAGCGCTTACTCGCGTTTATTGGCTTTTACTGGAGCTTGTTCGAACGGACTCGCCTGGATCAGCGGAGCCGTGTTCTCAAGCCGGCGGTTCGGCGGGCCGGGCGGTTCGTTCTCCGTCAGAAAGCCCGGACGATCACGCGGTTGTGAAGACGCCAAGTCATAGGATCGAGGATTGCAAGGTTTTGAGGGCGGCACAAAAAAGTGTCGCAGGAAATCATTAGGCCTTGCTCGCGGCGCATTGCCGCATTGCTGCAAAAACAATTGCTGTTCTGTCCATGCTGTGTCATGAGCCCGCGTCCCCAATAACCTGTCGCCTAGGAATGCGATGTCTTTCTTGAACGGAACAAGATTTACTGACCGCGCGGCGGCGGCCGCCAAGGCGCGTAAGGAAATGGCGGAGAAATTTCTCGCCAATTCGAAATACGATCCGGCAGACCCCGCAGTCGTCGAGCGCGAAACGAAGCGTAAGGCGATTCTCGAGGCCCGGAAGGTGCGCGATGTCGAGCGCGCCAAGCGCAAGGCGGAACAAGAGGCCGCTGAAGCCGCCCGCCGCGTCGTCGAGGAGGCCGCCCGCCAGGAGCAGCTGAAGCTCGAAGCGCTTGCGCGCGAGGCCGAAGCCCAACGCAAGCGCGAAGAGGAAGAGCGGCTCGAATACGAGCGCAAGCTTGAGCGCGACGCGCGCTACGCCGCCCGCAAGGAGCGAAAGAAAAAGAAGAAGTCGGCGGCTGAACGATACGGGTAATCCCCCAGTTCGTCCTTGATTTCCAGCTACGAGTCGGGACAAGTCACTCGAAATCAAGTTCTCCGCAGGGCGGGGCGAGGAGAAGATGTCGAACCCGCTTCGCCTGGGCGTCGCCGGTCTGGGAATAGTCGGGACAAGCCTGATTCGGCTTCTTCAACGGCGCTCCTCGGAATTGGCCGGGCGGGTGGGGCGCGGCTTAGCGGTAACCGCCTTCAGCGCGCGACGTAAGGACGACCGCAGGGTCGATCTTGGAGGCGCTGCTTACTTCGCCAGCGCCGCGGAGCTAGCGGCCTCTGGTGACATCGACATTTTCGTTGAATTGATCGGCGGCGCCGAGGGAGTCGCTTTCGACGGCCGTCAAAGCTGCGCTGTCGCGCGGAACTTCCGTCGTCACCGCGAATAAGGCGATGCTCGCGGCGCACGGTTTCGAGCTCGCGACGATTGCTGAGCAGTCGGGCGCTCAGTTGTTCTTCGAAGCAGCAGTGGGCGGCGGCATACCCATCATCAAGACTCTCCGAGAGAGCCTGGCGGGCAATGCGATTCAACGGGTTTCCGGTATCCTCAATGGCACGTGCAACTACATTCTCTCGCGTATGGAGATCGAGAATCTTCCGTTCGAGGTCTGCCTCAACGAGGCTCAGAGGCTTGGCTATGCAGAGGCCGATCCGACATTCGATGTCGGCGGTTTTGACACCGCGCACAAGCTCGCGATCCTCGCCTCGCTCGCATTCGGCGCCAAGATCGACGCCGGGGCTGTTTCGGTCGAAGGAATCGAGACAATCACGCTTGCCGATTTGAGCGCCGCGGACGAACTTGGATTTCGCATCAAGCTCTTGGGCGTCGCTGAACGAACAGCACACGGTGTAGAGCAGCGGGTGCACCCGACGATGGTCGCCAAGAGTGCGCCGCTCGCTCAGACTATGGGTGTGCTCAACGCTGTTTCGATCGACGGCGATGCGGTTGGGGAGCTGACCTTGGTCGGACCGGGGGCAGGCGGCGATGCGACCGCGTCGGCGGTCGCGGCAGACATTGTCGACATCGCGCGCGGGATCCGTGTGCCGCCTTTCGGCAGGCCCGCCGCATCGCTTGTTGAGGCGGACCGCGTGCCGATGCAGCGGCACGAGGGCGGCTATTACGTGCGCCTCGCCGTCGTCGACCGCCCGGGAGCGATGGGCGCGATTGCAGCGCGGATGGGCGAGCAACAGATTTCGCTCGAAGCGATCATGCAAAAGCGAGCCACGAAAGAAGCGGCCTCAGCCGGTGTCGCGCCGGTCGTGCTGATGACCTACGGCACGACCGAATCCTCGATCCGGGAAGCTCTTACGCGAACGGTCGAAGATGGGCTCGTGCGCGAGAGGCCTCAGGTTATCCGCATCGAACGCGAAGCGGTCTGAGGTGGCGTCCTCGGCGGTTGCAAGAACAGCTTCGGCCGAAGACGAGGACCGCCGCATGCGGGTTCTCGCGATCGCGCTCATGTGCGTCACGATGGTCTGCTTCACCGGGCAGGACACGTGCGCCAAATGGTTAACCGCCTCGTTGCCGATCGCTCAGATCGTCTGGGCGCGTTACGTCGGAGCGGCGGTGATCGCCCTCCTAGCGTCGCGATCCCTGTCTCGGCCAGCCATGCTCCGTTCGAAGCGTCCACGACTGCAGCTGTTGCGTTCCGTCTTGCTCTTTTGTTCGACGACTGCGAACGTGTTTGCAGTCCGCGAGCTCCAGCTGTCGGAGACTGCGACCATCTCGTTTCTCACGCCGGTCTTCGTCGCTCTTCTCGCCGGACCTGTGCTCGGCGAAAGAGTAAGCGCGGAACGGATGATCGCGATCGCGCTTGGATTTCTCGGCGTGGTGATCGCGACGCGCCCGGGAGCGGGGGCGTTTCAACCGATCGTTCTTCTCGCTGTCGCGGGCGTTGTTTGCAATTCGCTATACGTGCTGGCCACCCGCAAGCTCGCTGGCGCGGACTCGCCACAAACGACGCTCGCGTGGACGCAAGTCGCCGGTCTCGTGTTTCTCACTCCGATATTGCCCTGGGTTTGGAAGCAGCCTGGATCAATGGCGGTTTGGGCAGTCATGGCGGTGATGGGAGTTTTCGGGGCCACCAGCCACGGAATGCTGATCGTCGCCCATCGCTATGCGCCCGCGCCGACATTGACGCCCTTCACCTACACTCAGCTCATCTGGATGATCATTTCCGGCGTCGTGGTGTTCGGGCAGTGGCCGGCCCCTGCCACGCTCGTCGGAGCGGCGCTGGTTGTTGCTTGCGGCGCTTATCTCGCGGTCAAAGAGCGCAAAGGACGGCATGTCCTGACAGCCGTCGCAGTTGACGGCGACCCAAAAGTCTAGTAATTCAATCGACATTAGATTTTTGGGCGACCCAACAGGCTTCGACAATGTTGCACGGCATCGATCCTGTCTTCGCGGTCTCCGGGTTGGCCGTCGGGCTGCTCGTCGGATTGATCGGGGTCGGCGGCGGCTCGGATTGCTCCCCAGTTTGAACTAGTCATCCTTCCTGCTTGAGCTGTTTTCCCAGCTGGAGTCTCGCGAGTGTCCTTTCCCGAAACAGCCGTGATCGTTCTTGCTGCAATCACACTGGCCGCGGCCTTTGTGAACGGCGCGCTGGGCTATGGATTCTCGTCCCTGACGGTCCCGGTTGCGCTCGTTTTCTACGCAAACCGGGTCCTAAATCCAGCTCTCGTTATCATCGAGGTGTTCATCAATCTCTACGTTCTCTACATAAATCGGTCGAGCATCCAGGCCGTCTGGAAACGCGTTTTTCCGATAATTATTGGGCTCGTCCCCGGTGTCGTGGTCGGCAGCCTCTTTCTAGTCTCCCTCAATCCTGGCTGGATCAAATTCTTCACCTACGCGGCCCTTCTTCCGTTGATTCTCGTGCAGGCGGCCGGCGTGCGAAGGCCAATTGAACGAGAACGTCTCATTGGTCTCCCTTTTGGGATGGGGCTTGGCTTTCTTTATTCCGTCACGACTGTGTCTGGCCCGCCGCTGGCGATCCTTTTCAACAACCAAGGCTTGGTCAAAACCGAGTTCCGAGCCGGTCTCGGACTGGTTCGCGTAGCCGAATCGTCGTTGACCGCGGTGGTCTATTACCATCTCGGCCTCTACTCGATGGAAAGTCTGAACCTGCTGTCGGTGATCGTCCCGAGCGTGCTCGTCGGGATACCGGTTGGCGCATACGCCATCCGGCGGCTCGACGCCGAGACGTTCCGGCGCTTCTGCATGAGCTTTGACGCTTGGGTTGTTGGATTTGGCCTCTCGCGAGTGCTGATTGAACTCAAGGTGATGGATGCCCCTTGGGCCTACACCGTCATGGCTGCGGCCGCCTTGGTGGACGTTTACCTGCTGTACGTCTTCTTCAAGCGTCGGCGGCGAGGGGATTTGCGTTCAGATCCGACAGCACACTCGTTGGCGCCGAGTCGCGGCTGAGAGGACGTCGCGACAAGCGCGACTTCGCAGATATCGCGCATCCCGCCACTTCGCTTGTCGCATCCTGCGCCCGCTGCTGGCCGGCATCCTTGCTGTCGTCGGCGGACGCCTCGCGTTCTGACGCGATAGTTGCCTTGCGCTGCGTTAGTTTGGCGGCTTGCCAAATTCCTCGAGCACCGTGGCGAGCGCATCGGGGTGGATGTAGACCGGGCCGGTGAATGGATGGTCGACGGAGATAATGACAACGAGGCCCAGGGTGACCAGAAGCGAAAACACGCCGGTCATCGAAACCTGCGCAAGTAGATTCTCGCTCCCAAAGAAAAGCGTGAATCCGACGGTTAGCAGCGCCCCCATGAAGAGCGCGATCCATATGACGTCCGGCACAAGCCCGGTCGCAAGATGGAGCCTGATCCGTCGGGCCGCGGTCACGTTGTCGATCTGCCGGAAGACCTCCGTCATGTCCGCCGTATTTCTCGTTCCGGACCGATTGAGCGCCAGCGCCGCCGAATAGAGTTGGTTGAGCGCCTGCGTAAGCCCGTGAGCTTCGGACTCGAGGCTCATCGCGGGCCACTCCTCGTCAATCGCGGTCTTGAGGTAGTTGACAAGCGCGGCTCGAACGGCGATCGCCTCTGGTTCCTTCCCCTCAGCATAGCGAAACAACGCCGCCGTCGCGCCGGCTTCCTCGGCAACGGTGGTCTGGGCGTCATTGAATTTTTCCCACACCACGATGACCGAAAAGGCCAGAAGCACGGCATAGATGACGCCCACGGTCGCGAATTTGAGACCGGCGATCTCGTTGTTCTTGGTCAACGTCTCGACGCCGACCCACCGGCGGAATCATTGCCAAGACGGTTGGAATAACCACCACGAGCACGATCAAGAGCCACAACGGGACGGTAGCGAGGAAATGCGACCCTTTTGGCCTCCGATCCCAAGTGACATCTGCGGCTATCCTGTCCCAAAGGGTGTCGCCGCGACCGCTTGTGCGCGCAGAGCCTGGGGACGACGGACGCTCGACCCGCGCGAAATCCTTCTGAAATCGAGACGCACTCTGGCATGATTCGCGCTGCGGCAAGTGATTCGCACGCTGCCGCTCTGCTGGATCCCAAGGCGGAGTTTTGACACCCTCGGATTACTTTCTTGACGTTGAGACCTCGGCGCTCGGCCAGCCGTGGCGGCCGCGGCTTGACGCGACCGGGGAGCTGCACGCCCTCGCCATTGCCCAAATCGGTGGGCACGACGAGCTGATCGCTCGTGTGCTTGCCGGACGCGGCGTCCTGCCGGACGCGGTTGACCGCCATCTCGCGCCGAGCTTCCGCGATCTGATGCCTGACCCCAACAGCCTGCGCGATATGGCCGCGGCGACGGAGCGGCTCAGACGGGCGGTCATGGCCCACGAGAAGGTCGCCATCTTCGGCGACTACGACGTCGATGGCGCATGCAGCGCGGCGCTCTTGAGCGAATATCTGAAGGCCTGTGGGCTGGAGACGATCGTCCACATCCCCGATCGGGTGACCGAGGGTTACGGCCCCAATGTTGAAGCGATTCAAGGTTTCGCCTCGCGCGGCGCGACGCTGGTGGTGACCGTCGACTGCGGCGCCGTCAGCGGCGCGCCGTTCGAGGTTGCGAGCCAGCTTGGGCTCGACGTGATCGTGTTCGATCATCATCAGGCCCCGGAGGTGCTGCCGAAGACGGCGGCGCTCGTTGATCCCAACCGCGAGGACGACCTTTCGGGCCTCGGCTATCTCTGCGCCGCAGGCGTCGTCTTCATGGCGCTCGTGGCGCTCAATCGGACGCTGCGCGAGGCAGGCTTCTGGAACGGCGCCAAAGGGCCGGACCTGCTGGCTTCGCTCGATCTCGTCGCGCTCGCGACGGTCGCCGACGTCGTGCCCCTCATTGGGCTCAACCGCGCCTTTGTCATCAAGGGCCTTGCGATCATGCGTGAGCGCCGCCGTCCTGGGCTTGCGGCGCTGTTCGACATCGCCGGCGCTGACGGACCGCCGAGGCCTTACCATTTGGGCTTTGTCATCGGCCCGCGCATCAACGCGGGCGGGCGTATCGGCGATGCGGCGCTCGGCGTGCGGCTCCTGACCGCGACCGACGACATCGAGGCGCGGGCGATTGCGATCGAGCTCGACCGGCTGAACCGCATGCGCCAGCTGATCGAGATCGAGGCGCTGGCGGAGGCCGAAGCGGAAGCGTTGCTGTCGCTCGGCCTCGAGGAGCGGGGCGCCGCGGTGGTGGTCGCGGGAGCGAAATGGCCGCCTGGCGTCGTCGGCTTGCTTGCGGCGCGGCTTAAGGAGCGGTTCGAGCGTCCGGCCTTCGCGCTGAGCCTCGCCGGCGGACAGGCGACAGGTTCCGGTCGTTCGATCGTGGGCGTCGATCTCGGCCGAGCGGTGCGAGCGGCGGTCGAAGCGGGTGTCGCCATCAAGGGCGGCGGACATGCAATGGCGGCGGGCGTCACGCTGGCGACCGAGCGGCTCGGCGACTGGCGCGCTTTTCTCGAGGAGCGGCTCGGCCAAGCGGTGACGAAGGCGCGCGCCGACGCGGGCCTCAAGGTCGATGCGGCGCTGACCGCGAACGCGGCGACGCCGGAACTCGTCCATCGCCTCGAGGCGGCCGGCCCCTATGGCGCGGGCGCGCCGGAGCCTGTGTTCGCCTTGCCGCGCCATCGCCTGGCGGAGGTGACGCCCGTCGGGGTCGAGGGCCGCCACTTGCGCCTGCGCGCCGTCGCGGGCGATGGGCGGGCGGTCGAGGGGATCGCCTTCCGCGCCTCGGGCAAGAAGCTCGGCGAGGCGCTCACCCGGCTCAAGGGCGCGCCCGTGCATCTCGCCGGGACCCTTTCAGTGAACCGCTTCGGCGGGCGAGAGCGGGCGCAGATCCGGGTCGTCGATGTCGCAGAGGCGAGCTAACACCGAGATGAACGTGTTTTACAACCAGAGGGCGAACCCCTCGCGGGCAAAGTTCGAATAAACGTCAATAAAAGCAAATAAATCCAAGGAAAAAGGCTTGCATTTCCTTGGATTCCTTTGGCCGAATTCGGGACTTATCAATGGGTTACAGCGAATCCAAATAAAAATTTTCTCTCTTCGCTTCGACTCGCCTTCCTGGTTGTGTGCAAGTCGCCCCGACTTTGCCGTTCCATCTACCCCTGCTGAACGCGCCAAACAGGGTTCAGCCGAACCACGTATAGCACGGATTCTGTTTTAGCGCAAAAGGATTGTTGCCTCTCGTCGAACTTCTACGGCGCACAGGTCCGATGTCAAAAGTCTCTCGCTGCCCGGCCCTTCCTCGCCAACCGGTTGGTTCGGGTCAATCGCCGCGGAGCTCCACCGCCCCGCCGATCCTCTGCGCGATGAGGCGCGCCAGCCGGGCGGTGATGGGCTCGGGAATGTCGACGCCCGACATGCGCCAGGTGAGGCCGGAAAGGTTCATGTGGATGCGATAAAACCCATCGGAACTGTCCAGGCCGACGACGAAACTCAGCGGCCCGTTGAAATACGAGTGCGTTATCACCTGTAAGGGGCGGGCGTTGAACGCCTCGCCGAGCGAGGGCATGCCCCAAACGGTCCCGGCGTCCTTACCGCCGGGGCCGACGACGCCCACGCGCCCCTGGCTCAAGAGCGCCGCGATGTTGTCCGGCGTCAGAAGGGCGCGCAGCAGCATCTCGGCTGCGGAGGCGTTGAGAAAGACGCCCTGCCGAGGCGGCGGCAGCGCCTTAAGCTGCGGATTCTGGTCGAGAAACGCGCGCGCGATCTGGCCGCTGAGCGAACGGATCAGCGCCTGCAGATCGACGCGCTCGATCACTTCGTCCGCGTCGCCGCGCTCGGCCGCCGACGCCAGCTGCGCCGCGCCAGCCAGCGCCCAACCCCAATAGGCCGCCAACAGGATGACCAGCGCGACCGCACCGCGAAGGAGCATTCGCATGACGCGCACCCTACCGAGCGAGGCCGCCGGCGTCATCTTTCGGGTCTGGAGGCGCGGCCTGAACGTCTCGCAGGGGCCAATACAGCTGAATTTTTTCGCAATTCTGCTCAGAAATCGGAGAAATGTGGCTATCGGGCGGCCATCGGGCCTGCCGGAATACGGATTCAAGGAGGAGTGAGCGGGTTTCTGGCGGCCATTCACAGGCAGCGAGCAGGTCAATGGATTCAGACCGGCAAGCTGGTGGGTTCTGGCTCGCTATGACGAAAACCTGAGCTCATTTGGTAGGCGACCTTCCGAGCGCGCATGACATTGCCCAATGGGCGATGGTCCTCTGTCGTATGCCATGGGCTGAAAGACAGCCGGTTCACCGACTCACTTAGCACCTTGGCGCGCGGGTCCAGCAGATCGCATTTCGGGATGCGCAATCGAGCAACGGTAACCTGTTCGACTGTCCATGGAATGGAACTATCCTCAATTGGAGTGAGCTGCTCATTCACATAGAACTGTACGACGAAGTCAAACATCAAGTCTCCCGTTCGCAGACGATCCGTTAGCTCTTCGCGCAAGAAATCATCGGTCTGCGGACGGTTCGTCGCTGGCTTGGTTTCTCCCGCTGGCTGCACTGTGAACTTCACCGCATAGGGCCCGAACTTGATGGGCGCCGGGCTGAAGTAGCGCTCGGTCGCCAGGCTGCGCACCTCGCCGAGAACAACAGTTCGCTGGAGGGCCATCACAATGCGTGTCGCCGCGGAGACACCCAGCTTGCGAGCGAGAATGAAAGTGAACCATAATCGTAGGAACGAGGTGCGCGCTCTGCCTCGATGTTTGACTCCATAAATGCCATAAATTCCCGGACGTGGCGGACGGTCGAGGTGACCGAGTGGCTCGTGGCCAAGAAGTCCTGAGTCACGGCATCCTTTTGATCCTCGAGCAACTTGGGGCCAGGAACACCGATGAGCTTTATGGCGATGCCGCGGGGCTGAGGTTTCTTGTCCGCTATGTTGGAGGATTCGCCGTTCGAGAACCGCACCAACGCCGGGAAGACACGCGGCTCTCTGAAGACTCCGAAACGCGCATGCTCGGGCAGGTCGGGCAGCACTTGAAACTCGGCAATCACTCCAGCGTGAAGCTTCATGTGAAGGGCGCGCTGCGCTGGTCTGTCTGTCCGTTGCGAGATCTGCGTCTGTCGAGGCAGAAGCACATTGTGCGCAAAGCGCTCGAAGAGGTCGCCCTCGCCAGGCTCAATTTGCTCCTTCCAATTCGTGCTTGGCGGGATCCCGGAGGATATTCGGTTCGCCGCGAAACTATTTTGTGTCATCGGTCGATCGGCTTAGTGTGGAGCCTACGAAGGCGCCGCGCTCCCTTCCTCTTTTGCACCGATCGGCGCGTTATAGCCGGCACATCGGCCGCGAGGATCTTGGTTGGCTTGTAGCCGAGGCGTTCCCAGGTCACCCGCGCACCTCTCGGCTGTTGAATGGATCAATCCTAGCACCCTAGCCCCACGAGCCTTATGCGATCCACTGGGCCGCCGACAAGGCTCAGTAGGACTCACGCGCTTCGGCTTGGCCGGCCGCACAAGCGCCGCGATCGGACGCCAAAGTCTTTGCAATCTAAAATTGTGGTTCATGGCCTGGTTATGCTAGGCGCGCAGGACCGTTCATGAGAGGGCCCGAGCGCGATGCGCAGGACGAAGCCGTGACGCGCGGCGCAAAGACAGCGCGGATTCTTGCCGTGGTCGCCGTTCTCACGGTGTCGGCGGCGTTCGCGGCCTATGCGATGGAGCTCCATCGCATGGCTTTGTGGCAGGTCGTGCGCGCCTGCGTGGCCGACTATAAGCTGACCGGAACGCCGTTTCCGTGCCTTGAGGTCGATCTTTCCGGAGGCGAGGCGCGCGGCAGCGTCGTCTTGCGTCCGCCGCTGTCGGAGGACACGGTCTTCGCGCCGACGCGGCGGATCAAGGGCGTCGAGGACCCGTTCCTGCAGTCGCCCGAAGCGCCGAACTATTTCGATGCCGCATGGCGCGCACGCATGTTCCTCAAGGCTGCGGACGGACGCGAGCCGGAGCGCGACGCGATCGCGCTGTTCGTGAACTCCGCAAATGTCAGGACTCAGGACCAGCTCCACATCCACGTGGGCTGCCTCCTTCCCTACGCCCGCGCGACGCTCGCCGCCGCTGCGCCGAAGATGCCGATGGGCGAATGGACGCAGATCGGGCCGGTCGTCCCCCACACGATGTTCTGGGGATATCGCATCCCGGGAACGGACCTGGCGAACGTCAACCCGTTCCGGCTCGCCGCCGAGGTTGTCGCCGGCAAGACCAAGAACCCGGGCGACCTGACGGTCGTGGTCGTCGGGGTTCGCGTCGAAGACGACGATCAATTCCTGATCCTCGCTTCTTACGCCAAGGCGCCGCATGCGTGGTGGCCGGTCGGCGCCGACAACTTGCTGGGTGACTGCCGCTTCGCCGGGCCTCGCCGCGCCGGCTGAGGGGGAAGGGCGATCGGTCGCCAACCAACGCGTGCTATCGCGCGTGGAGCGGCTGCGTCAGGAAGCGTTCGCCCGAGACCGGCAGGGGCGGTTCGTCCTCGACCGTCGAAGCCGCCAGTCGTTCCGCCACCATTGTACGAAGGATGTCGAATCCAGCGGTAAAGTTCGCTTCGATCGTGGGCCTCACGCGCTCGTAAAAGGGCAGATCCTTCGGCTTCGGCTTGGCGATGCGGAATTCGAAGTGGGCGCCGCCGTCGTCGCGTTCCTCGAACGTATAGGAGAACAGGATTTTCGGGGCGCCCTGGATCGGCAGCAGCGCGGTCAGGGTCACATAATCGAACGGGCGCCAGTCAACGATATCCTCGATGACCGCGTCCTTGCCGTGCAGGCAGTGGTTCTGGGTGCCGGCGCCACGACGCCCCTGCGCATTGTTCTCGACGACGCCGTCGCTTCGTTGCCAGCGCGCGTGGTGCGCAGGCGATGTGACGAGGTCCCACAAAGCTTGCCTTGGCGCGGCGAAATCCCTCTCTATCAGCATATAGGCGTCGGCGCGCTGAACAAGGTTGCGCGCCGTCTCGGTTTCTCGCGCCCACGCCTCTTGGAGGTCGCTTACCCAGCACTTCGTTTCGCCGATATGCTCGATCGCCTCCGCGTGCTCTTGAAGGCCCTGCGCCGCGGGGTCGATCCCCATCGCTCGCAGGCAGGCGTCGGAATAGAGCGCATAAGCATGCGGGCCAAACGTCTTGCCGACTTCGTTCTTAAGGAGGCGGTGGACCAGGATCACGTCCCGGCCGACGAGCTCTTCGCGACCTGACATCTTCTGCCGGATGAACTCGCCGTGATGAATCACGAATTTGACGTCAAGGCTTTGCATCCGGCTGCAGGCTTGGCACTCGCAACTGCTGGCCTGCTTGATGCTCCGGAGCCGTTTGCGGAAGGCAAAATAGGCCTGTTCGATCGAATCCTGCAGGAGCGGCCCATCGACCTTGTCGGCGAGCGCGTAGACGAAGGCTGCGTCGCCTTCGAACTTGGCGAGGCGGAACGGCGGACGCAGCGCTCTCACCAGAGTGTCCATGATGTCGGCGATGATGTCCTGGGCATGATCGAGTTCGACGCCGGACACGAAGTGCGTGTAGCCGGATATATCGGCGATCGCGAAACAGGCCAATTCCGCCTTCGGAAGCATTGCGGCTCTCCGATTCGATCAGCGGCAAAGGCGCCATGGCCTCGGCCCAGGAGCTGGTCCAGTTATCACGTGGCAAACGAATAAGCGAATAGCCGCTCCGTCCGCGACGCGCCTGTGATGCGCAACGGGCCGCTTCGGTCGAGCCGGGATGTTCAGTCATTCCAGCGGACATCGCCGGAGCGTCGAAACAAGCCAACTGGCGGCGTTTTGACCTAGTCCCCATATTCGCCTGTCCACCCACTTACAGAACGCAGCCTTGGACCTCATCGCTTCCACCGACCGCGGGCTCTATTGCGCCGCGGGCGATTTTCACATCGATCCCTGGCGCCCGGTTTCGCGCGCCATCATCACCCATGCGCATTCCGATCACGCGCGCTTCGGCTCGGAGGTCTATGTCTGCCATCGCGACACGGCGCCGATCCTGCGCAAGCGCCTGGGCGACGTCACGATCGAGACGGCGACGTATGGTCAAATCCTGACGCGCAACGGGGTCGAGCTTTCGTTTCATCCCGCCGGCCATGTGCTGGGCTCGGCGCAGGTTCGCGTCGCCTCGAGGGGCGAGATTTGGGTTGCGTCGGGCGATTACAAGCTCGAGAGCGACGGCGTTTCGCCGGCCTTCGAGCCGATCCGCTGTCACGCCTTCATCACCGAATCGACCTTCGGCCTGCCGATCTATCGCTGGCGCCCGCAAGCTGACACGTTCGCCGCGATCGACGCCTGGCGGCGCGAGAACATCGCGGCCGGTCGCGCGAGCATTCTCTTCGCTTATGCGCTCGGCAAGGCGCAACGGCTCATTGCTCATCTCGACCCAGCGCTCGGACCGATCGTCTGTCACGGCGCGGTCGAGGCGATCAACGCGCTTTATCGCGAGGCGGGCGTCGTCCTGCCGCCGACTCGTCTCGCGACGGAAATCAAGAACAAGCGCGAGTTCTCCAGCGCCGTCATTGTCGCGCCGCCTTCCGCGGCCGCGAGCCCATGGCTCAAGCGCTTTGGCGACTATTCCGATGCGCTGGCGAGCGGCTGGATGCAGGTGCGGGGAAACCGCCGCCGACGCGGCCTCGATCGCGGCTTTGCGCTGTCCGACCACGCCGACTGGCCAGGCCTCATCGCCGCCATCGAGGCGACCGGCGCGGAACGCATCCTCGTGACTCATGGGTACACGGAAACCTTGACGCGATACCTCCGCGAGAAGGGTTTTGACGCGCGTGCTCTCACCACCGCTTACGGCGACGACGAGGACGTCGGCGAGGGCGAGGCGCCAGCGGAGACCGAGGCGTTACCGGAGGCCGAAGGATGAAGGCCTTCGCATCGCTCCATCAACGGCCGGCACGAACTCCCTCCCGCCTTGCGGGGGAGGGTTGGGGTGGGGGGTCGCGCAGGCGTTTCGTTCTTTGGTGCACTCCGACCCCTCGATCGCCTCGTGTCGGGGCGGGTCAGGGCGGGAGGTCGCGCCGGCCTTTCCGTTCTTGCCTTCGGCCTTTCCGTTCTTTGGTCTCCCTAACCCTCCCCCACAAGGGGGAAGGGGATTGGAGACCGAAGCGTGAAGGCTTTCGCCGCTCTCTATCGTCGGCTCAATTCCGGCACTTCGACCCGCGCCAAGCAGGCGGCGATGGTCGAGTTCTTCGCTGCCGCCAGGGGCGATCCCACGCAATGGGCAAGCGCCGCCTGGACGGTCTATTTCCTGAGCGGCGGCAAGCCGCGTCAGACCGCGCCGTCCCGCCTTCTCTGGCGCCTGGCCGTCGAAGGCTCAGGCTATCCGGACTGGCTATGCGCCGAGAGCTATGGCGCAGTCGGCGACTTGGCCGAGATGCTGTCGCTGATCCTGCCGGAAAGCGTGGGCGGCGAAGACGTTTCGCTCGACCTCTGGATGCGGGAGCGGCTGCTGCCGCTTCCCTCGCTGCCTGAGGAAGAGCGTTACACGAGGCTCAAACAATGGGTCGGCGAGCTCGCGACTGACGAGCGCCTCGCCTTCTTCAAGCTCATCACCGGCGAATTGCGCGTCGGCGTGTCGCGGCTGCAGGTCGTGAAGGCGCTGGCCGAAGTCGCGGGCGTCGACGAGGGCCACATGGCCCAGCGGCTGATCGGCTATTCCCAGGCGCGGCGGATCCCGACGGCCGCAGACTTCGAGGCGCTGATTGTCGAAGTCCAGCATACGGAAGCGCAAGCGCTCGACGCGGGCAAGCCCTATCCGTTTTATCTCGCGCAATCGTGGAGCCGTCCGATCGCCGAGATGCTTCCAGCGCTCGGGCCGCCCTCGAACTGGATCATCGAATGGAAGTACGACGGCATTCGCGCGCAGTTGCTCAAGCGCGGCGAGAACTGGCGCCTGTGGTCGCGCGGCGAAGAGCTGATCTCCGACGCTTATCCCGATCTCGAGCCGCTGGCGCGCGCGCTGCCTTCGGGCACGGCGATCGACGGCGAGCTTGTCGTGCTCATCCCGCCCGAACACGAGTTCGCGACGGATTCGCTCGATGGCCTCGCGATCTTCGCGAGCCTCCAGCAGAGGCTGGGTCGCAAGATCGTGAGCGAAAAGACGAAGCGCGAATTGCCGGTCGCGTTCATCGCCTACGACATTCTGGAGAGCGAGGGCCGCGATCTTCGCACCGAGCCGCAGCATGTGCGGCGCGCTCTGCTTGAAGGACTTGATCGATCGCCTGTTCGTGGAGGCGAAGAGCGCGCGGCGAGCGTCTGCCGATCCGCATCAGCCCGACCGTTTCCGCCGACACATGGGAGGAGCTCGCGGAGAAGCGGGAGCAGGCGCGCGCGCTCACGCGCGAAGGCCTGATGCTGAAGGCGCGCGACGGCGCCTACGGCATCGGCCGGCGCAAGGGCGGCGACCGCACCGACGTGTGGTGGAAATGGAAGCTCGACCCGATGAGCGTCGACGCGGTGGTGATCTACGCCGAGCGCGGCCACGGCCGCCGCTCGGGCGTCTACACCGACTACACTTTCGCCGTCTGGAACGCGGGCGAAGAAGCCGGCACCCGCGAGCTGGTGCCGTTCGCCAAGGCCTATTCGGGGCTGTCGGATAAGGAAATCCGCGAGATGGACGCGATCGTCCGCCGCACCACGCTCGAGACCTTCGGCCCGGTGCGACAGCTCACGCCGACGCAAGTGTTCGAGCTGGGCTTCGAGGGCATCGCGCCGAGCAAGCGCCACAAGAGCGGCGTCGCCGTCCGCTTCCCCCGCATGCTGCGCTGGCGACGCGACAAGCCGATCGCCGAGGCCGACACGCTGGACGCGCTCAAGGCGTTGCTGGCGGGGCAGGGCCGCTGAACGGCGACGGAGGCGATGATCTCAGCCCGACCCGCAGCGCTATTGCGAGCGAAGCGAGGCATCCAGGAGTCCTCGCGCGCCCTACGGCTCCTGGATCGCCGCGTCGCCCGACCGGCCCCGTCGCGATAGCGGCTAAGAGGCCGACAGAAAGGGCCATTAGTCGACGTCCCTAAAAGCTCGCCAGCGTGTCTTCCGAGGCCTGTCGACTATTGTTGCAATATGCATTTGACTTGAGTTCAAATTCGAGCGTCAATCTGGTGATTCGAGAACGCCATATTCGGGCGGGGTAAATCGTGAACTGAATGCGGCTCTTTCAAAAGAGCAAGAAACGGGCCGAAAATTTCTCATTCCGATCCGATTGGATGACTGCCAACTACCTTTAAAGGTTGCGGATCGGCTCTATGCCGATTTTTCGCAAGAGTTTGCAGGTCCTCTGTCTCGCCTGATACGCGTTTTAATACAAAAGAATTGTCGCGACCTGCGAGTTCCTGTCGATCGTGATCTGTTGGGCTTTCGTTTAGCCGCGACGTCCATCTTGATACGGCTTCGTTGCGGAAAGCTGAGCTATCGCCACAGGCCATCCGAGTGACCGTTAATCCAGATCAAATAGTGGTTAACGACGGCCTGAATACGAAACTCTGCTCGCAGATTACACGACATCATTGATCGAATTGCTTCCCATCCGAATTATTGCCCAGATCTTGAAAGAGGTTTGAAGGAAACGGCGGACGCGGTGGTCCGGCTTGAGGAGCAGCTCGCAGCAGGAGTCGCTGAACTTTTGAACAATCATAGAACAGATGAAGCCATTTATTGGTATGGAAAAATGATGCGTGGACAGGTAATTTTCCAACTGTGGTCCCATCAACTTAGTAATGATCCTAATAATATTGACTATGGCCGAAAATGGAGCTCTGCCGCTCTTGGCTCAACTCAGAGCGCTACAGAATTCTTCGAAACCGATCGCGTCGAAATCGTTGACATTTGGCGTCAGTCTCGGATTGATGGAAAATACTTTCATCTTTGGATTGGATCTAAAGAGGGACGCAATCTTCGCGACGAACAAGGCAGGTTCGACGGGGCCGGAGCATATTACGATATGTGTCGAGGAGTTGAGGAGGACAAATACGTGTTTCCTCAGATGGTTCAACAGTACTTGAGCAATCCCGCTCGTACTGGGGCGCCGATCTGGAGACTTGAAGAAGCCGTTATCGGAATCGGCTAGTCCATACCGTCCGGCTCGCCCTAATTTCTTGCCCAACGGACAATTTTTTTCCACCTTCTTCTGCGGCGGATGTGGGTCTGTTACAGGACAGGGTGCCCAATGGGGAACGGTGTGTAACTAGTTAGCTTCGATACGACCGACGCGTGTTGCGCTGGCGGCGCGACAGGCGGATGTCGGAAGCCGCACGCTGGACGCGCTCTAGGCGGAGATGGCGCGGAAGCGTGACCGAAGAGGGGGCTTGGTGTGACGCTCGTCACAGCGCTGAGCCGAACTCCCGGTTACAAACCTGTCGCTTTCTGACTCGGAGCGTGGCCACGGAAGCCCAAAACGTTTGGGAGAAGCGCATGGCAAACCCTGGACAACCGACAATATCTTTAGGCGCTGCCGGTCAAGCGGTGAAGCGACTGGAGCGGGCGCTTCGGCGAACGCCAAATGAAGGTCTTGCGGTCGATGGCGTATTCGGTGCGAAACTCGAAACGGCGGTCAAGGAGTTCCAGCAGGGAGCGGGGCTAACGGCGGACGGAATCGTCGGCCCAGCCACGTGGGCCGCCCTACCGGACGGAGGACCGATGCCTACTCTGCAGGAAGGCTCGACAGGGCCGGCGGTCAGTTCACTCCAGACGCTGCTCACCAACGGCGCGCCGGGGCAGTGGAACACGACGCCACAAGGCATCGACGGTAATTTCGGGCCTCATACGAAGGCCTCAGTTCTTGCGTTCCAAGCGTGGGGCGGCGTCGCGCAGGACGGGATTGTCGGCGACCGGACTTGGGCCGTCTCGTTACATGCCGCGAGCGCCACTCTCGAGACCGCCGTGGGCCTGCAGTTCGTGATTGATTGAAGCGACCTAAACACTGCTGCCTGCATCAGTCCGCCGGGGGGCGCCGATGATCTTTTTGAATCACGTGGTTGGCGAGATCAAAATTCGACCCGGTAGACGCGAACTTCACGCGACAGATTCTTCATCTCAGTGGTTTGGACAAACTCGAATCTGAGGTCGATTTGGCCTTGAAGCTGATCGCGTACGACGCCGGTTATGAAAATGCCGCCCGGCGGCGCGATGGTCTGGACGCGAGCGGCGATGTTGATGGCGTCGCCGACGACGGCGCCCACAGGCGTGACAAGCAGGTCTCCCGAATTGATCCCGACCCGAAACTCCATTCGGCGCGCCGGCGACAGCGCGGCGTTGAGGCGCGCAATCTCCGATTGCCAGACGACAGCCGATTTCACCGCGGAGCCCGCGCTGTTGAAAAGCGCCACGACACCGTCGCCGATGATTTGGAAAATGCGTCCATCCATCTGTTCGACGCGGTCCCGGACGATCTTCAGGCAATTCTCAAGCTGGCGCGCGGTCGCGATGTCGTCCTGCTCGACCAGGCGGGCATAGCCGACCACGTCGGCGGACATAATCGCGTACATCCGGCGCGCGTCGCGTCCACGAAACTGAGTGGCGTCCTTGTCGCCGCCGCCGGAGAGCTCGACTCGAAGCGCAACCCCGTCTGCGATTTCGATGATGTCGCCATTGCGCAGAGGGCGAGGTTCAGCGACCGGCGCCCCATTGACGAAGGTTGGGTTGACCGGACTGAGATGGGTGAGAATCAGGGTTTCCGCCCGCCATTCCAGTTCCAAATGCACGCGCGATATGGTCGGGTTGCCAATACGAATGTCGCAATTGGATCCGCGGCCGATCGTCGTCTTGTCCTGCCGCAAGAAATAGTGCGGGTGCTCGCTCCAGAGCTTGGGCTCCATCGGAACCAAAACGGCTCCGGGCGGGAGAGGGTTCGCTGAGTTTGTCAAATCGGCGACTTCGTTCGGCTGAGAATGAATGAGCTAATCGGGTGTAGGCTCCCCTTGCGGTCATTATGCCACAAACTGACGCGGGCGGGAGCCAGGGTCGGCCGGCGCCGGCCATTGCGAGGCTAGTCGGCTGCGCTCCGATCGCCACCATACCGGTCGCCCTCATAATTCTCGCCGATCGACATGGCGCAGATGAGCGACAGGTGCCGGTAGGGCAGGCCGGTCTCTTTCGCCCAGGCGTTGAATTGCTCCTGGATCTTGGCGAGGTCGCGCTTCGATGTCGGCGCCGCCGCAATATCGAGGCCGGCGTCGCGCAGACAGGCGGCCACGTCCTTCGTCGCCACGAAGGCGTCGTAGCCGAGAAACCTCAGCAGCATTTGCCCGGTTGCGCCGCCGAGCCGGCTGCCGCGCTTGGACAGAAGCTCAAGCAGCCCGACCTCGTCGGAGGGCGGCCAGCCGGCCAGGAACTTGCCGAACGAGCCGTGCTCCTTCGCCACCTCGAGAACGAAGCGCGCGTTCTCGCGCACCGACATGATCTTCGCGCCGTTGCGGACGATGCGGGCGTCCATGGTCAGCTTATGCCAGAACTCGTCCGGCTCGAACGTGAGCCGCGACGGCTCGAAGCCGAGAAAGGCCTCCTCGAAGCCGGGCCATTTGGTTTCGATCACGCTCCAGGCAAAGCCGGCCGAAAACACGCGCTTGGTCATTTCGGCAAGCACGCGGTCGTCGCGAAGCTTCGAGAGCGCCTTGGGGTCGGACTTGGGCGGCATGAGCTTCGCCAGGGCTTCGGCGCCGCCTTTGCGCTTCTCGGCTCGGGCGCGGATGGTTTTGAACGGCGTCAAGCCTGTGGCCCTCTTTCTGAAGCACAGACTAGGCGGGGCGGTTTTGGCGCGCAATCGGCCTCGCCCCGCGTGGATCACCTGAAATTTGTCTTGGCCTTGAGGCCAAGACTTCCTAGCGTGCCGCCGATTCCTCGCGGCTCGAGCCGCGGCCGCAACTCGGAGAGAGCACCCGTGATCCGCTTCTATTTCAACCTCGCGCCCAATCCGATGAAGATCGCGCTGATGCTCGAGGAGCTTGGCGCCGCCTTATGAAGCCATCCCGGTCGATACGGCCAAGGGCGAGCAGCACGCGGCCGCCTTTCGCGCCATCAATCCGAACGGCAAGGTGCCGGCGATCGTCGACACCGAGGGACCGGGCGGGCGCGAGGCGCGGGTGTTCGATTCGAGCGCCATCCTGCTCTATCTCGGCGAAAAGACCGGGCGCTTCATCGGCGCTCCCGCCGACCGGCCCGATCTGTTGTCGTGGCTGTTCTTCATCGCCACCGGAGTGGGTCCGTATTCCGGTCAGGCCGTCCATTTCCAGCACGCGGCGCCGGAAAAGCTGCCCTACGCCGTGAACCGTTACCGACGCGAGATCGAGCGACACTATCGGGTCCTGGACAGGCATCTGGCCGGCCGAGACTTCATCGTCGGCGGCGACTATTCGATCGCGGATATGTCAGTCTGGGGTTGGCTGACGCGCGCCTCGCGCGTGCTGCCGGGCTCGGACGAACCGCTCGCAGAGTTCCCGAATCTCAAACGCCTGTACGAGACGGTCGACGCCCGTCCGGCTGCGGTGCGGGCGAGAGCGATCGGTAAGGAGCATCGGTTCAAGACGGAGGTCGACGAGGAGACGAAGCGCGCGATGTTCCCGTCGAATTACCCAGAGATCGCGATGTAATCTGGGGCTGGTTCGTCATTGCGAGCCATAGGGCGTCGAAAGACGCCCGTCCTTTAGGACGGGCTACGGCGAAGCAATCCAGGGGAACGTAGGGCGCGCGCGACTCTGGATCGCCGCGTCGCTTCGCTCCTCGCGATGACGGATGTCATCCGAAGGGTAGCGATCCGACGTAGCTGAGAGGACGCCAGGATCCGTGCGCCTCGGGGTCGCCGTCGAACACGATCTGATCCGCCCATTTGTGCGCGGCCTCCCGTTGCTCGGCGGTCTTCACGGTCCAGACCATGATCGGCGCGTCGCTAAATTCCTTGACCAGGAACGGGATCTTGTGGGGCAGGTCGTCGACGTTAAAGGACAGGAAAGTCCGGACGGGCGAGGTCGTAATGGTCGAAATCCGTCCATTCGCGCTTCTGTTCGGCGCTTAGAAAATCCCAGTATGGATCGTCGTACGACGCCTGGGCGAGGAGGCCGATCGGGCAAGGCCCTCCAGGCGCGCGCATGTGCGGGCGACGCAGGCGTAGATAGGCGGCGAGATCGTGGTCGAAGCTTTTGAACGCGAGCGGGCCGTCATAAGTCGCGGCGAGGGCGGCGGCGCGATCGGCGATGCGCCAGTCGCCGTCGAACCGGCTCTTGAGCTCGCAGATGATCGGCGTCCGGCCGGCGACGGTCTCAAGAAACGCCGTGAAGGTCGGCGGCGGCTCGCCGGCTCCCGTGATGCGAACCTTCGCGATTTCTGCCGCGCTTAAGGCGGAAAGGGGACCTGTCGCGTCAGTTAAGCGATCGAGCGTATCATCATGAAAAACAATCGCTTCGCCGTCGGCGCTCAACTGGATGTCGCATTCGATGGCGAAGCCGCCGGCGATCGCCGCCTCCGCCGCGCGCAGCGTGTTTTCGATCACCCCATTCGCGCTGTCGTGCAAGCCGCGATGGGCGATCGGACGCTCGACAAGCCAGGAAGGCGCGTTGACCGGATTCAAGCCTCGATCTCGAACACGGCTTCGACCTCGGCCAGCGCGTTGAGGGGCAGATGCGCGACGCCAACCGTCGTTCGGGCATGACGGCCCTGATCGCCGAACAGCTCGGCGACGAAATTGGACGCGCCGTTCATCGCTTGGGGCAGGGCGTCGAAGCTCGACTCGACGCTGAAGAAGCCGCCGAGCCGCACGACCCGGCTCACCTTGTCGAGATCGCCGAGCGCCGCATGCGCCTGGGCGAGCACGTTGATGACGCAGAGCCTCGCCGCCTCGCGCGCGGCGTCGACTTCGGAATCAGCCGAGAGCTTGCCTTGGTGGCGCTCGGCAAGCTTGCCGTCTTCCCCCAGCGGGAGCTGACCTGAGACAAACAGCAGCGAGCCAGTGCGGACGGAAGGGACATAGTTTGCGACCGGCGCCGCAGGTTTGGGCAAAACGACGCCCATCTCTTTCAGGCGTTTGGCGGTCTTGCTCATGCGGGCGAAACTCCTCGGCTTGCCTGCGGTCGCGCGGTGGCGCGAAGCTGTCGGCGGGCGACCCTCGCCTATGTCACGTTTCCCGTGAAGGCAAGCTTGTTTTTGCCTTGTTGCGCGCTTAGGTTCGGGCCAAAGAGAGGATGCGCTGGCGGCTTTCCGACCGGGCGGCGCGCAATGGGATGACGGCCATGGGTAGCTTTAGCATTTGGCATTGGATGTTGTTCGGCGCGGTTGCGCTTCTGCTGTTCGGCGGCAAGGGCAAGATTTCCGACCTCATGGGCGACGTCGCCAAGGGCGTGAAATCGTTCAAGAAGGGTCTCGCCGACGACGATGAGCCGACCACGGCGTCGACTGTCACGCCCCGGCCGCTCGAGAGCCGGGTCAGCGTCGACGCGAACGACGTTCACAAGGTCAGCTGAACTCGCTTCAGCGAAACGTCCGCCGGCCGGAACGGCGGCGCGCCCGTGTTGACGCCGGTGGGAGCCCGCCCGGTTAGCCATGTTCGATCTTGATATCAGCAAGATGATCATTGTCGGGATCGTCGCTTTGGCGGTGATCCCGCCGAAGGATCTGCCGCGCGTGATGCGCACCGTCGGCCAGACGATCGGCAAGATGCGGCGCATGGCGTCCGAGTTTCAGGGCCAGTTCATGGAAGCCATGCGCGAGGTCGAGCGCGAGGCCGATCTCGACAGCGTGAAGAAGGAATTCCAGGCGATCAGCGACCAGGCGAAGATCGACACCAGCTTCGACCCGGTCGGCCTGGTGCGCGAAGACATGACGAAGGCCGTGGCGACCTCCACGGGCGCCCCCGAGGCCGTTGCTTCCGATGCGGCAACGCCGGAGATCGGCAAGTCCGATATCGAAAAGCCGGAGATTGCTCTGAGCGGCTCCCGAGCCCGCCGCAGCGGCCGCTCCGGTTGACAAGGAGGCAGAGCCCGAGGCGTCCGCCCAGAGAAGCGCGGCGGAATGAGCCAAGAGGACATCGACGCCACCAAGGCGCCGTTGATGGACCATCTGATCGAGCTCAGGGCTCGCATTATCAGGTCCCTCTACGCCTTCCTGGCCGCCTTTATCGTCTGCTTCTATTTTTCCCGCACGATCTACAACGTGCTGACCTACCCTTACGTGCGGGTGGTGGGCGCAGAAAAGGCGACGCTGATCGCCACCCATTTCCTCGAGCAATTCTACACCAACATCCGGCTCAGCATGTTCGGGGCGGCGGTCATCGCCTTTCCGGTCATCGCCGTTCAGATCTACAAGTTTATCGCGCCTGGCCTCTACCGCAACGAGCGGCAGGCCTTTCGACCCTATCTGATCGCGACCCCGTTCTTCTTCCTGTTCGGCGCGCTGCTCGTCTATTTCGTCGTGATGCCGCTTCTGATCCGCTTTTCGGTGTCGCTGCAGCAGGTCAACGTTCCAGGCGAGGCGACGATCGAGCTTCTGCCGAAGGTCAGCGAGTATCTATCGCTGATCATGACGCTCATCTTCGCCTTCGGCGTCGCCTTCCAACTGCCTGTCATCCTTACACTTCTTGGGCATGTTGGCATCGTCGACTCCGCCTATCTCATCAAGATGCGACGCTATGCGATCGTGGCGGTGGTTGGGCTTGCCGCGATCCTCACCCCGCCGGATCTGATCAGCATGACCTCACTCGCCCTGCCGATGATCCTGCTCTACGAGGGCTCGGTGATCGCGGTTAAGATGGTCGAGAAGCGACGCGCGCAGGCGCAGCAGCGGGCGGCGAACAACGCGGCGACGTAGAGGGCGCTCTTATGTCGGGTAGAGCGTAGGCCGGTTGAGATGTTGTTCAGCGCACACGTGCCTCGAGTTCGCTGATGATCACGCCGGGGCCGATGACCGAGGCGTGGTAGTCGATCACCGCGCGGCCCAGTCCGACAATCTGTTCGCCTAGCTCCTTACGGCGACGTCAGCGCGAAGCGAATGCATGTCGGAACTGACCGTGGGCGCGAAGCAAGGCTAAGTCCGCTTTCGTCGCTATGTCAGACCGAACCTGGCTAACGTCCGACCGGACATTGCCAAGTTGCGCGCGCCTCTGGCGCAGAAGCT
>CAVYPD010000027.1:0-49802 GCA_963770275.1 uncultured Alphaproteobacteria bacterium
CGCGGCCTGCATCGTGATCGGCATCGAGCCGGGCTGGACTCAGAAAGTGGTCGATGGCATCGCCAGGACCGGCAAGCCGGTAGCGGGCTTCTCCATCGAGGGCAACGGCGACATCGCCACCGTGGCGGCCGCTTCGCGCAAGGCCAAGGAATTCGTTCACTTCGCGTCTGAGAAAGTGCGCGTCGAGTGCCCGCTGACCGATGTCTGGGTTGCCGCCAAGTGCGGTGAGAGCGATACGACCACCGGCCTGGCCTCCTGTCCGACCGTCGGCAACATGTACGACAAGCTGGTGCCGCTGGGGCTGTATGGCTGTTTGGCGAGACCTCGGGAGCTGACTGGCGCGGAGCACCTGGCCGCCGCCCGCGCCATATCGCCGGAGATCTCCGCCAAGTTCATGCGAACCTGGTCGGCTTATCAGAACGATGTGATCGAAGCGCACAAGACTTCGGACCTGTCTGACAGTCAGCCCACCAAGGGCAACATCGCGGGCGGGCCTGACGACCATTGAAGAGAAGGCGCTGGGCAATCTTGAGAAGATCGGCAAGTAGGTTCAATTATCGACGTGCTGGAGCCGGCGGAAGCACCTGCGCGCGGCAACGGGCTTATTTCATGGACACGTCCTCGGCGGCGGCCGAATGCTGCACGCTGCAGGCCGCCGCGGGCTATGTCGTCGCACGTCTTCCCGACCGGGCAGGGCAACGTGATCGGCAACCCGATCATGCCGGTCATCAAGGTGAGCGGAAATCCGCGCACGGTCCGGGTGATGAGCGAGCATATCGATGTCGATGTCTCGGGCATCGTGCGGCGCGAAATGACCATCGATCAGGCCGGCGATGCTCTGATCGACAACGATCGTGCGTACCGCCAACGGGCGTTCACCGCCGCGGAAGCGCTGGGCCATCGTGAATCCGTGATGACCAAGCTGTACCGCAGCGCGTGAGCGACCGTAAATGGGCACATGACCCGGTCGAGTCGAAATCCGATCTCGTTGTTGACCAGGCGGCCGCGGCTGTCACCCGGACGGTCGTAGTACCGGGGCTGGTCGGCTACCCTGGTGGTTGCGCTTGCGGCCACCTATCTGTCGGATCACTACCACGCGCCACCGGTCATTTTTGCGCTGCTGCTCGGGATGGCGCTGAATGCGCTTGTCCACCGAGCCGCGCTACCGACCCGGAATCGACCTGTCCGCGCGGTCTTTGTTGCGCCTCAGTGTGGCGCTGTTGGGGCTGCGAATCACTTTCAGCCAGGTTGGTCGAGTTGGGCTGGTCCACGGCGGTGTTGGTGATAGTGGCCGTGCCGTTGACAATCGGCTTCGGTTGGCTCTTGGCCGGGCGTTCAAGCTCGATGGGCGCTTTGGTGTCCTGTCGGGCGGGGCGGTTGGAATATGCGGGGCCTCGGCTGCGATGGCCATTGCCGTGGCGTGGCCGCGCAAGGATCGGAACGGGACACCGTGCTGGTGATTGCCTGCATCACCACGTTCAGCACCATCGCGATGCTCATGTACCCTGCGCTGCTTTCGCATCTGCACCTGATTCCCTGCAGGCGGGCCGCTTCCTGGGCGGCTCGATTCACGATGTCGCGCAGGTCGTTGCAGCCGGCTACGCAACATCGCCCAAGGCCGGCGACACGGCCACGATCGTAAAGCTGATGCGGGTCGCGATGCTACTGCCCGTGGTCCTGTGCATTACCCTGAAGATTGGCGAAGCGTTTTATGACATCCGCCGCCGGCGACAAAACCGCCGCCAGCAAGGTGTCCCTGCTGCCAGGATTTCTCGTCGCCTTCGTCGTGCTTACTGCCCTGAACGGCTTCAGCCGGTATCCCCATCCCGGCGGTGGCTTCGGCGGACGTCTCGAAGTGGTTGTTGGTGGTCGCCGTCGCCGCTCTGGGCATGAAGACCAACGCCCGCGATCTCGTCGCCGTGGGCCGCGCCTCGCTGATACTCATCGCCGCCGAAACGCTGTTCTCAGGGCTGGCTCGTCGTTGGGTGGGTTACTCGATTGGGATAAGGCTCGAGGCGCCAGATCCCATGTACAACCCACCCCATTTCACGAGCACCGATCCGACCTGGCTGGACTGGCTCGCCGAGCATCATCCGTTCGGTACGCTCGTGTCACAGGTCGAACGCTCCGTTCGCAGCACACCTGCCGGCCCTTTATAAACGTACCGACGGGGAGTTTACTCTGACCGGGCACTGGGCCCGGCCCAATCCGCAGTGGCGCGAGATCGAAACTCAGCGGGCTCTGTTCCTTTTTCAAGGACCGCACGCCTACATCTCGCCGCGTTGGTACGCCGATGCGCCGAAACAGGTTCCGACCTGGAATTACGTCGCCGCGCACGTCTACGGGACGATTCGCCTCATTCAAGAAGGCCCCGAGTTGGAGCACATCGTTGTCTCCCTGGCCGAGAAATTCGAGTCGGGAGCCACGACGCCGTGGTCCCTCGCCGATTCCGATCCGGCGAATCGCGCGCGCCTGCGGGGCATCGTCGGCTTCGAGCTACGCTCGACGTCGGTACAGGTAAAACTCAAACTCAACCAGAATCATCCCGTCGCCAACGTCGCCGGCGTCATCGCGGGCCTGCGTGACACCGGTTCGGAAGAGGCTGCCGCGGTCGCCGCGCTGATGCAGAAAAAGAGCTCGATAAAAGATAGCCGCTGCGGAGACGCCATGGAGACTGACGATACGCGGACGCGAGCCGAGACTGCCGCGGAATGGGAGCAATTCTGCGAGCGGCTGAAGGAAGCCGGCCAGATCCTGTTGCGGCCGGAGATCTCCCACGAGAAAACTCGATCGCGCGGCAGGGTCTGCGCTACCTTGCGCGGTTGACGCGCCTCGGCCTGGACCTGTGTTTCGAGCATGCCGATGTGGATTTCCCAGCGTTCCTGAACGCGTGGAATGCGACCACGAAGGCCGGCTCGGACAATCCGGACAATCTCTATCTCAACGCCAGCGTCGCGGGCGATCGCGAGTATCGATTACGCGGCCATCGAGGCACGGCGCCGCGCCTGCGTTTCAGCACCTTCGCGGATCGATATGCGACCGAAGGAAAGATGGCTCAGACCGGAAGCCTGCGCGCGGGCGAAAGGACCCGGTCTTCGGCGTCCGACGGAACGTTCGAAGTGACCGTGAGTCGCGATCCTCGTCCTGGCAACTGGCTGGCGCTCGCCGCCGATTCGAGCCTGTTGACCGTTCGGCAGAATTTCGCCGATCGCCGCCGCGAGATACCTGCAACGGTCACCATCGAGCGGATTGGCGGTCCCGCGACTCCCAAGCGCCTTTCCACCCAACGCGCTCACCGGGCCCTGGCAGGGGCGACCTCCTTCATAGCGCGGGTCACGGGGCGCTACGCCGAGTGGGCGCAATGGTTCCAGGCACAACCCAACAAGCTGCACGCCCAGGACACCACTCCCTTCCACGAGGAAGGCGGTGACCCCCACACCAGCTATATGCATGGCTTTTGGTCGATCGGCGCCGACGAGGCGCTCGTCATCGAGACGCCGGTCCCCACCTGCGACGTGTGGAACTTCCAGCTCAGCAACTACTGGATGGAGTCACTCGATTACCGCTACTACCCGGTGTGTGTGAACAAACACGGTGCGAGCTACAACCCCGACGGTCCTTAATCCTGGCTGTGGGCCCGCGCAGGATCCCGGCGCGCGGAACTTTCTGTCTACGGCGGGACACCGCAGCGGGATGATGATTTTCCGCTGGACGCGCGCGGGCTCTCGTACCCCGTTCCCACCTGCCGGGTGGTAAAGCTCGCTATCCTTTCAACCAACAGTTAGCCCACCGTCCACGACGAGTGTATGCCTGCGCGAAGGATTGTGGTGCCGCTGTCATGGATTACTCCGACATCGCGGCGGTAGCCGCGCCATGGACTTTGTAAACCACGCCGCCCTTCATCACGAAGCTCACGTTCTCGAACTGCTCGGTGTCCCGGAGCGGATCGCCGGGAACCGCCACGTCGGCATAGCGACCCGTCTGCAGAGAGCCTACCGTATCGGCAACTCCCAGCAGATCGGCCGCATTGCGGGTGGCGGCCCACACCGCCTGCATCGGGCTCATGCCGTTGTGAATCATGAGCCCGAACTCCATCGCATGATCCCCTTCCCCAAGGTCGGTTCCGTACGCAATCTTCACCCCGGACCGGACCGCGAGCGGGGAGTCTTGCTTCGGCAGCGGATCGAAATGCAACTCCTTGGCCGCCAATGACACCTCAAAAATCAACTTCAAGGGTGTCCGCCAAACCGGGTCAACTCCAACTCCATACCGGGAGGTCTGCTCAGGTTGGTTTGATTAGTGGACGGCGTGCCAGACTAGCTCGACTAACCACTTGGCGACCAGGAATATCGAATAGGCCGCGAAGCCGAGAAAGACCAAGAGGACAAGGGCAAGGGCGATGATGAAGGCGATGCGAAGCAATGAACGCAATCCCGTCATCGTCCTCCATCCCCGCCTCCCCTCACTTGGCCCTACTAGCCGAGGACTAGGCCATACTCCATCGTCCAGGCCATCTCATGGCCACGGAAGCTGGCATGGAAGCCAGCTAGGTCCCACACGAGGAATGTGCGGTTGGTGATGCGGATGGCGACGCCCGACGATTGAAGCATGGTGGTCTCCAAGGTGGAACCATGATCGGCCCCAACCTAGGGTCTCACAGTCACGACCATTAATTCACATAGGATGCGGGTTATATGCGCTGGTGGACATCTGACCTAGCTGGCCAGCACCCTATAGACGCTCGCCCTGCCTATCCCCAACCGCTTGGCTATTCAGTTGCCCCCAGGCCCTCATCCTTGAGCTTGGCCAGGTCCCCTATTAGAGAACAATATGACGTAGTCCACGCACTTCGGCCGCTTCCAACGCACAGTAACGTCCAATGGACAAGCGGCTATCTCATTTTCGGCTAGATTTTGCCTGACTGTTGCCGAAACGCCTTCGGGAAGCTTACGTCGGAATAGCTCGTCACTAAGGGCCGATTTTCTCAACGCCGTTTGAGCTGACCAAATCCGCTCCAGCTGACTTAGGAGCGGTGTGAGCCACCAGGGAGGTTGCGTTGGCGCATAGACCACGGGGCGGCGGCCCTCGTCGTGAGGACGACGACGGCGAGCGAGGCGATCGCGGACGGGAACGACGTCGCGAACACGAACGCGAGCGCGAAGAGCCATACGACGACCCCGAGGAGCACCATAGGATTGAGAAGCATCGGTTTGCCGGCGGTCTTCCGGCGACGCCGGAACGTTACGCGCTCGCCCGCGAGCAATGGAATTGTTTACCTGGCGCCGATCGTTAGGCCGTCCATGGATCCGGGGGTTGGCGCGGCGGCTCCCGAGCCGCAATCGCCGGAGCAGACCCTTCCGGGCAGGAAGGGGCCCGAGCAATGAGCCTGAACGGCACGGTTTGGGAGCCAATCGGCCCAAGCCCGATCGACCAGGGCGCGATCAGCGCCAACGGCCAGGTCACCGCGATCGCCATCAACCCGAACAACCCCAACATCATTTACATTGGCACAGCCTGGGGCGGCGTCTGGCTCACGCGCGACGGCGGCGCCACTTGGACGCCGATCTTCGATCGAGCGCCCTCGCTTGGCGTGGGCGACCCGGGCGCGCTCGCGATCGATCCAGTTAACACAAACATTGTGTATGTCGGAACCACCAGCCGCGAGGGTTCGCAGTTCTCCGGCGAAGCCACGCAGCCACCGGCGGGCCTCTTCAAGTCGACCGACAGCGGGGCGAGTTGGATCCGGCTCGGCTCCGGATATCCGTCGGGTCCCGCCAAGCAATGCGAGCATCTTCTTCAATCAGCTGATCACCGTCGTCATCGTCGATCCGGCCAACGCCCAGACCCTCTACCTCGCGTCCAATGCCGGCCTCTTCGTTTCAACTGATGGCGGCTTCAACTGGACCAAGGGCGTGTCCCCCGCGGGGGACGTGCGCTCACTGTCGCTGGACACGACCTCGCCCGCCGGCGCTCGTATTTTGTACGCGGGCGTCAGCGGCGTTGGCGTCGTTCAGTCCACCGACGGCGGACTGAACTGGAACGACGATCCTCAATGCCGCCACCCCCGCGGTCGCCGCCGCCCTCGCCGGCGGCGGATTTCGGCAAAGTTGTCGTCGCGCTCGCGCCCGCTGCCGCGCGCGCGCAAATCCCGCCGGCATCCAGGTGCTCTACGCCACGATGGTCGGAACCGGAAGCGCGCCGAACTACCGTCGGCCTCTTCCAGAGCACGGATCAGGGCAATACCTGGAGCGCTCGATCCGCCACGGGATTGGCGGGAATAATCGCCTCGCCCCAGGGCGGCTACAGCTTCCTCATGGCCGTCGATCCGCAATCGCCCGGCGACGGGACGGGCGACATCATCTATTTCGGCAACCAATTCCAAGCGAGGTCCACGGATGCGGGCGGCAGCTTTGCAGCCTTAAGCGGACTCCACGCCGACACGCATGCGTGGGCGTTTTCGCCGCAGCCGGGTCCCTTCTCTGTCGCCTATTGCGGCAATGACGGAGGATTCTTCAACTGCACCAGCGGCACGACATTCACGTCTCTCAATGCTGGCGGGATTCAGACGGCGCTGTTCTACAACCTCGACGTCAAGCGGGACGCGACGGCGAGCGTGACCCTTGGCGCTCTCCAGGACAACGGCATCGTCAGCACGGCGGGCGAACCAGCTCCGACCTGGAAGATGGGCGCCGGCGGCGACGGCTTCGCCGTCGCGCACGACTGGCTGAACGCGACGAGCGTCTACGGCAGGTTCAACGCGACGATCGTCGGTTCGACGGACGACGGAGACTCATACTCGAACATCACGCCTCCATGGCCAGCTGCGGAAGGCGGGACCTACCTACGCGGCCGTCGCGACCGATCCAAACGCGGCCGGCGGCGTGTACGCAAGCAGCAAGCTCAATCTTTGGCGAAGCACCGACGGCGGGGCGAGCTTGGCCGAACAAAGCTCCGATTCCCGGGAACCGCCAATGACGTCGACGTCGCGCCGGCGAACAGCAACAATCTTGTCGTCGCGGTTGGGGCAAAGGTGTTCGTCTCGACGAATGCGCTCGGGGCTTTCACGCTAAAGGACATCACGCGCAATCTGCCTGGCCGTTTCGTCGCGCGCGTCGAGTTCGATCCCAACGATCCAGCAACCATCTATGCCGTGCTCGGCGGGTTCAGCGGCTTCCCGGGCGGGCACGTATTCCGCACCACGCTCGCCGCAACGACGTGGACCGACATTTCTCCGCCGCTCGACCTCCCATTCAATGCGCTTGCCCTTGATGGCAGCGGGATCGCCACCGCCATCTACGCGGGAACCGACTTCGGCGTGCTGCGCTCCGTCGACGGCGGCGCAAACTGGAGCGTGCTCGACGATATCCATTTTCCGGGAGCGCCGGTGTTCGACCTGGCGTTTCAAAACGGCGAGTTGAGGGCCGCCACATTCGGCCGCGGCATGTTTTCTTTCGTGAAGCCAGCTGGCCCGTCGATTGCTGTCGGTCTTCAAGACGGCCTCGCCTTCGGAACGGTGTGTCTGGGATCGACGCATTTTCTCACAATCGAGGTTTCCAACGTCGGCGCCGCGGATCTCGTTATCTCCAGCGTGCAGCGCCTCGATGGGATCGACCGACTTCACGGTGCTCGCAAACCCCGCGACGCCGCTCAGCCTCGCTCCCGGCGAGAATATCGATTTCACGGTCGCCTTTACGCCGACCGGGCTAGCGCCTGAGATCGCGACCATTCGGATCATCACGAACGACCCGAACGCTCCGTTTGTCGACCTCACGACGACAGCCATTCTGGGAACCGCCAAGATCGCGACCGCGATCGCCAATTCCGGCAGCTTCGGAAACGTCTGCCTCGGCTCGTTGGCCGACGAATTGCTCACCATCAACAACACCGGGACTTGCCCGCTTCGGATCCTCAACATCTCCGGATCCCCGGACTTCCTCGCGCCAAGCGTGCTTACCTACCCCCTTCTTGTCGATCCCGGCGATTCGATCGATGTGGTCATCCGCTTTCAGCCTTCGGCTCCCTATGGTCCGAAGGCCGGCGCGATCATCATCGCCAGCAACGACCCGGCCGGGGCCCACGTGGTCTCCGTTTCCGGGGTCCTTGCAGCGCCCAAGGCGAACTTGGTCATCGCGAATGGGGGAAGCTTCGGCGCCGTCTGCGTCGGCTCGTTTGCCGATGAACCGCTGATCGTGACCAACAGCGGCAAGTGCGAGCTTTCCATTACCGGGATTTCGTCCAGCGCAGCCGATTTCCTCGCGCCAGAAGTCTTGTCCTACCCGATCACCGTCGGACCAGGCGACGCGCTGCCTGTGCCGATCCGGTTCAAGCCCCTCAGCTTCGGCGCCAAGGCCGGGACGATCACAGTCACGAGCGACGATCTCGCGAGTCCCATCAGCGTCAATGTTTCCGGCGACGCGCCGCCCGGCAAGCTCACGGTCTCAGGTTCGACGACGTTCGGTGGGGTGACCGTTGGATGCTGCGCCGATCGCACCCTCTCGATCTGCAATACGGGCGAGTGCGCCCTCGATGTGACCAGCGTGCGCTTCAAGCGCAGGAGTCGACGCTGGAGGTTGCTCAACAATCCCTTCCCAGCGAAGCTGCGGCCCGGCTCGTGCCTGCCGGTCGTCATTCAATACCGCGCCGGCGAAAAATGCCCGCGCCCGTGCGAGGTGGTGATCGAGAGCGACGATCCCGTGACGCCGGTCAAGTGCGTCGAGGTGCTGGCGTACACGATTTGGGGTGGTTGCCGCAAAGAGGGTTGCGACGATTGCCGCAAGGAGGATTGCGAAGATTGCCGCAAGAATTGTTGCGACAAGCATCGTGGCTGCCAGCAAGGCTACCCCTGCTGTGACGACGACGATGACGACTACGAAGACGAAGATCGCGGATAGGAATAACGGGCGCGCGCCTGGCGGCGCGGCTGGATCGTGGAGAGCTTCAAATGCGGCGCAATTTTAGGCCTCTGTTTTGGGTCGAAGTCGGGTTGGCTGCAATAACCGGTCTGCTGGCGCTCATCACTCCAATATTTCCGGACTGGATTGAGTTCGTGTCCGGTTGGGATCCAGATCAGCATGATGGATCGGTTGAGCGGATGATTGTCGTCGGCCTGTTCGTCGTCACAATCGTAATGGTCGCCGCGGCTGCTATTGAATGGCGACGAACCCCAGCCACAGCGTCGATGTAACCACTCCCAGGACGATCGACGGCTGCCGGATCGACCGGACCTTCGACGGCTTGTGCGGACCGCCTACACGCAGTGACGTCCGCGGGACTCGAATCTTCGCTTGACATTGGCGATGTCCAAGGTCGGGTTGGAATGTCGGCAACAGGGTCATCAGCCCGACGACGATGGAGTTGACGTCCTAGTCGATGTACGTGCCGACGAACGCGCAGGAATGGCCAGCCTGAATCAAGGCCAGCGCCTCAGCTTCGAGGTCGTGTACGATAAGAGGATCGGCAGATCGTGCGCTGAGAATCTCGGCGCTTCTGGATTGCAGGCCGGAGCGCGCATAGACATTGCATTTCCCTTCGATCCTCGCATCGATCCATCGCCAGAGCGAGTGTCGCCGGGCTGGGGCGGAGCAGGCAGCGCTCCCGTAAGGCGCTAGCGTCTTGGCGCCGAACCGTTTAGCGCGCTTGCCCATCCGGCGTAGGAGCAGCAATTGTCGCTGATAGAAGTTTGCATCCTCGTGCACTTCTTCCACTCTGCCTTTTATGCATCGCCCGAGGAATAATGCGGCGCTGGTCATTTCGCTCGGCGACGAGACGGAAAATGGACTGTACTTCTTTGTCCTGACAGTATCGTGAGGAAAATCCGATGCAGGATTTGATTCAAAACTACGTGAGCGACCTGCACAAGCTCCGGGAGGTGTTCCACCAAGAGCTTGAGGCCACCGCGGAAGAGCTGTCGAAGGCAATGGCCCTCTACGCTAAACGCTGTGATGCGGCACTGGAGTCGTTCATGGAGCAAGCTTCGGCACGCGAGAGCGAGCTTGAATTGTCAGCGGCGGCAAGGCTTAGTCAGTTTTGCGGTGTGCCGGCAAACAGCGGTCGGACGGACGTCGATAGCGGACCGCCTACTCGGACTCCATCGTATTCTGATGCGGGGATCGCGGCCTCCGCAGAGCGGGCGGTCGCAGATAGTCTGCATGTCGAGAGCGATCGGGATCCCAAGCCCCAGCCGGCCCGCTCAATGACCCTTGTTAAATCAGGGCCGGCTACTTCAAGCATCTCACCCCAGCAGCCGCAGAATGACGTCGTTAGCGAGGGTGCCGCCTAGACTCCTGAACGCGCACCAAAGGATCGTCGGGAAGCAGCACCTCCTGACGTTGGTTCATATAGCCGAGCCATCGGCCAATGCATGCTGCGCGCCGCGGGCGGCGATGATCTCAGTCTCGACGACTTCTTCGGGGGCGAAGCACGAAATCCCCTACGAGGACAATCCCCGCCTTGAGGAGCTACTCGCCGCGTCCGGTTGGCTCGTCTGAGACTCCCATCGACCAACGCTGTCGTCCAGCATCAGAACGCGGGCGGCAGGATGCGCACGCGCCGACTTCGCCCGTCGGGGCCGGTCTCGTGCACCGTCTGTCCCTGATGCAGGCCGTAGTTAGCCCCGCTTTGCGCGCCCTCGTATTGGATGCCCGAGGTCACGCGGCTCATGGCGGCAGCGGCGGCCTTGAGTCCTGTGTCGACGCCGTTGATGTCGAGGTTGTCCGCCGGCTCAACCGACTCCGCCGCCGTCGTTGGGTCGCCTTGCGCCGATTGGGGTCCGGCGAGTGTTTCGTTCGGGTCCTGGAGCGGGCGAGACATGCGCAAGGACTGCTCCTCGGTGACAATGGTGTCATGCGGATGATGACCGTATTTCGCCTCGGCGGCGGCGAGGGCCTCGGCCCAGCTCTGTCCGGGAGCGCGGCAGGAGCAGCTTGCATCGAACGTTTGCTCGAATTTGTGGGCGCTGGACAGATTGGCGTAGGGCTCGCCGTTTATCGACACGGCCTCGTCGATCGTGCCGCCGAACGGAAGCGAATAAAGCGCGACCGTCGCGCTGGGGCAGAGCGATTGGCAAATCTCCTGCACTTCCAACGCAGTCCCGCCGAAATAGGAGACGGGAAAGAAAGAGCCGTCACAGGCGCGCACGCAGACGACGTAGCTCCCGCCGAACGCGCCCCGTTTCGGACGTTCGGAGCGGAGATCGAACCGCAGCGCCACGCGCTTCATTCGCCGCGGTTCAGCGGTTCTCTGCGGCGTTGCGGCCTCCGGCGCGACGGGCGCGCTACCGCATCGTGCGCAGCCGCCGCTTTGCGAGGGCGCGTCGCCAGCGACTAGCGCCAAGGCGAACGAGGCGAAGCTCAGTGCGGCGCCACGCCAGGTCAGCGAAGTTCGAAAATTAACCGCGCGCGCCGTGACGACCTGGGAGGCGAGCCGGCGGCGGACCACGGACATGACAGTTCTCGCGACGTTTACATCGCTGGATTGCCCGCCATTATTTAAGGCGAATGTCACCGGGGCGAGGCGAACTCCGCTCGTTTTTTAGGCCAAGCGTTAACGCCGCGCATTGAACTTCGTCACCGCGTCGATCTTGTTCCAACCGCGTGTCGGCCTGCGGCATCAGTCGGGCGAGGTCGACTACGTCGGCAGCATCTCGAAGTGCGGCGGACAGGCGCGTGCGAACCATGCTGTACGAGGCCGCCAACGTCATGCTGACGCGCTACAAGGGCGAGCTCAAACTCAAGGACGACCTTCGCGATCGCCAAGCGAGCAACGTGCGCAAAGCCTGGCACGCCGCCTAGGCATCATCATGCATGCGATGCTGCGAGACGGGACAGAGTTCGCATCGGCCTAAGCCCGCTATCCACGAAACAGGAGGCCGACACCAGCTCCCAGAGGCAGCCACGCCCGAGGGAGCAGACAACGGCGCGAATTCTGTTGCAAGGGCCAATCGTTGGCCGACTGCGATTTCAACCTAGCGGCCCTGCACCAGTTAGCGCGCAGACAGAAACACCGAAGGCGTCGAAATCACATAAAGCTGGCGGAAACGTCTCCAGAAAGTCGGCCGGCTTCAAAAGGGTTCCGTCCATTGACGGGCGTCCTGCAAGTGTGGGACCGGTTGTGGGATTATCAAAGTTACCTGTGTAATAAACGCTTGGTTTAATTCAAATATGTTCAAAAAAGTGGAGCGGGTGAAGGATTCGAACCCTCAACACCAATCTGGCAGGGTTGGTGGGCGCACTTTCTAGCGTCAAAGTGCGTCGTTGTCCTCCAAGCTATCCTGCTCCTCTTCCGCCAGCCCGAGCGCGCTGTCGAGATCGTCCTCCCCCTGCCCTGTTTGCAGCAGGCCTTCGGCCTTGAGCCGCTCGAGGTCGGGCAGGTCGCGCAGCGAGGCGAACCCGAACGCCTCCAGGAATTTCCTCGTCGTCACATAGGCGAACGGCGCGCCGGGCTGAGGGGCGCGGATCGCGCCGTCGATCAGGCCGTGGCGCTTGAGGGCGGCGATGACGTCGCGGCTGATCTCGCGTCCCGCCAGCTTGGAAATCTCCCCCCGCGTCACCGGCTGCAGATAAGCGATCGCCGTCAGCGCAAAGGTCTCGGTCCGGGTGAGCTCGCGCAACGTCGTCCCCTCCCCGTCCAGGATGGGCGGCGCGGATCGCCGGCGCGAAGCGGGTTTTGGTGCGCAAGCGCATAGCCGCCGGCGACGAGGGTGAGGTCGTAGGGGCGGCCGCGCAGCTCGTGGATGAGGTCGGCGATCAGATCGTCGAACCGGCAGGCTTCGCCGACCAGGCGGACCAGCGCCTCGCGCGGAACGGGTTTGGCGGAGGCGAAGATGGCGGCTTCGACGCGCAGCATCCATTCGCGCCAGCGGGCGGCCGGCGGCAGGTCGAAGAAGCTCGACGTCGAGGGGCTCGTCGCCCTCTCGTCGGCGGCGGCGCGCCGCGGCGCTCATAGGCCGTACAGCCGGAAGGTCGGCCGGCCCGAAAGCTCGCGGACGGCGCCAAGCGCGACCAGGCGGTCGAACAGGCGGCGGGCGGCGCGGTCGGTCATCGGCGCGTGGCGGGCGGCTTCGGCGGGCGAGACGCAATCCTGGGCGAGCAGGAGGTCGACGATTTTCTGCGGCCGGTTTCGGCGCGCAGTTTGGGCGCGACGGCGATCAGGGTGTTCGGAGCGGCGGGCAAGATCGGCGGCGAGGTCGAGGGCGGAGGCGGCGGCGAGCGCGATCGCGCCTGCGGCGGCGTTCGGCCAGGCGGGGTCGCCAGGCCTGGCCGCCGCCCTCCCCCGTCCGACCTCAGGCTCGGATCCAGGATTTTCGTGGCGATCAGCGGCACGGGCCGCGGCCAGCGCAGCCGGATGCGCGAGGACGCAGGTCGAACGCCCAAAGGGCGAGGATCTCGGCTTCGGCGGCTGGGGCGTCCGGGAAGGCGGCAGAACGCCAGGGCGGCGGCCTTGGCGGCCGCCGAGACCGGATCCCCTCCCCTGCGCAAGCCCTTCAGGCTGGCTGCGAGGCCGTTCGGGTCCGCACAGCCAGGTCGAGCCGCGCCGCCGCGGCGGCAATCCGGCCGGGGTCGAGGCTGGGCGGCCGGCCGGCGCAGGTCGCGCCACAGCTGCAAGCAGCGTTCGCCGGCGAGGCCCGGCGGGTCGCCGACGGCGAAGCGCAGGTCGCGCAGCGCGGCTTCGTCGGCGTTGAGGCGCAGGATTTTGGCGGAGGCGGCGGCGCTCTGAAGCGCCAGGCGCGAGCGCAGCGCCCCGGCGGCGGGCGGGTCGCGGCGCAGGTAGGCGTCGAGGAGCGCGAGGCCGGCGCCGGCGGCGAACAGCGGATCGCCCTCCCCTGCCCTTCCGCTCGCCCGCGCCCAGGCCGGAATCGCCGCCGGCGGCGGAAAGGCTGCCGTTCCGGGGCTTTCGCGCGAGTTCGCCTTGGCTCGCGCCTGCGCTGTCGCCGAGCGGCGCGGAACGGCGCTCGCCGAGGTCGGCGAGGCGGGTCGGGAACGAGGGTCGAGATCGGCGCGAATCACTGGCGCATGATGAATCCTTGGCGGCGCTTTGTCACGTTGTGTGGCGAGGAATCCGCCCCGCTTGTCGTGCGGTGGGGATGTCCGATAAGCTTGCATTATCGGACATGATTCGAGAGCCCGCCCAAACCCCATGCCAAACGCCGCAAAACCAGGCCGTGCGACCCTCTCAGGACCCCCGAACGACGCTCCGGAGGCGGCCTCCGACCCCGCCGAGGCGTCGGAAGCCACCGCGCGGCGCTTGAGCGGCGATCCCCTGTCCTCAACGCCCGGCTTAGGCAAGGCCTTCCATCGGCCATACCCGAAGCCCTTGGGCCCTCGGGCGCGGAGCGGCGCCCTTCCGCTGACCCCGAGAACGGCGCCGAGGCGTCGGATCGCGACGGGTCGCGATCGAACCCAGCGGGAGCCCCCTCCTCTCCCCCACCCGAGGTCGCCGGCGCCGTTGCAGCCGGAGACATCGGAGACGCTCGGCCACATCGCCTTGTTCAGCCGTGCGGCAGAGGCCTCGGGGCCGCAAAACACCAGCGCCCCGGAAGCCCAGCGGGACCCAGTCGCCGCGCGAAGCGCTTCCGCCCGGCGCGCCCGGGTTGGCGCTGCAGGCGGTCCCGCCCCGGCCAGCGCGGGCGCCAACCGACCCGAAGGCCAATTCTCACGAAGGGGCTCGGGACGGCGCCTTTGGCAGAAAGCCGGAAGGCGCGGCGCTGGAAACTCAGGCTCCCGGCGCGAACCCCCCTGCCCTGCTCCCGTCCGCCGGCCGCCTCAGCGGCCGCCTTGCGGCGCTCGCGGAGACGGCCAAGGACTACGCCCGCTCCGCCCAGGCCGATAATACCCAGCGGGCCTACGCCGCGGACTGGAAAATGTTCGCCTCGTGGCTGCGCCGCCAGGGACTCCCCGAAACGCCGCCCGACCCGGAAGCGGTCGGCCTTTATCTCGCCGCGCAAGTCGAACGCCGCGGAGCCGAGCTTTCGGTCGCCACCCTCGAGCGGCGCCTCTCCGGCATCGCCTGGCGCTACCGCCAGCTTGGGGAGCCGCTCGACATCCGCGATCGCCATATCGCCACCGTGCTCGCCGGCATCCGCCGCCGCCATGGCCGCCCGCCCGCTCAGAAAGCCGCGATCTTCGCCGACGAGCTCCTGGCCATGCTGGCGACGCTGGACATGGATCTGCGGGGCCTTACGCGATCGGGCGATTCTGGCGATCGGCTTCGCCGGCGGCCTCCGCCGCTCCGAAATCGTCGGCCTCGATTGCGGGCCCCGCCAGACCGAAGACGGCTCCGGCTGGGTCGAACTCTTCCCCGAAGGGGCGCTCCTGACCATCCGCGGCAAGACCGGCTGGCGCGACGTCGAAATCGGCCGCGGCTCGCGCCCCGACACCTGCCCGGTCGCCCTTCTCGAAACCTGGCTGCGGCTCGGCCGCATCAGCCATGGTCCCCTGTTCCGGCCGATCGCCCGCAAGAACGGCGGGGTTTCGGGGACGCGGCTGACCGACAAGCACGTCGTGCGGCTCGTCAAGACATGCGCGCTCGCCGCCGGCCTGCGCGGCGATCTCACCGAGGGCGAGCGGCGCCTCGCGTTCGGCGGCCATTCGCTGCGCGCCGGCCTCGCCTCCTCCGCCCAGATCGAGGAAGCCCACGTTCAGAAGCATCTCGGCCACGCCAGCGCCGAGATGACCCGCCGCTACCAGCGCAAGCGCGACCGATTCCAAGTCAATCTCACTAAGGCGGCCGGGCTCTAGGTGTGGGCAAAGCCCGACGCTCGGAATTGTCGGCGATCGGGACTCAATAGACGACGGGATGTGTCCTTTGCCGCCTCCGCCTAGGTCATAAGGAGCCGGCTTGCCCTTCCACGTCGGGCCGAGCCACGGGGTAGTATGATGCGCGGCACGCTCCAGTGCGAGTTGAAGTCGGGAGGCTCCTGTCGCGGCGAGCGAGGACGCGGCGGCGGACGCGGTCGAGGTGACGTCGGGGTGGGCCAGCGCCAAACTAATCTCTCGTGTCCTCGTGCAGGATCCGAGGCGCGCCGCGCTTTGTGGGTCGATATGCTCGGGCGATCCTCCCGTGGAGCGGCGGGGAGGTGCTATGATCGGCGACGATATCGCAACTCGGAAGCATCTTGGGCAGGGCGGGAAGGCGAGAACAGCTCTACCCTTGCCAGCCTCGGTGGGTTTTTCGCGGCTAAATTCATGCCGCACCTTCTCTTAGACCCGTCGCACCAGCGCTTCGGCAGCAGAGCTATTACGCAGCGCCGAACTCGACGCGCGACCGACCGAGCAGCCGGCTATCACACTGTGGCGCGCGCTATGGCCGGAATGTGTTCGCCGGTCCTTTTCCATCGCCGGCCTGCTGCCCGCCCCGGCCTTCGCCTTTGGCGAGCGCCCGCGCAGTGAGGTGGTAAACCTCCGGTGGACCAGCCCAATGATGTGCCGCGCGCGGCACCCGAGGGCAAAGGGCGTCGAACTCGCCGACCTTGCCGTGAGTGGATACCTAGATCGACCGCACGAACTGCAGAGTGGCTGATAAGGCGGGCAGGGGACCGCTGCTGGTGGCCGCCCATCGACGCCTCACGGGTCGCTGCCGCGGGGATATCAACCGAGAACCTGTGTTCCGGCGCGAGCCTGTAACCCTGATCGCTAAGCGGCGCTGCGTGTTTTGCCGGAATTATCGCAGTCCGGCTGAGGTATAGATGTTTGAGGGCGGCCGCCGTCAGGCATGGCGCTACAGGACGTCGCGCAGTAGGAGCCGCTTGGTTCGCTTCAACGCGCTGCTAGCGGCTACAACGAGGCGGGGCAGGGCAGGGCGGCAAGAGGAGCTTAAGTTGCCCGCGTACAACTCCGGTCTAGGGTCCAGCGTGCCGTGCTAAGTTGTCAGCGTACAACTGCTCAAGCCGCTGACGCCCGCTCCCCAGCGTTAACACGTCGTTAACGGAAAACTCCTTGCAGCGCCGCCCAAATCACGCCTAACCTCACGTCAGCGCTGTTTTGCCTCAAATGCTCAAAATAGCGCATATGCGAGAAAGCGATGATTGCCTCAACGAAACCACTCGATGAGAGCGTGCACGACCTACGATCGCTCATAAACGCCGACGCGGCCGAGCTCTCGACGCGCTTGCAGGCACAACAACTTCGCGATTTCCCGCCATCCGCACAGAAGACCATCCGGCGTTTTTCACCCGCAGAAGCTGCGCGGTTCATTGGTATCGCCGAAGGCTATCTCCGGCAACTGGTTTCAGGAGGGATGGGGCCGCCGCCGGCCCCCAACCACCGCCGCACCTATTCGATCGAAGACATAGACACGCTCCGCGCGGAACTCGATAGCTCCGGAAAAAGCGCGAGGCGATACACGCCGCATCGTCGGGGCGCCGACGCCCTACAGGTCATCTCTGTCATGAATTTTAAAGGGGGGAGCGGGAAAACCACCACAGCCGCTCATCTCGCCCAATATTTGGCGTTCCGCGGCTATCGAGTTCTCGCCATCGACCTCGATCCGCAAGCTAGCCTTTCGACCTTGTTCGGCCATCAGCCCGAACTCGACGTCGGCGAGAACGAAACCCTCTACGGGGCAATCCGCTACGGCACGGAACGCCGCGCAATGCCCGAGATCGTGCAGGGAACCTACATCCCAACTCTCCATTTGGTGCCCGGCCAACTCGAACTGATGGAGTTCGAACATGAGACCCCGAAAGCGCTGATGTCGCGCAATGGCTCGGACACACTGTTTTTTTCGCGCATTGGCGAGGCTCTCGCCCAGGTCAGCGACGCCTATGACGTCGTGGTAATCGACTGTCCGCCCCAACTCGGCTTTCTGACCCTGTCGGCTTTGTGCGCGGCCACGGCTGTCCTGATCACTGTGCATCCGCAGATGCTCGACGTCATGTCGATGTCTCAGTTTCTAAACATGACCGGAAGCCTGCTCGATGTCGTCGCCAATGCGGGCGGAGCGACCCAATACGATTGGATGCGCTATCTCGTCACGCGCTATGAACCAAGCGACGCTCCGCAAACGACGATGGTGGGCCTGATGCGCTCGATTTTTGGCTCGCGCGTGCTAACTCACCCCATGGTTAAGAGCACCGCCATCGCCGATGCCGGACTCACCAAGCAGACGCTCTACGAAGTCGAACGACAACAGTTCACGCGTGCCACCTACGACCGGGCCGTCGAAGCCCTCGACCTTGTCAATGGCGAGATCGAAGGTTTGATCAAACAGGTCTGGGGCAGGGCCTGAAATGGCACGAAAGATCAGTTTCGACCGACCCACGAGCGACCCCCAGCGGCCCCAGGCAGAGCCACACGGGAACGCGCCTCAACGCTCGCGCCCTCTTCTGGGCCTTGAGCGCACGATCAAACAATCCAGCGCGCTCGGCGCGATATCTCAGTCCCTTGGCAGCATCTCAGAGAAGGTCAAACGCGCCGACGAGATCGAGGAGAAGTTGATCAAGGGCCAAGTGATCATTGAGCTCGATCCTGCGCTGATCGACAACTCATTCGTTGCCGATCGCATGGAATCGACGGAAGAGCAAAACGCCGCGTTTCGTGATCTCATCCGCGAACACGGTCAAAACGTCCCGATCCTCGTCCGCCCCAAGCCCGATGAGCCAGACCGTTACGAGGTGGCCTTCGGCCATCGACGTCTGCGCGCCGCACGCGAACTTGGCATCAAGGTCCGGGCTGTCGTCCGCTCGCTCACCGATGAGCAGCTTGTCATTGCGCAAGGCCAGGAAAACAGCGGCCGGACCGACCTAACATTCATCGAACGGGCGCGTTTCGCGGCGCGGCTGGAAGACCGAAACTTCTCCCGCGACATTATCATGGCTTCCCTCAACATCGATAAGGGCGCGCTCTCGCGCCTTATCGCGATCGCCACTCGCATTCCAGGTGTCGTGATCGACGCCATCGGGCCTGCGCCTTCCTTTGGCCGCGTGCGATGGCAGGAACTGTCCGATCTGCTTGACCAGGACGGCAATCGGGAGCGCGCTACCGCATTCGTCAAGGCCCCGACGTTTGCCGCGCTGGGTAGCGATAAACGCTTCGAGGCGATTGCCGCCATGCTGCACACAAAAGTTGTGCGCGCGCGCGCGCAAACGTGGTCAGCAAACGATGGAACGCATGCGGCAAAGGTGGCGCGCACCGGCAAACGGCTCACGCTGACTTTCGATGATCGGGTCGCGCCGCAGTTCGGCGAATTCGTCAACGAACGGCTGCAGAGCCTCTATGATGAATACAAAAAGCGAAACCCGTCCGCTTAACGACCTTGCCCAGTCGGAATGAGCCGGTTGGACCGAGACAACCTGACGATACAGGAGAACCCTAGGCAAAAGAAAAAGGCCCCCGTCACGTCACCGCTCCGGAAGCCCCTTCTTCGTGTTGGCGCTCGAAGAATCACACTTCCGCGAATCACTGTCAAGCGTTTTGGCACCGTTTTGGCGGGCAGTTTTTCTTTGCCTTGACGAGGCAAAGACATGCAGTCGCACACCCCAACGACGCCCTTTGGGCGGCGGACGCTGACGCTTGCCCATGTGGCGACACAGATGGCAGCGTCCGCACGACCGCCTGACAAAGTGGTCCACAAATGGAAGGTCTTCAAGGCGGTTTGCGTGGCACGGCCACGCATAGGCGTGTCCGAGCGTGCGCTGGCCGTCTTGAATGCCCTCATCAGCTTCTATCCGGATACGACACTCACTGGAGAGGATGACCTCATCGTCTTCCCATCCAATGAGCTGCTTTGCCTGAGAACGCATGGCATGCCGGCGTCGACCTTACGGCGACAATTGGCGGCGCTGGTCGACGCAGGGTTGATCGTTCGACGCGACAGCCCGAATGGTAAGCGCTACGCCCGAAAGGGCAGGGGAGGGGAGATCAAGCTCGCCTTTGGTTTCGATCTCGCGCCGCTGGTGGTCCGCGCCGAGGAGTTCGAAGGGATGGCGCAAGAGATCGAAGCCGAGACGCGGGCGATAAAAATCGCAAAGGAGAGGATCTCGCTCTGCCGCCGCGACATCGCGAAAATGATCGCAACCGGGATTGAGGAAGGCGTTCCAACACGCAGGGTAGGGCAAGGGCCTGCAAGCTGGCAGGATCTTAACGCTGTCTTTCGGGGGGTGGTCGAGGGCGTTCCGCGCAGAGCGAGCAAGGAAGAACTGGAAGCCGCGGCCGACACTCTGTCTGTGTTCGCGGACGACATCCTCAACTTATTGGAAAATAAAATTAAAACAACAAATACGAGCGCCAATGAGTCTCCAGATGAGCGCCACAAACAGAATTCAAATCCAAACTCTCCAATTGAACTTGAACCTAGCCTCCGAAAAGGCAGGGTGGCGAGGGCGGAGCCAAATCCCCGAACGTCAGCAACGGAGAGGACCTATCCGCTTGGAATGGTGCTGAGCGCCTGCCCCGATATCGTGGACTACGCCAAGGGCGCGATTGCGAATTGGCGGGACTTTCTGGCAACCGCTGCAGTCGTTCGGCCGATGCTCGGGATCAGTCCAAGCGCGTGGGAGGAGGCGCGAACGGTGATGGGCGAGGCGGAGGCGGCGGTGGTGGTGGCTTGCCTGCTCCAGCGAAGTTCTACGATTTAATCAGCGGGTGGCTATTTGCGCGAATTGACGCGGAAGGCTGGGGAGGGAGAGTTCTCACTCGGACCGATACTCATGGCTCAAATTAACGCTCAAGAACCGCGAGAGGCGGTCCGCGTGAGGACATGGGGGTGAGGTCCTCGCGGCGCCGCCATTCCTTATTTCTGGTTGGGCCCCAGTGCCGCAGGGGAATTCCGGTCCGATCCGCACCCCTGACGATAACGGGGAAAAAAACTGGCGCGGGTTTTGGCGAGAGGAAATCTCTTGCACACGTCGGGTTTTATTTGGCCCGGCGATCGTCTCTGCTTCTCGGCCGGATTTCTCGTTCGCGCCGACCTTGCCCACCTTCGCGTGAGAAGCGAAGGAGCGCAGATGGCTACCGCTAGCGCCGGTCGCGCTACAAGGGTTCGTCGCAGGCTCCCGCGCGTTGCGCGCGCCCTTGTAGCCCGACGGTCTCGCGGTTTGAGGGCAGGGCAGGGGCGAGGGACAAGCCCACGGACAGACGGCCCAGCTCCTGCGCTCAAACGCGAGGAGCGGATATGACCCGACACGACCCCGAAATCGAGGAATTGCGAGAGAAGGTGCATTGCGCCGTGGTGCTGGAGCAAACACCGCCGTGCTGGAAGCTCGACCGTAAGGAAAGCACGAAGCTCAGCCTAAAATACCGACGGGGGAAGGGCGAGATCCTAATCGTCAGCCATGCTGGGCGCGGTTGGTGGGATCCAACAAGCGACGCTAAGGGCGACGTTTTCCGCCTCGTGCAAAGGCTCGAGCCAGGGCTTAGCTTCGGACATGTCCGTAAGCGCCTGCGAGCGTTCGCCGGACTGTCGCCATGTTTTCCGTCGGCCGATAGGGCAGGGGGCCGAAAGGAACCGGACAGACCCGTAGCCGCACGCTGGGCCGAACGAAAGGCCGTTTGGTCGAACTCCCCGACTTGGCGCTATCTCAAACGACAGCGCGGGTTGTCGGCAGAGATCATTGAGGCGGCGTCCGTGGCCGGTGTTCTGCGGGAGGGTCCCGTCGGCAGTGCCTGGTTCGCCCATTTCGATCCCGGCGGCGCTGTGGCGCACGTGGATGTCCGAGGTCCGACTTATAAAGGTTCGCTGACGGGGGGCATAAAGTCGCTCTTCCGATTGTCCTTTGAAGGGGCCGCCTCTTCCAAGACTGGTTCTCACCGAGGCGGCGATCGACGCCCTGAGTCTCGCGACCCTGGAGAGCCTCCGTAGCGACACGCTCTACGCCGCGACCGGCGGCGGCATGGGGCCGGGCACGATCGCGGCGCTCGAGGCGCTGCTCGTCGATATTGCAATGTTTCCTGACGCACTTTTCTGTAGCGCCACCGACGCTAATGGACCGGGCGATCGCTTTGCCGACCGGCACCAATCCCTTGCAAGAAAATTCGGCATCCCGTTCGAGCGGCTTCGGCCTCCCATCGAGGGCGGTGACTGGAACGAAGCCCTTCGCGCTCAATCGTCAGCAATCGTTTGCAAGCCAGAAGAAACCTGAATGTCGGAAATGATCTCCCCGACCAAAGCCGCAGCTGCGGCGTTGTCTGCGTTTCGTCGCCCAGCTGCGAGCCCCCATCGTCGCGTCAATTAATGGAGGAGCGACAGGGTAGGCAAACTTTCGTCACGCTGGTTTGAGATTGTCCGCTGACGACTTGCCGGTGCGCCTGTCCGCGACAACATCGTAGGAGATCTTCTGGCCTTCGTTGAGGTCACGCATCCCGCCGCACTCGAAGCGCTGATGTGAACGAAACGTCGGTCCCGCCGTCCGTCGGTTGGATGAAGCCGAAGCCTTTCGTCGCATTGAACCATTTCACTGTCCCAGTAGCCATCGCCATTTCTCCTGGGGGTGGTTCGCTAGCGCGCCACGCACGCGAGCGTCGCGGCATAATCTCTGACCGGCTTCGATTGAGAGTGACGTCACACGAAGCGAATTCAACTTCGCGCATGGTTTCTCCGTAACGACGCGGGGACAAATACGAGAAATGAGGTCGTCGGCTTCGGCTGAGAAACGTCGTGCCTCGCACTCATGACTTCGAGGGACCGCTGTGCGATACAGCCGCCTTTCCCCGATTCTCCAGGAACTTTGAAATGAACTCTTCCGAACTCGTCACAATCGTGGCAGAAGCTCACGACATATCAAAAGCGCAAGCGCAGGCAATTCTGGATAGCGTGTTGAAAAGCATCGTCAAGGCCGCGGCGAGCGACGACGAAGTTTCCTTAGCTGGATTTGGAAAGTTCAAGGTCAAGGCTTCGCCAGAACGCGAGGGCCGCAATCCGGCCAACGGTGAGAAAATCAAGATCGCCGCGTCGAAGAAGCTCTCCTTTTCGCCTGCCAAGGCAGTGAAGGACGTCTTGAACGCCTGAACACGGGCCCCAGACTCATCGCGCCTTTTTGGCAGCTGGGGTCATCAAGTTTCACTGATTTTGAGGATGCCGTTGAAACGCGTAACGCCTTCGTTCACCGTCGAATACCGCCAGGCCAAGCGGCCGAATACTGGAAGTGCAAAACTGGGTTGGGCTCACGCGAAGCCGGCGCCGGCAGGAGTCGACGAGAAGGCGAATCGGATCGCGATGTCCGCGTTCAAAACCGTCGCGGCCCACCCGCCAGCGGACGTCATATCGCCATCAATTCCGCCCGGCCGCATTCTTCCGAGCCTCATTGAGACCGCGCCTGTGACCGGGCAGGCCGACGCCGGAGGCGCTCAATCGAGGAGCCACGGGAGCGCCTCGAAAGCAGGCCATGCCGCGCAAGTACCGGGAGACGGGACAGTGGCTGGTCACATTGGCGAGCACACTTATCCTGCCGAAGATCTCGAGCCGTCGATCGCGGTCGACCCCATACTTCGGTTAAAGCATCCCACGACCTCGGACCTGAGCGTTGAGAAGGCGGGAACGCCAAGGTCGGAGAAACGGAGCCGCCGTCCTGCAGAAAAGCAAGAGAAGCTCGACCACTCTCCTGGGACGTCCGCCGAACAGTGTGAACCTGCACCGGTGGGTTCAATCTCCGGCTTGCCGCCTGTCGGCAAGCCTTCATCGACCACGCGCACAAGTCGAATCCTCGGTCGCTACGTCTTTCGCGACGAACTCAGTCCGGGAGAAAGCTGGAAGCGCAGGATTGAGGCGCGACGAGAACGTCGCGCGTAGGCGCGCTTCTGTCCTCGACCGGCCTGACTCGTCGCCGGATGATTGCTAGGTCAGGAGCGGATCTTCGCTCGCAAAGCGGATTACGCCAGGCTCTCAATCGACCAACAACCGAATGCGCTCGATTCGCCCTATGGCCTGGACGAGCAGTGCTCGGCCAAGGCGATCTTCATCGACAAGCCTCCTCTGTAGCGAAGTTCCGGTAATGATTTGGTCGCGCACCGGCAGCCTGTTAGGGACGGCCCCTCCGCTGACCGGCGCACGGTAGGTTTCCTTCTGACTGGCCGTCGTGGGATCGGGATCGCAGGATCAATCACTTAAGCTCGATGCGCTGTCGTGGCAGAGTAGGGCAGGGCGTGCCTGTGCGCTCCTTGGAGCATACCCGCGCTTGCGCTTTCGAGTGAGCCACGTTTCCAGGTTTACTTGGGCCCGTGACGCATCCTCACTCCTGAAGAACTGAAGGCGTTTCCGGCCTCGGCAACCGATGCGGCCCCAGCGCCGGATTGAACCGCGCCGGGTTTGCCGGAGGCTCCAACTCTTGAGAGGGTGGAGCCATGATAAGCAAGACAACGAACAAGTTCTCGCCTGAGGTGCGAGCCCGCGCTGTGCGGATGGTTTTGGATCACGAGCATGAACATACGTCGCGTTGGGCGACGCTGGTGTCGATTGCGGGCAAGATCGGCTGCACGGCGCAGACACTGCATCAATGGGTCGGCAAGGCCGAGCGAGACAGCGGGCGCAAGCTTGGCCTGACCACGGATATGGCCGCCAAGTTCAAGACCCTGGAGCGGGAGAACCGTGAGCTTCGCCAGGCCAACGAGATCCTGCGCAAGGCTAGCGCTTATTTTGCCCAGGCGGAGCTCGACCGCCGATACAAGCCATGATCGCGTTCATCGATGATCACCGCGGAGCATATGGGGTCGAGCCGATCTGCAAGGTGCTGCCGATCGCCCCATCCACCTACCGCGCCCATGCCGCAAAGCGGTCTGATCCCGCCAAACTATCGGCGCGCGCGAAGCAGGATGCGATCCGCAAAATCGAGATCAGGCGTGTCTTCGCGGAGAACTTCGACGTCTACGGCGTACGCAAGGTCTGGCGGCAATTGCGCCGCGAGGGCGAGGATATCGCACGATGCACCGTGGAGCGACTGATGCGGAGCATGGGCCTGCAAGGCGTGATCCGGGGAAAGCCGGTCAAAACCACGATCAGCGACAAGGCCGCCCCGTGTCCGCTGGATCATGTCAACCGCCAGTTCCGAGCGCCCAGGCCGAACGCGCTCTGGGTCTCGGACTTCACCTATGTCGCGACCTGGACCGGTTTCGTCTACGCACGCTTTCGCCCCGCGCTGACCTCCACGGCGCGGGGCTTTTTACCCGATCGGATCTAAATATGGTTAGCCGTACCGAACCACTAAGCATCGCAATAGACCCTGATGATGGACCGCGGGTCCCCTCTGACCCACTTGTGGCGCGTTTTCTGATGCGTGAACTGGACTCGTCAGACGGCGTCAACGATCTTCTCGCGTTACTTGAGGCGCCGCAGCAAAGCTTGGCGCGGCGGCTTGCGATCACAGGGCCGACAAAGGCTGCGAACTCCTTGGCATCTTCGCCAGCAAACCAATGAGCCAAGTGCGTTAACGTCTCGGCTGGCGGGTCGTTCCGCGTAGTCAGGGTGCTACGGTGAAGCAGCCGTTGCGAATCGCGGCCGCGAAAGTCGCCGGCGGGAGCGCTAGCGGCCGTAACCTGCCCCGACCGAGAGGCGGGGTTGCCCAAGCAAACAATTTCTTGAAAGAAAACGCGTCGGAGTCGATTTTGGAGAGGGTCCCGGCCCCACCGGTTGCAACCTGCGAGAGGCGAATTGGCAACGCAAGTAAGCGACAGATCGTCTTCTACGCACCGGCGGCGCCTTCAACGCGGCCAATGGGACTTCCTCGTCGTTAAGACAGCAGCGCTAATTCTGTTTCGGCATCGAAAAGCGACGCCCGATTGAGATTTGCATCGAGTTGAATGGTCTCGCCAGGATTACTGACGTCATGCGCTTGAAGTTCTGCCAGCGCCGACGCGTCACCAATCCGAAATGTCGCAAAGGTGCGCGACCCAGTCGGCTGCAAGAGTTCAACCTTTGCGTCAATCCGTATCATCCCCTCTCCAGGCGACGCGCCTTGCGCCCTGACGATGTGCTCGGGACGCAAACCGAGGAGGATGCGCGCGCCTGACGTCGAAACTCGCGCGGCGTGTGCAGGGGGTAGCGGAAGCGGAAAGGCGGCGCCGTCGATCGCGACGGCCGCCACGCCTTCGGAACCGACCACCCGACCCGGAAGGAAACTCATTTTCGGAGATCCCAAGAAGCCTGCGACGAAGCGCGAGATTGGGCGTTCGAAAAGCTCCGCAGGCGTGCCGACCTGTTCGATCCGGCCCTCGCGCATCAGCACGATGCGATCAGCCAGCGTCATTGCCTCGATCTGATCGTGGGTGACATAGATCATCGTCGTCGAGATCTCGCGATGAAGACGTTTGATCTCCCAACGCATCTCGTCCCGCAACTGCGCGTCGAGGTTTGACAATGGCTCGTCGAACAGAAAGATTCGCGGCTCTCGCACAATGGCGCGGCCGATGGCGACGCGCTGCCGCTGGCCTCCCGAGAGTTGGCGTGGGAAGCGGCCATACAATTGGGCAATGCCGAGCATGGCTGATGCACGATTGACACGATCATCAATTTCGGACTTCGCCATCTTACGCGCTCGAAGTCCGAAACCGATGTTTTTCTCCACTGTCATATGCGGATAAAGGGCGTAGTCCTGGAACACCATCGCCACATCGCGATCGCGCGGGCGCATGTCGTTGACGATTTCATCGCCGATAAAAATTTCGCCTTCGCTGACGTCCTCCAGGCCTGCAATTGTGCGCAGAAGCGTGCTCTTGCCACAGCCGGACGGGCCGACCAGCACAGTGAAGTCGCCATCTGCGATATCTAAGTCAATGCCGCGCACGGCATGAAATCCGCCAAACCGTTTGTGCAACCCACGAATTCTCACGTCCGCCATCGGCAGGCCCTTTATCCACGCACCGCGCCGAGCGTGAGACCGCGCACCAAATGTCGTTGCGCCAGCACGCCGAGCGCGATCGAAGGCGCGAGAGAAACGACAGCGAGCGCGCTCGCCTCGCCATATTGCGCGCCCTGAAATCCGAGAAACGCACGAAACACAGTCGGCAGCGTGAACGCGTTCCGACTCGTTAGGACAAGCGCGAAGAAGAATTCCGTCCAACAGGCGATGAAGGCGAAGACCGCAGCCGCGATAATGCCTGGCGCCGCAAGGGGAACGGCGACGCGCCAGAATGCTTCCCATCGCGTGCATCCGTCCACTAGCGCTGCATCCTCCATCGAACGCGGGACGCCCTTGAAATAGGCGAACATCATCCACACCGTGACGGGAAGCGTAAAGACAGTGTAGATGATTATGAGTCCGAATCGCGTGTCGTGCAGTCCGACGGTGCGATAGATTAGGAATACCGGCAGTACGATCGCAATTGGCGGAAGGAAACGTTGCGACAGGACCCAGAACGACAGGTGCTTGCCGCCTGTTTCGAAGCGCGCAAAACTATAAGCCATCAACGTTCCTACAAACGCCGATAGCGCGGTCGCCGAGATCGAGATTATGAGGCTGTTCACGATGCCTTGAAGTCCCCGATAGGCAAATAGCGCGGCTATGTAATGGACCAGCGTCGGATGACTCGGGAACCAGACCGGAGGCACGGCGAGGTAGTCATCGCTCGGTTTGATGGAAGTGATGAACATCCAATAGAGCGGACCAAGCACGAAGATAAGGAACGCACCAAGGAAAACGAAGCGTCCTATCCCCGGGCGTCGACGACGACGCCTCCTCTTCGGAGACGTTCCGGCGGCCCCTGCGATCGCGTCTTGCGACATCAAACCGTCTCCGCCTTCAAGAGACGGCGCACAAGAAAGCTGACAAGCGCCGCGGTGAGCACGAGAAGGATCCAACTTCCCGCAGTCGCCTGCGACAGATGGAATTGCGTGAAACCGACAGTGTAGAGATAGAACGAGCTCGTGTATGTTTTCGTGCCTGGGCCGCCCGCCGTCATGATGAAGATCGTGTCGAAAAGCCGGATCGCATCCAATAGACGAAAGGTTATCGCGAGCGTGATCATAGGGGCGAGCAAAGGCAGCGTGATGAGTTGAAACGCAAGCCAGCCCCCTATGCCGTCAAGCTCGCTGGCTTCATAAAGGTTCGGCGGAATCGACGTCAAACCAGCGAGCAGAATGACAAACATAAATGGCGTCCATTGCCACACGTCGGAAAGGATGAGCGCGAAGTAGACCCATGGACTTTCCGATAGCCATCCGATCGTGACTTCGCGGCGCAGCAGTGCTCCCAAAAGGTAATTCGTCGGACCGAACGGGCGTTGCAGCAGCAGCGCCCAGGCCTGGCCGACGATTACCGGGCTTATGAACAGCGGGATGATCAAGATGGACATGACCAGGCCCCGACCCGGAAAGGGCTTCACCATCGCTAGCGCCAGACAGAGACCCAAGACGAATTCGATGGTCACGTTCGCGGCGGACAGCATCACGGTGAGGACCAAGGACCAACGCGCCACCGGATCGAACACCACCTGAGAGAAATTGTTCAGGCCGACGAAAGCGTGACCGGGGATCTGAAAGTCGTAGTTGACGAAGTTGACCCACAACGAGAACAACAACGGATAGACTGAGAGCGCCAGGATCAGGGCGATTCCCGGCGCCACCAGCAACCACTTGAAATGCCGGTCGCTCCATAACGATATCGCCGTTGAGAAATTGGTCGTGAGACCAGCCTCTCGGCGACGAACTTCCGAAACTCGCGACATTGCGTTGACCCAATCGCGTGAATTCGTCCGGCCCGCGATACAACACAGGGGCCGTCGGCGGGGACTAGGCCCGCCGGCGGTCCCGGGTGTCTAAAGCTTTACCCCCATGCCCATTGCCTCGACGGTATGGTCGGCAGAGGATCCTGGCAGTTTCTTGTATTCGGCGAAGAACGCCTTTTGGCTGTCTTTGCCCAGACGCTCCGTCGTCTGGTCCCATTCGGCGGCGGCCGTTTGCAAGGCTGTCTTAGGATCGGTTCCCGCCCATACCGAGGAACACATTCGATCAATGCTAAGGGCGTAGTCCTGCCAACCCGGCATGACCATATCGAGCAGGCCTACGTTCGCGGAGTTACAGAGGTTAACGAGATAGGCTGGCGCATCGGGCCATAGCGAACGGTAGTGCTCCGACTTGTAATGGGAAAGCCGATACGGATCCCGCAGCGAATAGGGCAGCATCGTGCGCGCCAGCGACACCGGCGGTGAAACCGCCCATTGCATGAAGAGATAGGCTGCGTCCGCATTGGTCGAATCCGCCGACAGAGCTTTGTTGTAGCCGGTCGCCATTTCCGGATTGCCCGGGACGAGAGCATAGCCGACCTTTCCGGCGATCGACGACTGTGGGATGAAATTGATCGCCTTCGCGCTCTGGGAGTAATTCGCGCACATGCGCCCGGTCGGCGGCCAGGAATAAATCATGGCGACCTTGCCCTGCAAAAACGCAGCCCAAAGGGAGACCGCATCGAGTTCATTGTTGCCCGGTATCGAGGCCTTGTTCGCGGCGAGCATGTTTTCGAAGGTCTTCATGCCGGCCGGCGACGCCAGTTGCGCCTTCATAGAGTCATCGAAGAATTGGCCTTTGTTCGCGCGGAACTGCTGCAGAAAGTCATATTGGTTGCCGGGACTGCCCGCCTTGCGGAAGTGGCCGGCGCCATAGACATTCGGCGCCATCTGATCCGTGATGAATTGGGCGACCTGCGGCGTAGTCCTCCCAGGTCTTTGGAGGCTCCAGGGCTTTGTTGAATTTGGCCTGGTAGGCAGCCTTCATCTTCGGATCCTCGAAGATGTCCTTGCGGTAGTAGAGGGCGAACATGTCGCCATCGTCGAAGAAGCCCCAGATCTTGCCCTTGTAGGTTGGCAACGCCTTGAAAAGGGGATGGTAGTCGTCGAGGTCGGCCTTGTTGAGGTATTTGCCGATGAAGTCGTCGAGCGGGGCGATCACACCGCCGTTGGCGAGCGAGGGCGTCCAGGCCGGTTCGATGTCGAGGATGTCGTAAGCGCCCGAGCCCGCGATATGCTCCGCTACGGGCTTCGAATATTGGTCGGGATGTGAGAGTTCGACGACGTTCGATTTGATGCCGGTTAGCTGCTCCCAGAGCGGCCCCGAGAAATTGCGGGGATCGAGCGCCTGCAATCCGGATTCGTAGGTCATATTGAGGGTGACGCCCTTGAACTTTTTGGCCTCAGCGACGGCTCTGAAAGCCGATCCGTCCGCCGGCCCCTCGGTCGAGGCCTTCAGTGCGGCAGCTTGAGCCTTGCCGAGCGGCGACGAAGCGTCGGCCAATTCCACCGCCGCCTGCGCTAACGCCCATTGACTGCTCGACGCCAGCACCGGTCCGGAGACGGCTAGCATGCCTGTCATTTGACCGAACTTGGCAATGAACGTTCGTCGAGTTGGTTCTCCTTTGAGCCAGGCGTCGACATCCGCCGCCAGACCCGCTTCGAAATCGCGCTTTTCACGATTGTCCATGGTCGCTTCTCCTCCCGTTGGAGTTCCGGCCGAATCGACCGGTTTCACTCCTTGCCCACCGGTTCCGAGCGCGCTCGGCCAGGTTGGTCGCTTCAATCGCCGCGCCACTTGCACAAAGGTCCGGCGCACGCGATGTTCCTGTTGACGGTCAGTCACCAAAGCGCCGGCGAAACCTATCCAACCGCGCCTTCCATAAGTTCATATCGAGGACCTGGCGATTGACGACGCCGCGCGGATTTCGGCCGTGCTGAACGTCGAGCACGGCTTTGACATCGGCGGCGCCATTTCCCGCAAAGCACTGATCCGTCCAGCACAGCGCGTGCGGGGACAAGATGACGTTGTCGAGTTTGAGAATGGGATCGTCGACATCCGGGGGCTCTTGTTCGAGCACGTCTAGCCCGGCGCCGGCAATGCGGTTCTCTTGCAAGACTTTCGTTAGTGCTTTTTGATCGACGATCGGTCCCCGCGCTGTGTTGATGAGGAAGGCGGATGGCTTCATCAGCGCAAGGCGTTCGGCGTTCACGAGATGCCGGGTTTGCGCGGTCAACGGACAACTTACGGAAACGATGTCCGCTTGTCTGAACACGTCGTCGAGCGCCACGAGTTCGATGCCGAGTTCGGCAACCACGGTCGAATCCGCGAAAGGGTCGTGAGCGATAAACCGCATATCGAACGGCTTCGCCATGCGAAACAATTCAGCCCCGATATTGCCGATGCCCACGGATCCAAGCGTGCGTCCGACCAAGCCTACGCCCATGTGATCTGAACGTTTGGCGAAGCCGGCAGCGGCTTCACGAGCGAGCCGGTCTTTGATCATCAGCTTGCCCGTCAGAGCGAGCATCAAAGTGACGATCGAAACCGCGACCGGGCGACGCACACCGTCGGGCGTAATGACGAGCGCGATGCCCGCCTGCGTGCAAGCATCGACATCTACGGTGTCATATCCGACCCCGAAGCGCGCGACGACCGCAAGGCGTCCACTCTTGGGAACGCTCTCCGCGGCAAAGCGATGGGCGAGCAGGATCAGCGCGTCGAAATCTTCGAGTTGGTCGGCACGTAGAGGATTGGCTGCGTCCAGAAAGACGACCTCGACCCCTTTGGCCGCGCGCAACGGCGCGAGATCGAAATCGGGGTAGGTCGGCGATTCGTCCGCCTTTCGAAAGTCGCCTGACAGAGCGACACGGAACTTGTCAGTCATCGCTTTAGCTCCGGTTCGCCCTCACGCCTTCACGCAGAGCGGTGATCGCTTCCGCAAGGGCATTGTGAAGCACCCAGACGTCGCCGGAATAGCAAATGAAATCGAAACCGGCGCCGCAGAGCTCGACCCCGAGTTCCACCGTTGGGACCAGGCGCCCCAGCGACTTCTTATGTTTCTGGCAGGCCGCAATGGTGCGATCGATCGCTCGCCTGAAATGTGGATGATCGAATTGACCGGGTATGCCGAGCGAAACGGAGAGGTCAAAGTGACCGACCCAAAGGACGTCGACGCCCTCAATCGAGGCTATCTCTTCAGCGTTGTCCACGCCGGCCGCGGTTTCAATCTGACAGAACAGGGTCGATCGATTGTTCGCCGCCGCGAATTTCTCGGGCACTGCTCCGGGGCGGTAACGGTCATGAGCGACCTGCAAAGCGACGCCACGACCGCCAGCGGGATGGTATTTCATCCCCTGTACGATCTGCCGAGCTTCCTCTGCGGTGCTCACCATTGGCAGCATTAGCCCTTCGGCGCCCATGTCCATAGCGCGGGCAATGTGGTGATATTCCTTCGAAGGAACGCGAACGATGGCGGGAAGCTGCGCCGCTTCGAAATACCGCATGACGCTCTTGACGGTCTCGAAGTGGAAACCGGAATGCTCAAGGTCGAAGAGCACGAAGTCACAACCGGCTGACTTCAAGATGTGCCCGATGCCCGGCGTTGCGAACTCGACAATAAAATGCCCGAACTTCGGCGACTTCGTCTTCGACATGAATTTGAGTGCATCGTCCGCCATCCGCTTTCCCTCCCTTGGTTCGCCAGCGCTTGAGCGTCTTTCTCGCGATCGTTGGTTTGTTAACTAGAACCCTCGCATACAAGTGCGCCAAAGTGGACCGACTTGCTCACGACGAGTCCCGCGCTTGCGGCGTCGAAGCGGGCATAGTGCTCCGATCGCATTTGCGCGTCGAAGTCCGTTCGGTCGCCGTATATTTCATAAACGAGGATCGCTCGGCGCCGGCGTCGGGTTCGATCACGTCGAAACAGCGACAACCGGGCTCCGTCTGGGCCGATTGCCGCGCATTGGCGTCGACGAACTCGTGTAACTTCTCAAGCGCCCCGGGTTTAAGATGAAAATCGACAAAGAGGACGTAGCCGCTCATCCCGTCCCCTCCACAATTTCTCCGTAGCGCCGCGCGACGTCGTCGAGGTGATCCTTTATCGCCTTTTCGGCACGGTCGGGATTTCGTTCGACCACCGCTTTGAAAATCGTCTGATGGGCCTCAAAGGCGATTTGATCCCCACCCACGGCCAGAGTCGTAATACGCTGCTTCAATAGCCATTCGCCGAAGGCGGCATGGATCGCCAGGAAGATGGGATTTCGGGGAATCACCGCGAGGAAATAGTGGAACGCGACGTCGGTCTTCTGAAAGCGATCGAGGTCGCCGGGCGACTGGCGATTATTCTCCAACGCAGTCTCGAAGTCGGCAATATCTTCTTTTGTCGCGAAGTTGGCGGCGTGGCGGACAAGACCAACTTCGAAGAAGGCGCGAGCCGCCCGGAACTGTTCCACGCCATTGGGAGCGGAAAGCATATGCCACGCTGTGCCCGACAATGTGTCGATAACCAATTGCGGTGTTGGCCGGGTCACCCGAGCGCGTTCGCCCGAACGAAGCTCGACGACCCCCACCTTGCAGAAATGGAATAGCGCCTCCCAGACGGCTGGCCGGCCAACGCCAAAATGCTTCATGAGATCGCTCTGACGACAGCAAGTCAGACGGCGCGTACGCGCCGTCCTGGATCAGCTGATCGAGATGATCCGCGACGTCCTCATAGAGCTTGCGGCGTCGGATCGCGGTCGCCATTCTGGTATACCTTTGATACCAACCACCGAAAGCTATGGTGTCGGGTGGGCGCCGTCAAAGGAATTTCACGCAGCGCTGACAGGGACCGGCCGGTATCTTCTGTTGCCGCCGCTCGCCAAGCTTATCAATGAATCTCTGAGAGGCATTGCGGCGACTGGAAGTCCGTTTCTCTGAGGAGAAAGTTAATGTTCAACAAGCTCGCTTCCGGTGAAGTCGTCTCGCTGGGGAAGCTGGTGCTTCACCTTGATCGCAACGGTGCATTCGCACGCGAGATATCGGTCGAGGGAGAGGAGCTATTTCGAGGTATCGGGTTCGTCGTCCGTGACGCGAATTGGGGCACGTCGGCGCTAACGAGCGAAGCTATCCTGTCGCGGCAAAACGATCGCGCGACTGTGAAATCGGGCGGCGAACTGGACGCGTCTGGTGGCGATCTTACCTGGTCCGCCGAGTGGTCGATCACGGAGGGTGGCCTGGAGGCGAAGGGAAGGGCCTCTTCCCTTACCGGCTTCGATACAAATCGGACCGGATTTGTGGTCTTGCATAGTCTCGGCGCCACGCGCGGTCGGCCTGTGAAGGTCTTTCACCCTGGCGGAGGCATCGAGGAAACAACGTTCCCGGAACTCGTCTCGCCGCACCAACCGTTCTTCGATATCGAGGCGTTGGAATATACAACAGCCGCAGGGACTCGGCTCCGGCTCTCCTTCTCCGGAGAGGTCTTCGAGATCGAGGATCAGCGCAACTGGACCGATGCCTCCTACAAGACCTACTGTCGGCCGCTGCGCCTTCCCTACCCCTATCGCATCGGACCTTCGACCGTCGTTGAACAATCAGTGCGATTGGAGATTCTCGCCGAACCTCCTGTCGGGACCAGCCCCCCTTGCGCCGCGCCCTGGATTGAGCGGACCGCAGTCCTTCCCATGCTCGGCACGAGCCTGCCGCCAGGCCCTTCCGTCCCTGAGCAGCTCGGCGCCTTGAAAGCGTTGGCGCTCTGCTTCACCGCGATTGAAGTCGACTTGTCTGATGAAGACGGATTGGCGACGGCGAGCGAAAGAATTGCCACTGTCCCGGGAGCCCTTCGCATCGACATCAGAAAGAGTGAAGAGAAAAAGACGCTCGCGGCCGTCACGACATTGGCCCTGCTCTTAGCCAATAAAGCCGCTATCGGTATTTCCCTTTGGGATGTGGAGGACTCGACGATCGCGGCGGCGCGTGCTTTGGCGCCGAATATCCGCATCGGCGGTGGCACCGGCGCGTTCTTCACGGAATTGAACCGACTATCCCACTGGCCAGCTGCCGACTATTTGACATGGACGTCGAACCCGACGGTACACGGCTCGAGTGACGACACGATCGGGGAAACGACTGAATCGCTAGCGGACATAATTCGCACCGCGCGCGCGAGGTCGAGCGCGGCGCGCTTCCAAATTGGTCCGATGACGCTCGGCCTTCGCTACAATCCCAACGCAACCACCGCGGAAGGGCGACGCATGGCGTCTCCTCCCGATCCTCGCCAGGATGAAATGATTGCGGCGGCCTGGGTTGCGGGAATGATTGCAGGTTTTCTAAATTCCGTGGTTGAGACGCTCGCTTTCTTTGAACCGATCGGACCGAAAGGGTTGTTGTCGGAGCACGGGTCATTCTCCCCTGCCGCCCATGTCTTGCTGCGGCTCTCACCCTACGCCGGATGCAAGGTCTCCGTGATACGCTGGCCCGGCGTCCTACGCGCTGTTGGTCTGTTAATCAAAGCCAGAGAGGAAGTAGTTCTTTGCTTTGCACACCCGCGCGACGAAGAGTTTCCGATATCGCTACCCCCGGGCGTTTGGGCCCGCACCGAACGGCTTAGCGCCAATGGATTCGTAGATATCCCACTGCGCGAATTTCGCGCTGAGCGTTTCGACGTCGCTTGGTTGACCGCCGAGGGTGAACCATAGTCCGCTTGCGCCTCGCTCAAGCTCCTTAGAAGCAATGCAACCCATTCCACGCTTTTGCGGAATGGCCGCTATTTGCACCTTCCGCCAAATACTGGGGTCGACGTACCGCCGTTACTACAAATCGCATCGACGCGACCAGTACGGGAGCCGCGCCGCTTCGATCTGGTGTGACATCTCGATGCCTGGTGTACGGGTTAAACGTCCTTTATTCGTTCGCCCCTCTGCGAAGACCAACGCCGGCATGGGCGGCCGCCACAGGTCCCAGCACGTTCTGCTGCCGCTGTTTAAGGTTGGGTCCGCCGCCCACAACAATGAACTTGGAAACCGCGGACGTCGGCGCTCAAAAACGTCTGGGACCTATCCGCCGCCTCGTCGCCCTACGACGATACCCGCCGAGGACCTTAAGGACGACCCGACCGTCAAGCCGACTGCGATGCTTGAGGACACGCTCCTCGACCTCACAATCGTGGCGACAATCGTCGTCGACCCGTTCCTCGGCTTGGGCTCGACTCGGGTTGCCGCGGACAACCCGGCCGCATGTGCGGTGGCATCGAGCTGGACCAGCTCTATGACGATGTGATGCCGCGACAGGCAACCCGGCGCTACCCATGGAGGCCCGCGAAACGTTGGACGCACTGGCCGGGCGTAGGTCAAAGGAAACCGCGCTGATCGAGGGCCGGATCTATCGACGTGAAATTCCTAAGGTCGGAAAATAGCCTGAGAATTGCTCAACCCTCTCGTTATTGCCGCTCGGAAATCCGACGTTGGAGCGCTTCGAGTAGAACGGCGGCCAAAATGATGGCGCCGGTCGCGAAGCCTTGCCAGAAGATCGCGATACGGGCGAGGTTGAGAAAATTCCTTGTGAGCGCGATGATGATCACGCCGATGATTGTGCGAAGAATATTGCCTTGTCCTCCGTAAAGGCCGGTGCCGCCGATCACGACTGCGGCGATCACCTCGAACTCAAGGCCCTCGCCGGTATTAGGCGACACCGCGCCGAGACGCGATACGCTGACGACGCCAGCGAGCGAAGCCGTGAATCCGACGATCATCAGGCATTGGATCTTGACGCGGTCCGCCCGGATTCCGGACAGGATCGCGACCGTTCGGTTGGAGCCGACCGCATACACACGCTTGCCGAACGCCGTGCGCTCGAGCACGAACCATCCAAGGGCATAGACGATTGCTGCCACCCAGACGATATTCTGGACGGGGAACCAGACAAACAAGTCGGGAAGAGAGCCCGTATGAAGATAGTCGGCGACGGCGACCGGTAGCGGGATTTGCGCCCAGCGGCCCTGCCCGAACGAGCGGACAATCAGAGGAATATCGGGGATCGGTTGCCCCTGAGTCACGACCAGAGTCAGGCTCCGCGCGATCATCAACATTCCGAGCGTCACGATGAACGACGGAATCCTAGCTTTCGTGACGACGAAGCCGACGAAGAGGCCAAGAATGGGCCCGACAAAGAGTGGCGTGACGAGTCCGAGCAGCGACGACCCACCAGGGATGATCACTCGGCGCTCGCCGCCGGAATCCATCGGACCATGATCCAGCCGGCGACGGCCGCGGACAATCCGACCACCGAGCCGACGGAAACGTCGAATTCGCCCGCGATCATGACGATCGTCATTCCGGCGGCAACGATCAGCATGATCGTCATCTGCCCGAGCAGATTGCCGACATTGACCGGCGACAGGAAACGGTCGTTGGCGATCTGCATGACGACGATCAGGATCGCTAGAACGCCGAGCGCCTGGATGAGGCTGTAGGAGCGCTTGAGGCTCGCAAGGAGGCGTGAGCCCGCGACCAGACGCTCGGGATTTGGCGAGGAGACGGTCATCACGCGGCGGCGGCCTGAATCTCACCGCAGGCCGAGGCGTGGAGAATGCGCCCACGGTTCAGCGCTTCGCCCGAGAGTTCGCCGATGATAGCGCCGCGAAACATCACCAGCACGCGGTCGCAGAGTAGGACGAGCTCGTCGAGCTCGGTCGTCACCAGGATGACGCCGACGCCCGCGCCGGCGATCTCATCGATGATCTTGCGGATCTCTTCCTTCGCGCCCACGTCGATCCCGATCGTCGGCTCGTCCATAACGAAGACCTTCGGCTTCGTCTCGAGCCATTTGGCGAACAAGACCTTCTGCTGATTGCCGCCGGAAAGCTGGCGCGCGAGAGCCAGCGGGCCGGGCGCGTGCACACGCAGCCGCTGGATGTTTCGCTCTGTCGTGCGCTGCATCTCCGCGACATCCAGCGACCCGCCGGGGCGGGCAAAGCGCGACAGGATCGGCAGACAGATGTTCTCGATCAGCGTGAAATTTGGCAGGATGCCCTCGCCAAGTCGGTCGCTGGTGAGAAGCGCGATCCCGCTCTTGAGCGAGGCCGAGGGATCTCTGGCGCGAACAGGAGTTCCCTCGATTAGAATGCGACCAGAGGCGTGCGAACCGGGGGCCCCGAACAGCGCCCGCGACAGCTCCCGCAAGCCGGAGCCGGCCAGCCCCGTGACGCCAAGAACTTCGCCGCCACGGAGCGTGAAAGTTACGTTCCGCAGCACGCTCCGGGAGCTCAGGTTCTCAACTGCCATCAGTGGGACCGGTTCGGCCGGGAGACCGACCTGGGTCGCTCGTCGCGCGGTTTCGAATTTGCGTCCGACCATTTGCGCTACAACTTCGCTCAGCGTCGTTTCACTCACCCGGCTGTCGGCGACGACCTCGCCGTCGCGCATGACCGTCAGATCGTCGCACACCTCGAAAATCTCCGCGAGGTAATGCGAGATGAGGACGAGGCCGACGCCTTCCGACGCAAGCTGCCGGATGAGGCGCAAGACGATGCGAACCTGCGGGTCGGTCAGTGACGACGTTGGCTCGTCGAAGATCAGGATCTTCGGTTCGAGGCTGACCGCCTTGACGATCTGCACCATTTTCTTGAGGTCGTTCGGAAGCGAGCCGACCTTGTCGTCCGGGTCGACCGCGATCTCATATTTCTCGAGCAGGCACTGCGCCGCGGCGCGCATCGCCTTGCGACGAATGACGCCCAAGCGGTTGGTCGGCTCGTTGTTGAGCAGCAGATTCTCGCCGACGCTCATCGTCTGGACGAGGTTGATGTCCTGGTGCACGGTCACGATGCGCTGCGCCAACGCCTGCTCGGCACCGTTGAACCGCACCGGCCGACCCTCAAGCTGTATCGTGCCGGACCCCGGCGAGTTCACGCCGGCGATGATCTTGGCGAGGGTCGACTTCCCAGCGCCGTTCTCCCCGACGAGGCCACGGACGCGGCCGGACGCGATGGAGAAATCGACGCCGCGAAGCGCGCGGACCGCCGCGAAGCTGCGCGTCAGTCCTTTGCATTGCAGCAATATGTCGCCCGCGCCCGGTTCTCGCGAGGGGTCGGCCGACGCCGGTTCAGCCACAAGCTTTCCAGGAAGCGGCGATGTCCGCCGGCAGCAAGCGGAGCGTAGACATCGCCCGCCCGTGCCGGTTTTTAAGAAAAAACGACGCGGACGACACCGTCACTTGCCGGTGACCTGCGGATCGTTGGCGAAATCGGCGGCGTTCGCCTTGGTCAGCAATTTCGTGCCGAGCCCCGATGAACTCCTTGACGTCGCCGCCCTGAAGCTTGGTGATGACGGTGTTCATGCCCTGGTAACCCATCGTGAACGGGTCCTGGACGACGAGCGCGTCGATCTTGCCGTCCTTGACCATCTGATAGGACACTGGATCAAGATCGAATCCGACAAGTTTGACCTGCCCTGTCTTTCCCGCCTGGTCGAGGGCTTGATAGGCGCCCTGAAGCACCAGCTGATTGAAGGCGAAGGCGCCTTTCACGTCGGGCTCGGAGACGAGGAGGTCTTCCATGGCCTTGCGCGAATCGTCGAAGGTCAGGCGCGCTACCGGCTGCTCGTTCAGGACTTGCAGCCCGAGTTCCGCCGACCTCGTCTCAAAGCCCTTGCGCCGTGTCTGGCCATTGTCGTTGGTCGGCGCGTGATCGAGGGTAATGACCTTGCTGCCCTTCGGAAGCAGCGACGCCATGTAGTCGCCGGCCTGTTGGCCACCCTTAAGATTGTCGGTGATAATCAGGCTGATATATTTCCCCGACCGGATGCCGATGTCTGTGATGACGACAGGAACATTCTGGGCATTGAAGATCGTCTTGATCGGCTCCGCGACCATAACGCTGTCGCCGGGGAAGATCAGAACGCCATCGATTTTCTGAGCGCTGAGGTCTTCCAGGTCGGAAACCTGCTTGGCCTTGTCGTCGTCGCCGCCGTTCGTGACGAGCAGGTCGATGTTGACGCCCTTGGCCTTCCACTCCCCGGCGGCCTTCTTGGCGCCGTTCACCATGGTCACCAGGAACGGATTGGTCCCCCAAAAGACCGAGTAGCCGATCTTGTAGTCCTTGGCGTCTGCCGGGACGATTGAAGCAAGAACTCCGGCCAGCGCGGCCGCGAAAAACCACTTCATTGGGCGCATGGCGATATTCCTCCCGTTGCAGAGACTGCCTCAGCCTCGGCTTGCGCGCTTGGCTTTGTTCCAACATAGGAACATTGGCGGTGGAGGGTGTCAATTAGCTGTGAGCGTCAACACGACCGGCCATACTTCAACGACCAAGGGCGTCCGGCCGCATTGCCGAAACGGCGACGGCAGCGATAGGAATTTCGTGGCTCGGTTTCCAAATCCAGACTTCGGAAAGGAACGCGAATTGGGCGTTATCATGATGAAAAGCGCGATGATGTTCGAAATGCCCATCCCCACCAACGTATCAAGTTGTATGCGCGCAAGCTGACGCGGCGGCTCGATTAAGGGCTCCGCCTTCGGATCCTCCTTCTCGTCTTCGACCTCTTCCGAGGGCGTGACGAGCCGATCGTTGTCTTGTCCTCCGCCTGAACGGAGGCGGACACGACGCCAAAACCCCAATACAAGAGGCGCGCACGCAAAATATCTGCCCATGGACGCGCGAGAGGATCAGCGGGAAGCAGCACCGCCTGGCGTTGGTCATATATCGCAAAACGCGAAAACAAATCTGCCTGTAAGCCTCCGCTACTTTTTTGCCGGACGCGGCTGCTGGAGCAAGCCGACAAGCCCTCAGTCTCTCTGTTGCGAGCCGAACTCGGGAAATGTGCCCCGCGTGCAAACTAGCCTCCGGCGGTCTGGGTCGCCCAAGTCTTCCAGATTGGCAGACGAGTAGAACTTCTAGTCATGAGCTTGAAATGCCGCGGACTAAGCCGCGATTCGAGGAACGGCTCGTCGAACTCAATCCTTGGCGAAGTGCGACAAGATGGGTTTGTCGCAGCCTTCGATCAGAGGCCGCGATGTTTTCTCATTTGAGACCGGTCCGACGCCTACAGCGTCGCGGCCAAAGCGGCGGCGACACGCGCTGCGCAGGCTTTGGCCGGGGGGAGCTCGGTTGCGGCCGCAGTCGGACGTGGAGATAGGCGCAACATCGCGGAGTAACCGGCGATCGATCGAGCGACTGAACCGCTCCTCGATAAAGCGCCAGTCGATCGACCGGCCGAGTTTCGACAGCGCGTGGTACATGCCGACGACCTGGTCGAGCCGCGCCTTGAAGAGATCGTTCTGCCTACTGTCCCGCCGCTCTTTGAGCCGCTCGAATCGCCCTCCGTCGAGCCGACGACGGAGAGCCGGAATCAGGACAAAACGATCCGATTAATTTGCAAGAAATCAAGCGGACCGCGGCCGCATTCTTGCAAATGCAATGAGTTGCGGATCCATGAAAACGCCGCAAAAATCTAGTGGCTCAAAATTCTTCACGGGCGACTGCTTAGTCCAACGTCACCGCGCCACACCTCGACTCTACCGATGCAGGCCGTCCACTTCGCCCGATTGGTCCTGAATACCCGGAAATGGGCTCCGTCTATCGCCTGATATGCTAGTTATCCCGCAAAACGATAAGTCGGCGCGCCGGCTACCCCGGCGTCGAGCGCGAGCACTGCGCCCTCATCGGGATGTCCGACCAAATGATCAGATTCGAGGCCAAAGCGCGCGGAAGTCACGAACAAAGTCCGCAGCCCGTCGCCGCCGAAACAACAGCTCGTTGGATTGCGAACCGGCAACCGCACGACGCGATCGAGTTGGCCCTGAGTGTCGAAACGAAGCAGGCAACTATCGCCAAACCGCGCGTTCCAAAGGTATCCCTCAACATCGAGACACGACCCGTCGGGATAGCCCGGTTCGGCTGCAAAAAGCCGCCGGTTACCGATATGACCTGTGGCGCGGTCGTAGTCGTAGGCATAGAGTTCGCCTGCGAGAGTATCGGCCGTGATCATTACGCGGTCGCGCCAGACGAGCGTATTGGTGATCGCGAAAGCATCGCCGCACGCGCGATGGCATTCGCCCGAGGCTTCGATGCGGTAAAGCGAGCCCTTGCGGCCCTCGATGGACTTCGGGGTTCCATCGGGCGCAATGTTGTTCTGCATGGTTCCTACCCAAAGGCGCCCCAGCGGATCCGCTGCCGCCTCGTTTAGACGATTCTCCGGGTGGTTCGGTTCCGGGACGACGAGAGTGTCGAAGCGATCTCCAAAATTGAACAAAGTTACGCGACGGCCGATCGCGACGACGGCGCCACTTCGCTGACGGGGCACAATGGCGGCCGGGAAACCCGGCGTCCGCCATTCCTCGTAGCGTCCCGTGCGGACTTCGAGTCGCTTAATGGCCTGTCCGGTAATATCCACCCACAGAAGCGCGTGATCCTCTTCGATCCAGCGAAGGCTCTCGCCCACGCCGTCAGCAGCGCGATGCACGATGTCGATCACAGGCTCGGTCGCCATTGGCTCGCTTCTTTCGTCTGCGGTTGGTCCCTGGGCGCGGGGGTCCGGCCGGCCACGCCGAGTCCTTTCAACAAAGGCGAGACGATGCGCCCATCAACTATCGGACGAGCCGCTAGGCGCGGTCAACCGTAGCGTTTCGCCTGTTGCTCGGCAACCAGCACCGCGAGGATGAGCAGCAGGCCACGAGCGACCATCTGATAGAATGTCGGCACGCTGGTCAGAATCATCCCGTTGTTCAACACGCCAAGGATGATGACGCCGAGAACGCCGCCGACGATCGTGCCTTTGCCGCCAGTCAGCGCGCACCCGCCAAGTACCGCCGCTGTGATTGCCTGCAACTCCAGACCATCGGACCCAGAGATCGGTTGTCCAGATCCCGTCCGCGCCGCGAGCAGCAAGCCGCCGAGGCCTGCCGCGACGCCGCTTAGGATGTAGACGCCAATCTGGTAACCCGTGTTGTTGAGACCGGCGAGGCGCGCCGCGACGGGATTGCCGCCGATCGCGTAGATATTCCGGCCAACGACCGTGTAGCGCATGAGGACGAAGAAGATCGCAACGACCGCGACAAGGATCTCGATCGTGATCTGCAAGCCTAGGAAGCTGACCGGAGCCTATCTGGCGGAACAGCGGGTGGAAAATGCTGATCGATTGCCCGTCCGACATGATGAAGGCGACGCCACGGAACGCGGCCATCGTGCCGAGGGTGGCGATGACCGCGTTGACCCCACCGACCGTTACGATCAGTCCGTTGACAAAGCCTGCGATGGCGCCGATCACCAGACCGAACAGGATGCCGAGCGCGGCGGAGCCAGTCTGCTGCACGCCGAGGGCGATGCCGACAGTGGACAGGCCGACGACGGCGCCGACGGAAATGTCGAGTCCGCCCGATACGATCACGATCGTCTGCGCGGTAGCGAGAATGCCGAGGATGGCCATCCCCTGACCAATATTTTCGATGTTGCGCGCGGAGAAGAACACATCCGACCGCAGGCCGCCGAAAATCGCGAGCAGGCAGGCGAGTGCGATAAGCAGACTGAGATTATGCGTGCCGACGCCTCGCAGCAACCGCCCCGGCCAGGCCTTCCGCCGGCTGCGTGTGCAGGGACGGCGTTTTGTGTCTTGTCCAGTATGGCGTTCATGGCGCGGCTCATGGGTCAGTCCGGGCTGAGTTGATATTGTCGGTCATGGCGAGGGCGAGGATGCCCTCTTCGGTCGCGTCGGCGCGGCTAACTTCGCCTACGACGCGACCGCTGGCCATCACGACGATCCGGTCGGAGAGGCCGATCAATTCGGGCATCTCAGAGGAGATGACCAGGATCGCGAGTCCGTTATCGGCGAGATGACGGATCAGCGCGTAGATCTCGGCCTTCGCTCCGACATCGATGCCGCGCGTTGGCTCGTCCAGGATGAGCAGCTTGAGCTGGCGGGCGAGCCAACGCCCGAGCACCACCTTCTGCTGGTTACCTCCTGACAACTTGGCGACCAACTGATCGAGGTTCGGCGTCTTGATGCGTAGGTTGTCGGCCTGCTCGCGCGCGATGCGATGCGCCGCGCCGGCGCGAAGGAAACCGGCGCGGCTGATTAGGTCCGGCACGCATAGCGTTATGTTCGTCTCGACGCTTGCCAAGAGGAACAGGGCCTGCGCCTTTCGCTCCTCAGGGGCAAAGCCTATTCCGGCGGCAATGGCGTCTGCGGGACTGCGGAGACGCAGCGGCACGCCGCCGAGCGAAATCTTTCCGCTGACGATGCGGTCCGCGCCGAAGATGGCCGCCGCGGTCTCCGAGCGGCCCGCGCCGATCAGACCGGCCATGCCCACGACCTCGCCCGCCTTGATCGTGAAGCTCACGTCGCGGATGCGATGGGTCGTAACGCCGTCGAGCGTCAGCACGGTGGGGCCGGGTTCGCGCTTCGCGCGATCGAACAGATTGTTGATCGGGCGGCCCACCATGTGACTAAGCACAGCCGTTTCATCGAGATCGGCGGCGGCCCGGACCGTCACCATGCGGCCGTCACGCAGGATCGCGATCCTGTCGGCCAATTCCCGGATCTCGTGCATCCGATGGGAAATGTAGACGATGGCGACGCCCGACGCTTTGAGTTGACGGACGATTGCGAACAGGCGCCGCGTCTCGTCCTCGGTGAGCGAAGAGGTCGGCTCGTCGAGGGCAAGCAGCCGAACGCCTGCGCGGAGCGCCCTCATGATCTCGACGAGTTGGCGCTGAGCGGCGCCGAGATCGCCGGCGCGCATCCCGGGCGAAAGGCTGTCGCGAAGTCCGAACTGGTCGAACAGGGCGAGGGTGCGCCGCAGAAGGTCGCGCTGATCCAGGAATACGCCCATCGTCCGGCGAAGATCGCCGATGAAGAGGTTTTCCGCCACCGACAGGTCCGGGGCTATGTCAGGTTCCTGATGAATGACCCGGACGCCGAGCGCATGAGCATCGGACGCATGCCTAAGGTTCCTCGCGACTCCGTCGAAGGCGAGGGTGCCGGAGTCCGGCGACACCACGCCTTCGACTATCCGCATCATCGTCGACTTGCCTGCGCCGTTCTCGCCCACCAGCGCCAGCACCTCGCCGGCGCGGACATCGAGATCGACCCCGGCCAGCGCCTGGACCACGCCGAACCGTTTGGAAACGTTTCGGAGGGTCAAAAGCGGAGGCGCTGCCTCCTGCGAGGGCAAGGGTAGGGTGGCGCTCATAACGTCAGCCGATCCTTTGGCGATCGCGGGCGACAATGTTTACTTGTGGCAGATCTTGTCTTTGAACTGCGCGAAATTGTCGGCATTTATAAGATCTGGCGACACATAGGTCTTCTCGGGCAGCGGCGTGTTGTTCTTGATCGAGGCCACAAGAAGCTTGACCGCCGTCGCGCCCTCCTTGCCGGAGTCGATCCAGAGTGTGCCGCGGAACCCGGTCGGCTGTCCGTTGCCAAAGGCGTCGCAGGCCCGGCTGCCGTCGATGCCGATCCCTATAACCTGATCTGGCTTCATGCCGGAGTTCTCAGTCGCGCGAACCGATCCCAGCACGCCGTCATCGTTGCAGGAGAAGAATATCCAGTGCGCCGCGCCGGGATTAGCGGTCAAGGTCGTCGTGACGGCGTCGATCGCGCTGTTCATCGTGTTGTCATAGGGAATACGAACGATGTTCGCCTTGTCGAAGCCGGGCACGGCTTCGAGGAAAGCCGCTTCCGCGCCGCGCGTGCGCTGCATGCAAGTGTCGGCCTTGCGGTCCTCAATGGCGGCAAGCTTGACGTCCTTCTTATCAGCCCAACCGAGCGCCTTGTAGAGCCGCGCTTCCTCCGCCCCGACCTGGCGCCCGATCGCCATGGCGTTCATTCCGATATACGGAACCATGGTCTTGTCCTGGGAGTAGATGTCGTCATCGACCGCAATGAGCTTGATATTCGCCTTGGCTGCCTTCTCCGCGACAACTGGCCCGAGCGCCTTGTCTGGCACCACGATCGCGATGCCCTTGACGCCGTCGCCGACCATCGTGTCGAACGTCGTCAGCGTGAGGTCGGCGTTGAATTGCACGTCTTGCGTCGAAAGCTTGACGCCAGCTTCGGTCGCGGCGGACTTGGCGCCGGCCACTTCTGCGACGAACCATGGGTGCTCGCCCATCTTGTTGATGTACCCGAGCTTGAGTTCGTCGGCGTAGGCGGGCGCCGCGCTTGCGCCAACGAGAAGAAGCGCCGTCAATAATGTACCCTTCATCGTGGATCCTCCAGTTGCGTTGTTGTGCTTGTCCAAACCTCAGCCTCTATTCGTGGTAGAGAACCGAACGCCCACCATCGATCACGATGGTGGCTGCGTTGATGAAAGGCGCCTCGTCCGAAGCGAGGAAAACCGCCGTCATCGCGACTTCCTCGGGGCGCCCGATCCGCTTGGGTGGATGCATGTTGTAGGTGCGAAGCCGCTCGGCCTCCGGATCGGCGAAGGTCTGCCAGTAATCAATCGCAAGCTGCGTCTCGATGTAGCCTGGCGCGATCGCGTTCACGCGGATGTTCTTCGCCGCATATTCGATGCCGAGCGCGCGCGTAAGCCCAAGCAATCCGTGCTTGGCTACCGGATAGGGAAAGCATCCGGGAATGATCGAAAATCCATGGCAGGAGGCGATGTTGACGATTGCGCCGCCGCCAGATGCGATCATCTCGGGCAAGGCCGCCTTGCTGACGCGCCAGACCCCATCGAGATCGACCGCGAAGCAGCGCCGCCATTCGTCGTCGGTCGTCGCTAGCGGTTCGTGGAAGACGTTGATACCGGCATTGTTGACGAGGATGTCGATACGTCCATGCTCTGCGAGGGTCATGGCGATACATTTCTCGACTGAACCCTGATCGGTCACGTCAGTCTGAACGAAGCTCGCCTTGGCGCCCTTGTCTCGAACCGCGGCTGCCGTCGCTTCTCCGGTCTGCGCGTCGCGCTCGGCGACGATCACCGCGGCGCCTTCCAGAACGAAAGCACGCGACAATCGCCTCTCCGATGCCGCGTCCTGCGCCTGTCACGATCGCGATCTTGCCTGCGAGCCGATCCACCATGGCGATCACCAATCGACAATAGTGCCATCGTCAAGGACGGCGGCGCGCGTTGCCAGGATTTCGGGCTTGTAAGGATGACGTGCGCAGGCCGCCTCGTTGACCGTGATGCCGAGTCCGGGCGCGTCAGGGATCGTGCCAGAACCCGTCGATCAGCTCGATCGGACCCTCGACCACCTCGAAGTACCAGGGGACAGCCCCGACCATTTCTTCCTGAATGACGTGGTTGGGCGTCGAGACGGCGAAGTGTAGAGCGGCCACGCCCGCGATCGGCCCCAGCGGATTGTGCGGGGCGACGCCGACCGAAAAGGCCTCGGCCATGGCGGCGATCTTCTTGGCTTCCAGGAGACCGCCGCAATGGCAGATGTCCGGCTGCACGATGCTGACGACGCGCGCGGCGAGCAGATCGGCGAATTCGGTGCGCTCGACCAGCCGCTCGCCGGTCGCGAGCGGCACTTTCGAGTGAGCCGCGACGGCTTTCAGGCCTTCCGTTTCTCCCGGCGGCAAAGGCTCCTCGACGAACATCGGCCGGCCCGGCGCGAGCGCGTCGATGTAGGCGAGCGCCGCGGCCGCGCTCGCGGGCCGCCCATGGAAATCCACCATGACCTCGATTTCGGGCCCGACGGCGCGGCGGAGCGCTTCCATCATCCGGCCGACTTTTTCGACCTCCGGCAAGTGGTGCGTGGTAATGCGTGTAGGGGATGAACACGGCCTTGAAGGCGCGATAGCCCTGCGCCAGCACTTCATGTGCGCGCGCCACCAGCGGTTCGGCGTCCATTGTCTCGTAGACCGCCCGCATATCGCCGAGGCCGAGATGCGTGTAGACGCGCACTTTGTCGCGGACCTTGCCGCCGAGCAGCCGCCACACTGGAACGCCAAGCAATTTGCCCAGGATGTCCCACAAGGCCATCTCGATGCCGGAGACGGCGCTCATGCCGATCACGCCGAGGCGCCAGAAACTGTGCTTCTTCAACACGCGCACGGCCTGTTCGATGTCGCGCGGGTCGCGGCCCAACAACAGCGGCGCAAGATCCTCGATGGCGCCGACGACCGCCCGGGTCTTCCACTCCAGCGTCGCCTCGCCCCATCCCACGAGGTCGGGACTGTCGGTCTCGACGCGGACGAAGACCCAGTTGCGCATCTCGGCGTTCACGACACGCGTCGATATGCCGGTGATCTTCAACGGGTCTCCTCCTCGGCTGGCGCGGTCGGCCCGTGCTCAGCGGCGCAAACATGCCGTCCGGATGGCGCGGCCGTCAAGAAAAAATACGACTGATTGACAAATAAATACGATGAATTAATATCAGACGTCGATGGCGCTTGTGAGCCGCCGTCCGGAGTCTATGCGCTATGCCACACGAGAAACTGGGGACGGGCCTTGTGAAAACAAACATCGAGCCGGCAGTCATCCGCACGAGACCGGGCGACGTCGGTTAGACCCGGCGCAGGCCGAAGCAAGGTTCGCGAGGCGCTGGTGTCAGCGCTGGTCGAGGCGATCGTTTCCGGCGAGATGCCGGAGAATGCGACGCTGCCGAATGAGACCGAGCTGATGACACGCTACAAGGTGAGCCGAACGGCCTTGCGCGAGGCGATGCAGTTCCTCAGCGCTCAGGGAATGGTGCGCGCGCGCACGCGCGCCGGCACGGTCGTGCTGCCCGGCGAGGAGTGGAACTTCCTGGATCCGATGGTGCTCGATGCCGCGCTTCGGCACCGGGCGAACACCAGCTTCTACGAGGCGCTGCTGGAAGCTCGGGCACTGCTCGAACCGGAAGCTGCGAGCCTCGCTGCGACGCGCGCGACCGCCCGCCAGGTCGCGCTTATCGAGGAGGCATTTCTGGCGATGGTCGAGTCCAACTCGCGCGACGACGAGGCCTGGAGCCGCGCCGATCTCGCCTTCCACACCGCCATCATCGAAGCGAGCGGCAACTGGATATACCGCCATTTCGGCTCGGCGATCCGCGCGGCGCTCCTGGTCACTTTCCGGTTGACTCATAGACATACGACCTCACATGGCGATGTCGTCGCCATGCATCGGGACGTGCTGGAGGCCATAAGATTGCGCAAGCCGGAAGAGGCTGCCGCGGCGATGGATGTTCTCATCAAGCTTGCCCGCAAGGAACTCGCGGTCGTACTGGAACATGCGGCGTCGGATCGTCCTCTGCCGATGTTGCGGGGCTTGAGAGAGCGCTCTTCCGCGCCGTCGGCACATTCGGTAGTTTAGCGCGACGGAAAGCCCGCCAGCGGGGCGGGACGGCGGAAATGCATACGATATCGCTCTCGGATGGCGTCGCGGAGGTCGTGATCGTTCCGAGTCTCGGCGCTGGCCTCGCGAGTTACGATCTCGTCTCGCACGGCCGACGCGAGCCCTTGTTGCGACCTTGTCGCGACCTCTCGCGCGCAACGCCCTTTGATCTCGCGAACATCTTGCTCGTCCCCTGGTCCAACCGGATCTCGGGAGGCGGATTTGCATTCGGCGGGCGCTTCTATCCGCTTCAACCGAACCTGGTCGGTGAGCCGATGCCGATTCACGGCAATGGCTTTTCCTCGGCGTGGGAGCGGGTCGAGGCGTCGGCCGTCAGCGCATTCCTCACATTCAATTCCGACGGTCCGGGGCCGTTCAAGTTCGTAGCCGCGGTTCGCTACTCGCTCGAACAGGGAGCGCTTCGCGTCGCGCTGAAGGTCACCAATCGTGGGCCGGACACGTTGCCCTTCGGCCTCGGCCTGCATCCCTGGTTTCCCCGCACCCCTGGCACGACGTTGCAGGCGCGCGCCGCCGTCGTCACCCTGGAGGACCGGCTCCACCTACCGACCGGCCAAATTGCTGTTGCGTCGCGTGAGGACTGGAATTTCTCGACGCATCGCAGGCTTCCGTATCGCTGGATCAACAACGACTTTTCGCCGTGGGACGGACATGCGGAGATCATCTGGTCGGACCGTGGTCTGCGTCTGAGCATCGAAGCAGAAGGCGCTCTATCGGCCTACATCCTCTATTCGCCGGCGTCCGACGCGGATTTCTTCTGCTTTGAGCCCGTGACGCATCTCGTCGACGCCCACAATCGGCCGGGCGGACCCGAGGCGAACGGGCTGACGATATTGGACCACCGGGACGACCTCGCGATTGCCTGCCGTTTCGTCCCGACACGTCTCTGAATTCCACGAATGGAGCAG
>CAVYPD010000028.1:0-80491 GCA_963770275.1 uncultured Alphaproteobacteria bacterium
GCCGCATTTCTCCCTTCGAGTTCGTCACGCAGGATCGCGGCAGCGGTTTCCAAGACGCGGATGACGTGCGGACGATCGTTCGGCGTCGTGATCTTGATCCAGCGGGCGAGTTCGCCGCCGCTGATGCCTACGAGGTCACGCAGCGGCTTGGCGGTCTGCTGCGCGCCGCGGGCAATTTCGCTGATTGATGGCTCGGCGGCCGAGGTCTTCCGCTCCGCAAGTCGCGAATGATCGCCGTCTGCGCCTCGGGCTATGCGTTCCTTCGCTGCCTCAAGCAGTGCGGACCGATTGTCGTCTAGGCCCGTCTCGACCGCCGCTTCCTGCGCTTCCGGCGATAGCGACGCGGTCTGATAGGCGCGGCGGACCGTCTGCTCCGGGATATTCAGCTCGCGGGCGGCCTCGCGGTAACCTGCCTGCTTTCCTCGTCCGCCGAAACTGCGCCAACTGTGCGCGCAGTTTGGCGGAGTCGGACTCGTCCTGCGGAGCTTGCGAGAGTCGGACTGTCCGTTTCCTCGGCTAGCTTGACCTTCAGAAGCTCGGCGTATCGGACGACTTGCTTGTCGTATTCAAGCTTCGTCAGTTCGGCTCGGTGTAAATTCTCGCTGAGTTGCCAGAGCTGCGCATCCACGTCATCGAAATCGACGATGCGGACAGGCGCTTGCTCGCCCCGATGACGCGCAGCGCCTCGAGCCGGTTCCGGCCGGACGACAAGGATGCATCGGCCGTCGCGAACGATGCACGTGAGAGGCGTTTGCAATCCGATCGCTCGGATCGACTGCGCCAACTCAGCGACGACAGACGCGTTGTAGGGGCGGATGGTATGACTGAGGTCGATCTCGCCAATCGCAACGAACGTATGCTTGGCGGGGCGGACGAAGGCGTTCATTTGACGTGGTTCCCGGTCATAGGACGAGTGAGAAGGTGGGAGCGAGCGGAGTCAAAACGTCGACCGTTAGCCGCGCGGAAGCCTCATGTTGGGCATTCGAAAGGAGCGCTTCATTGGGCGGCAGCGCCCCGATGAAGATCGGTTCCTGAAAGTTCGACGCCGTATCGACAGCGGTACGCCACCGCGCCTGCGTTAGAGCTCCAGCCTGGCGTGGTCGCTTCGCCGGAGCACAATCTGGATAGACGCTGCCCCAGCGCACGAATGACTGCGCCCCGGGCCGTCGGCAACGGAAAGGCGTTGGCGGATTAAACCCGGTGCCGTCGCAGTTGCGGGCGGCGACTGTCGTCAAGCTGGCTTCCGGGAGGGCGTCTGCATCGGCGCGAGACACCTCCCTCCGAAATATAGATAGTAGTACGGTTTCCGACACTCGCTTGTGGTACGGTTTCCGTACTGGCGTTTTCGCGCCTTTGGTACGGGTTCCGTACCTTCTTTGGTACGGTTTCCGTACTGGCAGATTTTTCTTTCACGGCGCTGCGCCGGGCCTCGTCGGCGGCCGCCACCGCATCTTTCAATGTCTTGAATTTATCCCAGCGCGGGCGAAATGTAGCCCCTATATTCTCCCAGGGCCTCGTTAATAGGCGGAACTTATTGGGACGCCGACTGTCGGCGGCGCGGGCCGCCACGCCGCGTTGGGTGATGTCGATAAATCCTAACTCCTCAAGTTCCGCTAGGGCTGGTGCAATTGCGCTACGATGTACGCCGTATGCGACAAAGTCGTCGAACGTTACGGGTAGTTCACCAATGTCGTTGCCGCCGTGGTCGGCAAGCTCGATCTCGATGCGCGATAGACATTGATGCGCGGCGCGAACTCAAAACTCGCCACGCATAGGATCGCTGCATCTCGATGGGCCTCGCGGACCATTGCCCGGTGATGGGATTTCGTCGCTTAGCCATGGGCGACGCGCTCCCTGGCTTTGACGCGAGCGATCTGCCGCGAAACGATCCAATTTTTCGTCTTTAGGCTCGGCAGCGCCGGCTGCGCACAACATACGCGCTGGTCATTCGGCCAGACGCCGAATCGCTCATGATATTTGTGCGAGGCCCACCCGTCCTTGTAGCCCCGCTCCATGGCATAGCCCTTAAGCTCGCCGAAGAATGCGGCCTTCTCCGCGATATCTGGAGCCTTCTCGCCACGGCGGCGCGAGCCCAACTCGATAAGCTCGCCCTCAAGCGCTCTCGACTGCCGTCCGCGCTTGGATTGGCGCGCCGCAACATGGGCACGCCCTCGCCGTACCGGGCACAACGGCGCTGCATACTTCACACAGCTTCGGCAAGGGCTCGCTGCGCTCACGGGCGCGCGAGACCAGCGCTCCTGCCGCTCCCTGCCGTCGTCGAGATGGTCCTGGCCGATGTCAGTCACCATGCCGAGACGCAGATGGTTGCCGGCATGATCGAGGATCAAAAGATGATCCTTGCCCTCGGCCGTGCGAAGACCCCGACCGACCGTCTGAACGAACAGAATGCGGCTCTTGGTCGGCTTGGCGTCGATGATGCAGCGCACGTCCAGATCGATGCCGGTCGTCAGCACGCCGACGTTGCAGATAATGCGCGTCTCGCCGGATCGAAAGCGAGTGAAGATGGCCTCCCGGTCTTCGCGGGAGGTCGTACCGTCCATGTACTCCGTGGCGACGTCCGCTTCGAGGAATCGCTCGGCGACGTGCTGCGCATGACGGCGATTGACGCAGAAGCAAAAGGTCGATCGTCCCTCACCGCGCTTGCGCCAAGTCTCGACAATGTCGCCCGTGACGACAGGCTTATCCATCGCGTCGGCAAGCTCGCCTTCGTGGAAATCGCCGGCCACGGTGCGGACGTTCGCTAGATCCGGTTCGCTCGGCGCAAAGGCGACGAAAGGCGACAGGTAGCCATCCCGGATCAAATCGGTGGTGGTCGCGGCGATGATCAGATCATCGTAGTGTTTGCCGAGACCGCGAGCCCACGGTGTGGCCGATAAGCCGATGAATGGAATGCCGGGGCAATCCTTCATCCATCGGAAGATTTCGCGATGGAGCTGATGGGCCTCGTCGACGATCACCAGATCGACGTCGGGCCGTCTTGCGCCGCGGCGACCGTCTGAACGCTGCACACCTGGACCGGCTGATCGCGATCGGTGCGCTCATGGATGCCTTGCATGACGCCAATGCAGTCGAATGCCCTCGGCTTCGAATGCCGCGACGGTTTGGTCGATCAGGCTGAGCGCCGGAACCGCGAACGCGACGCGCTTTCCCTTGTCCAGCGCACGCTGGATGATATGCGCAGCCGCCAGGGTCTTGCCGAAACCGGTGGGAGCCTGGAGCATCGGGCGACGGTGGCCAGTCGCCAGCGAGAGGCGCAGGTCATCCAAGGCACGCTGCTGATGCGGACGAAGGGGACGGAGGCTCATACCCCACCGCCTTTCGCTTCGACGCGGTCGAGTTGCTTGAAAAAGCCGATACTCGTAACGACGCAAGCGCGTAGCTGCCGAAGATGGACCTCGACAGTTGATTGATCGCCGCGCCAAGCGGCTTCGGCCAGACTCCGCGAATAGCTCTCGGCAAGAGAGCCCGCTTCAACAAGTCCCTCGAAGACCAGATCTCGCGCCGCCGCAACGGCTGCAGGAGACGCGGTTCGAGAGGCGCGACCTCCTTGATGAGCGGTATTCAGAACGTCGCAGGTTGCCACACTTGCAATATTCTGAGGGCCGGTTTCCGCGTCAGTGCGCGCGCCGGCCTTCACCGTTTCCAGAATCACCGATTAGGCCGCGCCACTGAGAAGATCGCGCAACGGCGTCCTGCGACCAGAACAGACAGAAGCTTACCTTCGCCGATCAGGACATAGAGCGAACTACGCGAAAGACCCGCGACCTTAGCGGCATCGTTAATCCGATACGCAAGAACAGTGTCAGGCGGAAGGGGAATACTTGTGACGGTCACTCGCGACAACAAATGTGCGCGCAAGTCCCGGTGCCTTCGGGCCGCTAAGCGGACACAATCGATGACGTGGTGTAAATGGTGCTCCAGACCCGCGTCGTCATCCAGTTCAAGGCTCAGCCGTGCGGCTTCGCTGTGCCGCGAGACCGGTCCGAGCGCGGCGTAAATATCGTCGCGTGCAACTCGGATTCTGCACTCGTGGACCGCTGCTGAGAGCGTCGTCGGAGGCGCGCTCATCGGCGTACGTCCCGTAGAGTGTCGGCGCTGCCGAGGGTCGAGGTTTGATCGCCGAGCGTAAGTTGATCACTTTTCGGCCGTTCAGCCGCCAAGCAGAACCGTTTGAGGGCCTGGTGCGCTGGTGTCGGTCGCAAGGCACTTTTTGAGGTCATTGGACGGGGAGCCCCGTCCGATCCGACAAAAATTGCTCAGGCTTATCACTTGTCGATCGCTGCGGCGGACCGATCTTCTTCAGCGCCCATTCATCCAAGGACGTCTTGGTGTAGAGGACCATCTTGCCTGCCTTACGATAGCAGGGCGTGTCGCCGGTGACTGCGCCCTTAGCCAGGGTCGCCACTGCGCCGAATCCGTATTTGGATTGCAAATAGTTCGCTGCCTGTCGGCGACGAAGAAATTGCTCTTCGCTCGAAGTACCGTGTTCAAACATTTCTAACCGTTGCTCCAATGCGCCGACAACATTCGGCTATTGGCAGCAATTACGGGCCCTTAGCGCAAGGCGTAACGGGGGGCCTCAAAACAAATTAATCGGTGATAATTACAAGCGTTTACAATTAGTTATGTTGAACGTGTCCGTCCCATAGGGGTCACGTTCAATCTGCGATACGAACGAATTGAATGACGAACGTGTTCAAGACTAGCCTGAGGGTTAGCCATTCTCGCTATTGCAACGAGCGCGCCGAGGGCAGGAGGGCTTATTTCGGCAGGGTTGTCCTCATCTCTGTAAGGAGCGCTGTGACTAATCGGTCTTCCCGCAAGTTCGTCTAGGAAGGGAACAGCGATATGGACGATCTTCTCTATGGTGAGGGCCGGCGCTTCAGTTGGCGGGATCAGCCGACAAGCAGGCTCTGAAGGAAGCCAATCCTTAAGAACAGCCTTAGCAAGCGGGACGGCGCGATCTTTAGCATTGGTTCGCGTGAACCCTCGTTTCCCGATAACCAACTCGAACGCGCGATGCTCAATGGCGCTGAGGTCAGCTTCGCTGACCCCGGCTGCCTCTTCCACGGCGTGTCCTTCGGACTTCCCTCGCTCTCGTCGCAGCAACGTGTGTCGAACAAGACTGGCGGCGAAGGCCGGATCTATTCGTGGTCCGTAATTGACTTCCTGATCGCTCCACTTCCAAGTTTTCTGGTCCTCGATCCAGTCCGTTGATTTGCCAAGGCGCCAATTTCTAATCGATCGCCTCTTACGTATCTGCGTATTGACCGAAGGGGCAAGCCTACTCTGCTCAATATTTAGCGCGTGCCAAATTCCGGCCTTTGCTAAGGCGACGTGCAAGCTGCTTTTTTTGCTTCGCTGCGCCAGCGCCTCTAGGCGGTTTTCAAAGGCTCCTTCCAACTCCTCTTGCTTGTCGGTGGGCTGCAGCGGAAAGGAGCCCGAGTTGCTGCTCGTATGTAACTTGGGGTGCCCCCGTTTGCCGTCTTGGGTTCTGCTCAACGTCGTTTCGCCCGCCGAGGCAATTCAGTGACGTTCGTGCGTCGGCCGTCCATTGCTGCAGCTATTGTCGCGCCAATGGCGTCCACGGCGCGGCGCATTGGGTCCGCGTCCAGATGTGCGTAGCGAGCCGTTGTAGCGGCTTGTGTATGCCCTAGCAGCTTCCCGATGATGGGAAGGCCAAGAGACTTCCCCGCTCCGAACGAAGCGAAGGAATGGCGCAAATCGTGCGCGCGAACGCGGTCCAATTTCGCCGCCCTTATGATTGCTCTCCATGGCTTGTTGAGGTCCGCGCGCGGCTTCCCGTCCTTCTCGCCTGGGAACATAAAGGGGTGGTCATCGATGCGGTTCAGAGAGGCCAGGACGGCCTCGGCGGCGGCAGAGAGGTAGATCGTCTTCTTGCCTGTCTTTGACGTCGGAAGGTGAATCATATGCCGCTCGAAATCGACGTATTCCCACTTCGCATGCAGAATCTCACGTAACCGCGCGCCAGTCAGTATCAAGAGACGGATTGCCGCTACGGCGTATTCATCGATCTTTTGGCGACGGTTTTCGATCTTCGGGGCGTGCTTCGATTTTGGGTTGGTTTCGTCAATTGACCAAGGCAGCCCCACCGTCTCCGCCTCGCGTAGAACGTCGCCAAGCCTGCATAGCTCATCAGTAGTCAGGTAGCGTTCCCTGCCTTCTGTTTTATATGGCTTCACAGATGTCGCGGGATTGTTCTGCTTGATAACGCCAAGCTTTTCCTCGGCGGCCCAATTCCAGATCGACGATATCAGGGCGAGCGCTTTGTTCGCGGTGTATTTCTTCTCCGCGAGATGGCGATGCAGCTTCTTGACGTCTGCGTCCGTCAGGTCGGCGATGCGCCGCGAGCCAAGGTCCGGAAGGATATGCTCGTCGAGGGTGATCCTGTACGCTTTGTAGGTCGCCAGCCTCTTCTCGCCCGCCCTGATCTGCCGTTTGAAAGCGGCCATGAAATCGTCTGACGCCTGCTGGAACGTCGGGACTGCACGCTCTCTGCGCCGCTCATCAATCGGGTCTTGCCCCTTCGCAACGGCCGCGAGGTCTCGCCGCGCCTTGCCCCTTGCTTCGTCTGGCGTAAGCGTCCCATGCGCGCCGATGGCGAAGCGACGGGTCCGGCCGTGAAGCCGGTATTGAATGAAATAGGACTTCTTCCCACCCGCGAAGGCGGCGACACCAAAACCGCTTAGTTCCTCGTCCCAAAGGAAAATTCGATCACGGCCCGCAGGGCAGCTTAGTGTATCGACGACGCGCTTCGTGATTTTCTTGCTTGGCAAAACTCTCTTAATTGCCATAGCGCACCTCGTTGCTTACCGGTAAGCGCCCGGTAAGCAGTACGGAGAAAACATCATCTACGATAGGAAATCAATAGAAAATGATAGACGCCATAAAACAGCCTGATTCCACGAGCCAGAAAGGATCGTAAGTATCAGTAAAAGGACGATTGCTTCAATGGCATTGAAGAGGTCGTCGGTTCGATTCCGTCTGGCTCCACCAACATCCAAATGACATCCTCCAGTTCATCAGCATCGAGCGCAGGGTCGATGGTCAAGCTCACCGACTTTAAGGCCCTGACCTTCGATTGCTACGGCACGCTGATCGACTGGGAATCGGGGATGGTCGAGGCGCTCCAGCCTCTGACGAGCAAAGCGTCGCGGAAGCTCACGCGTGACGAAATTCTTGAAGCGCACGCGCGTCATGAATCCTCGCAGCAAGTCCAGACGCCGGCCAAGCTGTATCGCGACCTGCTGGCGACCGTTTATCGCCGCCTGGCCGAGGAATGGGGCGTCGCCACGAACTGGAGCGACTGCCTCGCCTATGGGCGGTCAGTCCGGAACTGGCCGGCGTTCGCCGATACAGTTGCGTCGCTTCAATACCTGAAGCGGCACTACAAGCTCGCAATTTTGTCGAACGTGGACAACGAAAGCTTTTCCTTCAGCAACGAGAAGCTCGGGGTCGAGTTCGACGCGGTCTACACCGCCGAGGATTGCGGCTCATACAAACCCTCCGCTCGCAATTTCGAGTATATGCTCGCCAAGCTCAAAACGCTCGGAATTGAGAAGCGTGAGATCCTGCACACCGCCGAGAGCCTCTTCCATGACCACGGGCCGGCGAACGAGCATGGGCTCACCTCGTGCTGGATTCATCGCCGCCACGGTCAGGAGGGCTCCGGCGCGACCGTGGCTCTCGCCAAGACGCCCCGTTACGACTTTCGCTTTGAGAGCTTGGCGGCCTTCGTCAAAGCGCATCAGGAAGCGCTGAAGGCCTGATGGACAAGACGCCGATCGTCTACGACGACTTCGCCAAAGTCGACATGCGCATCGGCCGCATTGTTACGGTCAAGCCGTTCGAGCGGGCGCGAAATCCCTCCTACAAGGTCGAGGTCGACTTCGGTTCGCTCGGCAAGAAATGGTCGAGCGCGCAGATCACCAGCTATTCGGAGGCTGACCTCGTCGGTCGCCTGGTCGTCTGCGTCGTCAACATGCCGCCGCGCAACATCGCGGGCTTTCAGTCCGAAGTGCTGATCCTCGGCGCAAAGAATGCGCGTTCCGAAATCATCCTGCTGTCGCCGCTCGCCGAGATCGCGCTCGGGGAGCAGGTGTTCTGATATAAGCTCGCGCGCCGCGGCCGTTCCGCCCTCGGCCAATGAAGCGTTGAATGTCGCCAAGGAGCTGGACGAGATGAAACGCGTGCCGACGCTCCTGACGGTCGTTGCTTTGATGGCGTGCTGTGCGCCGCTGTTTTCAGCGGCCGCCCAGACCGTCTCGCACACGTCCGTCAAACCAAAGAGCGCGCAAGGTCACAAGGCCCCGATGCGGCATGACCAGCTCACGCTCTATCCCCACGGTCGGCCCGCGCGTCGTCAATCGGCGTATGGCTACACGCGCCACCGGTTCGATCATCCGACCCCGATCCACAATACTTTTATGGGCGTGCGGCGGTGATGAAGCCAGCATTGGGCGGTGAGATCGGTTGAATTCCGGGGCGCGGCTAGCTCGCTGGCCACTCGAGTTCTGGGACAAACTTGTAAGGGTAGTCGGGCTCGACGTAGTCCCGTGGCTTCTGCCTCTTCGGCAATGTGAGCTTTTCGCGCGGCAGCTTCTCGTACGGGACCTGCTTCAAGAGGTGGGAGATGACGTTCAGTCGGGCGCGCCGCTTGTCGTCGGAGCGGACCACATGCCACGGCGCCCAGGCTGTGTCGGTGGTCTTGAACATGTCGTCGCGCGCACGCGAATAGTCGTACCAGCGACTGTAGGACTTCAGGTCCATCGGCGACAGTTTCCAGATCTTGCGCGGATCGTCGATCCTGCGCTTCGAGCCGGCGGGTCTGCTCCTCCTCGCTCACCTCCAGCCAATATTTGATCAGGATGATCCCGGACTCGATGATCGCTTTCTCCACCGCGGGCGTCAGCTCGAGAAAGCGCTTCACTTGCTCAAGCGAGCAGAATTCCATCACCCGCTCGACGCCGGCGCGGTTGTACCAGCTGCGGTCGAAGATCACGATTTCGCCTGCGGCGGGCAGATGGCGCATATAGCGTTGGACGTACATCTGCGACTTCTCACGCTCGGTCGGGGCGGGCAGCGCGACGACGCGATAGACGCGCGGGCTGACGCGCTCCGTGATCGCCTTGATGACCCCGCCCTTGCCGGCGCCGTCGCGGCCTTCGAACACGACCACGACTTTCAGGCCCTTGGCGACGACCCAGAGCTGCAGCTTGACCAGCTCCCCATGCAGCCGCGCGAGTTCGCGCTCGTATTCCTTGCCGCCAAGCTCGTCCTGGCCTTCCGAGGCCTTCTTGTTCTCGGCCTTTTTGGCCTTGTTCGGACGTTTTGCCACAGCCATTCTGTCCTCCCGGTTATGTTTACATCATGCACGCTGTATGCGTATTAAAGACAGAGGGCTTGAACCAGGACAGGGCGGCCCGAAGGCGCTAGGTTCGCCGTCGGGTCGAGTTTCGAGTGGAGCAATGCTCCGCTACAAGATTTCGGGTCCGCTGCTGATAAGATCAGGTAGGGATGACGTGCGGAGGAGACCCAAGATGAGCTTTCGTCGGCGCGTGGCTACATCGGCCCTTCTGTTGGGCGTCGGGGCGTGCGCGCTCTCCGTGAGCGGGGCGCCTACGGGCGGCGTCTCGTGGGTTCCCGTCGGCGCATGCACAAGGCCCAATCCGAAATCTGATCGCCCGCCTCCGGGGCCAGACGCTGCCTGATGGCATCGTCAAGTCGAACGGACGCCTTGAAGCGACTCAAGTGGACGTCTCTTCGAAATACGCTGGGCGTCTCGCGGAAGTGACCGTGGAGGAAGGCTCGAGCGTCACGCAAGGGCAGGCTATCGCGAAACTCACCTCGCCGGAATACGAGGCTCAGTTGCGCGCCGCCAAGGCCGATGTGCAGAAGGCAAACGACGCGCTTGCGTCGGCGGAGGCCGAAATCACGTCCCGGCAGAGCGCGCTCGAATTCGCCAAATCCGACTTTGAGCGCGGCCAGGAACTGATGAAGACCGGCTTCATCACCAAGCAGGTCTTCGAACAGCGCAAGCGCAATTTCGATTCCGCGGTGGCGGCGGTGAAAAACTTCACCTCGCAACGCGATCAGGCCCTGTCGCATATCGCGAACTCGGAGGCGGAGGTCGATCGCGTCCAGTCGATCATCGATGATCTGACCCTCGTGTCGCCGCGATTGGGCCGCGTCCAGTATCAGCTTGCGCGGGCCGGCGAGGTTGTCGCCGCCGGCGCGCCGATCGCCACGATCCTCGACCTCACCGATGTCTATATGACGGTGTTCCTGCCTGCGGCGGACGCGGGCAGGCTCGCGGTCGGCGACGAGGCTCGCATTATCCTCGATCCCGTCCCCGACTACGTTATTCCGGCAAAAGTCAGCTTTGTCGCGGCCGACGCGCAATTCACCCCTAAGACGGTCGAGACCACGGACGAACGCGCCAAGCTGATGTTCCGAGTGAAGCTGAAGATCGATGCGCAGGTGCTTCAGCAATTCTACACGCGGGTGAAGACGGGCGTCCGGGGCTTGGGCTTCGTCCGCACCAAGGCCGATCTTGAGTGGCCAGCCGAGCTTCAGGTGAAACTGCCCAAACCGCCGGCGGACAAGGCCTCTGCCGCTCCGGCTGCCGACAGCCCAAAGACTCCCGACAACAACGCGGCCGAAACCAAGACGCCCGACGCAAAATGACCGGCGAGGCCGTCGCCCGGGTCAAGAACGTATCGCACCGCTATGGCGCGACGGTCTCTCTCGCTGACGTCTCTATCGACATTCCGTCGCGCATCATGGTCGGCGTGATCGGGCCGGACGGCGTTGGCAAATCCACGTTGCTGGGGCTCATCGCGGGGGTGAAGGTCATTCAGAGCGGCGAGGTTGTCGTCTTCGACAAGACCATCGCCAACAAGGAGACATTGCGGGACATCCGCGGTCGCATCGCCTATATGCCGCAGGGCCTCGGCCGCAACCTCTACCCGACGCTCTCCGTCTTCGAGAACATCGACTTCTTCGGCCGATTGTTCGGATTGTCGGCGACGGAGCGTCGCTCCAAGATCGACGAGCTTCTGACCGCGACGAGCCTGGAGAAGTTCGAAGCGCGTCCCGCGGGCAAACTGTCCGGCGGCATGAAGCAGAAGCTGAGCCTCTGCTGCGCCCTCATCAACGACCCGGACCTTCTCATCCTCGACGAGCCGACCACCGGCGTCGATCCCCTCTCGCGCGGCCAGTTCTGGGACCTCATCAACACGATCCGCGCGCGCCGGCCGCAGATGAGCGTCATTGTCGCCACCGCCTATATGGACGAAGCGGAGCGCTTCGACTGGCTGATGGCGATGGACGACGGCAAGATCATCGCCACCGGTACGCTGAAGGAGCTGCTCGCGAAAACGGGCGAGCCCAATCTCGACGACGCCTTCATCGCCATGATGCCCGAGGCCAAGCGCGCCCTGCACAAGAAAGTGGTCGTGCGTCCGCGCGTCGCATCTCCCGGACGAGACGCCGGCGATCGAGGCTGAGGGGCTGACGCGCCAGTTCGGCGATTTCGTCGCGGTCGACCACGTCAGCTTCAGGATTCCCCGCGGCGAGATCTTCGGCTTCCTCGGCTCGAACGGGTGCGGGAAATCGACGACGATGAAAATGCTGGTCGGCTTCCTGCCGGCGAGCAGCGGCACGTGCAAGCTATTCGGCGAGCCGATGGGCTCGAACGACATGCAGGCCAGGCGCAACGTCGGCTACATGACCCAGGCCTTTTCGCTCTATGGCGAATTGACGGTCGCGCAGAATCTCCTGCTGCATGCCGAACTCTATCATTTGCCGAAAGAGAAGATCGGCCCTCGAATTCGAGGAGCTGCTCGAGCGCTACGACCTCAAGTCCGTCGTCAATTCGCGTCCCGACAGCCTGCCGCTCGGCATGAAGCAACGCCTCCAGCTCGCCGTCGCGGTGCTGCACGAGCCCTCGATTCTCATTCTCGACGAGCCAACTTCGGGCGTCGACCCGATTGCGCGCGACGCATTCTGGCGCACGCTGATCGACCTCTCGCGCGACGACGGCGTGACGATCTTCGTGACCACCCATTTCATGAACGAGGCCGATCGCTGCGACCGCATCTCGCTCATGCATGCGGGCAAGGTGCTTGCCGTCGGCGCGCCGCAGGATCTGGTCAAGGAGCGCGGCAGCGCCTCGCTCGAGGATTGCTTCGTCGGCTATCTCGCGGAAGCCGCGGGCATCGACATGACGAAAAAGGTCGAGGCGGCTGCCCCGGCCGCCGAAGTCGAGGCGAGCGAGCGTCCGAAGCGCTTCAAGATTGGCCGGCTATGGGCCTACGCGCGGCGCGAGACGGTCGAGCTCCTGCGCGATCCGATCCGGCTGGCTTTCGCGCTCGTTGGTCCCATAATTCTGATGTTCGCCTTCGGCTTCGGCATCTCCTTCGATATCGAGAACTTGGCGACCGCGTCATTCGACCAGGACGAAACGCCCGAGAGCCGCGACCTGCTTCAGGGTTTCGACGGGTCGCGCTATTTCTCGGTCCAGCCGCCGATCACGTCGGCGGGCGAGGCGGAGAGACGGCTCAAAAGCGGGAACACCCAGATCGTCGTCGAAGTGCCGCCCGGCTTTGGCCGTGACCTTCTCAACGGCCGCACGCCAGAAGTCGACGCAACGGTCGATGGCGCGATGACGTTCCGAGGCGAGACGGCCAAGAATTATGTGACAAGCGTCATGAGGAAGCAGGGCGAGGAATTGCTGCGCAGCCAGCGTCGCGCGGGGACCGCCAACGCCTGGACCGACGACGATATCCAGACCCGCTTTCGCTACAATCAGGCCTTTCTCAGCGTGAACGCGATGGTGCCCAGCATTTTCATGCTGCTGCTCTGCCTGATCCCGGCGATTATGTCGGCGATCGCGGTCGTGCGCGAGAAGGAGACCGGCTCGATCGCCAATTTCCGCTCGACGCCAATCACCCGACTCGAGTACCTGATCGGCAAGCAACTTCCCTATATCGCGGTCTCGATGATCGCCTTCTTTGCCCTGTTGCTGATCGCGATTTTCGTTTTCCACGTGCCGCCGAAAGGACCGTTTCTCGTCCTTCTCCTGGGAACGATCGTCTATGTCATTGCGACCGTGGGGTTCGGCGTTCTGATCTCCTCCTTCACCCGAACGCAGGTCGCAGCCGTTTTCGCGACCGCGATTCTCTCGATCGTGCCGGCGGTCAATTTCTCCGGAATGCTCGCGCCGGTTTCCTCGCTCTCCGGCGGGGCGAGGGTGATCGGCCTGTCGTTCCCCTCGTCATGGTACCAGCAGGTTTCGGTCGGCGTGTTCGCCAAGGCGCTCGGTATTGTCGACCTCTGGCGCGACATCGCTGCGATCGCGCTGATCGCCCTTGTCTTCCTGGTCGTTTCGCTACTCCTGCTTCGCAAGCAGGAGGCGTGAGATGTCCGAGACTCCCTCACCCAAAGCCGCCCATCTCGTCGAAGCGAAGCCCCTGACCTTCGTCGACCATGTGGTCAACATCTTCCATCTGGTCATCAAGGAACTGAGAAGCATCCGGGCTGACCCGACGATGCTGATCCTGGTCGTCTACGCCTTCAGCATTTCGGTCAACACGGTGGCGACCGGCGCCGTAACCGAGGCGACCAATCTCTCGGTCGGAATCGTCGACGAGGACGGCTCGGACCTGTCGCGGCGGATCGCCGAGGGGCTTCGGCTGCCGACCTTCCAGCCTCCGGTGCAGATCACGGCTTCCGACATCGACCCGTTGATGGACCAGGGCAAGCTGTTGCTCGTGGTCGAGATCCCGCCGAATTTCGAGGCCGACGTTCGCGCGCAGCGCAAGACCGGAATTCAGATCAATGTTGACGCGACCGCGGTCGCCCAGGCCGGTAACGGCGCAAGCTCTCTGCGCAACGCCATCGCGACCGAGATCCAGCGGTTCATCTCCGGCAGGGCTGACTCGAACGGCGCGCCGATCAATCTCGTGGTGCGCGCCGCTTTCAACCCGAACCTTAAGACTTCGTGGTTCTCGGCGATGACCCAGGTCATCAACCAGATCACGCTCTTGACCGTCATCCTCACCGGCGCGGCGCTGATCCGCGAGCGCGAGCAAGGCACCGTCGAGCACCTGCTGGTCATGCCGGTCGTGCCGTCGGAGATCATGCTCGCCAAGATGATCGCTAACGGTCTCGTCATCCTGGTCGCAGCGATGCTGTCGCTGCAATTCGTCGTTCACTGGTGGATCGGCTCGCCGATCAACGGGTCTTTGCTTCTGTTCCTGTTCGGCGCAGCGATCTATGCGCTCGTCGTGGCGGCGCTCGGCATTATGCTCGGCACGCTCGCGACGACGATGGGCCAGTTCGGCCTGCTCGCCATGCCTGTGCTGATCGTCACGCAATTGCTCTCAGGCAGCAGCACGCCGATGGAGAGCATGCCCGTGTGGCTGCAATATCTGGTCAAGACAATCAGCCCGACGCCGCATTTCGTCGCCTTCGCCCAGGCGGTGCTGTTCCGCGGCGCCGACATCACGCTCCTATGGCAGCCGCTCGTGGCGATGTTTGCGATCGGCGTTGTCTATTTCATCATCGCCAGCGTCCGCTTCCGCAAGGTGATCTTCGGCGGCTGATCTCTCGAGCCCCACCAATTGGCTAGTTGTAGCCTCCGCCGGCAAAGCGTTACGCTATCGCCTCCGAAGCGGCGCATGCTCGCGACCGCGGGAGAATTACGGGGGAAATTATGTTTTTAGCCAACAGGAAGATAGCTATTGCCACGCTGATGATGTCGGCGGCGTTGTTTGGGACCGCGGCGGAGGCTGCCCCCATGGTCACCTACACTTGGACGACCACGAGTGAAGGCTTTGGCTCGCATGTCTCCGCGCCATCGTCCGCGACGTTCGAAGTCCCCTTGAGCGATGTCCTCGCCGGGGAGATTCCCCAGTTCGACATCTCAAATATCGAACTGACTTATCCCGGCCTGTCGTTCGATAGCACCGTGACGAGCACCATCGGGTCGGACAACGCCGCCTTTGTCGATCCCGCAACCGGAGCTTTCATCTTTCACGACGACAACCAGGGACTGGCGGTCGAGGCCTTCGCCGGAACCGACATCAATGCGGCGACCACTTTCCTGTCGATCCTCGTCGACAATCCGGTTTCGGGCGCCGTCAAGGATCAGTTCAACGCGCTCAATGCTGGAATGGCTTTTGCCGGCTTTCCCACCGCGGGTTTCTGGACCGCCACTTTTCCTTCCACGGGCCCAGCCGTCCCCGAAGCTTCGACATGGGCCATGATGCTGCTCGGCTTTGCAGGGCTGAGCTTCGCGAGTTATCGGGCGTCCCGAGGAACCGCCGCGGCGGCATAAGGGGCGATCGCGACAGCCTTTCCATTTAGCGCTTCGCAAAGCCAGATCAAACCGCGACAGCTCTCGCTTCCGGACCGCGCACCGCCTTTAGCACGCCGATCACGCGGTGCAGTAATCTTGCCCGATAAGCCCCTGCCGATCGCCGTGCCGCGGCGTCATCGGCCCGGCTTGACGGCCTCAGCCGCAGAAGTCCACAGTGCCGCGCGTTAACAAACCGCGGAAGCGTCGGGCGGTCGCGCCGTGCGCGAGCCCGAACAAATCGTCCGAACAAGGGAGAGAAGCTTGCCCAAGTCCAATTGGCGCGCCGGCATCGACCGCCGCAGACTGGTCAAATCGGGGGCGCTGCTTGCCGCCGCGCAATTCGCCAGTCCGTTCGTCATCCGCGCCCGCGCCGCCGATGCGGTCAAGATCGGCTTGGACAATCCGCTGACCGGCTCCTACGCCGCCAACGGGAAGAACGAACTTGTCGGCTGCCAGATGGCGTTGGACGAGATCAACGCCAAGGGCGGCATCCTCGGCCGTCCCGCTCAGCTCATCGTCGAGGATTCGTCGACGGGCGATGCAGGCACGGCGGTGCAGAAGGCGCGTAAGCTGATCGACAGCGACAAGGTCGATTTTCTGCTCGGCAACGTGAACTCGGCTCTCTCGCTGGCGATGGCGCAGGTCTCGAACGAAAAGGGCATTCTGCATATCGTGCCGGGCGGCCATACCGACGCGATCACAGGCGCGAGCTGCCACTGGAACGTGTTCCGCGTCTGCAATACGACACAGATGGAGGCCGCCGCGGTTTGCGCCGCGCTGATCAAGCAATACGGCAAGAAGTTTTACTACATCACCCCCGATTACGCGTTCGGCCATACGCTTGAATCGGGCATGATGAAGGCTGCGGGCGCGCTCGGAGGGGAGAGGGTCGGCGGCGACCTGGCGCCGCTCGGCTCAGTCGATTTCTCCTCCTATCTCATCAAGGCGCAGGCCGCGAACCCGGACGTCATCATCTTCCTCGTTCAAGGCGACGACATGCTGAACGCCATGAAGCAGGCGGTTCAGTTCGGCTTCCAAAACAAGGTGCATCTCGCCGGCGCCCAGCAGGAGCTGGAGCCGCTGATGGGCCTGTCGCCCGAGGCGCGGATCGGCACGTGGGTGTTGGAATGGTACTGGAATCAACCAGGGGTGCCCCATGTCGCCGAGTTCGTCGAGGCGACCAAGAAGCGCACCGGCCACGTGCCGACCGCCCGCACCTGGTTCGGCTATGTGTCGGTCTGGACCTGCGCGCTCGCCGCGGCCAAGGCGAACTCGCTCAAGGCGGTCGATATGGCGAAAGCCTTGCAAGATTTCCATCTGCCGCCGGAAGTCGCGCTCGGGCCGAACCCGGCCTTCTATCGCGCCGGGCAAAATCAGCTGCTTGCATCCCTCTTTGTCGGCAACGCCCAGGCGAGCGGATCGGCGCCCGATGATCTCTTCCACGTGACCGAGGTGGTTAGCGGCGCTGCGGTTGCGAGTTCGGTCGAGGACAGCGGCTGCAAGATGACCTGGCCGACCTGAGCGGCATGCGAGGCCGGCGCGGGATCATGTATCGGCTGAAGCGTGAGGACCCACAAAGCAGCTAGGCCGGCGGGCGGTTGGAGTCAGGGAGGAAAAAATGTCCAACGCCAATCCGCGAGCGATAAGCCGTCGCAGGGTCGTCAAGTCCGGGTTGGCGCTCGCGGGCGCCCAGATCGCTGGGCCATTCGTCCTCTCGGCGCGGGCCGCGCAGGCCGTCAAAATCGGGCTCGACAATCCTTTGACCGGCCCCTACGCCGCCCTCGGCAAGAACGAGCTCACTGGCTGCCAGATGGCGCTCGACGAAATCAACGCCAGGGGCGGCATCCTCGGCCGTCCGGTCGAGCTCGTGGTCGAAGATTCGACCAGCGGCGACGCCGGGGTTGCGGTGCTCAAGGCGCGCAAGCTGATCGAGGGCGCGGGGGTCGATTTTCTGCTTGGCAACGTGAACTCCGCGCTTTCGCTCGCCATGGCTCAAGTGTCGAATGAAAAGAGCATTCTCCACATCGTGCCTGGCGGCCATACCGACGCGGTCACCGGCTCGAGCTGTAACTGGAACGTCTTTCGCGTCTGCAACACCACGCAGATGGAGGCCAATGCCGTCGCCGCCGCGCTGATCGAGCAATACGGGAAAAAATTCTATTACATCACCGCGGACTACGCCTTCGGCCACACGCTGGAGGCGGGAATGGTGAGGGCTTCGGCCCCGCTCGGCGGCGAGCGAGTGGGCGGCGACTTGACGCCGGTCGGCACGGTGGATTTCTCCTCCTATTTAATTAAAGCGCAAGCCGCGAACCCGGACGTCGTCCTTTTCCTGCTCGGAGGCGACGACATGCTGAACGCCCTCAAGCAGGCGGTGCAGTTCGGACTGCAAAACAAGGTCCATCTCGCCGGCGCCCAACAGGAGATGGAGCCGCTCGAAGGCTTGGCGCCTGAGGCTCGGATCGGCGTCTGGGTGATGGAATGGTATTGGAACCAGCCCGGCGTGCCCCATGTCGCCGAATTCGTCGAGGCGACCAAGAAACGCACCGGCCGGGTGCCGACCGCGCGCACCTGGTTCGGCTACGTCTCGGTCTGGACCTGCGCGCTCGCCGCCGCCAAGGCGAATTCGCTCAAGGCGCTCGATATGGCGAAGGCCTTGCAGGACTTTCATCTGCCGCCCGAAGTCGCGCTCGGGCCGAACCCGGCCTTCTACCGCGCCGGCCAGAATCAGCTGCTCGCTTCCCTGTTCGTCGGCGAGGCGCAAGCTAAGGGTTCGGCGCCGGACGACCTTTTCAAGGTCACCAAGGTGGTCAACGGCGCGAAGGTCGCGGGGACCCTCGAGGAGAGCGGGTGCAAGATGAAATGGCCGACTTGAGCGCCCCCTCAGGAGCGGAGAGCGCGCAGCCGTCCTTTCCGCGAGCGGCGAATCCCGACGCATGAGCCAGGTCGTCCTTTTCAACGTCTTCAACGGCCTGATCGTTGGCGCGTTCTACGCCCTGATGGCCCTTGGCCTGTCGCTGATCCTCAACCTCAGCGGCGTGATCAATTTCGCGCACGGCGGATTCTTGGCGCTTGGCGCCTATCTCGCCTACACGCTGATCCCTTACATCGGTTTCTGGGGCGCGCTGATCGTCGCGCCGCCGCTGACCGCAGTCCTCGGGCTCGTCATCGAGTGGCTGTTGATCCGCCCGCTGTACGGCAAAGACCCGCTCTATAGCCTGCTCCTGACCTTTGGGCTCGCGTACATCTTTGAGGACGTGACGCGCCTGATCTGGGGCGCGCAGAGCGTGCCGTTTCAGGTCCCTGGCTGGCTGATGACCTCGCTGTCGAACCAGTACTTCTTCCTGACCGGCTATCGCGTGTTCATGATGATCATCGTTGCGGCGGCCGTGGGCGGCCTGTTCGCCGTGCTCAAGTATACGCGGCTGGGCATGCGCATCCGCGCCGGAACGCGCGACCTCGACACGGTCTCGACGCTCGGCGTCAACGTCAGGGTGCTGCGCAGTCTCAACTTTGGCATCGGCATCTATATGGCCGGCCTCGCCGGCGTATTGGCGGCCGGCCTGCTCGGGCTCTCGCCGACCATCGGCGCGAACCTCATCATGCCGAGCTTCGTCGCGATCATCGTCGGCGGCCTTGGCAGTCTGCTTGGGACATTGATTGGCGGGTTGATGATCGGCGTCGCCTCCGGGCTGGCGGCGGTCTATTTCCCCTCCGCGACCGAGGCCGTGATCTACGTGATGATGGCGCTCGTGCTGCTCGTCAGGCCGCGCGGTCTGCTCGGCGAAGAGGGAAGGCTCCATTGAACGCCGTCCGCGCGCGCGGCCTCGATGTCGCAATCTGTCTCATGCTCCTGTTCGCGCCCTTCTGGATGAACGCGATCGGCGGTTACACCGAACTCGCCACCCGCATCGTGGTCATGGGGCTGGCCGCGATGTCGCTCAACTTCCTGCTCGGCTTCACCGGCGTGCTCTCGTTCGGCCATGCCGCTTATTTCGGGCTCGGCGCCTACGGGACGGCGATGGCGATCAAATATTGGGGCATCGGATCGATCCCGGCCATCGTGCTCGGAGTCATCGTCGCGACGATCGCGGCGATGATCATTGGCGCGCTCATCATCAAGCTGCGCGGCGTCTATTTCGCCATGGTGACGATCGCCTTTGGCCAGGTCTTCTACTTCATCGCCTTCCGCTGGAACGCAGTGACCGGCGGCGATGACGGGCTCACGGGCTGGCGCCGCCTGCCGATCAATTTTGGTTTCGCTGAGCTCGACATCGTCCAGAACGACAGGGCTTTCTACTATTTCGCTCTCGCGATTTTTGCGATCTGCGTCGCCGCGATGGCGGTGCTTCTCAACTCGCCATTCGGGCGTTCTCTCATCGCCATTCGCGAGAACGAACGGCGCGCGCGATTTCTCGGCGTGCCGATCGAGTTCCACGTCTGGCTGTCGTTCGTGATCTCGTGCCTCTTCGTCAGCGCGGCGGGGGGGCTTTATGCGTTGCTGAACAATTTCATCGATCCGCGAGCGCTTCGCGTCGACCTCTCGGGCAATCTCGTCATCATGGCGGTGCTGGGCGGCATGCGCTCGTTCTGGGGCCCGCTGATCGGCGCGGCGATTTTCGTCGCGCTGCAGGATTACGTCTCGAGCCAGACCCAAAACTGGATGTCGGTGATCGGACTCGTGTTCGTGCTGGTGGTGCGCTTCTTTCCGCGCGGGGTCCTCGGCATGCTGCGCACGGGAGCGAAGGCGTGACCCTGCTTCAGGTCGAGGGCGCATCGAAGCGCTTCGGCAGCCTGGTCGCCATCGACGAGGTGTCCTTGACCATCGAGCCGGGCGAATTGCGCGCGATCATCGGTCCGAACGGCGCCGGCAAGACGACGTTCTTCAATCTGGTCAGCGGCCTGTTCGCGCCGACCGCGGGCTCGATCCGGTTCGAGGGCCGCGACATCGCCGCGCTCGCTCCCGACGAGCGAGTGCGACGTGGCATGTCGCGCACCTTCCAGATCACTGAGATCTTTCCCGAGCTCTCGGTCGCCGACAACATCCGCGTCGCGGTCGAGGTCGCGTCCGGCTATCGCCTTCGGCCCTGGCTTGGCGCGGAGGCGCGGGCCACCGTGGCGGCGCGCGTCGCTGAGCTTCTGAGCCTCGGCGGTCTGGCCGACAAGTCCCACATGCGCGCGGGCGCGCTGTCGCATGGTGACCAGCGGGCGGCGGAGATCATGATGTCGCTCGCCTTGCGACCCCGCCTGCTCATGCTCGACGAGCCGACGGCGGGCATGGGCGATCAGGAGACCTACGACATCGCGCGGCTTATCCGGCGGCTGCATCGGCAGGAGGGGCTGACGATCATGCTGATCGAGCACGACATGCGCGTCGTCTTCAACCTCGCCGATCGCATCATGGTGCTCGCCGAGGGGCGGGTGCTGGCGGAAGGCGCGCCGCAGGAGATCGCCGACAGCGAAAAGGTCCAGGCCGCCTATCTCGGCAAGGCTGCGGCATGATCGCACTGCAGGCCGAGGATCTGCACACTTTTTACGGCAAAAGTCACATCCTGCACGGGGTGAGCCTCGAGGTGCGCGAGGGCGAGATTGTCGCGCTGCTCGGCCGCAACGGCGCGGGAAAGACGACGACGCTGCGCAGCCTGATCGGCCTCAACCGCCCGCGGACTGGCAAGGTCGCGGTGTTCGGCACGGACGTGACCGGATTTCCCCCTTACCGGATCGCTGGGTCCGGCGTCGGCTATGTGCCGGAAGGGCGACGCATCTTCGCCAACCTGACGGTCGACGAGAATCTGCTGGTCCCCGTCGAGCGGCCGGGTCCATGGACGGTCGCCCGTGTCTACGAGACGTTTCCGCGCCTCGCCGAGCGCCGCGGCAACAAGGGCGCCCAGCTGTCGGGCGGCGAGCAGGAGATGCTGTCGATCGCCCGCGCCTTGCTCTTGAACCCGAAGCTGCTGATGCTCGACGAGCCTTCGCAGGGGCTCGCGCCGCTGATTGTCGAGGACGTGTTCAGGATCGTCGTCGCGGCGCGGCGGGAAGGCCTCTCGGTTTTGCTTGTCGAGCAGAACGTGCGCGCGGCGGTCGAGATCGCCGATCGCGCTTACGTGCTGGACGACGGCCGGATCGTGTACGAGGGCGACGCGCGCGCCTTCGGCGCCGACGAGCAGCGGGTGCGCGAACTCGCCGGCGCCAGCGCCGAGAAATGGGACGTGGACGGCTAGTGGAAGTCTTTCTCGGACCCGGCGCGTTCAGCCCGGGCGGCGCGGCGCATGCCCGACGACCATCGGAGCTTGATTTGCCGCCACGGCGCCCCTTAAGAGAAATTGTCGGGGCCGAGTCGCGCGCGGGGAATCGTTAGGGAGCTCGTCCGCCGACGGGCTGGGGAGGCTAAGAAGTGTTCAAACAATTGCTGACGCCGGTCGCGGGCAGCCTGCCGCTTTCCTTTATCGTGGCGGCGCTTCCCGTCGCGGCGGTTCTCGTGCTGCTCGGCGTCATGCGCCGGCCGGCTTGGCAAGCGTCGTTGGCGGGGCTGGTCGTCGGACTGATCATCGCGATCGGCGTCTGGAGCTTGCCAGTTAACCTCGCGATCAGTTCCGTCGCCAACGGGGTCGTCTTCGCCCTCTGGCCGGTCATGTGGATCGTCGTCAACGCGCTTCTCCTCTACAATATCGCGGTCGAGTCGAAGCGGTTCGACGCCTTCCGGGCCTGGGTTCTCAATCATCTTCCCAACGATCGCCGCGTCGTGCTGGTCGTGATCGGCTTCTGCTTCGGCGCGTTGTTCGAAGGGCATCGCCGGTTTCGGGACGCCGGTCGCGATCACGTCGTCGCTTCTCATCCTGGTGGGTTTCCCGGCGCTCGAAGCGCTGGTGTTCACCTTGATCTTCAACACCGCGCCGGTCGCTTTTGGCGCGCTCGGCGTTCCGGTGACGACGCTTGGCGCAGTCACAGGCCTGCCCGCCGGGACGCTGGGCGCCATGATCGGCCGTCAACTGCCGTTCATCGCCCTTCTGCTGCCTTTCTACGTGATGGGCCTTTATGGCGGGAAGCGTTCGCTGCAGGCGCTTTGGCCGGTGCTTCTGGTCGCCGGCGGCTCCTTCGCGCTCAGCCAGTTCATTTCCTCGAATTATATCAACTACGCTTTGACTGACGTGCTGGCGTCGCTCGGCTCGCTGATCGTGACGCTCCTGTTCCTGCAGGTGTGGAAGCCGGCGCCTGATCCGGAATTCGCGGTGAAGGGTGGGGCGAACGTCCTCCACACGCGTTCGGACATGAGCCCGTGGCAAGGCTGGTTGCCCTGGCTCATCGTGACCGCGGTCGTCATCTTGTGGACGACGCTCGAGATCTTCAAGATCGGCGCGCAGGCGATTCCCTGGCCCGGCCTCGACAAGGCGGTCTCGATCACGCTGTACAACGACAAGCCTTATGCCGCGGTCTGGACCTTCCAGCCTCTCGCAACGGGAACGGCGATCCTGCTCTCGGCGATCATCACGGCGATCGTGGTCAAGCTGAGCGTCGGGGACTTTTTCCAGTGCGTCGCCCGGACGATCAAGCAGGCATGGATCGCCATCCTGACCGTCTGTCTCATTATCGGCCTCGCCTATCTCATGAACTATTCCGGCATGGCCTACACACTCGGGCTTGGCGTGGCCTCGGTCGGTCAGTTGTTCGTCATTCTCTCGCCCTTCCTCGGCTGGGTGGCGGTCGCCCTCTCGGGCAGCGACACATCGGGCAATGCGCTGTTCGGCAACCTTCAGGTGGTGGCGGCGAAGCAGCTTAATCTCGATCCGGTGCTGTTCGCGGCGACCAATTCATCGGGCGGCGTGATGGGCAAGATGATCTCGCCGCAGAATATCGCGACGGGCGTCTCGGTCACGGATCTGCGCGGGCACGAGGGGATCGTGTTCGCGCGCACCTTCTGGCACAGCATCATCCTGACGCTGATCCTCGGCGTGCTGGTCGCGCTGCAGCAGTACGTCTTCCCTGGCATGATCCCGCACTGAGGGCGCTATTTCTGACAGAAGACGGCGACCAGCGCCTTCCTCTCGCGGGCGGCGATGTCGCCCGCGCTGAGCGAGCGCAGCTTCCTCTGAGGCGGGTTCGCTGGCGCCGAGAAAGGCGCGAAGCGCGTCTGGCGCGATCAGCGGTGCGGGGCGGCGAGGGCGAGGCCGGCGACGCGCTTGGGCTCGCCGGCGATCGGCGCGACGAGGCCGACCAGCGCCCCGCGTCGATCGAACACCGGTCCGCCGCTCGCGCCCTTGTCCACAGCAGCGGTCACGACCGGCCGCGCCTCGCCGCCGGTAAACGAGGCCGAGCTTGCCGCAACGCGCGGTCCGGAAAATCCAAGGATGACGAGATCCTGCGCTGGCGAGCCGAGCCGGGGCGCTCCGCCGTTCGAGGCGAAATCTCCGGCGAGCATCACCAGGCCCGTTGCGGCGTCGGCGCGCTCGATCCGCACCGGCTTGCCGGCGACAGTCGGATGCGGGCAGTCGTCTGCCTTGAGCGCGGTCAACGCCTTGCCCGGCGCCACGATAAGCGCGGTCGCGGCAGGCTGCGGAACGGTCGGGGGCGGAGCCGCGCTCGGCGCGGGCGGCGCTGTGGGATTCGCGGCTGCGCTGGCGCCCGGCGCCGCGGCGGCTTCGGGGAACGGCTCGAATGAATTGGCGATGGCGATCGCAATTCGGTCGAGATAGGCGGTCTGCGACGCCGGGATAGGCGAAGGTGAAGCCGCGGATTGGCGGGTTCGCATTCGGGTTCTTGTCGAAGCGGGTGTAGAACTTGACCGGTCCGTCCTGCCCGGAGACGACAAAGAAGGCGTCCGGCTTGATCGCCTTGTAGGCGATCTTGCGGGCGGCGTCGCCGCGGACAAACGCGCATAGAGGGCGCCCAGGTCAGCGTCGGCGTTCGAGGCGAAGTCGAGCCTTGCGCCCGGAAGCGCGCTCAGAAGTTTCAGCGGCGCGCCGATCTTGGCGCCGGTTTTGGGGTCGCTCACGACCTGAAATCCGGCCGCCTCGCGGGCCTTTTGAGCGGCGGCGAGCAAGGCCTTGAGCTCAGGCGCGGACAGCGCCCCATCGGCGGGCGCTTTGAGGCTCGCCTGAAAGGCAAGGATCGCGTCGCGCGTGTGCTTGCCGAAGTCGCCGTCGTTGACGCCAACGTAAAGCCCAAGCCAGACGAGCGCCTCCTGGGCAGCCTTGCGGCGTCGCTTCCGGCAGCGCCCATGAACGCCGCCTTCTGCGCCGCCATCGCCGCGTCGTCGGCGGAAGGCGCGGCCGGCGTTTGCGCTTGCGCCGAGGCGAGCGGAGAAAAAAGGCCGAAGCCAACGCGAAGACCAGACCGGCGGGCGCTCGCTTCATGGTTTCTCCGAGTCGTCGGACCATCCTCAAGTCTGTCTTAGTGAATGGACGCTTCGACCGTGCTATATTCACGACGAGACGCCTGCGCGTCAATTTGAAGGTCGCCCATGCTTCACGCTCTGCGCTCGCTCGCCGTTCTTCTGATCCTGCTTTCCGCGGCGCAGCTGGCGCCGCCGAGACCAAGCCCTTCGCGCGCGAGGACATGGCGAGCGACGCCGTGCGCCTGACAGAGACCCTGCGCGTCGCGACGGCGGCCATCGGCGCCCAGGTCAAAGGCAAGACGCCGCAGCAATTGCTGACCGAGGCCGCCAGGGCTGTCATGGGCTCCAATTTCGGCGACGCCGAGAAGCTCGCCGGCGCGGCGATCACCGCGGCGCCCAAGGACCCGGCCAACTGGCTCGCTTACGCCGGGATCGCCGCCGCGGCCGACGACGCGAAGGCGAACGACCGCTACCAAATGGTCACGCAGGGCGCGACCGCGGCCTATGCCGCCTATCAGCATTCGACGACGCCAGACGCGCAGGCCGCGGCGCTCGCCGTGCTCGCCGATCTGCTCGCGCGTCACGAGCAATGGCGCCCGGCGCTCGACGCCTTGAAGGCCTCGCTCGACCGCCACGACTCGGTCGACGTGCGCAGGACCTACGAAGCGATGCGCGCCGAGCACGGCTTCCGCATTCTCGACTACAAGGTCGACAACGAATCCGCTCTGCCGCGCGTCTGCTTCAACTTCTCCGAAGCCGCTCGCGCGCCGGACCGATTTTTCGCCCTATGTCGCGGTATCCGGATCATCGGAGACGGCGATCTCGAACGAGGACCAGCAGATCTGCGTCGAAGGCCTCAAGCATGGCGAGCGCTACGCGATCGTGCTGCGCCAGGGCCTGCCCTCGGCGGTCGGCGAATCGCTGCTCAAGTCCGCCGACTACGAGATCTACGTGCGCGACCGCTCGCCGCAGGCGCATTTCGCCGGCCGGGCTTACGTGCTGCCGCGCCAGGGCCAGAAGGGCGCGCCGCTCGTCACCGTCAACACGGCGAAGGTCTCGATCGACGTCTATCGCGTCGGCGACCGCAATCTGCTCGCGACCGTCAATCGCGACGATTTTCTGAAACCCATCAATTCGTCGCGCGCGGAGGAGATCGCCTCGCAGGACGGCGCGAAAGTCTGGAGCGGGACGATGGATGTCGCCTCCGCGCTCAACCAGGACGTCGTGACCGACTTTCCGGTGCTTGACGCGGTCGGCAAGCTCGAGCCCGGAATCTATGTCGTCACCGCGCGGCCCTGGAAAGGCGCGGCGAACCCCGCCGATGCGGATGCCGACGAGAGCGTGCAGCTCGCGGCGCAATGGATGGTGGTCTCCGACCTCGGACTGACCGCGATCTCCGGCGACGACGGCGTGCATGCGCTGGTGCAATCGCTTGGCTCCGCCGGGCCGCTCGCAGGCGTCGAACTCAGGCTCGTTGCGCGCAACAACGAAGTGCTGGCGACGAAGACGACCGGCGCCGACGGCCGGGTCGATTTCGATCCCGGTCTCTCGCGCGGCAAGGGCGGCTCGGCGCCCGGCCTTCTGGTCGCCACGCTCGCCGGCGACTACGGCTTCCTCAGCCTCGCTCAGAACGCCTTCGACCTCAGCGATCGCGGCGTCACGGGCCGCGATCCGCCCGCTGGCCTCGACGCATTCCTCTACACCGAGCGCGGCGTCTATCGTTCGGGCGAGACCGTGTTCGCCGCGGCGCTTCTGCGCGACGCCAAGGGCGTGGCGAAATCCGGCTTGCCGCTGACGCTCGTCGTCAAGCGGCCGGACGGCGTCGAGTACAAACGCGCGACTTTGCCCGACCAGGGCCTCGGCGGGCGCGCCTACGCCATACCGCTGCTGCCAGGTTCGGCGGCGGGCAAATGGTCGATCGAGGCTTACGCCGATCCCAAGGGCGACAGCATCGGCCGGGTCGAGTTCATGCTCCAGGACTACGTTCCTGAGCGGCTCGATTTCACTCTCCATCCGGCGAAGCCTGTCATCGCTCCCGGCGAACCGGTCGAATTCTCGCTCGACGCGCGGTTTCTCTATGGCGCGCCGGCGAGCGGGCTCGACGTCACCGGCGCCATTCGGCTGCAGGTCGTCGAAGGCGCGGAGCTTGCCGGCTTTCCAGGCTATGTCGCCGGCCTCGCCGACGATGATTTCACCACCATCGAGAACCAGTTTTCCGACAAGGTTCAGACCGACGACAAGGGCCATGCCGATCTTTCGGTCGAATTGCCCGAAGGCGCGAGCACGCGCCCGCTGCAAGCCAAGCTGATCGTCGACGTCGGCGAGCCGGGCGGACGGACGGTCGAACGCACGCTCGTGCTGCCGGTGCGGTCAAAAGGCGTAACGGTCGGGGTCAAGACGAGATTTCGACGCCTCGTTGAGCGCGGGCGACGTCGCGACGTTCGAGGCGATCGCGGTTGCGCCGGACGGCGCGCGCATCGCGCGCAAAGGCGCGGCCTGGTCGCTCTATCAGGTCACCAACGACTATCAGTGGTTCAACGCCGATGGCCACTGGAGCTACGAGTCCGTCAAGTCGTCGAAGCGCGTCGCGAGCGGGACGATCGACATCGGCGCCGACGCGCCCGCCAAGTTTTCCGGCCGCGTCGGCTGGGGCGCGCATCGCCTGGACATCAAGACGCTCGACGGCGAGGAGACGAGCGTCGCCTTCGACGTCGGCTGGTCGGGAACGGCCGGCGCCGACACGCCCGACAATGTGGTCGTGACCCTCGACAAGACGAACTACACGGCTGGCGAAGAGGCGAAATTGCGCATCGCCTCCGCCTTCGCCGGCAAGGCGACGGTCGCGCTGGTCGGCGACAAGATCGAGCGCTTCATCGACGTCGATCTCGTCTCCGGCGACAACGTCGTCCCGTTCGCGGTCGGCGCCGACTGGGGCCCCGGCGCTTACGCCGTCGCGCTGACCCATCGTCCGCTCGACGTTGGGGCGAAGCGCATGCCGGGCCGCGCGCTTGGGCTCGCCTGGTTCGCCATCGATCGCGGTTCGCACGCGCTCGACGTCAAGCTCGACGCGCCGCAGCTGACGCGGCCGCGCCAATCGATGACGCTGCCCATTCATCTCGCGGGCCTCGCGCCGGGCGAGGAGGCGCGCGTGACCGTCTCGGCGGTCGATGTCGGCATTCTCAATCTGACCGGCTTCAAGACGCCGGACCCGGGCGCTTATTTCTTCGGGCAGCGCAAGCTGCCGGTCGAGATCCGCGATCTCTGGGGCATGCTGATCGACGGCATGCAGGGCGAGGCCGGCGCCATCCACACCGGCGGCGACTCGAGCGGCGGCGTCGAAGGCAATCTGCCGACGCAGGAGCCGCTCGCGTTGTTCTCCGGCGTCGTCAAGGTGGACGACCAGGGGAACGCGTCCGTCTCGTTCGATCTGCCGGCGTTCAACGGCTCGGTGCGGCTGACCGCCGTCGCCTGGTCGAAGGACAAGGTTGGATCCGCGCAGGCCGACGTGACGGTGCGCGACTCGGTCGTCGTCGCCGCCACCCTGCCGCGCTTCCTCAATGTCGGCGACCGCTCCGAAATGCATGTCGAGATCGACAATGTCGAGGGTGACGCGGGCGAGTACAAGCTCGACCTCGACATCCACGGGCCGCTCACGGCAGACGCGGACGCGATGACAAAGACGGTGCGGCTCGACCTGCATCAACGCAAATCGGTGGCGATGCCGATCGCGGCGGCTGGCATCGGCGTCGCCGAGCTTGACTTGAGACTCACGGGGCCGAAGACGGATCTCACCCAGCATTTCCGGCTCGGCATAGAATCCGGCGCGCCCGACTCCTATCGGCGCACGGTGACGCCTCTGCCGGGCGGCGGCAAGCCAGACCATCTCGGGCGATCTGCTTGCCGATTTCATCCCCGGCACCGGCTCGATCGCGATCTCCGCCTCGCCCTTTGGCGCGCTCGACGCGCCGGCTTTGCTCGCGGCGCTGCAACGCTACCCATACGGCTGTTCGGAGCAGACGGTCAGCGTCGCCATGCCGCTGCTCTACGTGAACCGCCTCGCCTCGATCGAGCATCTCGGCGTCGATCCCGATCTCGACGGGCGGATCAACCAGGCGATCGAGCGCGAGCTCAGCCGCCAGAGCGCGAGCGGCGCGTTCGGCATGTGGAGCGCCGACAGCAACGACAATGACGCCTGGCTCGACGCCTTCGTCACCGACTTCCTGACCCGCGCGCGCGAGCGCAATTTCGCCGTGCCGAGCCAAGCCTTCGAGCAGGCGCTCGACCGGCTGCGCAACGAGGTCGTCAACACGCCGGAGCCGAACAAGGATAATGCAGCGGCGATCGCCTATGCGCTCTATGTTCTCGCCCGCAATGGGCGCCCCGTGATTGGCGACCTGCGCTATCTCACCGACGCCAAGCTCGACGCCTTCACGACTCCGCTCGCCAAGGCTCAGCTTGCGGCTGCGCTCGCGATGCTCGGCGATCAGGCGCGCGCCGCTGCGGCCTTCGGCGCGGCGCTCAAGGCGCTCGACGCCGAGCGCGACGGGGGCTCGCGGCCCGATTATGGCTCACGACTGCGCGACGCCGCCGCCGTGCTCGCGCTCGTCGCCGAGGCCAAGCTCGGCAATATTGAGAGCGATGCGATCGCGCGCGCCGGCGCTGTCCTCGAGCAGGCGAGGGCGGAGCGCTCGTTTCTCAGCACGCAGGAGATGAACTGGATGACGCTCGCCGCCGAGGGGCTCGCCGAGCACGCGAGCCTCGCTCAGTTCCGCGTCGACGGCGAGCCGGTCAAGGGCGCGCTCTATCGGCGATGGAGCGGGCCCGCGCTCTCCGGACAGTCCATTGTTATCGCCAATGCCGGACAGAATCCGGCGCAGCTCGTCGTCTCGGTTTCCGGCGCGCCGATCGAGCCGGACCCGGCGGTCGCCAAGGGCTATGCGATCGAACGATCCTTCTACAAGCTCGACGGGACGAAACTCGACGCGCTGCAAAGCATGTCGCAGAACGAGCGCGTCGTGGTGTCGCTGAAAGTGACGGAGGCGCAAGCGCGCTACGCGCGGCTGCTCGTCGTCGACCGGCTGCCCGCGGGTCTCGAGATCGACAATCCGGCTTTGGTCGACGGCGGCTCGGTCGAAGCCTTCTCCTGGCTCAGCAAGGACGTCGAGCCCACGCATACCGAATATCGCGACGATCGTTTCGTTGCGGCGTTCGATCGCGCGCGAGGGCCAGTCGGCGTTCATCACCATGGCCTATGTCGTGCGCGCCGTCGCGCCCGGCCGCTACATTTATCCGCCAGCGACGGCCGAAGACATGTACGACCCCGACCGCTACGGCCGCACCGCCTTTGGCGATCTGGAGGTGAAGGCGAAGTGAGGCGACAGGGCCCTCATCCGGCCCTTCGGGCCACCTTCTCCCCGAGGGAGAAGGGGCGCTGAACGCTCCTTTCCTCGGGGGACCGGGCTGGGCCGAACGTCAGTGCAGGAACCCCTTCTCCCTCGGGGAGAAGGTGGCGCGCCGAAGGCGCGACGGATGAGGGTCTCGCCGGATGAGGGCGCGACGTGACGCGCCTTCCGCGTCGCCTCGTCTTTATTTCCATCGCCACCGCACTAGCCCTCATAGCGGCGACAGGCTTCGGCGCGTCCTTCGCCTGGACGCGCTACACTGCAAGCCTCGGTCCGCTCGATCTCGCGGCGTCGCGCGAAGGCTCGACGATCGTCGTCGATCGCGACGGCCGGCTGCTCAGGCCCTTCACTTTGCCCGACGGGCGCTGGCGGCTGCCGGCGACCACGCATGACGTCGATCCACGCTATGTCGCGATGCTCGTCGCCTATGAGGACGGGCGGTTCTACAGCCATGACGGCGTCGACCTTCGCGCGCTCGTTCGCGCCGGGGCGCAATGGCTGATGCGCGGCCATGTGGTGTCGGGCGGCTCGACCTTGCCCATGCAGGTCGCGCGGCTCATCGAGCCACGGCCCGAGCGCACAATCGCGGCCAAGCTCCGGCAGATTGCGCGCGCGCTCGAGATCGAGCGCGACGTCGGCAAGCCTGGAACGCTCGATCGTTATCTCACGCTGGCTCCGTTCGGCGGCAATCTCGAGGGCGTGCGGGCGGCCTCGCTCGCCTATTTCGGCAAGGAGCCGCTGAAGCTCACCCTGGCCGAGGCGGCGCTGTCTGGTCGCGCTGCCGCAATCGCCCGAAGCACGGCGGCCGGATCGTTCGTCAACGGCGGCGCGCGCCGCGCGCGACCGCGTGCTCGACCGGGTCGCGGCGCGCGGCGTGATCAGCGCCGCCGACGCCGCGGCGGCGAAGCGCGAGCCGGTCCCTGAGGCGCGCTTGGCCTTTCCTGCGCTGGCCGCGCATGCCGCCGAGGAGGCGGTCGCCGCCGACAAGCAAGCCAAAGTCATCAAGCTTTCCATCGACGCGCGCCTGCAGGCGAAGCTCGAGGTGCTCGCCAAAGAGAGCGTCGCGCGTCTCGGGCCGAAGCTGTCCGGGGCGATCGTCGTCATCGACAATGCAAGCGGCGAAATTCGCGCCCGCGTCGGCTCGGCGGACTACAACGACGCCTCGCGCGACGGCGCGATCGACATGTCGCGCTCGCCCCGCTCGCCGGGCTCGGCGCTCAAACCCTTCATCTATGCGCTGGCCTTCGAGCAGGGCCTCGCCCATCCGGAGACGCGGCTGTTCGACCGGCCGATGCGCTACGGGGCTTACGCGCCGGAGAATTTCAATCTCGGTTACGAAGGCGCGGTGACGGCGCGCAAGGCGCTGCAGATGTCGCTCAACCTTCCTGCGGTCGAGCTGCTTTCCGACGTCGGCCCGGCGACTTTCCTCGCCCGGCTGCACAGCGCCGGCGCCGAGATCGCGCTGCCGAAGGATACGCCGATCGGCCTCGCCGTCGGCCTTGGCGGGCTCGGGATTTCGCTGACCGATCTCGCGCGGCTCTACGCCGGCTTCGCGCGCGGCGGCGAGGCGCCGCCGCTGATCGAGCGGCTCGACGGTCAGCCGCCGGTCATCGGCGAGCGCCGCGTGACCGATCCGGTCGCGGCTTATTATGTCGAGGACATCCTGCGCGGCGCGCCGCCGCCCGCCAACGCGCTCAAAGGCCGGATCGCCTTCAAGACCGGCACGTCCTACGGCTTCCGCGATGCGCTGGCGATCGGCTTCGATCGGCGGACAACGATTGCGGTCTGGGTCGGGCGTCCCGACAATGGCCCGACGCCGGGCCTCATCGGCCGCGAGGCGGCGGCGCCGATCCTGTTCGACGCTTTCGAGCGGCTGGGCAGGAGCATCGAGTCGATCCCGGCGCCCAAGGGCGTGTTGACAGCGACCATCACCGCCGATCTCCCGCCGCCTTTACGACGCCTGCGCCAGGACGCGCCCAAGACATCGTCGGCGCCGGAGGCGGCGTCGCTCAAGATCGCCTTCCCGCCCGACGGCGCGCGCATCGACCTCGGCCTCAAGGAGGGCGCCCCGGATCATCCGCTGGCTCTGAAGGCGCTCGGCGGCGCGCCGCCATTCACCTGGTTCGTCAACGGCGCGCCCGTCGGCGAAGCCGAAATCAGGCGCCAATCGGCCTGGAATCCGGACGGCGCCGGCTTCGCGCGCGTGTCGGTGACCGACGCCAAGGGCGCGTCGGACGCGGTGACGGTGAGGCTCGAGTGAATTTCCGAGCTTGCCTTAACGCTGCGGCATTTTGATCGGGCCGATGGACTTCGCGAACTCCGCGAGATTGCCCGATGGCTGCGCGGGCGCGCTCGGCGCCTCGGTCGTCGCGGCGCCGCTCGGTCCTTGCTTCGAAGCCTGCACGTGCTGGAAGACGAGGCTCGCGATGAACTGAAGGAACGGCGTCTGCCAGATGCCGCCGTGTCCGTCGATCACTTCCTTCGCCGCTCCGACCACCCAGAACGGATTGGCTTGCGCGGTGTCGGGAGGCGTCAGCACGAAGGGTTCGTTGCCCGTAGGGCCAGCCAAGGCGTGGGTGCGGAAGCCCGGCACGAAGCCGAGCGCGTGGGTGACGCACCACTTCTCCAAATCCCCGATCGTCGCTTCGGTGATCGCGTGGCCAGCGCTGCCGAGCGGAAACACCGTGCCCACCGGCTGGTCGTTCTCCGCCTGCGCGCAGAGGAAAACCGGAAGCTGCTTCGTCGTGCGGGCCGCGAAGGCGGGGCTCGTCACCAGATCGTAAATCGGGATGTAACGCGCGCCCTCGATCGCCGGATTCACCAGGAGCACCAGGTCGGCGAATTCCGGCGTCACTCCGCCGGCCGGCGCGGAAGCGGCTTGGATCAGAGACTGGGCGAGGGCGGAAAAGACGATCATGCCGCCGAAGCTGTGGCCCACGATCACCAGGAGCGGGTTTCCGAGGTTCTTCTTCTGGCGGTTGCGATAATGGCGCAACCTGCCGAACAACTCCCGGACCGATCCGACCGCCACCCGCTGTCCGGCCGCCTGCCGCTCCCAGAACGTGGCGTCCGCGATGACGGCGCCCAGGCCAAACTCCGATAAGCCCCGCCAGCCGACAAAAACCCCAAGGACAGGACGCGCCGCGACGCCGGCCGAGGCGCGCGATCTCTCGTACTCGACCGTTTCGCTCAAAAGCAGACGAAACGCGGAGAGGTTCTCGTCGTCCGAGCGGGCGTCGTGCTGCCATCCATGCACGAACACGACCAGAATCACGTCCTGCCCTGGCTGCGCAGGATCTGGCGCTAGCGCGTCGATCCTTTTTGCCACGCCGTCCATCTGTCCCCGGTCGTAGCATCGCCCTTGATCGTCGAACTCGACAATCGCGAGCTCGTAAGGAGCGCCGGTCATAAAGCCGTGGGCCGCCTGGTGCGCCGCGTTTGGCATGATTCCGGCAATGGGGCGCGGCTCGAGGGGCGCAAGGCCCTGGAGGCCGTCATCGGGCGGTGAGATGTCCATCGCGTTCCCCCCATTCGTCGCTGCAAATCCAGCAGAGTGTATCGCGTCGACTGCGCCTCGCGAAGTGAGGCGCATCACAGTTCGGCGCCGCGCTGACCCGTGGCCGCCGAACGAACGGGCTTTTACCCTGCCTTCGCGGCGGGCCATGCCGCGAGCAGCGCGCGGAGCGCAGCGACAAAGGCCAGCGGCTGGTCGATCATCACGTGATGCTCGGCCTCGGGGATCTCGACATAAGGCGAGCCGGGAGCGATGAGGCTCAAAAGATAAGCGGCGTCCTCGGCCTGGAAGAGCTGGGACTTCGCGCCGCGGATGATCGCGAGCGGCGAGCGCGCGCCCTTGACGAGCGCGATCGGATCGAGCCGCCCGAATTTCTCCCAGAAATGCGGGTCGAAGCTCAACGACCAGCCCGCATTGCCCTCGGCGTCGATCGCCTTTCGCACCGAGCGGCGCCCGATAAAGTCGAGAATGAAGAGGTTGTAGCAGGCCTGCGGCGGGGCGAGGCGGAAGCGGGCGATGACGGCCTCGAGCGAGGGCCTGACGCTATGCTCGCGCGAGTTCGGCCGGGGCGGCGCAGGATTGCGCTGGTTCTGCGGCGCGAAAAAGGGCGGATCGACCATCACCACGGCGGCGAGCTCGTCGCCGAAATCATGCGCAAGCCCAGTTGCGATGCGCCCGCCAAACGAGTGCCCGACGACAACGGGCGGCCCGGCCTCGAAGGCGCCGGCCTCGCGCCCCACCTCGCGCGCCTCGCGGACGAACTGGCGAAAATCGTAAGCCTCGCGCCAATCCGAACGGCCCATGCCGCTGAACGACGGCGCGACAACGCGCCGTTCGCCGGCGAAGAATGGGGCAATGAAGCTCCACCAGTCGGCGTGAGCGGCGCCGCCGTGCAAGAAGATCAGACCGGGCTTGCCGCGCGTCGCCCCAGGCGAGGGTTTCCACCTGCGCGCCATCGATCGCGACGAACGTCCGCTCGGGCTCGATCGCGACGACGCGTTCGAACCACGCCGGCGCGGGCGGCTTCTGCCCGCGAAAAGCCGCGAGCGGCGCCATGGGGGTCGATTCGGGCACGCCAACGCTCTTTTAGGTTCAGGCGACTTCGAACAGTCCCGCCGCGCCCATGCCGCCGCCCACGCACATCGTCACGACGACATAGCGCGCGCCGCGCCGCTTGCCTTCGATCAGCGCGTGGCCGGTCATGCGCGCGCCGCTCATGCCATAGGGGTGGCCGACGGAGATCGCGCCGCCGTCGACGTTGAGCTTGTCATTGTCGATGCCGAGCCGGTCGCGGCAGTAGATGACCTGGACCGCGAACGCTTCGTTGAGCTCCCAGAGGTCGATGTCGTCGACCTTGAGACCATGCGCCTTGAGCAGCTTCGGCACCGCGAAGACGGGACCGATGCCCATCTCGTCCGGATCGCAGCCGGCGACCGCGATGCCGCGATAGATGCCGAGCGGCGTGAGGTTGCGCTGGCTGGCGAGCTTGGCGTCCATCAGTACGCAGGCGCTGGCTCCGTCGGACAGTTGCGAAGCGTTGCCTGCAGTGATGAACGAGCCGGCCTTGAGCCGCTGCCCGTCGGCGAACACCGGCTTCAGCGCCGAAAGGCCAGCCAAGGTCGTGTCGGCGCGCGGCCCCTCGTCCTGCTTCAGGGTGATCGGCTTGTCGGAGACGGCGCCGGTCGCTTTGTCCGTGACCTTCATCACGGTGGCCAAGGGCGCGATCTCGGCCTCGAACCGGCCGGCGGCTTGCGCCGCCGCGGTTCTTTGCTGCGACTGCAGCGCGTATTCGTCCTGCCGCGCCCGCGTGACCTGGTATCGCTCCGCGACGATCTCCGCCGTCTCGAGCATGCTCATGTAGAGGTCGTCACGATGCTCGACGAGCCAGGGGTCTTGCGCGCGATAGCGGTTCATCTTGTCGTTCTGGACCAGCGAAATCGATTCAAGGCCGCCGCCAATGGTGACGCTCATCCCGTCGTCGATGATTTCCTTCGCCGCGGTCGCGATCGCCATCAGGCCGGAAGCGCATTGCCGGTCGAGCGACATGCCGGCGACGCTGGTCGGAAGGCCGGCGCGGAGCAGCGCCTGTCGCGCGACGTTGCCGCCTTGTGCGCCCTGCTGCATCGCTGCGCCCATCACCACGTCGTCGATCTCGCCGGGATCGACGGATGCGCGCTGCAAAGCGTTCGCGATCGCATGCCCGCCCAGCGTCTGGGCCTGCGTGTCGTTGAACGCGCCGCGATAGGCCTTGCCGATCGGCGTACGCGCGGTCGAGACGATGACGGCTTCACGCATGATGTGTCTCCGAAGTTTAGCGAGCGTCCACTGGTTCAGAATTCAGTTTGCGCAGCCCTCATCCGTCGCGCCTTCGGCGCGCCACCTTCTCCCCGAGGGAGAAGGGGTTTCTGCACTGACGTTGGGCCTGGCTCTGTCCCCGGAGGAAAAGGGGCGATTCAGCACCCCTTCTCCCTCGGGGAGAAGGTGGCCCGAAGGGCCGGATGAGGGTCTTGCATGCGCGTAAATCGTCTCCAGAACCCCTTCGCGATTCTGCAACACCTCGTTGTTCCAGAACCGAAGGACTTTCCACCCTTGGCTTTCCAGATAGGCGTCACGGGCCTTGTCGGGAAGGCTTTCCGCGTGTTGCGATCCGTCGGCTTCGACGATCAGCTTAGCGCCAACGCAAAGAAAGTCGACGATGTAAGGGCCGACTGGGACCTGCCGGCGAAACTTGAATCCGCTGAGGCGACGATCGCGAAGGAGGCGCCACAGGCGAAGCTCGGCGTCAGTCGGCGCTCCGCGCATCGTTCGAGCGCGGGAGCGTTGGTTCGACGCGACGCCGAGATCAGTCTTCATGGCTCACTCATTGGCGCCCGTGACGCCCTCATCCGTCGCGCCTTCGGCGCGCCACCTTCTCCCCGAGGGAGAAGGGGAGCCGCGACGCAGTCTGGCCCGGCTCTTCTCAGCTAGGAAGGCCCCGTTCAGCACCCCTTCTCCCTCGGGGAGAAGGTGGCGCGAAGCGCCGGATGAGGGCGCTTGGCTCACGACTTCGTAAACGTCCCGCCCTCCGCCGCCAGTTTCTCCAACAGCGCCGCCGGCTTGAAATCGTCGCCGAACTTGGCCTGAAATTCCTTGAGCTTGGCGAGCACCGTCTTCAATCCGATCGTGTCGGCGTAGAACATCGGGCCGCCGCGATAGACCGGCCAGCCGTAGCCGTTGATCCAGACGATGTCGATGTCGGAGGCGCGCTGCGCTTTGCCCTCTTCGAGGATTTTCGCGCCTTCGTTGATCATGGGATAGATGCAGCGCTCGAGGATTTCGGCGTCGCTGATCTTGCGCTGCTCGACCCCCTTCGATTTGGCGAAGTCGCGAATGATCCCCTCGACCTTTGCCGAGGGTTTGGCGTTGCGCGCTTCGTCGTAGTCGTAGAAGCCCGCGCCGGTCTTCTGGCCGCGCCGGCCCTCTTCGCAAAGAATGTCGCGGATCGACGCGCGCTTCGATGTCGCGGCTGACCAGCCGATGTCGAGGCCGGCGAGATCGCTCATCGCGAAGGGTCCCATCGGCAGGCCAAAGTCGACCAGCACCCGGTCCACGTCCGACGGCGTCGCGCCTTCGAGAATGAGCTTCTGCGCCTCGCGCTGGCGCTGAGCCAGCATGCGGTTGCCGACGAAGCCATGAGCGACGCCGACGACGACGGGGACCTTGCCGATCTTCGGCGCGAGCTGCGTGATCGTCGCGAGCACGGATTTCGACGTCTTCTCGCCGCGCACGATTTCGAGCAGGCGCATCACATTGGCGGGCGAAAAGAAATGCGTGCCGAGCACGTCCTCGGGCCGCTTGGTCATCGCCCCGATCGCGTCGACGTCGAGGTAGGAGGTGTTGGAGGCCAGGATCGCGCCGGGCTTGGCGATCGTGTCGAGCCGCTCGAAAATGCTCTTCTTGAGGTCCATGTCCTCAAACACCGCTTCGATCACGAGGTCGGCGTCGGCCAGCGCATTGAAGTCGAGCGTCGGGCTAAGCCTGCCCATCCGCTCCTCGACCTCGGCCATCGTCATGCGGCCCTTCTTGGCGGTGTTCTCGTAGTTCCGGCGCATGATCGAGACGCCGCGGTCGAGCGCCTCTTTCGAGGTCTCGACGATGGTGACGGGAATGCCGGCGCTCAGGAAATTCATCGAAATGCCGCCGCCCATGGTGCCGGCGCCGATCACGCCGACCTTGGCGATCTTTTTCGTCGGCGTATCGGCGGGGATGTCGGCGACCTTCGCCGCCTGCCGCTCGGCGAAAAAGACGTAGCGCTGCGCCTTGGACTGATTTGTGACGACCAGCTCGCTGAAAATCGCGCGCTCCTTCGCCATGCCCTCGTCGAACGGCAGATTGACCGCGTTCTCGACCGACTCGATCGCCTTCTTCCAGGCCTCGAAGCCACGGTATTTTCTCGCATTGGCCTTGCGGACCGCCTCGAAGATCTCGGGATGGCCGCGCGCCGGTTCGACCTTGTCCGATCGGTCGCGCACCTTCTTCAAGGGCGCCTTTTCGGCGATGAGGCGCCGCGCATAGGCGATCGCAGACTCGCGCAGCTTTCCCTCTTCGGCGAGCTCGTCGACGACGCCCCATTCCTTGGCTTCGCGCGCGCCGAACGGCGTTCCGGACAGAATAATTTCGAGCGCCTTTTCGGCCCCGATGAGGCGGGGCAGGCGCTGCGTGCCGCCCGCGCCAGGGATGATGCCGAGCTTGATCTCCGGCAGGCCACATTTCGCCGACGGCACGGCGATGCGGTAATGCGCCGTCAGCGCGACCTCGAATCCGCCGCCGAGCGCCGTGCCGTGGATCGCCGCGATGACCGGCTTCGACGCGTTTTCCATTGCGTCGAGCGCCTGGTGTAGGCTGGGCGGGGCAGGGGGCTTGCCGAATTCGGAAATGTCGGCGCCGGCAATAAACGTCCGCCCGTCGCAGATGATGACGATAGCCTTGACGGCGCCGTTCGCTTCCGCCGCTTCGACGCCGCGCTTGAGGCCCTCTCGGACCGTCTGCGACAACGCGTTCACTGGCGGAGAATTGATCGTGACCAGCGCGACTTCGCCTTCGACCGAAAGGTCGACGACCGAATTTATGGCGGTCATAGGTGTTTCCTCTTTGGCGAGCGAGACCGACGCCGGTGATGATGGAGCGCCCGGGTTTGTTGATTGGGGACGATCGGAATATGATTGAGCGGCACGCCGCCTCCGGTCAACTCCCGAACGAGGCGCGGCTCCTAGGCGGCCCGGCCTCACGGTTCAAAGAATTTTGAACCCGCCCTGTAACCGATCCCTTTTCCGGGCGTATAGCGTTGCGAGCACGGAAGACTCCCGCAGGTCGGCCAAGATCAATGAGGTTAGGCATGTTGACGCGTCGAACGGCTTTGAGCGGCTTGGCCGCGATCGCGAGCGCAAATCTCTTGTTGGCCCGGGGCGCGCGCGCCCAGGAGGCCCATATCGTCCGCACCGACGCCGACTGGCGCTCGACTCTGACGCCCGATCAATATGCGGTTCTGCGCAAGGAAGGGACCGAGCGTCCTTTCACCAGCCCGCTTCTGCATGAGGAGCGGAAGGGCGTTTTCGCCTGCGCCGGATGTAGTTCCGACCTGTTCTCGTCCACCACGAAGTTCGACAGCGGCACCGGCTGGCCGAGCTTCTGGGCGCCGCTTGGACAATGCGGTGGACAACCACACAGGACAAGTCGTGGGGCATGACCCGCGACGCCGTATCCTGCCATCGATGCGAGGGGCATCTTGGCCACGTTTTCAACGACGGACCGAAGCCGACCGGCTTGCGCTATTGCATGAACGGCGTGGCCCTCACCTTCAAGCCGGCGACGGCCTGAGGCGACAGGCGATCCGATGCTTCTCTTTGCGCTAGCCTATATCGGCGGGGTGCTGACCATCGCCAGCCCCTGCATCCTGCCGGTGCTGCCGTTCGTGTTCGCCCGCGCCGACCAGCCGTTCCTTCGCCGCGGCTTGCCGATGCTGCTTGGCATGGGCCTGACCTTCGCGGTCGTCGCGACGCTGGCGGCGGTCGGCGGCGGCTGGGCGGTGCAGGCCAATGAATATGGACGCTACATCGCGATCGCGCTGCTGGCTCTGTTTGGCGTCACGCTGCTCTTTCCGGAACTCTCCGACCGCTTGACGCGGCCCCTGGTCGCGCTTGGCGGACGCCTGTCCGAATCCGCCGACCGCAACGAGAGCGGAAGCGTCTGGCCCTCGTTGCTGCTGGGCATCGCGACCGGCCTCTTTGGGCGCCGTGCGCCGGGCCGGTGCTCGGCCTCATCCTGACCGGCGCGGCGCTGCAGGGCGCGAACGTCCAGACGACCTTCCTCCTGCTCGCCTATGCCGCGGGCGCGGCGACGTCGCTCGCGTTGGCGCTGCTCATTGGCGGCCGGGTCTTCACCGCGATGAAGCGTTCGCTCGGCGCCGGCGAATGGGTGCGGCGCGGCCTCGGCGCCGCCGTGCTGGTCGCGGTCGTGGCGATCTTCTTCGGCGCCGACACCGGGTTCCTGACCCAGATCTCGCTCGCCAATACGGCGTCGCTCGAGCAAGGCCTGGTCGACCGCATCCATCCAGCATCGGCTAAGGTCGCCGCCGAGCCATCGTCCTCTGTCGTGATGCCCGAGGGCGACGGCGCGATGATGAGCGCCAACCCGGCCATGATGAGCGGCAATGCGCCCACCATGGCGATGACCGGCAAGCCGGCCGCCGAACCGTCATCCTCAGTCGTGATGCCCGAGGGCGGCGGCGCGATGATGAGCGCCAATCCGTCGATGATGATGAGCGACAAGGCTCCCACCCTGGCGATGAACGGCAATCCGGCGGCGATGATGAAGGCGGCGGAAGCGCCCGCGTCCGAACGCTCTGCCGGTCGAAGGCTCGCTGCCCTCGCTCGCCGGCGCCGTCGAGTGGCTGAACTCGCCGCCGCTCACCCCTGAGCAGCTCAAGGGCAAGGTGGTGCTGGTCGACTTCTGGACCTATTCCTGCATCAATTGCCTGCGCTCGATCCCTTACGTCCGCGCCTGGGCCGACAAGTACAAGGATCAGGGCCTCGTGGTGATCGGCGTGCACGCGCCGGAATTCGCCTTCGAGAAGAATATCGGCAACGTCAAGCAGGCGGTCGCCAAGCTCAAGATCGACTATCCGGTCGCGATCGACAACGATTATGCGATCTGGCGCGCCTTCAACAACGAATATTGGCCGGCGGATTATTTCATCGACGCCAAGGGCCAGATCCGCCACCACTTCTTCGGCGAGGGCGACTACGCCGAATCCGAGAAGGTGATCCAGCAGCTCCTGGCCGAGGCGGGCCGGGGCAACCTGCCCGTCGACATGGTTTCCGTGAGCGCGACGGGCGCCGAGGCCGCCTCCGACGCGGCCGACGTCAAGTCGCCCGAGACCTACATCGGCTTTGCCCGATCGGAGAATTTCGCCTCGCCCGGCGGCGCGGTCGGCGACAAGCCGCATGTCTATGCGACCGGCGATCTCAAGCAGCTGAACGACTGGGGTCTCTCCGGCGACTGGACGATCGGCGGCCAGTCCGCGACGCTCAACAAGACCGACGGCGCGATTGCGTTTCGCTTCCATGCCCGCGATCTTCACCTGGTGCTGGGGCCGAGCGCCGATGGCAAGCCGGTGCGCTTCCGCGTGACGATCGACGGCGCCAAGCCCGGCGAAAGCCATGGCGCCGACGTCAACGCCGACGGCGAAGGCACGGTGACCGACCACCGGCTCTACCAGCTCGTCCGCCAGAGCGGGCCGGTCATGGACCACACATTTTCGATCCAGTTTCTTGATCCCGACGTGCAGGCTTACGCGTTTACCTTTGGTTAAGAGTTTCCTTCTGTAACAGAGCGCCTTCGCGAGCGTAATTCATGAGGCAAGCGAGGCTCTCGCAAGTTTGATGACACGACTGCGTGAAACGACGCGCACTGTCGCGTCAACGCCATAGTGGCGGCTTATGCGGGACGCGCGTTTTGATGATTCGCTATTACGGTAATGGAGTAGGGCCATGATCTCGTCCTTCAAAAGAGGCTCTTCTTTTCCGGTGCTCATTCTGATCGGGCTCCTGTCCACGGCCGCCTTCTTCGTCACCCGATCGACGGCCGAAGAGGCGCGCAATGTGCCGGCGCCGACCGTCGACGAGCAGGCGGCCGGCAAGACGTCCGAAACCGCGGTGATTGCGGGGGGATGTTTCTGGGGCGTGCAGGGCGTCTTCCAGCATGTCGCCGGCGTGACCAACGCCGTCTCCGGCTATGCCGGCGGCGACAAGTCGACCGCGCATTACGACATGACCTCGAGGGCAACACGGGCCACGCGGAATCGGTGCAGATCACCTACGATCCGCGCAAGATCACCTACGGGCGCATCCTGCAGGTCTATTTCTCAGTCGCCCATGATCCGACCGAACTCAATCGCCAGGGTCCGGACTCAGGCACGCAATATCGCTCGGCGATTTTCCCGCTGAACGACGAACAGGCGCAGGTGGCGAAGGCCTATATCGCGCAACTCGATGCGGCGCATGTGTTCGGCGCGCCGGTCGTCACCACGATCGAGCCGGGCAAGACCTTCTATCGCGCCGAGGACTATCACCAGGATTTTCTGGCCAAGAACCCGGCCTATCCGTACATCGTCTATAACGACCTGCCGAAGGTCGCCAACCTGAAGCGCCTGTTCCCCGCGCTCTACCGCCCCGACCCCGACGCTGGTCAGCGCCGCCCGCTCGTAAGGTCGGGCACGCATCGTCATTCCGACCCTCGGGACCTCGTCCTGAGGAGCGCCGAAGGCGCGTCTCGAAGGACGCGTCGACAACGCACGAGCGCCAGCGCCAACTGGATCATCCTTCGAGACGCCCGCTGCGCGGGCTCCTCAGGATGAGGCCGGTGGATGAACCCGCGCTCACGCGCCGCCTTTGCGCGAGCGCGGCCTCCAGCGCGGCGAGGTTGTTGCGCACGGTCACCGTGCTGGGATGGTCCGGCCCGAGGCTCGTCTCCAAAATCGCCAGCGCGCGGCGCATCAGCGGCTCGGCCTCGGCGAGGCGGTTCGTGTCCTGAAGCAGCGCGCGAGATTGTTGAGGTCGGATCGCCACATTGGGATGATCCGGGCCGTAGCTCTTTTCGTCGATCGCGAGCGCGCGGCGCATCAGCGGCTCGGCCTCGGCGAGGCGGTTCGTGTCCTGAAGCAGCTGCGCGAGATTGTTGAGGCGGTCGCCACATTGGGATGATCCGGGCCGTAGCTCTCTTCGTCGATCGCGAGCGCGCGGCGCATCAGCGGCTCGGCCTCGGCGAGGCGGTTCGTGTCCTGAAGCAGCGCGCGCGAGATTGTTGAGGCGGATCGCGACATTGGGATGATCGGGGCCGTAGCTCTGTTCGTCGATCGCGAGCGCGCGGCGCATCAGCGGCTCGGCTTCGGCGAGGCGGTTCGTGGCCTGAAGCAGCTGCGCGAGATTGTTGAGGCGGATCGCCACATTGGGATGATCCGGGCCGTAGCTCTGTCTCGTCGATCGCGAGCGCGCGGCGCATCAGCGGCTCGGCCTCGGCGAGGCGGTTCGTGGCCTGAAGCAGCGCCGCGAGATTGTTGAGGTCCCTCGCCACATTGGGATGATCCGGGCCGTAGCTCTGTCTCGTCGATCGCCAGCGCGCGGCGCATCAGCGGCTCGGCCTCGGCGAGGCGGTTCGTGGCCTGAAGCAGCAGCCGCGAGATTGTTGAGGCCGATCGCCACATTGGGATGATCCGGGCCGTAGCTCTTCTCGTCGATCGCCAGCGCGCGGCGCATCAGCGGCTCGGCCTCGGCGAGGCGGTTCGTGTCCTGAAGCAGCTGCGCGAGATTGTTGAGGCTGATCGCCACATTGGGATGATCCGGGCCGTAGCTCGTCTCGTCGATCGCGAGCGCGCGGCGCATCAGCGGCTCGGCCTCGGCGTAGTCCGCCTTGGCACGAAGCAGCAAGCCAAGCTGTTGAACAGCCGCGCCGTCGGCTCAGCGATCTCCGCCGCGTCCGCGCGACGCGCGACCGCGAGCGCGTGCGGCGCGAGCGGATCGAGGATCGGCCAGCTCCGCACGTCCTGCGGATCGCCGACGAAGGCTGCGTTCACCCATTCCAGCGCCTCGCGCAAAGCCTGCGCGCGGCGCTCGTCGCTCATCGCGCGGCGGGCGAAATCCTGCACGAGGCGATGAACGACGAAGCCCGGCGCGCCGCCGTCCTCCGCGGTCACGCCCGAAATGAGCGAATAGGCGTAGAGGCCGGCGCGCGCTTCATAGGCGTCAGCGTCCGGCGCCTCGCCGGGGACGGCGACGTCGAGGAGCGAATCCGGAATCGGGTCGGGGGCAAGGAAGGCGAGCCGGTCGAGCAGCCGCCGGCTCTCCGGCGAGAGCCGCGCGACCGATGTCGCCCAGGTCGTGGCCAGGTCCGCTCGGAGCCAGTCACCGTCGCATCGGCCCAAGCGAGCGCTTTGTCGCGGCTCTCGCTCCAAAGCTTCAGATAGCGAGCAAAGCCGATGCGATCGGTCGCGATATGCGCGCCCGCCTGCTCCAACCCCAGCGCGAGGCCGCCAAGCTCCCGCGCCAGCGTCCGCGCCAGCGCCGCGTCGTCCTTGCTCTTGCTGCGGTCGGCTTCCGTCCGGTCGAGCAGGAATTGCGCGGCCGCGTTCTCGTCGAGCGTGGAAACTTCGAGCTTTCGCACACCGGCGGGAAAATTCGACGCCCGCGCGGTGACGACGACATGGCCGCCTTTGAGACGCGGCATGAGTTTCGCCACCTCGGCAACGGCGGCGCGGTCGTCGACGTTGTCGAGGATCATCAGCCAGGTCGGGTTGGACTCAAGCCAGCGCAGGACGGCGGTGATCTTGGTCGCGTCGTCGCGCGCCTCTTTCTCTGGCAGGTCGAGAATCTCGAAGGCCGTCAGCCCCGCCAGACCCGCGTTGAGCGCGGCGCCGTCGCTCGCGCTGACGAACAGAAGCGCCGAATAGACCGCCTCGCGAGACCACGCATATTCGATCGCGAGCCGCGTCTTGCCGATCCCCCCGAGACCGTGAAGCGCGACCGGAGCGCCCTTGGCGCCCAGCAGCGCCGTATGCAGGTCGGCAAGGTCCTCGTCGCGGCCGGCGAACAGGCCGCCGAGCGACGCGAAGGGAAGATTGCGGGGCTTCGTGGTCGATCCCGCTTTCTTAAGGGCGTCCAGAACGACAGACCCGAAAACGCGCGCGACAAGATTGTCGGCGCTGGTGAACGGCTTCGCGGGATAGACAGTCGATCGCCTTGAGCCGGCGAGATGATCGGCCTGCGAGGCGCGCGAAGCATCGTCGGGCGCGAATTTTGCGCCGCGTTCCACGCCAAAGGCCGGCGCGACGATGACGAGATTTGTCTTCGCGCCGTCCTTGTTGAAGCCGATCGCGAGCCAGGCTTCCCATTGGGTATAGGTCAGGCGCCCGAGCGCCTCGCGGTCCATGCCCTTTTCGGCCAGCCGCGCCGCAAGCTCGGGTCGGCGCTGCAAAAGGTCGTCGACGCTGCTCGACGCTGGCGTCGAGCCGGCCATCTCGCCCGCGAAATGCACGACGACGTCGCAGCTCTCGATATAGGTCTTCCAGCATGGCGAGCGTGTCGCCGCCGAGCGTTTGAAAATCCTCCTGGATCTTGATCTCGACATTCGGCCGCGTCAGCGCGCGGCGCAACGCGTCGCGATAGTCGCCGAACTCGTCCGACACGCAGGAGAGAAAGAGCTTGACGTCCGCCATTCGCCGCCGCCCGCGTTATGGCCGTGGCCCCAATGTGGCATGGCGGGACGAGTTCGGCAAAGGGCGGGGCGCCGTGCTTATGGGCATCCGCGCGCGTGCAGGCAAATCTAGGCGGATTTCCTTTGTTTTGCCGCGAAAATGCAGCTGTATTAAATCTGGCGGACGCCTGTCTTTTGCCGAACATGGCGCCGATGAGGTTTTTCTACGGTCGCGAGGCCATTCATGCCGGGCCGGGCTTCGTGTGATTGTGTTCGCCGCGGGGCAGGGCGGGGTCCATACCCAATCCCCTGATCCTTTCGAGTGGCCCGGACGATAGGGCGAGCGGCGGCAAGTCGGACGACGACGGCGAACGGTATAATCCAACATTGTCTTGCTCAAATCGGTATTTTATGCTATTCAGAATGCGTGGGGATCGAATCCGGTTCTGCCCGAGGCTCATCGAGAAAGGGAATCGAGAGGGAAAGAATTTTTTTATTTGGATTCGCTGTAACCCATTGAAAAGTCCCGATTCCACCAAAGGAATCCAAGGAAATGCAAGCCTTTTTCCTTGGTTTTATTTGGATTTCCTTGGATTTATTTGGCCGCCAAGCCGAACTCGCGTCAGCGCGCCTTAAGCCTTAGCGACCTCGGCGCAGAACCGGACAATCGCGTCGATCGTCGCCTCGGGCTGGTCGAACTGCGGCGCGTGGCGGCAGGCCTCGAGGATGAGGCTCGTCACGGGGGCGGGCGAGCGGGCCTCGATGGCGCGGATCTGCTTCAGCGTTCCATATTGATCGTCCGCGCCCTGGATGAGGAGCGCGGGGACACGCCAGCGGCCGACCGCATCCTCGATGTTCCAGGCCTTGAAGCCGGGATCGAGCCAGGCGTCGTTCCAGCCGCGGAAGGCGACGTCGACATGGGCGTGATATTTGGCGAGCCTCGCGCGCAGGTCGCCCGTCTCATAGGCGCGGCGCGCCTCCGCGATCGAGGCGAGGCCCATCGTCCTCGGTGAACAGATGGGGCGCCATCAGGATGAGGCCTTTGATCCGCTCATCCGCATGCTCGCCGGCATGGATCGCCGCGATCGAGGCGCCGTCGCTGTGGCCGAGCAGGATTCCGCGCTTGAGCCCGATCGCCTCGAGCAAAGCGGGCAGGCTGAACCGCGCCTCGCGGCTCATGTAATCGAGCGGGCGCGGGAGATCGACGGGCTCGGACCGGCCATAGCCGGCGCGGGAATAGGCGAACACCCCATGGCCGGTCGCGGCCGCAAGTTTTTGCGGAAAGTCACGCCACAGCGCGAGGCAGCCGAGGCCCTCATGCAGCATGACGATCGTCGGCGCCTTGTCCGGCGGCGGCCCAAAGGCCATGGCCTCCAGGCGTTTGCCGTCGGCGAAGACCTCGCCGCCAACGCCCTCTATCCATGGAAAGGCGGTCATCGCGCGAGGGCTGCGAGTTAATCGGAGGGAAATCAGCCCCTTGTACGGTATGGCGGGGCTTGTTCTCCCTTCCGCCTCCACCTGTTTGTTGATTACCATGCCATTGTTATGATACATGAGTGACGGAACCAGGGTGCAATTTAGGCGGGAGGGCGGTGATGCCCACAGAGTCGACGATGCTGTACGAGCGGTCAAGACCCTTAAAGGCAAACCGTGACAACGTCGGCCCGACTGCCTTCAAAGCCCGCCGGCCAACCCCGGTTTCCATTGATCAGATTGATCTGTGGGCGAAAGTCGCGGTGAAGATTGACCGGGCGATCGCATCCATCGGCTGTTTTGCTCACGATGAGCCCACGGCTGAGCCTCTAGAAGTGCGTTCATGACGTCAATGGCTAACGCCTATGGGAAATGTCACGATCGAATCGGCCGCGATAAGACTTACGGATACGATCCTTGGTTATAACGAGCAGGATCTGGAGGAAACCCTTAAGGCAATCGCGGTCGATATCGGCGTTAGCCACATTGCGTATATGCGTTTTGCCCCGGACAAAAGTTCTGACGCTAGCCTGCTTACCGGGACTGTAACCTATTCGTTTCAGTGGCAGACGCGGTATTTTCTCAAACAGTATGTCTTAATTGATCCGGTTATCGCATATGGGGGTAAAGCCGTTCTTCCATTCGACTGGGATCAGTTGGTGCGAGACGACCCCGCGGTTCAGGCGTTTTTTGCCGATGCGTTGACCCACGAAGTCGGCCTCAACGGATTATCGATCCCTGTTCGCAATCGGAGGGGCGTCTACTCTTTAGTCTCCTATACCAGCAATCATGCGAAACTAGAATGGCAAGAATTCAAAAAAAGCAATATGGTAAAACTGCAATTGATCTCAGTCCTTATAGATTCTGCGGCTAGTGTCAATCTAAAACTTAGCAGCCCTCCAGTCAAACTATCAAAGAGGGAAGAACAGTGCCTGATTTGGGCTGCTAGAGGCAAGACATACCAAGATATTTCCGATATATTGAATATTTCTTTTGGCAGCGTTAAGAGTTATCTTGATACGGCCCGACATAAATTAAATTGCGCGAACTTGACCCATGCAGTTGGTGTTGCCATTGCTACTGGTGTTATCCCTGCGAAGGCTCTCCAAGGTTCGTCCTTTAAGTGATTCCTAAAATGTCAACTCAACTTCTATGTGGAATTGTGATGATTAAAAATTAAGGTTAACATTCGTGGTCTCGTAGCAAGGGAGATGCCACGATGTTGAAGCTTATTGAAGGTTCGCGAGCGTCATTGTTTCCGATGGAAATCGACGCAATGTTTCGTAACAGGGCAGTCACTTTCTCAGAACGGCTCGGCTGGGACGTTACTGTGACGGATGGATATGAACGGGATGAGTTCGATAATGCCAATCCGTTGTATCTGGTATCGGTAGACCCAAATACGAATGAATATTGGGGGTCTTTGCGATTGCTGCCCACAACGGGGCCAAACATGCTGCGTGATGTTTTTCCCTGCCTCCTCGAAGAGGGGGAATTCATCGAAAGCGCGACAATCTGGGAGAGCTCGCGGATTTGTGCCGTAGCGGCGGAGGGCCAGCCTGAACGCCGCCGGAACGGGGTCAACTTCGTGCTGAGCGAATTGATCGCGGGCATTGGGGAGGTTGCGGTCATCGCCGGCCTGACCCAAATCGTTTCTGTGTTCGACGCCCGAATCTATAGAGTTCTAAAAGCCGTCGGTTGCAATCCGCAGCTCATTGGCCGGCCGCGCCGAATAGGGGGCACGATGAGCTACGCAGGGCTTTTCGACACTGGAGAAGGGCTCCTGTCGGCTCTGACAGTGTTCCGTGAGGAGCTCGGAATCGAGCAGCCGGAATCGAAAGAACTCGCTAGAGAACTCGCCTTCGCCTAATCGGCATTTGTCGCGCGGTCGATTGCACGGCCGCGCTACCAAAGCCCTCGTGTCTCGCCCGTTCGATCACGGGCGAGACAAGCGCCTGGCGCAGAGTACTGTTTTGACACCGATGAATGCCCAGGCAGGCGCAGTCGTCGACGGGGTAGAGCTAATCGCTCTCCCCGTCTCCTGGCAGATTCTCATCGCGAAGACGAAAAGGACGGGCTTCACCCGCAAGACCAGGGTGCTCCGGAAAATGGCGGACCGTACACCTAGAAGCATGACGTCGCGGCGGCGGATGGGAGCCCTTGCGCTCCTGGGGTTCAAAAGCCTGTTCCTGGGCATGGCAACCCATCCGCCTATTCCACGATCCCGAACAGTCGCCGGGGCCGCGTCGCGAGTCCGCATGTTCAAGGACGGAGATGGATGTGTTTGTTGGAATTGATGTGTCGAAGGATCGGCTGGACATCTGCATCCGGCCAAGCGGCGAAACCTTTGCCGTCAGGCGTGACGACGAAGGGCTGGCGAGCCTCGTCGAGCGCTTGCGCGCGCTTCATCCCGTCCTGGTCGCGCTCGAGGCGACGGGTGGCTACGAGACGGTGGTCGCGAGCGCGGTCGCCGTGACGCATCTGCCCCTGGCGGTGATCAATCCTCGTCAGATCCGCGACTTCGCCCGCTCGACCGGCAAGCTCGCCAAGACCGATCGCCTCGACGCTGCGGCGATCGCTCACTTCGCCGAAGCCATACGGCCGCCCGCCCGGCCCGTCGCTGACGCCCAAGCGCTCGGCGAACTGGTGGCGCGCCGTCGCCAGGTCATCGAGATGATCGTGGCAGAGAAAAACCGCCGTCGTCTCTCGCGGGCCAGCCGCGCGTGCTCAAGGCCATCGATCGGCATGTCGATCTCTTGCAGGCCGAGCTTTCCGAGTTCGATCGGACATCGACGGCGCGATCCGAAAGAGCCCAGCTTGGCAGGCCGACGCCAACTTCGGTCAGCGTGCCGGGAGTGGGAAGGCGACGTGGCCCACCCTCATCGCCGAACTGCCGGAACTCGGGCGCCTCGATCGCGTAAAATCGCAAGCCTCGTTGGTGTTGCTCCCATCAATCGCGACAGCGGCGCGTTGCGAGGCGGAAGACAATCGCCGGGGCGGCCCGGTGAGGACCGCCCTCTACATGGCGGCGGTGGTCGCAAGCCGCTCGAACCCCGTCATCGCCGCGCACTCTCAAAAGCTCAGAGCCGCCGGAAAAGCCGCCAAACAGGCCCTCACCGCCTGCATCCGCAAACTCCTCGTCATCCTCAACGCCATCCTGCGAGAGCGAAAGCCTTGGAGCCTCCACGCTTGACAACAAAGACAGTCGCTCAGGATGAGTCCAGCGGACAGGATCGTCCAAGCCGGACGCGGGAAGCGCTCGACTTCGCTCGCCCTTTGCGATAAGAGCCGCGCCTCAACTCAAAACAGCGCGCCGAAGCGCTTCGCCTGGGGCTCCGCCCCGGCGTCACGGCAGGAGTCCTACCAGTGAACGTCATTCAGCAGATCGAGGCCGAGCACGCGGCCCAATTGCCCGGCGCCAAGATGCCGACATTTCAGCCCGGCGATACGGTCATCGTCAATGTGAAGGTCGCGGAAGGCGAGCGTACGCGCGTTCAGGCCTATGAGGGCGTGTGCATTGCGCGCAGCGGTCACGGCCTCAACGAGAGCTTCACGGTGCGCAAGATCTCCTACGGCGAGGGCGTCGAGCGCGTGTTTCCCGTCTATTCGCCGATGATCGATTCGGTCAAAGTCGTGCGGCGCGGCAAGGTTCGGCGCGCGAAACTCTATTATCTGCGCGATCGCCGCGGCAAGTCGGCCCGCATCGCCGAGCGGGTGGAGGCGCCCGGCGTCAAGGCGGCCGCGGCGGCCGCGGCCAAGGCGGCCACGCCCAAGGCGCCCGCCAAGGCATAAAGCTGGACGCGAGCCTCGAGTTCGCGAGCAAGCAAGGCCGGCGGCGATCCCGCCGGCTTTTTTGTCTGTGCTCTATGACGAGCGAACCACCTGAACCCGGCCTCGGCGGCGCGTCATCGCAAGTCGTCGATGTGCTGGCGCCGGTCGCCGTCGACACCGCTTACAGCTACCGCGCGCCTTCCGGCCTCAAGCTCGAACCCGGCGCCTTCGTGCGCATGCCGCTCGGGGCCCGTGTCGCGACCGGCGTTGTCTGGTCGGCGCGCCCCGCCGGCGGCGACAATCTCAAATCTATTGCCGAGGTCCTCGACTGGCCGCCGCTGCGTCCGGCATTGCGCGACTTCATCGACTGGACGGCGCGCTGGACGTTGGCGCCGCGCGGCATGCTCTTGCGCATGGCGATCCGCGCCGGCGAAATCGCCGAACCGCCCGAACCAAAGCTCGGCCTTGTGGCGACGGGCAAGCAGCCCACGCGCATGACCGAAGCGCGGGCGCGCGTCCTCGCGGCGGTCGCGGAGAGCGGCGCAGCGACGCCCAAAGCCGCGCTCGCCGCGCTCGCCGCGTGCTCGACCAGCGTCATCGACGGCCTCGTCGCGGACGGCGCGCTCGAGGCGGTCGCGCTTCCGCCGGAGAGCGGCGCGGCGCCGCTCGACCCGGATTTTCGCTCCGTGGGCCTCAACGCCGATCAGCGCGCCGCGGCCGATGATCTCATCCGTCTCGTCGCCGACCGCGCGTTCTCGACCACCCTCCTCGAAGGCGTGACGGGATCGGGCAAGACCGAAGTTTATTTCGAGGCGGTCGCCGAAGCGCTCCGGCAAAAGCGCCAGGCGCTGGTGCTGCTGCCGGAGATTGCGCTGACCGCCCAATTTCTCGATCGCTTTGCCGCGCGCTTCGGCGCAAGGCCGGTCGAATGGCATTCCGGCTTGACCGAGCGCCAGCGCGAACGCGTCTGGACGGCGGCGGCGGGCGGCGAGGCGCCCGTAATTGTCGGCGCGCGCTCGGCGCTCTTTCTTCCGTTCGCCGACCTCGGCCTCGTCGTGGTCGATGAAGAGCATGAGGGCGCCTACAAGCAGGAGGAAGGCGTCATCTACAACGCCCGCGACATGGCGGTCGTCCGCGCGCGGTTCGAGAAGGCGCCGATCGTGCTGGCCTCCGCGACGCCGGCGATCGAGACCCGGTTCAATGCCGAAAGCGGGCGCTACCGCTGGCTTCGACTGCCCGCTCGCTTCGGCCCCGCGCGGATGCCGGACATCGCCTTGGTCGATCTCAAGCGCGAGGGTCCGCCGCGCGGCCGATGGCTGTCGCCGCGCGCAATCGGCGCCATCGAAGAAGCGAGGGCTAAGGGCGAGCAGGCGATGCTGTTCCTGAACCGGCGCGGCTACGCGCCGCTCACGCTGTGCCGGAGTTGCGGTCATCGCTTCGAATGCCCCAATTGCTCGGCCTGGCTGGTCGAACACCGTTTCCGCGCCTCCCTCGTTTGCCATCATTGCGGCCATGTCGAGAGCCGGCCGCACCTTTGCCCCCAATGCCGCGAGGCCGACACGCTTACCGCCTGCGGGCCGGGCGTCGAGCGTCTTGCCGAGGAGGCGGAAGCCCTCTTTCCCGACATCCGCACGCTCGTCTTGTCATCGGATACGCCAGGCGGGATCGAGACTCTGCGCGGTCAGCTGGATGCAGCGGCACGCGGCGCCTACGATCTCATCATCGGCACGCAGCTGGTCGCCAAAGGGCATAACTTTCCGCTTCTGACCTTCGTTTGCGTCGTCGACGCCGACGTCGGTCTCGCCAACGCCGATCCGCGCGCAGCCGAGCGAACGTTCCAGCTACTTCGTCAGGCGACCGGACGCGCGGGACGCAGCGACAAGCCGGGCCATGCGCTTTTGCAGACCTGGCAGCCCGAGCATCCGGTCATCGCAGCGCTCATGTCCGGCGACGCCGAACGGTTCTACCGTGAAGAGACCGAGCAGCGCCGGCTCGGCGGTCTGCCGCCGTTCGGACGTCTCGCGGCGATCATCGTCTCGGCCGAGGACCGCGGCGCTGCGGAAGCGCACGCGCGCATGCTGGCGCGAGCCGCCCATGGCTTGCCGGGGGCCAAAAACTGGCGTGTCGCGCCGCTTGGCGGACAGCCTGGAGACAACGAGATCATCCTGCTCGGCCCGGCCGAGGCGCCGATTGCGGTCGTGCGCAAACGCCATCGGTTCCGGCTTGCCGCCAAGGCGCCGCGCGCGGCCGATCTGCAAGGTTTCCTGCGCGCCATGCTCGCCGCCGCGCCTGAACCGCGCGGCGGGGTCCGCGTTGCGATCGACGTCGATCCGCAGAGTTTTCTTTGAGAGCGAGACCCTAGGCGCTCGCTACCATGGCGAAGCGTAGGGGATAAGCGTCCAAACTGGCGGCATGGACGACGGGCGCGTTTCTACCCGCCGAGGAGCTTTGCTCACTTCAGAACAAAACCTAAAGGATAAAGGCCGGGCTCTGCCCCGGCCTCCGCAGGGCTACTTCTTGGAGGAGCTTTTCGCGTGAGCCTCGTCCGAGGCTGCGCCAGCAACCTTGGAGTGCTTCTGCGCCTCCGCGGCGTGCTCATTGCCCTTCATGTGGTCGTTCTTGCCGTGATGCTCCGCGGCTGCGCGATGCGACTTGGCTGCGCTCTCGTGGTGATCCGCCGCTTTTGAGTGGGATTGGCTGGGCATTTCTATCTCCCGTTGGGCCGGGGAATTTCCGGTCGGTTACTTGCGGCCTCAATAGTGTTTGCAGCGAGTGCATTTGTTGTTTTTAGTGAGTTGAATGGGTTAGTGGCCCCGTTTGATTGGCGCAGGAAAATATCTTCTGGCAAAACAGACACTATTGGAGCATAATGCGATCATGACAGACAGCGCCGTATTTTCAACCGACGTCGTAAAAGATATTGGAAACCCCAATCGTTTCCGATGGAATATTTACGAGAACAAGAGGGTGCGAGACAAATCGTTCTATTCCTTTGCGACAAAGCGCGAAGCCCAGAACGATGCGGATAAGTTTGTCCGAAAGCTCGATTCGATTTGGCCGGGCTCAAAGGAATAGAGATCCTGCCGATTCAAGATGAGCTGCGGACCGTCGGATCAACCCCCAGGATCGCCGATTTATGCCTTGAGCGGCGTCTTGCGAGGCCCATCAGGGGCGCGAACCGACGAGAGCGCGCGCGGCAAGCCCCTATGAAGCGGCCAGACAGCGACGTTGTTTGACACGGCGGCCTCGGGATGCCGAATGATCACACGCGTCCGATTCCACAACTCGAAGCCCTCGAATTTGTGTTTCCGCTCGGAAAACAGCGCGTGAGCCTTCGCAATAGCCTGTTCATCGGAAAGACCGGCAAGCTCCTCGACGGCCTCGATACGCCCCCCGCGCATAAAATAGCATCGCATGCTGTAGCTTCCATGGTTAAGAACGGCGTTGTCACATTCTTTGGAAACGAACACGCGTTCACTCTGTCATCGTCGAGATCGACGACGCCGGCTAGATTCTCAGCTCGAGGCTGAGAACCCGTTCTTTTCGGGTTTCCGCCTAAGTCGGAGAGGAAGTGGCGCTCGACTTGCGCGCAACCTTGATGAGATCGGCCAGTTGTCGCTTGAGAACCGGCCCTTCAATCTGGTTCGCGTAATAGCCCTCGCGATTGAGCGACGTGGTGATCTCCGCGAGCCCCGCGACGCTACCCGATCTCGCCAGCTGAAACGCGCGTTCCACGGCGGTCATCTTTTGGTCCATGCGGCAAAGCTTATCCGCGATTCAAGGCGCAACCGAGGCAGACGCCGCCGGATGCGCCGATTACGTCCGTTGCCATCGCGCCGCACCGGACGCCGCGTTCACGCCGGTGGAGCGCTTTTCGTTTTTTGCTCGTCCGCTGTGAGCCTTGCGCGTTCGGTCTCAGCGAAGCTCTCGGCAGCCTCCTTTGACTCGAAGCTTAGCACCGTCTCGTGGTCATCGATGGTGACAATGACTGCGTAAGCGGTCGCCCCCGACGGATCGTTTCGAGGCGTGATCTCAATCTTGAAGGCCATGGCCCATGTCCCGTGTTTCTCCGTGAGCCTAGCACGGACATCGGCGAACAAGGGAGGGGCGTCAGGCCCGAGCGGCTGTCGCGTCGCCAAAAGCCATGCCCGAAAGTCCCTGTCGCAGCGCGGCCACCTTCTCCGTTCCGTTCAATTGCTCGAAGCGTTGCTGCGCTTTGAGCCAAAGAGCGGAGGCTTCAGCATGTTGGCGACGGCCCTCTTCGGTGAGCTCGACGAGACGGCTTCGCCCGTCGACCGGCGATGGATGGATCGTAATCAGACCATCCCGCTCTAGGAAGCCAAGCATCTTTCCCATCGCGGTCCGCTCGATATCGAGCCGTTCGGCAAGCGCGTTCACCGCGACGCTCCCGGCTTGGCTCAGCGCCGCCAGGGTGAGGAATTGCGTAATGCGCAAGCCCGCTGGTGCGAGATGAGCGTCATAGAATCGCGTGATCTGCCGAGCAGCCTTCCTCGAAGCAAAGCAAACGCACTGATCGATCCCAAGCGGCTGGTTCATTGGCGCCTATTTGCCCTTTCATTCCATTGACAGCCAGCGCTGCGCGCAATGAGGAGCTGATCAGCTCCGCATCAGCGGTCAGATCGTCCAGAAACGGGTGACGCTCCCTGTCTGTCCGACATTTTGAATCTCCAATCGTCTGAGGCCCGCGATTTACGCGAATGCGGCTCGGTTTTGAGCGATGAACTGCTGGACTGTGAGCGGCGGCGTCCCGGTGATCTTCTCGACGACGTCGTTGACGCCCGAGAAGATTCCATCGCGATAATTCTGGGCGACTTCGGCCAGATGTTGCACCAGGAACGGAGGAAATTTGTAGACGTTTTCCATTCTGTCCTTGAACGCCTCGATCGAGGTCGGCGCATAATCGATTTTGGCGCCAAGGACGGCGCTCATGGCGGCGGCGATCTCGGTATGGTTCATCTCGACCGGGCCATAAAGCGTGTAGATCTTCCCCTCGTGGCCCTCTGGATTAGCCAGGATATGAGCGATGACGCGCCCCTGATCCTCGCTGGCGATCGGCGCATGCCGCCCGTTTGCGAAGGGGAACTCAATCCTTTTCTTCGCCCAGATTTCCTTGGCGAAATATGGGTACACAAGCCACTCGGCAAAGAAAGTGGGGCGCAGATGCGTGGTCGGCACGCCCGACCAGTCGAAGATCCGCTCGGAGACCCAGTGATCCTGCGCTGCATGGCTCGCGGATTCCCGGCGCGCCGAAATCTGCGACATGTTGACGATCGCGGTCACGCCCGCTTCCTTCGCGGCCTGGGCGAAATAAGCGGCCGCCCCAAGGATTCCTGGCGCGATCGGATAGAGGAAGTAGGCCGATCGAATGCCTTCCATGGCTGCGCGTATGGCGTCGATATCCGTGAAATCGCCGACAGCGATCTCGACGCCCTGCTCTCTTAGAGCGCTTGCCTTCTCGCCATCGGAGCGCAGGTAAGCGCGCACGCTTCTGCCCATCTTGAGGAGCTCGGCGATCGCGGCGCCTCCCGTTCGTCCGGTCGCGCCGCTCACGAGAATCTCCGCTCCGCTCATCATTCCGCTCCGCGTAAAAATGCGAGCATATGCTCTTATTCGTTATATGAGAGCATATGCTCTTATCGTCAAGCTGTTTTCTAGCGCGAGCTGGTTAGGCACCTCGCCGGCTCCCGGGTTGCGAAGGTTAAGGGTAAATTGCCTCAGATGGCGCGCCGCGAAAGTTGCGCCAAAAGAGCAGTTAAGAGTCTGAAATCATTCGCACGCGGAACTTCGCGCGCGGGCGCTCCTCACGCGATCTGCATGCCGTCTTCATAGCGGGCATGGGCCGAGCGCATCGTCACCAATTCCTCGGCCGCGGTTGGATGGACGGCGATAGTCGCGTCGAAGTCGGCCTTGGTCGCGCCCATGGTCATGGCGACAGCGACAAGCTGGATCATCTCGGCCGCCTCGCCTCCGAGAATATGCGCCCCGACAATGCGCTCCGTTGAGCCCTCGGCGACCAGCTTCATGATCGTGCGCTCGGAGCTGCCGGAGACCGTCGCCTTCAGTGGCCGGAAGTTGGTCTTGTAGATGTGGACCTTCTTGAACCGCTCGAGGGCTTCGCTCTCCGTCAACCCGACGGCGCCCAATTCGGGTGTGCCGAACACCGTGCTCCCGATCGTGTCATAGCGGATCGGCGCGGCGCCGGGCCCGAACAACCGATCGGCCAGCGTGTGTCCCTCGCGAATCGCGACCGGCGTAAGGTCGACCCGATGCGTGGCGTCGCCGATGGCGTGGATCGACGGCACATTGCTGGTCAAAAACTCGTTGACCTTCACCGCCCCATGCTCGGCGCTGAGCTCAACCCCGGCCGCTTCGAGACCAAGGTTTTTGGTGTCGGGGTTGCGGCCGGTCGCGATCAGCGCCTGGTCGGCCTCGATCACAGAGCCGTCGGACAGCGTCACGCGCAATGCGCCCTTGGGGGTTCTTTCGATCGAGGTCGGCAGGCAGCCAAACCGATGGACAATGCCATCCTCAGCCATTGCGTCGCGCATCCCGTTGCGCATGTCCTCGTCGAAGCCGCGCAGGAGGTTCGGCCCGCGCATGACCATCGTGACCTGCGAGCCCAAGCGCTGGAACAGCGAAGCGAACTCGACCGCGATATAGCCGCCCCCGATGACGAGAAGCCGGCGGGGAAAGACGGGGAGATCGAAGATCTCGTTCGAGGTGATCGCGTGCTCGAGCCCTTCGACGCCACTCGGCATCACGGGACGCGAACCGCTGGCGATGAGGATATGGCGAGCCGAGATGTCGCGCCCCTCGGCGAGGCGCACCCGGTGCGGATCGACGACCGTCGCCCGCTGTTCGACCAGTTTTGCGCCGGACCGCGCCAGATTCTCGCGATAGGCGTCGGAGAGCCGGCTGATCTCCTTCTCCTTGGCCTTAACGAGGGTCGGCCAGTCGAATGTCGGCTCGCCAACGGTCCAGCCAAACCCGGCCGCGTCGCGGAAGTCATCGGCAAAACGGCTGGCGTGAACATAGAGCTTCTTCGGCACGCAGCCGCGGATGACGCAGGCGCCGCCGATACGGCCTTCTTCCGCGACCAGGGTCTTCGCGCCATGACCGGATGCAATGCGCGCCGCGCGCACGCCGCCAGAGCCTGCGCCGATCACGAAAAAATCGACGTCGAACGCCATCCTTACGCCTTTATGCCCCCCGGCCCGGATGAAACGCGCTCGGCTAGAAATCGACGCCCTTCTTCTTCATCTCCGCGCGGGCGCGCTCGAGGATGTCCGTCGACAGCTTTTCGCGCCAGTTTCCGGTGACGTCGGTAAGGTTCTGAAGAAAGACCGGGGTGACCTCGACATATTTCTTGCCCGCGGGACTATCGAAGAAGGCCGCGACCTGAGTGATGTCCTGCTCGGACATTAGCGAGGCGAGCATGCTCTCGGCCTGGATGTAGGTCTGCCTCGCGGTCTGATCGAATTCGGGTTGAATGGTTTTCAAAGTCGCTCGCAGCGAATCCCTGATCTCCGGCCGAGTCCGGGTGACGTTTGTTTCGAGCTCCTGCATCATGCCGGGAACGACGATCGCGATCGACTGCTTGAGGCCGATGGTCGCCGAGGATCGTGTCGGCGGCGGCGATCGACGCAGGCGACGGCGTCGCGGGCGCTGCAGCCGCCGGCGCGGCAGGGGGCCGCGGGCGGCGTTGTGTCGGCCGCCTTCGCGGACACGCTCAAGGCTGCGAACATGAAGAGAGCGAGACCGCCTTGGGCGATTCCGGCGCGAGCGGGCATCAAATGACTCCTGGGGATGCGGCTTCGATTTTCAGTTCGGGTCGCCAAGCACTTCAACGCCCTCGTCGCCGGCGATGATCGCCGCGCGCGCAAGGCCGACGAAAAGCCCGTGTTCGACGACGCCGGGAATCGGCGACAAAAGCGCACTCAACGCTTCGGGATCAGCGATGGCGCCGAGCGAACAGTCAAGAATATAGTGCCCGCCATCGGTGATGAAAGGCGAGGATTCGCCGCGCACACGCATCGGCCCGGCCAGCCCTAGCGTCGCGAAGGCGCGCTCGATATGTCGCCTTGTCGCCGCGAGTCCAAATGGGACGACCTCGATCGGCAACGGAAACGCGCCGAGCCGTGGCACGAGCTTGGTTGAATCGGCGATGACGACCATGCGCTTCGAGGCGGAGGCGACGATCTTCTCGCGCAACAAAGCCCCGCCGCCGCCCTTGATGAGATTGAGCTTGGGATCGACTTCGTCGGCCCCGTCGACCGTCAGATCGAGTTCCGGAATGTCGTCCAGTGTTCCGAGTGGAATGCCGAGCGCCTTCGCCTGCGCATCGGTCGCCTCGGAGGTCGCAACACAGCGGATATCGAGACCCGCTTTAACTTTTTCGCCCACGAGATCGACGAATTGGCGCGCAGTCGAGCCGCTGCCGAGCCCGAGCTTCATCCCCGGCTTGACCAATTGAAGCGCCCGTTCGGCCGCCTCCCGCTTTCGTTGGTCCCTGTCCGGCATCGCGGCCATGCGGTTAACTGCTCTCGTTCGCTTAAACGCCGCGGCGCGGTCTCCCGCGCGTAAGCCGCGGGACGTCAGGGAAAAGCCGCTTTACCGGCTGGCGCGAACGAAGGCAAATCCCATTACCGTTGATGGCTCTCGCTTTATCTTCGCGCCGCGTCGAGCACGTCCTCGAACGTGCGCAAGCCGGTGGTCGGCGCGCTGACCAGCACCGCCATGTTGCCTGGCTTGTGCTCGTTCTTCCACATCTTGGTGTGGGCGGCCGGAATCTCCGTCCAGGGAAACACTTCCGACATGCAAGGGTCGATCCGCCGGTCGAGCACAAATTTGTTGGCTGCCGAGGCCTGCTTGAGATTGGCGAAATGCGAGCCCTGGATGCGCTTCTGCCGCATCCAGACAAAGCGGGCGTCGAAGGTGATGTTGAAGCCCGTCGTGCCGGCGCAGAACACCACCATGCCGCCGCGCTTCACCACGAAGCAGGACACCGGGAAGGTCTGCTCGCCCGGATGTTCGAAGACCGTGTCGACGTCCTTCTTCTCGGTGATGTTCCAGATCGCCTTGCCGAACTTGCGGGCTTCCGCCATGTAGGCGTTGTACTCGGGCGAATTGACCTTCGGCAGCTGGCCCCAGCAATTAAAGTCCTTGCGGTTGATGACGCCCTTGGCGCCGAGCGACATCACGAACTCGCGCTTCGTTTCGTCGGAGATGACGCCGATCGCGTTCGCGCCGGCCGCCGCGCAAAGCTGGATCCCGAACACGCCCAATCCCCCCGAGGCGCCCCAGACGAGCACGTTGTCGCTGGGCTTCAGCCGGTGCGGCTCGTGGCCGAACAGCATGCGATAGGCGGTGGCGAGCGTCAGCGTGTAGGAGGCCGCCTCCTCCCAGGTCAGGTGCTTCGGGCGGGCCATCAGCTGTCGGTCCTGCACGCGGCAGAACTGAGCGAACGAGCCGTCCGGCGTCTCGTAGCCCCAGATGCGCTGCGAGGCGGAGAACATCGGGTCGCCGCCGTTGCATTCCTCGTCGTCGCCGTCGTCCTGGTTGCAGTGGACCACGACCTCGTCGCCGACCTTCCATCGCTTGACCTTGGAGCCGACCGCCCAGACGATTCCGGACGCGTCGGAGCCGGCGATGTGATAGGGGTTCTTGTGGACGTCGAGCGTGGAAACGGGCTCGCCGAGCGCCGCCCAGACGCCGTTGTAATTCACCCCGGCCGCCATCACCAGGACCAGCACGTCGTGGCTGTCGAGGGTCCATGTCGGCACGACCTCGACCTGCATGGATTGCTCCGGCGGTCCATGCCGGTCCTTGCGCACGACCCAGGCGTACATCGACGCCGGCACGTGACCCAGCGGCGGAATCTCGCCGATTTCGTAGAGATCCTTCTTCAGCGCCGCGGCATGCGACTCGGCGCCCATGGGGTGAGTATTCATGGCTCCCTCAGGGTCCCGCAGTGCGCCCGGCCTCTCATATTGCGGCGCACAATTAACCATTGCGCTTTGAGTCCGCGAAAATCAATCCAACTTTGGTCAACGGTTTCGCTTGTCTGCAGTGGAATTTACGCCGCAGCAGGAAATCAAGCGTAAGGAAGACGGATCGGCTGCGGTCGAGGCGGGACGAGGACCTGCGGCAATGTCGAACTGGCCGTTGTTGCAATTTGTTCAAGATCTAGGCGATTTCGATCTCGTCGCGCTCCTGCTCGGCGCGGTCATAGCGTTCTTTTCCGCAGGCTTTGCGATCGATTACATCGTTGGCCGTTACGGAATGGGCCCATACTGGAACGGTTTCTATGCGATGCTTGGCGCCTATGCGGGACTGTGCGCCCGCAATTGGTGGCTCCAACCTTACGCCGGCTACGATCCTTATCTGACGACCATCGCAATCGCCGGCGGTTTGTTGACCACGGTCGTGATGGTAAGCGCTGTCGCTAAGCGCTGAACCTGGCGCGTCCAGCCTTTCTTCGGCCGAGCCGAAGGCAAAACTGATCCGAGCGCGGCGAGTTTCCGTCTGCTTGCGGCCGCGCGGTCTCGAGCGAAGCTGTGGCGTCCCATACTATTTTCTGTAATTGTGCTCTGCACAATCAGGGGATGAGCGCGCGAGGCGCGAGGCCGGCCGGGCGCCTAAAGCGAGCGAATCATGGCGCAGACGAATGGACGAACGACGGCAGCGCGCCGCGACCAACCCTGGATCTTTCGTACTTACGCCGGCCATTCGACGGCGCACGAGTCGAACAGGCTCTATCGCCAGAACCTGGCCAAGGGGCAGACAGGGCTGTCGATCGCCTTCGATCTGCCGACCCAGACCGGGTTTGACAGCGATCACATTCTGGCGCGCGGCGAGGTGGGCAAGGTCGGTGTCGCGATCTCTCACATCGGCGACATGCGAGCCCTGTTCGAGGGAATCCCGCTTGCTTCCATGAACACGTCGATGACCATCAACGCCACCGCGCCATGGCTGATGGCTCTCTATATCGCGATTGCCGACGAGCAAGGCGTGCCCCGCGCCCAGCTCCAGGGCACGACCCAGAACGACATCATCAAGGAATATCTGGCGCGCGGATCCTACGTCTTCCCGCCCGAGGCGTCGCTCCGGCTGACCAAGGACATGATCGTGTTCGGGGCCCGAGAGACGCCGAAGTGGAACCCGATGAACGTCTGCTCCTACCACCTTCAGGAAGCAGGGGCGACGCCGGTCCAGGAGCTTTCCTACGCGCTCGCCACGGCGATCGCCGTGCTCGAACGGGTCCGCAAATCGGGCGAGGTCGACGAAGCGGGGTTCGCGGAGGTCGTTGGCCGGATTTCGTTCTTCGTCAACGCCGGCATGCGCTTCGTGACCGAGCTCGCAAAAATGCGCGCCTTCGTCGAATTGTGGGACGAGATCACGCGCGATCGCTTCGGCGTGCAGGATCCCGCCAAGCGTCGCTTCCGCTACGGCGTCCAGGTCAATTCGCTCGGACTGACCGAGCAGCAGCCTGAGAACAACGTCTATCGCATCCTCATTGAGATGCTGTCGGTGGTCCTGTCGAAGAACGCTCGCGCCCGCGCCGTGCAACTGCCGGCCTGGAACGAGGCTCTCGGTCTGCCGCGGCCGTTCGACCAGCAATGGTCGCTGCGCCTGCAGCAGATCATGGCCTATGAAACCGACCTGCTTGAGTTTGGCGACATTTTCGACGGCAGCAAGGAGCTCGAGGCGCTGGTCGCCAAGCTGAAGAGCGAGGCGTTGGCGGAAATCGCCGCGATCGACGCGATGGGCGGCGCGGTCAAGGCGGTTGAGACGGGCGCGCTCAAGGCGAAGCTCGTCGAATCCAACACGCGCAGACTCGAGGCGATCGAGCGCGGCGAGCAGATCGTTGTCGGCGTCAACGCCTTCACCAATTCCGAGCCCTCGCCGCTGGCCGCCGACGAGAATTCGATCCACGTCCCATCGGCCGTTGCCGAGGCCGAGCAAGTGGCTGCCCTCGTGGCGTGGCGAGCTGAGCGCGATGAGGCTCGCGTGCGCGAGGCGCTGGGGGCGCTACGCAAGGCGGCGGCGAGCGGCGCCAACATCATGCCGCCCTCGATCGAGGCGGCCAAAGCCGGGGCCACGACGGGCGAATGGGGCGACGCGCTGCGTGCGGAGTTCGGAATCTTTCGCGCGCCGACCGGCGTCTCGCCCCGCGCGCGTCAGGAAGCCGGCGGACCTCGACCCGCTTCGCAGCGAAGTTGAACGCGTTTCGCTCAAGCTCGGCCGCCGGCTTCGGTTCCTGGTCGGCAAGCCGGGCCTCGACGGCCATTCCAATGGCGCGGAGCAGATCGCGGCGCGCGCCACGGACGCCGGCATGGACGTCGTCTACGACGGCATCCGGCTCACTCCGGCCGAAATCGTCGAGGCGGCCAGGTCAGGCGTCCATTGCGTCGGCCTGTCGATCCTGTCGGGCTCGCATATCGCGCTCACGGAAGAGGTGCTGAAGCTTTTGCGCGCGGCCGGCCTCGAACACGTGCCGCTCATCGTCGGGGGCATCGTTCCGCCCGCCGACGTGGGGCGACTGAAGGCCGCAGGCGTCGCGGCGGTCTACACGCCAAAGGATTTTGAGATCAACAGCATCCTCCGCGCGGTCGTCCAGGAAGTCGAAGCACGTTTTGACGCGCAGCCAAGAGACCGCCTCTGAGGAGCGAAGGGCGCCCTTCCATCGCCCTGACACTTAGGTCGTCGTGACGATTGATAGCGGCGAGCTTGACGAAACCCGAGAAGTTGGCGACCAGCTTCTCGCATCCCACTACGATGGCGGTCTGAGGTGTTCAATGTCTTTGAGTGTGGCCCACAGCGACAAGGTCGCCCTGATTACCGGGGTTACGGGTCAGGACGGCGCCTACTTGGCCGAGTTGTTGCTCGCGAAGGGCTACATGGTTCACGCGATCAAGCGCCGCTCGTCCTCGTTCAACACCGGCCGCATCGAGCACATCTACCAGGATCCGCACGACACGGTTCAGCGTTTCGTGCTCCACTATGGCGACTTGACGGATTCGACGAACCTCATCCGCATTGTCCAACTCGCCCAACCTGACGAGATCTACAACCTGGCCGCCCAGAGCCATGTGCAGGTATCGTTTGACACGCCGGAATACACCGCCAACGCCGACGCGCTCGGCACGCTTCGCCTGCTCGAGGCGATCCGCATTCTCGGGCTCGAAAAGAAGACGCGCTTCTATCAAGCTTCGACCTCAGAGCTTTACGGCCTCGTGCAGGAGACGCCGCAGACGGAAAAAACCCCATTCTACCCTCGCTCGCCCTATGCGGCGGCCAAACTCTACGCCTATTGGATCGTCGTCAATTATCGCGAGGCGTACGGCATCCACGCGTCGAACGGTATACTCTTCAACCACGAGAGTCCGGTGCGTGGGGAGACCTTCGTGACGCGTAAGATCACCCGCGCCGCGGCGGCGATCAAGCTCGGCCGCCAAGACAAGCTCTATCTCGGCAATCTGGACGCGGAACGGGATTGGGGTCATGCGCGCGAATATGTACGCGGCATGTGGCTCATGCTGCAGCAGGACCAACCCGACGATTATGTGCTCGCGACCGGGGTGACCACGAAGGTGCGGAACTTTGTGGAGTGGGCCTTCGCCGACGCCGGCATCGCGTTGGAATGGAAAGGCGCCGGCGTCGGAGAAAAAGGCTTCGACGCGCAGACCGGAAGGCTTCTGGTTGAAGTCGATCCGCGCTATTTCAGACCGACCGAGGTCGACCAGTTGATCGGCGACGCGACGAAGGCTCTGACTAAGCTCGGGTGGCGGCACGAAACAAGTGTGCGCGAACTCGCTCGGGAAATGGTGCTGGCCGATCTTCAGGTGATGCAGTCGGCCACGATCATGAAAGAAGCGTGAGATGGCGGGATATTCGCTCGCGGGCAAGCGCGTCTGGGTGGCTGGCCACAAGGGCATGGTCGGTTCGGCAATCCGACGCAGGCTCGCCGCCGAGGACTGCGACGTCATCACCGTCGATCGATCGGAGGTCGATCTCAAAAATCAAGCGGCTGTCGCCTCCTACATGGATCGAGCGAGGCCGGACGCCGTATTTCTGGCCGCGGCGAAGGTCGGCGGCATACTCGCAAACGACACCTATCCGGTCGATTTCCTTTTCGACAATCTGATGATCGAAGCCAATATCATCGAGGCGTCGTTTCGTGTCGGCGTCGAGAAGCTACTTTTTCTCGGTTCGTCTTGCATCTATCCGAAATTTGCCCAGCAGCCCATCGTCGAGGATGCCCTGTTGACCGGGCCGCTCGAGCCGACCAACGAATGGTACGCGATCGCCAAGATCGTTGGCATCAAATTGGCGCAAGCCTATCGCCGACAGCACGGCAGCGACTTCATCTCGGCGATGCCGACAAATCTCTATGGCCCTGGAGATAATTTCGACCTGAAGTCGAGCCACGTCCTTCCCGCCTTAATCCGCAAGGCGCATGAAGCGAAGCTGCGCGGCGAGAAGAGCCTCGTCATCTGGGGCACGGGAACGGCGCGCCGCGAATTCCTGCATGTCGACGACTGCGCCGACGCCTGCGTGCACCTGATGAACGTTTATTCCGGCGACGTTCACGTCAACGTCGGCTCGAGCGAGGATCTGACGATCCTCGCTCTTGCCCAGCTTGTCTGCGAGGTCGTGGGGTTCAAAGGTGAGATCGAGCGGGATCTCGCTAAGCCCGACGGAACGCCACGCAAATTGATGAGCGCGGCAAAAATGCTCACCTTGGGGTGGAAGCCCTCGATTGCGCTACGCGACGGCCTCACGCAAACCTATGCATGGTTCCTGGCCAGGCACCGTGAAGAATACGACTTAGGCGAGCGCCGCGAGAGCTTGTGATCGTCCGGGCCTATGCTGAGCGAAGCGTCGCTCGCCGCGAGCCGGAAAGCTCGGCTCTATGTTGTCGCTTTGAACAAGCCCGGCGTCGTAACCATGCGCGAGCGAGCGAAGAGAATTCAACCTTAGGGGTATTGCATTTCTGCGAATGAAGTTGTAATTCGCCTAAATTCTTCGGTAAAACATCCCTAAAGGGAAACGCTCATGACCGGTTCTGTGACGACGATTGCCTCATTCCCTGCAACTGGCGGCACCGATCCCGACGGCCAGCTGTTCATTGATTCCAATGGCGATCTTCGCGGCGCGACCGTTCATGGTGGAGCAAATGGCATCGGGACGACATACGAAATCGATAAGATTGCGGGCGGCTATGCCAGCACGCCAACCTTTCTGGCTGACATACCCAATGGCTTAAACACGCTCGTTGGCGTCCCGAACCTCAGCGCCGATGCGAATGGCGACCTTTTTGGCCTGCATGATTACAGGCGGCGCGAATACCCTCGGCGCGGTTGTCGAATTCCCCGCTGGGGGTGGGACCGTCAACTTTGCCGACAACCTTCTCCCCCGGCGCCGGCGGCTCCCATCCGGGAGGGAGGCTGCTTGTCGACGCGAGCGGCAATCTGTTTGGAACGACGTTGTCCGGCGGCGCCAATAACGCCGGAACGGTGTTTGAAATCAAGAAGACGGGCGGCGTTTACGCGAGCGCGCCAACCGTCCTCACCAGCTTCAGCTCAGGCATCGTTCCCTCTGGCTCGGGCAACCTGGTCGAAGACGCGGCGGGCGACCTTTTCGGCACAACCACCAGCTCGGTGTTCGAGGTTAAGAAGACAGGCGCCAACAGCTACGCCACTCCGGTTAGCCTCGTGCCCTTCCCGGTGGGGACGCAGATCGGCACTTTAACCATAGACGCTAACGGCGACATCTTCGGGACAACGATCACGGGCGGGGCGAACGACGACGGCACGGTGTTTGAAATCGAGAAGACGGCCACCGGCTACGCCAGCACCCGCGACCACCCTGGCAAGCTTCAGCCCTCGCAGACGGACAACTGTCTCTTAACCACCCCAAAACCCTGATCGTGGACGCCAATGGCGACCTTTTCGGAACCACGGACCCGAGCCCCCAGAATTCCGGGGGCGTGGTGTTCGAGATCGTCAAGACATCGACCGGCTACGAATGCACGCCGACCATTGTCGTCAATTTCAACGGAGCGCGCGGACGGCTCGCTCGGCGCCAATTTGGTCGCGGACGCGAACGGCAACCTTTTCGGGACGACGCAGAGCGGGCGGCGCCAACAACAAAGGCACTGCGTTCGAGATCACCAACAGCGGCTTTGCAACCACCCCCACGATACCGCCGCTGCCTGTTGTTCACCCGAACAATGTTTCGCAGGTTGTTCATCCGAACAATCCGCCGGTTGTCAGCCGAACAATCTTGCGTTGAGCGGCAGCGTGACGGGCGCGCATAACTTCATCGACACGCTGAATTTCGTCGCCAGCTACGGCGACCTGATCAACGCTTTCGGAACAAACCAGCAGGCCGCGCAGAATTGGTACAACACGCAGGAGCCGATCGAGCAGCGCGTCGAAACCTTCGACGGCCTGGATTACGTCGCCAGCTACGGGACCTGATCAACGCCTTCAAATCCGCCGGTTCAAAGCAGGCGGTGCTGGACGCCGGAGCGACGCATTTCATCAATGCCGGCTTCCACGAAGGGCGCACGACGACCTTCAACGGGCTCGACTACATCGCCAGCTACGGCGATCTGATCAACGCCTTCGGGGCCAATGGCGACGCCGGGGCGTATCACTACATCGAGAGCGGCGCGAGCGAAGGCCGCACAACGACCTTCGACGGCCTGGACTACATCGCCAGCTACGGCGACCTGATCAACGCCTTTGGCGCCAATGAGCAGGCCGGGGCGGCGCATTTCATCAACGCCGGATATAAGGAAGGGCGCACGACGACCTTCAACGGGCTCGATTATATCGCCAGCTACGGCGACCTCATCCAGGCGTTCGGCGACAACAATGACGCAGGCGCTTCCCACTACATTCAAGCGGGTCACAACGAAGGCCGCACAACGACCTTCGACGGCCTGGACTACATCGCCAGCTACGGCGACCTGATCAAGGCCCTGGGCGACAACGAGCAGGCGGGTGCGGAGCACTTCATCAACGCCGGATATAAGGAAGGCCGCACCACGACTTTCGACGGCCTCGCCTACATTGCGAACTAACACCGACCTGATGAAGGCGTTCGGCGCCGACAACGACGCGGGCGCCAAGCACTACATCGACAATGGCTTTTCTGAGCATCGCAGCACCAGCTTCAACGTGGGGGCCTACGAGTCCGCGCATCCCGATCTGATCGGGAAGTTCAGCTCGAACGACGCCTTCCTCACGGCCTATATCAACACCTACAAAGCAACCGGGACGTTTTTGACATAGCAGGTTTTTGGAGATGGTCCTCGGCCAGCGGGGTTGATGCTGGCCGGTTACCTCTCACACGTTCTTTCAAGCGGCATCCTCGAGATCGAACTGGATCAGCGCGGGGGCTTTCAGGTCATGCGCGCCCACGACGCTTGGTCGTGTGTCAGCCCGCTGAAACTGATGAACTCAGATCCATGACCCACAAGGATGTCGTCGCGCACGCCGGAACGCATCTCGGGTAACAGCATGCTCTTGTGTCGCATCTCCTCGAAGGCCCTGACGCAGAGTGGGTTCTCACGTTGAAGGCGCGTAGTTCATCCCGCTCGGCGCTGGTCGGCCCGTCAAAGTTGCCCGCAACCTCACGGTCATGCTGCTGTTCGGAGGCGGCCGTACGGCGGGCCATTGAAGCCCGGCGCGCCACGGAGAACCTGGCGCCGGCCGCGGCGCGTGTCGTTGCGGCGCCCGGCGAAGACAAGTCCGACGTGGCGGCGGCCGAGCACGACCACCGCACTACGCGGTGACGCTTGGCCTGCCGTAGAGCGGTCGGATCCCTTTGGCGATTTCAAGGCGAAATCCTGGGGTCCTTGGGAAAAATTGCAACTACGAAATGCGGGCTCGGACTGCGCGGTCTCTTTAGCACGACGGCGCGCGGCGATAGTTTTCGCCGCCAAGTCTCGAAGTTGTGGCGGACGCTTTGTAAGTGTGATAGCCGTCAATGTGCAAAAGATCGATCGGTCCATCGGCGAAATCGCCGCTCGCCTCGTCGAAGGCCTTGCGGATGGGGCGCGAGAAGGAGTTGCAACGCTGAGGCTTCTGTGGGGATCGCCCGTCCAGGTGTCCACAGCATAGCAGCGCGTCGCCAATCCGAGCCGTGAGACCCTCACTGAATAGCTGAGGTTGAGCGGTTGCGACCAACCAGAACGCGAACGGCACGTGGCCCACCAAGCGCTAGTGCCTCCCAATCGCTCAGCGGTCTAAAACGCCGGCTCCAGATCACCGGAAATAAGAGGTGAAAAAGAAAAATCCAAACTCGTGGCGTTACCGTCCGTCTGGGCGCGGCTGCGTCTGGCGTTTTCTTCAGGAAAACGAAGTACCTGAAATACGAGTTCCCTTTTCTCCGCTGGCCTAAGAACCGAGCGCAAGCGCTTTATCCGATATAATCAGGATTGGATAAACATCGGCGTACGGTCAATAGCGCCTTGCCCGCCAAGCATCTGAACTTCTCTACGGGTGGCCGGCGGAAGTAAGTCCGCCGTCTCAAGTCACGGATCGGCCCGCGGCCCTGCCGGTGGCGGTCGTCGCCCACATCTACTATGAAGACACATGGTCCGACATTGCTGGGGCGCTCCGTGGCCTGACGGTTCCCTTCGATCTGATCGTCACGACAGTTGCGGGTCGCGAACGGTTGATCGAAACGATTCGGCGCAGTTATCCTGCCGCCGAAATTGAGATCATGGAAAATCGTGGCCGCGATATTGGCCCGTTCCTGACCGTGCTCGAACCGGGTCGGCTCGATCGGTACCGGTACATTTGCAAGATCCACGGGAAGAAATCGATCGACGGCGGCCGCAAGATGTATACGGGCGAGATGTGGCGGCGCCGGCTGCTGTTCGATCTCATAGGCGCGCCGGGCGCTGCAAGCGCCGCCATCGACATGTTCGAGCGCGACCCGTTGGTTGGGATGATCGGTCCGATAGTGTTCCGATTGCCGGGGCCCCTATCCCGAAGATCTCTACTGGTCGGCCAATCGACCTCTGACGTTGAAGATTGCTGAACGTATGGGGATGGCGGCCGACAAGTTCCAACTCGATTTCTTCGGCGGGACAATGTTTTGGGTTCGCCCGGAGGCGTTGAAGCCCTTGAGGGACCTGCATCTTGCTGCCGACATGCCTTACGAGAGCAGGCTGATCGATGGCGACCTGCCGCATGCGCTTGAATGCGTATTGCCGACTTCGGTTTTGGTGTCGGGCTATAAGCTCGCCGACAGCGACGTTGAAGTGATGCGAGCGCGCGAATGAGCGATCGCGGGCCGTCCGGATCCCTCAAATTGACCCGGTCGGCGATGATGGTTCCTCGATCGATGAGCGCGAGCCGCTTTGGCGCGGGCGTTGCGTTCATGAGATCACCCCGACAAAGAGGCTTATCTCCCCTCGGGTGATCTCGGAGCAAGGCTGGGTCGGCTCAAAGTTCGCCGCGCAAAGCCTGCACCTGGATCGAGTTGCTGTACTGCTGCTCCGTCGCTGCTTGACAGTTAACGGTTCATGCCCTTGATGGCCGGGATAAACGCTGGGACCCTGTGGTTGGATCCGTCAATGGGTTCGTTTCGCCAAAACGATTTACAATACAGCATGAATGCGTAATAACGGGCAATTATCTCATTTCGCATGTTATGGCCCTTCTCACTTGATTCGGGTCGGCGGGAGAAGAGTAATGGGAAGAGTATTCTTGACTTTAGGGAACGAGAGACCGTAAGTCGAAGCGCCGATGCGGGAGCGCGGCACGCATTCGGTAGTTCTGAATCCTACCAGATCGGAAGCTGTTCAGCCGCTCCAGGCTATTGGTCCGGCCTCGTCTTGATTTAGAGGGACTTCGTGCGGGATTCCGAACTTGATTGGTTGTTGTCGCGGCAATTCGAACCAGCGTTCTGGACTCCAGAGGGCATAGGGAAGCCGAGCGCATGGTGGGGACATGTCCCTTTCGCCTTTTGGCTCGTTGCGCAATGTAAGCCGCGCCTACTCATAGAATTGGGAACTTCTGACGGTGTGTCTTATACCGCGTTCTGCGAGGCAGTCTTGCGCATGCAGATCCCGGCGCGATGTTACGCAATCAACAATAGCAGGTTCGACGATAAAGATGTGCTAGGAGACCATCTCGAAATTGAGTTTGAAGAAGCACATAACAGGCGCTACGGCGCGTTCTCTCAAATTAGACGACGGTCGTTTGTGTCTGCAATTAGTGGTGTAGAGGACCACACGATCGACATTTTACACATAGCCGCAGTTAGTGTTGGTGAAACGTTGCTTCGAGATTTCGATCAATACCGAGCAAAACTTTCCGATCGCGCGGTCATTGTTATACATGGGCTTAACTATCATTTGAATGTCCCATCGCTATCTCAATTTTTTGAGACAATGAAGTGCCAAGCGCCGACATTTGAATTTTTGCACGGACGCGGCCTCGGACTTGTTGCATTGGGAAATCATGTGTCGGCGCAAGTCAAACTGCTTTGCGAGCTTACCGAAGGGTACGAAATCACAAGGGTACGGGAACGATTTTCGCATTTGGGAGCCCGCTGGGAGACTATAGCGGAAGCAACGGGGGCCAAAGGGCACCTGGCAAAGGCACTCACAGATCTTGCCGCTGCGGACAGCGAAATTGCTAAACTGAGAGGGCAGAATCTGGCTGCGGCGGTCGACTCCGCGCGCGCTTCCGATTTGCTTCGAACGGTTACTGCCGATCTCGCGCAAACGGTCAATGACCAAGCCGCAAATTTTGAGCGCGAACACATGTTACTTCGCGCGCTCGGCCAATCGGAAAAACGAAAGCAACGGGTCTTATTGCCGCCCCAACTGAAGGGGGTTTTCGCGCTTCTGAGTAGACGCAAAAGGCGGCTGAGGCGTAATTATCGCCTTCTTTCGAAGTCGTCTTTGTTTGATAGTGAATGGTATCTTATGCAAAACGACGATGTTAAGGAGGCAGGAATCGATCCGATCTTGCATTTTCTTCTAAATGGAGGCTTTGAGAGACGTCAGCCCGGGTTGTTGTTCAACGTTGACCACTACCTCGCAGCGAATTCCAGACGTTTCCCTCACCAAGGAAGATCCCTTGGTGCATTTCCTGAGATGGGGAGCTCGCGAGTGTCGACCGCTTGGCTTACCACTGCCTGCGCAATTCTCACTATCTGACCGCTTTACGGAGTGGGAGCTCAGTTCGACTGTTTTGCCGCGCGATCCGGAGCAACATATTGAACAAGTTGATATTGTAATCTGTGTTCACAATGCGTATGAGGATGTACGAAGATGCTTGAACAGTGTGATATCACGGACGAGTTTGCCTTACCGTCTAGTTATTGTCGACGACGGCTCCGATGAGAAGACCAGAGCCTTTCTCGCTGATTTTGCGGAAACGCAGCAGGTACACCTAATCCGACATGAAAATGCAAAGGGTTACACCTTAGCTGCGAATGCGGGCCTTCAGGCGTGTATTGGTGAATTTTGTGTCTTACTGAATAGCGATACGGAAGTATCAACGGGATGGATTGATCGATTGTTGGATTATATGCGCCGCGATCCTCAAGTTGGTATCGTTGGCCCTCTGAGCAACACTGCTTCCTGGCAGTCTATACCTGAGCTGAGCAATAATGGAGATTGGGCCCAGAATCAACTACCAGAAGGGCTTGACGTCGAGACTATGGCGCGGATGGTTTCCTCTGGAGCGCATCGTAGGGGGATCCAGCTTGGCTTTATTAACGGCTTCTGCTTGCTCTTGCGAAGAGAAATGCTCGACGTAATTGGTTTGTTCGATGAATTGAATTTCGGCTCCGGATACGGCGAAGAAAACGACCTTTGTGTTCGTGCTCGGAGAGCGGGGTGGAAACTATTGGTCGCTGACGATTGTTTCGTATTTCACTATCAGTCTGTATCATATGGGGATCGGCGGTTCGAACTCGCAAGGCGAGCGGGTGAGACTCTGGCAATAAAGCATAGCGTTGCGATAGACATTGATCCGTATGTACATATCTGCAGGAATAGTTTTCTTATGCATCGAGCGCGTCTTGTAGCATGGGCGAACATTACTTTATCGAAATGGACCAACATAAATTCTGCTCCTTTTAGAGAAAGAACCATCGCGTTCATATTACCTATAGCGGACGTGGGCGGCGGCGCAAACGTTATACTACAAGAAATAGAGGCTATGCGTCGCTTCGGAGCGAATGTATACGTCATAAACTATTTGTGTAATAGAGAGGGGTTTGAGAAAACGTATCCTAACTGTAAGGCAATATATCTAGATACAGACGGCGCAGACTCCATCGTAGATATGCTAAAAATCAATAATATTAACTTAGACGTCCTCGTCGCGACGGCTTTTCGATCTTTTTATTTGTTGCCAAAGGATGCTAAATATCAGCTTGCTTATTATATACAAGATATGGAGGATCGCTTTTACGAAGGGAAGGACGCAACCGCAGCTGCGCGGGCTTTAGCGACCTATCGAGATCGTCCAGAGGTGGTCAGGATCACGAAGAGCGAGTGGAATAAGCAGCAGATAGTTAGCATTGGAGGCGTAGCGCCGCAGGTCGTGGGACCGAGCGTCAACGGCAAGCTCTTCTTCCCTCGAAATGATGATCGCCTCAGGCCGAGTTACGTACCACGAATAACAGCAATGGTCCGCCCGGAAACCCTCAGGCGCGGGCCCGAAAGGACGCTTCGCGTCCTGCGTAGATTAAAAGACGAATTCGGTGCTGGCATTTCGGTCGATTGCTTCGGTGGGACATATCGAGATACGGAGGCGCTTGGTATCCCCGTATGGGGAATAAGGGTCAGGGGAAAACTGACCCGGGAACAGGTTGCGGAGCTTCTGGGACGTACGGATGTGTTTTTGGATCTGTCGGAGTGGCAGGCTATGGGATTGACGACCTTGGAGGCGATGGCTAGCGGTGCTGCCGTCGTCGTTCCAAGAAATGGTGGGACAACGGAGTTTTGCGTAGACGGGGAGTTTGGAATTGTACTGGATGGGTCTGACGAAGACGCTTATTTTAAAGCTGCGAGCAGGCTCATCCGTGACCCCCAGCTCCGCTTGGGTATGGGAAAGAAGGCTATGGAAGTTGCGTCGTTCTTGTCGCCCGAAGTTGCGGCCTATAGATTTCTGACCTGCTTCTGGAACGAGACGCTTGCCCCCGCTTAGGAGGCCGCAATCTTTCCCCCTGAGCCCGATCCGGGCGATGAAACTGTCGACATCATCGTTTGTGTGGCCGACGCGCCGGCTGATGTACGTAGGTGTTTGGACAGCATCGTAGCTAAGACCTTGCATCCTTACCGCGTTGTTCTGGTCGACGATGGCTCAGACTCGTCGACCGACGGGCTAATTTCAACTTTCGTCGGGGCTCATAACGTGACCGTTGTGCACCATGAGCATGCGAGAGTTCCTAACGTAGCCGCAACCGCTGGATTGGGCGCGAGCTCGGCCCCCTTCGCCGTTTGCCTAACCAGCGACACCGAGGTTACGGAAGGTTGGCTCGACCGGCTCCTGGACTACATGCGCCGTGACCCGACTACCGCCGTTGTTGCCCCTCTTAGCAATACGGCTTCGGCGCAATTTACCTGCTCTCCCCCTATACCCGTTGCGGTTGCGAATGAACTCGTTGACCAGACGGCCCGCCTAATTGCAATCGGAGCGCCGCAACGCGGCGCTCAAGTGCGCTTCATGAGCGCCCATTGTATGTTGATCCGTCGACACGCGATCGAACATGTCGGCTTTTTTTTTGAGAGGGCGATCTGGCGCAAGTTTCGAAGAGGAAAATAATTTCCGCATTCGCGTGAGAAGGAAAGGGGTCCGATTGCTTGTGGCGGACGACGTATATGTTTTCCGCCATCAATCACGCTACAATGATAAGCGGCAAAAGTTGGTAGCGCACGCGTACAACACTAATGCGGCAAAGTACTCGCATACCGTCGATATCCAGCCCGTCATAAACGTACGTCAGGAAAGCCTTCAGCTTCTTCGTACGCTGCAACGCGTTCAAGTCAGCCAAAGCCGTGCCGCTTTAACCGCGAGGGCGAAAAGCCAGTATCAAACGCGCCGCATCGCCTTTCTCTTATCGATCCCTGATACCGATGAATGCGAGAATGCAATCAGTCAGGAAATAAGGGCGATGCGACTTTTCGGCGTCGATCCTTGGATCATCAGTCGCAGCGATCACCGGCGACGCTTCGAGATGGAATACAGGGGTATCGATATCCCCGTGATCTACTGCGATGGCGATGTGTCCGGCAAAGCGCAGACTTTGTTGTCGGCGCGAGGCATTTTGGTCGACGCGATCGTGGCCACCAGTTGCGAGACCTTCGGTTGGTTGCCCGACGTCCAGTGTGCCGCCAAGTTTGGTTATTACGTTCAAGACCTTGAGACTTGGATGTTCGCGGATGATAAGGCTTCGTTCGATCGTGCGGCGCTGTCCTACTTTACCCGGCCAGAGGTTGCTCGCGTGACGAGTGAGAGCTGGATCCGCGACGAGATCGTGGCGGCTGGCGGCTATGAGCCGATCGTTATTGGGCCGAGTGTCGACATCGACCTGTTCTATCCGCGACGCGACGACGAGTTCGACCCGAAGAGACCGCCGCACATCGTCGCTAAGGTGCGTCCAGACGCCAGACGAAAAGGTCCCGACCGGACACTGCGCGTTCTGCGCCGCCTCAAGGATACATTCAAAGACGCTGTAGCGATCACCTGCTTCGCCGGCTCCGTGGGCGATATATCCACGCTTGGGGTACCGCTGGACGGAATACGAGTTCTCGGAACACTCGCGCCGGGCGAAGTTGCTGATTTGCTCGGCCAAACGGACATTTTTCTCGATTTTTCGGATTGGCAGGCGACGGGCTTGACGGCGTTAGAGGCCATGGCCAGCGGCGCCGCCGTCGTTATGCCACGAGAGGGTGGAGCTTCGGAATTCTGCCGTCACGGAATAAATGGGCTTGTCGTCGACAGCCGCGACGAGGACGCCCGTTTCGAGGTTACTCATAGACTGGTGGTGGATGCGGAATTGCGTTTGACGGTTCGCCGCGCCGGCATGGAAACGGCCATGACGCTCACGCCGGACGGGGCCGCTCTCAAGCTCTTGGAAGCTTTGTGGGGTGCTGAGTGATAGGGCTGCATCTCATTCCTGAGACGCCGCCCGATGGCCCGCCCTGGGCATGTGCGGAAATTCGTCTTCTCCGTCCGTATCGTCACAGCTCGCTCGCCAATCGGCTCAGAGTGACGGTCGGCCGCTCGCTTGCAGGCGAAAGGCCTCATGTCGTCGTCTTGCAGCGCGGCGGACCAATAGGCTCGAAACTCTCCGAGATCACTGAACTCTGCGCAGCGATCAAGGCCGTCGGCGCAAAGATCGTTTACGACCTCGATGACGACTTGCTCGCCCGGCATTCGAGCGCGGCGGTCGAGCGGGGTCTCGAAGACATGCGGCCGAGAGTGAGATTCCTCTTGCGGGAAGCCGATGCAGTGATCGTGTCCAATTCTGTGCTCGCCGATCGCCTTCAACAGCGCGCGGCCCACGTCGCGATTTGGAGAAACGCGCTCGACGAGGCCCTTATTCCGCCATTGGCGGACGCGCCGCACAATGCCGACCTGGGCTACTTCGGCACGACCTCCCATCTCCAGGACCTTATGGCGGTGATCAACTCGCTCGCGACCGCCGCCGTGCGAGTTAGCGAGAGGCCCAGTTTCGAACTCTGTGGGATTTCTGACGATCCGCGCATCGCCGGTCTGCTCGCCCGCCGGTTCGACGTCCGGCAGCGGCCGCTCGAGGCCGCAATATACGCGCTTTCACGCCATGTTAGCCACCGAGGCGCGTTGGGCCGTAGGCCTTGCTCCGCTCCTGCCAGGCGAGTTCAATGACGCGAAGTCGGACATCAAAGTCCTGGACTATGCCGCAGCGGGCATTCCAGTCGTCGTTTCGGACGCCTGCGCTTACCAACATCTGGACGCGACAAGAGTTGTTGTGCGTGCGTCGATCGCCGAATTCGGAAACGCCGTCTTCGCTTTACTTCGCGACGAAGATCGGCGGCGTGAAATGGCGGCGGCGGCGTACCGGGATTTGCTGGAGAACCGCGTGCTCGCGAAAAGAGCGCCGGAGTTGCTCCCGATTCTGCAGCGGTGTCCTAGACCGAGCGCCCTTACGGAATGGGTCGAACTATTGCGAATAGCGAAATTATGTTGGAGCGCTCAAGAAATCATCGAACACCCACCCAGCTGGACGCCAAAAAACCTGGACGCCTTCTGTCATTGGGCGGTTGAGTTCAAGGCTTTGCAAGGTACAAACGGGCATGCTTCTGTTTGTGATCGGCGCTTTGGTCGTCACATGATGCGATCGGCGTTGACGAAAGGTAAGCCTTCGGCGTAGGCCGCCTGGACGAGAGGCGCTGTAGGGCGATAATGCGCGAAGAGTGGCACGAGGATAGTGCCGATCTTGGCGCGATCCAGTGAACAGGCCGGGGCGGAGCACTTCATTAACGCCGGCTACAAGGAAGGCCGAACGACCACTTTCGACGGCCTCGCCTACATTGCGGATAACACAGACCTGATGAATGCATTCGGCGCCGACAACGACGCAGGCGCAGCGCACTACATCACCAACGGCCATTCCGAGGGCCGGAGCACCACGTTCAACGTGAGCGGGTACGAGTCCGCGCATCCCGATCTGATTGGGAAGTTCAGCTCGAACGACGCCTTCCTCACGGACTATATCGACACCTACAAAGCACCGGGAAGCTTTTGACATAGCAAGCTTTGGAGTGGTGCTGGCCAGCAAGATTGATGCTGACCAGGTACGTTCTCCCGAGGAGCGTCGTCAGGATTTAGGGATCGGCCCCGGGCTTTCAGGCCGTGCGCTTCCGCGTCGCTTGATCGTGGGTGAGCCCACTCGTAACTTACATCTGTGAAGCGCAAGACTCTTTTTTCGCCTGCCGGACTGGCCTCGAATAACGGGATGCCTTTGTGCACTTGCAGCTAGGCGTGACGTGCGTTGGCTCCTCCTTCGGCGCTATCGGGCGTCAAAGCGCTTGCTCGCATCTCGAGCGGCTTACTCGCCCAAGGGGCGATCGACCGTGCGGTCGACTCGAACTCACCCGCCAACTTCAAGGGCGTGAAATGCAGGCGCTTCCATCGTCTTTTGAATTGTTGTCGACTACGATAATTTCATCGACTGGTTCTCCGCGGCGCGAAGACGCTCTAAAAGCTTCGATAAATTCGGGGTTGCTACGGCGGAATGGCCGCCGCGACCGACATGTCCGAGAAAATACCCTTTCCCTCCTCGGCGCCTCTCGTTAAGGCCCGCACGACAGTGAAAAGTCCGACGTAACGCACCAAATCAGCTCGGATGATGAACTCACCTACTTTCCGGCGCCTATATCGCCGCGACCGCATCCGGCCTTGGTTGAAATCGCGCCTACCCGTCTATACAAGGCGCCAATATGATCGATTTCGAAGAGCCCCATAATTATATAGTTTGCTCCCTTTAACCATGATGGATAGCCGTTCGCATTCCGAATGCGCCTGTAAAACCGGAAAGTTTAATGAAAGCGGTCATTCTGGCCGGCGGGCTTCGGCACGCGTCTTTCCGAGGAAACCGATGTCAAGCCCAAGCCGATGGTCGAGATCGGCGGCAAGCCGATTCTCTGGCATATCATGAAGATCTACATCGCCCACGGCGTCAACGACTTCGTCATCTGCCTCGGCTACAAGGGCTACGTCATCAAGGAATATTTCGCCAATTATTTCCTTGCACATGTCGGACGTCACGTTCGACATGACAAGACAATAGCATGGAGGTCCACCACGCCGACTGCCGAGCCGTGGCGGGTCACGCTGGTCGACACCGGCGAGAAGACGATGATCGGCGGCCGCATCAAGCGGATCCTTCCCTATCTCGGCGACGACAAGGAATTCTGCCTGACCTATGGCGACGGCGTCGGCGACGTCGACATCACGCGCAGGCGATCGACTTCCATCGACAAGGAGGGCCGCCTCGCGACCGTCACCGCAGGCAGCCGCCCGGCCGCTTCGGCGCGCTCGAGCATCAAGGGCACTCGCGTCACCGGCTTTCACGAAAAGCCGCGTCGGCGACGGCGGCTGGATCAACGGCGGCTTTTTCGTGCTCGACCCGAAGGTCGGCGACTACATCGAGGGCGACGCGACGGTCTGGGAGCGCGAGCCGATGGAACGGCTGGCCGCCGAGGACCAGCTTCAGCGTTTATTTCCACAACGGCTTCTGGCAGCCGATGGACACGCTGCGCGACAAGCGTCATCTCGAAGACCTGTGGGCCTCCGGCAAGGCGCCGTGGAAGGTCTGGTAAGGAGCGGCAGCAGTGCGGATTCTGATCACCGGCAACATGGGCTATGTCGGGCCCGTCGTGGCGCGCCATCCTGCGCGCGCACCTCGCCGACGCTGAGTCCTGCATCGGCTTCGACAGCGGCTTCTTCGCGCATTGCCTGACCGATGCGAGCGTCTTGCCGGAGCGTTGCTCGACGCGCAGCGTTTCGGCGACGTCCGCGAGTTCCCGCCCGAGCTGCTGGACGGCGTCGACGCCGTCGTGCATCTGGCCGCGATTTCGAACGATCCGATGGGCAACGGTTCGAGGCGGTGACCGACGCCATCAACCAGCGCCAGCGTCGCCTCGCGAAGGCTGGCCGCGGAGCGCCGGCGTCAAGAACTTCGTCTTCGCCTCGAGCTGCAGCGTCTATGGCGTGCGCCGAGGGCGGCGCGCGGACGGAGACCGACCCGCTCAATCCGCTGACCGCCTATGCGCGCTCGAAGATCGGCACCGAGAACGGCGCTTGCGCCAGCTTGCCTCGGCGAGATGACGTGCACGTCGCTGCGTTTCGCGACCGCCTGCGGCATGTCCGACCGGCTGCGGCTCGATCTCGTGCTCAACGATTTCGTCGCCTGCGCGATCGCCGTCGGGCGAGATCACCGTGCTGAGCGACGGCACGCCGTGGCGGCCGCTGATCGACGTGCGCGACATGGCGCGCGCGATCGAATGGGCGATCGTTCGCAGGCCGGAGAACGGCGGCCGGTTTCTCGCCGTCAATGCGGGCCGCGACGAGTGCAATTATCAGGTGAGCGATCTGGCCGATGCGGTGGCGCGGCAGGTGCCCGGCACCAAGGTCTCGATCAACACCAACGCCGCCGCCCGACAAGCGCTCCTACAAGGTCGACTTCAGCCTGTTCAAGTCGCTCGCGCCGGCGCACATCCCGCAGGTCACGCTTGACCAGTCGATCCGGCGCTTGCGCGAGGGCCTGAGTAGCATGGCCTTCGCCGACAAGGACTTCCGCAACTCGCCCTACATGCGACTGAAGACGCTCGAACGTCACATGGCGGCCGGTCGGCTAGGTCCCGACCTGCGCTGGTTCCGTGGCCAGCGGGCAGCGTCGTTTGAGGGGCCGATTCCGTGAAATTCCAGGAGACGCCGCTTCAGGGCGCCTATCTGATCGAACTCGAGCGACGCGGCGACGACCGCGGCTTCTTCGCGCGGTTCTTCTGCGAAAAGGAATTCGGCGCGGCGGGGCTCGAAACCCGCTTCGTGCAGGTCAACAACTCGCTGACTGGCGCCAAGGGCACCTTGCGCGGCCTGCACTATCAATTGCCGCCAGCAGCGGAGGTGAAGGTCGTCCGCGCCATCAAGGGCGCGCTGTGGGACGTGATCGTCGACCTGCGCGCCGGGTCGCCGACTTATCTCAAGTGGTTCGGCGCTGAGCTCAACGAGGACAACCGGCCGATGATGTACGTGCCCCGCGGGTTTGGGCACGGTTTCGTGACACTGACCGACAACGTCGAGGCGCTCACCGAATGCGTG
>CAVYPD010000029.1:0-141166 GCA_963770275.1 uncultured Alphaproteobacteria bacterium
GCGCGCCGTCCTCGAAATAGCCTGGAATGCGGACCTCGTTCTTGGTGACCTTGATGTCGGGATGTTCGGCGAGCGCCTTGTCCAGCTCAACCTCGCGGTTCCTGCACACTTCTCCGGTATGATAGGTCAGCGCGAGAACCGACCCTTTGCCGTTCATCGTCTTGATCATGAGATCGTTGACCGGAATGACCATCGGGCCGCCCGAGCCGTTCGTGGCCGCGACGCCGCCGCCCAAGCCGCCGCCCCAGGTCACGACGGGAATCTTGGCGCTCTTGGCCGCATCGAGTCCGGCGCCGATCGATGAATAGGGAAACACCATGTCGACGATCGCGGCCGCGCCGCGCTGGGCAAAGTTCTGAATGGCGGCATTCGCCTGGTCCGCGTTTCCGGCCGCGTCGATCACCGAGACGTTCCAGCCGAGCGTCTTGGCCGCGTCCTGGGCGCCCGTTATGTACCGGGCGTTGTTGGCTTCGGTTGCGGAAATGGACACGATGCCAACCAGCGGCTGCTCGGCATGAGCCGAGGCGAAAGTCGCTGCAAAAGCCGCGACAGCGGCGGTGATCAGTATTCTCATATTCCCTCCCGTCCGTGCTGGCCCGCAGCCTAGCGAAATACGACTAACCGTTTCGCTGAACTTCCAGCAATTCGAAGCGTCGCGCAAGCGGAAAAACTCATGCCGATCCGATCTCGCCCATAAAAGCGAGCAATCTGGAGCTTTACCGCGAGCGAGGATCGACCGATAATACGCCAAATCGATTTGCTGGAGGCCAATGGCGGCGACCATCAAAGACGTTGCTAGGACGGCGGGCGTTTCCACCGCGACCGTGTCGGCGGTCATCAACGAGTCCGCCTATGTCAGTCCGGCGCTCCGCGCCCGCGTGCTGGAGGCGGTCCGGGATCTTGGCTATGCGCCTTCGCAACTCGCGCGGAGGCTCAGAACGGGCGTGAGCGACCTCATCGCCATCGTTGTCGCGGACCTCTCGAACCCCTTCTATGCGCGGGTCGTCTGCGCGGCGGAAGCGGCGGTCGCCGCTTGGGGCTTTTCGCTCGTTGTGTTCAACAGCGACGAGAAGCCGGAGGCGGAGAAGCGCATCATCTCGCGTGTGCGGACGCTCTCATGCGGGGGACTCATCCTCGTGCCGGTCAGCGTCGCGGTCTCGGCGCTAAGCCGCGACGTGGATAGGCGCATCCCAACCGTCCTGTTCGGGCGCACGCTCGAGGAAGACGGTCTCGATGCGGTCACGATCGACAATTTCGCGGCAAGCCACCAGGCGACGAACTACCTGATCGACCTCGGTCACAAGCGGATCGGGGCGATCACCGGGCCGCCGCAACTGAGCACCGGGCTCGCCCGCATCGAGGGTATGCAGTCCGCCATGAGCGCCAAGGGGCTCGCGGTCGAACCGCGGTTCATCCGTTCCGGTGACTTTCGCGAGGAGGTCAGCCTATTCGGCGGCGCGCGCTTTGTTGGAGCAGCCCGACCGCCCGAGCGCGCTTTATGTCGCCAACGGCCTCATGGCGCTTGGCGTGATGCGCGCGATCGCCGACATCGGCTTGAGATGCCCCGAGGATGTCTCGGTCGCCTCGACTGACAATATTCCCGGCATCAGGGGCCTGAGACCAAATCTCACCCGCACCGAGCATCCGATCGTCGACATGGTGAACGAGGCCGTGCGGCTGCTCGTCGATCGCATGAAGCGCGGGGAGGCGGTCGAGGCGCGCCGGGTCGTCTTTCCGTCGGCGCTTATCGTCGGCGACAGCTGCGCGCCGCTGAGAGGGTAGGGCGTCACGGGTCGAGCCCGAGCTGCCTAGCTAGATCCATGAGATCGCTCGCGACGAGGTCCCAATCCTCTTCCGGCCCGAGATCGGTTGTCTGATCCGGCCCGTGCTCCGTCGGCCGGAGGATGAAGGCGGTCCGTAGCCCACAACGCGCGCGCGGCAGCGAGATCGGCATTGTGCGCGGCGACGAGGCAGACCTGCCCGGGCTTGAGCATCAGCGCTTCGGCGGTGCGCAGATAGGCTTCCGGGCTCGGCTTGTAAGCCTGAGCAAGCTCAGCGCCCAGGATGGCGTCCCAAGGCAGGCCGGCGCGTTTCGCCATGTCGAGCATCAGCCGGATGTTGCCGTTCGACAGGGGCGCGATGATGAACCGGCGCTTGAGCCGCGTGAGGCCGGGAACCGAATCCGGCCACGGGTCGAGCCGATGCCAGGCGAGGTTCAGCGCATCGAGTTCGGAAGACGGGACCGAGGCGGGATCGATCCCGAACTCCGGCAGCAGGGCTTCGAGGTTTTCCCGATGCAGCACGTCCAGACCGGACGAATGGACGACGTCCGGAACGGACCTCTTCCATCGCCGGCGCATAGCGTCGCCGCCACGCGTCGGCGAAGGCGGCCGGATCGGCGCTCGGCGCGTAGCACGCGAGGAAAGCCGCCGATTCGCGCGCCACACCGCTGCGCCAGTCGACGACCGTGCCAAAGACATCGAAAACGAGCGCCTGAACGTCGGCGAAGGCCTGCATGGATGTCGTCGATTTTGCTTCGTACGCCGCCGTCTACTGCAGGCGATCCTTGATCTTGTCGATTCCTGCGCGGGCGCAGGCATCGTCCAGCTTGCCGCCTGGAGCGCCGGAGGCGCCAATCGCGCCGATCGTCTCGTCTCCCAGTTTGATCGGCACGCCGCCGCCGAAAAACATCACGTGCGGCAGCCTGGCGAGGGGCAGAATCGAATCCTCGCCCTTGGCTCGTTCGGCAAGCGCAAGCGTGTCGCTCTTGAACGACGCGGCGGTATAGGCCTTGTAGAAAGCGCTATCGAGCGTGTGCGCGCCGGCGACGTCGCCGCGTAGGGTGGCGATGACCACACCATCGGCGTCCACCACCTGCGCCGTCTCGTGATAACCCTGCTTCGCGCAGGCCGCGACCGTCTCGCTCGCCGCTTCGACAGCGAGCGCGGCAGGGATCCGATGCGTCGGCAACGTCTGCGCTTGCGCGACCGAGCCCATCAACGCAACGGCGCTTAGCGCTGCAAAAATTCTGCGATTGATCATCATGTTCCTCTCGATCCGACGCCACCGACGCGAGTCGTAAGCGCCAGAAGCGAACATCGCATGACTGGCGCTTACGAATCCATCTTGAGCGCGGCGATGAAGGCTTCTTGCGGAATGTCGACCTTGCCGAACTGGCGCATCTTCTTCTTGCCGGCCTTCTGCTTCTCGAGCAGCTTGCGCTTGCGGGTCGCGTCGCCGCCATAGCACTTGGCGGTGACGTCCTTGCGCAACGCCCGGATCGTCTCGCGGGCGATGATCTTGCCGCCGATCGCGGCTTGCACCGGAATCACGAACATGTGCGGCGGGATGAGGTCCTTGAGCTTTTCGACCATCGCCCGACCGCGCATGTCGGCCCGATCGCGGTGGACGAGCATGGATAGCGCATCGACCGGCTCGGCGTTGACCAGAATCGACATTTTGACCAGATCGCCGGCGCGATAGTCGGTGATCTGATAGTCGAACGACGCGTAGCCCTTGGAAATCGACTTGAGGCGATCATAGAAGTCGAACACGACTTCGTTGAGCGGCAGTTCGTAGATCACCATCGCGCGCTTGCCGACATAGTTGAGGTCGATCTGGACGCCGCGACGGTCCTGGCAGAGTTTCAAAATCGCGCCGAGGTAATCGTCGGGGGTGAGGATCGTCGCCTTGATCCACGGTTCCTTGATCTCGGCGATCTTGACCACGTCCGGCATGTCGGCCGGATTGTGCAGCTCGATCTCCGACTTATCGGTAAGCGCGATCTTGTAGATGACCGATGGTGCGGTGGCGATAAGATCGAGGTTGAACTCGCGCTGGAGCCTCTCCTGGATGATCTCAAGATGCAGGAGGCCGAGGAAGCCGCAGCGAAAGCCGAAGCCAAGCGCGGCCGACGTCTCCATCTCGTAGGAGAAGCTCGCGTCGTTGAGCCTGAGCCGACCCATCGCCGCGCGCAGATCCTCGAAGTCGGCCGCGTCGGTTGGAAAGAGGCCGCAGAACACGACCGGCTGCGCCGGCTTGAATCCGGGCAGAGCCTCATGCGTGGGATGCCGCTCGTCGGTGATCGTATCGCCGATACGCGTGTCCGCGACCTGCTTGATCTGGGCGGTGATGTAGCCGATCTCGCCCGGGCCGAGCCCAGTGATCTCCATCATCTTCGGCCGGAAGATCCCGATACGATCGACTTCATAAACGGCGTCCGCGGCCATCATGCGAATACGCGAGCCCTTTTTGAGCGCCCCGTCAATCACCCGCACCAGGACGACGACGCCCAGATAAGCGTCGTACCAGGAATCGACCAGGAGGGCCTTCAAAGGCGCCGTTTCGTCGCCTTTCGGCGGGGGCAGGCGTTTGACGATCGCCTCGAGCACAAGGTCGATGTTGAGTCCCGACTTAGCCGAGATCGGCACCGCGTCCGAAGCGTCGAGGCCGATCACGTCCTCGATCTGCTCCTTGATCCGATCAGGTTCGGCTGCGGGCAAGTCGATCTTGTTGAGGACGGGGACGATCTCATGCCCAGCGTCGAGGGCGTGATAGACGTTGGCGAGCGTCTGCGCCTCGACCCCCTGGCTCGCGTCGACGACCAGGAGCGAGCCCTCGCACGCCGCGAGTGACCGCGAGACCTCGTAGGCGAAGTCAACGTGGCCGGGCGTGTCCATGAGATTGAGGATATAGGACTTGCCGTCCTGGGCTTTGTAATCCAGCCGCACCGTTTGCGCCTTGATGGTGATCCCGCGCTCGCGCTCGATGTCCATGGAATCGAGGACCTGCTCGACCATGTCGCGCTCCGCCATCGTCCCCGTCTGCTGGATGAGACGGTCGGCGAGCGTCGACTTGCCATGGTCGATATGGGCGATGATCGCAAAGTTTCGGATATTCTCGATTGAGTGGGCGGTCATGAGGCGCGGCATTAGCAGGGAGCGGCGGGGAAGGGAACGGGATTCGAGCCCAGGAGAGCGCGACCCGTTGCCCCTCTCCTACGGGAGAGGGGTTGGGGTAAGGGTTCGCGCAAAGCGCCGCCGCTTCAAGTGACTCCCTCATCCGGCCGCGCTTCGCGCGGCCACCTTCTCCTTGAGGGAGAAGGGTAACTCGTGCGTTCCGCCTTGCGCGCCCCAAGCATGCGAAAGGCCGCGGGAAACTCTGTTCCACGCGGCCCTTTCCATGTCCTCGCCTCGCCTCCGGAACCGAGGCGAGGGACGACCCGCTACTCAGCCGCGATCTTGAGCGCGGGCTCGCCCTTGTAGATGAGGTCGAAGCGATCGAGGTTCATCACCTTGACCCACGCCTTGGCGAAGTCCTTCACGAACTTCTCCTTCCCGTCGGAAGACCCATAGACCTCCGCAAGCGCGCGCAGAACCGAGTGCGAGCCGAAGATGAGATCGACGCGTGTGCCGCTCCACTTAACTTCACCCGTCTTCCGGTCGCGCCCCTCGTAGACGCCTTCCGTACCCTGTGCCGGCTTCCATTCCGTGCTCATGTCGAGCAGGTTGACGAAGAAGTCGTTGGACAGCGTTCCCGGCTTCTTGGTGAAGACGCCGTGCCTGGACCCTCCGGCATTGGCGCCGAGGACGCGCAAGCCGCCTACGAGAGCCGTCACCTCCGGCGCGGTCAGCCTGAGCAACTGCGCCTTGTCGATCAAGGCCTCCTCGGGGGCCATGAACTCCTTGGCGCTCCGATAGTTGCGGAAACCGTCCGACCGCGGCTCGAGCACGCCGACAGACTCGACGTCGGTCTCCTCCTGCGAGGCGTCCGCGCGTCCCGGTGTGAAGGGCACCTTCACGTCATGGCCGGCGTCCTTAGCGCCTTTCTCGATCGCCGCTCCGCCCCCAAGCACGATCAGATCGGCGAGCGAGACCTTCTTGCCGCCCTTGGCTGAAGTGTTGAAGTCCTTCTGGATCGCCTCGAGCTTCTGAAGCGTCATCTTGAGCTCAGCTGGATTGTTGACTTCCCAGTTCTTCTGGGGATCGAGGCGAATGCGCGCGCCGTTTCCTCCGCCGCGCTTGTCGGAGCCGCGGAACGTCGAGGCCGACGCCCAGGCGGCCAAAACCAGCTGGGAAACCGACAGGCCGGCGCCCAGGATCTTCCCTTTCAGCGCGGCAATGTCCGTGTCGTCGATCAGCGGGTGATCCGTGGCGGGGATCGGATCCTGCCAGATCAGCGTCTCCTTCGGAACGAGCGAACCGAGATAGCGAATCCTGGGACCCATGTCGCGATGTGTGAGCTTGAACCAGGCGCGAGCGAACGCGTCGGCGAACTGATCCGGATGCTCGTAGAAGCGCCGCGAGATCTTCTCGTAAGCGGGATCCATCCGGAGCGCCAGATCGGTCGTCAGCATGGTGGGCAGCCGCTTCTTCGACGGATCGAAGGGATCGGGGATCGTTGCTTCAGCGCCTTTCGCCACCCATTGATAGGCCCCAGCCGGGCTCTTCGTCAGTTCCCATTCAAACTTGAAGAGATTGTCGAAGAAATGGTTGCTCCACTTCGAGCGGCGTCTGCGACCAGATGACCTCCGGACCGCCGGTAATCGCGTGGGCGCCGTGGCCCGTCTCGTGCTCGCTCTTCCAGCCGAGACCCTGATCCTCAATCGCGCCGCCTTCCGGAGCGTTGCCGACAAAAGACGGATCGCCTGCGCCGTGCGTCTTGCCAAAGGTGTGCCCGCCGGCGATCAGCGCAACCGTCTCCTCGTCGTTCATCGCCATCCGGAAGAAGGTCTCGCGAATGTCCTTCGCCGATCCGACCGGGTCTGGCTTGCCATTCGGTCCTTCGGGATTGACGTAGATCAAGCCCATCTGCACCGCCGCCAGCGGATGCTCAAGCTCGCGCTCGCCGCTGTAGCGCTCGTCGCCGAGCCAGGTTCCCTCTGGGCCCCAGTAAAGCTCTTCGGGCTCCCACACGTCCTCGCGTCCGCCCGCAAAGCCGAAGGTCTTGAAGCCCATCGACTCAAGGGCAACGTTGCCCGCGAGAATCATGAGGTCCGCCCAGGAGATCTTCTGTCCGTATTTCTGCTTGATCGGCCAGAGTAGGCGACGAGCCTTGTCGAGGTTCGCGTTGTCCGGCCAGCTGTTGAGCGGCGCGAAGCGCTGCTGTCCGCCGCCGGCGCCGCCGCGCCCGTCAGCAATGCGGTAGGTTCCGGCGCTGTGCCACGCCATCCGGATGAACAAGCCGCCGTAATGGCCGAAATCGGCCGGCCACCACGCCTGCGAGTCGGTCATCACAGCATGAAGGTCCTTGACCACCGCATGGAGGTCGAGGCTGTTGAATTCCTTCGCGTAGTCGAAATCCTCGGCCATGGGGTCGGACAGGGACGAGTGCCCATGGAGGACCTGGATGTTCAGTTGGTCCGGCCACCAGTGACGGTTTCCGTGCGCCCGAGAACCACCCGATTTTTCCTTTTCGCCGCCGGCGACCGGGCATTTGCTTTCACTTGTCATACTTTCCTCCAATCGTGTTCAGGTTCACGTGCCGTCGAAGATCCAAATTGATGGAGAACGACGATAGCCGCCGCGTATGGCGCTTCCGCGTCACTGCCATTTCGTTGGGTCTCGATAAGCTAGCGAGAGCGATAGGTCCAATCGATTGTCTCTTGACAAGCGATTGGCGCCGCCAATCTTTAAAGCTATGAACCTGCGGGACCTCGAATATGTGGTCGCGGTCGCCGACCACGGCCATTTCGGCCGCGCGGCGGCGGCGTGCAACGTAAGTCAGCCGACGTTGAGCGGTCAAATTCTCAAGCTTGAGGCGGAACTCGGCCTTCGTCTGTTCGACCGCGAAGGCCGCGGCGCTCGCGTCAGCGACAGGGCGGCGATCGTCGTGGCGCAGGCGCGCGCGACGCTCGCCGCGGCGGCCGGCGTAAGCACGGCGGCTGATGCGGCGCGCGATCCCTTCGCCGGCGAACTGCGGCTCGGCGTGATCACGACTGTCGCGCCGTACCTGCTGCCGATCGCCCTGCCGGGGCTCGCCGAGGCGCTGCCGCACACGCCTCTCTATCTGGTGGAGGATCTGACCGACCGGCTGCTTGCGCGCTTGCGCGACGGCGCCCTCGACGCCGCGGTGATCGCGACCGACCCGCGGGACGCCAGGCTGGCGTCGATCGAGCTTTACGACGAGCCTTTTTTCCTCGTCTTTTCCGGTCACGCGAAAAAGCGCGGGCGCGTCTCGATCGGCGTCGAGGAGATCGATCCGAGCACCCTTCTTCTGCTCGCCGAGGGTCATTGTCTGCGCGATCAGGCGTTGGCGCTCTGCAAGGCGGCGGAGAGGACGGCGCTCGGCGCCGACGTCCGCGGGACGAGCCTCGAGACGTTGCGGCATCTCGCGTCGGCCGGGCAGGGCGCAACCCTCGCGCCCCTTCTCGCCTATGCCGACTGGCGGCGTTCGGGCGCCGGGATCGCCGGCTTGAAGATTGTTGGCGACGGCGCGTCGCGACTGGTCAGGCTCGTCTTCAAGCGCGGCTCGGCGCGGGAAGCTGCGCTCGAGGCGCTTGCCGCGTCGCTGCGGTCGATAGCCGGCGCGGCATTGGCGAAGTGCTTACGTGAAACCGAAAGGGATTTGAAGCGCGCTTGAGCGCCGATTTGCTCGCGGCGAAGCAGGCTCCCTCGGCGTCGTCGTTTGGCCACGCGGTGAGACGGCGCGCCGCGCGCGCTTCCGGCGGGTTGCGCCTGCAAAACGCCTATGTTAGGCAACCCAGCCTTTCGGGCAGGCTTTGGCCGAGCGCTTGGTTTTGAGCGCGGAATTGTCAAGATTTTCCGAGGTTCGCGGTAGCCTTCGGGGAGGCGGCGCGGCTGGGCTTAATCGTCATCTGAGGTGGCGGCGTGGCAGAGGAAGACACGGTTGTTTCCGGCGTGGCCGGACGTTACGCGTCCGCCCTGTTTTCGCTCGCCCACGACCAACGCGAGGGCGAGGCCGTCGCGGACGCGTTGGCGAGATTCGACGCCCTCATCACCGAGAGCCCTGACCTGGAACGGCTGGTGCGGAGCCCCGTCTTTTCGGCCGCCGACCAGCTCAAGGCTCTCGACGCCATCCTGGCGCAGGCGGGAATTGGCGGCGTGGCCGCGAATTTCCTCAGGCTCGTGGCGTCGAAGCGCCGGCTCTACTTCGTCCGCGAAATGATCGCGGACTACCGCAAGCTGTACGACAAGTCCCGGGGCGTGACGCGGGCGGAAGTCACCAGCGCGGCCGCCTTGACTGACGCGAATGTCGCCTCGCTTAAAGACTCGCTGCGCGCCGCTTCCGGCGGCAAAGAGGTCGATCTCGACATGAAGGTTGATCCTTCGATCATTGGCGGCTTAATCGTCAAGCTTGGGTCGCGCATGGTCGACGGCTCGCTCAAAACCAAACTCAACGCAATTCGCCTTGCCATGAAAGAGGTCGGCTGATGGATATCCGCGCCGCTGAAATTTCCTCGATCCTCAAGACTCAGATCGCCAACTTCGGCGCTGAGGCGCACGTCAGCGAAGTCGGGCAGGTGCTGAGCGTCGGCGACGGCATCGCGCGCGCCTACGGTCTCGACAAGGTTCAGGCCGGCGAGATGGTCGAATTCGAGAACGGCACGCGCGGCATGGCGCTCAACCTCGAGAGCGACAACGTCGGCATCGTCATTTTCGGCGGCGACCGGGAGATCAAGGAAGGCCAGACGGTCAAGCGCACCGGCGCCATCGTCGACGTGCCGATCGGCAAGGAGCTTCTCGGCCGCGTCGTCGACGCGCTGGGCAATCCGATCGACGGCAAAGGCCCGATCAACTCGGAAAAACGCGCGCGCGTCGACGTCAAAGCGCCGGGCATCATTCCCCGCAAGTCGGTGAACGAGCCGATGGCGACGGGCCTGAAGGCGATCGACAGCATGATCCCGATCGGTCGCGGCCAACGCGAGCTCATCATTGGGGACCGGCAGACGGGCAAGACCGCGATCACCCTGGACACCATTCTTAATCAGAAGTCGCTGAACCAGGGCGCCGACGAGTCGAAGAAGCTCTACTGCGTTTACGTCGCGATTGGGCAGAAGCGTTCGACAGTCGCTCAGTTCGCCAAGGTTCTCGAGGAGCACGGCGCGCTCGAATACACGATTATCGTCGCCGCCACCGCTTCGGACCCGGCCCCGATGCAGTTTCTTGCGCCGTTTGCCGGCTGCGCGATGGGCGAGTTCTTCCGTGACAACGGCATGCACGCGGTCATTGTTTACGATGACCTCTCCAAGCAGGCGGTCGCCTATCGCCAGATGTCGCTCCTGCTGCGTCGCCCGCCGGGCCGCGAGGCCTATCCTGGCGACGTGTTCTATCTTCACTCTCGCCTGCTCGAGCGCGCCGCCAAGCTCAACAAGGAGAATGGCTCGGGCTCGCTCACCGCGCTGCCTATCATCGAGACGCAGGCCAACGACGTCTCGGCCTACATTCCGACCAACGTCATCTCGATCACCGACGGTCAGATCTTCCTGGAGACGGACCTGTTCTACCAGGGCGTCCGGCCCGCGGTGAACGTCGGCCTTTCGGTTTCGCGCGTCGGTTCTGCGGCGCAGACCAAGGCGACCAAGAAGGTCGCCGGCAAGATCAAGGGCGAACTCGCGCAATATCGCGAAATGGCGGCTTTCGCCCAGTTCGGCTCCGATCTCGACGCGGTCACGCAGCGCCTGCTCAATCGCGGCGCGCGTCTGACCGAGCTTCTCAAGCAGCCGCAGTTCTCGCCGCTCAAGATGGAGGAGCAGGTCTGCGTCATCTATGCCGGCGTGAACGGATTTCTCGACAAATTGCCGCTCGACAAGGTTCGGCCGTTTGAAGACGGGCTTCTCAGCATTTCTGCGCGCGAAGAGCCCGGACATTCTGGACTCGATCCGCTCCTCAAACGATCTGACGAATGACGTCGAAGCCAAGCTCAAGACGGCGGTCGAATCCTACGCCGGGACCTTTGCCTAAGATGGGCCGATCTCTACCCAGTCGTTCGCCGGTCTTGAAGCGCGCGCGGAGGCGTTGAGCGATGCCGTCGCTAAAGGAACTCCGGAACCGGATCGCGTCGGTCAAGTCGACGCAGAAAATCACCAAGGCCATGCAGATGGTCGCGGTGTCGAAGCTGCGTCGCGCGCAAGGCGCGGTCGAAGCGGCGCGTCCCTATGCGGAGCAGGTCGAAACGGTGCTGACGAATCTGGCCGGCGCGGCGACCGACGGTCAGGGTCCGCGACTGCTGGTCGGCAGCGGCTCGGACCAGACGCATCTCCTGCTCGTATGCACTGGCGAGCGCGGGCTGTGCGGCGCGTTCAATACCGCCATCGTGCGCCTCGCGCGCGAGAAGGCCAATTCGCTCGCGGGGCAAGGCAAGACGGTCAAGATTCTTTGCGTCGGCAAGAAGGGCTATGATCAGCTTCGCCGGACGCACGAGAGGCAGATCCTGGAGCTGATCGACCTGCGCGCGGTGCGCACGATCACCTACGAGACCGCGAAGCCGATCGCCGAAAAGGTGATCGCGCTGTTCGAGAAAGGCGAGTTCGACGTCTGCACGCTGTTTTACTCGCGCTTCAAGTCGGTGATCGCGCAGATCCCCACCGCCCAGCAGCTTATCCCGCCGGAGCTTGGCCCGAAGGATGAGACCGCGCCGGTTTACGACTACGAGCCTGACGAGGGGGAAATCCTCGCCGAGTTGCTTCCGCGCGCGGTCACGGTGCGCGTTTATCGCGGATTGCTTGAAAATCAGGCCTCGTTCTTCGGCGCGCAGATGAGCGCGATGGACAACGCGACCCGCAACGCCGGCGAAATGGTGCAGAAATACACGCTTCGCTACAACCGCACCCGCCAGGCGATGATCACCAAGGAACTGATCGAGATCATCTCCGGCGCCGAGGCTGTCTGACCAGGCCGCCGCGACCCGCACAGCTTACGAACGAGGACGTCAACTCATGGCGAATGTCTCCAATGCCACCGGCCGCGTCACCCAGGTGATCGGCGCTGTCGTCGACGTCGCGTTCGACAGTTACCTGCCCCCCATTCTCAACGCGCTCGAGACGACCAACAATGGCAATCGTCTCGTGCTCGAGGTCGCGCAGCACCTGGGCGAGAATACGGTGCGCTGCATCGCCATGGACATCTCCGAAGGCCTGGTGCGCGGTCAGGAAGTCACTGACACCAACGCGCCGATCTCAGTGCCGGTCGGCGAGGGCACGCTCGGGCGCATCATGAACGTGGTCGGCGAACCCGTGGATGAAGCCGGGCCGATCAAGATGGACGAGCGCCGCGCGATCCATCAGCCAACCCCGTCCTATGTCGATCAGTCGACCGAGGCCCAGATTCTCATCACCGGCATCAAGGTTGTCGACCTGCTCGCGCCTTACGCCAAGGGCGGCAAGATCGGACTGTTCGGCGGCGCCGGCGTGGGCAAGACGGTGCTCATCCAGGAACTGATCAACAACGTCGCCAAGACCCACGGCGGCAATTCGGTATTCGCCGGCGTCGGCGAACGCACCCGCGAGGGCAACGATCTCTATCACGAATTCATCGAATCGAAGGTCAATGCCGATCCCCATGATCCCAATTCGAACGTTAAATCGAAATGCGCGCTGGTGTTTGGCCAGATGAACGAGCCGCCCGGCGCACGTATGCGCGTCGGACTGGCCGGCGTCACCGTCGCCGAGCATTTCCGCGACCAGGGCCAGGACGTGCTGCTTGTTCATCGACAATATCTTCCGTTTCACCCAGGCCGGTTCGGAAGTCTCGGCGCTGCTCGGCCGCATTCCTTCTGCGGTCGGTTACCAGCCGACGCTCGCCACCGACATGGGCGCCTTGCAGGAGCGCATCACCACGACGACCAAGGGCTCGATCACCTCGGTGCAGGCGATCTATGTGCCCGCGGACGACCTGACCGATCCGGCGCCGGCGACCTCGTTCGCCCATCTGGACGCGACGACCGTGCTCTCCCGCGCGATCTCGGAAAAAGGCATTTATCCGGCGGTCGATCCGCTCGACTCGACTTCGCGCATGCTGACCGCCGCGATCGTCGGCGAGGAGCATTACAATGTCGCCCGGCAGGTGCAGCAGGTTCTGCAGCGCTACAAGGCGCTGCAGGACATCATCGCGATCCTCGGCATGGACGAATTGTCGGAAGAGGATAAGCAGATCGTCGCGCGGGCGCGCAAGATCGAACGGTTCCTGTCTCAGCCCTTCGACGTCGCCGCCGTCTTCACCGGCACGCCCGGCGTGCAGGTGAAGATCGAGGACACCGTCAAAGGCTTCAAGGGCATCGTCGAAGGCAAGTACGACAATCTGCCCGAGGCCGCCTTCTACATGGTCGGCACGATCGAGCAGGCGGTCGAGAAGGCCAAGAAGCTGGCGGCCGAGGCCTAATCAGAACCGCGTTCGAGGAAAGCTCATGCCGACGACTTTCCATTTCGAGCTCGTGTCGCCGGACAAGGTGCTGTTCAACGGCTCCGCTCAGGCGGTGCTCGTGCCCGGCGCCGAAGGCGACTTCCAGGTGCTCAGCGACCACGCGCCGGTGATGACCGCGATGCGTCGCCGGAGTCGTCGGAATCGACGACGCCGAAGGCAAGCACAGTCGCGTGTTCGTGCGCGGCGGTTTTGCCGACGCGAGTAAAGCGGGTCTTATCTTGCTCGCCGAAACCGCTATCCCGTTCGAGAATTTGAGCGCCGACACGCTCGGGGAGGAGATCAAGAACGCGGAGGAAGACCTCGCTGACGCGAAGGACGACCAGAAGCGACTGGCGCAAGAGAAACTCGACCGCCTGCGCGAGCTGAAGGACGTCATCAAGCTCTAGGCCGGCGAGGCGGTCGCCGCGGCCGCATGGCGTTGAGCGCGTAACGAAGACCGTTCTTTCCGGACCGGCAAGTCAACCCAGGCCCAAGGCGGCCCGGTCGGAAGGAAATGGCGCCGCAACTCCTTGGAATCGCACGAAACGCGGAAGAGAATGGCAGATCCTGTCGGCTCTCGGTCGTCGACGAGCGCGCGGAAAACCTGACTGTGGGCGGCGGCAGGGGCAGCGATGACGCGCAAAGACTACGACGCGTTCTGCGGAAGCCTGCCGCACGCCACGCATGTCGTCCAATGGGGCGACGCGAGCGTCTGGAAGATCGGAGGCAAGGTGTTTGCCATCGGCGGATGGTCGCGACGGCGATGAGTTCGCCGTCAGCTTCAAATGCTCGAAGACGAGCTTCGCGATCCTGAGCGAGTTGCCGGGCCTGCGGCCCGCGCCTTATCTCGCCTCTCGCGGACTTCTCGTGGATGCAGCGCGTCGACACGCGCTCGTTCAGCGACCATGATCTGAAGCAATATATCCGACAGAGCTACGCGATGATTCTTGCGGCGCTGCCCAAGAAGACTCAAGAGGCGTTGAGGGCTCGCATTTGACGATGACGGTCACCGTCACCCCTTCCGACATCCGCGCGGCCCATGCGCGTATCCGCGGCCACATCCGGCGCACGCCGCTCCTCGAGACGGCCTCGCCGAGTCGACGGCGCGCCGCCGCTGTCGCTCAAGCTCGAATGCCTGCAGGAGACAGGTTCGTTCAAAGCGCGCGGCGCCTTCCATAATCTTCTCACTCGACCCACATCCGCGGCCGGCTGCGCCACCGCTTCGGGCGGCAATCACGGCGCCGCCGTCGCTTTCGCCGCCCAGAAGCTCGGGATCCGCGCGCGCGTCTTCGTGCCGGAAATCGCCTCGCCCGCCAAGATCGCGAAGATCAAGGCTTACGGGGCGGAAGCGATGATTGGCGGCGCGGCCTATGCCGAGGCTCAGGAGCGGTGCGACGCGTATGCCGCCGAGAGCGGCGCGCTCTTGATTCATCCTTACGACGCAGTGGAGACGATCGCCGGCCAGGGGACGGTCGCCGCTCGAGTGGGAGGAGGACCTCGAGCGACTGGGGCTTAAGAAGCTCGACACAGTCCTCATTGCGGTGGGCGGCGGCGGGCTTATCGCCGGCGTAGCCGCCTGGTTTCAGGGCCGCGTCAAGGTCGTCGGCGTCGAGCCGGAAGGTTCGCGCGCGCTTCACGCCGCGCTCGAGGCGGATAAGCCGGTCGACGTGACCGTCAGCTCGATTGCCGCAGATTCGCTTGGCGCAAAGCGGATTGGCGAACTCGATTTCGATATCGCCAGGAGCTTCGTGAGCGGCGTCGCTCTGGTCAAGGACGCAGCCATCGCCGAGGCGCAGCGCCGGCTGTGGGCGGACCATTCGATCATCGCCGAGCCGGGCGGCGCGGCGGCCTTCGCCGCCATCGCGAGCAGCGCCTATCGGCCTGAGCCCCATGAGCGGGTCGGCGTTCTCGTCTGCGGCTCGAATGCTGATCTCACCGCGTTCGCAAAGACGATCGCGGCAGGCGCCTCGCCTTAAAAGATTTGGGGCACAGCGGCGCTCGCGTGCTTTACGCCAGCGGAAAAAACCTCGTCAAAACATAGATCCAGACGATGAGCGTGCCGATCGAGCACAATGTCGTGAGAGAGACGGTCGCCGCGACGGTCGATTCCTCGCAGTGATATTCGCCGGAAAGGATGTAGACCGTCTTGGCGGTCGGAACCGCCGCGCACACGACGGCCGCGATGAGGTAGAGCGGCTCCAGCCGGAGCGCGATCGAAAGGCCAAGGACGATGAGCGGCATCAGTGCGAGCTTGACCGCCGCGAGCGCGGCCGAGCGGCCAATGTTGGCCCGCAGGCCGTCCATCGACACGCCAAGGCCGATGGCGAAGAGAGCGCAAGCCGTCAAGGCGTCCGCCAAGATTTGGAGATAGGCGTTGACCGGTCCTGGCATTGGAACGCCTGCCGCGGCCCAGGCGATACCGACCACGGTCGACAGCACCATGGGGTTAAGGATCACGTGGCGAGCGAGCTTCCAGGGCGCGAAGACCGATCCGCCCGAGCCATGGGGATCGAGCTCCTGCATGAGCACCGCCGCGGGGAACATGACCACCGCGACAAACACCGTCGCGATCGCCGCGGGTAACACTGCCGAAGGCCCGTAGGTCGCCTGGAGGACTGGAAGCGCGACGAAGCCGGTGTTCGTCATCGAGGCCGCCCATCCTTGCATGGCCGCTCCTGCAAGCCCTTGGCCGCCAAAAGCACGCAACGATGCAAAGACGATTGCGAAGCACAGCAAGGACCCGCCGCCGAACGCAACCAGAAAGCGCCACGCCAGCAGGGATCGCGCGGGCTCGTGCGCGATCGTGACAATCAGCAGCGCCGGCATCGCGACGTTGTAGGCGAAGTGGATCAAGGCGTCGGACAGGTCGCGCGCGACGTATCCGAGGTGGCCGGCGAGCCATCCGGTCACGATCACCGCGAACACCGGCAAGATGAGATCGGCGACTTGCATTGTCTTCGAGCTGAGCGCCTAGGCCAATCCCGCACATTTCCATCGTTCCTCCGGCAATGTCCACGCTTTAGCGATCTGCGCGGGAGCGGGCTCGCGGAAGAGGCGTCGGCGTGGCAGCTATGCTGATTGCGAATGGTCGGACCCCGCCGCAGTGTCGAGACGGAGCAAATTTCGTCCGGCTCGGCCATTGCGGCGCGAGACACCCGGAACTATTGTCCGCCCGCTTTCCGCCAGGCCGTTCGAGCGGACGCATTGGGGCGTAGCCAAGTGGTAAGGCAGCGGATTTTGATTCCGCCATCCGGAGGTTCGAATCCTCCCGCCCCAGCCAGCGTGCATTTAAGGTGAAATATAGCAGTGTGTTAGGGGCGGTTTAGAGGACGGTTCTACCCAACCCTCTACCCAATTTGTTAGCCTTTGGGAGCCTCGAAAGGCGTTGACCCCCTGCGACCGTTCATAGTGGGCGCGATGGGACCAAGCCCAGGGCGAAGGTGGCCTCCTGGGCGTACAGGCGTGCAGCGTCCTTTTGAGAAGCTCTGTAGTCGGCCATGTAGGCGAGTCTGGCCTCGCGATTGGCGACCCGGTAGGCGGCCTCCCTGGCGCGGGCCTTCTCCAAATTGGCCTCTCGCCATCTGCGGCTCTGCTTGCGGCCCCAGTCGGGGTTGGCCTCATGCCACCTCCGGATTGCCTCGTGCTGCCTCTCGGGGTTGGCCTCACGCCACCTGCGGTTGGCTTCTCGGGCCTTCTCAGGATTGGCCGCACGCCACCTACGATCTGCCTCGCGCTGCTTCTCAGGGTCCTTGTAGGGCATCGTTGGCGTCTTCTGAAGTTGATTGAAGGGGATGAGCTCCTAAGCGCCTCGTCGGTTCCTCGGCATTTGGGTGGGCAGCATCCGACAAAAGCCCTGAGGCTGGCAAGCGCGCCCGCCTACGGCCGCAGGAGGGGTCACAACGCGACTGTGGCGGACTCCGATGGGCGTATCCAACGAGGGGCGGTTTGCAGCCCCCATTCCAATGGCCACCATCTTGTCTAGTTGGTCCTTAACAGCCCTCATGCGCAATTGAGTCTCGCGTTTACGGACCGCTGGGTTGGCGGCTAGGTTCGTGAACTGTCTGTGGACACCAGCAGCGACTGCGTTGACCTTCGAGATGGCGCGATCAATCGGCTCACCCCTTTCGGACGCGATGGTCTGAAGCAGGAACTCGGGAGGAGCTTCACCCTTCTGGCCATACACAAGTAGGCTGATGAGGTTCTGGGTGGAGACTTCGCGAACTGGAGTTGGAGTTGACCCGGTTTGGTGGACACCGTTGAAGTTGATTTTTGAGGTGTCTGATGCCCGGTGCCCGGCTACCGAACCGCTTATCCGCCGGAGTTCCGGCGACAGGTGGTCGATCGAGTGCGATCTGGACGCACGCCCGAAGAGCAGGCGCGTGAGTTCGAGTCGACCGCCGGTCGCCCGGTATGCGGTATTTCTGCATGACCGACGGCAGCATTTCCGGACCGGATTGGACGCCGGTTTAGATGTGGTTTTCTGTGTAGGCTTAATGGTTTGACGCGCTGTGCGCGATGAGGCCCCGCAATTGCTGCTCGTTCAGAACCCTGCCGTCCGGCAATGTGGCGGACACGAACCCCTTCAAGATGTTGCGGAGTAGCTCCTCGGCGGCGCTGATGAAGGCGCTCTCGGTTGTGTAGCGGTTCGTCCCGTCCCTATCCGTTTTGCGGTCGTAACTCTCGATGATCCATTCCATCTGCGATCCTTTCGCCTCCCCCACGCCAAGCTCCATAAGCGAGTTGGGCAGCGGCGGGACACGTCAGGTCCGACAGGACGCAGTTGTCCACGGATTTTCCCATCCTCCTCGACCGGTTTGCTTTTCCGCGCAGCCAGTCGCATTGTATCGAGGACGCCGTGCAGGCCGCCGAGTGACGGCGAATGTGTTGTGGGCGCGGCGCAATCTCAGACTTGGCGGGCTGAACTGCTTTTGTCGCGAATATTCCAAGTGCGCGTGACGCTGATCTCGCTTCATGAGCCGTCCCGGCGCCAGAAGTCGGTTTCCCTGGAAACTCGAAGCCCGTTTCCGCACATGACTGCACGGCGCCCATCACAACCGAAGAGAACGACCTCATGACAAACGACGTCCGAAGCGAATCGAACCGCGTCCGCCGCCTGTTTCGCGAACGGTTTACGTTCCAGATTTCGGTCGATACTCCCCATGTGCCGCAGGGGCTGGCGGTGGCGGAGGCCGCGCTCAAGGCCGGCGTGACCATTCTGGAGCTCGGGACGCCGCTCCTGAAATACGAGGGCGTCCGCAACGTTGTGCCGATCTTCCGGCAACGTTTCCCCACGGCGTTGCTGCTCGCCGATATGAAGACCATGGACGGCGGGGAGGGGGAGGCGAACGCGGTCTATGGCGGCGGCGGCAACGTCATCGACTTCCTCGCCTTGCGGGCGAGGCGACGGCCAAGGCGGTGTGCGCGGTGCGCGATGCGTTCCGCGAGGCCGATCCGGCGATCCCGAGGCTCGCCTTCGCTGACGTCCTCGTTCCGATGCAGGGACCGGCCGGGCAGGCGGTCCAGACAGCGAAGCGCATGCTCGACGCCGGCGTGGACGGCGTCGGCATTCACCTGCAGTACGACGCCCGGCGGGCCGACCCCGGCCTTGTTTCAAGGCGGCTACCTGCACGACGTGGCATGCGCGGTTTTCGAGAGCGTGGGCGCGAGCGCATCCGTACAGGTGGTGGGCGGCCTCAGCGTAGAGCAGGCCATCGCCCTGGCCCGCAAAGGGCTGCGCGCCTTCGTCATCAGCGGCAATCTCGGCCTGCCCGACGCCAAGTCGCGCTACGGCCTGCCGGGCGACGAGATCGAACGACATATCCGCGATTTCATTGACCAGGTTTCCGCCGCCGGTTGAGCGGCCGCTCTTTCGACGGATGCCATGTCCGCTGGCGAGTTCACCGGCCAAGTCCGCTCTACGCGGATTTCCTCGCCGCGCCGCCTGTGGCGGGGACGGATCCCCGCCATAGAGACGGAGATTGTGGCGTGCTCCGTCTTTGCCGAATCCTTATGGCGGCTCCAAATCATCCGCATTGAGACCTTACGCGGCTCGGGCCACATTTCGACAGCTTAGTGAGTTTCAGGAGGTTGACACGTTCAACCGGCCGCTTCGCCTCGCGCATGGCCCCGACGCGAACGGCGCTGACAGGAACGCTGAACCGTGCGTGGCGAGGAGAGCGGCGATCGGCGCGGCCGAGGCTTTTTGGCTGGCGCTGATCGCGGCGCTCGTCGCGTGGGTGGTGTCTCCGAGCGCAACTTCATCGGGCGATCCGACGGCCTCCTCCCCGGGCTGTGTGTCCGTCGGGAAGGGCGGCATGATTTGTAATGGCTCCACAACCGCTGCTCGGAAAGTGGCGGCCGAAAATGCGGACCCGTGTCTCAGCCTCGGTAGGGGAGGCCGCTACTGCCCGCCCGCGAGATAAGATGACGCTCCGCTGATCCGACCAATTGATCACCGCAGATCGCAGCGTTTCTCGGCGCGCCCCTCAGAGAAGAGGCTTCGCAAAACTCCATCAGCATGCTCGCCCGTCCTGACTTGGCGCTGCTCCGAATTACCCTCCGTGAAAGGACTGTTCCCGTGAGACCCCTTGTTCGCCATGTTTCCGCTGCTCAGGGCGCCGACGTCGGTCTGGACTATGACCGCGCCGGTGAACGCTACCGGGCCTACGCCGATGGCGATGTCGACAAGCTTTATGAGTTCGACGGGCAGTACGCCTATGGCGATCGGGAAATCTGGAGAATTCTGGGAAACACATTGAACAAGCTGCGCGCGAGAGGCAGGCGCGAACTCTCCGTGCTTGATCTGGGCTGCGGTCCAGGGACTTGGCTTCGACGCACTGTCGATTGGGCCGGAAAAATGGGTTTTACCCGGATCACAGCGCGTGGCGTTGACCTCGCGGAGGCGCAGGTTCGACGCGCTCGCCTGCTGTCACAAGACGTCGCGCGTCACGCTGGCGTGAGTCTGCGATTCGAGGTCGGCGATATCCGGGAGCGGATGCCGGAGCCAGATAGCAGTGTTGATATCTGCTTGTGCCTGTATGGCGTTCTCAACCACCTTCCGGCCGACGACCTTTCGACTGTATTCGGCGAGGTTGCTCGCATTACAAAGGGCAGGTTCGTCGCCACATTTCGGGCGATCGGCAGCACGCCGACCATCTACGTGGACGGCGTGAAAGCCGCCAAGGCATACCATCAGGACAACGCGAACGGCCGATTGCAGGTGGAGTTCCAGAACGGCGCGCAGACCTCCTTCCCCTCGCATCTCTTCAGCGCAGCTGAGATCCGGGCTCTCGCCACGCCTGCGCTCGAGATTGAAGACTTGAGCGGCCTGGACCTGTTTCCATGGCCGCTTCGCGACCGACCCGGACTGGAATCCCGCGGAGGCGACGCCCGACGCCAACTTTATCCATGCGTTGCGCACGCTGGAGCGTCGATTCCGCCGCAACCCGACCTTTGTCGATCACGCCACGCATCTCCTGTTGATCGCGCGTCCGAAAAGAAGCTGAGGCCAACGTTCGCGTCAGTTTCCGCGGGTTCAGTTTGGCGATCGACGCCGAGCGCTTTGGCGACTCAAATCACCAGGTCGCAAATTTCCGTTCGACCGCCTTGAGGAAACGGACGCGGCGTTCAGGCGTCGTGTGATCCATGTCGTAACCCGCAAGATAGTCGCAACGCGCGCCTGGCGCGCAATTCAGACGCATGGAGCGCTTGAGGAATCGGCGCGGCGGATCGCCCATCAGAAAGGTCGTCCAGCGGGCGCCGCCGTAGGTGCAAACCGCGCCGAGCCTTTTGATGTTGTGCAGGCAAGGCACATAAGAGCCGTCGTCCTTCAAATTGAAACTGACGCCCGGCAGGAACACTTTGTCGACGAAGCCCTTGAGGATCGCGGGGAAGCCCATGTTCCAGACCGGAAAGGAAAAGATGAGGGCGTCGGATTTGAGCAGGCGGTCGACATAAGACGCGACGCGGCCTCGATTTCCGGGGACATCGTAGTAGTCGAGCCTGTCCTGTCGGGTCATCACCGGATCGAACCCTTCGGCGTTGAGGTCGCAATCGTCGACCTCGTGGCCGCGCGCCCGCAACGTCTCGACCACTTTCGCGTGCAGGCTGGCGCCGAAACTCGTCTCGACCGGATGGGCGAATAGGACCAGCACGCGCACTGAGTTCTCTCCGTTCTGCGATGGGCCCTGCGTATCAGTTTCGTTGCGCCGGATCTTGCGCCGGACACGCCGGAGGCTCGGGTTGGACGCTTTAATCCGCGCAGTGCTTTAAACATCGTTTTGATTCCGACAATCAACAGTAACGCACGCCCGCTTTATTGAGCAACCGAGGTTGCACTAAGTTACGACAAACAAATGCCCAGAACGATTGTGACGGTGCGAGAACAAAAGTCCAATTCGCGCTGCGGCGCACACGACAATTTGTGACAAATCGTTGACATTGCACCGTCTAAACGTTGACCTTCGCGACCATAAAAGATTTTTTTCGAGCAATGACACGTTGAGAACAAATTCGATTGGCATAAGATGCGTCACGGCCAAGCGAGAAGGAACGCTGCCCATGATCGTCCGAGAGATCGTCCGGACCTGCTCCAATCCGCACGTCGCCCGCGCGGCGGTCGCCTCGATCGGCGGTGATTTCGCGCGACGCGTTTCGCGCGACGCGGAGAAGCGGAATCTAACCAGCGGCCTATTCGCCGCCGGCCTCGTCCGCCGCTTTTCGCGGGCTGCGGGGGCACGCGATTGGGAGGGCGTCGACGAGGCGACTCGCGGCGCCGACCAACCGATCCTTTCCGGCCTGAGGTACATTCTCGAACACGGCGCCGAATTGGACGAGAGCGACGCCGATCCCGAGATAAGTTGGCTTGCCGCGGCGCCATTGGCCTCCTGTTGCCAGGCTTGGCGGCATTGACAGGGCAGGCATAGGCGCCCCGATTACTTCGCGCGTGATCGTCAGCTCCCGCTTGTGAGCGCCGCCGCCGCGGAGCACAATGCAAGCCTATGTATCTCGGGCTTGACTGCGGAACCTCAGGGCTCAAGGCGCTTCTGACCGACGAGGGCGGCGAGCCCGTCGCGAGCGCCGCCAGGCGCTATTCACCCGACCGTCCGCGCGCCGGCTGGTCGGAACAGAACCCCGACGACTGGGCGAATGCGATGGCCGGCGCGATCGCCGACCTCAGAAATAGCGCGGGCAAGGCGCTGGGCGCCGTGAAAGCGGTCGGCTTCTCAGGCCAGATGCATGGCGCCGTGCTTCTCGATCGCGCTGACAAGCCGATCCGCCCAGCGATTCTGCACAACGACGGACGTGCTTTTCTCGAGGCGGACGAACTGGCGCGCGACTACCCTGGCCTGGCGCAAGTCGTGGGCGTGAAGCCGATGCCCGGCTTCACCGGGCCGAAGCTCAAATGGATCGCGAGGAACGAGCCCGGCGCACCGCCGTCTCGTCAACGCGCTTCTGTCGCCGAAGGACTATTTGCGCCTCAAGCTCAGCGGCGAACGGGCGTCGGACATGAGCGACGCGGCGGGGACCTGGCTTCTCGACGAGGCCCGGCGAGACTGGTCGCTGGAAGCGTTCGCCGCCTGCGACGCGGATCCCGCATGGGCGCCGCCCTTGTTCGAAGGATCGGCGCCCGTGGGACAGATCCGGCCCGAGGCCGCGGACGCGCTGGGCCTGCCGCGCGGCGTGCTGCTTGCTGCCGGCGGCGGCGACGCAGCCGTTGGCGCGGTGGGCCTAGGCGCCATCGCGCCAGGGGAAGCCTTCATCTCGCTCGGAACCGCGACGCAGCTCATCGTCGCGACGGACACATACATGAGCGCGCCCGAGAAGCTCGTGCACGCTTTCGCCCATGCCCTGCCAAATCGCTGGTACGCGATGGCGGCGATGCTCAACGGCGCCGGCGCGCTCGCTTTCGCCGGGCGGCTTCTCGGCGCGTCTCCGGACGCGCTCGAGCGTGAGGCCGCGGCGGACTATCCTGGCCCCGGCGCGCTTCTTTTCCTGCCGTACCTCAGCGGCGAGCGGACGCCGCTCGACGATCCTTACGCGCGCGGCGTTCTGTTCGGCATGAGCGAGGCGACGTCGCGCGCCGACGTCGCCCGTGCGGTCATGGAGGGGGTCGCGCTCACGCTTGCGGACGCGCGCGATTGTCTTGGCGCCGCCGGCGCCGAAATCGAGCGCGTCGGCCTCATCGGCGGCGGCGCGAAGAGCGCCTTATGGACGCGCATGATCGCCGCCGCGACCGGCTTCACCATCGTGCGCATGAAGGGCGGCGAGACGGGCCCGGCATACGGCGCCGCGCGCCTGGCGCGAATGGCGGCAACGGGCGAGCCGCCCGAGACCGTCTGTGTGAAGCCGGAGATCGCCGACGTCACCGAGCCGGACCCGAAGCTCGCCGATCTATTCGCGCGACAGCGCGAGCGCTTCACGGCGCTTTACGCCGCCGTGAAGCCCGAGTTCCGGAAGTAGCGCCGGGGAGGCGCCAACGCCGCCTTGGATCCCGCTCACGCCGCCGACGCCTCGATCATCAGCATGTCGAGAGAGAACGACCCGTCCGGCTCGATGGCGAAATGCGCCTTGGTCTCCGTCGAGGCTGCGATCTGGAGCGCGCGGATCGCCTTCACATTCTCGTCGGGCGTCTGCATGCGCGCAATCCAGACGGGAAAGTCCATCCTGAGGCGCCACGTCCGGCAGACCTCGATGGCGAAGCCAGAGCGGCCGAGCGTGTCCAGCCATTGTGCGCTGGTGTAATCGCGAACATGGGAATGGTCGCGCAGCAATTCGATCGCCTGCAGATGCGTGTCGAAGAGCGCCTGGCCCGGCGCATAGACGTCGACGAACGCCGCTCGCCCGCCGCGTTTCAATGTGCGGCGCGCTTCCCTCAAGCCAGCGTCGAAGTCGCGCCAGTGATGGGCGGAGAATCGGCTGGCGACAAAGTCGAACGTCTCGTCTTCAAACGGCAGATGCTCGGCCGGGGCTTCTACGGTCTCGATGTTGCTCAAGCCCTTCTCGCGCGCCGTCCGCGCCACCGCCGCCAGCATCTCGGACGACAAATCGCTAGCGATGACCCGCCGCGCGTGGCGCGCGAGCGCATAGGAGACATGGCCTCCGCCGGCGCCCATATCGAGGGCCAGGGCAGCGCCCTCAGCGAGCGCTCCGATCGCCTCGAGGTCGGCCCCCTGACTGTGGACCGCGCTTTCGACATAGGCTTTCGCTCGAGGACCGAACTGCGCCTCGACGACTCGCTCATGGGCCTTGCTCATCAATCGCTCCTCTCCGTTCGGGGGCTTTTGCCTTTTGACTTACACTGTTACAAGATTGAATCTTATCCTATTACAAGGACCGCCATGCTTGAAGCGGATCAGAGGCGACTCCTCGGCGAGTTCGTTCGCGCTCACCGCGAGCGTGTGCGGCCAAGCGCGGCGACTGGCCGGCGGCGAACCTCGGGTCTTCGGCGCGAGGAACTCGCGGCGCTCGCCGGCATCAGCGTGACCTGGTGCACGTGGATCGAGCAAGGGCGCGCGGTGCAGGCCTCTCCCGAGGCTCTCGGCCGCATCTCGCAAGCGCTCTCTCTGTCGCGCGCCGAGCACGACTATCTGTTCAAGCTTGCGGGACGGCTCGATCCGGAGGGATCGCGCGGGCCTTCCGCCGACGCGCCCCCCTCCCTGATCGCCGCCGTCAAGGCGATCGAATACCCGGCCTATGGACTCGACCGCCTCTGGAACGCGTGCTGCTGGAACGAGGCGGCGGCTCGGCTCTTTCGCGGTTGGCTGGACGGCGATTGTCAACGCAACCTCCTGCGCTATGCGTTCCTCGAGCCATCCGCTCGGGAGCTTATTCCCAACTGGAAGGATAGAGCGAGACGGCTGCTCGCCGAATTTCGCGCCGACTTCGCCCGCACCTTTCGCGATGCTCAAGTCAGGATATTCGTCGAGACGCTCCGCGGCGAGAGCGCCTTCTTTGCAGAAGCGTGGGATGAGCAAGCGGTCCAATCCCGCGAAGGTGGCCTTCGCGTGTTCAATCACCCTCACGACGGTCTCGTGAGCTTCATTCAACACACCTTCGCCCCGGCGGAGCGGCCTGACTACAAACTCGTCATCAACACGCCGGCTGGGCGGTAGGGCGACGATCTTCCAAAATGGAATCGCGCTCGACCATGATGTCACACCCTCGCAAGCGGGAATCCAGGGTCTTGTCACGCTCGTCTGGATGCCCGCTTTCGCGGGCATGACACGCGACTGCCCTAGCGGATTGCAAAGCTGGGCTTGCTCGTTCCCGTTCAAACCGGCCCTGCTCAGGTCCCTTCGTACCTTGAGAAATCGTAATGCGCCGGCCAATTTCCGGATAGGCGTCTCGGCGCATGGTCGCTCCATCGATCGCTGAAGGCGGTCAACCAGCGAATTTGGAGCGAACTCAATGTCATTCTCCGGTCTTGCGACCCCACAGGGACGGCGCAACACGATCCTTGCCTCGGTCGCGGTCGCCGCACTCGGCGTCGCTGGCGTCCTCGGCGGCAACGCGCTCAGCCCGACTCATCCCGCTTACGCGGCTGCCGTCTCCACCGCCGACCTGCCGCAGAACGCCCCGTCGTTCGCGCCGCTGATCGATCGTGTCAAAGCCTCGGTCGTGTCGGTCAAGGTCAAGATCGCCGCTGAAGACGGCGACGCCGAGGGCGTTTCCAGCAGCCAGGGCCAGATGGACAATCTTCCCCCGGAAATCCAGAAGTTCTTCAAGCAGTTCGGCGGCGGCATGCCCAATGGCGGCGGCGCTCCCGAGGGCAAGCATCCCATGATGATGGGCGAAGGCTCCGGCTTCTTTGTTTCGGCCGACGGCTACATCGTCACCAACAACCACGTCGTGCAGAAGGCCAAGACCGTCAGCGTCACCACGCAGGATGGCAAGACGCTTGACGCCAAGGTTATCGGCACCGATCCGAAGACCGACCTCGCGGTCATCAAGGTGAACGAGGCCGGCGATTATCCCTTCGTCGCGTTCTCCAAGGAAACCGCGCGCATCGGCGACTGGGTCGTGGCGATCGGCAATCCTTACGGCCTCGGCGGCACCGTGACTGCGGGCATCATCTCGGCCGAAGGCCGCGACATCGGCGATGGCCCCTATGATCGCTTCCTGCAGATCGACGCCCCGATCAACCGCGGCAACTCGGGCGGCCCGACCTTCAACATGAAGGGCGAAGTCGTCGGCGTGAACACCGCCATCTACTCGCCGTCGGGCGGCAGCGTCGGCATCGGCTTTGCGATCCCCGCGGCCACGGTCGATAGCGTCATTGGCGCGCTCGAGCACGGCGGAATCGTTCCGCGCGGCTATCTCGGCGTCAACATCCAGCCGGTCACGCGAGGACATGGCCGAGAGCATGGGCATGAAGACCGCCAAGGGCGCGATCGTCGCCGAGGCGATGTCGGGAACCCCGGCCGCTGACGCAGGTCTCAAGGCCGGCGACGTGATCACCAAGCTCAACGGCCAGGTGGTTGACGACGCGTCCGACCTCACCCGCCGCATCGGGTCGTTCAAGCCCAGCGACAAGGTCGAACTGACCTATATCCGCGACGGCACTGAAAAGACGGCTCAGATCACGCTTGCCGATCAGAAGAATGAGACATTGGCCAAGGCCGACGGCTCGCAGGCGAAGGATCCGGGCGCGCTCGGCATCAAGATCGCGCCCGCCAAGGACGGAGACAAAGGCGTCGCCATCGTCGGCGTCGATCCGAATGGAACGGCCGCTGAGCAGGGACTGGCTGAGGGCGACATCATCCTCGATGTCGCAGGTAAGCCCGTGTCGAGCCCGGCGGACGTGAAGGCCGGAATCGCGAACGCGAAGAGCCAGGGCAAGAAGGCGGTCATGATGCGCATTCAGACCGCCGACGGCGCCCGCTTCGTGGCCGTCCCGTTCCCCAAGGCGTAATCGAAATCCTACGCCCGAGGGGATGGGCGGCGGCGCGCTGGCTGGGAGGGTGGCGCGCCGCCGTTTAGATAAGGCCGACTTGCCGTCCCCAAAACGACTTCCGACGCCGGGGCATACGCTCCGGCGTCGGCCGTTTCAGGCCGACTTCGGCTGGCCTCCAGCGCCGCGCCACGCATACGCAGGGCCTGAAGCTTGGGACTTGGCGAGCAGCCGAGTGAAGATGACGACGTGAATGAAAATCAGGCTCGGCACCAGGAATCCGGGAACGATAAGCCAAGGCAGGCTGGTCATGATGGCGCTCGTCGGCGGGCCGGCGAAGGTCTGAAGCGGACCCGGCGCCGATAGGGCGCCAAGCGCGATCGCGTTGACGAGATCTGCGATCCCGATGACGCTCCACGCAAAAACGAGCGGCGCGACATGTCGTCCGAAACGAAGGATCGACCAGGCGAGGGGCAGGGCCGCGACGCCGGCGAAAATGTCGCCCCAGCCTGCGCTCGGCGCGAACGGCGCCGGCAGTTTGCCCGCGGCATAGAGAAGCACAAACAGCCACCCTGGGAGGATTCGGATCGCATTCACCGCGACAAGCGTCGGCAGAGGCGCCGCCAGCATGGCCGCCCGGATCGGTCCGAAGGCGAAGAAGGCGCTGACGAGCGCCGCGAGGGGCAGCCCGACAGTAAGGCCCAGGGCGGGAACGCCGAATCCGCGAACGGGATCGAGCGCGTCGCTCGCGCCGATCGTGACGACGAGCGCGAACCAGGCGGTGAGAACGCCAAGGGCCGTCAGGCGCCCGCGCGGCGTCTCGGCCATCGCGTGAGCCAGAAAGCCGATGACGATCGCGGCGCTAACGGTCAATCCGATTGTCGACAGAATCTCGAACATGACGCTTCCTCCTTGTCAGTGTAGATACACGTATAGGCGAAAATTTTAACTTGATGGTTCTCCTCGGGACGCGCCGCCGCCGCCAAAGCCGCGTCCTGCGCCTTCTTCCAGAATGGATAAGCGCGCCGCGCCGCCTCTTCGCCGGTCGGCGTGATCGCGACCTTGCGAACGCGACGGTCCTCGCCTTCATGGATTTGAACGAGCCCGTCGCGAACGAGGAGCGCCAGGTTGCGCGTCAGCGTCGTCCGCTCGAGGCCCTGGAAGTCCGCGAGGCGCGTCGTCGGAATGGGGCCGGTCTGGACCAGCGTCGCGAGCAGGGTGAACTGGGTGCCCCGAACCCCAGACCCTCGCATCGCCTTCTCGAAGGCGCGGGTCAGGTCTCGACTGCGGCGGCGCGCGGCGGTGCACACGCATTGCCGGGTGGCGACGAAGTCGACTTCTTCACGTTCCATATTACGTGTGTATACACCTATATTGCGCTCGTCAAGTGGAAGCATGCCACCCAAGCTAAGTCGCGGAAACATGGGAGCGGTGGGGCCTGGCATTTGTTGGATTGTAGCGGCCGACGACAATTCGAACTCGTGGCGTTCGCTGTTGGGGCGGGAACGCGGATTGGATGAGCCTTGCGGCGGGAGGACGTATCGGCCGGTCATCCGGGCTTGGTGCTGCGGATCGATCCTGGAACGTGAGGCAGGGCCACAGCAGGACTGCCGACCAATAGCTAAGCTATCAGATCCGCGACAATTTATTGCAGAAAAGCAGAAATCAAACTAAGCTTGCTTTATGAACGATCCCGCGCTTCCGCATGCCAAGATCGCCCGCTCGCGTCTCCGCGCGCCGAAGGTTGGAGGGACAGACCGCGCTGAAAAATCTTTTGACGAAAATCGCGCGTAACCCATTGATAAGTCTCGATTCGGACGAGAGAATCCAAGGAAATCCAAGGAAATCCAAGGCTTTAAAACAGGGAAATTTGCCGCAAAAAGGGTCCGGCCCAAGACAATCCAAATTACCGCGCCTGCTCCCAGCCGCCCTCGTCGCTCTCGCGCCAGTAGCTGATCGTGCGGCCCTGGTCCTTGAGCCGCCGCCATTCGCCACGCGCCTGGGAAAGCGCGGCCTCGTCGCGTCCGTCGAACATGAGAACGACGAGATCGAACGCGTCGTCGGCCTCGCTCGCTTCGGCGCCGGAAAGCTGGACGAGCATGGTCGCGGCGTTCGGGTTCTCCAGTTCGCTCGTCAGAAAGATCGGCTGTTCCATCGGATCGCCGTCGCCTGCCGCGCCATGCGGGAGAAAGCTCGCGTCGTCGTAGGTCCATAGCCGCTCGTTGAGAGCGGCCACCATTTCCTCCGACGAGGCGCGCACGAGGACGCGTCGGCCCTCCTCCAGCGCGTGCTCGAGCAAAGTCGGCAGGGCTTGGTCGACCCGTCGCCGTTCGAGATGGTAAAAGCGGATCTCCGTCACTGGCCCGCTGGGCCGACAATGACGAAGGTGCGGTCGGAGCCGCTCGCCATCAGCCCGAGGCTCACGCCGCCGGGCACGTGCTCTTCAGTCTTGCCTGCGACATAGACGTCGCCCCGCTCGCGCGAGGCGGCGAGATACTCACCCGCGTCCGTGCTCATGCCGTGCAGAACGCTGCGGCTCTTGGTTGCGTCCCAGCCAAGCGCCGCCTTCAGGGCGGCCGCCTGAAAACGCTCGAAATTCGTGGTCGTGCGCGCATTGGCCGGTTGGCTGATGCGCGCCTCGAAGCGCAGGAATTGATCACCGCGACAAGAGAGAGTCCCGTCGACGTCCACTTTGGTTGTGACGTCGAACATATCGGAACCTGAGCGGCTCCGGGATACGACGACAGCGCGCCCCAACTCGACCTGCATGTCGCTGGCTTCGGCCCGTAGGCTGCTCGAAAAGGCGTCGCATCCCGCGATCGCCCACGCCGGCCCAACTGAGGCGGTCCAGGCGGCGGCAAGCGCGAAGATCGTGGACCCAATCCGCATCCTGACCCCTTCCGCCCGATTCTCGAATCAATTCGTCAATGAGACCCTAATCCTCGTAGGAATCGGCCATGAGACGATTGAGGAGACGCACGCCCCAGCCCGAACCCCAGGACTGATTGATGTCGGAAGGCGCGGAACCCATTGCCGTGCCAGCAACGTCGATATGCGCCCACGGCGTCTCTTTGACGAATCGCTGGATGAACTGCGCCGCAGTGATTGAGCCGCCATGGCGGCCCCCGGCATTCTTCATGTCGGCGAATTGGGAATCGATCATCTTATCGTAGGCCGCGCCGAGCGGCATGCGCCAGACCTTCTCGCCCGAAGCCTCGGCCGCGGCGGCCAGCCGCTGGGCGAGCTCGTCATTATTGGAAAAGAGCCCAGCCACCTCGACGCCGAGCGCGACAATGATGGCGCCGGTCAGCGTCGCAAGGTCGATGATCGCGCGTGGGGAATAGGTTTCCAGCGTGTACCAGAGCGCGTCGGCCAGAACGAGCCGTCCCTCGGCGTCCGTGTTGACGATCTCGATTGTCTGCCCCGACATGGAGGTGATGATGTCACCCGGCCGGATTGCGTCGCCATCAGGCATGTTCTCAACCAGGCCGACGATGCCGACCACGTTGACCTTCGCTTTGCGCGCGGCGAGCGCGTGCATGAGCCCGACAACACAGGCCGCGCCCCCCATGTCGCCCTTCATGTCCTCCATGCCGGCCGAGGGTTTGATTGAGATTCCGCCGGAATCGAAGCAGACCCCTTTGCCGACCACGGCAATCGGTTTTGTGCGTTTTGACCTCGACCCGTTCCAACGCATCGTGACAAGGCGGCTCTCGCGCGCTGATCCTCGTCCGACCGCCAGCAGCGCGTTCATCCCCAATTTGCCCATCGCCTTCTCGTCAAGCGTCTCCACGGTGACGCCAAGCTTCTCCAACGCTTTGGTGCGCTCAGCGAATTCCACGGGAAAGAGGACATTGGGCGGCTCATTGACCAGATTGCGCGCCAGCTCAACGCCTTCGGCGACGGCGAATCGCTCCTGTGCGGCTGCGCGCGCGGCGACAGCGTGGCTCGAGCCGATAACGAAATCGGGCGTGTCGACGCCGTTGTCCTCCGAGTCCTTTTTGCGTGTCTTGTATTTATCGAATCGGTAACCGCGCAGGCGAAGGCCGAGGGCAAAATCGGCGGCCGCCGGGCCGTCCCACGTTCCCGACGGCGCCTCGAAGGCGACCTCGACTCGCTTCGCGCCGGTCACTTTGCCGAAGATGAAGCCGCCGAGCGTCATGAAGTCGACCGGGGCGTTGTCCTTGCCGGGAGCGACGCCGACAACCACCAGCCGGGATGCGTCGAGGCCGGCGGGCGCCAAGATGTCGAGTGCGCTGCGCTGCGCAGCGCGAAAGTTGGACGCCTTCGCCGCGGCGCGGATGAGTGGTTCGAGATCGCCGAACTGCGCCGTCACTGCGGGAGCAGGTTTCATGTCGGCCCCCACGAAAACCACTAGCGCGCTGCCCTTGGGGGCGGACAGGGACCCGAAGGCGATCTTAACCGATCCGCTCATAACCGACGCGTATCCTTGTCCGGATTTGAGGACGTGAAGCCAGCCGACAGGGCGTCGCCGGTGGCGGGCGCCGACATATCGGGGGGTTTGCCGCGCTCGTCAATAAGCCGCCGCGATTGCGCGACACATTTGAGCCGGTTCGAGTCAAACATCGCCAGCGGGAGCAGGTCGTCTTGCAACGAAAGGACACATGGGGCAAGCGCTGCGCCGGGACGGCGCGCGCTGATGCGTGCTTGTCGCATCTCCGGACGACGCGGCCGCGATGATCCAGATCGAACGCTATTTGCTGAGGACGGCGACGACAGCCTGTCTTTCAGGCCTGGTCGTCCTGACGGGCGTCGTGTGGGTCACCCAGGCCCTGAGGCAGATCGATCTGATCACCAGCAAAGGCCAGACCATCTTGCTGTTTCTCCTGATCACGGCGCTGGCGCTGCCCTCGCTCATTGCCTTCATTGCGCCGGTGGCGCTGTTTGCCGGCATCCTTTACACCCTCAACAAGCTCAACGGCGACAGCGAGCTCGTCGTCATGGCCGCTTCGGGCATGTCGCCCGCTCGGCTATTGCGTCCGATGGCGCTGCTCTCGGCAGCCGTGTTTGCGGTCGTGGCCGTCCTCTATATCCAGGTTCTGCCTTGGAGTTTCGGCGCGATCGAGAACCTGACGACCTTCATTCACGCAGATTTCATTGCAAACTTTGCCCGTCCAGGCGCCTTCTCCCAACTCGAACAAGGGTTCGTATTCCACTTTCGTGAGCGCACGCCCGACGGGGCTCTTCACGGAGTGTTTATGCAGGACCTACGTGATCTGACAAAGGTCACGACGTACATTGCCGAGGCTGGAAAAACGGTCGATCGAGACGGGGCGAGTTATCTTCAGCTGTCCAAGGGCGTCTTGTTGCGGCCACAGTCAGCCGGTGACACGTCGATGGTGACATTTGACGACTACACAATCGATCTGTCGCAGTTCATGCACGCGGTCAGCGCAATCAAAAGACCGCGCGAGCGCACGACAGCGCAATTGATGGCGCCGGACGCCAAGGATCAAGCGGATCCAGCGCTTTTTGGCCACATTCGCAGCGAACTGCTCGACCGCCTGGCCAGCCCGCTCTACGCAGTTGCGGGCGGTCTCATCGCTTTTGCGGCGCTTGGAGAGGCGCGGACGACTCGTCAGGGACGAGGAGTTGCGATCGCAGGAGCGGTACTCGCGTTTGCCGGCACCCGCATGCTTGGGATTGCAGCCACGACCCTCGCCGTCGGCGTATCGTCTGCCTCCGTCTTCGTGTGGGTGATTCCGGTCGCAGCTTGCCTGGGGGCTCTGGCGCTGATCTTCCGGCGAGCAATTCTAGCGCTTATCCGGCCGTTCGCAAGGAACCCGGCGTGATCGGCCGGACGCTGTCATTCTATCTCGCCGGCCGCTTTGCCCGCTCGGTGATCGCCGCTTTCATGGTGGTCTTCGTTCTCATTTACGCCGTCGATCTCATAGAACTCTTGCGTCGTTCGGGCGATTCTCAGCGTGCAACCGGAATTCTCATGGCCGGCCTGTCGTTTCTGCGAACGCCGACGGTCGCCGAACAAGCGTTGCCCTTCGCGGTTCTGTTTGGATCCATGATCGCGTTCCTGAATTTGTCGCGCAAAATGGAGTTGGTTGTCGCGCGCGCGGCAGGGCTGTCGGTCTGGCAATTCCTAACCCCTCCGCTCACCGTGATCGTCCTCATTGGAGTGCTGTCGGTTGTCGCCTACAACCCAGCATCGACATGGATGAAAGAGAGATCGGACGACATCGAGAGCAAAGTGTTCGGGGGCCCCGCAACTGGCTCGATGGGGATGTGGATTCGGCAGAAGAGCGTCGACGGTCAGGCGGTTATTCGGGCCGGCGGAAGGAGCTTAGGCGGCACTCAGTTCAACGCGATCGAGATTTTCAACTTTGACGATCAGGGTAATTTCGTTGAACGGCTGGAGGCGGCCTCAGGCGAGTTGCGCCAGGGTTACTGGGTGCTGCACGATGTCGTGGCGGTCACTCCGGGTTTCGAAGCCCTCCGGGTTTCTACGTACCTCCTGGCGACGAATCTGGATCGTAGGGAGGTCGCCCAGGCGTTTGTCGCTCCTGAAACCGTGTCGTTTTGGCGGCTGCCCGGGCTCGCCGAACAGACCGCGCGCGCCGGATTGGACCCGACGGCTTACCTACTGAAATATCAGGAGCTTCTGGCGCGCCCGCTGATGCTGGCGGCGATGGTGCTGGTGGCTGCTTGCTTTTCGTTAAGATTCTTCCGAATGGGCGGGATCGAATATATGGTTTCCGGTGGCGTCGTGGCGGGGTTCGTGCTTTATGTCGCCACCAAAGTGGTCAACGATCTCGGCGGTGCGGGATTCCTCAGCGCCTCCGTAGCGGGGTGGTCGCCCGGGATCGTGGGTTGCATGTTTGGCGTGTATGTGTTGTTGCAACAAGAGGATGGTTGATGGGGTTTGCCGTCAGCTCTCCCTTTGAGTTGAAGTCCGGCCGCAAGCGGGCTGCGAGAATCGCACTGTCGTTGGCGATCGCGGCGGTTGTGGCGTGCGCCCAATTGTTCGCCGGACCGACGGCCGCACAAACGCCTCCCTCCGCCCAGTCCACGCAAGCCAAACCGCAGGACAAGTTGGTCATCGACGCGGATGAACTTGTCTACGACAAGGACAAGAACACGATCTCGGCCGTGGGTTCAGTTCAGTTGTTCTATGAAGGCCGTGTTCTTCAGGCCGACCGCGTAACCTACGACCGCGCCAGCAAGCGCGTTTACGCGGAAGGCCACGCCAAGATGACTGACGAGCATGGCAACATCGTCTACGGAACCCGATTCGCGCTTAGTGATGATTTTCGCGACGGTTTCATCGACAGCGTGCAGGTTTTGACGACCGACAAGACGCGCTTCACCTCCCCGCGCATCGAGCGCTCAAATGGCGATGTCACGGTGCTGCAGAAGGGGGCCTATACCGCCTGCGAACCGTGCAAGGACCATCCGGAACGGCCGCCATTCTGGCAGGTTCGCGCAACCAAGATCATCGAGAACCAAACGACACATACGGTCTACTACGAGGACGCCCAGCTCCAGTTTTGGGGCTTTCCCGTGTTTTACATGCCCTATTTTTCCTCGCCTGACGCGACCGTCAACAAGCAGACTGGCCTTTTAGCGCCGTCGCTCGTTTCCGGGGGCGATCTCGGCTATGGCATGAGCTTGCCCTATTTCATCAATCTCGCGCCCAACTACGACCTCACGCTGACTCCGACCTTTCTCTCGAAGCAGGGATTATTGGGAGAGGTCGACTGGCGTCAGCGACTCTCCAATGGCACGTACAACATTCGCGCGATCGGAATCGATCAAGAGCAGCCCGGGGCATTTCCGGCTTTTCCCTATGGCGCGGGAGACACGCGGCTGCGAGGCGCGATCCAAAGCAAGGGCAACTTTTTTCTCAATGACATGTGGCAGTTCGGCTGGAACGGCACATGGATGAGCGACAAATTCTTCCTTAACGACTACCGGCTTCAAGGCATCAACTTCGACAATTTCTATTTCCAGGACGTCGTCTCGACGGTCTATCTGCGAGGCCAGTCGGCCCAGAGTTTCTTCGACCTCAGCGCCTACCATTTCGAAGGCACGACGGCGAACGACGACAACCGGACGCTTCCGAACGCCGTCGCGCCGGTCTTCGACTACAATCGGGTGATCAATGTTCCGGCCGATCGCACCAACGGGCTCGGAGGCGAGCTGACGGTCGACGCAAACATCGCCAATATCAACCAGACCAACGCCGCGTTCCAGTCGACCGGCGTTCAAACCTTCGACAGCGCCTTTCATCTCTATAACGTCTGCGAGACGCAGGTCGGAAATACGCTCGTCAATACGTATGTCCCGGGCCAATGCCTCCTGCGCGGCATCGCCGGCAATTACACGCGGGCGTCGGGACAGGTCTCGTGGCAGCGCAACTACATCGATCCCATCGGCGAGGTATGGAAGCCGCTCTTGTTCGCCCGTCTTGACGGCGAGGCGACCGAGCTCAATGAGACCGGATCGATTACCTACGCCAGCGGGCTCGGCGTGAGCACGGTCGCCAATTCGAGCCAGGCCGCCTTCTTTTCCGGCTCGAACCAGGGCGCCTTCGCGCGGTATATGGCGGGCGCGGGCCTCGAGTATCGCTTTCCGTTTACGTCCACATCGTCCTGGGGTACGCAGACGATTACGCCGATCGCCCAGTTCATCGCGCGGCCGAGCGAGATCATGCCGAGAATCCAGCCTAACGAAGATTCGCAGAGCCTCGTTTTCGACGACACGAACCTGTTCGCCTGGAACAAGTTCTCCGGCTACGATCGGGTCGAAGGCGGCACGCGGCTCAACTATGGATTCCAATATGCCGCCGATTTCGCCAACGGAGGCCACGCCAACTTCGTTGGCGGGGAATCGATCCAGGTCGCTGGCCAGAATTCCTATAGCCTCTTTGATCCGACCAATGCGGGGCTCGAATCTGGCCTAGACAAGAAGTACTCGAACTTCGTGTTCGGCGAGACGCTGCAACCGTTCTCAAGCCCGATTACGTTCATGAGCAAGCAGCAGTTCGACAGCTCAACCCTGCAGCTCTCACGCTTCGATGGAATCGCCAAGGCGAGCTACGCCGGCATTAACGGCGCCGTCGACTATGCCCTATACGCCGCGCAGCCTGCGTTGGGATTCGAATTCCCACGCGAAGGCCTGAGCGGGAGCGTTGGCTACAGCTTTCTGAATAGCTGGTCGGTCGATGGATCGCTCGTGGTCGACATGTCGCGTCACTACTACGACACCCTGGGACAGACGACCCCAATCTTCAATCCGATCGGCTATTCGTTTGGCGTCGGCTACAAGGACGACTGCACGACACTCACCCTCAGATATTCGTCTAGCGTCAGCCAGCCGGGCGCCTTCCCGCACATTCCCGGGCGGTCCGGTCGTTGTGAACCCGGCGACGCGCAACCAGACGCTGATGATTCAGCTCGTGCTGCGCACGCTCGGCGATGTGAAGACGAACGTCGGCCTCTGATCGTCGTCCGGCTTGGCGAACCCGCCCTCGGAGTCCCGATATGACCAGCGACATCGCGCCGCTGGCAATGACGATGGGCGACCCGGCGGGGATTGGCCCGGAGCTGGCGCTGGCCGCGTGGCGCGACCGAACGCCCGTGCGTCCCGTTCGTCATTTTCGCGGCGCCCGTCGTCCTGGCCGCCGCCGCCAAGAGAGCGGGCCTTACTGCGCCGATCATCGAGACCGATCCGCCGGGAGCTAGAGCCGCGTTCTCAACCGGCCTGCCGGTCGTCCCGCTGAAAAACGCGGTTGAAGACGCGCCCGGGCGCCCCAGCGCAGCCAATGCCGCGGCGACGATCGAATCGATCGAGCGCGCGGTCGAAGCGGTTCGTCAAGGCCACGTGCGCGCGGTGGTGACCAACCCCATCGCCAAAGCCACGCTTTATCAGGCGGGATTTAAATACCCCGGCCATACCGAATATCTCGGCGCGCTCGCCGAGGCCTGGGGCGCCCGGGCTTTTCCGGTGATGATGATCTGGTCGGAGATGCTGGCGGTTGTCCCCGTGACCATCCATATCCCGCTCGCCGACGTGGCTAGAGCGCTGACCGCCGAGCTCATCATCAAGACGGGGCGCATCGTTGACCGGGACATGCGTGCCTGTTTTCATATAACGCGGCCGCGCCTGGCGGTCGCTGGGCTCAATCCTCACGCGGGGGAGGGCGGAGCGATGGGGCGAGAGGAGATCACGATCATCAGGCCCGCGATCGAGACCCTGCGGGCCGAAGGAATCGACATCGTCGGGCCGCTCCCCGCTGATACGATGTTCCACCCCCAGGCGCGGGCGCGCTACGATGTGGCGCTCACGATGTATCACGACCAGGGCCTGATCCCGGCGAAGACCCTCGCCTTCGATGAAGGCGTCAATGTCACGCTCGGCCTGCCGTTTGTGCGCACGTCCCCCGATCACGGCACGGCGTTCGACATCGCCGGAAAGGGGGTGGCGAACCCCACGAGCCTCATCGCGGCGCTCAAGCTCGCCGACCGACTGACGCGATGAGCCTCGCCGCAGACGGGCTGCCGCCGCTCCGCGACGTGGTCGCGGCGCACGGGCTTAACGCCCGCAAGGCGCTGGGCCAGAACTTCCTCTTCGATCTCAACCTGACCCGAAAGATCGCTCGCGCCGCGGGACCGCTCGCGGGCGTCGCCGTGGTCGAGGTCGGGCCCGGCCCGGGGGGGCTCACCCGCGCGCTTCTGTCGGAGGGAGCCGAGAAGGTGATCGCCATCGAGCGCGACGCCCGCGCGCTTGGCGCGCTCGCCGAGATCGCGGCGCATTGGCCGGGACGGCTCGAAATCATCGAAGGCGACGCGCTGCGCATTGCGCCCGAGACGCTGATCGAGCGGGCTGGGCCCATGCCGCTTCGCATCGTCGCCAACCTCCCCTACAACATCGCGACCGCGCTCTTGGCGGGCTGGCTCGAGGCCGAGCCATGGCCGCCGTTCTATGATCGCCTGACGCTCATGTTCCAGCGCGAGGTGGCTGAGCGCATCGTCGCGACTCCGGCTGAGCGCGCCGATTATGGGCGCCTTGCGGTGCTGGCGGGATGGCGGACGGAAGCCCGCATCCTGTTCGACATTCCGCCTGCCGCTTTCACGCCGCCGCCCAAGGTGACGTCGAGCGTGGTCGAGCTCATTCCGCGGGCGAACCCGGAGGCGTGCGACGCCAGGACGCTGTCGGCGCTCACGCAGGCGGCGTTCGGCCAGCGCCGCAAGATGCTGCGTCAGTCGCTGAAGGGCTTTGCCACGGCGCGCGGCCTAGACCCGGTCGAACTCATCACCGCGGCCGGACTCGAGCCGACCATGCGGGCGGAGGAGGTCGACGTGGCGAGGTTCGTGACGCTGGCGCGGGCAGCGGCGGGGCCTCTTGGCAGAAACAACATATAAAAATAGTTCTTAGTCCTTGAGGCGAGCCGGTCGTGGCAATCGCCGCTCTTAAACGTCCTTAAACGCCAGTAAACGCGCATAAACGTTAGTAAAAGTACTAGCGTTTACTAGCGTTTATTTTTTCGAATCGAGACTTTTCAGTAGGTTACGGCCGATTTCAACTAAAAAAAACTCCTCGAACTCAGGGCTTGCGGGAGACGGTCCCCAAGCCCCGGCCTGGATGGCCAAACACATTTTCTCGTTCCTGAAGCGCCATCATGAACCGTGCTTCAATCGGGCAGGAGATAAATTTCTACCACAGGTTCTGTTTTTCGTAAATTGATTGTTTTGCGACGCGCCGAAACTTGGAGGTCGGAACAAGCTTGGCCATTAGGCATTTAAAATCTGCCGGGCGCCGCTCGGCCACTTCTAGAAACCCCAACGAAAGGCGTTTTCATTGAACCTTTTCGATCCCAATCCGACTTGGGAATATACACCGCTACGGAAAGGCTGGACCGGCCCACCGCCCGGTTCGGGGGGTCCATCGGTCTTGACGGGCACTTTCGAAAGTCGCCCGCGCCCTATGGCATCAACGCCGTCAACGGGAGCTGGCTCGACGACCACACCTTTCTCGTTGAGCGACGAATTTTGGGCACGGCGAAATGCAGAGATGGACGCTCACTTTCGATGGCAAGAAAGTGAAAGTCAAATTTGAAAGCACGGATGGCGCGGCGAGGGCGATGAGTGACTCGCCGACCGCGCGCACTGTTTTGCGGCCCCCGGGTCTTGCGACGCCGCCCTGTGCCGGGGTGCTGGTGTTACTCTAGGCTCGCGCCGGCCTAGCTTTCGGGCTCCGGCGCCAGCCGGCATAACCGAGGCCCGCGAAACCGAGCATCAAATCGCCCAAGTCGAGGCCTCAGGAGCGGCGGCACCCAGGACGCGTGCCTCAACAAAGGCGTTGTCAAAGACGAAAGGCTGGCCTTCAGGGGCGGTGGCTGTCGGGGTGATCCCGACCCCGGCAAGATCCGCGGCCGATAGCGCGCCGCTGATCATAAATCCGCTCAGAGAGCCAAAGCTACCGGCGCTCGGCGCAAAGGTGTAACTCAGAACATCGCTGATCGCGCCCGAGGGATCCGTGAAGAACACGGTCGCGCTCACTGGTGTGGACGTCCCATTGTCAATCCGGGACCCGAAAACGTATTTTTCGCCGCGCCGTCGACGAACGCGCCAGTTTGAGAAAACGGGTGTTGTGGCGGAGTTCCCCAATCCGATCGTCGTTTGAGACCCGTTCACGTTGAAGCCGGCTTCGAAATCGCCGGCGAAAAAGTGGTGGTGTCAGGTGCGGCGCCGCATGCGGCGGAGGGGCAGATGAGCACAAACGCCGCTTGCGCGGGTTGAGCCGCTGCAAAGGCGACGCCAGCGGCAAGGACGGCGGTTGTCACAAAAGTTTTCATCGGATGGTTCCTCCCAGCTTGAACTATAAACCGATTGTGCGTGTTCGTTACCTACGTCAAAGTAATTTTTCGTGATCTCAAGGTCAACGACGTATCGTGACACAAAAGCGAAAAAAGAAAAGGCTGCGAAAGCGCACACCCGAGAGTAGCAACTTGCTGTTCTTCCCGTGCGTCGATGCGCAATTGCCTTATCGGCTCCGGTTGATACTATGGTGTCGAGCCAGGCCGTCCGGTCACGCGCGGCGTGAGCGTCGCGGTGAGAGCCCTTATCTCATTTCATATATGTAAACTTACCGCGCACGAAACCGACAAAAGTGCCAACGATATCGCCCCGACGCGCGTTCTGGAGGACAACACGGCTGACCCCAATTTATTCGCGCCGCTTCAACATCGGGATACGCCACCGGCCAGGTGGCTCGAGTTCCTGACTGTTTCCTGGGCGGCAACAAGTCATTCAACCAACCGGTTGACTTTCTAAAAGCGACAACGTACATTCAACCACATGGTTGAATTATAAGCCCCCGAGCTAAGCACCCATCTTCCACGCGCTGAGCGACTCTACGCGCCGGCGGATGCTGCTGGAGCTCACCTCCGGCGAGCGGACCGTCGGACAGCTCGCGCAACCGTTCGCCATCTCGCTTGCGGCGGCCTCGAAGCACATCAAGGTCATGGAGAGCGCCGGATTGATCCAGCGCGAGGTGCGTGGCCGCGCCCATTTCTGCCGCCTCGATCCGGGGCCGCTCGAGAGCGCGCATGAGTGGCTGAGCTTCTACGAGCGCTTCTGGACCGCGCGCCTCGACATTCTCGATCGCCTCCTCCGCGAGGAGGACGAACAAAAATCCACGAACCGCGAACCGACCGCAAACAAGGAGACGAGAAATGAACGAACGCGCGAAAGTCGATTCCTACGGCGCCCTGTCGGAGCCGGCCACGCTGACGATCCAGCGCATGTTGCCTGGCCCGATCGAGCGGGTCTGGGCCTATCTCACCGAAAGCGATCTGCGCCGCAAGTGGCTGGCGTCCGGCGAGATGGAGATGAAGGTCGGCGCGCCGTTCGAGCTTGTCTGGCGCAACAGCGAGCTCACCGACCCGCCGGGCAAGCGGCCGGAGGGCTTCGGCGAGGAGCACCGGATGGAGAGCCGGATCATCGAGCTCGATCCGCCGCGCAAACTCGCCTTCACCTGGGGAAAGGACGACAGCGACGTAACCCTTACGCTCGAGCCGAGGGGTGAGAAGGTGCTGCTGACCGTGGTCCACCGCCGCCTGCCAACCCGCGGCATGATGGTCGGCGTCAGCACCGGCTGGCACGCGCATCTCGACATGCTGGCTGCTCGCCTGAGCGGCGAGGAGACGGAACCGTTCTGGGATCGGTTCAGCCGCCTCAAGGCCGACTACGAAGGACGTATCCCGGCCTGACAGTACGGTCGCCGTCATTGCGAGGAGCGAAGCGACGAAGCAATCCAGAGATCATAGGGCGCGAACCTACATCTCTGGATCGCCACGCCTTCCCTGATGTTCAGGCTCGCGATGACGGCGTGATGATCACCGACTTTAATCGAACTCAACATCGGCAAATAGGAGGACAATCATGCACATTCCCCCAATCGTTTCGCAACAGGAGTGGGACGCCGCACGTGAGCGGCTTCTCGTGAAGGAGAAGTCAGTGTTGCGCGCCCATGACGCGCTCGCTGCCGAACGCCGGCGTATGCCGTGGATGGCGGTCGAGAAGGCCTATGAGTTCATCGGGCCGAACGGCAAGGCGAGTCTGCGCGACCTGTTCGAGGGCCGCCGCCAGCTGATCGTCTACCGAGCCTTCTTCGAACCCGGCGTCTTCGGTTGGCCCGACCACGCCTGCCGCGGCTGCTCGATGGGTGCCGACCAGGTGTCAAACCTCACCCACCTGAACGCCCGCGACACGACGCTGGTCTACGCCTCGCGCGCGCCACAGGCGGATATCGCGCGGCTCAAAGAGCGCATGGGCTGGAGGATGCCTTGGGTCACCATCACCGACAGCTTCGACGCTGATTTCGGCGTGGACGAATGGCACGGCCACAACGTCTTCTTCCGCGACGGCGACAAGATTTACCGCACCTATTTCATCAACAGCCGCGGCGACGAAGCGATGGGCACCATCTGGAATTATCTCGACGCGACGCCGCTTGGGCGCCAGGAAGTTTGGGAGGATTCGCCGGAAGGCTATCCCCAGACGCCGCCCTACAAATGGTGGAACTGGCACGACAATTACGAAGCCGAAAAGTCGGTCAACCCGCAATGGGACAAGGTGTCGGCCGCGGGAGAAGCGACGTTCCGAGATAAGCAAGCTGGCGCGCAGTCATGAGCGCAATCTCGATCGACGGCGGGAGCCACGGCTCTGGCGTCGCCCGGATCGCGGCCGACTGGCTCGGCCTTGCGGCCGCGCCGGCCTTCGCCACGATGGCGCTCATGACCGTTTGCCTCGGCGGCGGCGTGGAGCCGCTCTGCTCAGCATCGGAACATGGCGCGCTCATGAGCGGAATGGCTCCAATGTATCTGCTCATGAGCGCCGTTCACTCGGCGCCATGGCTGAGGCTGATTGCTGGCCGGAGAAGCTGACATGTCATTCCCGCGCAAGCGGGAATCCAGTCTCTCCCCAGAGGCCAACTTCCGTGCTGGATTCCCGCTCGGCGGGTTCGCAGCCGTCGGGAATGACAGGACTAAGGTTCACACGCCGTCGAGCCACGTGAGCAGCGTCTCAAGCCACGGCGACTCGATATGGACGCGGAAGCCGGAGGGCGTGCGCGCGAGCAGGCCACGCAGGCCGAATACGAAGACGGCGGCCGAGGGCGATCCCGAGGCGAGATCGGCCGAGGTCGCCTGCATGAGCGCCTGCGGAGCGTCGGCGCCCGAAACCTCGACTGCGGCCCAGCCGTCGTCGACGCTGGTCGCGCACCAGCCATCACGCCAGCCATCCGTAACGGCGAGAGGCGCGGGCGTGACGAGTAGCGCGCTGTGTCTGCCGATGCGCAACGCATGCGCGCTTTCGGGCGCGAGGGCGTAGAGGCCAAGCATCGGCGCGCCGGGCGCGAGCGTCGGCGATGGCCGCATCGAGATTGCCCGAGATCAAGGTCTGCCCGAGCCCGCCAAGCCTTCGCGCCGTGAGCCGTTGTCGGTCGATCAGAAGCTCCGCGCCGCCGCGCGCGGGCGGCCATTCCATCTCACGCATGGAGCCGCTGTCCTTCCGGATCGAGCGCGACCAGGCGCCGTGATCGTCGCGCGCCGCTCAGCGCCGAGATGGTAGATGTTTACCGTTTCGCCGCTGCGCGACAAGCCCGCTTCGACCAAGCCCAGCGCGATCGGGCGGCCAAGGCTCGGACTGAAATAGCTCGATGTGACGTAGCCCTGCGATTGGCGCGTGCGACCGGCGCCCGCCGTGACATGCGCGCCGGTCGGCAGCGGCGCTTCTCCCGCCGCCACGCTCAAGCCCACCAATTGCTTGCGGCGAGACTCGTTGGCGACTGGCATGAAAAGAGAGCGCTTGCCGATATATTCGTCCGCCCGCGAATCGCGCGGGCCCGTGACGCCAAGATCGTGCGGCATGGTCGTCCCGTCGGTGTCCTTGCCGACGACGATGAAGCCTTTTTCGGCGCGCAGGATCATCAGCGCCTCGAGCCCAAGAAGCCCGCCGCCGAATGCCGACAGCTTCTCTGCGAGGCGCGCGCGCAAAGACGCAGCGCGACCTGCCGGAACCGAGAGCTCGTAGGATCGGTCGCCAGTGAAGCTCACGCGCGCGACCCGGAGCGGCGCGCCGTCGAATGCGCCCATTGCGAACGCCATATGCGGCAGGCTGCGATCGTCGAGCGCGATCTCAAGGCCCGCGGCCGCGATGAGATCGCGCGAGCGCGGGCCGGTTACGGTGAGCGTCGCCCATTGCGCGGTCGTGTCGTGAATGGCGACATGGGCCGCATCGAAGCGATCCTGTCGCCAAAGTTCGAGGCGCGTGCGCACGGCATCGGTATGCCCGGACGAGCAGGAGACAAGAAAGCGGTCCTGCGGCGAGCCGCAACGTCACGCCGTCGTCGAACACGACGCCGGACTCCTGCAACGCAAAGCCGTAGCGGATCCTTCCGACTTTGAGCGTCGAGAGGCGGTTGTAGCTGTGGAAGTCGGCGAGCGCGGCGGCGTCTGGACCGATGATTTCGATCTTGCCCAGCGAAGAGCCGTCGAACAGCGCAACCGTGTCGCGCGCCCGCGCAGCCTCGCGCCGGATGGCGCGCTGAGGCTCGTCCGTCCCGTACCACGCGGGCCTCAACCACCCGCCATATTCGCGCATCTGCGCGCCGTCCGCCCGATGCTCGAGCTCAAGCGGCAAGCGCCTTAGCGGATTGACGAGCGCGCCGCGCCGACGACCGGCAATAACGCCCATCGGCACGGGCACGAAAGGCGGGCGATAAGTGGTCGTTCCCGTCTCGTCGATTGTGCGACCGGTCAGCGTCGCCATCGCTGCGATGGCGTTGACATTGGCGGTCTTGCCCTGATCGGTCGCCATGCCGAGCGTGGTGTAGCGCTTTAGGTGCTCGACGGAGACGTAGCCCTCGCGCGCGGCGAGCGCGACGTCCTTCAGCGTCACGTCGTTCTGGAAATCGATCCAGCGCCGCCCTTTGTCGTCGGCCTTCGGCCAGGAGGCTTGGATAGCGTAATGGCCCGCAGGCGCGTTCGGCGCGTGCGCCCTCGCCGCCGCCGGCCGCGTGCCCCTCGCGCAACGCCTCCGCGAGCGTGAAGGCGCCGTTGGCGGCGCCGGCGACGGTGAGGTTTTCGACCCCACCCACGGGGAGGAGGGCGGCCCGGGTTTCGTCATAGCGCAGGCGTCCGCGCGCCTGCGCGTAAAGATGCACCGTCGGCGACCACCCGCCGGACAGAAGCAAAGCGTCGCAGTCGTGTGTCCGTCCCCCGATGCGCGCGGCTTCAACGCTTCGAGTTCCGACGACGCCTTCGACGGCGGCGCCGTGCGTTACGCGCAGCGTGGATGCGACGCCGGAAGCGCGCGTGTCGACAATCTCGACCTCCGCGCCGGCCTCAGCCAAGGCCTCGGCCACGGCATAGGCGCTGTCGTTGTTGGTCGCGACGACCACGCGCTTGCCGACCAACACGCCGAAGCGCTTGAGATAGACCAGCGCCGCGTCGGCGGACATCACGCCGGGCCGATCGTTGTCGGGGACGATGAGCGGCCGCTCGATCGCGCCGGCCGCGATCACGATCGTTTGCGGGCGAATGCGCCATAGCGCGTCGGGCGCCGGCGCGCGGCGCTCCCAGGCGCAAACGAGATTGCCGTCGTAGACGCCGTAAGCCGTCGTTCGCGTCAGGACCCGACCACCGGCGGCTTCGACGGCGCGCACGACGTTCAGCGCCCAGTCGCGCCAATCTCCGCCTTCGATCGCGCCGCCGCGATGGACAAGCTGGCCGCCGATCTCGGCATGATCGTCGAGGAGGAACACTGTGCGACCCGCTCGCGCGGCGGCCGCCGCCGCGGCGAGACCCGCAGGGCCGGCGCCGACAACGAGCAGATCGCAGCGCGCGTTGAACTGCGGATTGTCGGCCGGCGGACGATTGTCCGGATCGACGCGGCCGAGACCGGCCATGGCGCGGATCGAGCCCTCGAACGTCTCCCAGCGGGGCCATAAGAACGTCTTGTAATAGAAGCCCGCCGGCAGCACCGGCGCGAGCCTGTCGATGAGCGCGGCGCGATCGGCGGCCGCTGTCGGCGCGGCATTGACCGAGCGGACGGCGATGTCGTTTTCGAGCGGCTCGGTGGTTGCGCGCAGGTTCGGCGTCGTCTTGCCGTCGCGCGTCACGTCGACGATCGCGTTCGGCTCCTCCGTCCACGCGCCCCATACGCCGCGCGGCCGGTGGTATTTGAAGCTGCGGCCGACGATGCTGACGCCGTTCGCCAACAAAGCCGAGGCGATGCTGTCTCCGGCCAAGCCCAGGTAGGGTTTGCCGTCGAAGGTGAAGGCGAGGGTGCGCCCGCGATCGACCTTGCCGCCAGTTGGCAGGCGAGCGCTGGTCAAGACGCACGCCTCGCCAGAGCTTCACTCCCGACGACGGCGCTGGTCGCCGTGTCGCGCGTCATTGCGAACATCTCCATGCAAGTGAGATGCAGCCAGATTTCGCGCGTCTCGCCTTTTGGATTGGCGTTGAACCAAAGGTAGCTCGCCCATTCGGCGTCGCTGACCGAGCCTGCTGGTTCAGGCCGCGCCTTGGGTTCGCCGACATAGTGGAATTCGCTCTCGTCGCGCGGGCCGCAGAAGGGGCAGGGGAAGATTTGCATGCGGAGCCCCTAGGGCGATTGTCTTTTGGCGCTGCCGCTCGCCCTCGTCCTGAGGGCCGCGCGAAGCGCGGCGTCTCGAAGGACGCTCCAGCGGACGCTGATAGGGTCGCGCGCTGGACCATCCTTCGAGACGCGATGCTGCGCATCGCTCCTCAGGATGAGGTCGAGGCCTCGCTTAGGAACGAGGGGAGTGAGCGCAGCCAAAGCCAATCCCTTTAATGCTCGATGCCGGAGCCCGCAGCCTCGTCGATGAGGCGCCCCGAGGCGAAGCGGGACAGGTCGAAGGGGCGGCTGATCTCGTGGTGCGCGCCGGTCGCCAAAAGATGCGCGAGCAGCGTGCCGCCCGCGGGAATCGCCTTGAAGCCTCCGGTTCCCCAGCCGCAATTGAGAAAGATGCCACTTCGTCGGCGCAGGGCCGATGATGGGCGAGGAGTCCGGAACGACGTCGACGATTCCGCCCCATTGCCGCATCATCTTCAATTGGCCGAAGGCCGGGAACATCTCCAGCAAACCGGCGAGGACAAGTTCCTGCATCGGCGGCGAGCCGCGCTGCCCGTACGAAGGAATGCGGTCGAGACCGCCGCCGAACACGATCTCGCCCTTGTCCGACTGGCTGGCGTAGACGCCGGTCCCGAGATGCAGAACGACGATGTCGAGGCACGGCTTGACCGGCTCGCTGACCATCGCCTGCAGCGTGTAGGAATGGATTGGCAGTTTCACGCCCGCTTTGGCCATCAGTTGCGACGAATGGCCGGCGACTGCAACGCCGACCGCCTGGCTACGAATTTCGCCCAAAGTCGTCTCGACGCCGACGCAGGCGCCGTTCTGCATGATGAAGCCGGTCGCCTCGCAATTCTCGACGATGTCGACGCCAAGCCGATCAGCGGCGCGCGCGTAGCCCCACGCGACCGCGTCGTGCCGGGCGGTTCCGCCGCGCCGCTGCCAGACGCCGCCATTCGGCAGGTAGCGGGAATCGAGCGATCGGGTCATGAGCGGCAGCCGTTCGCGGACCTCGTTCGGACCCCAAAGTTCGGCGTCGACACCATTGAGCTGCATCGCATTGGTGAGGCGCGCGGCCATCTCGAGCTGAGCTTGCGTGTGCGCAAGATTGAGGATGCCGCGCTGGCTCAGCATCACGTTGAAATTGAGCTCGCGCGACAGCCCCTCATAGAGCCTGAGCGCCAGGTCATAGAGGGCGACCGATTCGGCATAGAAATAGTTCGACCGCACGATGGTGGTGTTGCGGCCGGTGTTGCCGCCGCCGAGCCAGCCCTTCTCGATGACGCAAACGCGCGTGCGTTTGTGAGTCTTCGCGAGGTAATAGGCGGTCGCGAGCCCATGGCCGCCGCCGCCGACGATGACGAAGTCGTAAGCCGGCTTAGGCTTCGCCTTGCGCCAGGCCTGCGGCCAACCTTTGTGGCCGGCGAAGCCCTGGCGGAGAAGCGCGAAGGCGGAATAACGCCCGCTCATCTGACTCCCATCCTTCCTTGGACCTCGTCCTGAGGAGCGCCGAAGGCGCGTCTCGAAGGACGGCTCAGCATGCACGGCCGAAGCGCCTGCTGGATCATCCTTCGAGACGTCATGCTTCGCATGGCCCTCAGGATGAGGCCGGCGGGTAAGTCGAGGATTCCGGCGCTCCACCTCGGTGGTTGTCCGCTCATGACCGTCCTCGCGAAGGCTCGAAATCCGGAAGATGCGCGTGGTCTATGGCATAAGCGCGGAACGCGTCGATTTCCGCCGGGTTTGGATCAACGCCGGTGAAAGCCTTGAGATAGTGCGGCGTGAGATTGAGGCGCGTCTCGATCGGCTCGCGGAGGTCGAGCGCGTAATAGCCGATCTGCATGTAGTAGAGCACCCGCGCCCGCACGAAAGCGTCCTCATCTTCATAGCCGAAGCGCACGAACAGGGCTTTCATCGCTTCCGTCCTGACACGATCGGAGCGGTCGAGCGCCTTTCGCACGTGAGCGGAGCGGCGCGCCCATTCGCGAACGGCGAAATCGAGCCGCGGGCTGAAGATGGCCGGATTGACCCAGCAGCGAAAGACGTTGCAAACCGCCTCGTTGACGGTCGCAGCGGGCGCTTCGGCCTCGGCGACGATCGAGCGGGTGTTGAGCTCATCCCAACGATCGAGCAGCGCGTCGAGCAGCTCGTCGCGATTCTTGAAGTACCAGTAGAAGCTCGACCGCGACACGCCGAGCCGTTCGCTTAAGTTGAGCACTGTGACGTGGTCGACGCCCTCGAGGGCGAGCACGCTCAGCGCAATCTCGAGCCAGTCGTCGCGGGTCGCCTTGACGTTGCTCGATTGCGCCGTCCGACGCGGCGGCGAGCCTGCAGCTGAGGGCCAGAGTGCAGAATTCGCCATCGTCAGCGCGCAGCCGGCGCTTGGCCGATCATGCCCGCATCGCCTTGCCCGCGGGGTCGTATGGGCGAGGGCGCAATGACGCGCGCTTTGCGCTCGGCGCCGACGATATGCACGCTAAGCTCGGAGCCGATCGCGGCGGCTTCCGGCGCGATCAGCGCCATCGCCAGGCTCTTGCCTATCGTGTGGCCGTAGCCGCCGGAGGTCACGAAGCCGACAATCGCGCCCGATCGCCAGACCGGCTCGTAGCCGGTCGCGTCCGCATCGTCCGCGTCGATTTCGAGCGTGACGAGCTGGCGCTCGGGCGGCGGTCCTTTGCTCTCCGCAAGCGCCGCCTCGCGGCCGAGAAAATCGCCTTTGTCCCAGGCGATCCAGCGGTCCATGCCGGTCATGCGCGGCGTACGATCTTGCGTGAATTCCGCCGACCAGATGCCGAAGCTCTTTTCGAGCCTCAGCGACAGAAGCGCGTTATAGCCGTACTCCCTGACGCCGAGGTCGCGTCCGGCCTCGAGCAGGGTCCGGCGCAGGCTCGCGTGTTCGAGCGCGCGGCAATTGATCTCGTAGCCAAGTTCGCCGGTCACCGAGAGGCGCGCGACCTTCGCCCGCACGAGGCCGACGTCCAGCGTCGCCGCGCCCATGAACGGCAAGGCGGCGTTCGACACGTCCTGATGCGTGGCGCGCGCCAGCAGCTCGCGCGATTTCGGGCCGGAGAGCGAGAAGCCGATCATGTCGTCGGAAATGTCGCGCACGCTGACGCCTTCGCGGGCATGGTCCGCGAACCAGCGCATATGCCATTGGCGAAGATAGTAGGAGCCCTCGATCCAGAAGGTCCCGTCGCCCCAGTTGATGATGGTGAGGTCGCCTTTGAGCTTTCCGGTCTCGGACAGCATCGGCGCAAGGCGCGCGCGGCCGGGTTTGGGCAGGCGGGAGACCGTCATCCAGTCGAGCCAGCTTTCGGCTTCGGGGCCGGTCACTTCGTAGCGCGAGAACGAGGCGATATCGAGGAGGCCGACGCCCTCGCGCACCATGCGGCATTCCGCGCCGACGATGTCGAAGGCGTTCGAGCGCTTGAGCGTCGGCTTTTCCTCGAATCCCGCCGGGCGCGAAATAGAGCGGGATCTCCAGCCCCCAGGAATTGCCCCAGCGGCAGCCGGCTGCCGTCATCGCGTCGTAGGCCGGCGTCATTTTGAGCGGCCGGCCGGCCGGCAATTGCTCGTTCGGATAGGTCATGACGAAGCGGCGGGCGTAGAACTCGCCGGTCGTCTGCTTGATGTATTCGCGATTGGAGGCGAAGGCCCCGTAGCGCGCGATGTCGAGGCCGTAGACGTCCGCTCGACGCCTCGCCATGGATCATCAGTTCCGCCAGCGACTTGCCGACGCCGCCGCCTTGCAGAAATCCGGCCATGACGCCGCAGGCGAGCCAATAGCCGCGCTTGCCCGCGACCGGGCCGATGAGCGGATTGCCGTCCGGCGAGAAGGTGAAGGCGCCGTTGACCCATTTGCGTATCCCTGCCGTCTGCAAGACCGGATAGCGGCGGTGAACGAGCTCGAGCTCGTCGGCGATGCGGTCGATGTTCTCTGGCAGGAGCTCGACCCCGTAATCCCACGGCGCGCCGTCCATCGACCAGTGCTGCGGCTGGGTCTCGTAGATGCCGATCAGCATGCCCTTCTGATCCTGGCGCATGTAGGTGAACCCCTCGAGGTCCACGACCATCGGCAGTTCGGTCTTGAGCGCAGCGATCTCGGGGATTGTCTCGGTCAGGAGGTAGTGATGCTCCAACGGCGAGAGGGGAAGGTCGAGCCCGACCATCCGCCCGACCTGCTTCGCCCATAGGCCTGCGGCGTTCACCACATGCTCGGCGTTGATGACGCCCGCCTCGGTGATCGAGGTCCCACGAGGAGTCCGGGCGCTGCTTCAGCTCCAGCACCCGATTGTGCTCGATGACCGTCGCGCCGCGTTTCTTGGCCGCGCCGGCATAAGCCCAGACCGTTCCTGTGGTGTCGACATAGCCCTCGCGGTCCGCCCACATGCCCCCGAGCACGCCTTCGACGCTGATGATCGGGCAGCGGGCCTTGATCTCCTCCGGCGTCACCAGGCGGACGTCATCGATGCCGATCGCCTGGAAGCGGCGATAGGACGACTGCAGCCACTCCCAGCGCTCCGGCGCGGAAGCGACATGAATGCCGCCGGTCATGTGCATGCCGATCGACTGGCCGGATTCGGCTTCGACCTCCTTCAGAAGGTCGATCGTGTAGGCCTGGAGGAGCGCCATATTGGGATTGGCGTTGAGAGCGTGAAAGCCGCCGGCGGCGTGCCAGGACGAGCCAGCGGTCAGGACGGAGCGCTCGACCAGCGCCACGTCGCTCCAACCAAATTTCGTCAGATGGTAAAGGACCGAAGCCCCGACGACGCCCCCGCCGATAACAACGACGCGATAGTGCGCTTTCATCCGCGATCCCTAGTCTAAACGCGCCTGTGCGCATCGCTACCGAATTGTTCGGCCGGTCTAGACAGCATTGTCCAGATAGCAGCAGCTCGACCTATTTTGTCCGCAAGTGTGGCTTTTGTCGCCTTGTCGAGGGAGGCCGAATATGCGTATGCATGGCTGTTTGCGTCGGCCGCAACACGTGGATTTGCGCCGCCGAAAGCCGCCGCCTCTGCGGTTAACGAGGATGTCATGGCTGTGGTTCAAACCCGTTTCTTCAGGGAGCCGTCGGCGACGTCGCCAGTGCTGAGGCGGACGGCGAAGCGGAATTGCTGTATAGTCAAGAGTTACAAAGAGTTGGCGAGTGTGACGGACGACATCGGCAGAGACTAGGCGTTGTTCGTGCGCGCGCATGCGTTTTGAGGCAAAGGGGTGGTATGAGGCGGAGCGGGGCCTTGACGCTCGGGGTGGTCCTGACGCTTGGCGCGGTAACCGGCGGCCGGGGGCAGGAGCTATCGAGCTCTGTGACCCCGGCAAACGGGTCTTTCGATGGGCTTGTTCTGCCTTCGGTTCCGGAGAATTGGGCTGATTTGCCGTTCAAGCTGACCGCTTCCCAAACCGTGTCCTATAACTCGAACGTTAGATGCTTTTCCGATTGGCGTCGCTCCGCAGGGCACGGTCCTCGGCGATTTCACGTCGACAACCAATTTTGGCTTCTCAACCAAGGGCAAACGTATCCGGTCAACAGCTGTTTCTCGACACGACGTTCGGCGTCATACGCTATCTTCATGAGATCCAGTTTGATTCGACTGTGTACTCGCTGAACGCTGGCGTTGACTGGACCGTGACGTCGCGATGCTCGGGAACTCTTGGCGTGAGCCTCTCCAAGTCGCCCGGCCAGATCACGGAACAGGTCGGAACCGGCGTCAACTACACGACGACGACCGCGCTCAACGAAACCGGAAAATGCGCAATCTCCAACGGATATTCGTTGCTGTTCAACAGCGGTCTAACAACGACTACGAATTCAAATCCCATCAACGCGCTGAATGACGCTCGAACCACGCTTATCGCCGCCGGCATAGAATATGCAAAAGGCTACAGCACTCTCACGGCGCTGGCCAGCATTTCCGATCAGAACTTCACCGGTCGAACCGCGGCAGCAGGCTGCTCTCGGATTGGCCACTGAGACCGACTTTCATAGCTTTACTCTACAACTATACTCGACAAATCAATCCCAATCTTTCCGTGAGCGGGACTATCGGATTGGTCGGGGTCACGAGCGGATTCACCTTGGGTCTGCCCAAGACGCTCCTGCCAATCTATACGCTGTCAGCACCACTGGGCGTTTACGCCCAAGCTCGGCCTGAACGCGTCCGCGTCGCGAACAATCGCTCCTCCGACGACGGTCATCGCCAACGCGGAGACAGAGCTACAATGCCGCGATGAGTCTGACCTATCAGCTGACGCCCAAGGTCAGCCTCAACGCCGGCGGTTCAATCGGCTATTCCACCTCATCATTCACGTCGCGGACGGCGGCAGACCGGCCTTTCGCCTTTTCTCGTTAACTCGCAGAAGTACTTACACCGTGAATGCCGGCTTGACCTACTCCATGACGCCCTTCCTGTCGGCCGCGCTGAACGCCTCATATATCGGAGCGGGTCGCAAACCATTTCATCACCCCGCAGGATATGGTGACAGTAAGCCTGAACTATAGACCGTACTAGCAGTCCGAAGTGGGAGCGGAAGCAATGCTGACAACGATGCGAATGGCCCGGCGTGTGGACGCTGTGGCTGGCCGTCTTGACCGTCGGCGCGGTCGTCCCGGCTTGGGCGCTCGCCGCCGGCCGGGTTCTCACGCCGCAAGACTCGGTCTCCATCAAGGTCGTCAACCAACCCGACATGGACACCACGACCCGCGTCGAAACGGATGGGACGATCAGCTTTCCCTATGTCGGCCGGATCAGGGCGGCGGGGTTGAGTGAAGACCAGTTGGCGCACGCAATCGAAAGACAGTTGGCGTCGCGTCAGATCGTCACCGATCCCCACGTGCTGGTCGAAATCACCACCTTCGGCACGCAAGCGAGCGTGCAAGGGCAGGTGGGGGTGCCTGGCGTGTATACGCTCGATCGGCCAACGAATCTGACGCAACTGCTGTCTCGCGCAGGCGGACTACGAGACGCCGCCCTGGGCGGAACGGTCACTGTGCGCCGCGCCGGCGGCGCGATCCAGAAGTTCGATTCCAAGGACGTCCAGGCCGGACGCGGGCCTGGCGCCAATCTGCGGATCGCCAATAATGATGAGGTTTTTGTCGACCTGGCGCCGTTCTACTATCTTTACGGCTATGTCGGCAAAACGGGCGAATATCCGCTTGCTTCGTCCTATCACGGTCCAGCAAGCGATCTCGATTGGCGGCGGATTGGCGACCCTCGGATCGGAATGGCGGATCAGGATCAAGCGTAAGTCAGGCAACGGGCAAACCTACGAAGTCCCGGCTTCGCTTGACGACCAGGTGGAGGCAGGCGATACGATTATCGTCAGCGAGCGCATATTCTAGTCACTAAGCTCTGCTATGTCCTCGTTCTGAGTTGGCCTCGAGCGCAGGAGTTGGGTCGTGTCGGTAAGCCAAATTCTGGTGATCCTCTTGCGCCGGGCATGGATCGTCGTGCTGACGCTGCTCACCACCGTGATCGTGGCGGGCGGGGTGTTGCTGTTCGTGCCGGGTCGCTACGACGCAGTCGCGACCGCGAGCATCGACCCCGGCAACGTCGATCCGATTTCTGACATGTCGGCTGGCCTCGGCGCAATCGGGTTGATGCAGGGCAACATTCTTTCGCTCGTCACCAGCCAGCGGGTGGCGGTCGATGTCGTCAAGCGATTGAATTTGACCGACAATCCGGCGGTGCAGCAGAATTTCCGAAAATCACCTTCCTTCGGCCGCGAAAGCATCGAGGAATGGATGGCCGATGGCCTGGTCAGGAATGTCGATCCGAGGTTCATTATGGGAACGAACGTCCTCGCGATTAGATATAAGTCGGGCGACCCAAACCAGGCGGCGTTGATCGCCAATGCGTTTCTCGCGGCGACGATCGACGGCTCCGTGGCCATGAAGGCCGCCGAGGCCGACCAGACCGCGCGGTGGTTTGCTCCGCAACTCGACGAATTGCGCAAGGAACTGGAGGACGCGCGCGCGGCGCTCAGAGCCTTCCAAGCCAAGACGAATATGGTTGCGCCCACGGCCGGCGGGCGGCGATAGGGAGACCAACCAATACATGGCGATCGCCAGGAGTTGTCGAGCGCCAGAGCCGGGCTGACCGCCCTGCAGAGCCGCTTGACCAGCGGCTCGACCGACCTGTCGAACGATCCGTCGGATCCCGATCTGCAAATTCTCTCGGGTTTGAAAGAGAAGCTGTCGACTGCCGAAGCCGAGATTGCGGCCTCCAAGGGCGTCCTCGGCGCCAACAATCCGAAGATGGTGGCCCAACAGGCGAATATCGCGACGCTTCGCAAGCAGATTGGCGACGCGACCGAGAAAATGCGCGTGCATCTGAAAGATCGCATCGGCCTGGTGCAAACCCAGATCGCGTCGCTTGAGGCCGAGCAAGCAGCAAGCGCAGAAGTCGTTGATCGAAGTTCAAGCGCAGCGCGACCGGCTCGACCAATTGCAGCGCGACGTCGAGTTTCGCGCCGACCAGCTGAACGCCCGGCAAAGGGCGGCCGAACAGGCTAAGTTGAAGAGCAAGCTGACATTTTCGGATATGACGGTTCTCGACAAGGCGTCTCCGCCCGTCGATCCGGCGTTTCCAAAACCGTTTGTCGTGATGCCGGTCGGGATCGGCGCCGGCCTCGCGCTCGGGCTGATCCTTGCGCTTCTCGCCGAGGCGGCGGATCGGCGGGTTCGCTTTCCAATCGATCTGGAACATGCGGCCCCGGCGCCGTTCTTGGGCTCTCTCGGCAACGCGGGACGCGCGAAGGCGCGAATTGGCGCATCACGCCGCAGCCTTCGGCCCGCCTGAGTTCGATGGACGCGGCGACTATTAACGAGTGGTGTTGGGCGGCCGTGGGCCGCCCCAAAGACCTGGAACGGTTCGGAAAACAATTGGGGGTAACGTCTTTTGCGGGCCTCGTCGGGCGCGGCGGGTCGACAGTCGAATAATTGAGAGCTTAAGTCCATGGCGATTAAACCAAATTATCAGAAAGAGGCGGAGAACGTCGTCGCCGTCCAGACGTCGAAGGATCCGATTGAGCAGCAGATTCTCGCGGCCGGCAATCTGAGCGAGGCTCAGGTCGAGGCCATCCGCGGATTTCAGCGGCGCAAAGGACTGACGTTTGGAGAGGCGGCGATCGCGCTGGGCCTGGTGCGGCGCGACAGTTTGTTTCTGGCGCTGTCGAAACGCTACAATTATCCGGTTCTGAATTTCGGCGTCGACGAAGGCCGCTTTTCGCGCGAGTTGGTCGTCGGCTACCAGCCCTTCAGCACCGCCGCGGAAGCCTTCCGCTCCGTGCGGTCCGCGCTCGCAACCGGACCCTTGTCGCAGGGCAAGAACGCCTTCGCCGTCATCGGGCCCCACCGCGGGTCGGGGTCACGTATTTCGCCGCCAATCTTGCGTTGTCTTTCGCCCAGATGGCCGTTCCCACGCTCCTTGTCGATGCAAACTTGAGGAAGCCAAGGCTTGCCGCCCTGTTTGGCGTGGATCCGAAGACGGAGGGCCTGGTCGAGGCCTTGACCCATGGCGAGGCCGAATTGCCGCCCGTCACGATCGACATCGTGCCCGGCCTGTCGCTGCTCGTCGCCGGCGCAACCGCGCCCCACCCGCAGGAATTGCTGAGCTCCAAGGAATTTCTGACGCTGTCGCAGAACGCACAGCGAAACTATGGCGTGGTGATCTACGACACTCCGGCGGCGCTGGAGAGCGCCGACGCTTACGTTGTCGCGTCCCGCGTCGGCGCCGCGATCGTCGCGGCTCGGCGGCACCGAACGAAGGCGAAGGACATCAGCAAAATCTCGCGAGCGCTGGAGGGCTTCCAGTGCGACATCGCGGGCACGATTCTCTCGCGCTTCTGATCATTGTCGCTCCGCCGCGACCGCGCGTACGCGCGGTTAACTGGCCAGCTTGCGCAGATAGTCCCAGCTATAGAGGCCGGTGTCGTGTCCGTCGTCGAACACGATCTTGATCGCGTAATTGCCAACCGGCTCGATCGCGACGATGGCGACGTTCTCCTTGCCCGTGACAATCTTTTTCTGGCTCGGCGAGTGACCCTGCACTTCGGCGCTCGGGCTCTCGACGCGTAGCCGCTCGGCGCTCAGGCGGATCACCTGGCCGTCGTCGAAGGCGACTTCCAGAACGCGCCCTTTGTCCATCGCCGTAATATCGGTCGGCCAGGCCATCGCGGTTCCCTTCACTCCAGGATGCGGATGCGCGGCGCAGGCTTTGCGCCCGTCGCGCCGGTGGCGAGCGTATCCGCCACTCGTCGCGCGATCTCAAGCAAGGCGTTGGCTTGCGGGCTTTCCGGCATGCTGGCGATGACCGGGCGCCCGTCGTCGGAATTGGCGCGGATGGCGATGTCGAGCGGCACTTCGCCGAGGAACGGAACGCCGAGCTTTTCGGCTTCCTTGCGCGCCCCTCCGTGCGAAAAGACATCCGTTCGGCCGCCGCAATGCGGACAGACGAAATAGCTCATATTCTCGACGACACCGAGCAGCGGCATTTTGACCTGGTTGAACATCGCGATGCCGCGACGGGCGTCGATCAGCGCCAGATCCTGCGGCGTCGACACGATCACCGCTCCCGCAAGCGGCACGTTCTGAGCCATCGTCAGCTGCGTGTCGCCGGTGCCCGGCGGCATGTCGACGACCAGCACGTCGAGCTCGCCCCACACGACCTCGCGCAAGAGCTGGTTCAGCGCCGAGACCACCATCGGTCCGCGCCAGACCACCGGCGCGCCCTCGTCGATCAGGAAGCCGATCGACATCACCTTGACGCCGAAGCTTTCGAGCGGAATGAGCCGCTTGCCGTCCGGCGCTATGCTCGGTTTGGAATGGAGTCCGAACAGCTTGGGCATCGACGGTCCGAACAGGTCGGCGTCGAGAACGCCGACGGCAAGTCCGAGCTTGGCGAGGCCGACCGCAAGATTGCAGGCGACCGTCGACTTGCCTACGCCGCCCTTGCCGGAGGCGACCGCGATGATGTGCTTGACCCCGGGCAGCGGCTCGCTCGGCCGGCCGTGTCGTACCGGCGGCGCCTTGCTCTCATGGGCGTGGCCCGTCGAAGCGACGGCGACGCGCGGCTTCGGCCGTCAGCGTCACCACTGCCCCAGCGACGCCCGGAATCGCCCGGATCGCCGCCTCGGCTTCAGCCCGCATCGGCTCCATCGCCTTGGCGCGCGCCGGGTCGATGGCGATCGCAACGAACACCTTGCCGTCGCGAATGGTGACGCCGGAGACCGCGCCGGAATCGGGCAAGGACGCGCGCCCGTCCGGACCGGGAATCGCGGCCAGCGCCGCCATGACCTCGTCGCGAGAAACCATCTCAGTCCTTCCCGCTCGCCGCGGCCGAGCGCCGGTTCTCGGCCGAAGAGCGCGGCTCGGCCGCCGGGCGCCAATCGAGCGTGTCTCGCAACGTCACAACCGTCCCGACGATAATGATCGAGGGCCCGCTCAGTTCGGCCGCGCGCGCCTTCGCGGCCAGCGTTCCGAGCGTGCCGACGACCACCCGTTGATTGGGGCGGGTGGCGTTGTCAATGATCGCCGCCGGCAAATCCCTATCCGCGCCGCGCGCAACGAACTCGCGCGTGAGCGCCTCGACGTTGCGCAGCCCCATATAGATCGCAACCGTCTGGCGCGGTTGCAAGAGCGCCGTCCAGTCGAGATCGATTTTGCCGTCCTTGCCGTGGCCGGTCACGAAGACGCAAGCTTGCGCGTGGTCGCGATGGGTGAGGGGAATGCCGGCATAGGCCGACGCGCCGATCGCCGCCGTGATCCCGGGACAGACCTGAAACGGGATGCCCTCCGCGGCGAGAGCTTCGATCTCCTCGCCGCCGCGACCGAACACGAACGGATCGCCGCCCTTGAGACGCAGCACCCGCTTGCCCTGCTTGGCGAGCTTGACCAAAAGCGCGCTGATCTCGCCTTGCGGCAATTCATGGTCTTCCGGCTGCTTGCCGACATAGATGCGCTCGGCCTCGCGCCGCACGAGGTTCATCACGTGCTGGTCGGTGAGCCGGTCGTAGAGCACGACGTCGGCCTTCTGCATGAGCCGAAGGGCGCGGAAGGTGAGAAGATCGGGATCGCCGGGACCCGCGCCGACGAGATAGACCTCGCCGCGCGGCGCCTCGGCGTTCTCGGTCGCCGCGCGTTCGATGACGCGAGTGAGTTCGGCGGCCGCGGCGCTCTCGTCGCCTGAGAGCGCGCGTTCGGCGATCGGTCCCTCAAGCACGGTCTCCCAGAATCGCCGGCGCATGACCGGAGAGGCGATCGCCTTGCCGACCGCGTCGCGGAATCCGCCCATGAGGTCCGCGAGGCGGCCGTAAGCGGCGGGAATGGCCGTTTCCAGGCGGGCCTTCAGCATGCGTCCCAGAATTGGCGAAGCTCCGCCGGTCGAAATCGCAATGACAAGCGGGTCGCGGTCGATAATCGCGGGCATGATGAAGTCGCAGAATTGCGGCCGGTCGGCGACGTTGACCCATGCGCCGGCCCCCTTTGCCGCCGCCCAGGCGTCGGCTGACAAGCGCTCGTCCTCGAGCGCCACGAAGCAGACCGCGGAGCCTTCGAAATCCTCAGGTTCGGGATCGCGCGGCGCGTGGCGAAAGTTCGGCGCATCGAGAAGCTCGCGAAAATCGTCGGTGAGCGCAGGCGCGAATGTCGTCACGCGAGCGCCGGCCTTGATCAGGTGTTCCGCTCGGCGGGCGGCCACCACGCCGCCGCCGACGACGACTGCAGCCTTGCCGCCAAGCTCGAGAAAAATCGGCAGATGGCGCATGGCTATCCGGCGCCGGACCGCAACGCGCGCGCCGCGCGGCTCGGAAGCAGGGGATTAAGAGGGGCTGTCGACCAATTCACAAGGCGGCCCTTCTAGGCCTTTCGGCCCTCAGAGCAAAGCGAAAGCGAGAAGTGCCGAGTCGCCAACCCTTTCGCACACTGCGAACTCTTCAGTGCGATGTCGCCGGCGAAACCGTTCGGACGTCGCAGCGTCCTGCTTGGCGAGATTGCGCTGGGTGACACACAGTGCGCTCGCGCAACCGCGCGAAACCTCAGGGGATAACGAGAAAGGTTCTTAGCGTTCGCCAGGTCCTTAGGGACGAACGGCTGAGCGGGAGCGCCGCACAATTTGGAGACGCCGCGCAAGTTGGAGCGGCGTCTCAAGATCATCAGCCAGACTACTGCGCCAAGCTTTCTAGAGTTTCACACCTTCGTTGGCCGCGCTATCGGCCATCAACGAGCAACCCGGTCCTGTGTCTCCACCGCCGAAACTCGAACGGAATATTTTTGTCGCGCCGTGTTAACCAAGGCGACACCGAACAAGCCAAGGGACAGCCCAAGCAAAAGTTCGCCGGTCAGAAACGCGGGGCTATGATTCAACAACAGGGCCAACATCGGACGTGCCTCACAGCGGCTTCATTCTGAGATCGTGAGCTTAAAACGCGCGAATAAAGACTGAGTTCCATTGTCTTCCAAAAACCGGGGCTTTTCGCTACCTTTTGCTAAGCTCAGTCACCGATAAGCGATACTCAGGTGCGACGGGAGGGCCGACCGCCATCACCAAAAACGAGCCTGCAAACCCAGGCTAAAGCAGCCTCTCAAGCGACGTCCTGGGCAGCGCCTGATCCGCCCTACTTATTAACAGCGAGGGCGTGTTTCAAGATCACGGTTTTGAGAATTCGAGCTATCCGTGCGATCAGCTTCACCCGGCCGATCAGCAGGACGACATGAGTTCACAGAGCCAGGTTTCCGAACGCACTGAGACGCCTCTGGCGGATCCCCTCGTCGGCATGGTCTTCGTGCCGGGCGGGGAGTTTCGCATGGGTTCGGACAGCCACTATCCCGAGGAAGCGCCAGCGCACCGGGCAGCGTCGGCGCTTTTTGGATCGACAGCGCGCCGGTGACGAACCGCCAGTTCCGCAGGTTCGTCAATGCGACGAAGCACGTGACATTTGCCGAGATTACGCCGAGGGCGGAGGACTATCCGGGCGCTTTGCCGCACATGCTGAAGGCGGGGTCGCTCGTCTTTTCACCCCCGAAAGAGCTGGTCGATCTCAAGGACTGGTCGCAATGGTGGCGATTCAAATTCGGCGCCGACTGGCGAAGGCCATACGGGCCGCGCTCTTCGATCAGCGGAATGGACGATCACCCGGTCGTGCATGTCGCCTATCGCGACGCTGAGGCTTACGCCCACTGGGCCGGCAAGGAATTGCCAACCGAGGCCGAGTGGGAGTTTGCGGCGCGCGGCGGCCTCGATGGCGCGGAATATTCCTGGGGCGAGGAGTTCACGCCCGGCGGCAAGCACATGGCCAATACCTGGCAGGGCGCGTTTCCGCAGCAGAACCTGAAGCAGGATGGCTTTGAGCGCACGTCGCCGGTCCGGTCGTTTCCGCCAAACGGCTACGGCGTCTACGACATGATCGGCAATGTGTGGGAGTGGACGACCGACTTCTGGTCGACCCGTCACCCGGCGGACGCGCCTAAGGCGTGCTGCGTGCCGCAGAACCCGCGCGGCGGCCCGGAGACGCAGAGCTACGACCCCTGCCAGCCCGAGATTCGCATTCCGCGCAAGGTGCTAAAAGGCGGCTCGCACCTCTGCGCGCCGAACTATTGCAAGCGTTACCGGCCGGCCGCGCGGCACGCCGAGCCAATCGACACATCGACAAGCCACGTCGGCTTTCGCTGCGTAGTGCGTGGTGCGCGAGGCTGATACGCGGCGTGCCGCGCTAGGGCCGTTCCGCATCGAACACGATGAGGTCGTGTTCCCAGAGTCGCTTGAAAAACTCGCGGCCTTGCTCATCGCCAATCGTTCGTCCAGCGCTACGCAGAATCTCGTCAACCGAGCGCTCGCCATCGATCGCCGTAAGCAACCGTTCCTGAGCAGCGTCGATGAAGAGCGCAAGATCCGGATAGGCGTGGCTCGGATTGATGAGCACGGCGGCGACGCCGCGCGGCGCGCGATCCTTGACTTTTAGCGTCCACGGCAGCCGAACTGGTAGGAAACTCCGCCAGGCGTCGCCGTCGAACGTGATGGGCTGGGTTTCGCGTTCACGATCGTCACGGTAGGCGATGAAGCTGTGCCGATCCATCGTTCCGCGCAGAAGCTCCACCGCCGCGTGTTGGGCGGACGAAGGAAGCGCTGCGAGGCGAGCCCCATGCGGCGCGCCATCGATCGCGCCGCACTGCGGAAGGTAAGTCGCCTGCTCGTACCAGCGCCCGAACGTGAGGCCGCACCGCTCGAGCCAATCGTAAATCTGCGGTACGGAATAGGCGCGATCCTGTGGGTTCAGGAGCGCGTCGGCGAGCGCGTTGGGTCGTGCAAAGTCCTTTGCCCGCTTCACGACGCCAGCGATCGGATGGTCGACCGGCAGCGCCTGAACCGTCTGCCCAAGATCGCGCAGGTCTGCGTCCCCGACGCCGATCCCGAGCAGCCGACAATAGTCCTGCATCATATAGACGCCCGCGCGCCCGTAAGGGGCGTAGACCATGATGTGCATGGCGCCATCGCGCGTAAGGACGTCGCGCAGCGCCCTTAGGCCCATGTCCGGATCGCTCAGGTGATGAAGCACGCCTGTGCAAACGATCTGATCGAACGTCTCGCCAAGCTCCGCGATCCGCTCGATCGCAAGCTGGTGAAGCTGCAAATTTCGTATGTCATGCTTTTGTTGAAGATCTCGGGTGTGGCGCAAGCTTGTTTCGCTGACGTCGATCGCGACGACACGCGCGTCGGGCTCCATGAGCGCATGACGCGCGGCCTGCGACGTGCCGCAGCCAGCGACGAGGATGGATCGATCGGGACGCGGCTTTTCCAGAGGCCAAAGCAGCAAAGATTGCGCGCGCCGCCGCTGCGGATCACGATAGCGATCAAGGCGCTGCTCGAGGCTGTTGATGGGCGCTGGATAAGGATGCGAACTCGTAGAACGCGCGAATCGCGTCGAGGCGATCTGCGACCGGTTCCGCGTTTTCACCCCTTGTTGACATCCCCAATGCTCCTTGAGCACCCACGCTATTAGCAATCAAAACGGCCGCGCGGGGCGCCTTTGACATGCGGTTTACCAGGGACTAACCGATACCCATCGATGACCGTTAACATTGGGCGCGATTCGGCCGCAAAGGTGCTAGCTTCGCCTCAACCGGACAGACTCGATGCCGAGCGCTCGCATTTTGACTGACGCCCCGTCAAAAACTCAGATTCTTCAGGCGCAAGTCGCGCTCTTGCTCCTCGTTGGCCTCCTCGCTCTCGGGGTAGCTTGGTACGGAGTGACCGCCGAAAGTCTCGGCCGTCTTTGGAGCGACATTCTTGATCGGCCCACCGGTCCGATGATGTTTCGCTTCATCTTGCAGCCAGTGATGGCGATCATCGCCGCGCTGCGCGACGGCATTCGCGACGCGCGGTTGGGACGCAGGCCTTATGTCTGGGCCTTGGTTCATGGTGTTCGGGACTCCGGAGGGCGGAGCGCACGTCTCTGGGAGGGAATCGTGTCGACGGCGCGCATCCTGATCCTTGGTGTCGTCATGGATGTCATCTACCAATGGAGGGTGCTGGACACGTTCTACCCAGGCCAGTCCGCGGTGATCGCGATTCTGCTCGCGTTTATCCCTTATTTGATTTTGCGCGGCCCCTTCGATCGAATCGCGTATCATTGGGTCGCCCGGCCGGCATCCAACTGAGCCATTGGGTCGCGGAGAGAACGATGGCAAGCCCCGATCTCAAGTTGGATGCGAACACCGAACTCTCGTCGCGCCGCACGGGCATGTCTTTTCAGCGCACGCGCATGAGCGCCGACCGGACATTGATGTCGGTGATCCGCACTGCGCTGTCGTTGATCGGCTTCGGTTTCACGATCGCGCAAGTGTTTCAGAAACTGCGCGATCAGGATATCATCACCAAAGTGGCCGCACCGCGAAACTTCGGCCTGGCCCTGGTCGGGCTCGGCATCGTGATGCTCGTTATCGGCATCATCTACCACGTGCAGTTCATGTTGGGGCTGCGCCACTTGCGAGAAGAGATGCGGGAGGAAGGGCTCATCCACGGCGAGACCATCTTTCCCTTGTCGTTCACTCTGGTTACGGCGCTCGTTCTGCTCATGATCGGCATCGCAGCGGTCATGAGTCTCGTGTTTCACGTCGGACCATTCGAATAGGGCGCGATGACTTAAGCGATGGTTGTTCCGCGCTCCCGGCCATCAGCGCGCCGGAATTCGAACGTCCATTGAAGCTTCGATTCAAGGAGAGGAAACAATGCCCAAGACGCCGAACAAATCAGACAAGCCGAACAAGCCAGCGCAGCCAAATATCCTCGTCATTTGGGGCGATGACATCGGGATCGCGAACCTGAGCTGCTATTCGCATGGCCTGATGGGCTACCAGACGCCCAACATCGACCGCCTCGCCAAGGAAGGCATGATGTTCACCGATTCCTATGGCGAACAATCCTGCACGGCGGGCCGCTCTTCCTTCATCACCGGGCAGAGCGTCTATCGCACCGGCCTCTCGAAGGTCGGCATCCCCGGCGCGCCAATCGGCATGAACGAGAAAATCATCACCATCGCCGCCGCCCTCAAGAACCAGGGCTATGCGACTGGCCAGTTTGGCAAGAACCATCTCGGTGATCTCAACTCGATGCTGCCGACCAATCACGGCTTCGACGAGTTTTACGGCAACCTCTACCACCTTAACGCCGAGGAAGAGCCGGAAGCGGACGACTATCCCGATGAGACGGAGTTTCCGAACTTTCACAAGACGTTCGGCCCGCGCGGCGTCATGCACTCCTTCGCGACGGACACCGACGATCCGACCGAGCAGCCCCGCTGGGGCAGGGTCGGAAAGCAGAAGATCGAGGATACCGGCCCTCTCACGAGGAAGCGCATGGAGACCTGCGACGACGACTTCGTCGCGCGGGCCAAGGAATTCATGAAGAAAGCGAACGACGCGGGCAAGCCGTTCTTCGTCTGGCTCAACACCACTCACATGCACGCCTTCACCCACACCAAGCCAAAAAGCTTGGGTCAAGCGGGACGCTGGCAATCACCCTATCACGACACGATGATCGATCATGACAAGAACGTCGGCCAGGCGCTCGACTTTCTCGACGAGAGCGGCATGGCCGACAACACCTTCGTCATGTATTCGACCGACAACGGCCCGCACATGAACTCGTGGCCGGACGGGGCCATGACCCCGTTTCGCAGTGAGAAGAACACCAATTGGGAAGGCGCCTTCCGCGTCCCGATGCTGGTGCGCTGGCCAGGCAAGATCCAGCCAGGTCAGATCTCGAACGAGATTATCCAGCACCACGATTGGTTCCCGACTTTCCTCGCCATGGCGGGCGACCCTGATGTTACTGAGAAGCTGAAGAAGGGTTATCAGGCGATTGGGCGCACTTATAAGAACCACCTCGACGCCTATAATCTCGTGCCGTACCTGACCGGCCAGGAGAAAAAGAGCCCGCGCAATTTCTTCATGTATCTGAGCGACGACGGCGACGTGCTCGGCTTGCGCTACGACAACTGGAAGATCGTGTTCATGGAGCAGCGCTGCCAAGGCACGCTGCAGGTCTGGGCGGAGCCGTTCACGAAGCTCCGAGTGCCCAAGCTTTTCAATCTTCGCACCGATCCTTACGAGCGGGCGGATATCACGTCGAACAGCTATTACGACTGGTTCTTGCGGCGCGTCTTCATGATCTACGGCGCGCAGGCGGTGGCGGGGCAATGGGCGGCGACGTTCAAGGACTTCCCACCGATTCAGAAGCCCAACACCTTCACGCTCGACGACGCTTTGAAGGCGATGCACGAGACGGCCGCCGGCATGCACTAGCGGGTCGCAAGCGAATGACGGGCGGCGGGATCAAACCCGCCGCCTGTTCCCATGATTGAGAAGGATCGACCGGCGCGTTTCCTCGTGAGGGCTGCGAGGTGAGAGAGTGGCTCGTTCTCGCGACCAACGTCGCCGTCGACGCAATCGACTGGCTGGCGTTGGTTCTCATCGTCGTTGGAGCGGTCGAGGCCTTCTTCCAGGGCTTGTGGACGATGTTTGCCTCGCAGGACGGCCACCACGAGCGCGACGTCTGGCTGCGCCTGGGCCGCTGGCTTGTCGCTGGCCTTACCTTCCAGCTCGCCGCCGACGTTCTCGAAACCGCGATCACCACGAGTTGGGACGAAGTCGCGCGCCTTGCGGCCATCGCCGCGATCCGCACCTTCCTCAATTATTTCCTTGAGCGCGATTTGGGCGAGATCCGAACCAGCAGAGCGCAAGGCGATAGCGACTGATCCGTAAGGCTGCGAGGGCGGCCGCCAGCAAGCTCCCGATCGCCGCCTTGACCCTGGCGACGGCGCAATCCTAGAACGGCAGTTAGAACGCGCGGCGGCGCATCGGGTCGCGCTAGAGCCAATCGACCAGGCGCGAATCCTGGAGACGCAATCCATGCGTAAGTTCGACGACCTGTCCGAGCGCGAGATTCTGGCCCTCGCCATCAGCAACGAGGAGGAGGACGCGCGCATTTTTGCCGATTTCGCCGACGGCCTGCACGACGATTACCCGGCAAGCGCCAAAGTGTTCGACGAGATGGCGACGGAGGAGAACGGTCATCGGCGCAGACTTATCGATCTCTTCGTGGCGAAATTCGGCGATCACATTCCGCTGGTGCGGCGTGATCACATCCGCGGTTACATTCCGCTGAAGCCAGTGTGGCATCAGCGGCCGCTGGGCATCGAGACCGTGCGCTCGCATGCGCGCGACATGGAGCGGGCCGCGGCGCGGTTCTATCGCCAGGCTTTGACGCGCACCACCGATGCTTCGACCCGCAAGCTACTCGGCGACCTCGCCGAAGAGGAAGAAAAGCACGACCAGATCGCCGCGGGGCTTGAGGAGCAAATCCTCACCACGTCCGCCCGAGGCGGCGAGGCAGAGAACGAGCGCCGGCGGTTCGTCCTGCAAATCGTCCAGCCCGGCCTCGTCGGCCTGATGGACGGTTCGGTGTCGACGCTGGCGCCGGTGTTCGCCGCGGCGTTCGCGACCCACAATTCGTGGAACGCGTTTCTTGTCGGACTCGCCGCTTCGATCGGCGCCGGCATTTCGATGGGCTTCGCCGAGGCGCTGTCGGACGACGGCAAGCTTTCGGGACGCGGCGCGCCGCTGCTGCGCGGCCTCGTCTGCGGGCTCATGACGACGGCGGGCGGCATCGGCCACACCCTGCCTTTCCTGATCCCGTATTTCTACACAGCGACGGTCATCGCCCTCGTCGTCGTCATCATCGAATTGAGCGCCATCGCCTGGATCCAGTGGCGGTACATGGAGGCGCCGCCGCTGACCGCGGCCGCGAAAGTGATGATCGGCGGCGCGTTGGTGCTGGCGGCGGGAATTTTGATCGGCTCAAGCTGAGGGCGCGCGGACCTTACGACTGGTGCGACCCAGTGAAGGGTACGAACGGAATGATCGCGCCGCCATAGATATCCGAGCGCGCGACCGTCATCTGCCCGTCCGGCGACAGCCGCTTGACGGCCTTCAGCACATGCTGCGCGCCGGGCGGCCCGACCGGAATGACCATGATCCCGTCTGGCGTGAGTTGCTGCAGCAGCGGCGGGGGAATGTGATCGATGCCGCAGGTGACGATGATCTTGTCAAACGGAGCATTCTCCTCCCAGCCGTAATAGCCGTCGGCGTTACGGGTGTGGATCGCGCGATACTCGCTGTAACCGCGCGCGATGAGGCTGTCGTAGAGCGCCCGCGTGCGCGTCGCCAAGGCGGGGATGATCTCGATCGACCAGACATTCGGCGTCAGGTTCGAAAGATAGGCGGACTGGTAGCCTGAGCCAGTGCCGATCTCCAGCACCTTGTCGCTGCGCTTGATTTCGAGCGTGTTGGTCATGCGCGCGACCGTATGCGGGCCGGTGATGGTGACGCCGAAGCCGATGTTGAGATGATGCCACTCGTAAGCGCGATCGAAGTTTTCCGCGGTCACGAACTCCTCGCGCGGTGTGAGGAGAAACGCGCGCATGTCCGCCTCGTCCCACACGTCATGGCGGGCGATGAGTTCATGGAACCGGTCGAAGCGTTCGCCCAGAAAACGCGGGTTCTCGCCGCGGTTCTTCACCATCCACTCGACGAAGGCGTCGCGGCTTTGTCGAGGCGGCGAGGCACTCCAGTCATAAGCGCCGGGCACGTTGGAGGGCAGGGCGGCGGCGAGCGCCGCCGCCAGCGCGGCCGCGCCGACAACGAACTCGCGTCGATCCATGGGAAGCCTCACCTTCATTGGCTCATCGGGGCGCAGAGGCTCGCGACGGTCAAGCGAGAAATAGCAGGATTTGCGTCTTTAACCCCGAACTTCCGGCCTCGCGCAACCGGAGAAGCCGGGTGGAACGGAACTTGGTAGTCCTCGTCCGCTGACAACACGGAGGGGCCATGCAACCGAATTCATTCGACGTGATCCGCATTCCGACCAACGGGCCCGGAGACGTGTCCGGCCTCATGGCGCTCATCGACAGCGGCGCGCTCGACCCTTCGTCCATTCTCGCGGTGTTGGGCAAGACCGAAGGCAATGGCGGGGTCAACGACTTCACTCGCGAATACGCCGTCGCCGCCTTGTGCAACGCACTTTCTTCGCATCTCAAGCTCGCTCCGCGCGAGGTCGAGGCCCGCATCGCGTTCGTCATGTCAGGTGGCACGGAGGGGGTGCTGTCGCCGCACATACCGTGTTCGCGCGAAGCCGCGACACCGAGCGCGTCGGCGCGAAGCCCAGCGAGAAGCGTCTCAGCGTCGGCATCGCGCATACCTGCGACTTTCTGCCGGAGGAGATTGGTCGCGACGCGCAGATCGAAGAAACGACCAAGGCCGTCGAAGCGGCGATGCGCGACGCATCGATCGAGGCCGTGCGCGATGTGCATTTCGTCCAGATCAAATGCCCGCTTCTAACCAGCGAGCGCGTCCAGGACGCCGCGGAGCGCGGCAAGATCGTCGTCACCGCGAGCGGCTATGCGTCAATGGGCTATTCGCGCGGCGCGCCGCCATCGGCGTCGCCAAAGCGCTGGGTGAGATCGGCGCCGAGGTCGGCGAACGCCAGGTACTGAAAGACTGGACGCTCTATTCATCTGTCGCTTCCTGCTCGGCCGGGATCGAACTCATGCGCAATGTCGTCATTTTGATCCGCGCCTCGCGCTTCCCGGCGAGCCCGTTCACAATTGGGCATGCGGTGATGCGGGACGCGATCGACCTTCCGGCGGTGATGCAGGCCCTGGAAAGCGTCGGTTTAGGCGCGCTTGACGCGCGATCGCGAAACCGGTTCGTCAACATCTTCGCCAAGGCCGAAGCCTCCCCCGGCGGCGCGATTCGAGGCCTTCGTCACACCATGCTCGAAGATTCGGACATCAACGCCACCCGGCACGCCCGCGCGGAGGTCGGCGGCTTGATCAGCGGCCTGTGGGGGACCGGCGCGGTCTATGGCTCAGGCGGCGCTGAGCATCAGGGCCCACCCGGCGGTGGCCAGGTCGCGGTCATCGCGCGCGTATGAGGTGTCGCGAGCGTGGACGAACGTCCATGTGAGCTTCGGCGCGCGTCTACGATCCTCTGGATCGCTCCGACAATCAGAGTCGCGGCCTATTTCAGCGCCTGGGCCGGAATGACGCCAGTTGCGAAAGCGACCGCGGCCGCATGGGTCAGGTTCATGCAGCGCAACTTGTGGCGCGCCGCATCCAGATGCGTTTTCACGCTGCCAAAGGCCAACCCCAAGATCTCTGCAATCTCTTGGTAAGTCTTGCCGCGCGCGGCCCAAAGCAAACACTGCTCTTCCCGATTCGACAAATGGACCTGAAAGGCGGGCAATTTGAAATTGATATGAGATGCAGAATCAATAAGAACAGACAATAGCTTAAGCTTCGTCGGTATTGGCGGTTTTATAGGCCTCCCACTCCTCCTTCGACAGGTCGCTGGTGAACGAAACCAGGGCGCATACGCCCCGCCGATTGCGCAAAGGAATTGTCAGCCCGTTTCGGCCCACACTATGGTTCAAAGCGTCGGCGAAGAAAGCCTTCGTTGCTGGATCGTCGACGGGTAGACTGGCCCAATCGAACGGTTGATCAGATTCACGCCCGTAAGAAATCACTGGGTCATTGGACATATATTTCTTGACAAAGTATCGATGCTGCCAAAGTCGTGAATAGGTAACGATCGCAACCAGAAGGCACATATCGGGGCTCTTGTCTGGCGACAAGCGCACATATGAGATGTGAGAGAGACCAATATCGGACGCAATCGTCCTCAGGGTCTCGGCAAGATCATGGTCATCGTTGCCTAGAATCGTTTCCGTCAGTCGCGCCGTCGCCGATTCGATACTGATGGCCGTGTCGAGCGTTTTGTTAAGGCTTAACATCGAAGATCCCCAACATGACTTCGTCGCGGGCGTGAGCGACCATCCATCCGGCCTGAGGGTCTATTCGGCCAGAAACGTGGCTGCAGAGTTCTAGCAACTCAACGCAGATGCCGTATAACCGGCGAGCTTCACAAGCGGATAAATTCAATTCACCGACAGGCCGTCTTGTATCTATAAGCGCGGCTGCGCTTTTTTTTGACTTCTTGGCCAATCCGCCCCCCATACTTGACTCCGCCTTCAAACCCAGTTTGATGACGTAAGGAACGAATGACAAGCGACAGAACTGTAGACAACAAAACGGGAACATTGTCAATATTCGCTGCCGAAACACTTGCGCACGGGAACTTTAGCCGTTTTTACTACTTACGGGTTGCGCAGCGAAGCTGATGCTGCGGGAATATCCGATCGGATGGATGTCGCGCCGTCGCGTCAGGCGAACGCAATCTCCTGTGCTCCCGGCGCAAGAACCGAGTGGTCAATTCCGGTCGCCGCGCGAAACGCTTTGAGGGGACCCTCGCCTGTGTCAAAAAGGCCGGCGTAGCACGTGACCTCGTCAATCTGTTGCGGCGTTCCGATAATCTCGGGATTGCATCCGGCGGTCCTTAGGACCCGAAGGATTCTGGCGTCGAAGACGGCCGCGATCTGGGTCAGTCCGGCTGCGACCGCCACTTCGCCGATGCCCAAAATGAGCTCGCTCAGGACGTAGTTGACGCCGCTGCCGTTTCTTTCCGGCTGGCCGCGCACGGCGGTGGCGCAGATACGCGAACATTCCCAGATGGTGGCGCTCTCAATGTAGTCGCCGTCGAGCAACTGCGGAAAGATGTCGCGCAACATGTTTGGACCCGTGGTCGGCAGCAGCCTCAAGGAACCCCAATATTCTTCGGTATCGGGATCCACGGATACAAGATAAAGGGGGTTTTCGTCATCGAAAGCGTCTCGCTCATAGCCGCCTTTCACAATGACTTCCCAACCAAGCCGCTCCGAAAACGTCTCCGCCCGGTTCCGAAACATCGCGTCCATTTCTTTTGGAAAGAATGACGCATAAGACCCCTCGATAAGCTTCAACATCGCCCGCTCCTTTTTGCAGTGCAAGCCGAAGGTTGATTGACCCTCCGCGTGATTCTGCATTGTTTCGGAACAACCCTGCCTGAACCTCGCCGCAGAATGTTCTTGGTTTGTTCATGATGTGAAAAGGAGAAACACAAGTCAACGTTCGGGCGCCCTGTGTTTGCGGCTTTCGAAAGGTTTGGTTAACCAGGAATGCAAATGCGGGCGAGCGGCCGGCGGCGTTCGGTTGCGCCGGTTTTCACACCATGCAGCGACTATAGCCGACATTTCCGAAAGAATGAAGTATTTTCCTGATTTTCAGCCTTAATGGACCGTCACAAATCAACCGCCACGCTTGAAGCGCGGTTTTGAGGGGATCGAGAGGCAACTATTCAGCCAACACCGCACCCGTCAGGGCGCGCGGGCCGGCTGGGACAGGGGCTTGCTCTCTGGGCGCGGTCAGTGGCGAGTGGCCCTGCCGCTTTATCCCAATGGGGCCGCCGCAACAGCGGGCTGCGCCAGTTCGGTGCGGGCGACCGTCCCTGACCCCGCGCGCAGGCCCACCAAATGACAGATCGCGAACACCAGATCGGCGCGGTTCATAGTATAGAAGTGCAGCTCCTTGACGCCATGGTCGATGAGATCGAGCACCTGCTCGGCGCACACCGCTGCGGCGACGAGACGGCGCGTCGCCGCGTCGTTTTCCAGGCCATCAAACCGGTCGGCGAGCCATTGCGGCACGCTCGCCCCCGTTCTGCGGGCGAAATTGGCGGTCTGCTTGAAGTTCTGCACCGGAAAGATGCCCGGCACGATCGGAACGTCGAGGCCGGCGGCTGCGGCGACGTCGAGAAAGCGGAAATAGGCCGTATTATCGAAAAAGAACTGGGTGATCGCACGCGTCGCCCCGGCGTCGACCTTCTGCTTGAGGATCTCGATGTCGTGCAGCAACGTCGGACTTTGCGGATGGCGCTCCGGATAGGTCCCGACCGACACCTCAAAGCCCATCTTTGCTGCGTCTGCGACCAGTTCGGCGGTCGATCGATAGCCGCCGGGAACGGTTTCATAAGGCGCGTCGAAACCTGTCGGAGGGTCGCCGCGCAACGCTACGATGTGACGTACGCCAGCCGAGTGGTAGTCGCGAAGCGTCTCGCGAATTTCGCCACACGAAGAGCCGACGCAGGTCAGATGCGCCGCCGGCTCCATCGTCGTCTCACGCGCCATACGCTCGACGAGCGCATGCGTGCGCTCACGCGTCGAGCCGCCAGCGCCGTAGGTGACCGAAACGAAGGCGGGATTGAGCGGCTCGAGCCGAGTGGCCGCCTCCCATAGGTTGGCCTCCATGTCCGCGCTCTTCGGCGGGAAAAACTCGAAAGAGACATGAACCTGCGCACCGGCGCGGCTCAGCGAAAGGGGCTTCCCAACCATCACGCGAACTCCGTGTCTGCCTTCTGGAAATCGTCGGAGATGATTCGCGGATCCTCGGCCATCCATAGCGCGACCGTTAGCTTGCCGGCTTCGCCCTTGGTCGGCGGAACACGCTCCACACGGATGGCGGTAAGACCGGCCTCGGCGAGATAGCTCTCGACCTCGTCGACCGCGAAGCCGAGGCGACGATGAGCGAACTCGTCGCGCAGGAAGTCCTGGTCGTGGGCGTCAAAGTCGACGATCACGAGCCGGCCGCCTGGCGCCAGCGCCCGCGTGGCTTCAGCAAGCGCGCGGGCCGGATCGTCAAGGAAGTGCAGCACCTGGTGGATGATCACGAGATCATAGGCGTTGCGCTCAATAGGAGGCGCGTAGATGTCGCCTTGGCGTAGGGAGACATGCCTGAGGCCGGCCTGGTCGATGCGAGCGCGCGCCAGCGCCAGCATCGCCGCGCTCTGGTCGACGCCGACTGCGCGCGCCGCGTGCGGGGCGAGGAGCTCCAACATGCGCCCAGTGCCGGTGCCAAGATCGAGCAGATTGCGGAACGGCTTCGCGCCGATCATGTCGAGGAGCGCGGCTTCAACCCGCTCCTCCGGCGCATGCAGCGCGCGGATCTGATCCCAATCGGCGGCGCGCGTGGCGAAATAGGCGGCCGCCTGCTTGCGGCGCGCCTCGCGCGCAATGTCGAGGCGGACGCGGTCGGCGTTCACGATCGGATCGGCCGGATCGAGACGGCGCAGCCATTCATGCGCCAGCGCTCCGCCCGGTTCGGCGAGGCGGAAGAAGGCCCAGGCGCCCTCGCGCTGGCGCGTGGCGAGCCCTGCCTCGACCAGCAGGCGCAGATGGCGCGAGACGCGCGGCTGCGACTGGCCGAGAATGGCGACCAGCTCGCTCACGGTGAGTTCGGCGACTTCCAACAGGCAGAGGATGCGCAGCCGCGTCTCCTCGCCGGCCGCTTCGAGGCCCGTCAGCAGGGCCCGAAAGGCAAGCGGCGGCGCTCTTCGTTCGTCAGACATAAGCATATCTTTATGTCTGTTTTTGACAGGAGTCAAGTCAGATGGCGGCCATCACACTAAGACCGCTTGCCTGTGGAGGGTGTTGGTTTGGCTCCCTCGCGGCGGCGGGCCCCTACCGGCTGGTCGATCCGTTTGGGTTTTCTTGGCCCTTGGCCGTTTCGCTGCGAAGGGCCCCGTTCATGAGCCTTGGATTGTCTTGGATTTCCTTGGATTCTCTCGTCCGAATCTAGACCTTTCAATGGGTTATGCAGCTTAAAAGGGGGAAACTTTTTTCTCAGCCCTTTTCCCTGGCCTTGAGAGGCGCCACAACGGGCGGGTGTGGTCTTGGGCATGCGGAAGCGCCGGATTGTTCATGTGGCAAGCTTACCTCAATTTCTGATTTTCTGCAAGTGACTGCTGTCCAAGCTCCCCTCGAATGCGGTCGCCGTGACTTCTTTGCAGGCTCAAACGGAGAAGCAGACTTGGTCGGTTCTCATGGCCGTTTCGTCTGGTACGAGCTGATGACGACAGACATGGAAACCGCCAAGGCCTTCTACGCCAATGTCGTGGGCTGGGGCACGCGGGACGCCCCGACGTCCGGCTTGGCCTATAGCCTCTTTACCGCTCGGAGATTCCCCCGTCGCCGGGCTGATGAACCTGCCGGAGGGCGCGAGGAGAACGGGCGTGACGCCGCAATGGATGGGATATGTCGGAGTCGACGACGTGGACGCTGCCGTCGACCGGATCAAGCAGCTAGGCGGAGCGGTGCACGTCCCACCGACGGACCTCCCCAACATCAGCCGCTTTTCGGTCGTCGCCGACCCGCAAATGGCAACGCTTGCGTTGGTCAAGGGGCAGAATTCCGGCCGGGCGCAGTCCGCCGAGCTCGACGCACCGGGGCGCGTGGGCTGGCATGAGTTGCTTGCCACCGACTGGGAGACGGCGTTCGCTTTCTACGGCGAGCTATTTGGCTGGCAAAAAGCCGACAGCCATACCGGCGCGATGGGCACGTATCAGGAGTTCTCGGCCGGAGGGAAGACGATCGGCGGCATGCTCACCAAGCCTGCGACATTGCCGCTTCCCTTCTGGCTTTACTATTTCAACATCGACGACGTCCAGGCGGCGGCGAAGCGCGTGGAAGCTGGCGGGGGCCAAATCCTGTATGGCCCGACTGCAGTGCCGGGCGGCGCCTGGATCGTCCATTGCACCGACCCTCAGGGCGCCATATTCGCGCTGCTTGATAGGCGCAGTCGCAAAGCTTCCGTATATTTCGACCGCGCCGTATCGCGCGACCCGCCGAAGCGCTGAAAGTCTTTGAAGCCGTGCGGTTGTCAGTCGGAAGCTTCCGATTTCGCGCCGCGACCGATCGCAAATTGACCGACGGGTCCCTCGACGTGGAATTCGATTCCCGTCATCTTTGCGAACAGATCGATATTCGTGATCCCGATCGCACATCCGCCGAGCTCCATGTCGGTCGCCATCAAGTAGAGCGTTTGCGTTAATACGCCGACGTCCTTCAGAATGAGCGCATAGGCGATCGAGCTGTACTTCCATGAAATCCGGCCAAAGCGCGCGGCGATCGTGATCAAGATCTGCGGCGCAGCGGGGGCGCCCATCGCGTCTTCAGCTTCCGCCAGCAGCGCTTCGAGCTCATTTGTGGGGACGCCAATCGGCGCCAGCACGTGAGCGCCGGCGTCGTAATGGTAGAAGCCTCGTGCAAGGCCTTCGCATAGGTTGACGGCCAGGTAGAGCTCGAGCTCGTAAGCAGCGCCCGCCGACGGATACGGCCTAACGGTGTGATCGCCGTCGAGGTCGAGCTCAATGTTCGATCTCGACAGGACGCGCGCGGTCCCGTCAAGAAACTGCGCAAGCTCGGCGACCGTGATCGGTCGCTGGTCGTCAAAGCTGCGTGTCGAATGGCGTTCACGCAGGAGCTTTGCGACTGGCGAGGTCGCCTCTGGATGCGCTGCCGAGAACTTGCGCAGATCGACCTTCTTTCCGGGCCAACTGGGCCGCACGGCTGGCAGCGGAGAAATGACGCCTACATACGGATAAACTCCGCCCAACGGATTGGCGTGCCGACCTTTCGTGCTGCGCGTGTGGAACAGAAGATCGTGAAAGTCCCAAAGGACGAGGCTGTGGTCGCCCTCGGCCAGTCGAAGCCCACTTTCGCCACCGGCGCCGACCTTGAAAAGGATTTGGCAATCCAAGAGCAGCGCGAGAAGCTCGACCCCCGGAAAACCTTCCTGCTGACGCAGCGCTTTGATTTGCTGCGGGGTCGAGAGCATGGCGATGGCCGCCGCAATCTTCGGATCGCAGATTTTGAACAACGCGCCGGCGCGTGGCGATTCCACGACCATCTCGTTGCCGCGCCGTCGCATGAACGCGAACCGCGACAGGACGAGAGCTCTCGGCATTGCCGAGTTGCGGCGCTTGCGGCCAGTAATCGGGAATCTGCGGTTCGATGACGACCAGGTCCTCGCCGTTCGCGCGAGCGCCCGAGGCGGTACTCCAATAGACCGTGCCTGGCCAATCGCCGGACCAAGAGACCCATCTCTTTGTCGATATTCCGGCTAACGGACGAAATCGAGCTGAGCGGCAGCCCTATGCGCAGTTCCTTGGCGCGATCCGCAGCGGCCGCGCTGAACGTTCCCAAGCCGATCGAATAGCCATCGAAGCAGGCGATGATTTCTCCGTTCGCCTGCGCTTCGAGCCTGATGCGCCGGCGGAGCCGGGCGGAAGCGATTGTCGGCGCGGCCGGTCGCACTCTCTTTGGCGCCGGAGCGGGCAAGCGGGGATCGCCTTCAGGTATGGGGGTGAATTGGATTGAGCTCGTTTTCCTTCAGGGGACGGTCACGCAATCCGAGCTTGACCGGCACATCGTAAAGCCGGCCGGGCGCGAAGCGTCGATAGAAATGACGCAATCCCGGAACGATCACGCGGACGACCGGCGCCTCGATGTCGGGACGCGTCTGATCGAGGACGAGGAAATCGAGGCCCGCTTGCTTCGCGAGAGAGACGCAGGCCGTCACCTGTTCGCGCGTGTCGAGATGGCCAAACTTCGAGCCGAACTCCGGTCGGACCATCGGATTACCGCTCGGAGTCAAATAGGAATGGTCCTGCAGGCGCAAAGGCGTGGTTCCGTCAAGGCTCGATTTTTCACCCGTCCCGCCGCCCATGAGACCCAGGGATAGAAATTGATTCAGCTCCGTCAGCGCCCGCAACAAGGCGATTCGCGCATCGAAATGCGCGCCGGAACCGAATTCAATATTTTCCCGCCCGTTTTGCATCCAGTGCGTGACCGCCACAAACGTCGGGATCCCGAGATCGCTGGTCACGTCGAGCACCCAAAGCCGGCGGCCGGCTTGGACCAGTTGCGTTTGCAGATCGCGGATATAGGAATCATCGAACTGACCGAGGTCCAATTCCGGCCGCTGCAGTCGGTTGTACCACCAGATCGCGTAGGCATCCCTTTCGACCAGCTCGAGGAATCCCTGGACGATTGCCTCCTCGAGCGTGTTGCCGGCCGCGCAGCCATTGGAATCCGCTGCGAAGGCGGCGGCGCCCCGGTAAAAAAAATACAACAGGCTGGTCGGAAGATATTTGAAGCGCGCGTCGCGCAGAGACCAGACCGGCGACCATTCGATCCTTGCCGATCGATCGAAGAGCGCGGGGATCGCCTCCCTCTCGTCCGAGCCGGGCGTCGGCGCCGAGTCCTGCCGCAATTGCGCGTCGCTGAACAGCAGGACTTCGTTTGGAGGAATGGCCTCATCTGACGGGAAATCGGCAAACCGCCGCTTGGCCCGGATCTCGTCGCCCTGAAAAATCCCGGAATAGCGCTCGATCGCCTCCATGAGCGCGCTCGCCTCACCCTGTTCGGCGGTGCTGCCCTTGCCGAAGCTGCCGCTGCTCAGCCCGGCCCGAAGCTCATGGACCGTCTCCGCCGGCCCTGAAAAATTGTGCGTGGCGTAGTAGTTGGTGTTCAAGGGCAAATCGGCTTGGATCCGCTCGAGACGTGAGACAACGCCGGTGAGCGGGCTCACGTGCCTGCGGAAACGCGCAACCGTGGCCGACGACGAAACGCTGCGATACCCGCCGCTCGTCATGACGACTTTGCCGCCGGCGCCAAGCTCGACCGGCGCCGGCGCACGGCGGGGATCGCGCAGTTTCTTGCGGCCGCAGCTCGGGCATTGCGGGCGGGTCGCCACATGATGCTTCACAATGGTCGAGCCCAAGAGGTCGAGGCTGACGATGTGATCGCTCAATTGCGTGCGAAAATCGGTGGCGATCGCTTTCGCGACCTCGACGGCCGCAAGTTCGATTGCGCTCTGTCCGAGCGTCTGCTGAGCCAGAGGCGAAACGGCGACGCAGCGGGCCTGTCTGCGGTCGAGGAGCGCCTTGATCTCCCGGTTCCTTTTCATTCGCTCGGCAAGACACATCCAGCAGGCGCTCTGCCCCGGTCTGAACACCGGCCCCACCAGGGGGAAAATGCCGGAGGGTTGGACGAGCACCCACGGGGCGCCATCCGACAAATGCTGCTGGTTCAATTCGGCCAATCGACCTTCGAGATAATCGTTCACCAACGTGACCGTCAGATTGGGGGAGCGCTTGACGACGCGAACGCCCAACCCGCTCAGGGCGGCCCCGAGTTCCGTTTCCCCTTGCACGTCGATTGATTGAATGCGCACACGGCATTTCTGGAGATTTTGCTGCGCGGTCTCCGGCGACAGGCCGAGGCTCGCCCAATAGGCGGCTGCGACGCCATTCGAAGCGCTCGATGCCGGAAGGATATAGCGGCGCTCGACCAGCCGCTTCAGGGCCTCATGGATTTTGTCGGATGGAAAATCCTTCTCGAGGTCACGAACGAGCTCCCGAAAGCTCTTTTCGCCCTTTCCTATCGCGGAAGCGAGCGCACAATAGAGTTCGCCGTGAAGCAGGAATTTCCGGTCCTCGGAATAGAGGCACACGACATCGGGGGGCAGCACATAGACGGTGAAATTCGGCGCGAACCGCGGAACGTCTTTGCCGTTATCCTGTGTAAGACTTGATTCCGGGATCGCCTGTCATGAGGTCAGTACGCGCACCTTGCCGCAGCTCCGAACGCCAGTGCAAGGCGTATTCTCCGCCAGCGCTCCGTCGTCAAGCTCGCCCGCCAGTGTTTTGCGAAAGGTTTGCCACCGGCTCGGTTGCTCTTCGCACGGCGGACGCGCGCATCACCTGGGAAGCGCTACAAATAAGATCGCGGGCCGAGTCGAACCTGGTCAAATCCCGGCATGACGCCCTGCCTCTGTCAACGTGATCGCAAGGCGCATCCGTCTAGCAGAGGGCGCAGCCTCCCCATGATAGGCAGCAGCCGCCGCCCCAGCCCCAGCCCAAACCGCAGCCGCCGCAACCCCCGCCACAACCGCAGCCGCCAAAGCCAACGCCGCAGCCTCTGCAGCCTCGAAAGCCAGCGCCGCAGCCTCGACAGCCGCCCCCGCAGCCTCGAAAGCCGCCTCCGCAGCCATGAAAGCCGCCCCCGCAGCCTCGAAAGCCCCCGCCTCCGTGGCAGCCGCAGCCGCCGCCGCAGCCTCGAAAAGCGAGTTGTATGCCCGACCGGGAGTTTCCGAGGTCGTCTTTGTCGAAGAGATGGAACGTCGCCAGGCTGACGTCGGAGATTTCCTCCTCATCGAGGAAGGGGATCTGAAACGGCGCCGTATTCTGCCAGAGTATATCGGCTACCGGTCCGGCGGGGGGCGATGCCAGAGACGCCGGCGGTATATCCGCTGGCGATCCGCCGGTCGACGCTGCCCAGGACACCCCGGCGATTCCCAGCACGGATACAGCCTTATTTGGTCGCTTGCCCTTCGCGGCTCGCTTCACTTGCGGCATAGCGGAGTTCCTCCTCTACCTTCCTTCGAACAAACGCACGACGAGCCTAATATATTCATACACCATTTCGTGCGTTTTGAATTGCAGCACGTAAGGCATTGCATCTCGGAGTTCGGGCGCTTGTCTACGATCGCCACGTGTCAACTCAGCCATCGCGTCGCGCTGCCTTCGTTGATCAAATCGCAAGCCAGTTGACTTCTCACTAAATACGGTCGCAGCCCTGAGGTTCCAGCTTTGTATTCAGACAGTCAAGCGGCGGCCGAAGCGCGGCGGGGACGTCGTCTTAAAAATTGACAGCGGGATTCAGGCTATTGGATGGCGGGCCTAGTAATTCACTACAATGTGAGGATATCCGAGCGTGCTTTCCAATAATTCCTAAGCTCGGCGTCCGACGGCGCCGAGCGGGAGGCGCTCCAGGCCCACGAGCAGCGCCAAGGTCGCCGCGACGAGAATCATCGTCAACGCCGCTCCGGAGAAAATGTCGCCGCGATCGGTGAGTCCGAAGATGGCGACCGGCAGCGTCACCCAGCCTGGCGGATAGACCATGACTGTCGCCCCGAGCTCTCCCATTGAAAGCGCGAAGCTCAAGCCGAAGGCGGCGATCAGGTAGGGCGCGATCAGCGGAAGCGTCACTTTGAAAAGCCGGTATGTCGGGCGCGCGCCGAGGCTCGAGGCGACCTCCTCGTAGTCCGGCGACAGCCGTGCGAGTCCGGCCGAGACATTCCCGAACGAGAAAGCCGAGATCAGCACGAAATGGGCGAGAATGACGATCGCGGTCGTGCCGTTGAGGAGCAGTGGGCGCTGGCTGAACGCGACCAGGAGCCCAAGCCCGACCGATACCGAGGGCACGGCGCTGGGAATGAAGAAAAGGAGGCCCAGGCTTCGGCTCCATGCCTCCCCTTGTGCGCGCAAAGCCAGCGCCGCCCATGATCCGCAAAGAAGCGCGAGAAGACTTGCGATCAGGCCGGTGACGAGGCTCGCGACCACAGCGTTGCCGGAGGCGCCCCCCGCGGCGGATGCGTAATGTTCGAGCGTGAAGCCGGTCGGCAAGACGCCGTTCCACTGCTTTGCCAAACTCGCGGCGAGAATGACGGCAAGCGGCGCGATGAAGACAATTCCGATGAGTAAAGCTGCGAGGAGCCAGACAACGAAACGGCCGGAGCGTGACCAGACGAGCATGCGGCTCAGCCTCCAAGCCGACGCGCCGCGAGGCGGTAGAGCGAGAAGAGGCCGAGCGAGAGCGCGATATTGACCAAGGCGATGGTGCAGGCGGCCTGGTAGTCTAATTCCTGGATCGCCTTGTCATAGATCAAGAGCGGCAGCGTGATGACGCCTTTGGCGCCGATGAAGAGCACGATCCCGAACTCGTTGACGGTAAGCAGCAGGCAGAGACTGCCACCGGCGATCGCGGCGGGAAGCGCGGCTGGCAGAATGACGCTCCGCACGATCCGCCATGGCTTCGCCCCAAGAAGGCCGGCGACTTCGATCTGGCTCTGGTCGACAAGCGAGAAAGCCGCAAGCAGCGGCCGCAGCACGAACGGCGTATAGACTGTGACTTCCGCGAGGATCACACCCCAGGCCGAATAGAGAAAGTGAACCGGCGGCTCGCTCAAGCCGAACGATTGCGTGAGTGCTCCGTTCAGCATGCCGGCCGATCCGTAGAGAAACGTGAAGGCAAGCGTCACCAGGAACGTCGGCAGCGCGATGAAGGTGTCGATGAGCCGCGCCACAAAGGTTGAGCCCGGAAAAGGAACGAACGCCAGGATCAGCGCCAAGGTCGCACCCAGCGCCAGGCAACCGGCGGTCGAGGCGAGGGCAATCAGGACGGTATTGATGAGCGCATTGAGAAACGCGCGCGAGTGAAGCACCGCGAGAAAGCCGCCGAAGTCGATCTCGCCCGCGTCGCCAACGAGGGCCGCGCGCACGATCAGGGAAAGCGGATAAAGAAATGTGAGCCCAAGGACGATGAGCGGAGGCGCGACCCAGAGCCCGTTGAAATTGGGTCGCGCTGGAGCCGCTCGGACGGCGAGGTTAGACACCGGCTTCTTCAGGAATGAGGCTCGCGTCGGCGGGCGCGAAAAAGAGATCGAGCGGCGCGCCGCGCTCGGGCAATGACGGCAGCCGTGTGGCGACAATTCGCATGACTGTGTCGCCAACCTCGGCGACGAGATGCGTGAGCTCGCCCTTGCCACAGCACTTCGCGCAGGCGGCCGCAGATCCGGTTGGAATAGCCGGGTTCCGCGGCAAGCGTCAGATGCTGCGGACGAACGCAGAGCAGTCGGCGCGCGCCCGAAGGCGCCCCGTCGCAAGCCACGACCAGCCGGTCGTCGCCGGCGCGGACCGCAACCATGCCTTCCTTTCGGACGCCTCCCTCTACGACCACCGGCAGAAGATTGGCTCGGCCCAAAAACTCCGCTGCGAACCGGTTGGGCGGACACCGATAGAGATCGGCCGTGCGTCCGATGGCGCTTAAGCCTCCGTCTTTGAGGATCGCGATGCGGTCGGCGAGCGTCAGGGCTTCGCTTTGGTCATGGGTGACATAGAGGATGGTAAGTCCGGGCAGATCGGCATGCAGGCGGGCGATCTCCTCGACCATGGATCGCCGGATCTGCGCGTCGAGCGCCGACAGGGGCTCGTCAAGCAACAGCACACGCGGACGCACGGCGAGCGCTCGGGCGATCGCCACACGCTGCTGCTGTCCGCCGGACAATTCCCGCGGGTAGCGGTTGAGAAACTTTTGCATCCCCACGATGCGGAGCGCGTCATCGACCCGCTCTTCGATCAGCTTTTTGGGGGCCGCGCGCGCTTTCAGGCCGAAGGCGACATTGTCCGCGACCCGCATGTGGGGAAAGAGCGCATAGTTTTGCACGACCATTGCGAGGCCGCGCTCGTATGGCGGCAGGTCGGTCACGTCAGCGCCGCCGATGTGAATGCGCCCTGAAGCTGGTCGGACGAAGCCCGCGACCGCCCTCAGCGCCGTCGTCTTGCCGGAGCCCGAAGGGCCGATCACCGCCAGGACTTCGCCGGCCGCGACGTCGAGGGTGAGCGGCTTCAACACGATGGCGCCGCGATACGCGACGGTGACGGCGTCAAAGCGAACAGTCGAATCGGCGGCCAGCGTTTGCGCCGCGACCCGTGCGCTCGCCGCCGTTGCGCCAAGTACGGCGCTGGTCATTTCAACTTCCGGTCGCCTGCTTCCAGCGGGTGACGTCGGTGGGCAGATCCTTGAGCACTTGCGCCCAGTCCGGCGTCCAGATCGTCACGCCCTGCATGGCGTCGTGGAGCTTGGTGAAATTGGCGTCGGTCGGAGTCACGTCCTTGCGCACCGGCAGGCCGAGCGCCACCGATGAGACGGCGCTCTGCGCCTCCTTCGAGAGGAGAAACTCGATCAGCTTCTTTCCATTGTCGGCATATGGCGCGCCGGCGACGAGGCCCACGTAATAGGGCAGGGGCATGGCCGAGCGTTCGCCGTTCGGACCAGCCGGCCAGAAGACCTTGATGTTCGGGTTGTCGGTCATCTGCGACATGTTCATCTGCAGGTCGCCATTGGCGACATAAAGCTCGCCCTTGTTGACCAGCGCCGTAAGCTTGCCGGTCGAGGCCGATGGGCCGACGTTGTTGTCCTGGAGCTTCTTCAGATAGTCGAACGCAGCGTCTTTAGAGCCGAAGGCGTGGACCACCTGAAGCATGACTGCGGTGCCGTCGCCGGCCTGGCCAGGCGTTGAATATTGGATTTTGCCCTTGAACTTGGAACCGAGCAGATCGTCGAAGGTCTTCGGCGGGTCCTTGAGCTCACCGGAATTGTAGATGAAGTTCTGGAAATTGTTGACGAGCGGCTGATAGGAGCCGTCGCCGCCGTCGATCGCGTCGGCCGCAGTTGGCTTGAAGGGTTGCAGGAGCCCTGTGGCTTCCGCGCGCTGGATGAATGGTGGCAGAGTGACGAGCACATCGGCCTGTGGGTTCGACTTCTCTTTCGCCACGCGCTCAACCACGCCGCCTGAGCCGCCCTCGACGTATTGGACCTTGATCCCGGTGGCCTTGGTAAAGGCGTCGAACTGCGTTTCGAACCAGCTGCCCTTGCCGTCGTGCAAGCCGTCGGCGGCATAGATGGTGACGACGTCGGAGGCCGCGAAAGCAGGCGCCGCAAACGAGATCGCGACAAGCAATGCGCTCAGGAGAGACTTCATGGGGGCCTCCTCGTTGTTTTTGGGTTGTTATCGGGCTTATCGCTATGCTCTCGGCAAGAAGCTTTTGTGACAGATGAACCGCGAGCTTTGCAGGTCAAACTTGGCCTTCTAGAAGATCAATAAACGCCGCGTCGCAGGTTCGACGCCTGGCGTGGAATGGACCCGAGATCGTGTCGATGCTATCGACAAGGTAAGGACAACCAAGGGAGGTACACATGGCGGAATTGACCGGCGGCTGTCTCTGCGGCCACGTCAGGTACTCGGCGAATACAGATCCGATTTTCGTCGGCGTGTGCCACTGCACCCACTGTCAACGACAGACTGGAACCGCGTTCTCTGTGCTGGTCGGGGTTCCGAAACCGGCGATGTCAATTCAAGGACAATTCAAGACGTTCCACGACACGGGCGATAGCGGCCAACCCGTTCAACGAAACTTTTGCCCGGAGTGCGGGTCTCCAATCTTCACGGATGCCGCCGTCATGCCGGGAGTCGCCTTTATCAAGGCTGGCACTCTCGACGACACGAGCTGGCTCGATCCTAAAATGCATATGTATTGCGATAGCGCCGAGCGTTGGACGTCCATACCCGAAGGCAGTCAGAAGTTCGCAAAGACGCCTGCGTAGGTGTGAGGCGCCCCGCCCGCTGGACCGGAATATTGCGGATCAATCGCTCAAGGCGTCTTCGAAGATCGACAGCGCCTCGTCGAATTGCTCGAACGGGATGGTCAGCGGCGGGCAAAGCGTGACCACATTTCCCCCGCCGATCTTGAAGCTGAGCCCGCGCTTGAGGCAGCGATACATGAGCCGCTCGGCCAGTCCGGCCGGATCGTCCCCGCCGATTTCCACGCCGAAATAGCAACCGAGCCCGCGCACGTCACGGATGACCGGATAACGCTCGCGAATTGTCCGAAGCCGCTCGAGGCCGCGACGTCCGAGTTCCTTCGCCCGATCGATCAGCTTTTCCTCTTCGATGACCTCGAGCGTCGCGAGCCCTGCTGCGCAAGCGACCGGGCTCTTCTCGTGCGTGTAATGTCCGAGCGCGGCCTCCGGGACGCAGTCGAGGCGCTCGGGGGCCAGGATCGCCGCGAGCGGCATGATCCCCCCGCCAAGGCCCTTGCCGATGACGAGGATGTCGGGCGTCGCGCCGAACTGTTCGCAGGCGTACAGCGTTCCGGTGCGCGCGAGGCAGCTCGGGATCTCGTCGAATATCAGCAAGGCGCCATGACGGCGGCACGAGTCCTTGACGCGCGGCCAGAATTCCGGCGGCGGCGCCTCGACGGTCGTCCAGCGCACGGGCTCTGCGATCAGCGCCGAGACGTCCCCCTGAACCTCAAGCAGGTAGTCGATATAGTCGGCGAAGCGCTCGAACGGCTTGTCGTCGCCAAAAAAGCGGCGCGCGAGATTGAGCGGCGGCAGGTGCTCGGCGCCGGGAATCATGGGGCCAAGATCGCGACGGAACAAAGCTTCGCCGCCGACGCCGATCGCGTCGAGGTTGGCGCCGTGGAACGAATCCCAAAGCGACAGAGTCTTGTGCCGGCCGGTCGCGTAGCGGGCGAGCTTCAGCGCCATGGAAATCGCAGCGGCGCCGCTGGGGGCGAACAGAACCTTGTCGAGGTCGTCCGGCGCGGTCTCCACGAGGCGCCGCGCGAGCGCCGTCGCAGTCGCATTGGAGAAACGGCGCGGGCTGAACGGCAGGGTTTCCATTTGACGGCGGATCGCGTCGACAACCTTCGGGTGGCCGTGGCCGAGCTGATGGACGCTGTTGCCGTGAAAATCGAAGATGCGCCTTCCGTCGATGTCGGTCAGGACCGCGCCTTCCGCGCGCACGATCGGCGCGAGACAAGGCGTCGACAGCGACTGGCGCAGGAAATAGCGCTCGTCCTCGTCGAGCGCGGCGCGCGCGGAATCGCTGAGCGAAGCGCGCCATTCCGCCCGCGCCGGCGAAACATTGACGTCGCCCTCGACCGGCGGCGGACGGGATTCGTTCACGGGCGCTCGCCCCGCGCGAGCCGCGTCTCGATTGCGCCCACGACCGGCATCAGGTCGGCCACGCTGTCGACGACGTAGTGCGCGCCCGCGCGCTCGAGCTTATTCACCGCCGCCTTGCGCCGCTCTGCGAAGTCGTGAGAAGCAAGCGCCGCCGTGTCTTCGCGCGACAGTCCGAAACAATTGCCGCTGACGGATACACCGATCGTCCACGCGCCGCCGTTGATGCCCTCCGCGATTCCGACCTCCGTGTCATCGACCTTGATCACGCTCCAGGCGGGCCAAACCTTGAGATCGAGTAGCGTCTTGTAGAGCATGAAGGGCGTCGGCCGTCCGTCGGGCGTGTCGCCGGTGCAAACGAGACTGTCCGGCTTGAACCCTTGCGCCGCCGCGACCGGCAGGATCTCTGCCATGATCTCGCGCGTGTAGCCGGTCGACGAGCCGATCTTGACGCCCTGGCGCCTGAGCTCAGTGACGACCTCCGCGACGCCGGGAATGAGAGTCGCATAACGCGCCGCCACCGCGATGTTCTTCGGCACGAACACGGCGTAGACGGCGTCGATGTCCGCCTCGGTCGGCGCATGCCCGTGACGCTTCGTCCAAGCTTCGCGACGCGCGGCGAGCGCCATAATGGCTTCGATATGCGGGCGCTTGGCCATGCCCATCGGGCCGCGCGCTTCTTCGATGGAGATTGAGACGCCGAACTCGCGCGAAGGTCTCCACGAACGCGCCCATCGGGGCGAGCGAGCCGTAATCGATGACCGTGCCGGCCCAGTCGAAAATGACAGCCTTGACGCGCTCCATTCCAGCCTCCTTCAATCGAAGAGCTCCGCGATCACTTCCTCGGCGATCGCAAACGATGTGCTTGCGCCAGTGCCGCTGGTGATCATCACGATGCGCAATCCCTCGCATGGGGCGTCGACAAGCATCAATCGGTCGGGAGCGGAGGCGTAAGTGCCAGTCCAGCGCTCGACTACCTGCGGTCGCGCTCCGGCGAACACATGGGAATATTCATCGAGGATGAGATCATCGACCGCTACAGGCGCGAAGGGGTCCGGCGTGGCCGCATAATGGTGCGAGTCCCCGACCACCAGAGTTCCGTCCGCGCTGCGAACGGCGATCAAGTGGACGCCCGCTTCGATATGCTCGCGCTGCTCGGCCTTAAGCCTTACGCGCAACGCCTGCGCAGCGGGCAATTCCGCATAGCCCAGATAACGGATCATGCCGAGATCGGACATGACGGGGGGCAAGCGCTCGTCGATGCGTTGCGGGCGCACGCGCAACATGTGGAGCTTGCAGCGGGTCAGACCGTATTGCGCCAGGCGGTCGGCGTGCAAGGTCGCGAAATCGTCGCCCGGGCAAACGATGATCGCCTCGGCCTCGATTGTCCCGCGGCTGGTCTCGAGCTTCGGCGGACACGCAGCGTGGACCACCGTCTCGCGCATGAACGTCACCTTGAAGCGCTCGCTCAGCCAAACGGCGAGTTGGGGGATCGCCTCGCGCGATTCGACGCGCGCTTCGTGCGGACTATAGAGCGCGCCGGCGAATTCGTCCGCCCGCAGACCCGAGCCGTAGTTCTTCAGTTCACGTGGCTCGACGAGACGGCATTCGGCGCCCATGTCCGTTTGCAAGAACGCCTCGATGACCGCGCGCGCCTCGGCGCGCCTCGCGATCGTGAGCAGGCCGCGCTGGACGATCGGGATCTTCGCCGCATCGGCGATATCGAGCCAGACCTCGACCGATCGCTTCGCGCGCCGCCAGCATGTCCCCGCCTGCTGGCCGGTCACCGTAATGAAGCCGAAGTTCCGGATCGACGCGCCGTTGGCTTGCGCGTCGCGGTCGATCACGACGACGCGCTTACCACGCCGGGCGGCGGCGAGCGCATGGGCCAGCCCGCAAATGCCTGCGCCGACGACCGCGAGATCGTATGATTGCGACGTGGGCGTCACTCCTCGAACGGCGCTCTTGAGCTCGATCCGCGCAGGCATTTTGCCTCACGCTCGCGCCCTGAACGCTCACTAGAACCCGCTTCCATGACAGCGCGTCAACAATCTTCGCTTTCGGATCGGCCGACCGGCGCGCTCTTGCGGCTGAGATCGCCGTTTGCGATGGAAACTGGGCGCGTCGTGGCGGCGAACCGCCGCCGCTCGATCATGCGCAAGGACCGTTTCAGCCGATGACCCGTAAACGCGACCGTCGCTCAAGTCCGCCTTCCTTCGGATCGCGCAATCCGCCGCCCGCGGCCGCGGCGCCGAGGAAAGGGCAGGGCGCCGACGCCAAGCAGGCGCTCGCCCGCCCGGCCCCCCGCGATCGTACGGGCGAGCGGCGGGAAGCCAAGGTTTCGCTCATCTACGGCTTTCACAGCGTCGGGGCGGCGCTCAAAGCCCCGCGGCGCGAGCTTATCCGTCTCTACGCCACGGCCGCGGCTGCCGAGCGGCTCAGCGGCGAAATCGCCGCCCGCGGGCTCGAGACCCGGATCATGAGCGCCGGAGGAAATTTCGGCCCGCGCGCCGCGCGACGCGGTTCATCAGGGGCTCTTGCTCGAGGCGCGACCGCTCGCGCCAATCGATATCGCGGATTTGCCCGCGAACGGCTTGGTGCTGGTTCTCGATCAGATCACCGACCCGCACAATGTCGGCGCGATCCTGCGCACCGGCGCCGCTTTTGCCGTCGACGCGCTCGTCACGACCGAGCGCCACTCGCCCGAATTCGCCGGAACTCTGGCGAAGTCGGCTTCCGGCGGGCTCGAGCATGTGCCGATTTGCAGCGTCACCAATCTGGCGCGGGCGCTCGCCGAGATGGGAGACATGGGCTATTGGCGTATCGGGCTCGATTCGGAGGCGTCGGACCAGCTTGCAAATGAGACGATTTCACGCCCGCTGGCCTTGGTTCTCGGGGCCGAGGACAAGGGCCTGCGACGACTGACGCGCGAGCGATGCGATCGTCTGGCGCGCCTGGATCTCCCCGGCGCGATCAAAAGCCTCAATGTCTCGAACGCCTGCGCCATTGCGCTCGCGCTCGTCCATGAGCGGATTTCCGTCCAGGCGTAGGCCGGGACTGGCGGCGCCCTCACTTCGTCAATGTATTAGCCGGCACAACCTTGGCATAGCTGAGATCGTAGGTCTTGTTGAGCAGGGGGTCGAGCGCAGTCCCTTCGGAGGCGTCGTAGATGCGCGGATGGCCGGAAGCGGTCCCAGGCGACACCTGGGCGGGCGGGGGGCCAGTGACGTCGGCGAGGGTGGTCGCGGCCAATGTCACCGTTCCCGTTCCATATTTGGCCTCGCGCGCCTTCTGATCAGCGAGCATGGCCGGTGAGAGCGGAGCGGACGCGATGGGCCCTCCTCCTCCCGTCGCCGGCGGGTCGTCGTTCCCAAATGCGAAGCCTTCCGCCGGCGCATCGTTGACGCCGGAGACGACAAAGCCCAATTCTTCGATCGTCTTCGCGCCCGGACCGGCAAGTGACGCGAGCGCCGCATCCTTGGCGTTCCTGTCCGTGCCGATTTTGCTCAGATGAGCAAGAACCGAGGCCGATGCGAGGTCCCTGCGCCGGCGCGGCGAGCGCGCCAAACTGCGGCGAGGAAGGAACAGAGGCAGGCCCGGAGTTTCCGTCCCCGCCCGCGAGAGTTTCTGGCGGCAAAACTTTGGGGCCAACGGCGACGGCCTTCGTTTCCTTGATCGATTTGACGCCTGGCGCGACGAGCGACGCCGCGTCTTTCGTGTTCCGGTCCGCGCCGATTTTGCCGAGCCGGGCGAGAACCGAGGGGGGAGCTTGTCCCTGCCCTGGCGCCACAAGGACGCCAAACTGAGACGGATCGACCGCGTCGATCGAACCGCGAATCGCGGGCCCGGTCACGTCCGGCGCGAGCTTGTCTTTGACGTCCTTTTCGATCTGGCGCCAGCGGGCGACATTTTTCTGATGTTGATCCAACGTTTCGGCGAATGCGTGCCCTCCGGTTCCGTCCGCCACGAAATAGAGGTCCTTGCTCCGCGCCGGTTTGGCGACGGCTTCAAGCGCCGCCTTGCCGGGGTTGCAAATCGGCCCCGGCGGCAGGCCGTCAATGAGGTAGGTGTTATAGGGCGTCGACTGGTTAAGGTCGGCTTTTGTGATGCTGCGGCCAAGCGTGCCCTTCCCCAGGGCCAGGCCGTAGACGATGGTCGGGTCGGAACCGAGCCGCATGTGCTTGTCAAGTCGATTGATGAACACCCCCGCGACCCGGGGCCGCTCTTCGGTCTTGCCCGTTTCTTTCTCGACGATCGAGGCGAGGGTCACCATTTCCCAGGGCGACTTGATCGGCAAATCCGGCGAGCGCGCCTTCCATATCTCCTCGACCGCCTTCGTCTGAGTCTTCGCCATGCGCGACAGAATCGACAGCCGCGTGTCGCCCCGCTCGAAATAGTAGGTATCGGGCATCAGAGAACCCTCGCGCGGGGGCTCCCTGACGTCGCCGGTCAAAACAGTATCCTCGCGGAGCCGGTCGACGACCTGTTCGCTGGTCAGCCCCTCGGGGATGGTGATCTTGTATCGAATCACGCGGTGCGAAATGAGCTCGTTTTCAATGTCGTTCATGCTCATGCCCGCCTTGAACGCGTACTCGCCACGTTTCAGGGCGCCGCGATTGCCGTCGAGCACGGTGAGAAGGTTGAACCACATCGCGCTGTCGATAACGCCCGCGCGCTCAAGTTGATCGGCGATGCCGGCGGCGTCATCCTCACGCATGATCATGACCACTTTGTCCTCGGTGAGTGGCCCAGGGCTCCGCGCCTCCTTCATGAGCCAAACCAGCCCGCCGACCGTCGCGAGTGCTCCGAGAAGGACGAAAGTGAGCAATCCGCTCAGGCTCGACAAACCCATCCGGCGCGGCTTGCGTGGCGGTTTGGCCGGCGGCGGAGCCGGATCGTTCAGCGTGGGTTTCGTTGCGCGGCCGAACAGGCTTACGCGCGGCCGAGGGGCGTCTCCGTCGCCGGAATCGGGATCTCCGCTCATGTCTCTTGCCGCTTTTTCGCCTTCCGCCGCTGATGCCGCAGTCCAAGTCCCGCGCGAGGCTGCGCCACCGGACGCGCGCTTGGGCCGAGCTTAGCCGACCGGGCGCCTCAGGGAAACACCCAATCGCCCGGGGTCCGCGCGGTCAGTGCAGCGCGCTGAAGACAAGCGAGGCGTTGGTGCCGCCGAAGCCGAAGGAATTGGACAGCGTCGCCTGGATTGGCCGCTTGCGCGCCACATGGGGCGCAAGATCGATCGCGGTCTCGACGGAGGGGTTATCAAGATTAAGCGTCGGCGGCGCGACCTGGTCGCGGATGGCGAGGACCGAGAAGATCGCCTCCACCGCGCCCGCCGCGCCAAGGAGATGGCCGGTCGCCGACTTTGTCGAGGACATGGTCGCCTTGGCGGCCGAATTGCCGAGCAGGCGCTCGACCGCGTGCAATTCGATCTCGTCGCCGATCGGGGTCGAAGTGCCGTGCGCGTTGACGTAGTCAATGTCCGAGGGGGAGAGCTCGGCGCGCTTGAGCGCCGCGCTCATGGCGCGAAAGGCGCCGTCGCCATCGGGCGCGGGCGCGGTGATGTGGTAGGCGTCGCCAGACAGGCCGTAACCGGTCAGTTCGGCGTAGATACGCGCCCCGCGAGCCTTGGCGTGCTCGAGTTCCTCAAGCACCACGCATCCGGCGCCTTCGCCCATCACGAACCCGTCGCGATCGCGGTCATAAGGTCGCGAGGCCTGCTTCGGCTTGTCGTTGAAGCCGGTCGACAAGGCGCGACAGGCGGAGAAGCCCGCGAGCGCGAGCCGGTTGACCGCCGATTCAGCGCCGCCAGCGACCATCACATTGGCGTCGCCAAGGGCGATCAGCCGCCCGGCGTCGCCAATCGCGTGCGCGCCGGTCGAGCATGCCGTGACCACTGCGTGGTTGGGGCCCTTTAGATTGTGGGCGATCGAAACCTGTCCGCTCAGGAGGTTGATAAGCCGTCCGGGAATGAAGAACGGCGAGATCCGGCGCGGTCCTTTTTCGTGCAGGGTGACCGATGCGTCGTAGATGCCGCCGAGCCCCCCGATCCCTGAGCCAAACAGGACTCCGGTCTCGATCTCCTCGTCGTAGGACTTGGGGCTCCAGCTGGCGTCGCGTAGCGCCTGCGTCGCGGCGCTCATGCCATAAATGATGAAGTCGTCGACGCGGCGCTGCTCCTTAGGATCCATCCAGTCGTCTGGATGGAAGGCGTCCGGGTCGCTGCCGCGCGGCACTTGCGCGGCGACTTTGCAAGGGAGATCGGAAACGTCGAAGTTCTCGACCCGGGCTAATCCCAACTCGCCGGCGAGAAGCCGGCGCCAGGTCGCCTCGACCCCGCATGCCATCGGGGAAACCATCCCAAGGCCTGTAACGACGACGCGCCTCAATTGTCCCATGCCTGCACTCTAGCTGTTCCCGCCCGCGAATCTTGGCCCCAACCAATTGGCGCCAATTGGAATGCGGCGACCAACACGACAAGGGCCGGACGAGACGCCCGGCCCGCACTCAAGGAAAAAAACGTCTCGACGAAGGCTGGCCGGGCCAGCTCGCCGCGTTGCGCACCTATTTCTTGGTCGACGCCTTTTCAAGATACTTGACCGCGTCGCCGACGGTTACAATGGTTTCGGCTTGGTCGTCGGGAATCTCGACCCCGAATTCTTCTTCAAACGCCATCACCAACTCAACCGTGTCGAGCGAGTCGGCGCCCAGATCGTCGATGAAATTGGCGGTGTCGACGACTTTGTCGGCCTCCACGCCGAGATGTTCTACGACAATCTTTTTTACGCGCTCTGCGACATCGGTCATCTCATCTTTTCCCTTATGTATCGGGCTTTGCCGCCCGACCTGTGATCAATTCCCCGGTCGACCCCGCCGTAGGCAAGGCCCATCAGTCGGGCGCCCACGCCCCGCCTTGGTGCGGTCACAGGATCGCTCGGGTTCGCCGACGCCGACGCTTGGATGAAGCGCCCCTCCCGCGCCCTGCGACAAACGGGGTCGATAGCATATCTTTTTCGGCAACGCGAGAGGGCGCAAAACCCGTCGCCCCGCGGTCTTGCGGGCGAGTCCGAGCCATCAGATCATCGCCATTCCGCCGTTCACATGCAGCGTCTGCCCGGTCATGTAAGCCGATTCGGAACTCGCTAAATACACGGCCGCCGCGCCAATTTCCTTGTCGGAACCGAAACGTCCAGTCGGGATCGTGGCGAGGATCGTGTCGCGCTGTTTTTCGGCCAAAACCCGGGTCATTGGACTGTCGATGAAGCCGGGGGCGATGCAATTGACGGTGATGCCCCGCGTGGCGACCTCGGCGGCGAGCGCCTTGGACATGCCGATCATGCCGGCTTTCGCAGCCGCGTAATTCCCTTGCCCCGCATTGCCTTGGACGCCGACAACCGAGGTTATGTTTATGATTCGGCCAAAGCGCCGTTTCAGCATGCCCTTGAGCGAGGCGCGCGACAGTCGGAAGGCCGCGGTCAGATTGATCGCAAGCACGGTGTCCCAGTCCTCGTCCTTCATGCGAATGAAGAGACTGTCGCGGGTGACCCCCGCGTTGTTGACGAGAATATCGATCGGTCCGAGCGCGCTTTCAACGGCCGGGATCAGCGCTTCCACCGCCGCCCTGTCGCAGAGGTCGCAAGGCGCCGCATGCATCCGGGTCTCCAGCTCGGCGGCGAGCGTGTCCAACGCTTCTCGCCGGGTGCCGGTGAGTGCGACCGAGGCGCCCTGTGCATGCAGAGCGCGCGCGATCGCTTGTCCGAGGCCGCCCGACGCGCCGGTGACGAGCGCAGTTCTTCCTGTCAGATCGAACACCAGCGTCCCTCCGGTCGGATTCTCAGGGCTGCGCCGAAGCGCGGAAGGCGGAGAGGTCGGCGGGCGCGCCGATGCTGATCGTCGTCGCGCCCGTCACGATTCGCTTGATAAGGCCGGTCAAAACCTTGCCAGAGCCCAGTTCGATGAACCGGGTCACTCCGTGCGCGCTCATATAAGTCACGCTGTCGCGCCAGCGAACGGTCGCGGTCACTTGGGCGACAAGGCCGGATCGGATCGTGTCCGGGTTTGTGACGGCCTCGGCTTCGACATTCGAGACAAGCGGCGGCGTGGGGGGACGAATGGTGACGTCCTTCAGCGCTTCCTCCATCGCCTCCGCGGCCGGCTGCATGAGCGCGCAATGAAACGGCGCCGAGACGGGCAGAAGCAACGCCCGTTTTGCGCCGGCGAGCTTGGCGAGCTCGATTGCGCGCTCGACCGCGGCGACCGTGCCTGAGACGACGACCTGACCGCCGCCGTTGTCGTTGGCGGCCTGGCAGATCGCGCCGGTGAGGTAGAGGTCGCTCGCCGCTTGTGTCGCGATCTTCACCACCACCCCAAAGTCGAGGCCGAGGATGGCGGCCATCGCGCCTTCGCCCACCGGGACCGCCTTCTGCATTGCCGCGCCGCGCAGGCGCAAGAGACGCGCCGTGTCTTCGAGAGTGAGTGAATCGGCCGCGCAAAGCGCCGAATATTCGCCGAGCGAATGCCCGGCGACATAGGCCGCCTCCGAATAGGGGTTGAAGCCAGTCTCGGTCTCCAAGACCCTGAGCGTCGCGATGCTTGTGGCCATGAGCGCGGGCTGGGCGTTCGCGGTCAGCGTGAGTTGATCCTCAGGCCCCTCGAACATCAAATGGGAAAGCTTCTGGTCCAAGGCGCCGTCGACGCGGTTGAAAATCTCCCGCGCGACGCGAAACTCGTCTGCCAGCGCCTTTCCCATGCCGACCGCCTGGGAACCTTGACCGGGAAACACCAAGGCCGTCTTCATGGTCTGGTTTCCCCGAATGAACGCGATAGGGCGACCTGGCTCGCGCCCGGGCGCGGCGGGCGGTGACACGGCGCAGGCGGCGCTGTCAAGCGCAAGATCACCAAGGAAAAAAAGTGATTAAGTCGGCTCCCGGCCGCGAATTCCGTACCGAAACGGGTCCAGAGCGTCCTGCACCAGCTTGCTTTCGGCGCAGATGAACGCGCGTCCGCTAATGCGCGGGAGAACGCCGCCAGTCGGCCCCGGTTCGAAGCTGGCGCGAAAGAGGCTGCCGATAATGCTTTCCTGCACCCAGACTTCGCCGGGCTGCAACTTTCCCTCGGCGTGGAGGCAAGCAAGCTTTGCGCTGGTTCCCGTTCCGCAGGGCGACCGGTCGTAGGCCCCGCCGGGGCAAAGGACGAAATTGCGGCTGTTTGCGTCGCTCGATCGCGCGGGGCCGAAGAACTCGACATGGTCGATCAAGGCGCCGTCCTTGCCGCGCACGCCTTGGGCTTGGAGCGCGTCTTGAATGGCGGTGGCGGCCACCGTCAACGGACCCACGTTCGCAAATTCGAGATCGCAAGGCGCGTTTGGAGTGAGGAAGAACCAATTGCCGCCCCAGGCGACGTCGCCGCGAACGGCGCCCAGACCCGGAACCTCGACCTTAACCGCTGCGGCGAAACGGTAGCTCTCGACATTTTCGACCGTCGCCGTGCACTCGTCGATCAGTTCCACGCCGACCACGCCGACCGGGGTCTCGAAGCGATGGCGTCCGGGCTTGAGCCGTCCCATATGCACGAGCGTCACGGCGAGGCCGATCGTCCCGTGGCCGCACATGCCGATATAGCCGACGTTGTTGAAGTAGATGACGCCCGCTGCGCATGACTTGTCGTGCGGCTCGCACAGAAGCGCCCCGACGATCGCGTCATGCCCGCGCGGCTCGTTGACGGCGAAGCGGCGGAAATGATCGAACTCGCGGGCAAAGCGGGTGCGGCGTCCGGCGAGCGGGCCGTCGCCAAGCGGCGGTCCCCCCTCGACGATCACACGGGTGGGCTCGCCCTCTGTGTGGGAATCGATGACTCGCACGGCGCCTAATCCTTGGCGCCGGGCCAGGAGGCGTACCAGGCGCGGAAGGTGGTGAACCGCCGCTTCGCCATGCTTTCCTGCGATCGGCTGAGCGCGTCGAAATCGTTCAAGTGCAATGCGTATTCGTCGTGCCCAACGAGCGTCATGAGGCGCTTGAAGTAGAGCACGAGATCGACGCCCTCGTCGAAGACAGAGAGGGGCTCGAAGGCGCTCTCGAGTTCGAGCGCAAGACCACGCGCCTGAGCGTCGCCCTTGGCCGCGCGTTCACAAAGCTCAACCAGACGAAGCACTTCGTGCGGGAACACATTGCCGATGCCAGTGATGGCGCCGCAGGCGCCGCAATTGACGAAGCCATGGAACACTTCAGTGTCGACGCCGACCATGAGCGCGATGTCGTCCGAACGCCCGGCGATGTGCTCCGCGGCGTAACTCAACAATTCCTTGCCGCCGAATTCCTTGAAGCCGACGAGATGGGGAAACTCATTTCGCAGCTCGAAGAAGAGCTCCGCTCGCGTTTGAAAGCCGTAATAGGGGCTGTTGTAGATGACTGAGGGCAAATCAACCGCGGCCTTCAGAACGCGGTCGAAATGGCCGCGTTGCGCCGCCGTGGAGGAGCCGCGCGAGAGCACGCGCGGAATGATCATGAGCCCCTTCGCGCCTTTCGCCTTTGCATGGGCGGCGAGCGCGGCGGCCTGCTCGGTGTTCTGCGCGCCGGTGCCGACGATGACCGGTAGGCCCGCCTTCGCCAGACGTTCGACGCCCTCCATCCGCTGTTCGATCGTCAAGAGCGGCCAGTCGCCCATCGAACCGCAATAGACAAGCCCCGACATTCCGGCGCCGACAAGATGTTTCCCCATCTTGACGAGGGCGTCGAAGTCCGGCCGCCGATCGGGGCCGCATGGCGTCATGAGGGCCGGAATGGTTCCCGAAAAGACTTGCGACGACATCGTGAGGCTCCCTAGAGTCGGACATTCGCTGGCCTGGATAATCGCATGTCTCGGCTCGCCGTTCTTGATTAAAACGCAGGCTCAGGGTTGAAAATCCGCACAATCGCGCGCGCGAAGATCGAGGCCGACCCGGCGGCGTCGCTCGCCGCGATCCTCGGACGCCCGTTTCCGGGCGTTGAGCTCTTCGACCGCGTCGCCGACACCGTGTTCTTCATCAAGGACCAGGAGGCGCGCTACGTCACGGTCAATCAGACCCTCGTCCAGCGCTGCCGGTTCGCCAGCAAGAGCGCGCTGATCGGCCGCAAGGCGAGCGAGGTCTTCGCCGCGCCACTCGGCGAGCTGTTCGAGGCGCAGGATCTCAAGGTCATCGCCGAAGGCCTCTCGATCCGTGGCCGGATGGAACGTCATCTTTATCCGGGCGGCAGCGAAGGTTGGTGTCTGACCTGGAAAGAGCCGCTGATCGATGGCTCCGGAGTCATACGCGGCTTGGCCGGCATTTCCCGCGACGCGCCGGCTCTGTCCGGATCGGCGCCGGTTTCGGCGGCGCTTTCAGCGACGCTCGCCTATATCGACGACCATCTCGATGAGCCCCTGCGTATTCCCGACCTTGCTGCGCGAGCGGGCCTCTCGCCGTTCCGGTTTGATCGAAGAATCAGGACCGTGTTCGGCTTCTCCGCCGGCCAATATCTGTCGCGATTGCGCATCGACCGGGCTTGTGACCGGCTCCGGCACTCTGAGGCTTCCTTGAGCGAATTGGCGCTCGAGTGCGGTTATGCGGACCAGGCGGCCTTTACGCGGCAATTCCACAAAACGGTCGGCCTCACCCCCGGCGCCTATCGGTTGGCGACGGCGCGCGGCCGCAAGCGCCCGCTCATCGGGGTTCAACTCTAACCGAGGGCCGGCGCCCACGTTTTCGCGTTGCGCCGCATAAGAAATCCGTTTCAAAGTCCCACACAGTCGAAAAGATGCCCGGGGCGAGCGCCGTTCATCGCTCCCGCGCGCCAAGCCGAGGAACCGGGAGGAAACACAATGGGCAACCTAAGCCTGATTCAATTGGCGTCCGCGGCCCTCGCCGCATATGGCCTGCTTGCGGGCGCGCCGGCCTCAGCGCAGGGCGTCAAGATCGGCATTCTGAACGACCAGTCCGGAACCTATGCCGACTATGGCGGCAAGGGGTCGATCGAAGCGGCGAAAATGGCGATCGAGGATTTCGGCGGTAGCGTGCTCGGCCAGACAATCGACATGGTGACCGCCGATCACCAGAACAAGCCCGATCTCGCCGGCAACATCGCCCGCCGCTGGTACGACGTCGAGGGCGTCGACATGATCACCGATCTCACGACGTCCTCGGTCGCGCTTGCGGTGCAGGGGATCGCCGCCGAGAAGAAGAAGATCGACATCGTGGTCGGCGCGGCGACATCGGCGATCACCGGCGCCGCATGTACCCCCTACGGCTTCCACTGGGCGTTCGACACCCACGCGCTTGCGGTCTCGACGGGGGGCGCGCTGGTGAAGACTGGCGGCGACACCTGGTACTTCGTCACCGTGGATTACGCTTTCGGTCATGCGCTCGAGAAGGACACGAGCGCCGTCATCGAAGCTGACGGCGGCAAGGTGCTGGGCCATGTGCTCTATCCCCTCAACGCCCCCGACTTCTCGTCCTTCCTCCTGCAGGCGCAAAGCTCGAAGGCGAAAATCATCGGTCTCGCCAACGGCGGCACAGACACTGTGAATTCGATCAAGCAAGCGGCGGAGTTCGGCATCGTCGCCGGCGGCCAGCGGCTCGCGGCGCTCTTGTTGACCGTGGCGGATCTTCATGGGCTCGGACTGCAAGCGGCGCAGGGACTAGTGCTGACCGAGAGCTACTATTGGGACCTCAACGACCGGACGCGCGAGTTCGGCGAGCGTTACTATAAACGCACCGGGCGGATGCCGAACATGGTTCAGGCAGGCACCTATTCGGCGACCTTGCAATATCTCAAGGCGGTAAAGGCGGCCGGGACGAAGGACTCGGATGCGGTGGTGAAGAAGCTCAAGGAGCTGCCGGTCGACGACGCCTTCACGTCGCATGGGCATGTGCAGGCCAACGGCCGCATGGTGTCGGACCTCTATCTGTTTCAGGTCAAAAAGCCCTCGGAGAGCAAGCGCGACTGGGACTATTATAATCTGCTCGCGACGGTGCCCGGCGACACCGCCTATCCGACCGCCGCCAACAGCGGCTGCCCATTGACGAAGTAAGGGGAAGAAGTAGTCCCTTCGCCGCTTTCCTCATCCTGAGGAGAAGGTCGAACGGCGCTGTACGTAAACGACGAGGTTGTCGAGCGTCTGCGCCGTCCCGACATCGACGCCCATTCTGAGATACTGATCGAGCTGTTCGGTAGATCGACATTCGATCTCGACGGTCATGTGCGTCGTTCCGCGAGTCTCCTCGAGAGTGACCCGTCCCGTTGCGCCAAGCGCTTCGAAGATGAGCCGACCAGGCGGAGCGATCTCACGATAGGTTCCGGCGAAGGGCATGTCTGGATGGTCTTTCGTGGCGAATTTGAAGGACCCGCCGGGCCGAAGGTCGATCTCGCAGGCCGCCAGCGGCTCACCGGCTGGATCCCACCAGCAGGCGACATGCTTCGGATTTGTCCAGGCCTCAAAGATCTCCGCGCGAGGCGCATCGAAATCGCGCGTCAGTTTTATCGCGTGTGACCGACGGTCAATAAGAAGCCCGATTCTCTGGGCGGCTGTCTGCGCTAACGGCATCTCATTTCTCCTTTTGCTGTTTCATCGTGGCAAGGTGCGCGTCGAGATTGTTCAAGCGGCTCTCCCATTGCTGGCGGAAGGGCTCGATCCAGTCGGCGACGTCCTTCATCGCGAACGGCGCAAGTCTGCGGGGACGCCGCTGCGCGTCGCGCCCACCCTCGATCAGGCCTGCATTCTCCAGCACCTTGAGATGCTTCGAAATTGTCGGCTGGCTGAGCTCGAACGGCTCCATCAATTGCGAAACAGTTGCTTCGCCTTGAGTGAGGCGCGCCAGGATTGCCCGGCGTGTGGGATCGCAGAGCGCCTGGAAGGCGATGCTTAAGTGATCTACGTGATAGCTGGTTGCCATAATCGTATATGACTATATGGCAATATGAGAGTCAAGGGGTAAGTCGACCTCTCGCGTAATTAGTTGACGCTCCTTCCGTGGCGGCGAAGTTCCGAGGGCTCGCCGCGAGCGCTGGCGCCGCGCCCGCATCGGCGGCCAGTGTCGCCCACGACGATTGTCGAGAGGCGACGGCGATTGACAGAATACTTCGTTTGTGCCTTGTTTAAGGTCGACTTTTGGTGTCAGTTACACAGACATAAAGACACTAATTCTTCATCGCATTGAATGAGCTGGTTCCAACTAAGTCGTAAAGATGTAGCTATAAGTTATTTGACTCACTTCCGCCTAATTGAGAAAGTAATAAATCGGGCCAGATCAGGACAATCCATCAATCATCGGTGCCTGACTTCCGTCAATGCAAACTCAACGCCCAGAATTCGTATTCGGTGCAATCAATATTTTCCTTCGCCTGCCTTGGGAGGTCTATATGTCCATTGTCGACGATACCAAAAAATTTGAGGACTGGCTTAGACTCCGCTGCCATGTCGTCGAAGAGGGGCTTCTTAAGAAGCATGACCTCATGGCGAGAGACCAGTTCAAGTTTTTCCGCTCGACCTGTTATCGTTTTGCGCGCAAGACTCGTGAACTCCTCCCCGATCTCGGCAATGCACGACCCGTCCCTAGCGTAGGGGATGCTCATGTGGAGAACTGGGGAACGTGGCGGGACGACGAAGGGCGGCTTGTATGGGGCGTCAACGATTTCGATGACTCCGCCCTTCTTCCCTACACATACGACCTGCTCCGTCTCGCGACCAGCGCGCAACTCTCGGGCCAGGTCAGTGGCTCGCCAAAGGACCAAGTCGCCACCATCCTCAACGGCTACAACGACGGCTTGTCCAAGCCGGGTCCTGGGTTCATTGATGTCGATGTGCCTTGGATGGCGGATCTCGCGCGACATCTCGCGCCCGTCCCAAGCAAGTTCAAGAAGAAGCTTGAGAACGCAAAAACCGCGAACCCTCCGGCTGAAGTCACCGAAGCGCTATTGGATCAACTCCCCTCGGGAGCGAAGCTGATTGCCTATCACAAGTGGCAAAAGGGCGGAGGCTCCCTGGGTCGGCCGCGTTACGTGGCGCACGCCGAGTGGCGCAGCGGATTGGTGGCGCGCGAAGCAAAGGCCCTTGTGCCGTCCTCATGGGATTTTGACGAGGGCGTCGAGGAAGCGGCGACCCTCTTCCTCAATGTTGCGACTGGACGATACCGATCCCCGGATCCCTTCTTGAGTTTGCGGTCGGGCTACATAGTGCGCCGCATTGCGCAGGACAGCCAAAAGCTCGACGCGGACGAAGCCCTCATCACGGACGCAAACTCGCTCGCCTGGCTCTCGGCGATGGGTCGCGATCTCGCAGCGGTGCATCTGAGCGGTCGCGCAACCAAGGATGAAATCCTCGCGGATCTCAAAAAACGGAAAGAGGATTGGCTCGTCAAAGGAACCGAAGTGGCTTTGCAGCAGGTGCAGAAGGACTTTCGTGTCTGGTGTGAACATCATCCCGGTAAGCCCGACGGCGCGAACCCTTCGGCTCCGGTTTGAACAACTCTGCCCGCCTGGGCGTATCCGCCGCTCTCCGTTTACACAATCCCGAGCGCCCTTCCGGCATCTTCGAAGGCGCCGATCGCAAAATCAATGTCGGCTTCTGTCAGCGCCGCCGACATTTGCGTGCGGATGCGCGCCTGCCCCTTCGGTACGACGGGAAAGAAGAATCCGGCCACGAATACGCCACGCTCGTCGAGCGCCTGAGCCAGATCCTGGGCCTTCTGCGCCTCGCCCAGCATCACCGGAATGATCGGCGTCTCGCCGGGCGCGACAGTGAATCCGGCCTTCTCGACACCTTCGCGAAATCGCCGCGCATGGTTTTTTAGGAGCGCGCGCCGGCCATCGGCCTCGATCGCAATTTCGAGCGCCTTCAAGGCTCCGGCGGCGAGCGGCGGCGCGAGCGAATTGGAGAAGAGATAGGGCCGCGCCCGCTGCCGCAGGAGGTCGACGATCGGCTGGTCGGCGGCGACGAAGCCGCCCATGCCGCCGCCAAGCGTCTTGCCGAACGTGCCGGTGACGATGTTGACGCGGTCGCCCGCGCCAGTCAGCGCCGGCGTGCCGCGACCCTTCTCGCCGAGATGTCCGGTCGCATGGCAATCGTCCACCAGAACCAGCGCGCCGTAACGGTCGGCAAGTTCGCAGATCTCTTTCAGCTTGGCGACATAGCCGTCCATCGAAAACACGCCGTCGCTGGCGATGAGCTTGAACCGCGCGCCTGCGGAATCGGCTTCCTTCAGGCGGTCCTCGAGCTCGTTCATGTCGGAATTCGCGAAGCGGTAGCGCTTCGCCTTGCTGAGGCGCACGCCGTCGATGATCGAGGCGTGGTTCAGGCTGTCGGAAATGATCGCGTCCTCTTCGCCGAGCAGCGGCTCGAACACGCCGCCGTTGGCGTCGAAACAGGCGGCGAACACGATCGCATCCGCCTTGCCCAGGTGCTTGGCGATCGCCTGCTCGAGTTCACGATGCAGCGTCTGCGCGCCGCAGATGAAGCGCACCGAAGCCATGCCGAAGCCGAACTGGTCCATGGCGCGGCGCGCCGCCGCGATGACGTCCGGGTGATCGGCGAGGCCGAGATAATTGTTGGAGCAGAGATTGACGGCATCAGCGCGGACCTTGCGGGGACGCGACATGGATGCGCCCGCCCTGCGGCCCGGTCAGCAGGCGCTCGCGCTTCGTCAGGCCTGCCGCCTCGATGTCGTCGAGGGTCGCGCGGATGTGGGTGAGAAAGGCGTCGGTCATGAGCCGCCTCGTTTCGATGATGGGAGAAGCGGCGAGCTTAACAGCGCATAACGGTCCCCGCTATGGCGGCACCTGGAGGTGAGTTCGTCCCGCCCGCGCTGAATGCCAGACTTGCCTGCACGGCGTTCAGGCGCATTATTTCGTTATTCGCAGTGGCGGCGGTAGCGAGACTGCCCGTGCCCTGACTCTACGGCCGAAAACCTAGGAGACGTCCGGCAGCTTGTGGACGTTGAAGGGGACGGCCCGTGCTTGATCATGAAATTAAACATATATAATATGCTATATTTTCCTGTGAGACTTACCCATTTCGAGTTGCAGAAAAATGAGATTAAGCAATTGAAAAGAATGAGGTGCCCGCAAAACCTAACACCCCACTTGCCAGTGGAATATAAGCCCGGCGCGATCCTACCCGCCCCAGTCGATAAGCCGCTCGCCGCGATGGATGGCGTCCGCCTCAGCCGTCAGTCGGCCGTCGGTCCCGTGCAGGATCAGCCCCGGCGCGAGGCGCAGCGGCGCTTTTGAGCCCTTCACGCCCGAGACGAGCAGACGATGCGCGCTCGCGCCGATCGCCGGATGAACCGGCAGAAGCGCCAGCGCGCCGAGGCGGCCTCCGATCGCCGCGAGGATCACGCTCAGCGCGTCGGGCCGGTGGATCATCACGAACCGCCCGCCCGGCGCGAGGATCAGCGAGCGAAGCCTGAATCCAGTCGGCGAGGCTCGCGCCCGCCTCCGCCCCGGCCAAGACATGCGCCCGCGCCTTGCCTTCGTCGGGAGAGGCGCGGACCGTCGTGGCGTCGAAGAATGGCGGGTTGGTGACGACGCAACTGGCCGGTTCCGTCAGCCCCGCCTCGCGGCGCGCCTTCGGGTTGAGCACGTCGAGCCGCAGGACGCGCGTGCGCGTCTCGAAGCCCGTTGCGCGCCGCATTGCGTTCGGCGAGCCGCGCCAGATCGGGATCGATCTCGACAAGATCGACGGACGCCAAGCGGATTGCGCTCAGCCAGCGCCAGGCCGACCGCGCCGACGCCCGCGCCGACGTCGACGATCCGGCCTTGCCGAGCGTCGCCCGCCGCTGCGACCAGCAGAGCGGCGTCCGTTCCGACCCGATGGCCGCGCTTCGGCTGCGTGAGCATGAGCCGGCCGCCAAGCCATCGGTCCTCGGTCAGCCCGTCCGCCGCGGCGTCTCAAGCTCCGCCGAGGGCTCAGGCATCGCGCAGTTCTTTGCCCAGACCCGCTTCGACCAGCAGACGGCGGACGCGCCCCTCCTCTTCTCCGTCGATCAGTATCCGCCTCGGCAGGAAGCCGAGCGAGCCCTCGACGGCCGCCATATGCTGGTCGGCGACGAAATACGCGACCCGCTCGGCCTTCAGGATCGATTCGATGACGCTGATGAGAACGAGATCGTTGGTGCGCAGGATTTCGACCAAAAGGGACCTCGATTTCGGGCTCACTTGCCGCTTGGGTGGGCCGTCTTTATGGTCGCGGCGCGGGATCTGGCAAGGGAATGCGTTGCGTGGGAATTGTCGTTCCACTGGAAGACAAATCGGCCGATCGTCTGATCGAGCCGCTGACGACGCTCGTCGCCGGCGACATGGCCAAGGTCAATCAGACGATCGTGTCGCGCACCGGATCCGAGGTCACGATGATCCCCGAGGTCGCCAATCACCTCATCGCCTCGGGCGGCAAGCGGATGCGTCCGATCCTGACTTTGGCGACCGCCGGCCTTTGCGGCTATTCCGGGGAGGGCCATATCAAGCTCGCCGCCGCGGTCGAGTTCATGCATACCGCGACCCTTCTCCACGATGACGTCGTCGACGAGAGCGACCTGCGCCGCGGCAAGGCGGCCGCGCGGGTGCTTTGGGGCAACGAGGCCAGCGTCCTGGTCGGCGATTTTCTTCTCGGCCAAGCCTTCAAGATGATGGTCGAGGTCGGCTCGCTGCACTGTCTCGAGGTTTTGTCCGGCGCGGCCGTGGTGATCGCCGAGGGCGAGGTGATGCAGCTCTCGGCCGCCAAGGACACGGAGACGACCGAGGACGCCTATCTCGCCGTCATCCGCGCCAAGACCGCGGCGTTGTTCGCCGCGGCCTGCGAGGTCGGGCCCATTCTCGCCGGCCGCTCCAAGGCGGAGATCGCCGCCTGCCAGGGTTACGGCGCCAATCTCGGCATCGCCTTTCAGCTCATCGACGACGCGCTCGACTACGGCGGCTCGTCGGCCAAGCTCGGCAAGAATGTCGGTGATGATTTCCGCGAGGGAAAGATCACCCTGCCGGTGGTGCTGTCGTTCCGGCGTGGGGGGACGAAAGAGCGCGAATTCTGGCGCCGGACATTGGAAAAGGGCGAGGTCGTCGACGGCGATCTCGAGTTCGCACTGGCGACGATGAGGAAGCATCGCGCGCTCGAAGACACCATCGAGCGCGCCCGCCATTATGGCGCGATGGCCCGCGACGCCCTGGAGCTGTTCGCCGCTTCCCCGTGGAAACATGCTTTGCGCGACGCGGTCGAGTTCACCGTCGGCCGGGCGCATTAACACATCGAAGTCAAAGGCTTCGGCCGGCAAGAGATGGTGGTGCGGACAATGATAAATGAGCCATTGTCCGCCTTGCCATTTTGCCGCCTTTTTAGCGGACGCTTGTGAGCCGCGTCACAGCCGGTGAGCTGGAAATACTGGACAAGTTTTCACGCGCCCTTTAGCGAAGAGGAAAGCGGTTCTGGTCTAAAAGGGTCAGGCCGAGAAGGACAGGCGATGGACTATCAGCGGAGCTTCGAGGACGCGATTGCGCGCCTGAAGGCGGAAGGGCGCTACCGCACCTTCGCCAATCTCGAGCGTGACGCGCGCCGGTTCCCGATCGCCCAATGGCGCCCGGAGGGCGAGGAAGACCGGCCGCGCGAAGTGACGGTCTGGTGCTCGAACGACTATCTCAGCATGGGCGGCCATCCGGACGTCATCGAAGCCTCGGTCAAGGCGGTCTGCGCCCATGGGGCAGGGGCGGGTGGAACCCGCAATATTTCCGGCACCCACAATCCGATCGTCGAGCTCGAGGCCGAGCTTGCGGACCTGCATGGCAAGCCGGCGGCGCTCGTCTTCACTTCCGGGTGGATATCCAACCTTGCGTCGATTTCGACCATCGCCGGCCTCTTGCCCAATTGCCTCATTCTGTCCGACGCGCTCAACCACAATTCGATGATCGAGGGTGTCAGGCGCTCCGGCTGTGAGAAGCAGGTCTGGCGGCACAACGACGTCGCTCATCTCGAGGAATTGCTCGCCGCGGAACCGCGCGACCGCGCGAAGATGATCGTGTTCGAGAGCCTCTATTCGATGGACGGCGACATCGCGCCGATCGCCGCGATCGTGGCGCTCGCCGAGAAATACAATGCGCTCACCTACATCGACGAAGTTCATGCGGTCGGCCTCTACGGTCCACGCGGCGGTGGCTTGAGCGAACGCGAAGGGCTCGCCGCGCGCATCGACATCATCGAAGGCACGCTCGCGAAGGGCTTTGGCTCTCTTGGCGGCTATATCGCGGCGAGCGAGGCCATCGTCGACGCGGTGAGAAGCTTCGCTCCCCAATTCATCTTCACCTCGACCTTGCCGCCGAGCGTCGCGGCGAGCGCGGCTGCCGCCGTCAAGCATCTGAAGCGATCGAGCGCCGAGCGCGACCGTCATCAGCATATGGCGAAGCTCGTCAAGCACGCTTTGCGCGCCGCCGGTCTGCCGGTCATGGAGAACCCCTCGCATATCGTGCCGGTGCTGGTCGGCGACGCCAGACAATGCCGCGCGGCGAGCGAACTTTTGCTCGAGCGGCATGCGATCTACATTCAGCCGATCAACTATCCGACCGTCGCCAGGGGGACGGAGCGCCTGCGCGTGACCCCGACGCCGGCCCATAGCGAAGCCCAAGTCGCCGATCTGGTCGAGGCTCTGGTGGACGTCTGGAAGACGCTCGGCCTCGCCTTCGAGGAATCGCGCGTGATCCCGCTCTTCCGCGCCAATGCGAGCGAGGACGCCCATTGCGTCTATCCGGAAATGAAGCGGGCGGCGGAATAGGCGGGCGTTCGGAGCCCAAAGCGAGCTTGGCCAAGCCTTTCCTCGCGGCGCTTGCGGGCGAGCGGCAAAAAACGCCGCCGATCTGGCTCATGCGCCAGGCGGGCCGCTATCTGCCCGAGTACCGCGAGCTTCGGACGAAGGCCCCGACGTTTCTCGATTTTTGCTATGACCCCCGCCTCGCGGTTGAGGCCACCTTGCAGCCGATCCGCCGGTTCGGCTTCGATGCGGCGATCCTGTTCTCCGACATTCTCGTTATCCCCGACGCGCTGGGTCAGGCCGTGTCGTTCGAGAGCGGCGAGGGCCCGCGTCTCGACCCTATTGGCGACGCGGAAGGGCTTGCGAAGCTGAGAGATGAGCCCGACTGGGGCCGGCTTGCGCCGGTGTTCGAGGCCCTCGACCGCGTGAAGGGCGCGCTGCCGAAGGAGACCGCGCTGATCGGCTTCTGCGGCGCGCCTTGGACGGTGGCGAGCTACATGATCGCCGGACGCGGCACGCCGGACCAGGCGCCGGCGCGGCTGTTCGCCTATCGCCATCCGGACCTGTTCGCGCGCCTGATCGACCGGCTGGTCGACGCTTCGGCCGAATATCTTCGCCGGCAGTTCGCGGCTGGCGCGGATGCGGCGCAGATCTTCAATTCCTGGGCGGGCGTGCTGCCGCCAGCCGAATTCGAACGCTGGTGTCTCGCCCCGATCAAGGCGATTGCAGCCAAAGTTCGCGACGAAACGCCGAAGGCGCGGCTGATCGCCTTTCCGCGCGGCGCAGGCGCACAGCTTGCCAAATTCGCGGGCCTGGCTGAAATCGACGCGATTGGCCTCGACACCGCCACTGATCCCCGCGTCGCCGTCGCCGCTCTGCCCGAGCGTGTAACGCTCCAGGGCAATCTTGATCCGCTTGCGCTCGTTGCAGGCGGACGGCGCCTCGACGAACAAATCGAGCGGGTGCTGAGCGGCTTTAAGGGCCGCCCTCATATTTTCAATCTCGGCCACGGCGTCCTGCCCGAAACGCCTGTCGAGCACGTCGAGCGCCTCGTCGCCCGAGTGCGTGGCGAGCGAGCGCCATGAACGAGTCAACAGCTGCGATCGAAGACCCGCGTTTCGCCGCTGTCGGCGACTGGTTCGAGACTCTCCAGCAGCGCATCATCGCAGGCATGGAGGCGCTCGAGCGGGAGTTTTCAGGCGTTGGCGCGGATCGTCCGCCGGGGCGGTTCGTGCTCGAACCCTGGGAGCGCACCGACGCGAGCGGGGCACCGGGGGGCGGCGGGCGTATGGCGATGCTGCGCGGCCGTCTGTTCGAGAAGATGGGCGTCCATTCTTCCGTCGTTCATGGCGCGTTTCAACCAGAATTCGCGTCGCAAATTCCAGGCGCCGACAAAGACCCGCGCTTCTGGGCGGCCGGCGTCTCGGTGATCGCCCATCCGTGGAGCCCGCATGTGCCGACCGTGCATATGAATACGCGGCTCGTGCGCACGACCAAGACATGGTTCGGCGGCGGCGCGGACCTCACGCCGACGCTCGATGAGCGTCGCAAGCCGGACGATCCGGACGCCATCGCTTTTCATGCCTCGATGCGCGCTGCCTGCGAGCGCCATCCAGGCGTCGCGCACGCGGAGCGCTACAAGACCTGGTGCGATGAGTACTTTTACCTCAAGCATCGCAAGGAGCCGCGCGGGATCGGCGGCATCTTCTTCGACTATCTCAATAGCGCTGGCGACCCCGGCAATTCCGCTTTCGACGCGGACTTCGCTTTTGTCCGTGACGTCGGCGAGAGCTTTCTTGGCGTCTATGGCGACATTGTACGCCGCAATGCCGAGAAACCATGGAGCGGAGCCGAGCGCGAGCGACAATTGGCGCGCCGCGGACGTTACGTTGAGTTCAATTTGCTCTATGATCGCGGCACGATCTTCGGCCTAAAGACTGGCGGCAACGTCGCTTCGATCTTATCCTCGATGCCGCCGCTGGCCAGCTGGCCCTGAAGGCGCTTAGACAAAAATTCTCGGAGAGAACCCATGACCAACGCCGCTGAATCCGGCCGTTTTCGCATTGGCGGCGCCTTTGACGTCAACCGCCTTGGTTACGGCGCGATGCGCATCGTTGGCAAAGGGATCTGGGGTCCGACCCCGCATCGCGACGAAGCCTTGAAGACGTTGCGCCGGCTGCCCGATCTGGGTGTCGATTTCATCGACACCGCCGATTCCTATGGCCCGAATTTTTCCGAGGAGCTGATCAAAGAGGCGCTCGCGCCCTATGGCAAGATCCACGTCGCGACCAAGGGCGGCCTCACGCGCACCGGGCCGAACATCTGGGTTTCGGTCGGCCGGCCGGAATATCTGATCCAGCAGGCGCATACGAGCCGCTGGCGGCTCGGCGTCGAGATCATCGATCTCGTGGCAATTGCATCGCATCGATCCGAAAGTGCCGGCCAAGGAGCAGTTCGACGCCATCGCCACGCTGATCAAGGACAAGGTCATCCGCTGCGCAGGTCTGTCGGAGGTGAGCGTTGCCGATATCGAGGCGGCTCAGAAGGTCTTCCCGGTCGCCACGGTGCAGAACCGTTACAATTTCATCGACCGCAACAGCGAGGCGGCGCTCGACTATTGCGAGAAGCACAGCATCGGCTTCATTCCCTGGGCGCCGCTGGATGCCGGCGCGTCGGCCAAGCCGGGCTCGGCGTTGGACGCGATTGCGCATAAGCACAAGGCGAGCTCCGGCCAGATCGCGCTCGCCTGGCTCTTGAAGCGCAGCCCGGTCATGCTGCCGATCCCCGGCACCGGCAAGGTCGCGCATCTGGAGGAGAACGTCGCCGCCGCAGGGATCAAGCTCTCGGACGAAGAGTTCGCAGCGCTCGACCGCGTGGGGCGCGCGAAAGCGTGACGCTGGCTTCGACCACAAGCCTCGCGAGCGTGCGCGAAAGTCGGCTCTTCCGTCGCAACTGAATAATTGTCTCGGCAACGCCCCCTCGCCCTGATATTCGGCGGAACGGGCAGGGGCCGAGGATGACGGAGACACGCAAGCTTGCAGCGATCCTTGCGGCCGATGTGGTCGGCTACAGCCAACTCGCCGGCGTCGACGAGGAGAGAACGCTGGCGCGGCTTAGATCGTTGCGCAGCGATCTTCTTGATCCGACCATCGCAGCGCGCAACGGTCGGGTGGTCAAGCGCACCGGCGACGGGCTGATCGTCGAGTTTCGTAGTGTGGTCGACGCGGTGCGTTGCGCCGTTGAGATCCAGAACGCGATGCCGGAGCGCAACGCCGGTCTGCCTGAAGACCGGCGGATCGAATTCCGCATCGGCGTTCATCTGGGCGACGTGGTCGAAGAAAGCGATGGCGACCTCATGGGCGATGGCGTCAACATCGCCGCTCGCCTCGAAGGCGTCGCTGAGCCCGGCGCCATTTGTCTCTCAGAGGACGCCTATCGGCAGGTGAAGGCCCGGCTCGATCTCACCGTCCGCGATCTCGGCGCTACAGCGCTCAAGAACATCGCAGAGCCGGTGCGAGTCTACGCCCTGCGGGTGGGGCGGCCTGTTCCGGAGAGGCCAACCGGGCCGTCCGACGTCACATCTGCGAACATGCCTGGGCCTGTCGCGTTGCCCGACAAGCCGTCGATCGCCGTTCTGCCGTTCGCCAATATGAGCGGCGACGCCGAGCAGGAATATTTCGCCGACGGCATCTCGGAAGACATCATCACCGCACTCTCGAAGCTCCCGCCGCTGTTCGTCATCGCGCGAAATTCGTCGTTCACCTTCAAGGGCAAGAACGTCCATGTCGCCGAGGTCGGTAAGAGCCTCGGCGTGCGTTACATCCTCGAAGGCAGCGTGCGCAAAGCGGGCGATCGGGTGCGGATCACGGCCCAGCTTATCGACTCGACCACCGGCGGGCACCTGTGGGCGGAGCGGTTCGACCGCCAGCTCACCGACATTTTCGCCGTTCAGGACGACGTGGCGCACCACATCGTCTCGGCCCTCGCCCTCAATCTCAGCGCAAGCGACCAGCGCAGCGTCACAGCCGTGCACACGGACAATCCGGAGGCCTACGATTGCTTCCTCCGCGGGCGCGAGGTTTGGTATCTCTACACCAAGGAGAGCGATCTCGAGGCCGAACGGCTGCTGCGCCGCGCCGTCGAACTCGACCCGCTCTTCGTCCCCGCTATCGCCTTTCTTGCCGCCGCCCAAGCGAGGGTGAGCCTCTGGGCGGACTCTCAGGGCGCCGGCCTTGAGCGCGCACTGGAGACCGCGCGACAAGCGGTGCGGCTCGATGAGCGCAATTCCCTCGCCCTTTGGGCGTTCGCGATGATCGCTGTCTTCACACGACGCTATGACGAGGCGGAAAGCGCGGGCGAAAAGGGGGTCGCCATCAACCCGAACTATGCTGAAGCCCACACGGTGCTCGGCTCCACCCGGCTCTATACCGGCCACTTCGAAGACGCGATCGCATGTTTTGAGCGCGCGATGGCCCTTGATCCTTATTTTCCCGGTCTCTGGCTCTATTTCAAAGCTCAGGCGGCCTATCAGCTTGGTCGATATCCCGAAGCGGTGGCGCTGTTGAAGCGGCGCATCCAACGCAATCCTGAAACCGACCTCGCCCGCGCGCTGCTCGCGGCGTGCTACGGCCAGTTGGGCCTGGTCGACGAGGCGCAGGAGGCATGGCGAGAGCTCATGCGCGTCAATCCGGGCTATTCTCTTGGCAAGAACCGGGTCGAAACGCCATACAAGAATCCCGCCGACTTCGACCGGATTGTTGCAGGCCTGCGTAAGGCGGGGCTGCCGGAGACAGGATAGACCCGCTCAACTCCTCAAGACGGCGCAGGCGCCGCCGACGGCCTGGATACGAGCGCAAAGCCTTCTCGCTTCACCGCCGGTCTGAGCGGGCAGGCGGACGCGGTAGAACGGTCGCCAGCCTCGGCTGCGCAGAACGGAGCCGAGCACGAACGGGTTCATGTCTCCGATCACGCTTGCATAGTCATGCCGGGCGCGCGCGAAGGCGCGCAGCGCCGAGCCTTTCGAGAAGCTGGCCGCGATCTGCACGCCCCAGGGGGCAAACCAGCCCGAGACGACGGACGAGGGCGCCGTCACGCGGAGGGTGGCGACGAGACTCAGGCAGGACGAACTTTTGTCTGGCGCCGGCTCGGCCGGCGGCTTGTCGCTCCGCCATTCATCGGCAGTATGGCCCGTGACCGCGAGGACGTAATCCTCCGTTTCGAACGGAAGCGATCCCTTCTTGGCGAGCCAGTGGGCGACGGCCGTGGGGCCACCGTTGTAAGCGGCCGCCGCCAGCCCCAGATTGCCGAAGCGCAGCTTGAGTTCGTTCAAGAACCTTGCGGAGGCTGGGATCGCCGCGGCGGGATCAAAGGGATCGATGAGCCCGCGCTCGTTCGCGGTTCCTGGCATGAACTGGGCGACCCCTTGCGCGCCCGCCGGGCTGACCGCGTTCGGCCGGAACGAGCTCTCCCGCCAGATGAGCTTGGTGAAGAAGTCGGCCGGGAGCCCCTCCGCCTTGGCGGCCGCTTCGACAATCCCGCACAGGGTCGCGACCGCGTTGTCGCTCTCCGCGCCCGCGTCGGCATGAGCCGGACCGCTCAGGCAAAACACGAGCGCAGCAAGCGCGATCGCTTTCCCCCCGGCGCGGGTCAAATCCGGCAGGCGGCACGCGTCGTGCATGCCTTTGCCCGCCAAGGCGCCGATGCTATAGGGGCTCGTCGCCCGCCACGTCGCGCGTCTCCCGCCAACGAGAGTCCCTCTTAAGATGCCCAAGATCAAGGTCACGAATCCGGTCGTCGAACTCGACGGCGACGAGATGACGCGCATCATCTGGCAGCTGATTCGCGACAAGCTTATCCATCCCTATCTGGACGTCGATCTCAAGTACTACGATCTCTCGGTCGAGAATCGCGACGCGACCAACGACCAGGTCACGATCGACGCCGCCGATGCGATCAAGGCCGCCGGCGTCGGCGTCAAATGCGCGACCATCACCCCGGATGAGGCGCGGGTCAAAGAGTTCCATCTGAAGGAAATGTGGAGAAGCCCGAACGGCACCATCCGCAACATCTTAGGGGGTGTCATCTTCCGCGAGCCGATCATCTGCAAGAATGTGCCGCGTCTGGTCCCGAGCTGGACCCAGCCGATCATCATCGGCCGCCACGCTTACGGCGACCAATACCGCGCGACGGATTTCAAGGTTCCCGGAAAAGGCCGCCTCACCATCAAGTTCGAGGGCGACGATGGGACGGTGATCGAGAAGGAAGTGTTCAAGTTCCCGGGCGCTGGCATTGCGCTCTCGATGTACAATCTCGACAATTCGATCCGTGACTTCGCCCGCGCTTCGCTGAATTACGGGCTGCTGCGCAAGTACCCCGTCTATCTTTCAACCAAGAACACGATCCTGAAGGTCTATGACGGCCGCTTCAAGGACATCTTCCAGGAGGTGTACGACAACGAGTTCAAGAGCCGGTTCCAGTCTCTCGGCATCACTTATGAGCATCGCCTGATCGACGACATGGTCGCCGCTGCGCTCAAGTGGTCGGGCGGCTACGTGTGGGCCTGCAAGAACTACGACGGCGACGTGCAATCCGACACGGTCGCGCAGGGGTTCGGTTCGCTCGGCCTCATGACCAGCGTCCTGATGACGCCGGACGGCCAGACCGTCGAAGCGGAGGCCGCGCACGGCACCGTCACCCGCCACTACCGCGAGCATCAAAAGGGGCGCGAGACCTCGACCAACTCGATCGCCTCGATCTTCGCCTGGACGCGGGGCTTGGCGCATCGGGCCAAGCTCGACGGCAACGAGGCGCTGGGCAAGTTCACCGCCACGCTCGAGAAGGTCTGCGTCGACACCGTCGAGGCCGGCGCGATGACCAAGGATCTTGCGCTCCTTGTCGGGCCCGATCAGAAGTGGCTCTCGACCGAGGGCTTTCTCGACAAGGTCGACCAGAACCTGAAGAAGGCGATGGCGTAGGGGACAATCGTCGCGCTCCGCCTCGTCCGGAGGGCCTCGCGGAGCGCGGCGTCTCGAAGGACGGTCCAGAAGAAGCCAACTGGAGCATTCTTCGAGGCCCCGCTCAGGCGGGGCGCCTCAGAATGAGGGTAAGGAGCGCATTCAAAAGGCGGCCGCTTGAGGCCTACGCCTCGGCCGCCCGGCGCACGCCCTCTTCGACCGCCGCCAGCGCTTCGTGCGTCTTGGCGCCGTCCGGGCCGCCGGCCTGCGCCATGTCCGGGCGGCCGCCGCCGCCCTTGCCGCCAAGCGCGGCGGAGCCGAGGCGCACCAAGTCGACCGCGTTGAAGCGGCTCGTCAGATCAGGCGTGACGGCGACGACGATGCTGGCCTTGCCGTCTTCGCTCGCCGCCGCGATCGCCACTACGCCGGAGCCCACGCTTTGCTTCGCCTCGTCGGCGAGCGACTTCAAATCCTTCATCTCGACGTTGCTGACAGCGCGGGCGTAAAGTTTCACGCCGGCGACGTCGCGCGCCGCGTCGGTCTGCGTAGGCCCTCCGCCGCCCATCGCCAGTTTGCGCCTGGCGTCGGCGAGCTCGCGCTCGAGCTTGCGTTTGTCGTCGATCAGCGCTTCCAGCCGTTCGGTCGCCTCGCCCGCCGGCGCGCGTAACAAAGCCGCGAGATCGCCGTAAGCGCGCGAATCGGCTTCAAGCCGCTTGCGCGCTTCGTCCCGCGTCTTGGCTTCGATGCGCCTCACTCCCGCCGCGACCGCGCTCTCGCCAACGATGGTGATGAGGCCGATGTCGCCGGTGCGGTGGACATGCGTGCCGCCGCAAAGCTCGATCGAATAGGTGCGCTCGTGGTCGTGGCCGTCGTCAATTTCGCCCATGGTGACGACGCGCACCTCGTCGCCGTACTTTTCGCCGAACAAAGCGCGGGCGCCGGACGCGCGCGCATCGTCGAGGCCCATGAGCCGCGTCGTCACCTCGGCGTTTTCCAAGACAACGTGGTTGGCGATGTCCTCGACTTTTTCGAGTTCGGCGCGCGTGATCGGCTTGGGGTGGGCGATGTCGAACCGCAATCGCTCGGGCGAAACCAGCGAGCCCTTCTGCGACACATGATCGCCAAGCACGATGCGCAAAGCTTCATGCAGGATGTGGGTCGCCGAATGGTTGGCGCGCGTCGCCGTGCGGGCGGCGTGATCGACTTTAAGCTCGACCGCCAGGCCCAAGCTCGCCGCGCCCTCGACGATGGTCACGTCATGCACGACAAGGTCGCCGAGTTTCTTGCGCGTGTCGCTCACTTCGGCGCGGAACCCGGATGCGGTGATTTCGCCGACGTCGCCGACCTGGCCGCCGAACTCGCCATAGAACGGCGTCTGGTTGAGGATCAGCGATCCGCGCTCGCCCGCATTGAGCGTCTCGACTTCGATGCCGTCCTTGACGATCGCGCGGATGACGCCCTCGGCGGTCTCGGTCTCGTAACCCAGAAACTCGGTCGCGCCGACGCGCTCGCGCAAAGCATACCAGATCGTTTCGGTCGCAGCTTCCCCCGAGCCCGACCAGGCCCGGCGCGCCTCGGCGCGTTGGCGCTCCATCGCAGCGTTGAACCCTTCCGTGTCGACCGACAGGCCTCGCGCGCGCAGAGCGTCCTGCGTCAGATCAAGCGGGAATCCAAAGGTGTCGTAGAGCCGGAACGCCGTCTCGCCGTTCAAGACGCCGCCGTCGCCGAGTGAGCGCGTCTCGTCCTCGAGAATGGCGAGGCCCCGCGCAAGCGCCGAGCGAAAGCGCGTCTCCTCGAGCTTCAAGCGTCTCCGAGATCAGCGACTCGGCGCGGATCAGCTCCGGATAGGCCTGGCCCATCTCGCGGGTCAGCGCCGGAACGAGCCGCCACATCAGCGGATCGCGCGCGCCAAGGATCTGCGCGTGGCGCATGGCGCGACGCATGATGCGGCGGAGCACATAGCCGCGGCCCTCGTTCGACGGCAGCACGCCGTCGGCGACCAGGAAGGCGGACGCGCGCAGATGGTCGGCGATCACCCGGTGCGACGCGCGGTGAGCCCCGTCGGGATCGACGCCGGTGAGCTCGACGCTCGCGCGGATGAGCGCGCGGAAAAGGTCGATGTCGTAATTGTCGTGCACGCCTTGCAGGACGGCGGCGATGCGCTCGAGCCCCATGCCGGTGTCGACCGACGGGCGCGGCAGGTTGATCCGCTCGCCGCCCGGCAGCGCCTCGAACTGCATGAACACGAGATTCCAGATCTCGATGAAGCGGTCGCCGTCGGCGTCCGGCGAGCCGGGCGGACCGCCCGGGATGTGATCGCCGTGATCGTAGAAAATCTCGGAGCACGGGCCGCAGGGGCCGGTGTCGCCCATCGCCCAGAAATTGTCGCTTGTCGCGATGCGGATGATCCGCTCCTCGGGGAGCCCTGAGATCTTCCGCCACAGAGTTGAACGCTTCGTCATCGTCGTAATAGACGGTGATGGTGAGCTTTTCCGCCGGCAGCCCTAGGTCGCGCGTCAGCAGGCCCCACGCGTATTCGATCGCGTAGTCCTTGAAATAGTCGCCGAACGAAAAGTTGCCCAGCATTTCGAAGAACGTGTGGTGGCGCGCCGTATAGCCGACATTGTCGAGGTCGTTGTGCTTGCCGCCCGCGCGCACGCATTTTTGCGACGTCGTCGCCCGGTTGTAGGGACGCTTCTCGACGCCGGTGAAGACGTTCTTGAACTGCACCATCCCGGCGTTGGTGAACATGAGCGTCGGGTCGTTGCGCGGCACGAGCGAGCTCGACGGCACGACGTTATGCCCGTTCTTGGCGAAGAACTGGAGGAAGTTCGATCGAATGTCGTTGACGCCGCTCATGCACCAAAATCGCTTGAAGACAGTCCGCCTGACGGGTTCTAGAACACGGGCGCCAAAAGCGCCAATGCACGGACCGCGCCAGTTTCAGGACGGGGAGCGGCTGATATGGGGACTGAGCGTGTCCGCGTCGAGGCGGTTGGCGCTGGCGGCTGACTCGGCGTCCCGCGCCCTTGCCTGACAAAACCGACGCGTTGCGCGAGACCAAACTTGGCGCTACATTTTGCCATTCGCTGTATGGAATTAACTTGGCGCTGAGGCAGCGGCTACGTGACGGCGCCAAAGGAGCAAAAGACGTCTCGTGACGACCAATCTAGGCGAGGGTCAGTCCCTGGATTCTGATGAGGCCGATCGCGTCTTCGAGGCGATCGTCGCGGCTGTCGCGCGAGGCGATCGCAAGCGCGCGCTCCATATGGCGGAAGCGGCTCTGCGCTACCTCATGGATGAGCCGCTCGTGTTGCTGCTCGCCGCGGAAAGCCTTGACGAGCAGGGTCGCGCGCCGGAAGCGTTAAGCTTGCTCACGCGGGCCTCCGAAATTGCGCCGGAACAGGCTGAGGTGTGGCGGCGGATCGGCGCGTTGATGGTTCGCCAGGGACGCACTCGCGATGCTCTGGGTGCGTTCGAGAAAGCCCTGGACATTGAACCTTATAGCGTCGCGACGCTCCTGGCCGCCGGGGAGGCAAGTTATCGCCTCGGCGCGCTGAGCTCGGCCGGTGACTATTTCCGTCGCGTCGCGGAACGCGCTCCGAAAGAGGCGAACGCGGTCGCGGCCCTCGCGCTTATCGCTGCGCGGCGGCAGAAGACTGATGATGCGAGGGCTCTGGCGAACCGGGCGCTCACCTTACAACCGAATCTGCTGACTGCCGAGATGGCTCTTGGTCGGGCCGACCTGATCGAGGGCCTCGCGGAAGCGACGCGCGAGCGCATGACCCGTTTGCTCCATCGTCCGGATCTGAATGACGACACCAGGGTTGGCGTGCTCGATCTACGCGCCGACGCGCTCGACATCCTCGACCTGAGAGATGAAGCGTTCGCCGATTACCAATCGCGCAATGCGATATTGCGCAGCGCGAACGGCCCCAGAATCGAACGCGAAATCATCGAACGTCGCGTGGATGAGGCCAAACGCCTCACGAAATACTTTGCTCGCGCGCCCCACGATCCGTGGCGCGCTTCAGCTGGCGAAGATCATGTCGGCGCCCGGGCTGCGTCGGGCCACGCGTTTTTGGTGGGCTTTCCAAGGTCGGGCACGACTCTGCTCGAGCGGGTGCTCGCCGCCCATCCCGGCGTGGCAACGCTCTCGGAGGTCGATCATCTTGCGGAAGTCGGCAGAGGCTTCATGGCCGATGCGAAGGGGCTCGATAGGTTGGCGCAATTGACGCCGCCTCTGGCCGATGCTGCTCGGGAGATCTATTGGCGAAGCGTCGCTGCGACCCTGGGCGGGAATATTTCAAGCAAGGTGATCATAGACAAGCTGCCGCTGCACATTACCGCTCTACCGACCATCACTAAGCTGTTCCCACGCGCGAAGATCCTGTTCGCCATGCGCGATCCTCGTGACGTTGTATTCAGCTGCTTTCGGCGAAGATTCCAAATGAATTCGGCGATGTTTGAGTTCTTGGACCTCAAGGATGCGGCAACCTATTACGACGCGGTCATGACCCTCGACCGCACGTATCGCGCCCGGCTCCGCCTGACGGCGAGAGAGGTTCGGCACGAGACGATGGTGAGGAATTTCGAGGCGGAAGTCCGGGAAGCTTTGGTCTTCCTTGGGCTGGAGTGGGATCCTGCCGTCGAGCGCTTCGCGGAAAGACTGCCGGTCGATGCCCAAACGCCCAGCGATGTTCAGCTCGCCCGAGGGATAAACGCCGATGGTGTGGGGCATTGGCGCCGTTACGCGGAGCACATCGCGCCCGTTTTGCCGATTCTAGAAAAATGGGTGTCGGAATTCGGTTATTGAAAGATCCACTCCCGCACAGTTGCATTTTTTTGTTTTAAGGACAAAATTCTCTTGCATTAAACTTGATCTTGACGCATCGTCACATTACGGTTTGGTAATAACCGTTGAGCGGTTGTGAATTTGGAGAGGGGACCTCATGAAAGCATTATTCGGTTTTGGAGTGTCGGTTGTGGCGCTCATCGCGGCCACTTCCGCTCATGCGAGCGCCGTCATTGACTTGAACTTTGAGGGCATCAACTCGACCTATCCGAGCAGCAACTATGCCTTCATCAACGACTTTTATAATGGCGGGATGAGCAGCGACGGAACGACCGGCCCGAATTTCGGGATCGTCTTTTCGCCAAACGCGCAGGCGATTTGCTTAAACAGCAGTTCGGCGAGCTGCTCCAACACGTCGAAGGGAGGTCTGGGAGACCCTAATTCTCGGGAAGGCGGCCTGTTTTTCCTCAGTGGCGACTCAACCTTTATGGATGTTGCTGCCGGGTTCACCACCGGATTCTCCTTCAACTATGTTTCTCTCAGCGACGTAGGAAGCGTCTCGGTATTCAGCGGACTCGACGGGACGGGAACCTTGCTGGGTACGATTGATCTGTCTCCCAATTCAGGCTCCTGCCCAGGCTTCGGCGCCGCCTTTTGTCCGTTTTCGCCAGTCGGCGTTAGCTTTGCCGGTACGGCGAAATCGATCGAGTTCGGTGGGGTGGCAAATCAGATCGTGTTCGACGACGTAACGTTCGGCAGTTCGACCCCCGGCGGCGTCCCCGAACCGTCAACTTGGGCGATGATGCTGCTGGGATTGGCGGGCCTCGGAATCGTTGCTCGTCGCAGGGCGAAGAGCAACTCCGCTCTCGCCGCCTGATCGCGGCTTCGATCGCCGCGTTTCCCCCGGGTTCTGACCCGGGGGTCCCGGCGATGAGCCTCCTCTTAGGCTTAAACTGCAGCCCGGGATGACGGGCCTAGTCCGAAATTGATTCCGTCCAAGCCGTGATTGTCAGCCAGCCGAGCTGCGGGGGTCTTATCTGTGGTGCCCGCGGAAGCGGGCATCCGGTTAGGCGCCGGTCTCTGGATTCCCGCTTCCGCGGGAGTGGCATGAAGCGTCGCCGAGACGTTGCACGCCTCAAACGCCCTGTGCTGCGATCCGCGCCGCGCGCGTGAGAACCTCGCCCAGTTCCGGCGTCGTGGGCGACGGCAGGGGGGCGGCAGGATCGACCCACTCGACCGCGTCGACTTCGTCGCTCAGGCGCGGCTCGTCGGCCGTCCATCGCGCGACGAACGAAGCGATGACAAAATGCGTTCGTATTCGGCTCCCTTCGTGGAAAATCGCCTCCACATGCCGGTTAAAAGCGATGATTTCGGCTTCGATTCCGACCTCTTCCATGAGTTCGCGCGCGAGCGCGACGGCGAGCGTCTCGCCCGACTTCGACCCCGCCGCCCGGCAGGCTGAAGTGACCAAGCAGCGGCGCGCGCGCCCGGCGGATGATGAGCGCCCGGCCCTCTCGAAATACCGCCGCCGACACTGCGAGGATCGGGCGGGCGGGAAACAGTCGGTCGTTCATGGGTTATGCTCGCCGCGGATGGTCGAGTTGTCTCCTTCGGGTCGAGGTTCGTCGATTGGGAGCGCGGTGAAAAGATTGTTCTGAGCGGCTCGCAGCCGTCCAGCAATTCCCACCCCTCCTGGAGCCAATGCTGTCCGCCGCCTGATCCGGAAAAACAGATTGTTAGACATTTTATTTACCAAATACAGAAACACGTGCTATGATCTTGCCTGTCGCAAGAAGAGTTCGGGCCTTGCCTCTGGCGGCGAGGACGGGTGAGGGTGCGCGCATTTGTAGCATTGGAGACACGATGTTGCAGAGGAAGGAATTTTTTTTACTCCAATCCGTTGTAACCCATTGAGAAGTCCCGATTCCGAAAAATAAACGCTAGTAAACGCTAGCTATTTTACTAGCGTTTACCGTTTAGAGCGTTTATTGGCTTTTATTTCCGTCAGTTCGGCCCCCAAAGCCGAATTGGCGCCCTCGCGCCCGCCCGCTCGACCGCCGCTGCGGACATAGTCGCGCTGATGGCGGGGGCCGAGACTGGTCAAAAGAGCATAGCCGATCGTGCCGCTGCGGGTCGCGAAGTCGTCGAGGTCGATTGCTCCGCCGAAGAACTCGACCGGGTCACCCGGTCGAACGGCGTCCTCTGGCAGGTCGGTGACGTCGACGATCGTGAGGTCCATCGACACCCGCCCGACCAGCGGGGCTCTGCGCCCGGCGACCGCGACTTCGGCCCCCGGCTTGGCATCGGTCGCGCCGGCCCCACGCGGCAGGCCGTCGGCGTAGCCGATGAGCAGGGTCGCGAGTCGGGTCGGGCGCCTGGCGGTCCACTGGGCGTTGTAGCCGCAGCTCAAGCCGGCCTCGATCCAACGGATCTGCTGGATCGCCGCGGTCAGTGTCACGACGGGCCGCATCGGGTTTGGCCGGCCCGGCGTCGGATTGCCGCCGTAGAGTGCGTAGCCCGGGCGCGCCAGATCGTAGATCGGGGACGGATCGAGGAACATGCCCGACGAATTGGCGAGCGAGACGGGGAGGTGGGGGAACGCTGCGCGGGCCGCCTCGAAAAGCTCGATCTGCGCCGGATTGATGGGATCGCCGGGGATCTCGGACGAAACGAAGTGGCTCATCAGTAAGTCGGCCCCGCTCGTTGCCCCATGTGTCGCCATCGCCGACTGCAGGCGGGCGAGGGACGCGAAGCCAAGTCTGTTCATACCGGTGTCGAGATGGAGCGCGGATGGACTGGTCTCGCCGCGACGGGTGGCGAAGGCGGACCAGCGCTTGAGCTCCTCTTCGCCGCCGATTGCGGGCGCGAGGCGATGCTCGACATAGTCTGCCGGATCGGCCCCGATCTCGAGGCCGTTGAGCACATAGATCGCGGCCTCAGCCGGCAGCGCTCGTCGCGCCGCGATCGCCTCGTTGAAATGGGCGACGAAGAAAACGCGCGCGCCCGCGGCCCACAGCGCAGGCGCGGCCTCAAAGACGCCGATTCCGTAAGCGTTGGCCTTGATGACGGCGGCGCAACGCCCAGGCGCGGCGCGGCGCGAAAGGTCGCGCCAATTGTCGGCGAGTGCGCCAAGGTCGATCGTGAGACGCCCCGGGGCGCTTACAGGAGCCACGACGTCAATCACCTGAGGACTTTCTCCATCACCGCCGTCGTCGGCGTCTCAAATCCTGGATGCGCCTCGATCTCGCGCCGCGCAAAGCCGTAGTGCTCAAATAGCCGCTCGTTTTCAGGCAATTCGAGCCGCGTCTTGAGGGTCATTCCTCGGACGCCTCGGCGCCTCGCCTCCGTTTCGCAGGCCGCGATCAGCAAACGGACGGTCCCGCGACCGCGCGCCACCGGCGCGACCGACACGCGCGCGACATGGAGGGCATCGTCGTTCAGGCTCCACAGCACAGCTGCGATAAGCGCGCCGCCCTCGAAGACGCCGAATCCGCCGCCCGCCTCGATTTTGGCAGCGATCGACGATGCGGTTTCGAGAAGGGCCGACGATGAAGGCGTGGTTTGCCGATTCTGCGCGGCGAAGGCGGTCCGGATGAGTTCGGCCGCCTCGTCGGCATAGGCAGTCGATAACGGGCGAACGACCATCCCAGCCGCCGCTTCGGCGTCATCGGCGATTGGATCGCGAATCTCCATGGCCCGACGTATAAGACCGTCACCACGGCGAAAGGCAAGGGGGGCGAGTTTCCCCACCGTCCGCGAGCTTTATGGACGAAGTTTAACCCCGCTTTCAGGCCTGCGCCTCGTTTTCGCCGCGCTCTCTGGCGAAGACCTCTCAGGCGCGGTACACCGCGCGGAACGAGCCATGAGGCGGACGATTCGATGACCATGAGCTTGACCCGCAGGACGGCATTGAAGGCCGGCGCGGGCGGCGCGCTGGCGACGCTCGTCTACCGCCCGTTCGCCGCGTTTGCCGACGATTTCGTCGAGACGCACGGCCTGTCGTCGTTCGGCGATCTCGCTTTGCCGGCCGACTTCCCGCATTTCGCCTACGTCAACCCGAACGCGCCGACCGGCGGCCTGCTGTCGTTGCAGATCACCGGAACGAGCGGCAACCAGAACTTCGACACCTTCGACACGCTCAATATCTATTCCTGGAAGGGCAATGGCGCGGCCGGCATGTCGGCCACCTTCGACACGCTCATGACCGCCAACGGCGACGAACCGGATTCCGTCTACGGCCTCCTCGCCCAATCGGTGCGAGTCTCCACCGACAAGCTGGACTACCGTTTCCGACTGCGTCCCGAGGCGCGCTTCTTGGACGGCTCGAGGGTGACGGCGGCCGATGTTGCCTTTTCGCTCAACGTGCTGAAGGACAAGGGCCACCCGATCTACGCCCAGCTCCTGAGGGAGGTCGAGTCGGCCAACGCGGAAGGCGACGATGTCGTGCATGTGCACTTCGTCCAGGGTCGCAGCCGCGACGCGCATCTGATCGTCGTCGGCATGCCGGTGTTTTCGGCCGCATGGTGGAAGGGGCGCGATTTTACCGCGGCGACGCTCGATGCGCCGCTGGGTTCAGGCCCCTATAAGGTGAAGACGTTCGAGCAGGGCCGTTTCATCGAATATGGGCGCGATCCCAACTACTGGGGCGCCAAGCTGCCGGTGAACCTGGGGCAGAACAATTTTGATCGGCTGCGCTTCGAATATTATCGCGAGCGGCAAGTCGCCTTCGAGGCGTTCAAGGCAGGCGCAATCAATTATCACGAAGAGTACACGTCGCGTTTCTGGGCGACCGCTTATGACTTTCCGGCCGTCAACGACGGTCGGGTCAAGAAGGAGATTTTGCACGACGGCGCGCCGTCCAAGACCCAGGGCTGGCAGCTCAACACGCGGCGCGACCAGTTCAAGGACCCGCGCGTGCGCGAAGCGATCGGGCTGTGTTTCGACTTCGCCTGGACCAACAAGAACATCATGTATTCCGCGTACAAGCGGATCATCTCGTACTTTCCAAACACCGACATGGAGGCGAAGGGCAAGCCCGGTCCGGACGAGGTCAAACTGCTTGAGCCGTTCCGAAGCAAGCTCGCGCCCGCCGTGTTCGACGAGCCTTACGTTCCGCCGGAGAGCGATGGCTCAGGGTCGGACCGCAAGCTGCTCAAGCAGGCTTACGACCTTTTGCTCGCCGCGGGGTGCAAGCGCGACGGATCGGCGATGATGCTGCCAAACGGCAAGCCGCTCACGATCGAATTCCTCGACAGCAACGGCGCGCTCCAGCCGCACACGCTCCCGTTCATCCAGAACCTCGGTAAGCTCGGCGTCCAGGCGACTTATCGCATCGTCGATCCCGCGCAATACAAGAGCCGGACCGACGCGTTTGATTTCGATGTGGTGACCACGGCGTCGGGTGGAACGCTCACGCCCGGCGTTGACCTTCGGACCGTCTTTACGTCCGAGTCAGCCAGGCAGAACGCCTCGCGTAACCTCGCCGGCGTCTCCGATCCGGTGGTGGATGCGCTCGTGGAGGCGATCGCGACGGCGAAATCGCGGGATGAACTCAACGCGGGCGCCCGAGCGTTGGACCGCGTCCTGCGCGCCGGCCATTATTGGGTGCCGATGTGGTATCGCGACACGTCCTGGGTCGCGCATTGGGATGCGTTTTCCCGCCCCGAGAAGCAGCCGCGGCTCAGCACCGGCGCGCCGGGAACCTGGTGGTGGGACGAAGCAAAGGCCAAAACCATTGGACTGTAACAGCCGCTCGCCGCTTCGCCCACAGGTCGGCTGACGGGGTATGCTCGCCTATATCCTCCGCCGGCTCTTGCTGATGATCCCGACGATCCTCGGCATTATGGCGGTCTCTTTCGCAATCGTGCAATTCGTGCCGGGCGGCCCGGTCGAGCGCGCGATCGCACAACTCCAGGGGGCGGATCAGAGCTCGACCGCACAATTCGGCGGTGGTGGCGGGCAAATCGGCTCAGGGGGAGCCCAGGCTGGTGGCGACATTACGTCGCGCTATCGTGGCTCGCAGGGCCTCGATCCCAAATTCATCAAGGAGCTGGAAAAACAATACGGCTTCGACAAGCCGGCGCTGGAGCGGTTCTGGATTCTGGTGCGCGACTATTCGACCTTCAATTTCGGCAAGAGCTACTATCGCGACGTGCCGGTGTTGCAGTTGATCAAGGAAAAACTGCCGGTCTCAATGTCGCTCGGCCTGTGGATGACCGTCCTCTCCTACGCGATTTCGATCCCGCTTGGGGTGAGAAAGGCAGTGAAGGACGGCTCCCGCTTTGATACGGTCACGTCCGCGCTTGTCATCTTCGGCTACGCGATTCCGAGCTTTCTGTTCGCGGTCCTGCTCGTTGTGCTGTTCTGCGGTGGGTCGTTCTGGCAGATCTTTCCACTGCGCGGCCTGACCTCCGACAATTTCGCCGACCTGAACTGGCCGCAAAAGATCCTCGACTATCTCTGGCATATCGCGCTGCCGGTGACGGCGCTGGTCCTAGGCTCGTTCGCGACCTCGACGTTGCTGACGAAGAATTCCTTCCTCGACGAGATCAAGAAAGCCTACGTGCAGACCGCCCGCATGAAGGGCCTGACCGAGCGTCGCGTGCTCTATGGCCACGTGTTCCGTAACGCGATGCTTATCGTCATTGCGGGATTCCCCGGCGCTTTCATCGGCGCCTTCTTCACCGGGTCGCTCTTGATCGAACAGGTGTTCTCCCTCGATGGCCTGGGCTATCTGTCCTACGATTCGCTCATTCAGCGCGACTATCCGGTGGTGCTGGCCAACCTCTATATTTTCGCGCTCATCGGCCTGGTGGTGAACCTGGTTTCCGACCTCACTTACACCTGGATTGATCCTCGCATCGATTTCGAAACGCGAGAGGTGTGAGCTTGGTCGATACGGACCGTCTCGCTCCCACTTCCGACACGGCGCCGCAGCTGAACGAAGCTGTGAGCCGCGTTCTCCCGCTCAGTGAACAGGCGGACTCTTGGGAGCAGGCGGAGGCGCGCGCGAGTGTCGAGCGCCGACCTTGGCTTTCGCCGATGAATCGGCGCCGCCTCGACAATTTCCGCCGCCACAAGCGCGGCGCTTGGTCGTTCTGGATCTTTCTCGTCCTGTTTGTCGGCTCGCTGTTTGCAGAATTCATCGCCAACGACCGGCCGCTGATTGCTTCCTACAAAGGCGAGATTCTCTTTCCTGTTCTCGTCGACTACCCGGAGGATAAATTCGGCGGGTTCCAGGCGCGCGCGGATTTTCGCGACCCCTTTATCGCCGACGAGATCAAGGCGCACGGCTGGATGATCTGGCCGCCGATCCGTTTCGCCAATTCGACCACCATCCTCAACCCTCCGACGCCGCTGCCGACGCCGCCGACCTGGATGCTGACCGACGTCCAATGCCGCGCCGCGCTCGAGAAGCAGAATATCAAGGACGCAGCGACCGTTCCCAGGCCATGCAGCAAGCTCGAACCGCTTTGGCTTGGCTCCGATCAGGACGGGCACGATATCGTGGCCCGTCTGATCTATGGCTTCCGCATATCGATTTTGTTCGGACTGACGCTGGCCGGCGTTTCCTCGGTCATCGGCGTGTTCGCTGGCGCCGTGCAGGGCTATTTCGGCGGCTGGCTCGATCTAACGATGCAGCGAGTGATCGAGATCTGGTCTTCGCTGCCGCATCTCTACATTCTCATCATCCTCTCAGCGATTCTCGCGCCAAGCTTCACTGTCCTGTTGGTTATCCTGCTGCTGTTTTCCTGGGTCAGTCTCGTTCACCTGGTCAGGGCCGAGTTCTTGCGCGCGCGCAACTTCGAATATGTCAACGCGGCCCGCGCGCTCGGTCTCTCCAACGCCAAGATCATCGTCAAGCACGTGCTGCCGAACGCCATGGTGGCGACGCTTACCTTCCTGCCGTTCATCGTCAATTCCTCTATCAGCACGCTGACCTCGCTCGACTTTCTTGGCCTTGGGATGCCCCCGGGCTCGCCCTCGCTCGGCGAACTCTTGCTGCAGGGCAAATCCAATCTGTCAGCGCCCTGGATCGGACTGTCCGCTTTCGTCGTGACAGCGCTCATGCTTTCGCTCCTCATTTTCATCGGCGAAGCGGTGCGCGACGCTTTCGATCCGAGAAAGACATTCTTGTGAGCGAGGCCGACTCACTCCTCGATGTGCGCGAGCTCTCGATCGCCTTCGCGCAAAGCGGCGAGCGGCGCACCGTCGTCGATCGCGTCTCCTTTCGGCTTGAAAAGGGCCGCACGCTGGCGCTGGTCGGCGAGTCCGGTTCGGGCAAGACCGTCACCGCGCAGGCCATTGTGCGTCTCTTGCCGCAGCCCGCCGCCAGCTATCCGACCGGCGAGATCTTCTTCCGTGGCCGCGACGTGCTCAGGATGGCTGTCGACGAATTGCGGGCGATGCGCGGCCACGCCGTCACCATGGTGTTCCAGGAGCCGATGACGTCGCTCAATCCGCTCCATACGATCGAGCGGCAGATCGGCGAGATCATCGCGCTTCATCACGGGCGCGCGGCCGTCACGACAGCGAAGATCGTCGAACTCCTGACCGAGGTCGGCATCGTCGATCCGGCGCAGCGGCTTCAAGCCTATCCGCACCAGCTCTCGGGCGGACAGCGCCAACGGGTGATGATCGCCATGGCGCTCGCAAACCGTCCCGATCTTTTGATCGCTGATGAACCCACGACCGCGCTCGACGTCACCGTGCAGGCGCAGATCCTGAAACTCCTGAAAGACCTGCAGACCAAGCTCGGCATGGCGATGCTGTTCATCACTCATGATCTCAACGTCGTCCGGCGGATCGCTGACGACGTAATCGTCATGCGTCAAGGAAAGATCGTCGAGGCTGGGGAGACGGGGTGCGTGTTCGCCAACCCGCGCCACCCCTATACTCGTGCGCTTCTCGCCGCCGAGCCGAAGGGCGATCCGCCGCCCGCCGACCACTCGGCGCCGATGATCGCGAGCACCGACAATCTGCGCGTCTGGTTTCCGATCCGGAAAGGGTTTCTGCGCCGCACCGTCGCTCACGTGAAAGCCGTCGATGGGGTGTCGCTCGCCATCCGCGAGGGACAGACCGTAGGCGTCGTCGGCGAATCCGGCTCGGGCAAGACGACGCTTGGGCTCGCGATCTTGAGACTCATTCGCTCGGAAGGGCCGATCGTCTATTGCGGGCGCGCCATCGACGGGCTTACCTCCAAAGCCATGCGCCCGCTCCGGCGCGAGATGCAGATCGTTTTCCAGGATCCCTACGGTTCGCTTTCGCCGCGCATGTCTGTGGCGGAGATTGTCGACGAAGGTCTGATCGCGCAGGGAACGAAAATGAGCGCCGCCGAGCGGCGCCGCGTCGTTGAACGCGCGCTCGCCGACACTGGGCTCGATCCCTCGACTCTCGATCGCTATCCGCACGAGTTCTCCGGCGGTCAGCGTCAGCGCATCGCCATCGCGCGCGCGATGGCGCTTGATCCGCGCTTCGTGGTGCTCGACGAGCCGACCTCGGCGTTGGACATGTCGATCCAGGCGCAGATCGTCGACCTGTTGCGCGAACTGCAACGTCGACGCAACCTCGCGTACCTATTCATTTCTCACGATCTGAGGGTCGTGCGAGCGCTGGCGAGCGAAATCATCGTGATGCGGCGCGGCAAGGTGGTGGAGAGTGGCGACGCGCGGACGGTCTTCAGCGCGCCGCAAAACGACTACACGCGCGCCCTGTTCGCCGCCGCCTTCGCCAATGAGGCGACGCTCGACGCCGTCGTCAATCAGTGAGCGTCTCCCACGAAATGCGGCGAGCGCTTTTTCTCCCTCCGGGCGAAGGCCGCCGGAAGGGCCGGCTGAGGGCCCGCGCCGAGGGCGCGGCCTCGGTTTCGCGCGCGAACCCTCACCCCCGACCCCTCTCCTGTAGGAGAGGGGAGCGATGACACGCGCCATTCTGATCGTTCTTGACTCGGTTGGCTGCGGCGGCGCCGAGGACGCGAGCGCCTATGGCGATGAGGGCGCGGATACGCTTGGCCACATCGCCGAAGCTTGCGTTGACGGCCGGGGCGATCGCGACGGCTTGAGGAGCGGACCGCTGAAATTACCGAGGCTCGAGGCGCTGGGGCTTGGCCACGCCATGAAGGCTTCGAGTGGTCGAGCGCCACCCGGCTTTGCTCTTCCTGAGCCGCGCGGCCAATGGGGCTACGGAATCGAGACTTCGCGCGGCAAGGATACGCCGTCCGGCCATTGGGAGCTTGCCGGCACGCCAGTCAACTTTGACTGGGGCTATTTTCCGGAGACGGTTCCCGCCTTTCCGCCGGCGCTGGCCGAGGCGCTGATTGCAGAGGGTAAGCTCGCCGGAATTCTCGCTAATCGCCACGCTTCGGGCACTGCAGTGATCGAGGGCTATGGCGAAGAGCACCTGAGAACATTGAAACCCATCTGCTACACGTCCGCCGACTCCGTGCTCCAGATCGCCGCCCATGAGCACGCTTTCGGACTCGAGCGCCTTTATGATCTTTGCCGGATCGCGCGCCAGTTGTGCGATGCGCTGAATATCGGGCGGGTGATTGCGCGGCCTTTCCTCGGCGCAAGCGCCAAGGACTTTGCGCGCACCGGCAATCGGAAGGATTTCGCCATGCCTCCACCCGAGGGCAATGTTCTGCAGCGGGCCGCTCGCGCCGGCCGCGCAATCGTCTCGATCGGCAAGGTCGGCGACATCTTCGCCCACCGCGACACTGGGGACGAGCGCAAGAGCAGGAGCAACGACGGCAATATCGACCTTCTCATCGATGCGCTCGGAACAGCGCCTGAGGGCGCGCTGATTGTCGTCAACCTGGTCGATTTCGACACCGAATGGGGCCATCGCCGGGACGTCCCCGGTTATGCGGCCTGTCTGGAAGCGTTTGATCGACGGCTCGGCGACATAGAAACGGCGCTGAGGCCGACCGACTTTTGCGTCATCACCGCCGACCATGGAAACGACCCGACGTTCCGTGGGTTCGATCATACCCGCGAGCACGTTCCGATCCTTGCCTTCGGCACCGGCATTCCCCCCGGACCGATCGGAGCGCGGGCGAGCCTGGCCGACGTTGCCGAGACGATTGCGCTCAAGCTTAGCCTGCCGCACGGGACACATGGGCGGTCCTGGGCCGCCTGACCTCCTCCTTCGACGCTCGGCGGCTGCGTATATGAAGTTGGTCGGATGGCTGTTTATCGCAGTGGAATGGCCGCCCTGCAATGGGGACGGCTCGCATTGCGCGCGAAAGGGGAAACCGTCATAACCCCTCCCCGTCGTCAGGTTAGAAAATCCGAGATCACGGCGTCGCAAGCTTCGGCGGCTCGCGAGTGGTTTCGCCAAGTAACGGAGGGGTCATGTCCGACGCGTTTCAAGATCGCGAAAATACGTTCGAAAAGCAGTTCGCCCACGACGAAGACCTGCGCTTCAAGGCCGTCGCGCGCCGTAACAAGGCGGTCGCGCTCTGGGTCGCCGAGACGAAGGGGCTGTCTGGGGCTGACGCCGAGAAATACGCTAGCGAGTTCGTCGGCGCGCAGATCGGCAAGAGCGAGGACGATGTCGCTGCGGCGCTTAAGGCAGATCTCGCGCGCGGTGACGTCGACCTCTCGGATCATCGTCTGCGCAAGAAGATGGACGAGGAGATGGGGGCGGCGATCGCATCGGTTCGAGCGGGCACGTAAGAAAAGGAGCTTGGTTCACGATCCTGCGGGACGCGCGAGCGGCGCGAAAGCGGCGGCGACCGTCTCGTAGACTTCGCGCTTGAAGGGCACCACTAGCTCTGGCAGATGCTCCAAACGCTCCCAGCGCCAATCGTCAAATTCAGCATCGTGGGCGCCGTCGGCGGGATGGTGAACGTCGATCTCCTTCTCCGAGCCAATAAACCGGAACAGAAACCACTTCTGGGTCTGCCCGCGATACCGGCCGCTCCACCGTCCGCGCGCGTCTTCCGGCAAATCGTATTTGAGCCACTCTGGCAGTTCCGCGATCAGTTCGGTCGAACTCACGTTGGTCTCCTCCCAAAGCTCACGCTTCGCGGCTTTGAGCGGTTGTTCTCCCGGGTCGATTCCCCCCTGCGGCATCTGCCACGAGCGCGGGTCCAGGACTTCGGAGCCGCGTTTGCGTTTGCGGTGGCCGATGAACGCGTCGCCCGCTCGATTGACCAGCGCTACCCCGACACACGGGCGATACAGGCGCCCGCTCATGGACTGAGGAATCCATCCGATTGAGCGGACGGCCTTGACGCTCCCGACATCAACCTGGAGACCGGGACCAATGTGACGCCCTTCGAGTCGAGTCCGTTCGTCCATCGCTCTAAGCGCGTGATGCCCGCCGGTGACACGGACGCGACGCCGATTGTCGAGTCTCGTTGACGCGCGAGCTCAACGAGCCGCTGGAGGTAAAGGGCCATATGTCAACTCTTCTAGAACGTGGCGGTCAGGGGTGGGACGGAGCTTGGCGCCTAACGCCTGCGCCACATCGATGATAAGCGGCTTCGGTGGGCCGGCGGACCCACGCGTAATCTTGACCCCGCTGGTCGTTTCCACTTGCGCCGCAGAGGCCACCGGCGTCGCAGGGGTTTGGCCAACGCTTGCCGTCGCGTCTGGGGCGTCGAGCTTTCGCGGCGCGGGCAAGACTTCAACTCTCGCCACCGCAAACGGCTCGCTTTTATCAGGGAAATCTCGTCGCGGTAGCATAACGAGGCCGACGGCTATCGCGAGGATCGCGGCGACATTCGCCATTCCTCTCGTCGGGCGCTTATCCCGCACGGCCAGCGCCGATCCGGCGCCCGAGACAAAACCGAGCGGCTCGTCCAGTTCGTCCCACACTTTAGTCGACGCCCCTCGCTTCGAACGTCTCAAAGTCGCGAATCAACCTTGTCCGAGCCTATTCTCGGCCGCCCGCCGAAGATACCCGATGCAAGGGGCGCAAGTCTTCCTTCCAATTTTTGGCCCTGATACGAGTCGATCCCAGATCTCACCATCGTTTATAAGCGCGACCAACCGGTAAAGCATTGTCGATGGCCCGCAATCTGATTACCGACGTTGAAGGCGTGCTCGTCGGATCGGCCGACGACGAGCGGCTTGCTTCAGGCGTCACCGTGGTTTTGTTCGAGGAACCCGCGATCGCGTCGATCGCGATGAACGGCGGCGCGCCGGCCTTGCGCGACACGGCTTTGCTTGAGCCGGAAATGATCATCGAGCGCGTCGATGGCTTCGTTCTGTCCGGAGGATCGGCTTTCGGCCTCGATGCGGCGGGCGGCGTGATGACCTACCTGGCCGAGATCGGTCGCGGCTTCGAGCATCGCGGGGCTCGCGTTCCGATTGTGCCGGGTGCAAGTCTGTTCGATCTTCTCAACGGCGGCGATAAATCCTGGGGCCGTAAGCCACCTTACTGGGACATGGGCCTCCAAGCTGCGTCGACCGCCGCCGTCGACTTTGCACTTGGGACCGCAGGCGCCGGATTTGGCGCGACGACCTACAATCTCAAAGGCGGCTTGGGCTCCGCGAGCGCGGTGACCTCGAGCGGCTTTCGCGTCGGCGCGCTTGTGGCCGTCAACTCGGTCGGTCGCGCCACGCGGGGCGAAAGCTTACATTTTTGGGCCGCGCCCTACGAACAACAGGCTGAATTTGGCGGGCTTGGCTTCGGCCCAACCGATATCGACGACCACTTGGCGCTCCGCCTCAAGTCCGATACGCCGTCGAGCACCGACCTTATGGTCGTCGCCACCGACGCGGCGTTGACCACAACGCAGCTCAAGCGCGTCGCCACGATGGCTCAGGACGGTTGCGCCCTCGCGCTGCGTCCCGCGCATGCGCCGATGGACAACGATGTTGTCTTTGCAGCGGCGACCGCGCGGGCGAGCGCGGTTCCAGACCTTCGCGACCTGACCGAGATCGGCATGTTGTGCGCTGAGTGCGTCGCTCGAGCAATTGCTCGCGGCGTCTACGAGGCAACCTCGCTTTCAATCCCGGGGGCCCAGCCCGCGTGGCGGCAGCGGCGGGCGATGAATCCAAAGACCGGGTGAATCGCGTCGAGTGGGCGCCGATTTTGTGCTGCGCCTCCAGTGGGCAGCCGTTCGGCGCCGCGCCGTCGTCAAGTGCGTCACGAGCGCGCCCGTGGCGATCGCCTCGGCCGACGAGCGCCTGCGATTACCTGTCGCTCGGCAAGGCGGGATGAGTAGACTTAAGCGCTTGAGCTTGCGCGCGCAATTTCTCCGCCTCGATCCGGTTTTGGCGGGAAGCTTTTCGATGGCGCCCTTGCGATAGCCACGTTGCTGACGCGCCTGCGACGACGCCAAGCATGGCGGCGACAATCACGACTGCGAAGAGCGGCGCCGCGATCGAAAACGCCGCACTCTCGCTAGAGGCGAACGGATCGAACGAAACGGTGACAAGGTCGCGATTGGCGAAGGCAAAACCGAGAAGGATGATGGCGCATAGAGCGAGGATGGCGAATCTTACGAAGCGAACCATACAAGCCTCATCCTCTTGACCTGTCGAGCGCTCGCCAGAGCAAGGATTCCAAAAATTCTAATGCGAGTCGGTGGAGCGATTGAGACGCTCGCGCATTTCCTTGCCAGTCTTGAAGAACGGCGCCAGTTTCTCGGTCACCGGAACCTTATCGCCGGTGCGCGGATTGCGACCCGTGCGGGCCTGGCGTTGTTTGGTCGAGAACGCGCCGAAGCCGCGCAGCTCGACGCGCTCGCCGCGCGCAAGAGCATTCGTGATCTCGCCGAGAATTGCGTCGATGATGTTTTCAATGTCGCGCTGATAAAGATGCGGATTGCGGGCCGCCATGCGCTGGACGAGTTCAGACTTGATCACCGAATGTCCCCAACTCGAAATGCCCCAACGTTCGCTCCGCCTTAATGCCCCGAAACGGGGGTCCGCATCAATAGCAAACCGTGTCTTCGTTACAACGCGATGTCGTCCGGCCTCGGCTCGACCTCAACGAAGTGAGTGCCGAAGACGTTCATTCCGAACGTTGAACCTCGTATTGGCCGGTCCGACGAAACCGCGCGAGGTAGGACGGGATGATCGCCTCGGCGGCCTGCGGCACGATCCCAAGGGAATTCAGCACGCGTCTCTCGGCTTCCGCCTCCGCGGATACGACGTTGTCGGAGGCAAGCAAATCGACTTGATCGCGGGTCGTCGTCAACAATTTGGGAAAAAGCCCGAATGTCGCTTTCGACCCGAACTGCGTGCAAGACGCGATCCAACGCGACGGAGCTAGGGGAAGGCCAATAAGGAGACGCCGGCGATCAATTGCGCTCAAGGTGAGTTCGGCCGCTTCGCGAAGGGTCATCGTTCTTGGACCGCCGAGTTCATATGTCGTACCGGGCGTCGCCAAACCGGAGAGCGCCGCAGCGACCGCCCGAGCGACATCGCCGACATAAACTGGCTGCAAACGACTTTCGCCGCCGCCCAGCAGGGGCAACGCCGGGAAATAGCAGGCGAGGGCGCCAAAGCGGTTGAAGAAACCATCCTCGGGGCCAAACACGACTGACGGACGCAGGACGACCGCGTTTGGAAATGTCTCGCGTGTCGCTTTCTCTCCAAGCCCCTTGCTCGCGATATAGGGCGAAGGGGAGTTCGGATCAGCGCCGATGCCCGAAATATGCACATAGGATAACACCCGCGCCGCAACCGCCGCTCGGGCCAACGAAGACGCGCCCTCGACATGTACGGCCTTGAAGGTTTGCGCTCCGCTCTCGGCCGTCACGCCCGTCGCGTTGATGGCTGCACTCGCGCCTTCGAGCGCGGCGGCGATTGAATCCGGAAAGCGAAGATTGGCCTGAACCGGCTGGATCTGTCCCACTCCGCCGATCGGCTGCAGGAAAGCGGCGAGATCAGGTCGACGCACGGCCACGCGGACGCGCCATCCTTCTTGGACTAGCGCCCTTACGATGTAGCGTCCCAGGAATCCCGATCCGCCGAATACCGTCGCCAAACGGTTAGCTTCCCTGGTGGCTTCGGTCATCGGGTCCTTTCCACCGGCGCGCCGCCTGTTCAGGCGGAGGCCGCCGCGTCTGTATACCGGGAAACGCGCCTGAGGCTCGACAAAAGTTTATGCGTTCGCCTTTTGACGCGCCGCGACGACCAGATCGGCCCCGCGCCCGGAAAGCTCAGCCAAATGATCGAATTTGGTCTCGAACGCGCCGACGCCCGACGTCGCCGAACGCAATTCGACGATGAGATCGCCGATATCAGCTTCCGGGATCAGCGCCCGCAGCGCCTCCCAGCCCGCCCAGCCCTCCCGGGCTTCGAAACCGAGGATCTGGCCGCGCCGCGCGCTAACCAGCGCGCTTGCGCGCGCGAGGGCATCAGTCGGCACATAGACAGTCACTGAGAGTATCGGTTCGAGCAGTATCGGACCCGCTTTGACCAGCGCCTCATCCAGGGCGAGTTTCGCCGCCGCGCGAAACGCCATATCCGAGGAATCGACGGTATGATAGGAGCCGTCGACCAAGATCACCGAGACATCGACCACCGGAAATCCGAGCGGACCGCGCGCCATCGCGTCGCGGGCGCCGGCTTCGACGGAAGAAAAATATTGCCTCGGCACTGATCCGCCATGCACCCGCTCTGAGAAGGCGAAGCCTTCTCCCCGGCCGCGTGGACCGACCTCGACAACGACGTCGCCGAACTGGCCATGGCCGCCGGACTGTTTTTTGTGCCGTCCGCGCACCGTGACCGCATCGCGAATTGATTCCCGGTAGGCGACAGACGGTTTGTGCGATTGAATGGTTACGCCGAAACGGTCTGCGAGCCGCTCGGCGGTCACGCGTAAGTGCATTTCACCCTGACCGAGCAGCTTCAATTCAGACATCTCGGCATCTTGCACGTAAGATAGCGCGCGGTCCTCTTCGCAAAGTTTGGCCAGCGCGCTGGCGAGCCTAACTTCGTCCTTTCTATCCTTGACGCGGATGGCGATTCCCTGAGTTGCGGGCGGAGCGCCGGCCGTCGCGCCGAGCGAGGGAGCGGTTCGCCCGTCAGCAATGCGATCGCCGGTGGCGAGGTCTTCCAAGCGCGCGAAAGCGACGGTGTCGCCTTCCTCGGCGCGGGTCAGTTTCGACGACATGGCGCCCATTAGCCGCGCTAATCCGCCGATGCGCTCCTCGACCTCGCGCGAGTTGACGACGGTTGCCCCGTCGGTGAAGGCGCCGCGCAGCACCCGCGCCAGCGACAGCTTGCCTCCGTGCGCGGTGTGGACCGTCCGCATAACCTGCGCCAGAGCTGGCCCTTTATCTTCAATGCCAAGCCGCTTGCGGGTATGGGCGACGCCGGGCGATTCGTGCCTCAGCGCCTTGAGGAGCCTGGTCACGCCGTGGCCGCCGATCGCCGAGCCCAGGAGAACGGGCACGACCTGTCCATCGCGCAGTTCGCGGGCCAGATCGTCGAAGACGAGGTCTTTCGGAGGGTCGATGTCGCTGATCAATTGCTCCATCAGTGCGTCGTCATAATCGGCGAGCTTCTCGAGCATCAGATACCGCGCCTGCTTTTCCTCCGGAAGCACGCCCGCCGGCATCTCGACGACGCTGGACGGCGCAGCCTCGCGATAGACGAAGGCCCGCTCGAGCGCGAGATCGACAAATCCAGTAGCGACGCCGTCCTCCCACACCGGAATCTGGCGCAACAGCAGCGGCGTGCGCGAGGCCGGTTGAAGCATCTCAAGCGTTTCGCGCAGTCCCCCGTTCGCCTGGTCGATTTTGTTGAGGAACAGGATGCGCGGCAATCCCAGGTCTTCCAGTTCGCGCAGAATAACCTGAAGCGCTGGGATCTTGCGTGGGTCGGCCTCGCATACGACGACGGCGGCGTCGCAAACGGGCAACGCATAGCGCATGTCATGAATGAATTCGATCGAACCGGGGGAATCGAAGAAGGTGAGCCGATCCCCGAGATAGTCGATGCTGGCGACGTTGGGCTCGACGCTCATCGCGTGGCTGCGCGCCTCCGAGCTTGAATCTCCGACCGTAGTGCCTTCGCGGACAGACCCTTGCCGCGCCACGGCGCCGCCCCGCGCCAATATCCCCTCAAGAAGGCTGGTCTTACCGCTCTGAAACGGCCCAACAATCGCCACAAGACGGGGACCGGCAACCCGGTTCTCTTGATTGGGTGCGTTCATGTCGGCCTCCCTCAAGCATTGCGCTACGCGGCGAGGCGTTGCGCGCTCCCCGTCGCGAGGCGATCAACTCCAGACCCGAGCGTCCCTCGGACGCGATTTTCTCAGTTTCTGCCGCACCTTAGCCTTGGCGCCGGCGTTGTCGACCGCTACGAACCTGCTGTCGTGTGACGGTATGGTTGCAAGAACAGGCCCGCCGCGCAAGACGGTTGACGGTCGGCAAGCAAGGCGCCGTCGCTCTCGCATTCGCCGCTGGCGTCTTGTATGAGGCCCAGTCGCTTGCTGGCGAGGTTTAAGGGTTTATGAATCAAGGCCAATCGATTGACGGCGGACAGGCGACGGCGGCGCTTACCGGGCGCTCGGTCGTGCTTGTCGGCATGATGGGAGCCGGAAAAACCTCGGTTGGAAAACGGCTCGCGGCAAAGCTTGGGCTGCCGTTCGTGGATGCCGACGCAGAGATTGAAGCGGGCGCTCAACTGACGATTTCCGAGATCTTCGAGCGTTTCGGCGAGACTTATTTCCGCGAAGGCGAACGCAAGGTGATCGCGCGCTTGCTCACCAGCGGGCCAATGGTGCTTGCGACAGGCGGCGGCGCGTTCCTGAACGCGACCACGCGCGAAAATATCGCAAGGCATGGCGTCTCGATCTGGTTGAAGCCGAGCTTTGACATTCTGCTTGCTCGCGTGCGCAAGAAATCCAATCGGCCTCTCTTGAAAACCGCGAATCCGGAAGAGACGTTGCGTCGACTGCTCGAAGAGCGATCGCCCATCTATGCGCTCGCCGATTTCACCATTGAGTCGCTTGACGCCGCGCATGATTCCGTTGTCGAGGCCATCCTCCAGCGCCTCCATGCGGAGCCCGGCAGTGACGCTCGAGCGTTTTCCCAAGCGAGACGTCGCGTGGACGTACCGCTGGGCGTGCGCGCCTATTCGATCTTGATCGGACCGGGTCTCCTCGACGACGCGGGCGCCGAAATCGCCAGGATCGCCCCGAGCGTCAATTGCGCCGTGGTGACCGACGCGCGGGTCGCGCCGCACTATCTCGATCGGCTCACCGCAAGCCTGGATCAGGCGGGTTTACGCTCCACCTCGATCGTATGTCCGCCGGGGGAGGGCGCGAAGTCCTATTCCGAGTTCGCTCGCGTCGCCGATGCGCTGATCGAGGCGCGTATCGAGCGAAGAGACATTGTCATTGCGCTTGGGGGAGGGGTGGTCGGCGATCTTGCCGGATTCTGCGCCGCAACACTGCGCCGGGGCGTGCGACTGGTGCAGATCCCGACGACCCTGCTGGCTCAGGTCGACTCAAGCGTGGGCGGCAAGACGGGTATCAATTCGCGGTATGGAAAGAACCTGATCGGGGCGTTTCATCAGCCGTCGCTGGTGCTCGCGGACACCACATGCCTCAATTCTCTCAGCGAGCGCGATTTCCGCGCGGGCTTTGCCGAGGTTGTCAAGTACGGACTGATTGGCGACCGCGGCTTTTTCGAGTTCTTGGAATCGGAGTGGCGCGACCTATTTGCCGGCGGACCAGCCCGGGCGGAAGCGATCGCGATCAGCTGCGCGGCGAAGGCGCGCGTCGTCGCCGCCGACGAAACGGAACAAGGAGAGCGCGCGCTGCTCAACCTTGGGCACACTTTCGGCCACGCCTTGGAGAAGCTGACCGATTATGATCCGGGTCGGCTCGTGCATGGCGAGGGCGTCGCCATCGGCATGGCGTTGGCATTTCGTTTCTCCCGTGACCTGGGTTTGTGCTCTGGTCAGGACGCCACGCGCGTCGAGGCGCACCTGAAGGCCGTCGGTCTTCCGACCCGCATAGGCGACATCTCTGATTTTAAGGCGGATTCGGGAAGTCTGTTGGCTGCAATGCGCCAGGACAAGAAGGTTGAGCGGGGCAAACTGACCTTCATCCTCGTCAGAGGCATCGGCGAGAGTTTCGTCGCCCGCGATGTTGGGGAAGAGAGCGTGTCACACTTCCTGGCGCGCGAACTGGATCCTGCGAGCTGAACCCCCGTCCGAAGCGCATTACGCCCGAATGCGCCGCCCGTGTTAGAACCATTTGATGTCGTACACCCTCGACATTGTCGTCATCATCCTAAGCGTCGCCGCCGCAGCGTTCTTCGCTTGCGCCGAGACTGCGCTCACGGCTGCCTCGCGCGCTCGTATGCATGCGCTCGAAACCGCGGGCGACCAACGAGCGAAGTTGGTCACGCATCTCATCGGGTCGCGGGGCCGGCTCATCAGCGCCATGCTGCTCGGCGGGCAACTCGTCACCATCGGCTCCTCGGCGATTGCGACGAGCGTCCTGCTCGGGGTCTTTGGCGAGCGAGGGGTATGGGCCGCGACTGCGATCATGACCGCGCTGATCGTGGTTTTCGGAGAGGTGATGCCGAAGACGATCGCCATCGCCTATCCCGATCGCGTGTCGCTGCTTATCGCTCCGCTGGTGTCGTTCTTCGTCACCGTCTTCGGTCCGGTCGTGAGCGCGGTCGAGATATTCGTGCGCGGCGTCCTGCGCATATGTGGCGTCTCGCTCGGCCATCACGACCCCGGTGTCTCTGGCCATGAAGAACTTATGGGCGCGGTCGACATCCTGCATCGCGAAGGCGAAGTCGAGCGTGACGAGCGCGACATGTTCGGCGGCCTTCTGGAATTGTCTGAGATCCCAGTCTCGGACGTGATGGTTCACCGCACCAAAATGCGGCTCATCGACGCCGATCTGCCGCCAGAGGAGCTGGTGCGCGAGGTGATCGCTTCTCCGTATACCCGGATGCCTCTCTGGCGAGGGGAACCGGACAATATTATCGGCGTCCTACATGCCAAGGACCTACTCAGGGCGTATGTCGCGGCTGGCGGAGACGCCGGCAAACTTAGTATTGCCGATCTCACACTGGAGCCGTGGTTCATTCCTGAGTCGACCACGCTACGTGACCAGCTGCAGGAGTTCTTGCGCCGAAAGACCCATTCGGCGCTCGTCGTCGACGAGTACGGCGTCGTGCAGGGGCTGATCACGCTTGAAGACATCATCGAGGAGATTGTCGGCGATATTCGCGATGAGCACGATGTTGCGGTACTGGGCGTGCGCAAACAGCGCGACGGCTCGGTCGTGGTCGATGGATCCTCCACGATCCGTGAGCTCAATCGAGCGGTGGGCTGGAATTTGCCCGACGATGAAGCCGCGACAGTAGCCGGCCTCGTCATTCACGAGGCGCGCTCGATTCCCGAGCCGCGTCAGACCTTCAGCTTTCATGGCTTCCGCTTCGAAGTGCTGCGCAAGCAGCGCAATCGGATCGCCGCGCTCAGAATCACCCCGCTTGCTCCTCGCGCGGGAGAGCGCCGGGTGGTCGAACGGGACGGAGAAGCGGCGCCTCACGACTGAGGGGTAGGGATCGTTGCTGGTTTGCCACCGATGCCTATATAAGCGCCGCGGTATCGGCCGGCGGCCGACAAGAGGTTTGGATGTCCTGGAACAATCAAGGCGGGGGGCCCTGGCGCTCGCAAGGCCGTGGGCCGTGGGGCCAAGGGCCGCGGGGCTCTCAGCCGCCGGGCGACCTTGAGGACATAATCCGCCGCATCCAGGAGACCCTTGGCAAACTGATTCCCGGAGGATCAGGCCCAAGCGGCAAAGCGCTAGGCGGCGGAGGAGCGCTGTTCCTCCTGCTCGCCGCTCTGCTGCTCTGGTTCGCTTGGGGAACCTTCTACACGGTTCAACCGAGCGAAGTCGGCGTCAATCTGGTTTTCGGCCGCTACACCGGCAAAACGGCGGCCGGTCTGAACACCAATTGGCCCTGGCCGATTGGTTCAGTTATCAAGGTTCCGGTTTGGGATCAGCAGATCACCGAAGTGGGCTATCGCAGCCTTGGGGGTAGCTCAGACATTCCCGAAGAGAGCCAGATGCTGACCGGCGACAAGAACATCGTCGACGTTCATTTCAGGGTGAACTGGCAGATCGACCCGGCCAAGCCCGAAGACTACGTTTTCAACGTTCTGAACCCACGCGAGACGGTCAAAGCAGTTGCCGAAAGCATCATGCGCGAGGTGGTCGGCTTGAAGACCATCGACGGCATTCTCACGACCGACAGGGCCTCAGTCGAGGCCGACGTGCAGAAAAGAATGCAGGACCTGCTCAACGCATATCGGGCGGGCGTTCTTGTGAAGCAGGTTCAGCTGCAGTCCGTCGACGCCCCGAGCGAGGTCCTTTCGGCCTATCGCGACGTAACCGCCGCGCAACAAGACCAGCAACGCGCCGTCAACGAGGCTGAGACCTACGCCAACAAAGTCGTTCCAGAGGCTGAGGGCGGCGCTGCCCGCATTGTGGCGGAGGCCCAGGCCTATCGCGAGCAGACGATCCTGGAAGCCAAGGGCCAGACCGCCCGATACAACCAGATTTACCAGCAGTACAAGAAGGCGCCTGCCGTCACTCGGGAGCGTATGTATCTCGAGACGATGGAGCGGGTGCTCGGCCCTATGGACAAGACGATCGTCGATTCGAACTCGGCAAGCCCGCCTGTGCCCTATATCGCACTCGATCCGCTGCAGCCCAAGACGGGAGCGAGCGCCAAATGAGGTCCCTAAACGGCGTTGTTCTCGCCGCCATCGCTGTTGTCGCTATCATTCTTGTCTCGATGGCGACCTTTATCGTCAATCCGACCGAACAAGCTCTGATCTTGCGGTTCGGCCAGCCCGTGCGCGACCTCATCGACGCGCCGGGCCTCTATTTCAAGTGGCCATTTGTCGACACGGTTGTCTATATCGACAAGCGCATTCTCGCTCTCGACAACGAGCGCCAGGAAGTGCTGGTGTCCGACAATCAGCGCCTGGAGGTCGACGCCTTCGTGCGCTATCATATCGCCGATCCGCTGCTCTTTTATCAATCCGTCGGCGACACGCGTGGCGCCGACGCGCAGCTCGGGGGCATGCTGAACTCGGCTTTGCGCCGCAGTCTATCGGGGGCGTCGATCACCGATATCGTGCGCGACAAGCGCGACGCTCTGATGGCCGATATCCGCGATCAGATGATCGTGGGCGCCAAGCGCTTCGGCCTCGATGTCGTCGACGTGCGCATCAAGCGCGCGGACCTGCCGGCAGAGAACTCGGAGGCGGTGTTCCGTCGCATGCAGACAGAACGGCAGCAGCGCGCCGCCTCCTATCGGGCGCAAGGGTCGCAGCAGAGCCAGCAGATCAAGGCGGAGGCCGACCGAAAGGTTACGGTCATCACCGCCCAGGCTCAGCAGCAGTCCGACCAAGTCCGCGGCGAGGGCGACGGCGAGCGTAACCGCATCTTCGCCGAGGCCTATGGCGCGGACCCCGAATTTTTCGGCTTCTACCGCTCGATGCAGG
>CAVYPD010000030.1:0-16683 GCA_963770275.1 uncultured Alphaproteobacteria bacterium
TCAGAAGAAGCCGAGCTTCTTCGGGCTGTAGCTGACCAGCATGTTCTTGGTCTGCTGATAGTGATCGAGCATCATCTTGTGGTTTTCGCGGCCGACGCCCGATTGCTTGTAGCCGCCGAACGCCGCATGCGCGGGATAGGCGTGGTAGCAATTGGTCCACACGCGGCCAGCCTGGATCGCGCGGCCGAAGCGGTAGCAGCGATTGGCGTCGCGGCTCCACACGCCCGCGCCCAGACCGTAGAGCGTGTCGTTGGCGATCGAGAGCGCTTCCTCGTCGGTCTTGAACGTGGTCACCGAGACGACCGGGCCGAAGATCTCCTCCTGGAAGACGCGCATCTTGTTGTGGCCCTTGAACACGGTCGGCTTGATGTAATAGCCGCCCGCGTACTGGCCCTCGAGCATGTTGCGCTCGCCGCCGATCAAGACCTCGGCGCCTTCTTTCCTGCCGATGTCGAAGTAGGAGAGGATCTTCTCCATCTGCTCGGAGGAAGCCTGCGCGCCGATCATCGTGGACGGATCGAGCGGGCTGCCCTGGGCGATGGCGTCGACGCGCTTCAAGCGCGCGCTCCATGAAGCGGTCGTAGATCGACTCCTGGATGAGCGCGCGGCTCGGGCAGGTGCAGACCTCGCCCTGATTGAGCGCGAACATGACGAAGCCTTCGATCGCCTTGTCGAAGAAGTCGTCGTCCTTGGCGGCGACGTCATCGAAGAAGATGTTGGGCGACTTGCCGCCGAGCTCGAGCGTCACGGGAATGAGGTTCTGCGACGCATATTGCATGATGAGCCGGCCGGTCGTCGTCTCGCCGGTGAAGGCGATCTTGGCGACGCGGTTCGAGGAGGCGAGCGGCTTGCCCGCTTCGAGGCCGAAGCCGTTGACGATGTTGAGGACGCCCTTCGGAATGAGATCGCCGATGATTTCCATCAACACCATGATCGAAGCCGGGGTCTGTTCGGCGGGCTTGAGAACGATGCAGTTTCCGGCGGCCAGCGCCGGCGCCATCTTCCAGACGGCCATCAGGATCGGGAAATTCCAGGGAATGATCTGACCCACGACGCCGAGCGGCTCGTGGAAATGATAGGCGACGGTGTCGTTGTCGACCTCGCTGATCGAGCCTTCCTGGGCGCGGATCGCGCCAGCGAAATAACGGAAATGGTCGACGGCGAGCGGGATGTCGGCGGCCATCGTCTCGCGGATCGGCTTGCCGTTGTCCCACGTCTCGGCGAGCGCAATCTTCTCCAGGTTCGCTTCGATGCGGTCGGCGATCTTGTTGAGCATCTGCGCCCGTTCGGCGACCGCGGTGCGCCCCCAGGCGTCTTTCGCAGCGTGCGCGGCGTCGAGAGCGGCCTCGATGTCCGACGCGTCGGAGCGGGCGATCTCGCAGACCGGCTGGCCGGTGATCGGCGAGATGTTGTCGAAATATTTGCCGGCTTTGGGGGCCTTCCATTCGCCGCCGATATAGTTCTCGTACCGCTTGGCGAACGGGGATTTGAGGGCGATGTTCAGATCGACTTTGGTCATGCGCTTCTTCCCTTAAGTGACACCGCCTGCTGAGCGGCGTTGGCCGCGAGGTTTCGCCCTCGCGCTTCGCGCTGAGAAGCCCTGCCAAGCAACGAGAGCCTGGGACTGTCTCAGATTTGCGACACCTCGCGCGCGGATTCGTCAGCCGCGCAGGCCGAGCTCCTTCATCTTCCGGTGGAAAGTCGCTCGCGACATGTCGAGGTCCTTCGCCGCCTTGGAGACGTTGCCGCTCGAACGCGCGAGCGCGCGCTGAAGGACAGCGCGCTCGGCCGCGCCAATGTCGTCGCTTTCGGCTCCCGCCCGCCCCATGAGGTCTGCGGCTGGGGTCGGGCGCTTGAGCGTGGCCGAGTTGACGCCGAGCCCGATCCGCGCCGCCCGCGTCGCGCCAATAACGAGGTCGTCCCGGTCGACCGCAAGCAGCGATGACCCGTACCGGTCGCCGGTTGGCGCGAGCAGGATGCGCGCCTTGGGAAAGGCGAGGCGGAAGTTCTCCGCTTCGATGAACCGGGCCGCATCGGCGACGGCGCTGGAGATCAGGCGCGCGAAGCCTTCGGTCAGGTCGCCCCGGGCGGACGACACGTCAAGCGCCGCGGCCAGATCCCCGTGTTCGTCAAAAATCGGCGCGGTCGTGCAAAACAGGCCCGAGTTGCGGGTGAAGAAATGTTGGTCGCGATCGATGGTCACCGCGCGCTGGTCGACGATGCAGGTGCCGATGCCGTTGGTGCCTTCGTATTGCTCGCTCCAGACGCCGCCAGTCCAAAGGCCGGAGCTTTCGAAGAGGGTATCGTCGCAAGGCGCGCCGCGTCGGTCGACGATGATCCCGCGCGGGTCAGCCAGCACGACCGAACAGCCGACGCCGCCGACAGCGAGAAAGAGGCGATCGATGCTTCCTTGCGCGGCGAAGAGCAACGAGCCCATCCGTTCGCGCGATTGGGCGATCTCGTCCTCGGGCAGCCGCTGTGAGGGCGCGTGGCTTGCGGGGTCGAGCGCGTGCAACGCGCCAGACCGACGCCAGGAGGCGGCGAGCGCCGAGCTTGCGGCGTCGTTGCCGGCAATCACCTTGAGAACATGATCCGCGTGGGCGGGGCCCTCGATTTGCCCCATCCGATCCTCCCGGCCGTTCCGCCCGCAGCGTCCGCGCGCCGGGGCGACGATCACCGTTATATCCGATTAGATATAGGCATTCTAGGCCGAGGTTGGCGAGCCGCAATCGAACGAGACGACGGCCCGCTTGCTGGTCGACGCGTTACGCGCCCTTTTCCCGCGCCTCCGCCACCGCCCGCCAGTGGGCGTCGAAAAGCGCGGCGCCAAAGTCGAGCGCGTCGCCCGAGGCTTCCCGGATCAGCGAAAACGCGGTCGGCGGGCGCGCCGTGAGGCGGCCCGTCAGCCAATTCTCCTCAAAAGTGAAATGCGCGCTGAACTTCCTCGCCAGGTTCTGCATGCCGACATTTTCGGGCAGGCAGACGATCTCGATCGTCTCGACGCCGTGGTTGGTGGCGGCGCGCAGGATGCGCTTGAACAGCTTCTCGCCGATGCCGCGGCGGCGATAGCCGTCGTCGACCGAGAACGCCGCCTCGGCATGGATGTGGCGCCCGAATGGCGCCTGCTCGCTCCAGATCGCCTGATTGGAGCGCAGTTCGGCCGCGCCGACCAGCTCGCCGTCGATGAACGCCCCGTAGACGAGGTCGCCCTTGCCGAAGCAGTTTTCGGCGTAACGGACGAGGAAGTCGTCCGACATGCCGCCGCCGAAGCGCAAATGCCGGCTGCGCGGGTCAAGGCTCAGCAGATGATGGCGAAACGCTTCTTTGTCCGCCGGCCAGAGCCGCCGGAGTTCCACGGGGGATGATTTTGCTTCGTCCATAATCGACCTCGCCGATTCGTCCTCGGCGCTTCATCCCTGCGATTATGTTGTGCGTCGCAACACGCATTTCAACCGGCTTCAGTCCGTAGCCGCGGCAAGCTGGAGCAGGGTTTTGCCAAGCACCTGGCGCTTGGCGATGGCGTCGAACGCCTTCCGGTATTCTTCCAGCGGATATGTGGCGTGGACATGAACGCTTAAGGTCCCGGACTTCGCCCAGTCCATCAGTTGGGCCACGTTCTCGCGATGGGCTTCCGGCTCGCGCGCGATGAATTCGCCCCAATAGACGCCCCGGATGTCGCAGCCCTTGAACAGCGGGATATTGAGGGGCGGGCGGGGGATCTCGCCCGATGCGAAGCCAATCACCAGAAGCCGCCCTTTCCAGGCGAGCGAACGCAGGGCCGCTTCGGTGAGAGGCGCCGCCGACCGGATCGTAGACGACGTCGACGCCCTTGGGCGCGAGCTCCTTGAGGCGCGCGCGCATGTCATCGCCTGCGGTGTTGATCGTCTCGGCCGCGCCATAGCGGCGGGCGAAGGCGAGCTTTTCCTCTGACGACGCGCCCGCAATCACGCGAGCGCCCATCGCCTTGCCGATCTCCACCGCCGCGAGTCCGACGCCGCCCGAGGCGCCGAGCACGAAAAGGGTCTCGCCGGCCTTCATCTCGGCCCGCTGTTTGAGCGCGTGCATGGATGTGCCGTAAGTGACCGAAAGGCCCGCGGCCTTGTCGAGGGCGAGACCGTCGGGGATCTTCACCAGCCGGCTCGTGGGGATAGCGATCTGCTCCGCGGCGGCCCCATACGAGCAGACGCCCATGACCCGGTCGCCGACCTCAAATCCTTGCGCTCCCGGTCCGAGCGCGACGACGCGGCCTGAGAACTCGCCCGCCGGGCGAGAACGGCGGCGTGGGCTTTACCTGGTATTTGCCCTCGATGATCAGCGTGTCGAAGAAATTCAGCCCCGCATAGGCGATCTCGACCAGCGCCTCGCCGTCGCCCGGCCTCGGCGCCTCGACCTCCGTCACCAGCAGGTTTTCGGCCGGGCCAAGCGACGGGCAGATCAAGGCTTTCATCACCGGGCTCCTAATTTACTCATTTTTCAGTAACCAAATGCAGGATTGCAGCCCCTGCGTCGGCCGGCAAGGCGGAAGGCCGGAATTTCGCCCGGATCGGACGGCAGGGAAGCCCGCCGCCCGGGTCTGGCCATGAGGCCCGGCCCGGTTCAAAGGATTGTTTGTGATGACGCGTCTTGTCCTCTCGTCCCTTCGCGCCATTGGGGTCGTCGCCGTGGCGGTTTGCGTCGCGAGCGCCCTCCTCCCGCCCGCTGTCGCCGCCACCAAGGCCGCCAAGCCCGCGCCCAAATCGGGCGCCAAGGAGGAGGCGTCCAAGCCATCGCTGGTCGCGACCTTCGGCGATTGGAATGTCTTCGTCGGCGAAGTCGGCAAGGGACGCATCTGCTATACGCTCGCGCAGCCGAAATCGCGTGAACCCGCGAGCCTGACCCGCGATCCGGGCTATGCGTTCATCTCCGACCGTCCGTCGGAAGGGGTGCGCAACGAAGTGTCCTTCATCATGGGCTTCGACGTCTCGGGGGGAGACACGGCCGAAGCAAAGACCGACGCCAAGCCGGGCGAGAAGCCTTCGAAGTCGGACGCCAAATCGAAGACGTCCGCCGCCGCCCCGGCCCCGGTCGCCCTGGTCGACCAGGCGTCGTTCGAGATGCTTCCGAAGGGGGGAAACCTCTGGGTCAAGAACGCGGCGAAAGAGAGCGCGCTGATCGCCGTCATGCGCAAGGGCGTGAAATTGGTGGTCAAGGCGGCGTCGCTCAGAGGCCACCAGTCGATCGACACCTATTCGCTGAGCGGCTTCGCCCAGGCGATGGACCGGCTGCAGAAAGAATGCCCGGGGAAGTGACGCCAGGGTTGAGGCGCCTGGCCTAGGGATCGAGTCGGGTTAGCGTCCCTCTCGGCAGCGGGGCGGGTCCATTTGGAATTTCTTGGACCGTCGCTGTTTTGCTTTGAAAACCCCGATTCCGGGGGTTGGATTTCCTTGGATTTCCTTGGATTCTCTCGTCCGAATCGAGACTTATCAATGGGTTACACGGGATTTTCGCTGAAAAATTTTTCGTGGCCCTTTTGCCCCTCGGAGCGTTCGAAGCGGCGGAACGAAGGGCCGCCGGCGAGGCTATGCGGAAGCGCAGAAGTGTTCATCGAGCAAGCTTAACTTGGATTCTGATTTTCTGCAATTGATTGTCGTTATAAGTATTTCTCAAAATTCGTGTCGACCGCGGGCAAATCGGTCTAGGTCAGACCTCAATCAGTCGGACCGCTTTCGAACCAAAGCAGACCGAGAGCTTGGCCTCGCCGAGGTCCGGCCATTCCGGTGCTCGCGGTTCGTCGCGGTGAACTGCCCGGGCCGACGCTACTCATAAGCCACGCTTCTCACAGATTGTGTGTCGACCGGATCATGGCAGCCGCCCGCTCGCCGATGATCACGCATGGCGCCATCGTGTTGCCGGTCGCGACCCTCGGCATGACAGATCCGTCGGCGACGCGCAGCCTGTCGATCCCGTAGACTTTGAGCGAACCGTCGACGACGGACATGTCGTCTCGCCCCATCTTGGCCGTGCAGGTGTAGTGCCAGTACGGCGTCGCGGCGTTGCGGACGAAACTCTCCATCTCCGCCTTCCCAAGCGGGCCTGGAATGACCTCGCGTTTCACGAAGGGGCGCATGGCGGCGGAATTGCCAATCTCCCGGCAGAGTTCAACGCAGCGCATCGTCGCCTTCAAATCGGCCGGATCGCCCAGAATGTTCGCGTCGATATCGACGGGATCGGTCGGATCGGGCCCCGTGAGGTGCACCGCGCCGCGGCTGTGCGGACGGACGATGCCCGGGGTGATCGACCAGCATGACGTTGTGGTGTTGAGATGGCTGAGCTCCTGGCTGAGAAAGGCGCCGTCGGTAAAGAAGGATTGAAGATCGGGGTGGTCCAGCGCGGCATCGCTCTTCCAGAAGAAGGTGGCCTGCCCGGTGTCGCCGCCCATTTGCTCCGCGCGTGGATATTCCCAGAGACAGCCGCCGAGAAGCAGGTGCTCCTGCAGATTGCGGCCGACGCCGGGAAGGTGGCTTCTCACCTCGATGCCGAAACGGCGCAGTTCCTCGGCATCACCGATACCGGATTGCATCAAGACCTTGGGCGTGTGGATCGCGCCCAATGACAGGACCACCTCGTGCGCGGCAGCAAACCTCCGCACGGCGCCGTCATGCGCCACCTCGACGCCGGTCGCTTTGCCGCCTTCGACGATCACCCGCGTTACCAGCGCGTGGGTCAGCACGGTGAGATTTGGCCGGTCCATATAGGGATAGGCGTAGGTGCGGAAGACCGACTGGCGCTTGCCGTCGCGGATCCGTCGGTTGGACAGGGCAGCGCCGCCTGCCGTCTCCATCATGATCCCGTTCTGGTCGGCGAAGGTGGGCACGCCGACCGAGCGGGCCGCTTCAAGGAAGGCTATGGTGCTGGGATTGGGCTCAGCCGGAACATGGACTGCGACCAGGCCGCCGGTGCCGCGCCGTTCGGGATCCGGCGTTCCCTGCCAATCCTCGATCCCGCGATAGATCTTGAGCACGCTCTCATACGACCACGCGTCATCGCCGGTCTCGGCGGCGAAATGGTCCCAGTCGCTCTTGTGACCGCGCGACCACATCATCGCGTTGATGCTCGATCCCCCGCCAAGCACCTTGCCCATGGACCAAAGCAGCGATCGCCCGTTCAGATTCGGATTCGGCCGGGTCTTGAACGCCCAATCCCGCTCGCTTCCGAGATTTTCGGTCCAGCGGGCGGGATCCTCGACCTCCGGCACGGCATCCGTTCCGCCCGCCTCGAGCAGCAGCACGCTGACGGTAGGATTTTCCGCAAGACGTCGCGCCACGACGGAGCCGGACGAGCCGGACCCACAGACGATGAAATCGTAGGTCTGGCGGAGATCAGCCCTCAGCTTTCGCTGGTTGGCTTCAATCCGGTCCGCAAATGCCTCGCTCCGAGGATCGATGTTCGACGATCCGGACGTGTCGTGTTGCATGGTTCCTGCCTTTGCAAGCTTGAAATGGACGCCTGACGGTCGCGAACAAGCGATGGATGAAGCGTCAGGTCAGCTTCGAGAAGCTAGGCGGCTGGACCTCAGGTGTCGTGCGGCGATCGCGCCCAATCGTCCATACTAGCGCGTACCGCCTGGCGCGCACCGCGGCCTCACACGGGCGAAATCGTCATCCAACGAATTTTTCCGTGATGTGAAGGCAGGCGCCCATCACGAATGGTGGCGCTCAAGCCGCACAGGGGACCCCCGCGTTGTGGAAAATGTCACGGTCCCTTGAGCCAGGCGCCGGAACGGCCTCACGCCGTCTTCCGGCCGAGCAGCTCGTTGAGATCGACATCGCTCTGGCCGGGCGCCCTGATGTGGCGGACCTCGAAACTGTCGGGCTCGCGGCGAAAGGGTAGTTCACGTCGGTATCCGACGAGCGGCGCCAGCCGCGCCTGAACGGATCGTAGACCATTCCGCGCAGGCTCTGTCGCCTTAAGCCCGCGGCGCGGCCGAAGTCGGTGAGCTCGAGCGGCGTCACGAATTGCTCCGAGCGGTGCGTTCCTGGCTCGAGCCAGCGCAGCACGTACTTGGCGCCGAGCAGACATTTGGTCTGCGTCGCTTGCTCTGTCAGGCCGCCGCAAGTCAGTCTCGGATGACCTGGTGAATCGCGCGCCGCAGGTGGTCGCGCTCGTAGGGCTTCTGGATTATGACGGATGCGCTGTGGTCGCTGTCGAGGGCCACCTGGTCGCCGTAACCAGAGGCAAAAAGATAAGGCACCCCAGCTGCGCCGAGCCGACGCGCAAGGTCGAAGCTCGTGGCGCCTCCAACGCTGATATCGAGCATGGCAAAGCCAAACTCGTGCGCCAAAATGGCTTCTTCCGCGGCTCTCAGAGTGGAGGCCGGTACGACCAATCTTGCCCCCAAATCGGTCAGCATCTCCTCAGCTTCCAACGCGATCAGCATATTGTCTTCGACAAGGAGGACAGCGACGCCTTCGAGGGGCTGATCGGCGAGTAAGACTGGCTTGCTCACACTCTCTTCGCGGGCTTGCGGAGCAGAATCATGCTCGGAAACAAAAGCAATGTGTTCGAGCGGAATAAAGAAGTCAGCCTCGAAGCCGGAACGGGCGAAACGGATTTCTGTCTTGCCCTGCAAATCGAAACCCACCGTCCGCTCGACAATCACCGACCCGAATCCGCGGCGTTCCGGCGCTCGCACCGCGGGCCCACCGCGCTCGCGCCATCGCAACCAAAGCCCGTCGCTGACCGGTTCGGCGATGACATAGACCGTCCCTACCGTCGACAGCGCGCCGTGTTTGATCGAGTTGGTAATCAGCTCGTGAATGACGAGCGCCATGGTCGATACGGCCCGAGGCATGAGCAGGACGGCCGGGCCGTTCAGAACCAGCCGATCGGGGTCGTCGCCACTCTGAGCGGCCATTTCATCCACGAACAGGGACATGAGGGGCGCAGGGCCCCAGTTTTGCTTGGTGATCTGGTCATGGGCGCGAGCCAACGCCTGGACCCGACCATTGAGAGCGCCGACATAGCTGGAGAGGTCGGAAGCGGATCGCCCGCTTTGGGTAATCAATCCTCGGATCAAGGAGAGTATGTTTCGAACGCGATGGTTCAACTCGGCGATCAGGAGCTCCTGGCGCTGAACCGCCTGCTTCTGCGCATCGCCGGTGCTCTCGGAAAAGCGGAGGGACACCTCGATCATCGCTTGCCGTATCGCCTCGCCGATCCGGCGGTCTTGCGGCGTAAACGGGCGGCTTCTGCCGCGGGTCATACTGGCGAAGGCGGCGAAGCTTTTCCGGGGCGAGAGGCGGACGCTTTCGTTTCGCTGTTCAACGGCCTTGGCCGGGTCGCCGCCCCACTTGATTTCTTGAATCCACTCGCGGCGGAACAGCATGATGTAGTCGCGGGAAATTCGCGAGAGCGGAATCGCCAACATGCCGGCGGCGCGATCGGCGCTGGCTGCAGAATCGGAATGTACGGATGCGAGGCAATCCGTATCGAACACGCGGCTTGGGGACGCCAAGGCAAGTTCTTGAGCGAGCGCTCGCACGTCGTTGTCCGGCGGCGCCGCGCCTGAGGTGAAGATTTCACCGTTGTGGTAAATTGCAACGCCATCGCTCACGATCATGTCGCGGCTGACGTCCTGCAACCACTGGGCATTCTTCAACAGGCTCGGATCACTCGCGATCGAGGACAGGAGCCGCTCGGACAGGAGGCCTACCCGCTCCGCCTCCTCGGACGCCGCCTGATGCACCCGGCTTTCAAGTGTGAGCGAATACATCTGCCCGAACAGCTCGGCTGCGGTTCGCATCACAAAGCTTGGAAGGCGCGGGGTTTCATTGTGACAGGCGATCAGACCCCAAAGCTTGCCGTCGACGATGATGGAAATTGAAAGAGAGGCGCCCACCCCCATGTTGCGAAGATATTCGATATGCACAGGCGAGACGGCTCGGGTGATCGTCATGGTCAGATCGAGCGGCTGCACCACGCCCCCGACCGGCGGAAGCAACGGGGTCGGAGCGCTCGCCACATCGGCAATGATGCGAAACGCGTTGCGAAGGTAAAGGGCCCGAGCCTGCACCGGAATGTCAGAGGCAGGAAAATGCAGTCCTAGAAAACTGTCGACCCCGGAACCGGTCGAATCGGCGATGACTTCGCCCGCGGCGGTCTCGTCGAAGCGGTAAATCATGACGCGGTCAAACCCGGTGATCGCGCGCACCTGGCGCGCGGCGCTGCGATGGAAGGCCTCGAGCGTGTCCGCTTGCGCCAGTCTGGCGATCATCGAGCGCACCATAGACGCCGCTTCCATGCCGCCATCGGGCTGAGAACTCTTCGCCTTCGATGATCAGGAGATCGGCCGCCAAATGGACCGAGACATCGAAAGCGCGCTTTCGCCCCGCCAGCAGCCTCACCCCGTAGAGCCGCTCCGCGCCCGTCGAGAAGAGCATCGCCATGCGGTTGCGGATGTCGTGCGTCGCCTGATCGCTGATCAGGCTATCGAACCGCCGTCCCAACGCCTGCTCAACGGAGACGCCCAGGAACGCCTTCAGGTTTTCTGAAGCCCGCACGATCGTCCAATCGTTGGACAGCGCCAGCAGGAAGCCAAAGGACTGAATCCGATCGAGGCGCGTGATCGGCTCCCGGTCACAGATCGTCAGATCCGGGTCAGCGGCGGTCACGACGGCTGTTAGGTCCTGAGGACCGGCCATAGGGTCTTTCGGCTGAGCGACCACGCTGACGCCCAGGGCGCCAGTCGATTTGCGAAAGCGGATCAGAAAATTTGAGTGCAGGAGGGCCCAGCAGGCCTTACGGCGAACAAATATTGCTGCCAACGTCTCATCTTTGCGGCATAAATTCTTAATTTACAAGGGATTTGTCGTGGGCCTGCGTGGACGACAATTTCAAGGATAAGATGTGACGGTCCATAGTCGATTGAAAACAGCGACCGCAGACTTGCACGTCGAAGTCGAATCTACGTTGGATTTGGATAAAATTACGAAGAGTGCTGATGCGTATTCAGAGGCTCTTGCTATTCTATATTTGGTGTTTGGTTGGGCTTACAAAGAGCTTTCCGATATCAACTTTCAGCCGCTCAAGATCGATTTGGGAAGCATCAGGCGCCGCCGAGATTGGCTCGCGGCCGATCTGCGCGTCCTGGCTATGGCTCTCCCGGCTCCGCAATCTCTAGGTTTCGAGCTGCCGACTTCGGGTCACGGGTTCGGCTGTCTCTACGTTCTGGAAGGGTCCGCGCTTGGCGGCCGGGTCATTTCGAAGCGGGTAAAACAAACGCTTGGTCTGGGGCCAGCGACCGGCGGGGCCTACTTTCACGGACTTGGCCGGCAGACGGCAAGCCACTGGTCGGATTTCCTGACCGCGCTGAACATGATTCCGGCGAACTCGGCGATGGGCGCTGATGCGGAAGCCGGCGCCATCGCGACATTTCTCGCCTTTAGACAGGCGATCAGTCAATTCAGTGACGGCAGAAGTGCGCCGCGAGCAACCGTCGACGGCGAAGGGAAATTTTAAGCCGAGCAGACAACCTCCGCCCGAAGCGGCCGCTCCCAGAAAGGCGATTGAGCTTTGAATCTAGACGTCCGGCTTCGTTGCGGCGAACAGGTAGTTCACGGCCGTATCGGACGACAGCCGCCAGTCGCGCCTGAACGGATCGTAGACCATTCCGCGCAGGCTCTGGCGCCTTAGGCCCGCGGCGCGGGCAAAGCCGGTGAGTTCGAGCGGCGTCACGAATTGCTCCCAGCGGTGCGTTCCAGGCTCGAGCCAGCGCAAGACATATTCGGCGCCGACGATCGCAAGCGCGAAGCTCCTCAATGTGCGGTTGAGGGTCGACACGAGCAAAAGGCCGCCGGGCTTGACCAGCGAGCCGGCGGTGGCGACGAATCGTTTCGGATCGGCCGCGTGCTCGACCACCTCCATCGCGCTGACGACATCGAAAAGCCGCGGCTCCTCCGCCAGCTCCTCGATCGTGCCCATGCGATAGGCGAGCCTGGCGCCCGTCTCCTCGGCATGATGGCGGGCGGCCTCGATCGCGGCGGGCGCCGGATCGACGCCGACGACATTGGCGCCCAGCCGCGCCAGTGGCTCGGCGAACAGTCCGGCCCCGCAGCCAATGTCGAGAAGATCGATTCCGGCGAGCGGCGCGCCGACCCCCGTCTCAAGCTTGAAATGCCGCGCGATCAGGTCGCGCGCCCAGCCGATCCGGATCGGGTTTATGCGATGGAGCGGGGCCATCGGGCCTTCCGGATCCCACCACGCGTCGCCCAGCGCCTCGAAGCGCGCGACCTCCTCGGACATGATGCTCGGCGACGGCCTGACTGACATCGCGACCCTTTCCCGCGCCTTGCGCTGGGCAGCCTCAGCGTTGACCCACCCGACGCGCGCCTTTATAGGCCGCCCCCACGCATTGCGCGAGCCTGCGCGTCTCCCCCAAGGCCCAAGGATCCATGTCGCGTCTGGTGATGAAATTCGGCGGCACGTCGGTCGCCGACGTTCAACGCATCCGCAACGTCGCCGCGCATGTGAAACGAGAAATCGATGGCGGTGCGGAGGTCGCAGTCGTCGTCTCGGCGATGGCGGGAAAGACCAACGAGCTTGTCGCCTGGTGCAAGGAAGCAGGCTCCCACTTCGACAATGCCGAATATGATTTCGTCGTCGCCTCGGGCGAACTGGTGACGGCCGGCCTGCTGGCGCTGGTGCTCAAGGACATGGGGCTCAAGGCGCGCTCGTGGGCGGGGTGGCAAATTCCGCTCGTCACCGACGACGTGCATGGCTCAGCGCGCATCGCGGGCATTGACGGGACGCGGCTGGGCGAGGGGTTTGCGGCGGGCGAGATTGCCGTCGTCGCCGGCTTCCAGGGCGTGCATAAAGCCACCAATCGGGTGACGACGCTGGGGCGCGGCGGCTCGGACACGTCTGCGGTTGCGCTTGCGGCGGCGATCTCGGCCGACCGTTGCGATATCTATACCGACGTCGACGGCGTCTACACGTCCGACCCGCGCGTCGTGCCGAAGGCGCGCCGGCTTGCCAAAGTGGCGTTCGAGGAAATGCTGGAAATGGCTTCCCTCGGCGCCAAAGTGCTGCAGGTGCGCTCGGTCGAATTGGCGATGGTGAATAAGGTCAAGCTCTACGTGCGCTCGTCGTTCGACGATCCGGCGCACCCTCAGCTTGGCACGCTCATTTGCGACGAGGAGGATATCATGGAGCAGGAGGTCGTCACCGGCATCGCCTTCTCGCGCGACGAGGCCCAAATCACCTTGCGCCAGGTCGCCGACAAGCCGGGAGTGGCTGCGGCGATCTTCGTGCCGCTGGCCGATGCCAACATCAACGTCGACATGATCATCCAGGTCGTCTCCGACGACACGACGACGACCGACATCACCTTCACCGTGCCCGCGACAGAGTATGAGCGCGCCATGACGCTGCTCAAGCAGCGGAAGGCCAAGATCGGCTACGTCAAGCTGCACGGCGCGCAGGACGTGGTGAAGATCTCGGCGATTGGCGTTGGCATGCGCTCGCATTCCGGCGTCGCCGCGCGCGCCTTCAAGGCGCTGGCCGAGAAGGGCATCAACATCCGCGCCATCACAACGTCGGAGATCAAGTTCTCGATGCTGATCGACGACGCCTACACCGAGCTCGCGGTGCGCACGCTGCACACGCTCTACGGGCTGGATGCGAAGTAGGATAGCTTATCGGCCGAGCCAAACGCGCCCCACGCGCAGAACTCACGAGGTGGCGTTGTGCACGAAGCTCATCGGTTCGCGACCCGCCTGAATTCTTTTGCCTCGAAACCGGAGGCGTTCTGGCCGGCGGGGCACGGAAAGCCGACGCCTTTTGAGCTGGCGGAGCGGGCATCGAAGGTTGCTGGCCTGACCGATGTCGACCTCAACTATCCCGACCACCTCGGCCCCGATCCGCGCGCCACTGGCAACGCAATTCGCAATCTCGGCCTGGCCGTCAACGGCCTGGCGATGCGCTACTATTCCAACCCGGCCTTCAAGATTGGCGCTTTTACCAATCCGGACCCGGCAGTGCGGCGCGAAGCGATTGATTTGACAAAGCGGGGAATCGACGCGACTCGCGAAGCGGGTTGTAATCTCATGACTTTGTGGCTCGGTCAGGACGGCTTTGACTACGCATTTCAGGCCGACTACGCGCGGCTTTGGCGCGATGAGGTCGATGGCATCCGCGAAGTGGCTGAGCACGATCCGGGTTGCCTCGTGAGCGTGGAGTACAAGCCGAACGAGCCGCGATCCTTCAGCCTTTTGCCTGATTGCGCCACGACTTTGCTCGCTTTGAAAGAGACGGGAGCGCCCAATCTCGGCGTCACCTTGGACTTCGCGCATGTGCTTTACGCCGACGAGCAACCGGCTTTCGCAGCGGCGCTGATCGCGCGCCACAGCAGGCTTCTTGGCCTCCATCTCAACGATGGCTATTCCAAGCGCGACGACGGACTGATGGTCGGCGCGGTTCACCCGATCCAGACGATCGAGCTTCTCAGGCAAGCGAGAAGTGACGGCTTCGACGGCGCCATCTACTTTGACACATTTCCGGATCTCACCGGCCTTGACCCGGTGAAGGAGTGCGAGACCAACATCGCGACGGTCAGGTCGATGCTGCGGGTCATCGACAAGCTCGACGGCGACAATGAGCTCTCGATCGCTCGGGAGCTGCAGGACGCGGTCGCCGCTCAGGCGATCGTCCGCAAGGCGATGTTCGGGGACTGAACCCTTGTCGCGGAAGCCCCCTACATGACCGCCGCGCCAACGATCGTGGACGAAGCGCGAGACGCGGCGACGGCAGCCATCATCGTCGTCGGAAGTCTGCACTACGACATCACGGTCGATGCGCCCGGTCGACCCCGCAAAGGCGAGACAGTGACTGGCCGGAGCTGGGCGCCCAAATTCGGCGGCAAGGGTGGCAACCAGGCGGTCGCGGCGAGCCGTCAAGGCGTTTCGACCGCCATGGTCGGCGCGGTCGGAAAGGACAGTTTCGGAGAGGCCCTGCTCGCGAGCCTTGATCGGGCGAAAGTCGATCGTCGCGGAGTTGCGGTGTTCGACGGGTTCGGGTCTGGAATGAGTGTCGCGATCTTCGATGATGAGGGCGATTACGGCGCTGTCATCGTGTCCGGCTCCAATCTCGCCATCACGCCCGACCAGGCAAGCGAAGACCTGCTCTCCCACGGCAAGGTTCTCGTGCTCCAGAATGAGATTCCGGAACTCGTCAACGAGGCTGTGGCCCGCCGAGCCCGCGAGCGGGGACTGATGATCATCATCAACGCTGCGCCGGCGCGGGCCTTCGCGACAGACCTCCCTCATCTCATCGACGTTCTGGTGGTCAACGCCATCGAAGCCGAAATGCTCGGCGGAGGCCGGGTGTCCTCACTTGAAACCGCGGCGCGAGCCGCCGCCGCGCTCGCTTTGAGATTCAAAGCGGCTATCGTTACGGCGGGTGGTGACGGCGTCGCGTTCTGCGGGGCAGGGGGTCAGCGCGCGGTTCTGCCCGGCCTAAAGGTGACGGTCGCGAGCACCCATGGCGCGGGGGACACGTTCGTCGGGACGCTGGCTGCGCGGCTTGCTCTCGGCGAGACCATGAGCGCCGCGCTGGCGGTCGCCAATCAAGAAGCCGCGAAACTCGTCGCGACCCCCGAGAGCGCGCGGAATTTCTGAGCGATCCGCGCGCGCCGTCTGCGGCGGCGCGCTATCCTCAGGGGACGAGGTTCTCTGCGAAAGGCGCTTGTCGCCGAGAGCGCCCAACTCGTCAGCTCAGCGGCGGGATGCGCAGGACCTGGCCGGGATAGATCTTGTCGGGATGGGTCAGCATTGGGCGGTTGGCCTGGAAGATGACATCGTACTTCCCGCCGTGGCCCTTGCCGTACTCTCTCTCGGAAATCGCCCACAGCGTGTCGCCGCTCTTGACGGTATAGAACTTCGACTCGGGCGCGGCTGCAGCCGGCTTGATGTCGTTTTGCACCGTCTGTACGCCGACCGTGTTGCCGAGCGCGATGGCGATCTTTTCGGCTTGTTCCGTGTTCGGGGCGCTGCCTGTCACGTGCACCTTGTCTCCGTCGACCGTGATTTTCACGCCGGACGTGTCGAGCCCGTGTTTCACAAGCTCCTTGTGCAAGTCGTCGGCCGTCGCCGCCTTCGCCTCACTGGCGCCGAACAGCTTCTCTCCGGCGCTTTTGACGAAACTGATCAGTCCCATGACTCATGCTCCTGACGCCAGCGGCGCTCTGGTTGGGTTGAAAAAGGGGCGCCTTTCGGACGCCCCGCAATCCTAGCGATAAATAACCAACGGGGACAGCAATGTTTCGCTGCCAGCAAGAAAAGCGCTCAGGCGCTCTTCATGCTGTTCATGACCATGCCGACGATCGCCGAGACGATCGCGCCGGACACGCCGCCGCCGACCAGCTGGCCAACAAGGGCGCCGATATCCATGCCGCCCGTCGCGCCTGCGAGAGCCGGAATCAGTGAGGTCAGGAGCGACCCGCCGGCCGCGCCGCCCAGAGCGCCGGCAATGGTGTTGCCGGCGGTTCCGAGATTCACATTTTTTGCCGCTGCGCCGACCGCGTTGCCGCCGATCGCGCCAGCAATGAGCTGGATGATAAGGTTGATAATCGTGCCCGACATTAGCTTTTCCTCCGCCGTGGCCGCAAAGTCACATCGACGTTCCGGCGATAAATTGCCCTAAGGTCAATCA
>CAVYPD010000031.1:0-17716 GCA_963770275.1 uncultured Alphaproteobacteria bacterium
TCAACGAGGTCGAACGGCGTCGACGCGTCCGCCTGCAGAATAGGCGGTCAGGAGGCCGTCCGGCGAGCCTTCTGCCTGAGAGATATCGGTTAGAGGGCAGGCAAACGCTGTGTCCGGCGAGATCGTCATCGCCTCGCCCGTCGCGCTAAACCTCGCCCTCAACGCGTCATGACGCGCAATGATCGTGCCCATCGCCGTGCGTAGGGCGGCGATGTCGAGGGGACCGTTCAACCGCAGCGTAACGGATTCATTGAACGCGCAGGACGCCTCATCGCCGTTCTGCGCCGAGAGCCAGATTTCGGTCTGGCTCTCGGTAAGCGGCACGGTCGCGTTGACAAGATCTGCTGCGGTTTCGGCGGCCGCCAAGGTCGTTTCGACGCCGCCGACGATTCCAGCCTGCGCCATCTCAACGAAACTGCCGGCAAAGGCGCCGACGATCAACGCAATGTCGTCTTCGGTGTGCGCCGCGTTCAGGAACAACGGGAATCCGTCCTGAAGGTAAACGCCGCGGTCAGCGCAGGTGATAGAACAGCAGCCCGGCGAGCGGACCATCCGCATGCAGGCTGAAATAGAGAAAGCTTGAATAGCATTCCGCTTTCGCCTTGAGCCCATGCCGGGCGAATATTCCGTTTAGCGTTTCCGCCAGATCCGCGGCCCGCTTGGCGATCCGCTCCTGCAGCGCCGGCCCCTGCGCTTCAGGTGCTGGAGCACGGCGTGCACCGCCGCCAGCGACCAGCGGATGGCGCACGAAGGTGCCGGCGAAGAAGGTCGGACGCCGACTTCGGGAACGAAGTCGTCGCCGTACGCCACTGGCCGCCGTCGAGGGCGTCCATGAATGGCGCTTACCGGCGAGGATGCCGATGGGCATGCCGCCGCCAACCACCTTGCCGTAGGTCGCCAGGTCGGCCCGGATGCCGAACAGGGCCTGCATCCCGCCGGGATGGACGCGGAAGCCGGTGACGACCTCGTCGAAGACGAAGGCGACGTCTCGGCTCGTCGGTGATCTCGCGAATGCGCGCAAGAATTCGATCGGCGCGCAGCCGGGATGCCGGCTCTGCACCGGCTCGACGATGACCGCCGCCAGATCGTCGGCGTTTTCGCCGGATCCATTCGAGCGCTTCTGGCGCGCCGTAGTCGAGCACGACCATGTTGTCGACGGCGCGACTGCGGAATGCCGGGTGCGATCGGCACGAGCGCGGCGGACCACCCGGCTCGACGCCCTTGACCAGGACCTCGTCGAACTGGCCGTGATAGTCGCCGTTGAAGACCACGACCTTGTCGCGGCCGGTCACGGTCCGCGCGACGCGCATGCGCTGCCATCACCGCTTCCGAGCCGGTGTTGCAGAAGGTCATGCGCTCGTTGCCGGTCATCTCGGCGAACAGCTCGGCGACCTCGCCGGCAAGCGGCTCTGCGGTCCGATGGCGAAACCCTTGTCCAGCTGCTCGTTGACGGCTTCGACGACGAAATCCGGCGCGTGGCCGAACGCGGTCTGGCCGATAGCCGTTGACCAGATCGATGTATTCGTTGCCGTCGATGTCCCAGATGCGCGAGCCGCTCGAGCGGTCGCAGATCGAGGGATAAACGATCTCCTTCCACTCAGGGCGAAAGCCGGCCGCGGCCCGCGGATCCGCGAGCGTCGGCCGCGCTGCAACCGTGCGCTGCTTGGAGCCTCCCGTCTTCGCCGTCAAACGCGCGGCGAGCGCGTCGATGTGTCGCCTCTGCGATGGGGTAACGGGGCCGGCCTCGGCGCCGACCCGATACGCCTGGAATCGCGAAGGTCGCGCCTCGGCCTCGGATACGGCCGCAGGCGCTGCCGCATGTTGCGCTTCAGAAGCAGGCCCAACCGTTGGACCCAGTCCAGCGGCCCCCATGACGCTGTCTGACAACCCTAGCCGCTTAAGCGCGTCCAACTGCCCCTGGATCAGGCTCGACATCGCCTCGACCTGAGCCCGCATGATCGTGGCGATGCCGGTGTCCGTTCCGTTTACGCGAGGCGGCGGCGGAACGATGCATTCCCGGCGCGCTGACGATCTCGGGCGCCACTGCGGACATTGCCGCGGCGATCGGACGCTTTACCTCGGCCGGCGCCTCGCCCGAACGAAGCGCTCGAGCGCGGGAATCGTCGACAGATCGCCGAGCAATTGACGGAAGGCGATTTTGACCTTGAGACGGCGCTGAATCTGTTGCGCGACTTGGCTGAGCAAGAGTCAGTCGAAGCCGAGCTCGAGGAAGGTTAAAGTCGCAGCAGGATCTACATTTTCGCCGGACACGTCCTGCAGGATCTCGGCGATCGATTCGCGAATTCCGTCCATCTCCGCCCCTTGAGTCTGTTCTGATCCAGCCAGCGAAACCGCGACCATGGTCGCCTGAACCGGTGCGATTGCAGGCGATGATGAAAAAACCGACGCTCCCCTGACAGGCGCATCGATCCAGTGACGGCGTCGTTCGAAGGGATAGGTGGGCAACGATACGCGTGTGTGCGGACCATCCGCGACCGAGGCCCAGTCGGGCGTGACGCCGCTGACCCACACCTTTCCCAAGGCCGCGAGCATCGTCTCCTCGTCGCCTAGCTGCGCGCCTGCCTCGGGCAACGATCCGAAGACCCGGCCGGCCAGCTCGCGGACTGTCTGTAGCGCGAGAGTCGACAGCGTGACGCCGGGCCCAACCTCCAACAGAATCGACCGGCCTGAGCTGGCGAGCGTCTTTATGCCGGCTGCAAAGCGAACGGGTTCTCGCGCGTGACGCGCCCAGTACGCCGGTGATGTCGCCTCCTCGGGCCGGATCCAGTCTCCAGTTACGCTCGAGACATATGGCGTCGTGGGCTCGCGCAGGGTGACGCCTGCCATCAGCTCGGTGAACGGGCCGATCATCGGGTCCATCATTGGCGAGTGGAACGCGTGCGACGTGTGCAGCGAACGATAGGCGCTTCCGCGCGCCTCAAGCTGTCTGGCGGCCGCTTGAAGCGCCTCACGCGGTCCTGCAAGGACGACATTTGTCGGGCTGTTGATCGCCGCGAGTGCGACCCCATCGCCAATCAGAGACGCTGCCTCAGCCTCCGAGATACGGACGCTGAGCATCCCGCCCGTTGGGAAGTCGTTGCATCAGCCTCCCGCGCGCGGCGACGAGACGGAGCGCATCCGGCAAGGAGAACACGCCCGCGAGACAAGCTGCGACGAACTCGCCGACGCTGTGGCCAATATGCGCCTGCGCGTTCACCCCCCAGCTTTGCCATTGACGGGCGAGGGCGTACGACAACGAAAAAATCGCCGGTTGCGCGATTTCGGTGCGGGCCAAACGCTCCGCCGTCGACAGGTCGGATGGACCATACAGCGCGCCGACGAGATCGATACCTTCTGCCGACAAAAGCTTCGCGCACCGATCCAGTTCGCTGCGGAACGCCGGCAGGCGCTGGTAGAGCCCGCGCGCCATGCCGACATACTGCGCGCCCTGTCCAGGGAACATGAAGGAGACGGATGGCGGTGTGGTCGGCGCCTCGCCCTCGTTCAGACGGGACGAGGGCGACCCGCACAGCAGGGCTTGGGCGTCGGCATGATCCCGACACGCGACTGCCACCCTGTGAGGGAAGTGACGCCGACCGCGCTGCAGCGTAAAGGCGACGTCGGCTAACGGGACGTCCGGGTTTACCGCCAAATAACCCGCCAGGCGCGCCCGCATCTGCTCAAGCGCGGTCGGTGACCGCGCGGCGAGCACTAGCAGTTCCGGCTGCGATGCCTCGTTCCGCACGACGCGCATGGGCGGCTCTTCCAACACCACGTGGGCGTTCGTACCGCCCACACCCAGGGAAGTGACGCCGGCGCGACGCGCTTCGACACCGCCCGGCCAAGGAGCGCGCGTGGTGTTGACGAAGAACGGTCCGTCTTCGAACGCGATGCGCGGGTTGGGCGCCTGATAATTCAAACTCGGCGCGAGCTCGCGGCTCCGGAGCATCAGGGCTGTCTTGATCAGGCCAGCTACACCAGCCGCGGCATCCAGGTGGCCGATGTTTCCCTTGACCGAACCAATAGCGCAGTACGCTTGCGCTTCGGTCGACTTCCGAAACGCTTTGGTGAGCGCCATGACTTCGATCGGATCGCCGAGGGGCGTTGCGGTGCCGTGACACTCTATGTAGCTAATGCTGTCCGCGGCGACGCCCGCCTGCGCCAGGGCCTGCTCGATGGCGGCGACCTGACCGTCTACGCTTGGGGCGGTGAAACCGACCTTGCCAGCTCCGTCATTGCTGAGGCCACAGCCGAGAATGACGCCGTAGACCTGGTCGCCGTCGGCGATCGCGTCCTCTAGCCGCTTCAAGAGGACGACGCCCGCGCCGCTGCCGAAGATCGTGCCGCTGGCGGACGCGTCGAACGGGCGGCAATGACCGTCCGCCGACACCATCCCGCCTTCCTGATGCAGATAGCCGCGGTGCTGTGGAAACGAGATCGATGCGCCGCCAGCCAGCGCCATGTCCGACTGGTACAAGAGCAGGCTTTGGCAGGCTTGCGCGACCGCGACGAGCGAGGTCGAGCACGCGGATTGAATGGTCAGAGCCGGGCCCCGCAAGTCCAGCTTGTACGCCACACGGGTAGCGAGAAATTCTCGCCCGGCGCCCATCAGGACAGGGTAATCGCCGACCTGAAACGTATCGGTGAAGTCCTCGATGGCCTTGCGGTCGCGGCAAATATTGTTCAGAAAGTACGTGTTCATGCTGCAACCGGCGAATACGCCGATCGCGCCTCGATATGCTGCGGAAATCGTAGCCTGCGTCCTCCAGCGCCTCCCATGCGCATTCCAGAAAGACGCGGTGTTGCGGGTCCGTCAGCGCCGCTTCGCGATCACGCATGTCGAAGAATCCCGCATCGAATTGGTCGACATCGGGGAGCACCGGGCGGGCCTTGATGTAACTGGCCGACGCCCGCGTCGAAGGGTCGGCGCCGTCTTCGAGTTGATCGTCAATAAAGAAGGTGACGCTTTCGACACCGTTACACAATTCCGCCAAAACGTCGCAATGTCCTGCGCGCCCGGAAATCGCCCCGCCATGCCGATGATGGCGATGCGGCCCTCGGTTTCCCCGACCGCGCTCATGCCGTCCCTGCTCTGCCGGCTGTGACTTGAGCGCGCCGAAGCGCGACAGAGCGCTTGCGCGCCCGTTCGGCAATCGAGATGAATGTCGTTGCGCCGTCGCCATCGCCATCGATCTTTGCAGTGACTGCCTTGATGTTTGGATGGCCGAACAAATCGACGGCGGTCAGAACCGGTCCGAAAGCGTCGACGAGCTTTGCGTGGATCCGAATCAGGTCCAAAGACGAGGCGCCGAGATCGAAGAAATTGTCCTCGGGCCCGATGCTATCCCGTGCAAGCACACTGGCTACTATGTCGCAAAGTCGTGTTTGCGTTGAGCCGTCCGGCCGGCGCAATGGCGATAACCTGTCTCTCATGCTGCGCCGGCATCCTAGCGGAAGGCGTCAGTGAGCAGGTTATGCTGTACGTTACCGGATTAAACGGCGTCTTCTTCATAACTGGCTTTTTTTGCGAACAAGCGGTTTCAAGAGGGCGGCAGCGACGTCCAGTTGCCCTCAGCAATGTTGTTAGAATTCAATCTGCTCACGTTGCGCCACCGCTGGCAACTGTGAAGTTTTGGCCAAGCGAAGAGCAACCTGACGCTGTGAGACGCCGTCGACTTTCGCGATTCGCGTCGACAGAACGTCCAGGAGGGTGAACCGAAACAGTCGCGAGAGAGCGATGTCACAATAACTCGCGCGGGAGGCTCAACATTCGCAGCGGTCAAGTTTCAGGCGGTCACTCGGCGTCGAACTTTGCCCCCCCGATTGGATTTGGGCCCCTTGGGCCGGACGAGTTGGCGAGAGAGAATTGACCGTCCAGCCGGGCTTTCGAAAGGAAGCCCACGGCTTATACTACGGGGGATTCCCAAATTGAGCGGGGCTGATCCAAGCAGGCGCGGGAGGATTCGCGCCATGCCTTCAACATTGAGATTGCGGGACTATTCGGCCGAAGAGCTTCGGGCTCTGGCCCGGCGGTCGAGGGACGTCAACTAGAGCCGGCGGCTTTTGTCGCTGCCGCAGTACGGGACGGGATGGATCGAGGGTCGGCGGCCAAGATCGGCGGGATGGATCGCCAGAACTCTGCGCGACTGGGCCCATCGCTTCAACGTATCGGCCCCGGAGGGCCTCATCGGCAACTGGACGGATGGCCCCAAGCCTCGACTGTCGGCGGAGCAACTGGCTGAGTTCGCCGAGATCGTCGAGCCGCCTCGGATCGCGAGCGGGATGGTGTCGTGCGCCGGCGGCGGAGCCGTATTTGCGCCCGATTGAGTCTGTTGTATAGACGACCTGTCTCACACGTTAGCGGCGCGGATCGCGAGCAATCGCGGATCATTGCGAAGGGAACTCGCTTGCAGGGCCGCGTCATATTTCTAGTAGGGCGGCTTATTCCCAGCATCCTTGCGCTTATGGTTGCGGCGTTGTTGACGCGATTGCTGAAACCAGAAGAATATGGCCTATACGCGCTAGGCCTTTCGATCATCTTCTTTTTGACGATAGGCGTCTTCGAATGGCTCGGGCTCAGCCTCATGAGGATGGCTGCCGGAGCCAGTCGGCCCGATCTCCTCTATGGCACGATCATGACCTGCTTCGTTACGCTCCTTGGCGTATGCTTCGTCGTCGCCGGTTTAGCGCTAATGGTGGAGGGCGTCGGCAACTATGCGTCGCTGGTTTTCGCGAGTCTCCTCGCCTCTTCCGTAACGGTCTGGTTCGAGCTGCGGCAACGGCTCCAGATGGCCGAACTTCGGGCCGCCGAATATTTTCGGATGAGTGTCGGTCGTGGGCTGCTTACCACTCTCCTGGTTTCTGCGGCGGCCTTCACTTGGCATAGCGCGTCTTTGAGTTTGTTCGCGCTCGCGGTGAGCATTTGTCTGGCCGGTCTTCTTGTGCCGGAACGACACCTCGGGTTCAGCCGACTTCGTTTCGACCGAGAAATATTCGCCTCGATCCTTCGGTTTGGAGTTCCGCTATCGGTCAGCGTGGGGCTCGCGACATTTTTGATGTCACTCGACAAATGGCTGTTGCAGGCCTTGTCAGGTCCAGAGGCAGTCGGCCTGTTCAACGCCGCCGCTTTGCTAACCCAGATGCCGATCCAGGCTTTAGCGGTCGGCATAGGCCCGTTGTCCTATTCAATGGCCGTCCGAACCCTGGAGCTTAATTCCAAAGCGACGAAATCACAGCTGGCGCAGAATTTCATTCTCCTCATTGGCATCGTACTACCCAGCGCGGTCGGTGTCGTCGCGGTGTCAGACAACCTGGCCCACCTGATCGTCGCGCAGTTTTATTGGAAATCGGTCGTCTCCCTGGCGCCGTGGCTCTCGGCGACGGCCGTCGTGGGGACTATACGCGCTCATTATATTGACGCTGCCTTCCAGCTTGCGCATCGAACCTTGTTGCTGGCTTTATTTACGGTGCTTGCTCTCGTCGTAAATCTGACCTTGGACATATGGTTGATTCCACCGTTGGGCGTATTGGGTGCAGCCATAGGTAGCTTTTTCGCATTGCTGTCCTCTTCTGTTGTAGCGGCAATCTGCAGCCGATTCGTATTTCCTTTGCCTTTGCCAATGATTGATACGGCTAAAGTGCTGGTAAGCACCGGCGTCATGTTTCTGGTAGTTCACCAACTCGCGTCATGGTCCGGGCCTTGGGCTCTACTCTGCCAAATTACGGTCGGAGGCACCGTCTATACTGCCCTTGTCGTTATCCTCAACGTCTTAAATGTCCGCGAATGGATTATCCAGCGCTTCCTGCTAATTAGGCGACGGGCGTCGCCATACCGCGGCCAGCCCCAACCGCCCATGGGATGACACTGGAGCCGCTACCCTGTGCGACAATCTCGCGATTGTGATTCCCGTCGACAACGAGCCGCCGTCAACGCGATCGGAGCGGAGCGCCGCCAAAAAGGGCATCCGCATTTCCAGCTCCCTGTGCGGGCCTTTGACATGATATTAACAGGCTGTTGAAGAAGTATCCCCTTTGGTTTTAAGGACGGCTTCGTCGCCGTTTCGGTACTCGAACTCGATCTCGAGGGCGCCGTCGTCGAGAAGTTCGGCGGTTCCTTCGCCCTCGACCTCGTCGCCTTCCTCGCAGCCCGCCCAGTGAAAGCCCATCGAGTTCGCGGGCATATTCGACGTCGAGGCCGGCCTCCAAGGCGCCGAAGGCGATTTCGCCGCTCTGCGCGGTGATCGTCAGCCTGGCCGGGCCGCAGAGATCGAGTTGAGCGCGGTCCCAGAGGTCCGCCTCGACGATCCGCCAGCGGCCGATCAGTCGGCAGTTCGCCGGGGCGTTCATGCCGCCTCCATGAGCTTCGGCAGCCGCGCCAGATTGTAGGCGGCGGCTGCGAAGGTGAAAGCCCATCCGACGCGCGCGCAACCGCGGACCTTGGTTCGCTCCTGGTCGGCGATGGTCTTGATCCAGCCGAAGGCCTCCTCGATCCGTTTGCGGGGATGCGTTGGCTCACGGCATAACCCGCGTGTCGCGTCGTACGGCCGTCAATCGCCGAGGAACGCCCATTGGCGTTCTGCGCCAGGGGAGGCGTCGCGTTCATCGAGCGCAGTTCATTGACGAGGTCCTCGGCGTCGCAGGCCTTGTCGGCGCCGAGCGTGATCGGCCTCGGTCGATCGCCGCGCGGCTCGATCATGTGCAGCGCCGCGATCCGCTCGGCATGGCCGTTGGCCTCGGTCAACCTCCACGTCTGCAACCTTTGCGTTCGAAACAGCGAGATCGCGCTGCCAACCGGCATTCCGGAGATCGGACTTGGCCAAGCGGTCCCTGATCACGAGACTATCGCGATAGGAGGTCGATGCCCCAGCGAGATCGCCTTGTGCGACCAGAACATCGCCGATTTGCTCGTACGACAGCGAGAGACCCTCCTGCCAATCACCGTTTGTTGGATCGGATTGCGCAAGTCGGTCTTTGATCGCGAGGCTGTTGCTATGAGACTTCAGAGCACCGGAGAGATCGCCCTGCGCGACTTGAACCTCGCCAATTCTCTGGTATGGGATCGAAAGGTTGCGCTGTCGTTTCAAGTTACCGGGATCGGATTTGGCAAGCCGAGGTCGTCGAAGATGCTGCAGACGATTATGGTGAACGGCGCGGACATCGGTTTTCCCATGACCCATCGACGCGATTGACCGCGAGCCCAACCGGACACGCTCCGACGGAGCCTAGCCGTCATTGCGATGAGCGCAGCGACGAAGCAATCCAGAAGAACGTCGGGCGGCTATGTTCTCTGGATTGTACGTATTGGCCGGCTGTTCTTTGGCGGCTTTGCGTCTGCGGTAAGAATGGCGGGCAGGACGCGAGATCGATTCTGGATGGAACAGGAGTTCGCAAGCAATCTCGATCCGCAGTCCTGCCTTTTTCGGTCTTGAGCGCGAACGGTAGGCTGGGCCCACCCCGAGTTACAATCCTGCGCCAGAGAGCACCTTCCCCTTCTTGCGAAAGGTGCGCCATGGTAGCTCGTCGCCGGTCGGCTTCAACCGGCCTTTCCACTGTTGCAAGCCCGTTGTGCATCGGGGTCGATGTTTCGAAGGATTGGCTCGACATCGCCGATAATGCGGGCCGCGCCATGCGGATCGCCAACACGGTCGCCGCCATCACCGAAGCCTTGGGCGGATCCTGGCCGCAAGGCTGCCGCGCCATGGCCTGCGAAGCGACTGGCGGTTATGAGCACCCCTGATGGGGGTCGCGGCCCAACTCGGCCTGCCGCTTCGCCGCGTGCATCCCACTCGCGCCCGCGCTTTCGCAAAGGCTTCGGCGCGGCTCGGCCTAAGACCGATGCTCGAATGCTCGCCCGTTTCGCCGCCTTCATCGCCGATGAGCCGGCCAGGCCTTCGCCAGCCCCGCAGACCCAAACTCTCGCCGCCCTGGTCAGCCGGCTCGACCAATTGAGCGACCTGCGTCAGTCCGAAAGCTGCCGCGCGCATCAGGCCCACGAGGCTAGCGTCGAGGCCTCGATCGGGGCGGTGATCGAGGTCCTCGACAGTCAAATCGACGCCATCCAGCACGTCATCGACGCCCACATCGCAGAGCCGACCCCATTCTGACCGAAAAAGCCAGTCTCCTGCGCTCTTGCAAAGGCGTCGGCCCGAAGAACGCTCAGATGATCCTCGCTCGCCTGCCCGAAATCGGCGCGCTCGATCGCCGCAAGATCGCCGCTCTCGTCGGCGTTGCTCCGATCACCTGCAAAAGCGGCTCGTCCATAAATCGCGCCAGCATCGCCGGCGGCCGCAAGCCCATGCGCGACACCTTGTTCATGGCCGCCCTCTCAGCCAGCTCTCACAACTCGACCTTCATCGCCTTGCGACAGGCTCAAAGCCAACGGCAAACCGCACAAGCTCATCATCGTCGCCATCATCCGAAAACTCATCGTCACTCTCAACCCAATGATCAAAGCCAAGACACCCTTCAAACCAGCCTTGACTTGAAAACACGGTAGATTGCTTCGCTGCGCTCGCAATGACGATTCCATCCCGACGTAGCAGGCTCTAGGTTCAAAGCTCAAGCAAGGTATTGAGTGGATTATCGGTCTGTGATTCAAGGCGAATCGGGTTTGAGGGCTTGGATCATGGCGGGCGAATTTTGGTTGAGCGAAGCGCAATGGGGAGCCCTTGGGCCGCTGTTGCCCAAGAACCAGCCCGGGGCGCGCGAAGGACTGACGACCGGCGGGTCATCAGCGGCGTCGTCCCCGTTCTGAAGACCGGCTGTCGGTGGCAGGATTGCCCTGCCGTGTACGGGCCTTCGACGACGCTCTACAATCGCTTTCGCCGCTGGACGATGCGCGGGATCTGGCGTCGGCTGTTTGACGCGCTGGCGCGCGCCGACCCCGGCGATGGTCAAGCCATCGACAGCACGACGGCCAAGGCTCACCGCTCGGCGGCGGGCGGAAAAGGGGGGCGCAGGCGCAGGCGATTGGCCGCTCGCGCGGCGGGCGCACCACGAAAATCCACGCCATCGTCGGCGCGCGCGGACGCCCCATCGCCATCGAAGCGACGCCTGGCCATCTCGGCGACGTTCGTGTCGCGACAGCGCTAATCAGCGGCGTTCCGGCAGGCGGGCGCCTGGCTGCCGACACCGCCTACGACAGCGATGGTCTGCGTCGCTTTCTTCTCGAACGCGGCACGGTTCCGGTCATCCCGAACAATCCGACCCGCAAGCGACATCATCCGTTCGACGAGACTGCCTATCGCCAACGCAATCTCATCGAGCGCATGGTCTGCCGCCTCAAGGATTGGAGACGCATCGCCACACGATACGACCAGCTCGCAGCCAACTTTGCCGCCGCCGTCATGATCGCGGCCGTTATCATCTGGTGGACCCGATTGAGTCCGGAGCCTAGTAGCGGGCTGCTTTTGGCTAGAGTTCGAGGTTTGGATTCCCGAATCAGTTGCGTTCTGATTCAACCTGTTGGCTGGGCGGAGGCCGGCTGGCATGGCGAAAGCTTATTCTTTGGATCTTCGGGAGCGGGTGGTTGGGGCGGTGGCGGAGGGTCAGTCGTGCCGTTCGGGGGCCAAGACATTCATGGTCAGCGTCGCGAGCGTGGTGAAGTGTTCGCAGCGTCACCGCGCCGTCGGCAGTCCGGCGGCGCTGAAGATGGGCGGCCGCAGGCCTTATCTTGGGGCGCGCGAGAAGGATTGGGTTCTGGCGCGGATCGCCGAGAAGCCGGATATCACGCTGCGGGCTCTGCTCAAGGAGCTGGCCGACCGCGGCTTGGTGGTCAGCTATTATGCGCTCTGGCATTTTCACCAGCATGAAGGCGTGACGTTCAAAAAAAGCCTTCGCGCCTCCGAGCAGGACCGTCCGGACGTCGCCAGGCGGCGTGAGCAGTGGAGGGCGCGTCAGGCGAGGATCGATCCAAGCCGGCTTGTCTTCATCGACGAGACCTGGGCCAAAACCAACATGACGCGCACCCACGGCCGCTGCGCCAGAGGTCAACGCCTCGTCGCCAAAGCGCCCTTCGGTAAATGGCGGACCCTCACGTTTCTAGCGGCGTTGCGTTGCGACCGGCTCACCGCGCCCTGCGTCATCGACGGACCGATCAATGGCGCAAGCTTCCACGCTTATGTCGAGCAGGTTCTCCTCCCGATTCTCGCGCCGGGCGACCTCGTCGTTATGGACAACCTCGGCAGCCATAAGGGCCGCGCCATTCGCGCAGCGATCCGCGCCGCCAAAGCCAAGCTCTTCTTCCTGCCCGCCTACTCGCCAGACCTCAATCCGATTGAACAGGTCTTCGCAAAAATGAAGACCCTGCTACGCAAGGCCGACGCCCGAACCATCGAACAGACCTGGCAAACTATCGGAGCGCTGCTCGACTGCTTCACCCGACCGAATGCGCAAATTACCTCCCCAACGCAGGATGCTTCGGCCTAAGAAGATCGCGCTCTAACCTATAATTTTCAGGCAAAAAACGGTGCTTCCGATGCAGGAGGATCCGGTCAAGGGCCCAACCTCAGCTGGCGAGTTCGATAGCCTTCCCCTGATTGATGCTATCCTCAGCGGCCAAGACGATCCGAAGGCTGTTGACCGCAGCCTCCATGGACTCGGACAGATCCAGGTCCTCCTGAATCGCTTTCAGGAAGAAGTCCTGCTCGCGATCGCAGAGCGCCTGATGGCTGGGCTCGTCCTCCGTCGAAATGAATTCGTCGCGCTTGATGAAATTCTTATCGGGTCCGACTTCGGCGTGGTGATACTGGATGAGGTCGGTTTTCGTGTGCCGACCGATGTCGGCTGAATCCGAAATCTCGGCGAGCTGATCCTTCTTGTCCGAGTGCGCGGGCACGAGCGACACCGCGCCCTTGGGCCCGACGATATCTTTCACGAAGAAGGCGACCTCGCTCATCATTGGGCCCCATCCGGCTTCGTACCAGCCGACGGAGCCGTCATCGAAGGTCACGTGAAGGTGGCCGTAGTTCGGCTGCTTCGCTTCCGCCCAAAGTTTGGCGCCAATGCCGTGCACGCGCACGGGCTTCGCTCCGGTGACCTGGCACATGACGTCGACGTAGTGAACGCCGCAGTCGACGATCGGGATGAGCGAGTTGATGAGGTTCTTGTGCCAGGTCCACGCCTTGCCGTTGCTCTGCTGGTTGAGATTGAGCCGCATCACAAGCGGCTTTCCCAGCGTCTTGCCGAGTTCAATGAACTTCATCCAGCTTGGATGGACCCGCAGGATATATCCGAGCACCAACTTCCGGTTTCTCTTGCGCGCGGTCTCGACGACCTTCTCCGCATCCTCGATCGTCATTGCGATCGGCTTTTCCATGAAGACATGCGCGCCCGCATCCATGGCCTTGATCGCATATTCCGCGTGCGTATTCGGCCAGGTGTTGATCGAGACCGCGTCCGGCTTTGATGCCGCCAGCGCCTCGTCGAAATTCTCGAAGAGCGGGTAGCCTTTGAGCTCTTCTGGGATCGGCTTCGATTTGATCGTCCGGCTCATGAGACCGACGATCTCGAAGCCGGAGTTGCGGTGATACGCGCTGGCGTGGGACACGCCCATGTTGCCGAGACCGACTACAAGAACCTTCACCGGAGCCATTGTCCCTCCCCTTCAGGCTTGGAAGGGGGCGTTCCGCCCCTCCCCCGCGCGCTGTCAACGATTGGCCGGAATCGCCTGATCGAAAAGATGCGCTTTTATGTCGTCGACGTCGAGATCGGCAAAGGGCTTCGTGAGCTTGTAGCTATCGGCGTCGGCCTTCACCTTCGCGCGGTCGAAATTGTTGGCGCCGGCGATGAGCACGTTGGTGCAGACGTCGTCGGCCTTGACGGGCTTGGTGATCTGCTTGAGCTGGTAAATCTTGTCGAAGAAGAGCTGCCAGGCGCCCATGTTGTGGTCGCCCCATCCGGCGCGCTTCGCCATGTCGCCGCGGAAGACGTTGGTCTGCTGCAAGCAAGACGTCGTCCCGAGCTTCGGGCCGAGATTGCTTGCGAGGGTGGGAAACTGCTCGAACACGGCCTCCACGGCGGCGCGTGGATTGAGGTAGCCGAATTCGAGGCCCATCGCCCAGCCGCGGAGATATTTCTCGAGGAAGGCTTTCCTGTCGGGGTCGTCCAAATCGGCTGCGCGCACCACGAAGGTGTTCGCGAAAAGCGGTGACTTCTGCACGCCGAGCCAATATTCGAACTCGAGCCCTTTCCCGATCCACTCCGCTCGCAACCCTTCCCACGAGAGCGCGGCGTCGCCTTGTCCGGCCTTGAGCGCGGTCGCCCAGGTTGGCCACCCGGCTTCGACATATTTGACCTTCGAAACGTCCACGCCCTGCACGAACAGCATCGGATCGACAATCGACTGCCATGCCGCCGATCCGAGTAGGACCGTCTTGCCCTCGAGTTTCTTGAGGTCGTTGAACCCGTCCCCCGGGCGGAACGCGAGACTGAATGTGTCCAACGCGCCCATGTGGAAGACGGACTTGAGTTTCATTCCGTTCTGCAGGGCGAAGGAAAAGACGCCCGGCGACGGAAAGCCCATGTCGGCTTGGCCGACGTCCACGAACTTGACGGTCGCAGTGCCGTCCGAAGGGCCGGGCTGCATGTCCGTCTTGACGCCAATGCCCTCGAAATAGCCCATTTTCTTCGCCGACCAGTACGGGAAGTCGTCGAGCACTTCGAGCGTGCCGCGCGGCGAGATCCAGGTGAATTGCGAATAAAGGTCGGCCGACGCCGTTCTTGAGCCGCCGAAGACGGTGGCGGTGACCGCGCCTGCGGCCGAGACTTGCAAGAACGTACGACGGCTGACGCCGTTCGAGAAAGGCGTTCTCTCCGTATTTGCGCTTATTGTTTTCATTTCATTCCCTCCGCTTCACACCCTCCCGCGAGCCGCGCAGAAACGCATCACGCCTCCCAGCTTGCGAAGCGCTTGGCCAACAGGAAGAACAGCACGTAGATGAGGATGCCGAGCGTCGACAGGATGAGGACGACTGCGAAGAACTGTGGCATCTAAATCATCGACGAATAGGAGGTGAGCCGGTTGCCGAGCCCAAAGCCCCCGCCGACCATTTCGGCGCCAACCGCGGTCAGAAGGCCAAAAATCGATCCCACCATCAGCCCGACGAAGATCATCGGCAGCGCCATCGGCGCCCGCACCTTCCAGAAGACTTGCAAGGTCGACGCTCCGTAAGAATGAGCGAGAGCGATCTTGCCTCGATCCACGCGCCGGAAGCCGGTCGCGGCGTTGATCATCACCATTGGTCCCGAAGCGAGGGCAACCGCGATGACGCGAGGCGTGTAACCGAAGCCGAAACGCAAGATCAGCAGCGGCACAAGAGCCAGCATCGGCGTGGTGACGAGAATGAGGATGTAAGGCGTGATGACCTTCTCGACAAACGGAAACTGAGTGACAATGGCCGCGAGCATGAGGCCGGTCGCCGCGCCGATGGCGAAGCCGCTGACAAGCTCCACGAGGGTGTAGAAGAGATGCGGCGCAATCAGGGGGAAGTCCTTCACGAGCGCGACAGCGATTTCGCTCGGCTTGGGAAAGACGTATTGAGGCACGTTCAGCACAGTGAGCGCGATCTGCACGCTCCCGACGATGACGACCGCTAGAAGGATAATGGCAAGCACTTCGCTGGCGGACTTGACTCCGGATCCGCCTGCTAAGGCGGACGACAATCCTGAGACGCCGACTTCACTGTCGCCGACCGGTCCCTTCTTAAAAACTGGGATCGCGTCGAGATCCGTCATGGCTCGACCGCCAAAGCTTTCGCCTTCTCCGCGCTCTTTCCTTGCCGCTGACGGTCGCCCACAATCTCAAGTTTGATGCGGTTGAGAAGGTCGAACACATCCTTCGTCGCCATGATCTGAAGCGAGCGCGGACGCGGAAAGGGAACCGTATGAATGCTGGCTACACGTCCCGGGCGCGGGCTCATGACCAAGATGCGATCGGAGAGAAAGATCGCTTCTTCGATCGAGTGCGTGATCAACACGATCGTCGTCGGCGCCGACATCCAGATCTCTTCAACGAGATGGTTCATTTCCTCGCGGGTGAAGGAATCGAGCGCGCCGAACGGCTCGTCCATCAGCAGGACTGAGGGCTTGAACGACAGGGCTCTCACAAGAGCCGCGCGCTGCTGCATTCCGCCCGACAATTCGCGAGGAAAGCGTCCGCCGAACCCATCAAGGCCGACGCGAGTCAGAAGCTCGTCAATCCAAGGACGATCGGGCTTCGTTCCTTTGATCTCGAACGGAAAGCGGATGTTGGCGTCGACGTTGCGCCAAGGGAGTAGGTTGGCGTCCTGGAACACCATCCCAATCTCCGGATGCGGTCCGCGCACCGGTCGACCATCGAGACGAATCTCCCCCGCAGTCAAACGGTGGAGCCCGGACATCGACCATAGAAGAGTGGTCTTTCCGCAACCCGAGGGGCCAACGATGGAAACGATCTCTTCGGCGCCGATATCGAGCGAGCATCCGTCAATGGCGACGAGATCGCCTGAATGCGTATTGTAGACCTTTGCGGCGCTAAGAACTTGGAGCTTCGGTCCTGAACGCGCGGCCGCAAACATTGTACCCATGCGCAGGAAACTCGAGGAACCACGAGAAGACTAGCTAACCGGCACAGGCTGTCAAGGCGACGAAGCGCCCGGATTTTGGCCATAGCGCCTGAATTCAATGCTCGCTGCTCATTTGCCGGCGCGTCGTCGCTGATGACCTTGCGATGCTTATGACTTCCCAATATCCGTCTTGTGCCACGAGCGTCTCCGATGACTTCGAACGCAAGATTGCGAGAGGGGATGGCGTGGAATGCGGTGGGCTCAGGGTAGGTAAAATTACCTATGCCGCTTGCAGCCAGAGCGAGGGCGCTCGGAAACCCGGGCGGTTGGTTCCCCGTTAAAAAGGCGGAAGACTGTGAGCATGGACGAGGCGGCAACGACGAAAGCGGGCGCTTGGCTCGCAGCGCTCGATAGGGCGCTTGCAAGCGGCGATGTAACAGCGGCGCTGGATCTCTTCGCCGACGATTGCTACTGGCGCGACTTTTTGAGCTTCACGTGGAACATCAAGACGTTCGAGGGTAAGGCCGCGATTACGAGCGATGCTCGACGCCACGCTAACGAGAACCTCGCCTTCGAATTGGTCGCTCGAAAAGGCCGACGCGCCGAAGGCGATATTCGAGGGTGGTTCGACTTCGCGACTCGTGACGGCGTTGGGCGTGGCATCTTTCGTCTTGAGGACGGCAAGTGCCGCACCATTCTGACGACGCTGCAGTCCCTGACCGGACACGAGGAAAAGGTCGGCTTCGCGCGTCCGCTCGGCGCAGAGCGTGCGGCCACGCGCGGAAGGATCAACTGGACCGAACGCCTGGTCGCCGAACACAAAGCCTTAGGGTCGACCGAGCAGCCTTATTGTCTTGTCATCGGCGGCGGCCAAGCCGGCATTATGCTCGGCGCGCGGCTAAGGCAGCTCGGCGTGCCGACCATCATCGCCGAGAAGAACGCGCGGGCGGGCAATTCCTGGCGCAATCGCTATCGCTCGCTCGTTCTGCACGATCCGGTCTGGTACGACCATCTTCCCTATATGCCGTTTCCCGGCAACTGGCCGGTCTTCACGCCAAAGGACAAAATGGGCGACTGGCTCAGTTCCTATGTGTCCGCGATGGAGCTGAACTATTGGGGTTCAACCGAGGTTAAATCGGCGCGCTTCGACGCTGTTCGGAAGCGATGGGTGGTCG
>CAVYPD010000032.1:0-182650 GCA_963770275.1 uncultured Alphaproteobacteria bacterium
GACCGAATGCCAGCAGGTGGTGCCGGCCTGATCGCAGACGATCGCCGACGACGGGCCGTAGCCCTCAATCGTTACCGGCGCTGTGCCTCTCGGCGAGCCCGGCGCCGTTCCTTGAGCGGCGGCTGGCGTCGCAGTTGCGAGTGCAGAAAGAGCCGTGGCGGACAGTGCGGCAATCAAGAAACATTTCATCGGAAACTCCTCTGGTTGGATCCTCCCGATCCGTTGGATCATGCCGCGCAAACGCTATGTTTCTGGCCTTTGTTCCGGGCTGCCGCGTCCCCACCGCGGGTTTGAAGTTGTCGCTGTGCACCCTCATGGGGCGTCGCGCTACCGCGGGCGTGAAACACCGCGTCGGACAGCGCGACATACGCGGTGACTGCAGAGCACATCCAATGATGGCGATGGCCCCACGGAGCTTTCCGTGCAATTTCTTCCAGTTATCCAGAATATGTGCTATATCTCCCCTGAGAGGCAGCAAATGCCCCCCCAAGCGTTCGGCGGGCGCGGCGGAAAAACAGAGGAAAAGTTTTTTTATTTGGATTCGGCGTAACCCATTGAAAAGCCTCAAATCGGCCAAAGGAATCCAAGCAAATCCAAGCCTTTTTCCTTGGATTTCCTTGGATTTGCTTGGATTTATTTGGAGTAAATTACGGTGATTTTGGATAACAGGAGCCGCTCAGAACAGCGACCCCTGCCCCTCCGAGTCCTTGTCCGATCTGACGCGTCTGCGGGGCAGCAGCGCGGGCGGCGTCAGCGGCGGCCCGACGCGGCCCCCGGCGATGGCGCCGATCTTTCCGTCGGCGAACTCGATCTCGAGCCGCTGCGCCTGCCTGACGTCGTCCGCGCGCCACAGAGGCTTTTGCGTCTCGTCCCGCACGAGCGCGAAGCCGCGCGACAAGACGCCGCGATAAGACATCGCGCCGAGCAATTGCCCGGCGGAAAAGAGCTGGGCGCGCCGAGCCTGCAGGCGTTCGTCATAGGCGCGCGTCATGCGGGCGGCGAGACGCGTAAGCGCCGCCGACTGTTCGCCGCGTCGCCTGGCGAGGAGCGCCGCCTCGCGGACGAAATGTCCGGCTCACGGCCTCCGCCGACCGGCGCGGCCGTTCGATGAGGAGCGGCCGCGCTCGCAACAAACGCCCGCTCAAGCCCCTCAACCGCTCGCGCAAGCCCGCGAGATGGGCGCGCGGCGAATGACGCGCGAGGCTCCGCGCCAGACCCGCTGTCCTGAGCGCACGCTGGTCGATCGCCCCGCGCATGCGCTGAGCAAGCGTCTCCGACGCGCGGTCGAGGCGCTGGCGCGGCCCGGCGACGATCGCCTCGCCCCCTGGCAGGGCGCGAGCGAGGGCGCGCAGATCGGAACGGAGACGGTGGGAGAAGCGCAGGATCGCGCCGCGGCGGCGCGCCTCCAGATCGGCGATCGTCGCGAGAAGCTCGGCGCGAACAGGCACCGCGAATTCGGCCGCCGCGGTCGGCGTCGGCGCGCGCACGTCCGCCGCGTGATCGATGAGCGTCCAGTCGGTCTCGTGGCCGACAGCGGCGATGAGCGGAATCACGCTGCGGGCGACGGCGCGCACCACCGCCTCGTCGTTGAAACTCATCAGGTCTTCGAGCGAGCCGCCGCCGCGCGCAACGATCAGCACATCGGGCCGCGGCGCTTTCCCGTCGAGGGGCATGGCGTTGAAGCCGTCAATCGCCGCGGCGACCTCGGCCGCGGAGGTCTCGCCCTGAACGCGCACCGGCCAGACGATCACCCGAACGGGGAAGCGGTCGGCGAGGCGATGCAGAATGTCGCGAATGACGGCGCCGGTCGGCGAGGTCACCACACCCACAACTCTCGGCAGGAACGGCGCCTTGCGCTTGCGCGCGACGTCGAACAGTCCCTCCTCGGCGAGTTTCCGGCGCCGCGCCTCGAGGAGCGCCATCAGCGCGCCGACTCCGGCGAGCTCGAGCGTATCGATCACGATCTGGTAGGTCGACTTGCCGGGGAACGTGGTCAATCGCCCGGTCGCAATGACCTCAAGCCCCTCCTCGGGCTTGAGTCGCATGCGCTCGAGCGTGGTGCGCCAAATGACGGCGTCGAGCCGCGCGTTGGCGTCCTTCAGGCTAAAATAGGCGTGGCCAGACGCCTGGCGGCCGCGGTAGCCCGAAATCTCGCCCCTGACGCGGACATAGCCGAACCGGTCCTCGATGGCGCGCTTGAGCGCGTTCGCCAGTTCGCTGACGGTGATTTCGGGCGCATTGGTGGGGCGCGCGTCCGCGTCTGCCATCGCCTCATTATGCCCGATCCGGCCTGCTGAGGCCACACGCGGCGAGGAGGGCTTTCAGCCTCTGGCATCGTGCGTCGAAACCACGTAGAAGGCCCGGCGCGACTTTGGGAGCGCATGCCTTGTTGACGCCGCGATGTCGGTTTCTAAACGCGCTCGCTCGATATCGACGGCGGGGTGGAGTTCCAGGCTCTCGATAGGCGAGGACGATTGACCAGATGACGGCGGCGAAGACACGCATGCGAAGCGCTTTCGGACAGGGCGGATTTCTGGCGTCGGTCGGCGCCTTGGCCGCGCTCGCGGCTTCGATCGTCGCTTTCAGCGCCGACATTGCGCTGGCGCAGAACGCCGAGTGCGCGCGCTTGCAGCAGGCCATCGCCGCGCGCCGCGGGTCGAGCGGCTCGCAGGCGGCGGTTGAACGCCAGCGCGCCGAGCTTGGGCGCACCAGGGCCTACGCCGGTTCGCTCGGCTGCGGCAACCGCAAGTTCCTGTTTTTCGGCTCGGAGCCGCCGCCGCAATGCGGCGAAGTCACCGCCCAAATCTCGCGCATGGAAGCCAATCTCTCAGACCTGCAGGCGCGCGCGGGCGGCGGGGCCGGCGATCTGGTCGCCCGCTACAACGCCGAATGCGGCCACCCGCAGCCGTCAGGGCCCGGCAATGTCTTCGAGGCTCTATTCGGCGGCATAGCGAGGCTCGGGGCTCCGCAAGACCAGGAGCCGCAGACGGACGCCCGATTTGAAGACCACGGCGATCAGCCGCGCCAGTCGGCCCCGTCGGGCGAGAAAGGGGGCGTCCAGGCGCACTCCGGCTCGTATGCGGTATGCGTGCGGACCTGCGACGGCAGCTTCTTCCCCGTTTCCTATTCCGGCGCCGGAAGCCGGGCGGATAGCCTCGAGGACGTCTGCAGGGCTTTGTGCCCCAACGCCGATATGGCCCTCTATTCGTTCCCGTTCGGCGGCACGGTCGACGAGGCCGCTTCGCCAACCGGCGAGCCTTACGCAAATTTGCCCAACGCCGCCAAATTCGAGAAGGCTTACGATCCGAGCTGCTCTTGCCGGCGCAAGGGGCAAACGTGGGCTGAAGCGCTCGCCGACGCGGAAGCGCGGTATGGCCACGAGAAGCACGACATTCTGGTGACGCCAGAAAAGTCGGCGGAGATGGCCCGGCCGATCATCGATCCGAAGGCCAAGCTGGCCATAGATTCGAAGGGCAAGCCAATCGTGCCGAATGCGTCTCTGCTCGCTGGGCCCGGCGCCCCGCCAGTTCTTGGGCCAGTTCCGGGGTCAGGCGCGAGCCCAGGGGCGCCCTCCCTCGACACGGCGACCGCGCCCGTTCTCGACGCCAACGGCGCCGACACCAAGCTCAGCGCCGCGGCCGCCACAGTCAGCCGCGAAGGCTCCGGCATTGCTGGCGATGGTGTCGAGAGCGCCAAGAGCTTCAGCGTGAAGCAGGGGCGCATGGTGGAAGTGACCGGAGCCGACGGAGTCAAGCACTCGGTGCGGATAGTCGGGCCAACGCTTTAGCGCGGCCAATCAGCGGCAGGAGAACAGCGAGCTCCGGGCCGGCCTCCTGGCCGGTCAAGGCCAGACGCAAGGGGTGAAACAGCGCTCGGCCCTTGCGACCGGTGGCTTCTTTGAGCCGCGTCGTCCAGGCGCCCCACGTCGACTGGTCCCACGGGTCGTCGGGCGCGCATGAGGCGGCCAGGTTCAGATAGTCGGCGTCCTCGACGATCGGCGCGACGTCGCCCTCCGTCACCTGGCGCCAGATCGCCGCATCGTCGAGACGCGAAAGGTTGCCCCGCACCGCCAGCCACAGGGCCTCCGCGTCGGGCCCGGCGACGCCAAGCTCGGCCAGCCGGTTGGCGACCGCCGCATATGGCAATTGATGCAGCGTGCGCGCGGAAAGCGCCTCGAGCTCGGCTTCGTCAAAGCGGGCCGCGGCGCGCGAGAGTTGCGAAAGGTCGATGAGGTTCGCCAGTTCGTCGAGCGAGGCGACCGGACGCACCGCCTCGGCCGAACCAACCAGCACCGCGAGCGCCGCGACGGCGAGCAACTCGATGCCTTTCGTGCGCAACGCGCCGATCGACAGCGCGCCAGAGCGCTTGGACAGTCCTCCGCCGCCAGCGTCGGTCAGGAGGTTGTGGTGGCCGAAGCTCGGCGCTGCGCCTGCGAGAGCCTCGAAAATCTGAATCTGCACGGCGGTATTGGTGACGTGATCCTCTCCGCGAATAACATGCGTCACGCCGAAATCGATGTCGTCGACCACCGAGGGCAACGTGTAGAGATAGCTTCCATCCTCGCGGCGGAGGACCGGATCGGAGAGCGAGGCGCAATCGATGTGGCTTTCGCCGCGCACAATGTCTTCCCAGCGCACAGTCGTTGGTTCGAGGCGAAAACGCCAATGCGGCTTGCGGCCTGAGGCTTCGAGCGCGGCCCGCTCGTCCGCCGACAGGCGCAAAGCGGCCCGATCATAGATCGGCGGTCGGCCGAGCGCCTGTTGCCGCTTGCGGCGCCGGTCGAGCTCCTCGGCGGTCTCATAGGCCGGGTACAGCCGGCCCAGATCCTTGAGCCTCGCGGCGGCCTCGTCGTAGGCCGCCATCCGCTCCGACTGGCGGCGCACCAGGTCCGGCCGTATCCCAAGCCATTCCAGATCCGCCTCGATCGCGTCGGCGTATTCCGTCCTCGAACGCTCGAGATCCGTGTCGTCGAAGCGCAGGATGAACGTCCCGCCGTGGCGGCGGACGAAGAGCCAGTTCAGCAGAGCGGTGCGGGCGTTGCCGATATGGATGCGGCCGGTCGGCGAAGGCGCGAACCGAACCACCGGAAGAGTGGCCATTCGCCTTCATAGAAGCGTCGTGCGGGCGCGGCAATATGGTGTGACAAGGCCTTGTGATTCGGATAGTCTGGCCCCATGACTATAGGCGCCCTGGCGGCGGGGATTTGCGCTACCAGCGCGGGGATGCACGGGCTGAGCGTCGTCCTCGCCACAATGCGGTGCAGGCGACGGCCGGGCGGGCCGCTGCCGCCGCCCAAGGATGCTCCGAGCGTCACGATCGTGCAGCCTTTGTGCGGCGTCGAGACGTTTTCGCGCGAAACGCTGCGGTCCATTTTCGCGCTCGACTACCCAAGCTATGAGATCATCTTCTGCCTCGCCAGCGGCGATGATCCGATCACACCCCTGGTGCGAAACGCGATCGCGGCCAATCCCGAGCGCCCGGCGCGCCTATTGATTGGCGACGACCGGATCAGCGCCAATCCCAAACTCAACAATGTGGTCAAGGGATGGAAGGCGGCGCGGCACGATTGGGTGATCATGGCCAATTCCAATGTGTTGATGCCGGCCGATTACATTCAGCGCTTGCTCGCGCGGTGGGGCTCCAACACCGGCATCGTCTGCGCCCCCCCTATCGGCTCTCGACCCAAGTCCTTCGGCGCCGAGATCGAGTGCGCTTTTCTCAACACCTATCAGGCGCGCTGGCAGTATGCGGGCAAATCCTGCGGCTACGGGTTCGCCCAGGGCAAGACCATGCTGTGGCGTCGGGAGATTCTGGAAGCGGGCGGAAGCATTGAAGCTTTGGGAGCGGAGATCGCGGAAGACGCGGCGGCGACGAAGCTTATCCGTGCGCAAGGGTTCAACGCTCATCTGGTCGACCGACCGTTCCAGCAGCCATTGGGCCAGCGACGTCTGCGCGATGTCTGGTCGCGGCAGCTTCGCTGGGCGCGGCTCAGGCGCGCGACCTTTCCGTTCTTTTTCGCTCCTGAAATCCTGACGACCAGCCTTCTTACCTTCATCGCCGCCGCGGTCGCCGCTCCCGAATTCGGGATCAACCCTATCGTTGGCGGCGTGCTGGCGGCTGCGTTTTGTTACGGCGCAGAGGCCATGCTGGCCTTCGCTGCAGGGTGGCCGCTGTCTTGGCGCAGTCCCGCGGCCTGGCTCGCGCGCGACATCTTGCTGCCGCTCCTGTGGGGGTGCGGCTGGTCCGGCCGCAATGTCGTCTGGCGCGGTAACGCCATGGATGTCGACGACGGGGTGTTCTTGCAGGCCGAGTCCGAACCGCGGCCACAGATCTGACTAGGCGCATTAGGGCCCTTCTGTCGGCGATTCCGTCAAAATTTCGCTCTACTGATTCGCTATTGTTTTGCCAGCGGCAAGGATCGAGCGGACAATTCGCAAACGAGTTCGTCGACAGTCTCGAGGCTAGTAGCTTCAAAATACCTTGACGCCGGGAGGTCGAGATGCGGCTGCAAAGCGAAGACGTGCGTACGCGCGTTTTGAACGCGCTTCATTGGGATTTGGCGGTCCCTCGGGACCGGTTAAACGTCGACGTTGAGAACGGCTGGGTGACGGTTTCTGGACTGGTTGACCTGCCCTATCAAAGAAGCTGCGCCGAATCCGACGCGAAAAGCGTCCCGGGCGTGATCGGCGTCACCAACCGGATTCGCCTCGCGGAAACGCATCGAACCAAGCCGCAACCCGAAGAATTGGCGCAAAGGCGTCACTGATCCGCGGTCGCCGGCGGCGCGGCGCGACGATGGCGGCTCAGACCGACTTCAGCATTCCCCCGTCGACGTAATACGTTGAACCGACGGAATAACTCGCACGTTCCGAGCAGAGGAAGACGAAGAAGTTCGCGAGTTCCTGCGGCGTCGCGAATCGCTTGATAGGCGCGTGTTCACGCGCGACGCTGTCGAGATAGGCCTGCCAGTCGCCGCCCTTGTCAGCGGTGAGCTGCTTTGCGGTTTTGACCCAATCCGGCGTCAGGATGAGACCTGGGTTGACGCAATCGACGCGAATATTGTCGCCGATGAGCTCGGTCGAAAGCGTCTTCGAGAACATCATCAGCGCGGCCTTGGTCACATTGTAGATCGGCTCGTACCATAGCGGCTGGGCGGCGCAGATCGAGGCGTTGTGCAGGATGACGCCGCCACCGCGCTCCTTCATCAACGGCGCGAGGCCGCGCGCCAGCCTCACCGCCGCCATCACATGCAGGTCCCAATAGGCCTGCCATTTCTCGTCGGGCGCCTGCATCACCGTCTCGTTGCTGCCGGTGCCGGCGTTGTTGATGAGAATGTCGGCGCCTCCGAATAACCGCTTGACGTCAGCGATCAAGTCGTCCGCCCCTTCGCGCTTGGCGACGTCGCAGGCCACCCCTTCGGTCCGGACGCCAAAGGATTTGGCGATGCGACTTGCCTCGCTGCGCACCCGCTCGACACCGCGCGCCGCTAGGACAATGTCGACACCCTCCGCCGCCAGACCCTCGGCGATCGCAAGACCAATGCCGACGCTGCCGCCTGTAATGACCGCGACCTTCCCCTTGAGACCGAGATCCATTCCGCCCCTCTCTCGCTAACTGACGTCACCTAGGCTTTACCAGCACGTATAGCCGCCGTCAGCCAGCACGATCGACCCGGTCAACAGGCTCGAGGCGTCGGAGGCGAGAAAAAGGACGACGGCGGCGATCTCATCCGGCTCGCCCATGCGCGCCATCGGCGTGCCGTCGATCCAGGCGTCGAACATCGGCTGATTGGTCTTGCCCAAGGCAGTCATTGGCGTGTTGATGTAGGTGGGCGCCACGGCGTTGACCCGAACGCCGCGCGCGGCCCATTCGGCCGCAAGCGATTTCGTCAGATGATGCACCGCCGCTTTCGAGGCGTTGTAATAGGCCTGCGGCTGCGGCTTGTTGACGATGTAGCCGGACATCGAGCCGAGGTTGACGATCGAGCCGCGTCCCGCGGCCAACATCGGCCTGCCGAACGCCCGGCAACACCAGAAGAGGCCGTTGAGATTGATGTCGATGACATTCAGCCAATGCTCGTCAGTGACGTCTTCCGCCGGGGTTTCCGATCGGGCAATGCCGGCGTTGCAGACCAAGATGTCCACGCGGCCCTTTTCCGCCATTACCCGGGCCGCGGCCGCGTCGACCTGCCTCGAGTTCGTCACCTCCATCTCGATAACGTCGCCGGCGTAGCCCTTGGCTTTCATCGCCGCTTGCGCTTCCTGCGCGATCTTCAGATTGCGGTCGGCGATATAGACATAAGCTCCCGCCTCCGACAGCGCTTCCACGCAGGCAAGGCCGATCCCCTGCGCGCCCCCGGTAACGACGGCGACGCGGCCTTTGAGATTGAAGCGCTCCAAATACATTGGGCCGAAGCCTCCATGACGATGTTGTCAGCTCATCCAGTTGCCGCCATCGACGTTTAGCGTTTGCGCGACGACATAATCGCTGTCAGACGAGGCGAGAAACACGGCGGCGCCGGCGTGGTCATCCGGCAATCCCATTCGGCCGAACGGCACCCCCTCACCGACCAAGCGCTTTTTCTCGCCAAGCGGCCGATGCTCGTATTTGGCGAACAGGGCGTCGACCTCGGCCCACATCGGCGTGTCCACGACCCCAGGAGCAATGCCGTTGACGTTGATACGGTGTTTAATGAGGTCAAGGCCGGCCGACTGGGTAAGGCTGATAACCGCAGCCTTGGAGGCGCAGTAGACAGCAACGAGGGCCTCGCCGCGGCGGCCGGCCTGCGAAGCCATGTTAATGATCTTCCCGCCTTGCCCACGCGCAATCATGCGCTTAGCGGCTGCCTGGAGGGTGAAGAAAAGGCCTTTGACGTTGACGCCGAAGATCTTGTCGTAGCTGGCCTCGGTGACTTCGACGATCGGCGCCATGTCAAAGATTCCGGCGTTGTTGACAAGAATGTCGACGCCGCCCCATCGCTGAACCACGCTCTCGACCGCGGCCTCGATCGAAGCCGTCTTGGTGACGTCGAGCGCCACAGCGAAGCCCTTGTCGCCATGACGCGCGGCGGTTTCCTCAGCATGAGCCAAGGAAATGTCGGCGATGGCGACCCGCGCTCCTTCGGCGACATAGCGATCGGCGATCGCGGCCCCGATGCCGCGCGCGCCGCCTGTGACAAGCGCGATTTTGTCATTGAGCTTCATCGTGGCGTTGCCCTTGTCGTCATCATCGGACCGCTGCCGCGCGGGTCGCCTGCGTTCCGCTCAAGACTTGTCCGACAGATAGTCGGACAGAGTTGATCGCACCCCGCGCGCCCAGAGCGCCGAGAGCGCATCGGAGAACGCGCGAACGTAGTTCGGATTGCCCGACAGATCGCCGAAGATGTGGCGCAATTGGAGGAACGCCATCGGGTCGTTGCGGGCCGGCTTCGCTGCCTCTTGCAACTGCTTCCAGCTGGGATCGTTCGGCGCGATGGGCTTGCCGCTCTCGGTCTCGCCGTAGCAATAGCGGCACCAGAGAGCCGACACGAGAGCCAGACCCCGGAAGGACGCGCCCGCTTTCAGACGATCGGCGACAGCGGGAAGAATGAATTTCGGCTGACGGTTCGAACCGTCGAAGCACAGGCGCTGGATCGTGTCGCCAATCTTCGGATTGGCGAAGCGGCGCGCAATCAATTCGCGATAGTCGTCGAGACTCGTGTTGGGCGGCGGCGGAACCACCGGCTGGACCTCGTTTTTGGTCAGCTTTTCGAGGAAAGCGCGGATCTGTTCGTCCGCCATCGCTTCGTGAACGAAGTGGATGTCAAGCAGTCCTGCTGGATAGGCAATCGCGGCGTGACCGCCATTGAGGATACGGATCTTCATCAATTCGTAGGGAGACACGTCGGACGTGAACGTGACTCCGACCGTCTCCAGCGCCGGCCGCCCGCCCGGGAACTTGTCCTCCACCACCCATTGCCGGAACTCTTCACAAAAGACTGGCCAATTGTCCTCAAGGCCGCACTTGTCGCGCAGAATGGCGCGTTCCCGGTCGGTCGTCGCGGGCGTGATACGGTCGACCATGGAATTGGGAAAGGCGACGTTGGCGCGAATCCAGCGCGCGAGTTCCGGATCGGCAAGCTCCGCGAGGCCAGCGACGGCGTTCTCAGTGACGTGACCATTGCCGGGGATGTTGTCGCAGGACATCACGGTGAAAGGCGCGGTCCCCGCGGCGCGACGGCGCTTGAGCCCAGCGGCGATCAATCCGAAAGCCGTCGTTGGCGACTCCGCGTGCTGCGAATCGTACACGATATCGGGATTGGCGGGATCGAAATGCTGCGTCGCCGGCGAGATGTAGTATCCGCCCTCCGTGACGGTCAGCGAGACAATGCGAATACTGGGCTCAGAGATCGCATCAAGGAACGCCGGGATATCGTAAGGCCGAACGAAATCGATCATCGAACCGGTGACGCGGATATTGGTCGTATCCGCCTCTTGCTCAACGACCGTCGTCAGCCAGTCTTGCTCCTTGAGCTTTTCGCGGATCGTCACGTCCGGGTCGCGCACTCCGGCTCCGACAATCGCCCAGTCATGGTCGCGCCCGGCGTTGAACAGATCGTCGAGATAGACAGCCTGATGCGCGCGGTGAAAATTGCCGACGCCAATATGAACAATGCCCGCGCGAAGGTCAGAGCGTTGGTATTTCGGAGCCGCAACGTCCGCGGGCAAGCGCGAAAGCGCCGCCGCCGAAAGTTTGACGCTCATGATTCGAATCCACTCATCAAGTCAAACCGAAAACTGACGCGTTCGTCGCTCGCCCGCCGTCAGTTGACTCTCCTGCCGTCCTTATCGAAACGATGCAGGTGAGCCTCTCGCGGTGTAACGAAAATGCTCTGGCCCGGGGTCAGCGCCGCTTCACCCTCCAAACGCAAGGTCATCGGCCCGATGCCGTCAGCCTCCGCGTGGACAAATGTGTCAGAGCCAAGGTGCTCGGCGAGGCGCACCTTCGCCGGCCACTCGCCGGCGGTGGTCGATATGTCGGCATGTTCGGGCCGAATGCCAATCGTCTCCGCGCCGCGTTTGGCGGCGGGCGCGCCCTTGATCAGGTTCATGGTCGGCGAGCCGATGAAGCCGGCGACGAACAGTCCGTTGGGCCTGTTGTAGAGCTCGAGCGGCGAGCCGACCTGCGCGACCGAGCCGCGATCGAGCACCACGATCTTGTCAGCCATGGTCATCGCCTCGACCTGATCGTGAGTGACATAGATCATCGTGGTCTTCAGCGCCTCGTGAAGCTCGCCGATCTCGACCCGCATCTGCACGCGGAGCGCCGCGTCGAGATTGGACAGCGGCTCGTCGAACAGGAACGCTTTCGGCTCGCGCACGATTGCGCGCCCAATCGCGACGCGCTGGCGCTGGCCGCCGGAAAGCTGGCGCGGCTTGCGGTCGAGATAATCGGTCAGGTTCAAGGTCGTCGCCGCCTTGCGCACCTTCTGCTCGATGACGTCGGCTTTCTGTCCGGCCATCTTGAGCGCGAAGGCGATGTTGCCGCGCACGCTCATGTGCGGATAGAGTGCGTAGGACTGGAACACCATGGCGAGCCCGCGCTGCGCGGGACCGACATTCGTCATGTCCTTGGCGTCGATCAGCACCTGTCCGGAGGTGACGTCCTCGAGACCGGCGATGAGGCGCAGAAGCGTCGACTTGCCGCAGCCGGACGGGCCCACGAACACGGCGAACTCGCCGTTCTCGATATTGAGATTGACGCCGTTGATGATGCTGACTGCGCCAAACGCCTTGCGCACGTCCTTCAGTTGAATGCTTCCCATGGCGGCAATTCCTTATTGCGGGATCATTTGACCGCGCCGAAGGTCAAGCCTCGGACCAGCTGTTTCTGCGAGAACCAGCCGAGGATGAGGATTGGCGCGATGGCAAGTGTCGAGGCGGCCGAAAGCTTGGCCCAGAAAAAGCCTTCCGGCGCGGAGTAAGAAGCGATGAAAGCGGTCAGCGGCGCTGCGTTCGATGTCGTGAGATTGAGGGTCCAGAACGCCTCGTTCCACGACAGGATGATCGCGAGCAGCATAGTCGAGGCGATGCCCGGCACCGCCATCGGCGTCAGCACATAGACGATCTCGTTGATAAGCGAAGCCCCGTCCATGCGCGCCGCCTCGAGGATGTCGTTCGGGATCTCTTTGAAGTAAGTGTAGAGCATCCAGACCAAAAGCGGCAGGTTGAGCAGCATCAGCACGAGCCCAATCCCGAACAGGCTATCAAGCAGGCCCAAGTTCTTGAACAGGAGGTAGATCGGCACCAGCACGCCGACGGCCGGCATCATCTTGGTCGACAGCATCCACATCAACAGGTCTTTGGTGCGCTTGCCCGGCGCGAACGCCATCGACCAGGCGGCCGGAACGGCGATCAGGAGACCCACCAGGTTCGCGCCGATCGACAGCACGACCGAATTGAAGGCGAACTTCAGATAGTTCGAGCGCTGCTGAACCTCGACGTAGTTTTCCAGCGTCCAGTTGAAGAACAGGAACTTCGGCGGCATCGCGATGGCGTCCAGCTCGCTCTTGAAGCTGGTCAGGAACGTCCAAAGGATCGGGAAGAAGATCAGGAAGGCGACGACCCAGGCGAGAATCGTGACCCCGACGCGCTGGCCCATGGATTTCTTGATGGCCATCGTTCAGCCCTCCAGGTTCTTGCCGATGATGCGCATCAGAAAGATCGCGACGATGTTGGCGAGGATGACCGCGACGATGCCGCCCGCCGAAGCGCTGCCGACATCGAAGTTGAGCAGCGCCTGCTTGTAGACGAGGAAGGGAATGTTCGTCGTGGCGACGCCGGGGCCGCCGGAGGTCGTGACGTAGATTTCCGCAAATACGCTGAGCAGGAAAATCGTCTCGATCAGGATGACGACAGTGATCGCGCGCGCGATATGCGGCAGGACGATATAGAAGAAATAGGAGAGCGCGCCCGCGCCGTCGAGCGAGGCCGCCTCCTTCTGCTCCTCATCAAGCGACTGCAGCGCGGTCAGAAGGATCAGGCTGGCGAACGGCAGCCATTCCCACGACACGACGATGATGACCGACAGCATCGGCCAGTTGGTGAACCAGACGATGGGTTCAACCCCAATGATCGGGCGATCCAGGCGAAGAGCCCGGAATCCGGGTTCATCAGCAGGTTCTTCCACACAAGCGCGCTGACCGTCGGCATGACGAAGAACGGCGCGATGACCATGAGCCGGAGTATGTTCAGCCCGAACACCGGCTGGTCCATCAACAAAGCGACCAGCATGCCGCCGACGACGCTGATGACGAGCACGGAGACGACGAGGATCAACGTATTGAAGAAGCGCAGTCAGGAAATCCGGGTCGGATAGGAATGACGTATAGTTTTGCAGACCGACAAAGGCGCTGTTGTCGGGATCGAGCAGGCTGTAGCGCAGCGTCGAAAAATAGAGCGTCATCACCAGCGGCACGATCATCCAGATGAAAAGCAGGATGACCGATGGTGAAACGAGAGCGCGACCCGCTGTCGCCGTTTGCTGCGTCGCCATCGTTGTGGCCCTTCCTCCCGATTTGCGCCTAGTCGCCCGTTGTGGCCGCCGGCGCGTCCTTATTGGTTCCTAGGCTCCTGCCCTTCCCCCTTCTCGCGAACGAGAAGGGGGCGGGGCGGGAGGACACCCCTTCCTGCCGCTTTGCGCGAGGTACGCGACGCGAAGCGGCGGGGAAGCGGCTTAGCTTCACTTGACGTAACCGGCCTTCTTCATCGCGGTCTCGGTGCTGGCCTGGGCCTTCGCGAGCGCCTGGTCGACGGTCATCGTTCCGGCGAGAGCGGCCGAGAAGTCCTGACCGACGTCCGTGCCGATGCCCTGGAATTCGGGGATCGCCACGAACTGAACGCCGGTGTACGGCACCGGCTTCACCGTCGGATGCGTCGGATCGGCCGAGTTGATCGAGTCGAGCGTCATCTGAGCGAACGGCGCGGCCTTCAGGTAGTCCGGATTCTTGTAGAGCGAGGTGCGCGTGCCCGGCGGAACGTTGGCCCAGCCCTCCTTCGAAGCGACGAGATCGGTATAGTGCTTGCTGGTCGCCCACGAAATGAACTTCTGCGCCGCGTCCGCCTTCTTCGTGCCGGCCGGAATCGCCGAGCGACCACGCCCACAGCCAGTTGCCGCGCTTGCCGAGGCCGTTGTCGGGAGCAAGCGCGAAGCCGACCTTGTCGGCGACCTTCGATTGCTTCGGGTCGGTCACGAAAGCCGCGGCGACCGTGGCGTCGATCCACATGCCGCACTTGCCGTCGTTGAACAGCGCGAGGTTCTCGTTGAAGCCGTTCGACGAGGCGCCGGGAGGGCCGTCGGCCTTCAGCAGCGGCACATAGAAGTCGAGCGTCTCCTTCCATTCGGGCGAGTTGAACTGCGGCTTCCACTTCTCGTCGAACCAGCGCGCGCCGAAGGAATTGGCGGTCGCGGTCAGGAACGCCATGTTCTCGCCCCAGCCCGGCTTGCCGCGCAGGCAGATGCCGTAGACGCCCGCCGCCTTGTCGGTCATCTTGTCGGCGGCTTGCTTGATGAACTCCCAGGTCGGCTTCTCCGGCATCTTGAGGCCGGCCTTGTCCATCAGGTCCTTGCGGTACATGACGAAGGAGCTTTCGCCGTAGAACGGCGCGGCGTAGAGCTTGCCGTCACTGCGACAGGCCGGAGCGAATGGCGGGCAGGAGGTCGTCGACGTCGTAGTCGGCGCCGAGCTTGTCGAGCGGCAGCAGCCATTTCTTCTTCGCCCAGATCGGCATCTCATAGGTGCCGATGGTCAGGACGTCGAACTGGCCGCCCTTGGTGGCGATGTCGGTCGTCACCTTCTGGCGCAGCACGTTTTCTTCAAGCGTGACCCAGTTGAGCTTGATGTCGGGATTGGCCTTGGTGAAATCGTCCGTCAGCTTCTGCATGCGGACCATGTCGCCGTTGTTGACGGTCGCGATCGTCAGTGTCGTCTCGGCGTAAGCGGGAAGCGAGAAGCCAGCGAGCGCAACGGCCCCGAGCAGGCCCTTCACAAGAACCTTCATAGCGTTTCCTCCGTGCGGCATGCCCATTTGGGCATTTGCCAAGCTAGCGGGCGAATATTCGCCATAAGTTTGGGCGCGAGTCAATGCGGATTTTCGCCAAGCTGTGCAAAAACCGCCATCCCGGTCGAAAAATCGGCATTTTGGGCCTTTTTTGCCTCCGCTTCATCGCTGCAGCAGATGCTCCGCGGTCGACTCGTCGGTGACCAAGCCGGAAATGAGCCGCCCGGCGAGCGCGCCGCGCACCGGCGCCCGCCGCGCCGGCCCCATCGCGACGCCGATCACGAGTCGGTTGTCGGCGCGACGCAAGGGCGCCGAGGCGACCCGCTGGTTCGTGCCCTCGACGAGCACCTTTCCGGCTGAATCGAACGCCCAGCCGGTGATCTCGCCGACCGCGCCAAGCTGGCGCAAAGCCTCGGCTTCCTGTCGTGTGATGATGCCGTCCTGAACGAGGGCGGCCGAGTCGCCGACCGCGCCGACACCGACGAAACAGACGTCAGTGCGTTCGACCAGATCAAAAAGACTCTTCACCGAGGCGAGGCTGGTCAGGAGCTCGCGCTCCTCGACCGAGCGAGCGATGACCGGCAGCGGCATCGGGTAGTGCGGGGCGCGCACGCTGTCGGACACGCGAATGATGACGTCGTAGAACGAAGCCGAACCGTCGGTCTTGGTGGTGCCGACCAGCGCGACCAGCTTGTGCTGTGGGCATTCCATCGCCGGCAATTGATCGGCGACGGCGCGCATCGTGCGGCCGGTGCCGATGCCGATGATCGCTGGCTCCGAGCGGCGCAGCCAACGTTCGAATTCCGCCGCGGCGACTTGAGCGATGCCAAGCGTCGAAGACGTCGAGGCCGGATCGGTCGGGGCGACCTCGCAGAACCTGAGGTCGTAACGCAGCTTGAGCGCCGCGGCGAGCTCCATGCAGCGCGCGATCGGATGATCGAGCCGGACCTTGATGAGCCGCTCGCTGATCGCCAGCGAAACCAGCCGCTGCGCCGCCTGGCGCGAAATGCCGAGCTTGCGCGCGATCTCGTCCTGGGTGTTGCCGGCGACGTAATAGAGCCATCCGGCGCGAGCGGCCTCGTCGAGCCGCAATCCATCCTGATCCGACTTGCGCGCCATGGCTTCAGTCCGCGCCCTGGGCGTTCGCTCGGGCGACCCGCGCGGCGATGATGTCAGGCAGCTGCGCCATATCGTCGAAGAGCAGTTCGGCGCCGGCCGTGGTCAGTTGCGCTCCATCTTCAAGAGGGGAGAAATGACTGGCGCCGACAAACCCGAACACCGCCATTCCGGCGGCGCACCCGGCGACGACGCCAGCGACGCTGTCTTCGATCACAAGGCAGTCTTTCGGCGCGACGCCCATCGCGCGCGCGGCATGGAGGAAAAGATCCGGACTTGGCTTTCCCTCCGCGACGTCGGCGGCGGAAAAAATGTTGGGGGCGAACATCGTCTCGTAGCCGGCCACGCGAAGCGAGAGGCGCAATCTCTCATGCCCGCTCGAAGAGGCGACGCATACGCGCGCGCGCAAGCCTTCGACCGCCTGCCGCACGCCTTCGACCCCTTTCAGTTCGCGCCCAAACGCCAATAGAATCTCGCGCGAAAACTCGTCGCGAAAATTCTCTGGCAATGGTCCCCCGAGCTCTGTTTCGATTCCATGCAGGGACGAATCGAGCCTTCGCCCCAGGAAGCGTTCGCGTGTTTCCTGATCGGTCAGGCGAACGCCGGCTTCGCTTAGCCTGCGGCGCATGACGCCGAGCGCGATCACTTCGCTGTCGACCAGCACGCCGTCGCAATCGAAAATGACCAATTCAGGCCAGCGCGACTTGCGATCGAGTTCGCGAATCTCCCGCTCAGTTCGGCGCAACATCTCGCAGGCCTGGCGCTTTCGTGCGTGGAACGCCGCGATCGCCCCGCCGGCCGGCGCCGCTGCGCCTGGCGCGATCGCTGACATCGATGACATCGCGGACGCCATGGTCTGCGTCCCCGCGGCGACCGCGCCCACCATCGCCGAGCCCAGAAGCACCGGCTCCTGGGTCTCCGGCAACGCCACCGTCTTGCCACACACATCGGCGATGATCTGGCGGATCAATGCGCTGCGCGCCGCGCCGCCGCTAACGACAATCGAATCGAATTCATAGCCAGACGCTTCGAGCTTGCGCATAATGTCGGCCAAGCCATAGGCGAGGCCGCAGAGGCCAGCCACGTAGAGTTCCTGCAAGCTCGCAGCATCCTCACGCAGATCCATCCCCATCACGACGCCGCGCACACCCGCATCCGCCGACAGCGATCGGCTGCCGATGAAGTCAGGCAGGACGTGCAGGCCCTCGGCGATCAGCGCCGCTTGCGACAGGCCGCCGGCCCGGGCGACGATCTCTTTCTCGAGCGCGTGGAGTGCATGTGGTCCGGCGCGGGCCGACAATTCGGCAAAGGCCGGATGCAGCCGCAGCAGGTGATCGATCGCTCCGCCGAACGCCGACTGCCCGCCGTCGATGAGCCATTGATTCGGGGTGAGCGCGCCGAAATGGGGGCCCCAGATTCCATCCATGAATCGGGGCGCGTCGGCAAGCGCCATGCAGCTCGACGACGTGCCCAGGATCAACGCCAGACGCCGGCGCGGATCGGCTTGCACCCCGCCCGCTCGCGCCCCCAGCGTGCCCGCGGCGCCCGCGTGTGCGTCGATCAGCCCCGCGCCGACCGCCGTCCCGGGCCTCAAGCCCATCGCCGCGGCGGCCTCGGGCGTCAATCCCCGACCGAGCGGCGCGCCCGGCGGCGCCGTCTTGGCGCCGATGAGGGCATAATCCTCGTCCTTGAGGAACCCGAGTCCCACGCTGTCGAAAAATTCGTCCGGCCAGCGCGTCTCGTGCGCGAGATAGCCGAACTTGCAGGTCGCGGGACAGGCTCGAACGGATTAGCGACCCGGTGGCGCGAAACGACAGGAAATCAGTGAGATCGAAGAAATGCCCGGCGGCGTTTATCGTTTTGGGCTTGCATCGGGCGAGCCATGCTAGCTTCGGCGCATGCATCTCGGGCGAGATCTTGCCGCCCACATAGCGCAGGACATCATGCCCGCCGGCATTGATCCGCTCGGAATCATCCACGGCGCGATGATCCATCCACACGATCACGTCCCGTTCCGGCGCATCGGTCGGGCTCACCGACAAGGGACGCGCATTCCGGTCGAGCGCGACCAGGGAGCAGGTCGCGTCGAAGCCCATGCCGCGAACCCCCTCAGGCGGCAGACCCGACGCCTCGATCGCTTCTCGCACGGCTGACGTGACCGCGCTCCAGATGTCGTCAGACGATTGCTCGACGATGTCGCCCGGCTCGCGCCAGACGGCGATCGGCCGCCGGGCGCTAGCGAGGAGCCGCCCGACGGAATCGAAAACGCCAGCCCTGGCGCTGAGCGTGCCGACGTCCACTCCGATATAGGCTTCGCTCATGTCCACCTGCCCGGGGTGAAATCCGGCAGGACAATTCTCCGTTTCCTGCCCCACTGGCAAGCGGCAGCCCTGAGGATAGCGTCGAACCAGGATCGCAAGCCCCGACGATTCCAAAACTGGGACCGGTTCGCGAGATCTTCTGAGCTCGACATGGATCGAGGCCATTCGATCATTTCATTTTCTTGCGATAGACAGAACGATATGTTATTGTCTTCTACTCGGCAGATTAAAAACCACCGGCCCTTGATGGATGATTGTGAGCGTCACATAGCGGTGAAAAACGCGAAACGAAAAGGCCATCAAGTCCTTGAAATCAAACGATCCCGCGAAATCCTGATTCAGTGTTCATAATGATTTCAGTAGCATAGGAATAGGCTCGCGAAACGTTTCGTTTCGCTGGACGAAATGGACCTCCCGCATTTTTGGACGGACTGCTTTCGTGGGCGCTCGCAACACAATGCAGAGTCTCCTACCGAGGCCCTGCGCAGCGAGGCTCGAACGACGAAAAAAGTTGCCGAAAGCGCAGCTAAGCTGTTGAAATCGTTATCTCACGTAATTTTGTGCGCGAGTGCGTGGCCTAAGGGCGCCGCGCCTCGAATAGTCAGGCGGGCAGCCTCAGAAGGCCGGCCGCGCCGGACTCAAGACCAAACAGCAGCCGTGCGCCGATCGCGCCCCAGGCGAGCGCGCTGACCGCGCCGTCGCCCGGACGGGCGCACCAGAATTTCGGCGGCGTCGGCGAGGCGGACGAGCAGGATGAGGCCGTCCTCGTAGCCGATCGCCACGACCAGCGCGCTCGGATGGAACGCGACCTGCGTCACGCGCGCTGGCGCACGCCGCATTCGCGCGGCGCCTTGCCCATCGGGCCGTCCTTGTCCTGGAACGGCCAGACGACTGCAGGCGTCGGCGCCGGAGGTCGCGAGCCAGTGGCCGTCATGCGACCAGGACAGCGAGCGCGTCTTGGCGGGATAGCCGGTCATGCGCATGTTGCGCGAATCGCTGAAGCGCCAGCCGTGCAGCGCGTTCTCCTGCATCGAGGTCACGAGGAAACGCCCGTCCGGCGAGAAGGTGACGTCGAGATGCGAGCCCTTCCATTCAAGCGGTCTGCGGCGTCGCCGTCGACGTTCGGAAACCAGAGCGACACGCCGTTGTAATGGGTCGCGCGCGAGGCGATAGCCCTTCGGCAGGAAGGCGAGGCCGCGCACGGTCGTCGGCGCGCTCCAAGCTCTTGACGGCCCCGCGTTTCGTCGCGCGCGCGAACCTGCTTGCCGGCGGACCAGGCGATAGGCCCTGCCGCGCAGCGCCAGCGCGTCGATCCAGCGGCCCTTCTCGTCGGCGATGTCCTCGATGCTCGCCGTCGGCCCGCATCGCGACGACGCGTCCGTCGTCGCCGCCGGTGAGCAGCGTCTTGCCGTCGCTGACCGCCGCCAGCATGGCCGCGTCGGGATGGGCGACGACGCGCTTCTGCTCGCCGGGCTCGCCGAGCAGCACGACGCCGTCGCCGAGCGCGAGCGCCGGCGCGTCGCCGAGAAAGCCGGCGGCGACGACATGCGCGCCGGCGTCGAACAACTGCGCGTGCTGCGTCAGCGAAGAGTCGGCTCGATTCGGTCATGGCTCGCCGTCATCCGGCCGATAGGCTCGGGCGAGGGTCGATAGCGCCGTCACGCCGCGCAGGCGAGGAAACCCTTGCGGATTTCCTCTTCCTTCAGATCGCGGCCGATGAAGACGACCTTCGACTCGCGCTTCTCGCCGGGCTTCCAGTCGCGCTGCGGCTCGCCGTCGAGCATCATGTGCACGCCCTGGAACACGAAGCGCTTGGGATCGTCCCTTGAAGGCGACGATGCCCTTGCAGCGCAGGATATTCGGGCCCTGCTCCTGCGTGAGGTCGTTGATCCAGGGCATGAACTTGTCCGGATCGACGTCGCCGTCGAGCCGCACCGAGATCGATTGCATGTCCTCGTCGTGATAATGCTTGAGGCCATGGCTGATGGCCGTGATCATGGTCGTGATGATCGTGGTCGTGATGATCATGGTCGTGATCGTCGACTTCGAGGAAGTCGGGCTCGATTTCGAGGATGCGGTCGAGATCGAAGGCGTCGGCGCTCCAGCACGTCGGCGATCGCCACGTTGCATTTCTGCGCGCGATGCAGCTTCGCATAAGGATTGATGGCGCGGATGCGCGCCTCGACTTCGCGCAATTCGGCCGGCGTGACGAGATCGGTCTTGTTCAGGATGATGACGTCGGCGAAGGCGATCTGGTTCTTGGCCTCGGGCGCGTCGCGCAGGCGCTGGCGCCAGCCATTTGGCGTCGGCGACGGTGACGACGGCGTCGAGCCGCGCCGCCGCTCTGCACGTCCTCGTCGACGAAGAAGGTCTGCGCGACCGGCGCCGGATCGGCGAGGCCGGTCGTCTCGACGATGATCGCGTCGAACTTGCCCTTGCGCTTCATCAGGCCCTCGATGATGCGGATGAGGTCGCCGCGCACGGTGCAGCAGATGCAGCCGTTGTTCATCTCGAACACTTCCTCGTCGGCGCCGACGACGAGCTCGTTGTCGATGCCGATCTCGCCGAATTCGTTGACGATGACGGCGTAGCGCTTGCCGTGCGGCTCGCTCAGGATGCGGTTGAGCAGCGTCGTCTTGCCGGCGCCGAGATAGCCGGTGAGGACGGTGACGGGAATTTTCTCCGGCTCGTGGCTCGTGGTCACGCGCTCATCTCCTCGGTTCGAAAGGGATCACGCCGTCATATAAGTTCGAGCGGGGCTCATGGGTAGGCCGGCCCAGACCCGCGCAAAGTAGCGGCGCTACCAAGAGCCGGACCCCACACCCCCGTTGACGCCAACGTAGGGCCCGGTCCATCGCCACGCCGGCGGCGTGATATACGTGGGCGAAGCGTAGACCGCCGGCGGTGGCATCTCGTCACCCGGCAAGGTCGCGGGTGGAGGGCCCAGCACGAGTGCGTTCGCCGGGATATAGCCGAATCGACCCCGCCACGACGCGCGACACCAGTTGCGGACGCATCTTTCCAGAACGATTTCTGCCCTTTGGGGGATGCGCTGCACGACGGTGGCGTTGCCGGTCGGTCCGGCGCGCATCGTGACGGAGGCTCCGGTCATCGCCAGTTCCGCGCTTGCCGGCGCGATAAGGGCGATGGAAAGGCCAAGTCCAAAGTAGAGACGCACAATTGTCCTCATATTTTTGTCGCGCGCCATGTTGGCCCATTCGGGCCGAAGGCAGGTTCGATGCGAAAATTGTCATTGGCCGTCATTGCGCCCAGAGACAGGGTCTCGTCGGGCATGACGAGAGTCGCTTGATCGCCAACGAACATGATGACGTGGCGCTTCTCCTCGAGCAGCTTTCTCGCCATCGCGCGCAGCCCTTCAAAGTAGGGCGCTTTCCGCCACGCAGCCGGCGCGCCGGGATCCACCTGGCCGTAAACAAATCCGTTGGTAGGATAGATGGAGAGCACGAACCGCGCCCGGTCGGGCTTCCACTCGGCTGGCATCGTCCCATCAGTCATCCACAGGCAGAAGAAGTGCCGGCACTGATCGGGCGGAGCCTCGTGGATCGCGCAGCCCTTTCCGGGTGCGCAGTGCTTGCACCAGACACCGGGCGGTTTGGCGAATTCGGGCAGTGCGTAGACCTTGCAGCAGAGCGTGCACGCGCCGCATTCGCGCCCCGGAGCAGCCGAATAGGAGGTAAGGAGCATAGCAGTGGAGGACATTGGCGCGCGTCGCTTGGCCGGGTTGATCCCTGACCGCTATCGCGGCCGGCTTGGGCTGGCAAGTTCGATCAACCTATGCGCCCTGCGCCAGCCGCGCACTCGCACAAGTCAACCCGGCATCTCGTTGCGAGTCGAACTCTCAAACCTTTTCACGACCTGCATACTACCTTAGAACTGAACGGACCCGCGATCAGCAATCGAATCTACCGGCACCGAAGGGAGGGACAGTTCTTGCGTCAAATCCTGTTCGCAATGATCCTGACGGCTAGCTCTGCCTTGGCGCAGGAACCGTCCCCGCAGACAGCGCCTACCATCCCTTTCGACTCGGCCCCCGACTTTCTAAAACTTCCGTCCGATCTGTACCTCGGTGAAGCGGCCGGGGTCGCTGTCAATTCCAAAGGCCATGTGTTCGTGTTCTCTCGCGGGGGCACGAGCGGACCCGCGTATGGCGCAGCGGCGGCGCAACTGCTGGAGTTCGACCGCGACGGGAAGTTCGTGCGCGAGATCGGGCGTAATCTCTACGCCTGGTCCTTCGCCCACGCCGTCCGCGTCGACAAGGAGGACAACATCTGGGCCGTCGACAAAGGCTCGGACATGGTGATCAAGTTCAATCCCGACGGCCGGGTCATAATGGTGTTCGGTCGCAAAAAGGAAGCGTCGGACGAGGCCGACGGGCCATGGGCGCATCCAAGCCCGCCCGCGCCACCCGTCGACGGAACATTCAGGCAGGTCACGGACGTGACCTGGGACCCTGCCGGAAACACTTATATCAGCGACGGTTACATCAATTCCCGCGTGGCCAAGTACGACGCGGACGGAAATTGGGTTAAGTCGTGGGGCGAGTTCGGGACAGGACCTGGACAATTCCGGGTTCTGCATTCGATTCAGGCCGACGCCGAGGGCCACCTCTATGTTGCGGACCGCGGCAATGGACGCATTCAGGTCTTCGACGGCGACGGAAACCCGGTTCGAATCATACAGAATCGGAGTCCCGTTCGACTACGCCAGGGCCCGCGCAGCTATTGGACCGAAGCCCGGCTCGCCGGACGGCAGTCTGGCAAGCTACGGCGCCGCGCTGACCATGGCGCCCGGCGCGCCCTGGGCGCTCTGCATCACTCCGCCGCCCAATCAGGTGCTCTATAGCGCCGACGCGTTTCCAGGCCGCATCTACAAGATGACGCTCGACGGGAAGGTGCTCGGCGTCCTGGGCGAGACCGGCAAACAACTTAAGCAATTTGGCTGGATCCACGAGATCGCTTGCCCGTCAGAGAATGAGCTTTATGTCGCCGAGTTGCTCAACTGGCGGATCCAGAAGTTGATTTTGCATCCGCGATCCCAATGACGCGACGGCAGCGCCCGCTGACACGTGTTTTCGTCTTATCCTTCCTGCGAGGATCTTACGATCGGATCCGCGCATGTCCCTTATCGCGCCGAGGAGGGAGAATTCGCCGCGCGGCCGGCGACGTCGCGTCCTACGGAGTTCAGACGCTGAAGACGCCAGAACGGCGACTGCGCCACCATTCTCGTGAACACTGCCGAACGCCTGCTTTGCGTAGTGCGAAATCAAGTGGTGTAGTGATCGACTCTCATGGCCTACGGCGTTCAGCGCACCAACCGCCGTTCGCTGACTTTGCGTCGCGCCGTGCGGTTGCATCAAGCGAGAGGGGATAAACGCCTATGGCTTCGGTCGAAGTTTCCGATGTGCGCAAGAGCTTTGGCAGTTTTGAAGTCATTCACGGCGTTTCGATTAGCGTTGACGACGGCGAGTTCGTTATCCTTGTAGGGCCTTCGGGCTGCGGCAAGTCGACGCTGCTGCGGATGGTCGCAGGGCTCGAATTGGTCACGAGCGGCGAGCTTCGCATTGATGGGCGCCTCGTCAACGATGTGCCGCCGAAAGAGCGCGACATCGCGATGGTCTTCCAGAACTATGCGCTTTATCCGCAAATGACGGTCGCGAAGAACATGAGCTTCTCGCTCGAGCTCGCGCGCCGACCGAAGGAGGAGATCACAGAAAAGGTCAATAAGGCGGCGGATATTCTCGGCCTCATGCCGCTACTTGAACGCTATCCGCGCCAGTTGTCGGGCGGTCAGCGACAGCGCGTCGCCATGGGACGGGCCATCGTGCGTGATCCGGCAGTGTTTCTGTTTGACGAGCCTTTGTCCAATCTGGACGCGAAACTGCGTGTCCAGATGCGCGCCGAGATCAAATCGCTGCAGCAACGGCTCGCGTCCACGACGCTCTACGTAACGCACGACCAAATCGAGGCGATGACCATGGCCGACAAGATCGTGGTCATGCACGACGGCGTGGTCGAGCAGGTCGGCTCGCCGCTCGAACTTTACGACCGACCCGCAAACGTTTTTGTGGCCGGCTTCATCGGCTCGCCGGCAATGAACTTTATCGCGGGGCACCTTGAGGGCGGCGAGCCGCCAACACTCGCCACCGCGTCAGGAGTGAAGATCCCGCTTTACAGCGCCGCGCCGCGCGTTGGTCCCGGTTCGGAGGTCATCATGGGGGTCCGACCGGAGAGCGTAAGCCTTGGGGGACCGCACGCGATGCCTGCGCAGATCATCGTCATCGAGCCTACGGGTTACGAAACGCAGCTGATCGCGAAGTTTGCCGGGCAGGACATCGTTTGCGTGTTTCGCGAGCGTTTGGACGGCCGTCCGGGGGAAACCATCGCGCTGACGTTCGAAGGTCCCTTGCATTTCTTCGACGCGCAAACAGGTGCGGCCATCGCCTCTGGCTGATCTGAGTTGCTCACCTTGCGGGCTATTGGCTGATCGGACTAACGTCGGCGCCCGGAACGACGCCGGTGAGGCGCGGGCGGGAGGAGTTCGCCATGAATGCCTATCGCGTCAATCGTCGATCCTTGCTTGTCGGCATCGCGGCCGCCCCCGCCATTGTGCGCGCCGCGCGCGCCGCGCCGATGACGCTGCGCTTGTCGTCTTCGTTGCCGAACAATCCAAAGTTCGCCAACGGCCGCGTCTATTACGACAATCTCGTCAATCGCCTCGCGGGCGACGGACTTGCAGATCGCATCGACGTGCAGTTTTTCCCCGACAATCAGCTCGGACAAGAGATCGACGTCGTCAATTCGGTCAGTCTTGGTGTCATCGATCTTATGGTCACGGGCACGTCTATCTGGGCGAATGTTGTGCCTCTGATCGGCCTGCTTGACCTTGGCTATCTCTTCGAAAGCTTTCCGCAGCAGACTAAGGCGCTTGACGCGGGCGCAGCCAAGCCACTGGAACAAGCGCTGAGAACCGGCGCCAACGTTCAGATCATCGGCTGGGCCTACAATTTCGGTTCGCGGAGTGTCATGTGCAAATCGCGGGTCAACGCGCCGGCGGACTTAGCCGGCAAACGGATACGAACCCTGCCGAACAAGATCATCACGGAGTGCCTGAAACTCATGGGCGCGGCCGCCACTCCGATGGCGTTCGGAGAGATTTACACGGCGCTGCAGGCAGGCGTTCTGGACGGGCTTGAACATGATCCGCCCACGGTCGCAGCAAGCAAGTTCTACGAAGCCGCAAAATTCTATTCGCTGACCCAACACAATTTCTCCGCGCTCGGCGTATTCTGCAGCGGCCTGACCCTCAATCGAATGGACGCCCCGCTGCGCGACCAGTTTCTGACCGCGGCGGCGGAAGCGGCGGTGGACACCAGAGCCCGCGGGCTCGAGGCGGAAAAGGAGGCAATTGAGACGCTGAAGCAAAAGGGCGTCGAAATCATCGCCTGCGATCGCGAGCCGTTCCGCAAGCTGACGCTGCCGCAGACCGACGGCTTCATCAAGGCGCATCCGGAGGCAAAACCGATCATTGATATTGTCCGCAACGTCAAGGCATGACTTCGTGCGCTCGCTTTAGACGATCGTCCCGCGCGTTGAGTCAATGACGAGTAGTCAAATTTCGAGCGGCGGCGCGTGACGCAGACGGCGGACTCCAGTAAAATGCTGCCCGACTCTCGCCGCTCGACGTACGGCGCGCTGACCTTGCTGCTTAGGCTTGTGGATGCGGTCGCGGCTGGGCTGCTGGCGGCGGACCTGATCGTTGTGTCGCTCTCCGTATTCTATCGCTACGTGCTGAATGCGCCGATCGAGTGGGCGGATGACGTCGCACGCGGACTGATGGTGGCGATGAGCTTCTTTGGCGCGGCGGGCGCGCTTGCGCGCAATGAGAACGCCAGCGTCGCCTTCTTCGTGGAGAAGCTAGGTCTACAAGCCCGCCAGCGGGTCGACGCTGTCGCGGCGCTCGTTGTCCTAGCAACTGCAGGATCGGTAGCGTGGTACGCAATTGCCCTGGGACAATTCACAACCGGGCAAACGACCGGGTCCGGCCTGCCGCTGGAATTAACGTTTTATCCGATGGGCGCAGGCGCTCTCTGCATGACGATATTCGCGCTTGCCTTGTTCTGCCGCCGAAAACTGTCCGACATCGCCGTCGCCGTCATCCTTGCTCTGGTTTTGGCTAGCGCAGCTTACGGCTGGCGCTTCGTCGGAGCGGGCGCGATGCGCGCCGCGGCTGCCGATGATCCTGAGCTTCGTCGGATGTCTCACCGGCGGGGTGCCAATCGGGTTTGCGCTGGCTTTCACCGCGCTCATTTACATCTGGATCGACGGCGCCCTGCCCGGCCTCATCTTCGCTCAACAAATGGCGCGCGGCATCGATAATTTCGTGCTGCTCGCGATCCCGTTCTTCATCCTGGTCGGCTACCTCATGGAGGCGAACGGCATGTCCGTCCGTCTGATCGCGCTACTCGAACGCCTGGTCGGACGTGCGCGTGGCGGGCTTAACGTGGTTATGGTGCTGTCGATGGTGATCTTCTCGGGCATTTCCGGCTCGAAGATGGCCGATGTCGCGGCAGTCGGCTCGGTCCTGATCCCCGCGGCTCGTCGCTCGCGCCAAAGACCCCGGCGGCGCCGTGGCGTTGCTGGCGGCTTCCGCGGTGATGGCGGAGACCATACCCGCCGTGCATCAATCTGATCATACTCGGCTTCGTCGCCAATCTCTCGATCGGCGGACTATTCATGGCGGGACTGTTCCCGGCGGCCCTGATGGCGCTCGCCTTGATAGGGGCCGTCATCTTGCTCGGCGGCGATGCACGCCTGCCGGCCGAGGCTCGCCTTTCCACGGCGCCGCTCTCGCAACTATGGCGCGGCGCAATCGTCACACTTGGGCTTTTGGTCATCATCTTTGCCGGTTTCAGGTTCGGCGTCGCTACCGCGACCGAGATCTCAGCCTTTGCTGCGCTCTACGCCCTGGTGGTGGGTGGAGCAGCTTTCCGCGAGCTAGGACCCCGAGCCGCCGCGCGAAGTTTCGTCAATGCGGCGACCCGCTCAGGGCTCGTGCTGTTCATTGTTGCAGCGGCCCAGGCGCTGGCTTTTGTGCTGACTCTCCAACAGGTTCCCCATGCCCTCGCCGAAGGGATGATTGCGTTGTCGCAGAACGCCGGCCCCTGGATGTTTCTGCTTCTGTCCATCGCCATCCTGATTGTTATGGGCTCGATCCTGGAGGGCGCCGCGGCGCTCATCATCTTCGGTCCGCTGCTGGTGCCGGTAGCTGACCAGATCGGCATAAACGAACTGCATTTTGGCGTAGTTTTGGTGATTGCAATGGGTATCGGGTTGTTCGCCCCGCCCCTCGGGCTTGGGCTCTACGGCGCATGTCTGATTGGCGGCGTGCCGATCGAGACGACAGTGCGGCCGATGCTAGGCTATCTTGGCTTGCTGCTGGTGTGCCTCTTGGTGATCGCGTTCGTCCCGGGTCTGACGCTCTGGCTTCCGCATCGTCTCGGCTACCAGTAGGCGCTAGACCCTTCGCCTCGAGATGCCTGAGCATGCTTGGCGAACCTCAACCGCCTTGTGCAATCGGGTCGACGCGCGTGTTCGGCTTGACCGCGCTTCGTCGCTGGATATGGTTCATTAGCGCGTCCGTCATTGCCACTGTCCTAGCTGCGCTCAACCAACCGCGGCTCTCCCGTCCATCCTCGATCGAGACAAACTGATCCATGCCGCATCTGTTTAGCAAACGTCGCATGCGCGACGTCGACTTCGCCAATCGCATCGTCGTTTCGCCCATGTGCCAATATTCGTCGGTTGATGGCTACGCGAATGATTGGCATTTCGCCCATCTTGCCGCTCGGGCGGTCGGCGGCGCTGGCTTGGTATTCACGGAGGCGGCCGCGGTAACGCCCGAGGGCCGCATTTCGCCGCAGGACCTTGGCGTCTGGAACGAGAAGCATTTCGAGCCCCTCGAGCGGATCGCGCGCTTTATGGACAATCAGGGCGCACGCGCCGGCATCCAGCTCGCGCATGCGGGTCGAAAGGGAAGCACCTATCGGCCCGGGGCGGGACAAGGCGCCGTTGCGGAGAGCGCCGGCGGGTGGCGTCCGGTCGCCCCGAGCGCCATCGCGTTCAGCGACAACTATGCCAAGCCCGACGAGCTGACGATCGACCAGATCAAGTCCTTGCAAGGGGCGTTTGCGGTGGCGGCTGAACGCGCGGCTGCCGCAGGTTTCGACGTGATCGAAATTCACGCAGCGCACGGCTATTTGATCCACGAGTTCCTGTCGCCGTTCAGCAATCGTCGCGTCGACGCCTACGGCGGCTCGTTCGAAAATCGGACGCGATTTCTTCGGGGGTGCGTCGAAGCGGTGCGAGCTGTGCTGCCCGAGCGCTGCCCGCTATTCGTACGAATTTCGGCGACCGAGTGGGTGGAAGGCGGATGGGACATCGACCAGTCGGTCGAACTCGCCCGTCTTCTGCTCTCGCTGGGCGTCGATCTGATCGATTGTTCGTCGGGAGGCAATCTCGAGAAAGCGGAGATTCCGATTGGACCCGGATATCAAACGTCTTTCGCAGAGCGGATTCGGCGCGAGGCCGATATCGCCACCGCCGCGGTCGGCATGATCACCGCACCGGCTCAGGCCGACCAGATCATCCGCAATGATCAAGCTGATTTCGTGCTGCTAGCGCGCGAGATGCTGCGCGATCCCTACTGGCCGATGCACGCGGCGCAGGAGCTTGAGCAGATCGCGCCTTGGCCGGTGCAATATTTACGCGCCGCGCCGCGCGGCACGCCCGAACGTGAATCTGCGCCCGTTCCCCGTGATCGCATCAAGCAAGCTGCCAGCGCGTGATCGACAGAGAGAAGAATAGTCCCGCAGGCTGCCGGCCAGGCAATGGAAAGACGAAAATACGGGGTAGATAGGCTTGGCGGAGCTGTCCCGCTCGCGATAAGATGACACCCCGCCCTTACTTGGGCTTCGATGGGGACTGAAATGCGCAATTCGTTCGTTTCGTGGTTGACGGCGGCGGCGATCGTCTTTGGATTCTCCATTGCGGGCGCAAACGCGGCGAATGCGCAAAGCGTCATGAGAACCTGCGCAACCGAATGGAAGCAAGCTCAGACGGCCGGAACGACCGGAGGCGAGGACTGGCCGCAGTTTCTGGCTCAGTGCCGTACGCGCCAGGGTTCAGCCGCCGCGCCGTCTTCGTCGACAGCCGCTCCCGCGCCTTCTCCTCAGTCAGGATCCCTATTTCCCTGGTCGCAGCCGTCGGCGCCGACTTCCACCGCGGCTTCAAATGCCGGCGCTCCGGCGGGCGGCCAAAGCGTCATGAGACTATGCGCGAGCCAATGGAAAGAGGCTAAGACCGCTGGAACGACCGCCGGTCAGACGTGGCCGCAGTTTCTGACGCAATGCCGCAGACGCCAAACCTCCACTGCTTCGTCCTCGGGAGGTTTCGCTCCCGCGCCGAGCCCTGCCCCAGCGCCCGCTTCTGCCTCCCAGTCAGGATCTCTTTTCCCATGGTGGCAACAGTCGGCGCCCTCTTCCGCGCCCGCATCGAATGTCGCTCCCTCGGCCCTGCAGGCAGGCCAATACACGACGGAGCTCGCGGCGCGTGCTCGCTGCCCCTCCGAGACTGTTGTGTGGGTCAATACGCCGACCCGCATCTATCATTATTCGGGAACCCGCTACTACGGGCACACCCTCAAGGGCGCATATATGTGCGAGGCTGACGCGCGTGGGGCCGGCTATCGCGCGGCGCGGAACCGTCAACGTGAGGCTGAGGCTCATTAGGGATCTGGGTCGACGGCGCTGATCCTTGGATCGTCCTGCTGTTCAACGTTGCGCGGGACGTCGCAACACAAATTTTTGATAGCAACTTATCGGGCGTTGCGAACGCTGCGCGACCGAGTTCGCTGTGTGACGCAGCTCACGCTACGGCATGCTCAATTCATGCCTAACTGATTGTCGCCGCGACAAAAACGGTAGGCGGCAGGTCGTTGTTAACAAAATTGCCGCAGGCTTCTTTTGTTGACTCGCCGTAGACGCGAACACGCCGCAGCAAGCGAATAGTGGAACTGAGATGCACCCCTTTCTCCAACCGGATGCGCGCTCGGGTCAGTCCGATTGCGGCCATCACTTCCTCCATACGAACGTCTTTCTGCGGTATGCGAGCGGCGCGTCGGGTGAAGCCGAAGAGCACATCGATAACATTTTGACCCAGGCTGCCGTTCTGAGGCGTCGCGTCTGGGTCAGCAGCATGCTCTTTGCTGAGCTCAGGCCTTCGATGTTCGATGCCGGACGGTTCAACACTTTTCATAAGTTCACGCGCTACATCCGCTCGCTGGTGACGCTGGTGACGCCCGACCCGAATACGATGCTGCGCGTTGGGCGGCTCCGCGATGCAAAATGGCAGAGGCCCCTCGGCGTGCGCGGGGCAGACGAAAAGCCGCGAATGATGTCGTTTACGGACGCCCTACAGATTGCCTCGGCCCTGTGGGTGAAAGAAGCGGGCGGCGTCCCCGATCTCAAGTTTCTCATGTTCGATGACTTAAGCTCCAATGAAGCCAAAGGCCGTGCGCATCTCTCGCTCCTGCGCCTCCACGATTATGCCGAGGATGCGCGCGCCAATTCGGACGTCATGGCTGCCGTGCAATTGACCCGCATTCAGCCTTCTCGTCAGGCGCGCTCCATCCCGCAATGGGTGCCGGCCGAACAAGAGTCCAGCGCAATCTCCTCAGGGCCACGCTGACAAAACGAACTGACGGCCGTGCTGGCGCCTCGGGTATCCCCTCGAATTCGGTCGACGAACTTGTCAGCCAACCCTAGGCGCCGTTTGCTAACCGTTCAGTGCCCGAACACCCGCTCGAAGATCGTATCGACCTGCTTCAGGTGATAGCCGAGATCGAACAGCGCCTCGAGATCCTGCGCGCTCATGACTTTGGCCACGTCCTTGTCGGCCTTGAGCAGAGACAGGAACTCGCCTTCGGCGCGCCAGTTGCGCATCGCGTTGCGCTGAACGATGGCGTAAGCGTCGTCGCGGGCCACGCCCTTCTCAGTCAACGCCAGCAGAACGCGCTGCGAATGGATCAGGCCGCCGAGGCGGTCGAGGTTTTTCTGCATGGCCTCCGGATAGACCAAAAGCTTGTCGATCACGCCGGCGAGCCGCGCCAGTGCAAAATCGAGCGTGATCGTCGCGTCGGGACCAATCATGCGTTCGACCGACGAATGCGAGATGTCGCGCTCGTGCCACAGCGCCACATCCTCGAGCGCCGGGGTCACCGCTGAGCGCACCATGCGTGCTAGCCCCGTGAGATTTTCCGTCAGTACCGGATTGCGCTTGTGCGGCATCGCGGATGAGCCCTTCTGGCCTTCGGCAAAGAATTCCTCCGCTTCCATCACTTCGGTGCGCTGCAGATGCCGGATCTCGGTGGCCAGTCGCTCGACCGACGAGGCCACGACCCCAAGCGTAGCAAAGAAAGCCGCATGGCGATCGCGCGGGATCACTTGAGTCGAAATCGGCTCGGGTTTCAGGTCAAGTTTGGCCGCCACATAGGCTTCGACCCTTGGGTCGATGTTGGCGAAAGTGCCGACGGCGCCAGAAATTGCGCAGGTCGAAATCTCCTCGCGCGCCGCGGCAAGCCGGGCGCGAGATCGGCCGAATTCCGCGTAGGCGAGAGCCAGCTTGAGGCCGAAGGTGGTGGGCTCGGCATGGATCCCGTGCGACCGGCCGACAGTCGGCGTCATCTTATGCTCGAAAGCGCGACGCTTGAGCGCCGCGAGCAGCGCGTCAACGTCTGCGATGAGGATGTCGCTCGCCCGCCTGAGCTGCACGGCGAGGCACGTGTCGAGAACGTCCGAGCTGGTGAGCCCCAAATGGACAAAACGCGCGTCAGGCCCAATGAACTCCGCGAGATGAGTAAGAAAGGCGATGACATCGTGCTTCGTCACCCTCTCGATCTCATCGATTCGAGCCACGTCGAACTTAGCCTTCGACCCCTTCTCCCAGATCGTCTTCGCGGCTGCCTTCGGGATCACGCCGATTTCGGCCATCGCCTCTGACGCGTAGGCTTCGATCTCGAACCAGATGCGGAAGCGCGTCTCGGGCGACCACACGGCGGTCATCTCGGGGCGGGAATAGCGCGGGATCATTGGCGACGACGCTTTCTGTTTGTTCCTTCGGGGCGGGGTCTATAGGAACGGAAGTCGAGAATTGAGCAGGGCGCGCCGTCGTTAAGCGACGCGCGTCCGGTCAGGAAAACAACCATCCCATGCCTTCGCACTCGGTCGACGTCATTGTGCTTGGCGCCGGAATCGTCGGCGTCTCGGCCGCGCTCGCGCTCCAGTCGCGCGGCCGAGCTGTCGCGCTTGTCGACCGTCTGCCTGAAGCAGCGGGGGAGACGAGCTTCGGCAACAGCGGCATCATCCAGACGGAAGGCGTCCTCCCTTATCTGTTCCCCCGCGCGCTCCGCGAGGTTGCGCGGGCGGCCGCGAACCGCGATCCGCGCGCCCACATGCGCCATGGTTCGCTGCCCTCGATTGCGCCGGCGATCTGGCGCTATTTCCGCGCTTCGACGCAGCCGAGAAAGGCCGCGACCGGCAAGGTTATGGCCCCGCTCCTGTTCGCGGCGGCGGCCGAGCACCTGAAGCTCGCGCAGGACGCGGGCGCCTCTCGGCTGTTGCGCGCCGGCGGCTGGATCAAAGCCTATCGCAGCGCGCGTGGGCAGGAGCTGGCGCATGCCGAGGCCGAGGAGCTCAAGCCGTTCGGCGTCAAGCCGATCACGCTCGACCGCGCCGCGCTCACCGCGCTCGAGCCGCATGTCGGGGAGAAGGCGATCGGCGGCGTCCATTATACCGAGCCGCTGTCGACCTCCGACCCGGGCGCGCTCATCCAGAGCTACGCCGCCCTGTTCGTCAAGCGCGGCGGCCGAATGGAGCGTGGCGACGCGCTCAGCCTGGAGCCTGCGGGCGCTGGCTGGATGGTCACGACCGATTCGGGCCGGCTTGCCGCCCGCGACGTTGTCATCGCGCTCGGACCCTGGTCGGATGAGCTCGCGCGGCGCTTCGGCCTTCGCCTGCCGTTCTTCGTCAAGCGCGGCTATCACATGCATTACGAGGCCAAGGGCAACGCCGGCCTCACGCGCCCGGTGCTCGATCTCGAGCGCGGCTACCTCGTCACCCCGATGGCGCGGGGGCTCAGATTGACCACCGGCGCCGAATTCGCCCGGCGCGACGATGCGCCCTCGCCGGCGCATCTCGATCGGGTCGAGCCCTACGCGCGGGAGCTGTTCCCCATCGGCGCTCGAAAGGATTCCGCACCCTGGCTCGGCCGGCGTCCTTGCCTGCCCGACATGCGGCCGATCATCGGCCCCTTCCCCGGCAAGCCAGGCCTATGGCTCGACACCGGCCACCACCACCTGGGCCTGACGCTCGGCCCCATCACCGGCCGCCTCCTCGCGGAGCTGATGACCGGCGAGGCGCCCTTCGTCGATCCCGCGCCGTTCAAAGCGGAACGGTTCGGCGCATGAGCGTCCGGCGGCGGCCGCCGGGCCGCGAATAAACGCTAGTAAACGTCAATAAGCGCTAGTAAACGCTAGTAAAATAGCTAGCGTTTACTAGCGTTTATTTTTTCGAATCGGGACTTTTCAATGGGTTACGGCCGATTGGAGTAAAAATTTTTCCGGCGCTCCCGAGTCGGTTTGGAGCTGATCCGTATGCCTCGTTCCGACGCCCACTCGCCTATTTCGATCCATCGGCCATCGTAGCGATGATTTCCGCCTTTTGCAATAAAATGTCTGCCTGCTGGTTTTTCCGATCAACGCGGCGCTTTTAGCCCTGCTCCAGCAGGGACCGCCCGGCCTCGCGATGGAGACTTGAACTATTCGCAAAGGCAGTGCTTTGGCAGGCTTCTGTACCAATACAGATGAATTATTTCGCTCTTTTCACCGCCCGGGCGGGGAAACCGCGCAATTTCGCTAGAGGTTCGCTTCGCGCAAATCGAGATCTTTTGTCTCGAGCCTCCCCAAGACCTGTTCCGTTCAAGTCCTGCCTAGCTCACAGTTGAGAGGGTCCTTACTCGTGTTTCGCCTCAATCATGGAGCGGATGCGGGCGGCCATCGCTTCAATGGGAAATGGTTTGGTTAACACGGCCATGCCGGGCGCGAGCCGGCCCGCGCCAAGGACAGCGTTCTCCGCGTAGCCTGTGATGAACAGCACTTTCAGATCGGGGCGAGTTGCGCGCCCTGCGTCGGCCATCTGACGCCCGTTCATGCCGCCTGGCAGGCCTACATCGGTGACCAGCAAGTCAATGCGCACGTCAGATTGCAAGATCTTGAGGCCCGATGCGCTGTCGCCGGCCTCGATCGCGGTGTAGCCGAGGTCTTCCAGGATATCCGTGATCAGCATCCGCACGATCGCCTCGTCATCCACCACGAGGACGGTTGCCCCTTGCTCGGAACGGGGCAGCGATTCAACCTTCTCGCGCAATTCGGCTGCAACCTCTCCATAATGGCGCGGGAGGTAAATGCAGACGGTTGTGCCTTTGCCGACCTCGGAATAGATGCGCACCTGCCCACCAGATTGCTGCGCAAAGCCATAGATCATGGACAGGCCAAGACCTGTGCCCTCACCGATGGGTTTCGTGGTGAAGAATGGCTCGAACGCGCGGGCGATCACGTCAGGCGGCATGCCAACACCCGTGTCGGTGACGCACAAGGACAGATATTGTCCCTCCGGCATCCGGTGCTCCCGCGCCGCCCGTTCGTCGAGCCACTTGTTGGCGGTTTCCACGACGATGCTGCCTCCGTCCGGCATCGCATCGCGCGCGTTGATGCAAAGGTTGAGCAGCGCATTCTCTAGTTGCGAAGGATCTACAAGGGCGGGCCATGCGCCGGAGGCGCCAACGACCTCGACCCGTATGCCAGGACCAACGCTGCGCTGAATTAGCTCCTGCATGTCGCTGACGAGGCGGTTCACGTCCGTCGGCTTCGGGGCGAGCGTCTGCCGGCGTGAAAAGGCAAGAAGGCGGTGCGTTAGACCGGCGGCCCGTTTCACCGCGCCTTGCGCCGCCGTCATGTACCGATCGACCTCGGCAAGGCGGCCCTGCTGCATGCGAGCCTGCATCAGTTCGAGCGCGCCGGATATGCCCGCCAGAAGATTATTGAAATCGTGCGCCAGCCCGCCCGTGAGCTGTCCCACAGCTTCCATCTTCTGCGCCTGGCGCAAGGCCTCTTCGGTCGCAGCCCGCTCGCGCAAGGCGGTCTCGACGCGCTCTCGCAGCGTTGCGTTGAGCTCACGCAACGCCGCCTCGTTGCGGCTGCGCTCGGCCGCGCTGCGCGCTCTCGCCGCAACTTCCTTGATGAAACTGAGGTCATCCGGCGTCCACTTCCGAACCGCGCCGTGGTTGACGTACAGAACCGCCACCAACTGGCCTTGTTCAAGCACCGGCACATTGACGAAACTGTACGCGCTCCGCGCTTTCAGCGCATCCGCAGCGCTCGCGGTGCGCTCGTCCAGATCAACGTTATCGATGCTGATGAACTCACCGCGCTTAAGGCTGTCGATGAAGGAGCCGTAGGCGCGCAGCGGCAGCGTTCCAGCAAGCGTTTCGACTCCCGGCGCGTTCCAGTCTCGCTGAACATGCAGCGCCTCGGCGACGGGATCGATGGCGCCATAGCCGACCCGGCTCACCTTCAGCGTCTCCCCGAGGATTTCGGCGGCGATGAATGTGATTTCGTCCGGATCGGTCACATCGCCGATCCGCGCCGTGAATCTCGCCAAAGCGTCGCGATTCTTCAGCGTCTTGACCGGCCGCGTCGTGTCGTACCCGCCGACGAAAATACCCGTTACGGCGCCCTGATCGTTTCGGATCGGCTGGTAGACAAAGTCGATGTACCGGACGGTGTCTTCGCCGCTCAGCAGGAGCGGCATGGACTGGACGGAGAAAGGCTCGCCCGTAGCGTAGACCCGATCTAAAAGCTCGTAAATGCCCTGCCCCGCCAACTCAGGAAAGACTTCGCGCACGCTGCGTCCAATGAACTGACGCGGGCCCGAGATCGCCAAATAGGCGTCGTTGACATATTCATAGACATGGTTCGGACCGGCAAGCACGCTGGCAAAGCCAGGCATGTGCTGCAATAGGTCGAAATCGGCCCGTTTCGCCCCCACCCATGGACGGTATTGCCGCCGGCACGGCGTTAAGCTCCACCGTCTTGAGCGTTAATGGGCGAGAGCGCGCCCTTGCGCGGTCTCAATAGGCTTGGAAGTCCCGGCTCAGGCTCAGCTAGTGGTCGCGAGGCGGTCGTCATCACACCACTAACTGCGCATGGCCGCCTGCGGCGCGCGTACCTTCGGCGATCCCGGGCGATGGCTTCTGGACAGGCACGTCCGCTTTATCGCCGGTATGCATAAACCCGACAAGTGCCGCTTCCATCCCTCTGCCGACGCCCACTGCGGCCGCGCCGCGCGCGCTCTGCTCCTATTCGCAACGGCTTGACCGCTCTCGGACCGCCCCCTAACGAAGACGGCGTCAAAAAATTGGGAGGAAACACAATCATGCAAACCAAACGCACCTTTGTTCTGTCGGCGCTGACGGCGGCGACGCTTAGCGCGCTATCCGTCAGCGCCTCGGCCGCCGACGCGCCAAAAATCGCAGTCGATCTCACCACGCTGACGTCGCCGTTCTGGACCGCCTACAACAAGTACCTTGTGAACGAAGCGAAGGCCCAGGGCGTCACCCTCCTGGAGCCGTTCAACTCCGAGTTTGACACAGCCAAGCAGATCACCGGGGTCAAGAACGCGATCACGCTGGGCGCCAACGGCCTCATTTTCTCGCCATTCGACAGCTCCGCCGCGGGAACAATTCTGAAGACTGCGGCCGCGGCCAAGACGGCGGTCGTCGCGGTCGACGTCGCGCCGGACGCGGGTCCGGTCGCCATCGTCGTGCGCGCAAACAACGTCGCTTATGGCGAGAAGGCCTGCAAATATATCGGCGAGCACGTGGCGGAAGGCCCGATCGTGCAGATCATGGGCGACCAGGCGTCGATCAACGGCCGCGATCGCGGCAACGGCTTCCGCGACTGCATCAAGAAGAACTATCCCAAGCTGAAGCTGCTCGAGATCCCGACGAAGGCGTGGTCCGGCGAAGACGCCGCTGCCGGTCTCGACACCATTCTCAACTCGACGCCCGATCTCAAGGCGATCTACATGCATGCTGGCGGTGTCTTCCTCGCGCCGACATTGCAGACCCTGAAGCGTAAAGGCATGCTTCATCCGGCCGGCGAGAAGGGTCACATCGTCATCGTCAGCAATGACGGAATTCCGCAGGAATTCGACGCGATCCGCAAGGGCGAGGCCGACGCGACTGTCTCCCAGCCGGCCGATCTCTATGCGAAATACGGCATCATGTATCTGAAGGATGCGATCGCGGGGAAGACGTTCAAGGCCGGCCCGACAGACCACGACAGCACGATTCTCGAAGTGGCCCCGGGTGTTCTCGAAGATCAGCTTTCGGCGCCCTTGGTCACCAAGGAGAACGTCGACGACAAGTCGTTTTGGGGTAACAACTCGAAATAGCTTGGCGCCGCTTTGGTGATCGAGACGCCGATGCCTGAAGGCCCTGCCGAGCGCGGCGGGGCCGATGCAATTCCGATCGTGGAAGCGATCGGCGTCTCGAAGCGCTATGGCGCGACGGTCGCGCTCAGCGACGCGCGCTTGCGCGTATTTCCCGGCGAGTCGCATGGGCTCGTCGGGCGCAACGGCGCCGGCAAATCGACGCTCGTCGGAATTCTGACCGGCCTTCGTGAACCCGACAGCGGCGAAATCCGCTTCCATGGCGAACCGGCGCCGGCGATCGCCGACCGAGAGGGATGGCGCCGGCGGGTCGCCTGCGTCTACCAGCACTCGACCATTATTCCGGACCTCACGGTTGCCGAAAATCTGTTCATCAACCGGCAGCCGCTTCGGCGCGGCTTCATCAACTGGGGCACGCTGTGGCGAGACGCCCGCGAGGTGCTTGATCGCTGGGATGTCTCGGTCTCGGAACGTTCGCGCGCCGGCGATCTCAAGGTCGAAGCTCGGCAATTGGTCGAGATCGCCCGCGCGCTGTCCTATGGCGCGCGATTCATTATTCTCGACGAGCCGACCGCCCAACTGGACGGCGAGGAGATCAAGCGCCTGTTCGCGCAAATGCGCCGGCTGCAGGCGCAGGGGGTGACGTTCCTTTTCATCTCCCACCACCTTCAGGAAGTCTACGAGGTCTGCCAGACGGTGACGGTGCTGCGCGATGCAAAGCACATCCTGACCGCGCCTGCGGCGACCTTGTCCAAGGACGCGCTCATCGAGGCGATGACTGGCGAGCAGGTGAGTTTCAGTTTCGCTGACGCCGCCAATCGGAAGGCGCCGACCGAGGGTTCTGTCGCACTTGAAGTGGACCGCCTCGGCGGCGAAGATTTCGACGATGTCAGCTTTTCCATTCGGCCGAGCGAGGTCATCGGGCTTTGCGGCGCGACCAGCAGCGGCCGCCTCGGCGTTGCCGAGGCGGTGGCAGGCTTAGGGCCATACAAGTCGGGGACAATCCGGATCAATGGCGCTCCCTTGCGCGCGGGCGATGTTCCCTCTGCGCTCGCGCTCGGCGTCGGCTGCGTGCCGAAAAGCCGACACCGCCAAGGCCTCGTTCTCACGCAATCGGTGGCGGATAACGTCACGATGCCAATTGCGAACGCGCTCGGGCCGCTCGGATTCATCGCGCCCGCGCGCCGCGCCTCGTCGGCGAAGAACGCGATTGAGACGCTCGGCGTCGTCACGCAAGGGCCGGACCAGCTCGTCTCGGACCTCTCGGGAGGCAATCAGCAGAAGGTTGTGATGGGACGGGCGCTTTCAAGCCGCCCGTCGGTTCTCGTTTTGATTGATCCGACCGCTGGCGTCGACGTGAAATCGAAAGAAGCGCTCTTGCACGCGGTCGAAAATACGCGCCGCGAGGGACGGGCGATCCTGGTGGCGAGCGGGGAACTCGAAGATTTGCGGGTCTGCGACCGGGTGCTCGTGATGCGGCACGGCAAGGTCGTCGCCGAGCATGCGGCGGGTTGGAGCGACAACGAGCTCGTCGCGTCGGTCGAGGGGATTTGAATTGACTCAGAGTTCGGCCCCCGCGCCTGTCGTTCAACAGAGCCGCCCTCGCGCCCCGCACCAGCGCCATCGCGCTCGCCCGGCTTCGCGACCTGGCGCTGCTTCCGGCGCTGGTGGTGCTGCTCATCATCGGCTCGTTGATCAGTCCCGTTTTTCTCACCTCCGGGAACATCAACACCATCCTGACCTCGTCGGCGGCTCTGGCGCTCGTCGTGCTCGCGGAATCGCTCGTCATCATCACGGGCAAGTTCGATTTGTCGCTCGAGTCGATCTACGGCATCGCGCCTGCGATCGGCGCCATGGTGGTCCTGCCCGCCGAGGGTTTCGGCTTCGGCTTCGAATGGCCGACCGCGATCGGCATTCTCACGGTGCTGGTCGTCGGCGGCCTGGTCGGCTTCATCAACGGCTTCATGGTGGTGAAGCTGAGGCTCAGCGCCTTCATCGTGACGCTTGCGATGCTGATCATCCTGCGTGGCATGCTGGTCGGCGCAACGCACGGGCGGACCTTGTTCGACCTCCCCGCCGCTTTCTACGGCCTGATGGTCATCACCTTCCTCGGCCTGCCGCTCGCGGTGTGGCTCGCAGCCCTCGCGTTCGTGATTGCCGGCGTGATGTTGCGTTACCATCGCCTGGGTCGCGCGCTGTACGCGATCGGCGGCAATCCCGAAGCCGCCCGCGCCGCCGGCATCCGCGTCGAGCGCATCACCTGGGGCGTCTACGTGCTGGCCGGAATGCTCGCCGCCTTGGGCGGGCTCGCCATCACCGGCTATGTCGGCGCGATCAGCGCCAATCAGGGCAACGGGCTGATCTTCACCGTTTTCGCCGCGGCGGTGATCGGCGGCATTTCGCTGGATGGCGGCAAGGGGACGATGTTCGGGGCGCTGACCGGCGTGCTGCTGCTCGGCGTCGTCGGCAATCTGCTCACGCTTGCGCAGGTGCCGTCGTTCTGGATCCAGGCGATCTATGGCGCGATTATCTTGGGATCGCTGATGGTGGCGCGCTTCGCGGGCGGCCAGTCTCAGGAATAGCCGCGCCCGAGCGCGTAACCTTCCTTTTACCATTCGCTTCGGTTTGCGCTTTGCGAGCGGACCCTTCGCGCGCGCTCGACGTTCACCATTCGGCAAGCATGTGGGTCGCACCGTAAAGCGGCCATTATGATGAGGTCTATCGCGCTCGCTCCAGCGCGAAGCGGGCGCCGCCCGGAGCCATGTAAACCCAATCGCTTTGACGCGAGAGGCTGTCTGCTTCAAAACTACTACCGATAACCCTTGGTCAGTCAGGGGAAAGGGCGTTGAGTTGACTGACAAGCGTTTCGTGAAACAGCGTGATCGTCTCGGCAACCGTCTTGTTGTCGCATTGGTTGCCGGCACGATGGTCATGAGCGACTGGACCGCCGCCGAGGCGTTTGATTTCTTTGGCCTCTTTGGCTCTGACGACAAGCCGCCGGAGGTTTCCCGTGCCGCCATCTCCTACGCCCTGACCGTCGAGGTCGCCGGCGACCCCTCCGGGCTCAAAGACGCAGTCAGAGACGCTTCGTCGCTTTACAGTCTGCGCAAGGACGCCCCTCCCGACGGCGAAGCCCTCGCGCGACGCGCCCAAGGCGACTTCGCGCCGGTCATCGACGCGCTCTGGGGCGCGGGTTATTACAACGCCGCGGTGACGATTGCGATCGACGGCGCGAGCCTGGCCATCGCCTCCAGCGACATCGCAGCCTTCTCGCGCGCCGCAGAAGCCTATCGCAACCGCGCGGCCGCCCCGGTCGTCATCAAGGTCGAGCCCGGCCCTTTGTTCAAGCTGCGCGCGGTGCGCGTTGTCGACGCGCTTGGCGTAGAATTCTCGGAAGCCGACCTGCCGCAGCGCATCGTCGGCCTCAAGCCAGGAGACCCGGCGGCGGCGAGCGAGATCCGCGCCGCCCAAACCCGCATCGTCGATTACTTCCGCAAGCAAGGGCGCCCACTCGCCAAGATCCAATCCGTCGCGCCAGTCGTCGATCACGCGCAGGACATCATGGACGTGACGATCATGGCGGCCCCCGGCCCCATCGCGCCGTTCGGCGAAGCGACGATCAAGGGGCCGCAGACTTTCGATCCTGCGATCGTGCGCTCGTTTCTCTATATCCATCCGGGCGACCCTTACTCGCCAGCGGCGATCGCCGATGCGCGGAAGAGCATCCGCGAGATTCCGGCGGTCGGCGGCGTGCGCATCACCGAGGGGACGACGCTCGACGCTTACGGTCAGCTGCCCTATCAGATCGACGTCGAGGACCGGCTGCCCTACGCGGTCGGCGCGTCGATGAAATATTCGACGACGAACGGGCCCGAGGGCCAAGTCTACTGGGAAGACCGCAATGTGTTCGGCGGCGCCGAGCGCCTGCGCCTGCAGGCCGACGTCTTCTATGCGCCGCCATGGTTTATCGCGTCGCAAAGTCTCCGGCACTTCTCGTCCGACGATATCGGGGGGCGCGTATCGGCAAGCTTTCTCAAACCCGCCTTGTGGGGGACGACCAACGACCTCCTGATCGACGCGTTGGCGGAGAAGGTGAGCACCAGCGGCGCCGGATTCGTCGGTTATCAGGCCGAGGACGCGGACGTGACCGCCTCGCTTCGCCATCGCTTCAACCAGAACTTCTGGGTTCAGGCGGGGCTCGAAGCGCAAAAGGGCGACGCGACCGACGCGCTGGGCACGGTCAACTACACACTGGTCGGCGTTCCGGTGTCGGCCAATTTCGACACGACCGACAGCAAGCTCGATCCGACGCGCGGCGTCCGCCTCAACGCCTCCGCCATCGGCTTTGGCACATTCCTGGGTTCAAGCCTTGACCTGGTGCAGGTGAAAGCCGGCGCCTCCGCCTATTATTCCATCGACGCCAACTCGCGCTACGTCCTGGCGGGGCGGGTCGCGGCTGGAGGGATGGTCGGCCCGCAGCTCGATGAAATTCCAGCCAACTGGCGCTTTTATGCGGGCGGCGGCGGCTCGGTGCGCGGCTACGCCTATAACGAGCTCGGCCCCACGGTGTGGTGGGGCGCCGTGGTTGGCGGGCGCAGCCTCTTCGACGCGTCGGCGGAATTGCGCGTCAAGGTGACCGACACGATCGGCGTCGTTCCCTTCTTCGACGTCGGAAACGCGTTCTCATCGAGCTTCCCAACCTTCAACGAGCCGTTGTTCGCGGCGGCCGGTCTCGGCTTGAGATATTATACGTCCGTCGGCCCCATCCGCCTCGACGTCGCCTTTCCCCTTGAGCGACGCGCAGGCACCGGGCCGGTCGCGGTCTATGTCAGCATCGGGCAGTCCTTCTGATGGCGCAGCGTGACTCCCAACCACCTCGTCCTGAGGCGCCGCGAAGCGGCCTCGAAGGACGATCCAGGAGGCGCAAACGAGGCTGCACTGGATTATCCTTCGAGACGCCCCGCTCTGCGCGGCTCCTCAGGATGAGGTCCGTAGGGTTGGGCGCCATTCTGAAGGCCGCTGCCTTGGGTGTTATGGCGCGGCTCTTTCCCCGCCTCCAAGCTTTGGCGCTGATCGCGTTGCTCGCCCTGTGCGCAAGCGCGCATGCGACGGAAGAGGACAAGGGCGTTCTCGCCAATCTGATCTCGAGGGCGCTGTCGTCGCCGGGAATGAGCGTATCCATCGGCGCCGTGAATGGCGTGCTGTCCTCCGACGCGTCGATCAGCGACATCGTCATCTCCGACCGCCAGGGCCCATGGCTCAAAGTCGACAGGGCTCGGCTCGTGTGGAACCGGCTGGCTTTGTTCAGCCGTCGCCTCGAGGTCGATCAGCTGACGATCGGGCGCCTGGAATTGTTGCGGCGCCCGCTTCCCTCCGAGACGCCGCCGCCGGACACAGGCGCGCAGCAGCCGATCCTTCCCGAATTGCCGGTCAAGGTGCTCATCAAGCAATTCGGCGTGCAGGAGCTCTCGCTTGGCGAGCCGGTGGTCGGCGTCGCGGCTCGGCTCAGCATTGACGGCAAGGCGACGCTCGGACCGCCGTCCGAGGGCCTCGACTTGACACTGACCGCGCAGCGGCTCGACGCGCCCGGCGACTTCAAAACGCTCCTGACTTACATTCCCGCGACCGACAAGCTCACGCTAAACGTGAACTCCTCTGAGCCCGCTGGCGGTATTTTTGCCCATCTCGCGAATCTTCCCGGCCTCCCGCCGGTCAAGCTCGCCTTCAACGGCGCAGGCGCGTTGGACAATTTCACCGCGAAGCTCGACTTCAACGCCGGCGCGGACGTGTGGGCGAACGGGCAGGTGATCGTTGCGCGACAGGGCGCGGCGCGCAAGCTTACGCTCGATCTCGACTCGCGCCTCGAGGGCCTTGCGCCGGGCGTCATCCAGCCGGTCTTCGCCGGCCATACGACGCTCAAGGGCGATGTCCAGTTCAATGACGATTCGAGCATCGCCCTGCCCGGCGGCCTGCATCTCGTGTCGGCCGCCGCGCGGCTCGACTTTGAAGGCGAAAGGTCCGCCGATGGCCTGCTCGATTTCAAGGTCCACGCCGGCGCCATTCCAGGTTCGACAACGGTCGGAAAACTGGACCTCAACGCCTCGATCACTGGACCGCTTGCGAGCCCGACGATCGACGGCGCTTTCGACGCCGGGGAGATCAGTGTCGAGCAAGGCTCGGTCGAACGAGTCGAGGCGAGCTTCCGCGCGAGCCCCGATGGTCCGCTGACCGAAGAGAAGACGCGCATCCTGTTCGAGAGCCAGGCCTCGGTGAAGGGCCTTGCGCTAGCCGATCCCGCCTTCGCCCAAGCGATCGGACGCGAGCTCACTCTCAAGATGCACGGCTCGACTTCGTCCACCGGCGAAGCGACGTTCGACCTTCTCGACCTCTCGGCGCCCAACTTCGACGCGCAATATTCCGGTCTTCTCTCGGGCAGCAAAATTCACGGCAAAGCGAACATCGTCGCCCACGACTTGAGCCGTTTCGCGCTGCTCGCGGGCGGCGCGCTTAAAGGCGAAGCGCGCATCGCCGCGGATCTGGACGGCGCCCCACGATATGGCGCGCTGAGCGCGACTATCGACGCGCATGCGACGAAACTCTCGACGAACTACGCGATGCTCGATCACGCAACCGGCGGAACGCTCGACGTGACCGGCGCCGCGCGGCTGACGCCCGGCGGCGGTTTTGGCTTCACTGATCTTCTGGCGCGCGGACAGCATGGATCGGCGCAGCTCAACGGGGAGTACGGACGCGACAAGGTGGACCTCGGGGCGCGCGTCGAGGTTCCAGAGACCCACGCCCTCGACCCGCGCGTTACCGGCAAGGCGGAAATCGTCGCCGCGCTGAGCGGCACACCGTCCGATCTGACCGCCGCGCTGAAAGCCAATTTGGGCGAGGGAAAGCTCCTCGACCGCAAGACGTCGGGCATCGCCTTGGAAGCGCTCGCCAATCACATAACCGGCCTTATCGACGCGAACGCGTCCTTATCCGGAGATGTCGACGGCAATCCTCTCCAAGGGTCGGCGCATGTCGCACGACACGACGACGGCGGCTGGGCGATCGACAATCTTGCGCTGAGCCTCGCTTCGGCGCGGCTCGGCGGCGCCCTCGCCGTTGGCCCCGACACCCTGGCGACCGGAGACCTGAGCTTCAGCGCGGCCAATCTCGACGATCTGTCGCCGCTTGTGCTCACGAAGCTGACCGGCGCTCTTCAGGCGAAAGCAAGCGCCTCTGTCGCCGATGGCAAGCAAGCCCTCTCAGTCACAGCGAACAGCGACCGGATGACTATCGACGCCAATCGGCTCGAAGGGCTCAAAGTCGACTTCAAGGTTGCCGACCTTTGGGGCGCGAAGATTGTCTCCGGATTCGCACAGCTTGCGCGAGCCGAAGTCGGCGGGCAGTCGATCACTAGCGTCAAGCTGACAGCGACAGGCAGCGCATCGGCCAGCGACCTCGAATTGAGCGGGAACGCGCGCGGCCTCGCGCTGACGGCGCGCGGGCGCCTTTTCGGGGGGCCGCCGACGCGGCTTGAACTGGCGAGTTTTGCCGCACAAGGCGGCGGCCGTCGACTGACGCTCGCTTCTCCAGCGACCTTGACCTACGGAAGCGACGGTCTCGACATCAAAAACCTGACGCTTCTTGTCGACGCTGGCCGCCTTTCCCTATCCGGCCATGCGGGATCAACCCTGGCCCTCAAGGCCAATGCAGCCGGCGTGCCGCTGGCGGCGGTCGATTTGTTCTCGCCTGGCCTCGGCCTGTCCGGCGTAGTTGACGGCGAGGCGGCGATCGGGGGAACGCCAGGCAATCCGACCGGTGATTGGCGGGTGCGCGTGCAGCGCGTGGTCGCGCCGCAAATGCGCAATGCAGGATTGCCCGCGCTTGATGTCACGGGCTCCGGCCGACTTGCCGGTGGGAGAACCTCGATCGACGCGACCATCAATGCCGGGACTGGCAACGCTGTGCGCGTCGCCGGTTCCGCTCCCCTTACGCCCGACGGTCCGCTGGACGTGAAGATCGACGGCGCCCTCGACGCCCGCCTCGCCAATTCCATGCTTTCCGTCTCCGGTCGTCACGCTGTCGGCTCACTTGCGGTCGCGCTTCAAGTGCGCGGGACGATTGCGAAGCCACAAGCGCAAGGAACGGTTCGCTTGAGCGGCGGCGAACTCCGCGACGATCAGACAGGATTCAAGTTGTCTGGCGTGACTGGGACATTCGTCGCGAACGGAAGCACGATCCGAATCGATCACCTTGCAGGGACAACGCCCAACGCCGGTACGATCAGCGCCACTGGCGAAGTGCGGCTTGACCCCGCCGCCGGCTTCCCCGGCTCCGTTCGCCTGACCGGCCAGCACGCCCAGCTCGTCGCCAACGACATTGTCTCCGCGACCGCCGACATGGCGCTCGACATCTCCGGTCCTCTCGGCCAAAGGCCAAAAGTCGACGGACACATCACGATTGTCGGCATGGATATTTCCGTACCCAGCCGCTTCAACAGTGTCGCCTCGCCTCTCGCCGGTACGAAACATCTGAATCCAACCGCAACAGCGCGGGCGCGGCTTGCGCTCGCGGCCAAGGGCAAGGGGTCCGGCGCGCGTGCCCCGCCGTTCGATGCAACGCTTGCGCTGACGGTCTCCGCGATGAACCGCATTTTCGTCCGTGGCCGCGGCATCTACGCGGAACTCGGCGGAAACCTACATGTGAACGGCTCCGCCCGCGACCCGCAGGTCACCGGGGGCTTTGAACTTTTGCGCGGGTCGCTCATGCTTCTGAGTTCGCGCCTCACCTTCACCCGCGGGAACGTCCGGTTTCATGGCGATGTGATGCCTGACCTCGATCTCGTCGCCGAGACGAGCGCGGGCGGCGTCACCGCCCAAATCGCCGTCACGGGCCCCGCGGTGCAGCCGGCGTTTCAGATCAGCTCCAATCCGAGCCTGCCGGAAGATGAGGTCCTGTCCCGAATCCTGTTCCAGAAATCGTCGGGCAGCTTGTCGGCGTTCCAGGCGCTTCAACTGGCGAACGCGGTGGCAACTCTGTCTGGCAAAGCCGACGCGTTTGAGAATGTGCGCAAATCGCTCGGCGTCGACAGTCTGGACATCAGCACGAGCGCCTCGGGCGGCGCTCTGGTCAGCGCAACCCGGGCGATCAACGACCGTGTGAGCGTCGGCGTGACGACCGGAGCGAGGCCCCAGGACAATGGAGTCAACTTGAATTTCGACGTCACCCGCCATGTCAGACTTCAGGCAGGCGTCAACTCGAGCGGTGGCTCAAGCGCCGGTATTGGGCTCGATTGGGAGTACAAGTAGCGCGGTTCGAACCAATCCGCGCGAGCGCGCATGGAGTTCGAATGACGGCTTCGGCTATGCCGACGCAAGCACCTCGGCAAAACCCTGCCGCCAGGAGGCGTGACGGGGCCGCCATCCAAGCTCTCGTCGCGCCTTCGCGTTTGATCCCGCGCGGCTTTGCGTCATCAACACCACCATGTGCTCGCCAGCGACGAAGCGAGCGACCCAGCGCGGAATATGTCGCGGCGGCTTTGCCCCGATCATCGCCGCAAGGGCCGGAAGCCAATCGCGGACCGGTGCGGGATCGTCGTCCACGACATTGTAAATCCCCGGTGGGCCACCCTCGATGGCGCGCGCAGTCGCTTCAGCCGCATCATCAAGATGGACGAATGACCACCAGCCGCCGCCGTCGCCGATCACTGGAAAGAGCCGCCGCCGCAATTGGTCGAGGGCCGACCCATCGAACAATCCCGAGCGCGGGCCATAAAATGCGCCATAGCGCAGGACGACGCCTTCAAAGGCCGACGCTTCGGCGACAGCGCTTTCGAGATGACGGATGGCTTGAAGCGAACGCTCGAATTCCCGAGGCGGCGTCGAATCCAACGGATCGTCTTCGGTCTTGACCGGCCCACCGACGCGGGCGAACGGCCATCCGCAATAGCTCTGCGCGACGACCTTTCTCGCGCCGGCCTCGCGCGCCGCGGCAAGAAGATGGTCGAGCCCCTCCGTGCGAAGCCGGTTGGTTTGCGCGAAGGCGCGGTCGAAATGACGCAGGTCGCTCGCATTGGCGAGCGCGGTCATCTCGTGAACCACGACTTCGGGTTGGGCGCCCAGCACGGCTTCGCGCAACGCCGGCGGGTCGAGAGCGTCCACCACAACCGGCGTCGCCCCGGCTCGTAGCAGCGGCTCCGCCTTTGGCGGGGAGCGGATCAGGCCAGTCACTCGATGACCTGCCGTCACGAGCAGAGGGATGAGCCGAAGTCCGATTGCGCCGCTTGCGCCGGCGACCAAAATGCGCATTTGCGTCTCCCTCCTCACGAAGGTCGACGGGCCAACGCCGAAACCCTGGCGCTGTTCCCTTCTCCAATCTTGCGCCTGGCCGCCTAGGCGCTTAATTCACGAGAAGGCGCAGCAGCGGCGTCCGAGAGAACCAAAGATGTTGCAATCGCTTCTGGCCGAGGGTCGGCCGCTGCTCGCGGACGGCGCGACCGGCACCAACCTTTTCGCCATGGGCTTGACCTCGGGCAACTCGCCCGAGCTCTGGAACGCCGAGCATCCGGACCGGATCGAAAGCCTGCATCGGGCTTTCGTCGACGCGGGCTCCGACATCATCTTGACCAACACTTTCGGGGCCAACCGCCGCCGCCTGATGCTGCACAAGCTCGAGGGTCGGACGCGTGAGCTCAATCAGCTCGCCGCTGGGATCGCGCGCAAGGTCGCTGACAGCGCCGGCCGACCCGTCGTCGTCGCCGGATCCGTCGGGCCGACAGGCGACCTCCTGGCGCCGCTCGGGCCGTTGAGCGAAGACGAGGCGGTCGACGTCTTCATCGAGCAGATCGAGGGCCTGCGCGAAGGCGGGGCAGACGTCGCCTGGATCGAGACCATGTCGGCGCCGGAGGAAATGCGCGCGGCGGCGCTTGCGGCGGCCAAGTGCGGCATGCCCTACACGGTCACGGCCAGCTTCGACACCGCCGGCCGCACGATGATGGGCGTCGCGCCCGCGGCGTTCAGCGATTTTGTCCAAGCTTTCGACCCGGCGCCTGTCGCTTATGGCGCGAATTGCGGCGTCGGCGCCTCTGACCTCCTGGCGGCGATCCTTGGGATGGCGCCAGGCGCGACGCTCATCGCCAAGGCCAACGCCGGCGTACCCCAATGGCACGGGGCGGAAATCCACTATTCCGGCACTCCGGAACTCATGGAGCGATACGCGGGCCTCGCTGCGGACTGCGGCGCGCGAATCATTGGCGGCTGCTGCGGCAATACGCCCGCTCATGTGGCGGCGATGCGGCGCGGCCTCGACGCGCGCAAATCCGGCGCGCGGCCGGACGTCGAGGCGATCGTTGCAGCGCTCGGTCCCCTCGTGGCGCCGCCAGCGACGGAAGGCGGCGCCAGCCGGCCACGCCGTCGGGAGCGTGCGTGAACTCAAAAGCCAAGCAGCGTGCCTGGAGTCATGCGGCCGGACGCCGATCCGGTCGAGCCGGAAGACGGCATCCCGGTTGATGCGACGCCCCTCGCTCCGCTTGTCGCGCCCGAAGGTCAGCAGGTCTTCGACGTCGGCGAAGAGAACGCCGGCGAGCGGCTCGACCGTTTCCTGGGCCAAGCGGCGGCGTCGAGGCGAATCGCCCTCTCGCGCACCCGGCTCAAGGCGCTGATCGAGGCGGGCGAAGTGAGGATCGACGAAAGCGTTGCGCGCGATCCTTCGATGCGGCTCGCCGCGGGGGCGCGCATCGCCTTCGAGGCGCCGCCGGCAGAGGAATCGCCCATAGTCGGCGAGGACATCCAGCTCGCTGTGGTCTACGAGGACGAGCATCTGATCGTCATCGACAAGCCGGCGGGGCTCGTCGTCCATCCGGCGCCGGGCCATGCGGCGGGCACCCTGGTCAACGCGCTGATCCGCCATTGCGGAGCGAGCTTGTCGGGAATTGGCGGGGTCAAGCGGCCCGGGATCGTGCACCGGCTGGACAAGGACACGTCTGGGCTTCTGGTCGTCGCCAAGACTGACGCCGCCCATCAAGGCTTGGCCGACCTGTTCGCCGATCATGGGCGCACTGGCTCGCTCGAGCGAGAATATCTGGCGCTCGCTTGGGGCGGCTTCGAAGCGAGTGCGGGCAAGGTCACGGCATCGATCGGCCGCGATACGCGCCATCGGGAAAAAATGGCTGTCGTGAGCGAGGAGCGCGGACGGCACGCCACGACCCATTGGCGGGTTGAGGAAGACCTCGGCCCGGCAAGCCTGGTTGCATGTCAGCTTGAGACAGGGCGGACCCATCAGATTCGGGTCCACATGGCCTCGATTGGTCATCCGCTCTTAGGTGATTCGGTCTATGGATCTGGGTTCAAGACCAAAGCGGCTTTGCTGGGGAAGCCCGCTGTCTCTGCGCTCGCCGCGCTCGGAAGGCAGGCCCTCCACGCCTCTGTCTTGGGTTTCGACCATCCGGCGACCGGCGAGACGCTCCGCTTCGAGAGCGCACCGCCCAAAGATTTTGCGAGGTTGCTCAAAGCATTACGAGCTACGCGGGCGGTATGACGTTCTTTATCGGACCGGAACCGCCATGAAACAATTTCATATTGGCAACGAATAAGTGTCTAGGCGCGGCCCTTTTTCGGCCACGCTTGCTCGACCACAATATCCCTAACCGGCCCTAGCGCCGAAGGAGACGGCCAACGGCCGGTCTCCAATCCGAGGACAACATGGCTGCTTCGCTTCCCATCATTGCGGGTGAATCGGGACTTGCCCGCTACCTGCAGGAGATCAAGCGGTTCCCAATGCTGGAGCCGCAGGAGGAATTTATGCTCGCCAAGGCCTGGCGGGAACATGGGGATCGCGAGGCGGCGCACAAGCTCGTGACCTCGCATCTGAGGCTCGTGGCCAAGATCGCCATGGGCTATCGCGGCTACGGCCTGCCGATCGGCGAAGTGATCTCCGAGGGCAACGTCGGCCTCATGCAGGCAGTCAAGCGCTTCGAGCCGGACAAGGGCTTCAAGCTCGCGACTTACGCCATGTGGTGGATTCGCGCCTCGATCCAGGAATACATCCTGCGCTCGTGGTCGCTCGTGAAGATGGGCACGACGGCGAGCCAGAAGAAGCTGTTCTTCAATCTGCGCAAGGCCAAGAGCAAGATTTCCGCGCTCGACGAGGGCGATCTGCGCGACGACCAGGTCGAGACGATCTCGAAGCGGCTCGGCGTCGGCAAGCAGGACGTGATCGACATGAACCGCCGGCTCGGCGGCGACGCCTCCCTCAATGCGCCTCTGCGTGAAGGCGGCGAGGGCGAGTGGCAGGACTGGCTCGTCGACGACACCGTCGATCAGGAAACGCTGCTCGCCGACCGCGAGGAATCGGACGTTCGCATGGACGCGCTGCGCGGCGCCTTGAGCGTGCTCAATGCGCGCGAACGGCGCATCTTCGAGGCCCGCCGGCTGGCCGACGATCCGATTACGCTTGAAGAGCTCTCGACTGAATTCGACGTGTCGCGTGAGCGCGTGCGGCAGATCGAGGTGCGCGCTTTCGAGAAGGTGCAGCAGGCGGTGAAGGCCGGGGTGGCCAAGGCGCAAGCGCCAAGAAATCGCCTGGCCGCGCCGTTGCCGGCGGTGACGCGCGGTTAACGAGTCTCGCCCGGCGCTCGCTTCGCGTAGAAATTGTCGCGCGGCGGCGAAGAATCTGAAATAGGCTGGGCGTAAACTCGGATCGTCCCTGCTGAACCGAACAGGCCGCGCCCCATGCCTTCCATCCGATTTCGCCCGGGCCGATCGCGCCGCGGCCTTGCGTATTTGTCGCTGGCCGCGGCGGTCCTGTGGGCATTCCCAGCGCTTGCGGGCGACAAGCCAGCCACGCCCGAGGGCGCCGATGCGCTGAGAGCCTTCATTGCAAAATATCTGCCTGCCGCGCAGGCCGGCGCCACGCCGCTTGTGACGGTCAAGCCGGATGGCGCGCATTATCTCGTCTCGGCCGACCTCAGTGCGCTCAATGCGCTCCTCGCTGAAACGGGCATTTCCTATGATCCCGCGGTCATCATCTACCAGGCCGTCGAGCAGGACGACGGCAATTGGCGGGTCGCCATGGACTCGCTTCCCAAAATTGGCTTCCATTCCAAGGACGCGACGGGCGCCATCGAACTCACGAACTTTCGCTCAGCCGCGCTGATCAGTCCGGCCATCGCCTGGCTTCTGTCCGGCTCGGCGAACGTCGACAAAGGATCTTTCCAGATCCAGAATCCGAAGATCACCCAGACGATCGATTTCGGACCGGTTCAGGAAACGATCACGACCCAGGTGGGCGGCGATGGCTCCGTGTCGACCCAGGTGAAGGAGGAGGTCGCCGAGCTCGGCCTCAAAGCGGCAAGCGCCGGCGACGGCGACAACGAGTCTCCAATCAATTTCAGCGGCAGGGCGGAAAAGGCGCTGATCAGTCTTGGCGTCGACGGCTTCAAGAGCCGCAAGGCGTTCGACCTCTGGGGCCTGCTTGCGGCTCATCCCGCGCGCGCCGACCTCGCCACGCACGAAGCCGAGCTCAAGGGCCTGCTCAAGGATCTGGCGGCGCCCGGGCTCAAGCTCGACGAGGGGCTCGAAGCGCAGAAGACCGTCATCACCGCTTCGCTCGGCGCGTTCGCGCTGGGGGATTTCAAGTACCGGCTCGGCGCGGCGAATGCGGGGCCGCAGAGCGCGATCGACCTCAGCGTTTCAGCCGACGGCTTGAGCCTGCCGGTTGGCCTCCTGCCCCCTAATGCAGGCGCATTAACGCCCAATAAGATCGACATTTCGGCGAAACTCAAGGGAATCGACATCAGCGCGGCCGCCAACGAGTGGATCTCCGACCTCAGCCTCCAGGGCGACGGACCGCTCCTCTCCGATGACAACGCGGCGAAGGTCGAGGCCGCTTTCATCAGCTCGGGTCCGGTCCAGATCGAGTTCGCCCCATCGCATCTGGTCGCGCCGGCGGTCGACGCCGACTTCGCCGGCTTGATCCGCCTCGATCACAGCAAGCCGACGGCGGCGATCACGATCCACGCGCGAAGCTTCGACAAGACGATGGCGGCGGTCAAAGACTTGGGGCCGGACATCGCGGGCAAAGCCATGCCCGGCCTCGCTCTCGCCAAGGGGCTCGCCAAGTCCGAAAGCGACGGCAGCCTAAGCTGGCTGGTGGAGCTCGACGCCCAGCGATCGATCAAGATCAACGGCATCCCGTTCGGCAAGGCGCCGGAGTAGGCCGCCCACGCGAAGTCCGGAAATGCAACCCGGCGCGCGAACCGCCTCCAAGGAAAAGCAAGGAAAACCAAATAAAACCAAGGAAATTAGCTTGGATTTCCTTGTTTTTCCTTGGCCAAATCGAGGCTTTTCAAAGCGTTACGGCAAATCCAAATAAAAAATTTCCGTCCCACCCGCAAGACCCGCTCTGGTTGTAACGACAGGCATAGGCTAACCCTTCACGCAGCTTGCCGGCGCGAACTTAGTATCTTGGGCTAACAAGGTCGTCATCCGGTGATCGTAATTAGGATTTCTGTTTTGCGCAATAAAAAGTTGGCAACCTTTGGAATATCGTAGCGACACATCTGACGAAAAGCGCGGCGCCAGCGTGAGCCGGATCGGCACAGCATCTTCCGATCCGAAAAGAGACCGCCTCAAGACGTGTGGAACACGGCTTCTATCGCGCTCGCGCGTTGAGCACTGCAGCGCGCCGTTATGGGCCGCTATCAGGAGTTCCCATCATGAGTGGCACGACCGATAAGATTTCCGGCATCGCCAATGAGGCGATAGGCAAAGCCAAGCAGGGCGTCGGCAGCGTTGTCGGCTCGGAGAAGTTAAAGGGCGAAGGCGCCGCGCAGGAAGTGAAGGGTGACGCGCAAAAGGCCGTTGGCGACGCCAAGAATGCGGTCAAGGATGGCGCGAACAAAGTTGCGGACGCCGTCAATAAGAATTTGTGACGCGTTCTCCTTATTCAATCGAAAGGAGCCGCCCTCCAGGCAGGGCGGCTTTTTTCGTCCTCGCGGTGTTTTCGCTACTCACTGGGTTAACGAAATCGACGTTTGCCTGACCGACAAGCTCTTGGCGTCAGCGGCGCATTCCAAACTCAGATTCGAGCCAAGGTCGTCGGCGAAAAATGTCATTGCCTGTTTCGCGTTGAGTTCGATCCGCACTTTCGGATGCGTCGTCTTTTCAGCCGGCGCCTCGTTGTCCGATTTTGACCATATGAGCACGGAACAGTTCGACGGCTTACCGTTGAAATAGTACCCGACAAAAGATGTTTCACCTACGGTGTGATGGAACGGGTGGAGCGCTGGATATTCCGTCGTGACTGAGCTCGCTTGACTTGGCGGCGCCCGATCGACGGGGTCGGCCGAACTCAAGCCAAGGCTGGCGATTAGGACGAGCGGCGCGATGATAAATTTCATGGCTGTTTCTCCAGATTTTCGAGCAGAGCGGTTCGACTGACGAGCCTGCCGCTGCGCGAGATCGATGAGGGCACGCGCTCAAGGGGCGCGGCGCGCTTTGAGGCTGCCCCCGCTCTAACGATCAGGCGTTGGCGCCGCCGTCGACGGTCAGGGTCGAGCCGGTGATGTATTTCGCCTTTGGGCTCGCCAGGAACGCCACCGCATCGGCGATGTCCTCCGGCGCGCCATAGTGGCCCAGCGCCATGAACTGCCGGAGCGTGTCCCCGAAGGGCCCGTGAGCCGGGTTCATGTCGGTGTCGATCGAGCCCGGCTGCACGAGATTGACCGTGATTTCCTTGGGCCCGAGTTCGCGCGCCAATCCCTTTGTGAACGCGGTCAAGGCCGACTTCGTCGCCGCATAGACGCTGAGCACCGACGCCGGGACGCGGTCGGCGAAATAGCTGCCGATGGTGATGATGCGGCCGCCTTGGCCCAGATGGGCGAGCGCCGCTTTGCTGGCGATGATCGGGGCGCGCACGTTGACATTGAGAAGCGCGTCGATGTCGGCGAGCGAGATGTCCTTGAGTTCGCCCACCCGGAGGATTCCCGCATTGTTGACGAGAATGTCGAGGCCGCCAAGCGCCGCGACCGTCTTCTCGACCGAAGCCTGAACCGCCGCGACGTCCGCGCTGTCGGCCTGGATCGCGACGGCCTTGCGCCCCTTCGCCTTGATCGCCGCGACGACCTCCGCCGCGCTTTCCGCTGATTTCTCGTAAGTGATCGCCACGTCCGCGCCCTCGGCGGCCAGCGCCTTGGCGATGGATGCGCCGATGCCTCGGCTCGCGCCCGTGACCAAAGCTCGTTTTCCTGTCAGGGTCATCGTCAGTCTCCGTTTTGTAATGATCGACACAAAACTACTTAATGAGTTGATTCCCGACGTCAAGGGAATTATGTGTTGTTCATCACAGAAAGAAACGTGATGGCGATTATCGGGCGGCCCAGGGAATTCGACCGCGGCGCGGCGCTAGAGGCCGCAATGGTCCTCTTTTGGCGCAAGGGCTTCGCCGCGACCTCGATGAACGATCTGTGCGACGCCATGGACGTCCGCTCGCCGAGCCTCTATGCGGCGTTCGGCAGCAAGGAGGCGCTCTACCTCGAAGCGATCCAGCGTTATGTTGAGGTCTTCGGACCCCCGGTCTGGGATAAGCTCGCGGAAGGCGCCACCGCTCGCGCCGGCGTCGAGAATCTTTTGCTCGCGGCGACCGAGAGCCTGCCAGAATCCCACGTGACGCCGGGAGGTTGCATGGCGGCGCTGGCCGCCGTCTGCGACGAGTGGCCGGCGGGAATTGCCGAAGTCGTCAGGAAAATCCGGGCGGAAATGCTGGGCATGCTGCGGTCGCGGCTGGAAGCCGGCGTGGCCAACGGCGAGCTGCCGACGACGACGGACATCGAGGGCCTCAGCCGATTTTATTTCAGCGTCTACCAGGGGATGGCCGTCCAAGCGCGTGACGGCGCAGGCGCCCCGGAACTGAAAGGCGTGGTGGCGGCGGCAATGTCCGCCTGGCCAAGCAACGGCCGGGGATAACCCGCGTCACTTTGCGCGAGAGCGCGGCGGACGGCCTATCAATCCGTCGATACGTGACAGGAACGTCTTCAGAATCGGCGAGGGATTGCCCTTGCGGTAGCCGATCATGAGGTCGACGGTTGGCTGCTCGCCCTTGAGACGGCGGCTCACGATCGACGGGGGCAGGTAGGCCTCGATGGAAATCGGCAGGAGCGCGACGCCTCGCTCCGACGTCACCAGCGACATCGCCATGGCGAAATTGTCGATGCCGAAACGCGGCGCGACCTTAACGCTCGATCGCTTCAAATAGCCGTTGACGGCATCGCGGAGGACGCGGGGAATGTCGGAGATGCCGATGAAGGTCTCGCTCGCGAGATTGCGCGGATCGAAGGTCTTGCCCGCCGCGAGTCTGTGATCGCGGGGCAGGATGGCGACCAGCGGCTCCTTCAGAACCCGCTTGAACACGAGATCCGGGTCCGGTTCGTGACGCAGGAAAGCGATGTCGACCCTTCCCTGTTTGAGGTCTTCGGCAAGCGTGACCGAGAACCCGCTCGACACCCTGATCTCGATATTCGGCAATTCGTCGCTGAGGATCCGGGTCGCGGGCGCGAGCCAGGCGGCTTCCTGTCCGGTGAGAAAGCCGACGGCGAAAATCGCCTTGGCGGGCCGCGCGGCGCGGCGCGCCGCTTCGACGGCGGCCTCGGCTTGCGTCAACGCCAGGCGCGCGTGATCGAGAAAGGCGCGGCCAGCCGCCGTCAATTCGACGCCGCGTACGCTGCGGACGAAAAGCGCGGCGCCGACTTCCTGCTCGAGGTCCCGCATCTGGCGGCTGAGCGAGGGTTGCGCCGTATGCAGGCGGCTTTCCGCCGCAAGCTTCATGCTCCCCGCCTCGGCGACGGCGATGAAATAGCGAAGGTGCCTCAACTCCACGCCTGTTTATATACCTTGCAGGCATATGCGTACACCTACAAAGTCTTTTTCAGCGCGGCTGTTCGGCGCTATTCAACCGGCTGACAATCGACCGGATTGATCTCATTTCGAGGCTTGGATCGTATAACGTGTTGCTCCTGGGCGCTCTCGTGAGCGCTTGAGAGTCGCCGCTCGCGATTGATCTTCCGGGTATAGCGGGCGTCCGGACCCGCTCCTGCGAAATTAAGGAAAACTGCGATGTCGAAGAGGCTCGAAGGCAAGGTCGCGCTCGTGACCGGCGGCTCACGCGGGATTGGCGCAGCCATCGCCAAGCGTCTCGCCGCCGACGGCGCAATGGTCGCCATTACCTATGCCAAGGGGGCGGACGCGGCGGCGTCAATCGTCGAGGCGATCAAAAGCTCGGGCGGCAAGGCGATCGCGGTGCAGGGGGACGCGACGGCCGCGGATCAGGTCAATGCCGCAATCGACAAGACGGTCGCCGCTTTGGGCAGGCTCGATATCTTCGTCAACAATGCCGGCACGGCGATCCCAAAGAAATTCGAGGAGACCACGCTCGAGGAACTCGACCGCGTGATCGACATCAATCTGCGTGGCGCGTTTGTCGCGACGCAGGGCGCGCTCAAGCATATGAACGAAGGCGGGCGCATCATTCTCATCGGGTCGTGCGTTGGCGAGCGCATGATGACGCCAGGCCTCGTGGCTTACGCGGCCACCAAAGGCGCGATCAAAATGTTCGCGCAAGGGTTGGCGCGGGAAGTGGGCGATCGCGGCATCACGGTCAACAACATCCAGCCAGGCCCGATCGACACGGACCTCAATCCCGCTTCCGGCGAGTGGGCGGTTCCGCAGAAGGCGATGACCGCGCTCAATCGTTACGGCGGCGTGGACGACGTCGCGAGCCTGGTGGCGTTCGTCGCCAGTCCGGAAGCAGCCTACATCACCGGCGCGAGCCTGACGGTGGACGGCGGCACGAACGCCTGATGCGCGGGAGCAAGCGTCGGCGCGGTCGCCGCGCGGGCTGACGGAGAAAAAGAGGACGCTTAAGCTTTTATCGGCAGCACGATTTCAAAGCGAATTCCCAAGGAATCGCTATGCCATTCATGGTGACCGTCGAGGCCCATACTGAGAAGCCGGATGAAGTTCATCCCCATGTGGCCGGCCTCGTTGAAGTCAAAGTCCTCGGGAAATCCCACCCCATCATCCTCATAAGCAATCATGAGGCGCCCTTCCTCCTGACGAGCTGCAGGAAAGGGAGATCCTCGTCGGCAAACCGGCCGGATGGGCGTATTTCAACGAATTGGAGATGAGTTCCGCGGTGATGAGCCCGAGCGACAAGGCTGTTTTTGCCGGCAGCTGACAATCCGCAGGGCAGTCAAAAGAAAATGATGTCGCCGCTGGCGTGAGAGCGCCCCTCAGGCGATTACATATCTCTTCCAGATATTTGCGCAGCTGGACTGTTCCTGTCGTCGATTCACCCAAGAAACGGTGAAGCTTTCCGACCGTTTCTATACGGTCGGCGATTTCGAGAAGAAACGTCTGCGGATCCGATACATCACCACTCCTGGCTCGCTGACGAACCAGAGCGCTGATGAGTTGCAGACTATTTGCAATCCGGTGCTCGGCCTCTTTCCGATAAAAATGAGAACGTTCACCGGTAGGAATATCTGCTTCGACTAGTGTGAGCATGGGAACCACCATTTCGCCTCAACCGTACGCCAAAACTCAAGCTATAGCAAGCATTATTACTTAATTAACCTTGGTAAAACAAGGCATTGCCTCAGTATGCGCCTCCTATACAATCGGCTATACATGGGGCGTTAACTCATCATACCCACTTGACAAAAAAGCCTAACTATGAGTAAGTGGCGCAAGGTGAGCAGACGTAGGCTTTTTGAAAGGTAAGGAGAGCATCCATGTCGGCGGACCCTCGCGGTGAGCGTCTCCAGATCATGCTGACATCAGAGGAGCTTGCCGCCCTCGATCAGTGGCGGTTCAGCCGTCACATGCCGAGCCGCGCAGCGGCGGTTCGGGAGCTGTTGCGCCGAGGACTGGCGGCTGAAGGCTTCGACATTTCGGACGGAAAGACAAAATCCGGCGATTTCGGCGTGATTGTCGATCTCAAGAAGACGAGTTGAAACGGCGGCCTGGACGAGAGCGACAGCTCGCCGGATCCCGCGCATCCGCCGCGAAGCGCTTTTCGCGGGCGCGATTCCGGGCGACGATGCGCCCCGCGGCCTGAAGTTCCCGGTGTGAGCCTCGGTCTCGGCTCGCGGACGATCCACACGAGCGCGAGGCTTGAGGCCCCTTCACCACGAAAACGGCGCCATGCGTGCTAAGATGGGCCATCCCGCCAGATCGGACCGCCTGACCGCCCATGTCCTCCAGTTTCACCGCGCGCGTTGTCCCGTCCATCGCAACCATTGACGCGGCGGCGTGGGACGCCTGCGCCAATCCGCCGGGCCGCTCGTATGAAGAGGCCGAGGGCGAACGGTTCAACCCGTTCATCGCTCACGCCTTCTTGCATGCGCTCGAGGCTTCGGGCTCGGTCGGCGGCCGCTCCGGCTGGACGCCGGCGCATCTGACGGTTGAAGACGCAAGCGGACGCATGGTCGCCGCCGCGGCCTGCTATCTTAAAAGCCACAGTCAGGGCGAATACGTGTTCGACCACGCCTGGGCCGACGCCTATGAGCGGGCCGGGGGCGACTATTATCCGAAGCTCCAGGTGGCCGTCCCTTTCACCCCGGTAACCGGACGCCGCCTCCTCGTCGCGGCCGATGCGCCCGAGGGCGCGCGAGAGGCGCTGATCGGGGCGCTCGGCCAATTACGCAAACAGACCAAGACGTCGTCGATTCACGTCACCTTTCCGACCGTCCAGGAGACCGAGCGGCTGTCCAAAGCCGGCTTTCTGATCCGCAACGGCGAGCAGTTCCATTTCTCCTGCGACGGCTTCGCGAATTTCGACGACTTCCTCGCGGCGTTGGCCTCGCGCAAGCGCAAGGCGATCAAACGCGAACGGCGCGACGCTCTGGACGGCGACGTCACGATCGAGCCGCTTGACCGGCTCGGCGATTCGACCCGAGCACTGGGACGCCTTCTTCAAGTTCTACATACATACGGGCTCGCGAAAATGGGGCCGCCCGTATCTGACCCGCGCTTTCTTCGAATTGATCGGCTCAACCCTCGCCGACCGCGTGCTCCTGGTGATGGCGCGCCGCAACGGTCGCTATATCGCCGGCGCCATCAATTTCATCGGCGACGACGCGCTCTACGGCCGCAACTGGGGCGCGATCGAGCACCGGCCGTTTCTGCATTTCGAGGTCTGCTACTATCAGGCGATCGACTTCGCGCTTTCGCGCGGATTGCGCCGCATCGAGGCTGGCGCCCAGGGCGAGCACAAGCTCGCCCGCGGCTATCGGCCGACCCTCACCTATTCGGCGCACGAATTCGCCGACGCGCGGCTTGCCCGGGCGATCGCCGACTATCTCGGACACGAGCGAGAAGCGGTCGAGCGCACGATCGCCCATTATGAGGAATACGCGCCCTTCCGCCGCGGCGATGGCGGCGAGCAAGGGGACGAACGCGAGGGAGAATCCTTTGACGCCGAAGTATGAGCCCGACAACATCTTCGCCAAGATCCTGCGCGGCGAGATGCCGTGCGTGAAGGTCTATGAGGACGACGTGTCGCTCGCCTTCATGGATGTGATGCCGCGCATCGAAGGCCATACGCTGGTCATCCCGAAGGCGCCGGCGCGCACGCTCTTCGATCTCGATCCCAAAGATCTTGGCTGCAGTTCATGCCCTCGGTGCAGAAGGTCGGGCGCGCGGTCATGGCCGGCATGAAGGCCGAGGGCCTCTTGCTCCAGCAGTTCAACGAACCGGCGAGCGGCCAGCAGGTCTTCCACCTGCATTTTCATCTGCTCCCGTGTTGGACCGGTGTCGCGATCCGTCCGCCGGGCGGCCCATTCCAAAGCGCCGAGACGCTCAAGCCGCAGGCGGAAAAGATCATCGCGGCGCTGGCTCACGTGTAAGCATTCGCCGGCCGCCTGCCGGCGCACCAACCCCGGACGCCGACGCCTTGACCCATATGCACTACTTCCCACTCGGCGCCGGCGTCGCGACCCTCTTCTTCGCGATTCTGATCGGCCTTCTGTTTTTCATCCAGATCAGGCTCCTGGGTCACGCCTATTCCGCGCTGGGCCTCGATCCCCGCGTCGCGATGCTGGTGCTGTTCGCCTCCCTGCTCGGCTCGTACGTCAATTTGCCGCTCGCGCGGCTGCCAGAACAGCGGGTCATCTCTCGGGAGGTGGTGGAGGTCTTTGGCGTCCCGTTTCTGGCCCCGGTCGCCGTCGATTGGCCGGGCACAATTTTAGCGATCAATGTCGGCGGCGCGGTGATTCCGATCCTGCTTTCGTTCTATCTCCTCATGCGCTACGATCTTTGGGCAGCGGGGGCCGTGGCGACGGCGATCGTCGCCTTTGTGGTCCATCGGATGGCGACGCCGGTGCCGGGGGTAGGCATATCGGTGCCGACGTTCGCCCCGCCATTGTTGGCGGCGGGCGTGGCGCTGGTGCTATCGCGGCGATTTGCGGCGCCGATCGCCTATATTGGCGGCAACCTGGGCGTGCTGATCGGCGCCGATCTCCTCAATCTTGGGCGGCTGCGCAGCCTCGGCGCTCCCGTGGCCTCGATCGGCGGCGCAGGGACATTCGACGGCATTTTCCTCACCGGCGTGATCGCCGTGCTGCTGGCGAGCCTGGTCGTTAAACAAACGTAAACAGAACGTTACCGATCTGTGGCGCATTTGCCACATTGGTCGACAAACACCTCAGAACACCAAATGTCCGATAGACTCGCGCCGAGTCGAATCCTATAGTCCGGTCATTGTTATCTGGCGGCGGGGTGACGCGTGTTGCGTACGGCGTCGCGCCATAAACGGAGACGAAGAAAATGACGAATCGCTGGCTAAAGGGTGTCGCAGTTGCGGCTCTGACCGCAGTCGGAACAATGGCTGCTCAGGCGGCCGACCTTCCGACCAGAAAAGAGGCTCCGGCGCCGATATTCGTGCCGCCTCCCTTCACCTGGACCGGGTTCTACATCGGTGTGAACGCCGGCGGCATCTGGCCGAGCGGGGGCCGGGATGCGTCGATCTTCGACCCGAATTCGCTATCGATGGCGGCTTCATCAATGCTGGGTTCCCGGGCGGTCTCGGATCGCAAAGCGCCGGATTCATCGGCGGCGGCCAGGCCGGCTACAACTGGCAGACTGGCGCCTTCGTGCTCGGTGTCGAAACCGACTTCGATGGGTCGACCCTCAGCAAGTCGTTCAATAACGTCGGCGCTCCCTTTGCCGGCCCGGCCGCTACGGCAGGGCCTCAACGGCGACTTCTTGACCGTTAATGGCAAGAACAGCCTGACCTGGTTGGGCACGACCCGCGCCCGCCTTGGCTTCGTCGCCACGCCTGACAATCGCCTGATGATCTACGCCACGGGCGGTGTCGCTTACGGCGGCGGCAATTCACAATTCACCGTCTTCGACGCGACGACTGGCTCTTTCTGGAGCGGCAACCCGAGCTCATCGCGTGTCGGCTGGACGATCGGTGGCGGTGTTGAATACGCGATCACCAACAACATCACGATCAAGGGCGAATATCTGTACGCCGATCTCGGCAGCAGCAAGTTCACCACGACTCGGAAACGCGCTTCGGCGACTGCTAACTTCCCGGGCGTCATTGCGAGCGGGAAAATCGACTGGAACGCCTCGATCTTCCGCGCGGGCGTGAACTACAAGTTCTAAGCTTTCAAAGCTTCGAATTCCAAAGATCTTGGCCGGAGGAAGGGCAACCTTCCTCCGGCTTTTTTTGCGCTCGTCGCCGTAGCGCTGCGGCCTGAATTGTGCGGCTCCAACCCCGCCGTTGGCCAGGCCAAGGCCGGTTCGACGCTACCCTCCAAGTTGAATGGGCGATCTTAAGCCCCGATCAAGCGTCCGCTTCTACTCTCGGTTGTATTCTTCACCGGCCGAGATTGCTCCGATGCCTGCCCACAACGTTCCGGCCCTGGTCCTCCGGCGCCTGACCAAGAGCTTCGGCCGGCCCGCGGTCGATCGGCTCGACCTCACGATCGCCGCGGGCGAATTCTACGCTCTCCTCGGTCCGAACGGCGCCGGAAAGACAACGACATTGCGCCTGGTCGCGGGCCTTCTGCCGGCTGACGACGGCGACATCGAGATCTTCGGCATCGACGCCCGCCGCTCGCCGATCGAGGCCAAGCGAATCGTCGCGTGGCTCCCCGACGAGCCGATGCTGTATGACAAACTGGACCCGCTCGAATATCTCGAATTCGTCGCCGGCCTCTGGTCGGTCGAGGCGCGTCGCGCCAAGCGGCTCGCGGAAGATCTGCTCGAAAGCTTAGGTCTTTGGCCGAATCGGCGTGATCGCTGCGAGGGATTTTCGCGCGGCATGCGGCAAAAGCTGGCGCTCGCCGGCGCGCTCATCCATGAGCCGCGGCTCCTGATGCTCGACGAGCCCCTCACCGGCCTCGACGCCGCCGCGGCCCGGCAGGTGAAGGACATTCTGACCGATCGCGTGCGCGCGGGCGCGACCATCATCATGACCACGCATATTCTCGAGGTCGCCGAGCGGCTCGCGGACCGAATCGGCATCATCGCCCACGGCCGGATGATCGCCGAGGGGACGCTCGATGAGTTGCGCGCCAGCGTTGACGCGCACGGGGCGACGCTGGAGACGGTGTTTCTGGATTTGACCTCTCAGGCCGGACGAGCCGCATGATTCGGCGATTGATTCGGTCTTTGGCCGCTTTTCCTCGTTTCGTCCTGCACGATTTGCGCCTGAGCGCGCGTAGTCTGGCGTCGATGTTCGGCTCATTGTCGCTGCGGCGGCTGGCTGCTCTGATCGCGCTCCTGTTCGTGGCGCTCCACATCGCCGCCTACCCGGTCGCCGGCTGGCTCATCGCGATTGAAGACGGTCCCGATGGCGTCATGCGAATCACGGCCATCCTCGCCGGCGGCATGGCGCTTATCATTCCATGGATCGTTGCCCAGTCGATAGCGGACTTTACCCGCACGCTGTTTGGGCGCTCGGACCTCGAGTTGATTCTCGCTTCGCCTGTCGATGCGCACGCTCTGCTTGCCGCCCGCGCTTTGTCGATTTCGGTCGGGGCCGTCGCATCGGTGGGGTTATTGTTGGCGCCGCTCGCCGACGTCGCCGCTCTCAGGGGCCATCCGCATTGGCTCGCACTCTATCCGGCCCTGCTCGCGGCGGGGCTCGCGGGAACGGGCTTTGCGATCATTCTGTCGATGGGCCTGTTTCTGGCGACAGGCCCGCGACGCGCGCGCCTCTTGGGCCAGATCGCAGCGACAGCGATCGGCGCGTCCGCTGTGCTTGGGGCGCAGGTTGTCGCCATGCTGCCTGAGGCCATGCGAACAACGATCCTGGCGACTTTCGCGCCGCGTACGAACGCCGATGGCGAGTTGCAAGGCCTCCTGTGGGCGCCAGTGCGCGCGGCGGCGGGCGACCCGCAAGCGGTGCTCGTCTGGACAGCCTTTGGCGCTCTCGTCTTTGCGCTGGCATGCGGGCTGTTCGGCGAGCGCTTCGCGCGCGCGGCGATCGCCACTGCGGGCGCGCCGGCCTACGCCGGGGCCGCGGCGAGGGGGACGGCGCGCTTTGGCGTAAGCGCCAGCGCCGCTCTGCGAATCAAGGAACGGCGCGTGGTTTGGCGCGATCCCTGGCTGATGTCGCAGCTTCTTCTGCAGGCCGCCTACACGACGCCGCTCGCCGTGATCCTCTGGCGCGGCGGCGGCCCGACGGGCACGGTCGGAATCGCCTTCACGCCGGCCTTGGTGGTGATCGCGGCGCAACTCGCCGGCGCGCTCTCCTGGATCGCGCTCTCGGCCGAGGACGCGCCGGATTTTCTGACGACCGCTCCCCTGCCGCGCGCCGTCATCGAACGCGCCAAGATCGCCGCGATCGGCCAGCCGATCGCGCTCATTCTCGCCTTGCCGCTCGCCGCATTGGCCTTCGCCTCGCCCTGGGCCGGGCTTTGCGCGCTCCTGTTCGGCGCCGGAGCGATTGCCTCGGCCGCGCTGGTCAATCTCTGGCGCCAAGCCCCATCCCGTCGGGGTCTTGTGCTGCGTCGTCACTCACAGTCGAAGCTCGTCGGCATGATGGAGCACCTGGTCTCGATCCTGTGGGCTGTCGCGACGACCACCGCCGTGATCGGCTCATGGGCGACTGTGGTCCCGCTCGCCGCCATCGCCGCCGTCCTGGCGCTCAACCGGAAATGGGCGGCTCAGGCGGCGCCCGCGCGTGCGTGACGCAACGGTTAAGGCCAAGCCCGCGGGTCGCCCGCCACGTCTTGACCTAAAGCCAAGCCTTGATCTTTGAGCCCATCGTTAGCACATCCCATCAAAGGCGTAGGGCTGGGAGCCAGTCTTGTCTCGACATACGTTGGGGCGTATGGGTCCATTTCGGAATTCGTCACGAGGCTCGCGGGGGTCGGCTGAGCCTGGCGTCGACGGTTTTGGCTAGCCCGTCGAGGCTCGGACGAGAAGGCGAGCGGATGAAGATCATACTGGCTCAGCCGCGTGGGTTTTGCGCTGGCGTTGTTCGGGCGATCGATATTGTCGAGCGGGCGTTGGCCAAACACGGCGCTCCGGTCTACGTGCGCCATGAGATTGTCCACAATCGCCACGTGGTCGAATCGCTCAAGGCAAAAGGCGCGCGTTTCGTCGAGACTCTGAAGGACGTGCCGGCGGGAGCCGTCACCATCTTCAGCGCCCATGGCGTCTCGCGAGAAGTTGAAGACGACGCGAGGTTGCGGTCTCTGCCGACCATCGACGCGACGTGCCCGCTGGTCACCAAGGTGCACAACCAGGGACGGGGGTACATTGCCCGGGGTCGCGTGCTGGTGTTCATCGGCCATGACGGCCATCCTGAAGTCGAAGGGACGCTCGGTCAGATCGACGGCGAAGTGCACCTCGTCGAAGACGAAGACGACGTCGAGAAGCTGCCTATCGCGATCGACACCCCAATCGCCTACATCACGCAGACGACATTGAGCGTCGACGACACCCGGGGCGTCATCGCCGCGCTGGTTCGTCGCTTCAGCGACGTCGTGGGTCCTGATGTGCGCGACATTTGCTACGCGACACAGAATCGACAGACTGCCGTGCGCGAATTGTGCAAGGTCGCGGACGTCATCATTGTCGTCGGCGCTCGAAACAGCTCCAACTCCAATCGTCTGCGCGAGATCGGCGACGAGGTCGGGATTCCGAGTTATCTTGTCGCGGACAGCAGCGAAATCGACCCGGAATGGGTACGCGACGCCGCTGTCGTCGGCGTGACCGCTGGCGCGTCTGCGCCTGAGGTCGTGGTCGAAGACGTGGTTCGAGCCTTGTCGGCGCTCGGCCCGTCGGAAGTGTCGGTCCTCGACGGACCGGCCGAGACGGTGAGCTTCCGCCTGCCGGCGGAACTTCGGAATGAGCCCGTCAGTTAATTCGTTTTGTAAGGATCGCTCGTGGGCATACCCTTCAGACAGATTGTAAGAGTCGGCGCCTATGTCGTTCGCCAGCATCTCGCTGGCCGCAAGCGCTATCCGCTCGTGTTGATGCTCGAGCCGTTGTTTCGCTGCAACCTCGCTTGCGCCGGCTGCGGCAAGATCGACTATCCCGACGCCATTCTCAACAAGCGCATCTCCGTTGAGGACGCGTTGGCCTCGGTCGACGAGTGCGGCGCGCCCGTGGTCGTCATGGCGGGCGGCGAGCCGCTGCTGCACAGGGATCTGGCGAAGATCGTCGAGGGCGTCATTGCGCGCAAGAAATTTGCGATCGTCTGCACCAATGCGCTGCTGCTCGAAAAGAAGATCGATCAATACAAGCCGAGCCCCTATTTCACCTGGTCGATCCATCTCGACGGCGACCAGGAGATGCACGACAAGTCGGTCTGCGAGCCAGGCGTCTACGATCGCGCGGTCAAGGCCCTCAAGACGGCCAAGGCAAAGGGCTTCCGCGTCACGATCAACTGCACGTTCTTCAATGATGCGGATCCCGCGCGTGTCGCCGCCTTCTTCGATACGGTGACCGAGCTCGGCGTCGACGGCATCACGGTATCGCCGGGTTACGCCTACGAGCGCGCGCCCGACCAGAAGCACTTCCTGAACCGCTCAGCCACCAAGCAGCTGTTCCGGTCGATCTTCGAGCGCGGCGATCAGGGCCGCAAATGGGCCTTCAACCAGTCGACCATGTTCCTGGACTTCCTGGCCGGCAACCAGACCTATCATTGCACGCCCTGGGGCAATCCGACCCGCACCGTTTTCGGCTGGCAGAAGCCCTGCTATCTGCTCGGCGAAGGTTACACCAAGACCTTCAAGGAGCTGATGGAGGACACGGATTGGGACGCGTACGGCACCGGCAATTACGAGAAATGCGCCGACTGCATGGTCCATAGCGGATTCGAGGCGACCGCCGTTCGCGACACGGTGACGCGCCCATGGAAAGCGGCGCGCGTCGCGCTCATGGGCGTCAAGACTGAGGGCCCGATGGCTCCCGACATTCCGCTCGAGAGCCAGCGCGAGGCTGAGTACGTGTTTGACAAGAACGTCGCCCAGAAGCTGTCAGACATCCGCCGGGCCGAGGCCGAGGAAAAGGCCCGGAAGAAGGCTCCGGCATCGCTTTAACGCCTGGAAAGCGGCCCTACTGTCGGCCGCGAGAGCCCGTAGGCCGGCGAACTGCCACGGAGAGCGGATGAGCTCTCCGATGACGGCTTGAACATCGATCCCGCCATCGGACGCTACGGCTTTCAAAGCAAGCGGCGGCAAATCGCGATCGGCGGGGTCGGCGACCGCACGCAGAATCGCGAACGGGATCCGTTGCTCAAGCGCAAACTGACCCGCGATCAGGCTTTCCATGTCGACACCCGCCGCTCCGGTGGCGCGGCGCAGCTCCGCCTTGGCGGCGGCTGTCACGATGGGCGCGTCAGAGAAGGCCACTCGCTCGACAAAAACGCGCGCTCCGGCGTTTCCGAGTCGCTGCGCCAGCGACGACGTAACAGCCTCGTCGGTTCTGACAACGCGCCCATTCGAGACGACTTCCGCGCCGAAAATGAGGTCTCCGGGACGAAGCTGCGGATCAAGCCCGCCGCACACGCCCCAGCTGACCACGGCCGACGGTTTGAAGCGCGCCGTTTCCGCGAGCTTTGCATGTAGGGTTGGCGCGTCGCCACAGAGCGTCATGCGCCCCGGACCGGCCAGGATCGCCGCCTCGCGCTTCAGTCCGCAAACGATCAGAACGCTTGCGGGCGGCGGCAATCGACGACGCCGTTTGGCCGAGCGGCTAGAGGGCTTACCTCACCCCCTCGTCCTGAGGAGCGCCAAAGGCGCGTCTCGAAGGACGTTCCACGGGCGCCTCTCGTTCGCGAGCATACCGTAACGTCCTTCGAGGCCGCTACGCGGCGCCTCAGGACGAGGTCAGGTGGGAAAGCGGCTCGATCCAAATGCAACGCGCGCTAGCCCGCCAACAGGCTCTCCGTCCGCTCGCGCAGGGTCTTGACCAGCGCGTCGGCGCCGCCGCCGCCGGCGAGGATCGAGGCGAATTCGTCGCGTCGGGTCGCGAGATCGCTGATCGTGCCATTGAGATAGACGTCGATGATGCGCCCGCCGCGGACGAGATAGTTGATCTGCACCGTCCGGCCGCCGGGCTGGAGCAATTTGGTCTTGACGACTTCGCCGCCGCCCTGGGAAGGGCTCGTCTGCGGATCGACGACAAAGCTTTCGCCCGAATAGTCGCCAACCTGATGGGCGTATTCGGCGACGAGGAACCGGGCGAAGGCGTCGCGAACCGCAGCCTGTTGGGCGCCAGAGAACTTGCTCCAGGCGGGGCCCGAGGCCAGCCGGGCCATGGTCCCAATATCGAAGGTCGACGTGATCGCAGGCGAGAAACGACGGTCGCGCTCCCGCACGCTGAGTTGGCCGGCCGCCCGCAGCGTCGGCATCAGCTGGTTGTAATAGGCCTCGATACGGTGAGAGGCCTGCGCCTCAGCCGGCGATGCGATCGCGCTCAACGAGAGAAGCGCGAGCATCGCGGCGATGAAGGGCGTCGACAGGCTCAAGCGAAATGAGAAGGGTTTCATCTGCGAGGGATTCCGTTTGCTCGGAGGGAAAATCTTTGGGCCAGCCGACTACATCGTTCGAGGGGCTCGCCGGCGCAAGACCGGGACCGGCTTTTACCGCCATTTTGGGAATTGAGTCGAGGCTTGCTCGTGCGAGCGGCGTGGATTGGATGGCCGCATCAATTTTTGTTAATGGCTCGCCGCTCGTCCGCAACGCGGGAGAGGCGGCGCGCCAACAGCGAGACGGGACACGCCATCGGCAGCCTGCTAGAATGGCGTCGCTCACCTCAAAACAACAATCGGACATCGACGGAATGAGATATTGCATCGTCGGCGCTGGATTCAGCGGCGCGGTCATCGGCCGCGCTCTTGCCCAAGCCGGGCACGACGTCCTGGTGGTCGACGAGCGCTCGCATGTGGCGGGCAATTGCCATTCGCAGCGCGATTCCGAGACCGGCGTCATGACTCACGTCTACGGTCCCCACATCTTCCACACCGCTGATGAGCGCGTCTGGGCCTATGTCCAACAGTTCGGAATCATGCGTCCATACCGGCATCGCGTGCAGGCCGTCTCCGGCGGATTGGTCTATTCGCTTCCGGTCAACCTCCTGACCATCAACCAATTCTTCCGCAAAACCTTGGGGCCCGCGGATGCGGCCGCCTTCGTCGCCTCGAAGACCCAAAAAATCCCGGAACCGGCCAATTTCGAGGAGCAGGCGCTCAGCATGATCGGGCCCGAACTCTACGAGGCCTTCTTCCGTGGTTATACCCGCAAGCAATGGGGTCTGGATCCCACCCATTTGCCCGCTTCGATCCTCAAACGCCTGCCGCTTCGCTTCAATTTTGACGATTCTTATTTCGCCCACCCCCATCAGGCGATGCCGGAGCGCGGCTACACGGAATTGGTCGCCGCCATCCTGGATACGCCTCGCCTCGAGTTGCGATTGGGCGCAAAATTCGAGGATTTGACCGAGCCGTTCGCGCATGTGGTCTACAGCGGCCCGATTGACCGCTATTTCGGTTACGGTTCGGGGCGGCTGGGCTATCGCACCCTGGATTTCGAGATCATCAGGGCGAAGGGCGACTATCAGGGTTCCGCCGTCATCAATTACTGCGACGAAGCGACGCCCTTTACCCGCATAACGGAGCACAAGCACTTCGCCCCGTGGGAAAAGGACCAATTCGAAGGCACGATCTTATACCGCGAATTCAGCCGCGCCTGCGGACCGAACGACATTCCCTATTATCCAATCCGCCAGACTGACGAAGAAGCCATGCTGAAGAAATACGTCGATCGGGCGATGGCGACGCGTGGCGTGACCTTCGTTGGACGGCTTGGATCCTATCGTTATCTGGATATGGATGTGACGATCGGCGAGGCGCTCGCCGCGGCCGACGGGATGCTCAAACGCATCGCCGAGGGCGCCGATATTCCCACATTCTTCGCGCAGCCGCTGACGGGCCACTAGCAGGGCGCGAAAATTACCCCACTTTTCTCGTCAAGCCGTAGCGCTGGCTCTCGATGGCGTTCAGCGGGCGTTGTCTGATATATCCCGAAGCATCTGGTCCAAATGAAGACGCGGCACCTTTTATGTTCAGGTGATGTCGCGGGTCAACGAGGGGAACTGCATGACAGGAAAATGCCGAATTTGTAACTCCGAAAACGTGGCCCCTCCAATCGAACTTCGAGAAACAATGTTTGGAACTGGCGAGCCATTTCTATACGAGCGATGCTTTGAATGTGGTTGCCTTCAGATTCTTAAACAACCAACGGATATGGCCAAATATTACCCCAATAATTACTACTCTTATGCTGCGGGATCTGGTGGAATAGTTGATGCGGTCAAGCGGAGAACCCAGATTTTTTTGTCGCTTCACGGCCCAGGATGGCTATTCGCTGGCCGCGATTGGTGGGAGGTTGGAGTCAGGAAGTCGATCCGAGATATGGGCCTCTCCCGTTCAGCGCGCATCTTGGATGTTGGATGTGGGAACGGCAATCTGATTGCAAGCCTTGCCGAAGTTGGATTCCGGAACGTCCTTGGCGCTGACCCATTCATTTCACACGACATCGTCCATTTGAACGGCGCCCGTGTCTTAAAACGGGAGGCTAACGAAATCGAAGGACAGTTCGACGTTGTGATGATGCACCACAGCCTTGAACATATTTGGGACCAACCTGGAACCGTAGCCGAGGTTGCGCGGCTGGTGAAAAGCGGTGGCCGCTGTATGATACGAATTCCCACAATTGACTGCTGGGCCTGGGAAGAATACGGGCGGGACTGGATCGCGCTTGACCCGCCGCGGCACTTTTATCTTCATTCACGCGCAAGCATTACTCGACTGTTGGAAAGCGCGGGATTTCAGTTAGACCGTATCGTGGACGATGGATCGCTATTGCAGATTTTGGGAAGCGAGAAGATAAAACGAGGACAACCGCTATTGAACCCGAAAACCGGGAAGACGGACTATGATGAATTCTTGCCCCACGAGCTCATTCAATCAGCTTCGGCTCGGAGTTGAGAATTAAATCTGGCGGGACGCGGAGATTCCATTGCGGTTCACGCGCGGAAACCTTAATTTAAACGCACGAGGGACGGCGCCCATCTCTTTGCGAAGCCGCGGAGCCATTGAATAGCGAGCCAAGCGGTCAAAGCGAAGGCCCATCGCCCGTCAGTTCAAAAGACCGAGTTTCATTTTATCCGGCGTAGACATCGCAAACGCGACTCCGGCGCATAGCCCGTAGACGATCGTTTGACACTTCACCAATGCTAATCTGCCGCTCTTGATAGAGAGGAACATGTCCCTAAACGATCTATAGATAAACTGAATTGTATCCCTGGACGTAAGACCATCGTATTTCAGATTTATGAAAAGTCTATTTCTGTAATACCAATGATATTGTCGTATCTTACCAAGATCATGTTCTTTACATACGTTTTGTGAGGTGTCTCCGGATTTCAAATGCGTAGTTTTGCTTTTCCCAACTTGGTAGAATCTGGTAAATCGAGCAAGCCGGAAAGAATATTCTGTGTCATCCCCCCAGATAAAGAACTCTTTCAATGGTAGCCCGACTTTGCGGACCAAGTCGAACGAAACGAGGAACGAAACGAATGTTAGCGGCCTACCTCAAGTAAGCCCTCCGCCAAATGAAGAGGATATTGCGCCGTGCGGTTCGTTCCGAGCCGCTGACTGACCGGTTGGACATTGATGCTCTCGCCGTCGAGATCGAAGATGTTGCTGCCGAGAACCGCATCCTCGCCGACAATCGCCGCCGCAGCGACCAGTTCCGCCATGGCTTCTGGCTCAGGTTCGCAATCATCGTCCATCAGCCACATGTGCGTGCAGGGAAGGGGAAGAGCAGCCCGCATTCCCTCATGAAAGCCGCCGGCGCCGCCGGTATTTTCCTCCAGGCGAATGAGGTGGAAATCTGCGCTGCGACGCGCGGTCTCGCCGGCGAGGAGCTCGCGCGTCGGCTCATCGGAAGCATTGTCGACGACCACAAGCTGGCGGACTGGGTAAGTCTGCGCGTCAATCGCCTCAAGACATCGTTTAAGAAGCGCCGGACGGTTCCGCGTGACGACGACTGCCGCTACAGTAATCACGAGCGCAAGTCCTTAATCTATAAAAGCCGATGAATACTTATCCCGGAGACCTCCTTTTCTTTCGGCGGCCTGAGATTGAGGCGAAGAGGAACCATGTCGCCGCCTGCCTTGTCAAGCATGACGCGGAGCGCGCCGCGACGTAAGAAGCCCGAATCTTGGCGGTTAAGTGAATGCGAGGCGCCCGCGGGGGGCGATTTCGGCGCCCGACGCGCCTGAGAGGGACCATTTCCCTCGCACGCGAGGCTCGCGTCAGCGCGGCGCCCCGTCGTGCTCCGCTTGCCATGCGTTGACGGTTACCGGATTGGGGTATAGAGGGGCCGCGCCGCGGACGATCGCCCGTCTTTGAGGGCGTCCCAGAAGCACATGGTGCAGGGTTGCGTCCGACCTAATGGGCATAGAGGCGCCAAAACTAATAAAAACGCGAGCAGTCTGACAAGAGCGGTCAATCGCGCGCGCCAGGGAGGGACCGCAGTCATGAGTGGTGCGAACTATAATTTGAGTTTTGTCTAGCATCGCGCGAGTTCTCGCCGCGAATCTCGAGGCGCAGGGTAAAATGTCGACAAGACCCATCAAAAAGCTTAACCACTTCCGCTATAGAACTTGACTGTTGCAATTCGTCACCTGCGCACAACTGATGGCGCCGCTCGTCGGAGAACCTTGTCAGCGGCCGCCTGTCACGATAACAAATTATAGCGCCCTTAAGATGATACCCATTGGTATCACGTTTGTGAGGCGCTACCGCATCCGCGGTAACCGGCCGAGAGTAGGCGCTCGTTTCTGGTTGCGCTCGCGTTTGTTCGGATGCCTCGGTTAAGTCAAAGGGAGGCGCGCTCAGGATCGGGACGGGTTTTAAACGTTCGATGCCTTTTGATCGGATATGCGGGCACAGATGGTTATGTCGAGAAAGCCGCTTAAAAGGAATTTCGTTATCAATCTGCTCGCGCCGATGGCGCGGATCGTGGTCGCACTCGTTACCATTCCAATTTACGTCCGCCATGTGGGCGACGCCCGCTATGGCGTGATTTCAATCATGTGGATCCTCCTTGGCTATTTCGGCTTTCTCGATCTCGGGCTCTCCCGCGCGGCGACCAACGCGCTAGCGAAGCTCCGTGAGGCGTCGCAGCAAGAGCGCGCTCGAGTGCTGCTCACCACCTTCGCTCTCAATCTTGGGTTTGGCTTCGTCGGCGCCGCTATCCTTTTCATCTTGGGCGGATTTTTGCTTAATCACGTCATTTCAATCCCAGACGCGTTGAGGCCGGAGGTCGCGGAAGCGTTTCCATGGATTGCAGCGGTTTTTCCCATGGCCCTCATTTCCGGGGTCGGCGTCGGCGCGCTCGAGAGCCGCGAGCAATTTCTGCTCGCCAACGTGCTTCAGATCCTGGGCATGACCCTGACCCAAATCGCCCCTGCGCTCGTGGCCGTCTTTGTTAGTCCCTCGCTCACCGCCGTGATTCCGACAGCGGCAGTCGCGCAGGCTTCGAGCGTGGTTCTAGTGCTCGCTGTCGTCTACTGGATCGAAGGGCCGTTCTCGATTCGGGCTTTCGACCGGAAGGAAGCGCGAGCCTTGCTCGGCTACGGCGGCTGGATTTCCGTATCAAACGTCATCGGCCCCATTCTGGCCTCGTTGGATCAGTTTCTCGTCGGGTCCATCATGGGCGTCGCGGCGGTGGCGCATTACACCGTCCCAATGAACCTGGTCGTGCGGAGCCAGATCTTTCCAGCGGCTCTGGCGCGCACGTCTTTCCCGCGCATGTCCAGTTTAGCCGCTGACGGCGCGCGGGCTCTCGGCGCGCGGGCTCTCTTGTCGCTTGGATATGGCTATGCGGCGGTATGTGCGCCAGCAATCATCCTCTCCCCGGTGTTCTTTCACTATTGGATAGGAGCCGATTTTGCGCTGCTCGCCGCTCCGGTCGCTCAAATTCTCTTTCTTGGAGCGTGGATTAACGGGTTGGGTTTCATTGCCTTCACGCTCCTTCAAGGCCAGGGGCGGCCCGACGTCACCGGTAAACTGCATATGATCGAACTCGTGCCGTTTCTGGCGATTCTTTGGATTTTGACCTCCACTTTGGGAATCAAGGGCGCCGCAATCGCCTGGAGCTTGCGTTGCGTCGCAGACGCTCTGGCTCTTTTTTGGATGTCTGGAATCAATAGACGAGACGTGCTGTCAGCGCTGCGCCCAGCGGTGCTTCTCGCGGCGAGCGAAGTCGGCGCGTGGTTTGTCGGATCCCGACTGGGACTTGCGCTTTCCGCCGCAGTCTTGGTTGGCTTGATCGGCGTCGCTCTTGCCTATACTTGCTCCGCCGATTGGCGGGAATTGATCGACGTCCAGTTTGGCGCTCGCGCCCGGCGCTTCACCGGAAGTTGGATTTGGCGCGGTAGATCCTCCGGCTCGCTGTAGCGTTGAGCGCTTCCCAAGGCGGCGCGCGAGTTCTCGGACACCTATCCGGACTGGGCCCCCGCTAAAAGCATGCTTAAGATAGGATCGATACTTGGAGAACGGAATGGCCATGAAAATGGATTCGTACATCTTCCAATTGAAGAATTTGTTTTGGAAAGGACGATACAAGTTCAAGGGCGTCCCTTGGTATCGCGACTTCCAAGTTGCTGCAACCCGAGAAATGGCAGAGACCGCTGGAAGCAAATTTGGGGGGCTGTTCTTTGAACACGACGGCGATGTCGTAAATAAATGGGTGCACTGCCTTCCCATATACGATGCCCTTATCCTTCCATACGCTGGTTCGGATGTTCGGATGCTTGAGATTGGCGTCTCGAAGGGCGGCTCACTCGCTCTTTGGCGCAAGGCTTTGGGCGGTAGAGCTACGATTTTTGGCATCGACATTGACCCAAAATGTGCCGAATTTGATGGCAGGTTCGCAACTGTCAGAATCGGTTCCCAAGACGACGCTGGCTTCCTGAAAGACGTTGTGAGAGAAATGGGGGGCGTCGATATCGTTCTAGACGATGGATCGCACGTCGCGTCCCATCAGCGAGCGAGCTTCGAAACGCTTTTCCCGCTTCTTAGCGAGGGAGGTCTATATATTATAGAGGATGTGCATACGGCCTATTGGCCCTCGTTTGAAGGAGGCCTGAAGCGTTCAGGGACCGCGATTGAGTTCATGAAAAAACAGATCGACGAGATGCATCGCCACTACTTAAATAAGGCGCGAAATACGGAAACGGCCATCCCGCCAATTGAAAGCATTCAGTTCTTTGACTCCGTCGTTGCGGTTCGGAAGCGCAAGCAGGCGCCACGCGGACATGTTAATGTGCCGCAATCGGTTCCCAAGACGACGCTGGCTTCCTGAAAGACGTTGTGAGAGAAATGGGGGCGTGGATATCGTTCTAGACGATGGATCGCACGTCGCGTCCCGTCAGCGAGCCAGCTTCGAAAGGTCCCTATCAGTTGTGCGCCGGTGACGACTTGCAACAGTCGTGAGAATAGGCTAGATTTTGAGAGTAGGACGCTATTCACAAACGGTATACAATATCCGGGCAACTTTTATGGCAAGAGTGGTTCAGCTTTTACGAAATTACGAATTCGAAGAGTTGTCGAAACGTGCAGTCGGGTATTTGTACCGGAGAACAATTCGGAAATTGCTTCCGACTATAGCCGAAGTTAGGTATTCCGGTATTCCGATTTCGAGAGAGAGGAAATTCGGCGACGTCAAACTGCCAGTCTTCCTGATTCCTCATCCTCTCGAAGACATCGCGGACTATGAGCAAACTCTCATTGACGCCCTAAAGTCTGAAATTCGTGTCGGCGACAGCGTGACAATCGTCGGAGGCGGCGAGGGCGTTACAGCGGTCGTCGCGGCGCAGGCTGTCGGAGAGACCGGCTCCGTCGTTTGCTTCGAGGGCGGGGGCTGGGGCGTGCAGAAGGTCAAGGCCACAGGGATCCGAAACAAAATGTCGAGACGCCTGACGGTCAAACATGCCGTGGTAGGCGAGGCGATCAACGTTTACGGCGATCCGGCCCAGCTTTCGACGCTTGTCGTTGCCCCGGCGGAACTGCCTGCATGCGATATCCTAGAACTGGATTGCGAGGGCGCGGAGATTGTCATCTTGCGCAATATGACCATTCGCCCGCGCGTGATTGTCGTCGAGACCCACGGCTTCTATGGCGCGCCGACCGTGGTGGTTAAGGAGATTCTGGAGGAATTGGGCTATGCGGTCGAAGAATGGGGCCTAGCCGAGCCCAGGCTGTCGAAGATATGCGAAACCAACGACATTCGAGTTCTTTTGGGTAAGCGAAATTAGCCCGAATTAATGAAATTACAAAATTGAGTGAAAATGAGTGCGCCAACTCAGCGACGCGCCCTTATAAACCCCGATCTCGAGGAGCTTGGGCTCTGATCGGAAGGGAAAGAATGACCGCCCTTCCTTTGCTGGTCGGACCCAAATAAAACGAATTCCCCGCGGTAGTGGCAATCGAAATGGCGAAGGCAACGCGGGCAAAGAGTTGGACGCTTTTAACAACCTCGTCTTTGGACCCGATTTCAGATTCTCACAGATTCGCCAAGCTCGGCTGGGCTAGCGACCGCACACCGGGCCTGCATTCCCGGTCGCCACGTCTTCGCTCAGTTCAGTATGGAAATGCCGCCATGCACAGGCCGCCTCCAACATCGTGGTGGCTCGTTTACAACCGTAAAGAGCGCCTTTGAAATGAACGATATCCGACCGGCTCGCAGCAGCAGAAGTCGAATTTCAGCGTTCCTCTCAAACCGGAGCTGCTCAGCATCTGGCCAGATTGATTGCGTTCTACTTACCTCAATTCTATCCAATTCCAGAGAACGATGCGTGGTGGGGTCCCGGGTTCACGGAATGGACTAACGTCGCGAAAGCACGGCCGCTTTACGAAGGCCACAAACAACCCCGGTTGCCGGCCGATCTCGGCTTTTACGATCTCAGACTTGCCGAGACGCGGGAGCGCCAGGCCGACATGGCCAGAGCGGCCGGCGTTGAAGGTTTCTGCTATTGGCACTATTGGTTCGGCGGGGGACGCCGGATTCTCGAGCGTGTGTTCGACGAAGTTCTGGCCACTGGAAAGCCGAACTACCCCTTTTGCTTGGCTTGGGCGAATGAATCGTGGTCCGGCGTCTGGCACGGCAAACCGAAACATGTCCTGATCGAACAAACGTACCCGGGACCAGCCGATTTCCAAGCTCATTTTCGTGCGGTCCTGCCCGCGTTCAGGGATCCGCGCTATTTGACTGTTGGCGGAAAGCCGATTTTCATTGTCTACAACGCCCTCGGCCTGCCCGACACCAAGGCGTTCACGGATCTTTGGAATGAATTGGCTGTGAAAGCTGGCCTGCCCGGCGTCTACTTTGTTGGCATGTCCAACAAGCATGACGAGGAGACCTTGCGACCCTTTGACATGCTTGCCGAATTCGGCCCCATGAGCCTCCTCGGCAGATATCCGCGCGACTTCAGAAGCCGCGTGGCCCAACTCTGGAGGCGGCGGGATTTTGGTGCATTACTGAGAAGGATTGTCCCTGCGTCCAATCCGGGTCCGTCCAGATTCGAGTATCGCGAGATAATCGAGGCTGAGATGAGAACCCCATTGCAAGAGAAGTACGCTCCCTGCGTACTTCCAAATTGGGATAATACTCCCCGCTCCGGACGGAGGGGCGTCGTATTCGAGAATGCGACCCCAGATTTGTTCGAGATGTACCTAAAAAACGCAATGGGCAAGGTGTTGCATAAGCCTTATCAGGAACGAGTTCGTCTTCTTGAAGGCGTGGAACGAATGGGCTGAAGGAAACTACCTGGAGCCCGATCGCGAAACGGGCTCGGCGTACCTCGACGCCGTTCGCCGGGTGGTGGTCCCAACCGCGGCAAGCGTCACGCAAGTTTAAAGAGACGCAAAGCAGGCGTTACTGATCCCTGGGCCGCGAATGTATAGTCAGGTCGATCACCTGCCTTCATCATTTTCCACTATCCGTCAGTGTATCATTTGACGCCGAGGGCGGCGGGGCAGACCTTGCTGAAAGCGGGCGTCATGACCCGTCAAGCTTCGACCGAACTTCTGGCGCAATTCTTGGACCGACGACAGTCGCTAGCCTGACCTTATATGTCGCCGCCGCGTTCCTCTACATTATCGCGTTGCGCCGCATTCCACTCTCGGTCGCGCTACCTGCACGGCCGCCTCTTACATTGGCGCAATATTATCGGCCATTTTGCAGGCGGCGACCTCAAAATCGGTAGCATGGGCGCTGCTGAAAAATGAAGGGGAATCAAGAGAACTCACCTCTGCCGGTAAAACCGCCAGAGGTTCCGAATCGCCACAGGTTTCACTGGTTTTTTCAAAACGGGTACGCATACGCTCCCACGGCGTAAGGAGTCTGTGCGCGTGACGCCGACGATGTCGGTGGTTGGCGCGCCTGCGACCCCCGCGCCAATGGCCTGCGCATTTGACTTGAGCAGGATAGTATAAGTCAACGTCGCAGGGTTGAAGTTGACAAATTCGCCCTTCGCCCCCTGGGTCTCAATGATATTGCCATTCATATAGGCGCCGGGTTGGCTGAGAAATTGTACGACCCCGTTGACGTACCACGAGATAAACGGCCCCGGGCCGCAACAGAAGACGACATTGTGATCCGGGACAACGCCGGTATCGCGAGTGTCGACGTTGAGCTGGCTCGTAAGATTGTTTCGTACGACGGTGTTGGTGCTCAACGGGCCCTGGTGCGTGGCGCCGCCAACGTTAATGGCGGCGACGCAACCGGGCGTCGGAAAGAGGCCGTCCTCGACCACGGTATTGTTGGCGATCAGGCTGTTATGGATGCTTGCAAAGGTAATTCCGTGACAGGCGCTGGTGACGATGACGTTGTTCGTCACCGTTATATTCGTCCAGTCCTCGTCGAAGGCGTCGATCCCCTGCAGATAGGTCGGAAACGCGAGCTGCGGGTCCGTCTGCCGAGCGATCAGGTTGCTGTCGATCAGAATGTTCGAGAAGGCGTTGAAGGCAACGCCTGGAGGGAGCGGGCCGTTCTGCCCTTGCATCGCGTCTTCGTGATTGCCGTCGCCGATGTCGAGGTTGTCGTGGATGGTGTTATGCGTGATCGCGAGGTTGTTCGCGGCATAGTCAATGCCGTCATCGCCGAAGTGGTCGATGACGTTGTTCGTGAAGAGCAAGTTGTTTGCAGCCAAGATCGCGCCAACGCGCACGTTCTGAATGTGCGATCCAGCCAGCGAGATGCAGCGGGTGTTTGGCTCCCCGTTCGTGCCATTGCCGGCCAAACCAAATGCCGCAAAACCTTGGCCGCGGGCCTGCGCGATCCACTGCGCCTTGCTCCAGCCAGCCGTGTTGTCGGCCGAGCTGATTTGCATGTTCTCCAGAATGATGTCGGTGGTCGGAAACGATGGCCCCTGATCCGTCAGCCCGACGAGCGGCCTGGGTATTTCCATTCGTGCCGAGCAGGCTCTGCACCTTGATGGCGTTGAATACCCACTTGCTCGTGCGATTGAATAACAGCGTCGTGAACACGGGGGTCTGACCCGGCGCGGCCTCAACCGTCACAAAGTCCGAGTTGGTGGTCGGCAGGTTGAAATCACCAATGCCGATATCGCCGTAATTGCCGCTCATCAGCATGAGCGCGTCGCCGGGCTGGACTGGCGGGTTGCCGAGTTGGTCCGCCACGGCGACGAACTGGCCATTAGCGATGTGGTTGTAGGGGACTGAGGAAAGCAGCGGACGTGAGTAGCCAGGTACTGTGACGTTGGCGCCCCAACTCCCGCTGAGCACGCCGGAAAGGCTGTTCCATGGACTGGCCTGGGAACCGTTGCCCCCGGCGGCTGGGGTCTTGCCGTGGACCGGATCAACGTACCAGACATGTCTGGATGTCGCCGACGGAACAGCACAGCCACTATAAACTTGAGCCGCCCGTACAGGAACAGCGAAGGCGAGCAGCATAATCACAACGTAGCCAAGCGTCTTCATAGAAGCCCCTCGTTACCTAGACAATGATGGCGTGTATAATACCCGCCGACCACTAATATCATGCCCCGTCAATGCTCTCAATCATCAATATTGTTGACCCCCGATAGTTGGGTAATTCGGCGCCTCGCTCAATCTCAAAGGACAAGACTTGGCGGGAAGTTGGCTGAAGCGCCATAAGACCAAGCGAAGTCGACGCTCCCTCACGGCTCGCAAAAGGGAGCCGGAGCCGACAAGGATCGAGCCGTGCGCGGCACGCGCGGCCGGGGCTGAGCACGGCCGGGGCTAAGGATGTCGTGGGTTCGTAAACAACGCCTCGGCCCCCGTTGGCGCAGGAGGCCGTGAGACGTGTCTCAACCTGCCTTCGGGCGGCGAGGCCCGTCGAACTTCGTGGCCGCCTAAAGCGAAAGCCGATCAGTTCTTCGGCTGGTCCTTTTGGGTCTCCCCGCCGGGAGTTTCCGTCGCCGGTGTCGCGCCGGGCAACGCCGCACCCTCGGTCCCGGGCGCGGGAATCGCTGCGGGCGCCGCTCCGCCATCCGTCCCGGGCGCCGGGGTTGCGGGAGCGGGCGCGGTGGCCGTCATGATGCGGGCATAGTCCCCTTCGAACTTCGCATCCGCCAACGCAGCCTTGGAGATCGCCTCAGCGCCCTTCCTGCCGATATCGACCCGGAGTTCGCGTTTCGCGAACTCATTGGCCTGGTCGGTGGTCAACGGCTTTTGATCGACGGCCGTCACCTTGAAAAAGCTCGCGCCCCCTCTTGAACGTATGAAGTAGATGTCGTCGGGTTTGCGGGCGTCCAGCACCTTCAGCATCTCGGCGGGCATTGTCGCGCTGTCCAGGGTCGCTGTGCCGTGGCTGAATTTGATGTTCAACTCGTTCAGCTTCGCTTCAACCTGATCAAGCGACTTGAAATCCTTCGTCGCCGCCGCCAGCGCCTCCACGTCCTTCGGGGCCGCGAAAGAAATCTGGTCGACCTGGAACAGCTCCCGCTGGTCGAACTGCTTCGGATGGGCTTGGACGTAGCTGTCGATTTCGTTCTTGGAAATCGCGCTCATCTTGGACGACAGATCGCGCTGAACGAAGGCGCCGGCAAGGATCTGCTCGCGTGAGCGCAAGAGATCGAGATGCACGGTCGGTTCGCGATCGAGCTTCGCCGCGACCGCCTGCTGCACGAGGTACTTGCGTTCGACGATGCGCGACAGCGCCGCCTTGACGATCGGGTCGCTGCGCTTATCGACCGGCACGTTGGCGAGGCGAAGCTCGTTGTCCAGTTCCTGCTGCGTCACATCATCCGGGCCGACGTGAGCGATGACCTGGCCGACCACGGCCGGCTCCGCTTGCTTCTTGCCGCATCCGGCGAGCAGCATCGCCACCGGCAGCGCGCACGCGATTGCAGCGATGCGCCATCGGCGCCGAGACATTGGCGTTATGTGCAGCAAAACTCTTCTCCTGAGTACAGCGAGACGACGCATAGACGCGGGGACTATCGCGAAATCGTGACGAAAGCCCTAGCGGACGAGGATTTGAGCTCCGCGCCGCCAAGCCTGGGCCTCCGCCCGAACCTGCTACCACATCTTTTCCGCCATTAGCACCGACGAATATGTCGAGCGGCCATTATGCACACAATGTGGATGATATTTAATGTGGCTGCAATGATGCTTCGTGTTTCCGTTTCCGTTTCTGCAACCGCGCCGGCCCGCTCGCTCCGGCAGCCTTCGCCCAAGGTCTGATCTTCGCGACATCCGCGCGCCCAGCTCGCGCCCTCCTCTATCCCTGCAGGCTGAACCTTATGAAATCCTTACGCCCGGCCGCCCAATTCGCAATCGAAAGCTTACGCGGGTCAGCGCTAAGAGCCTCTCCAGCAAGGAGTTGATCATGCTCGACGTCGCATTCGTAGTGCTCGGTTTGGCGGTTTTGGCGTTGATGGGCGCCTACGCCGTCGCACTGCGCCAGCTTTAGGAGACAGGCGATGGGTGAGCCGATCATCGGACTGGTCGTCGCCGTCGGGCTCGGCCTCTACCTCCTCTACACATTGATCCATCCGGAAAAATTCTAGATCAAAAGGTGATGCGATGACGCTTGTCGGCTGGGCGCAGATCGCGCTTGTGCTCGCTCTGGTTCTGGCCTGCGCCATACCGCTCAGCAAATTCATTGCCGACGTATACGCGGGCGAAAGAACCTTTCTCAGCCCGGTCATCGGACCGGTCGAACGCGGCTTTTACCGCTTGGCCGGGGTGGACCCGGCGCGCGAGCAGGACTGGTTCGCCTATACGATCGCGATGCTCGTCTTTTCCGTCGCCGGATTCCTGGTTCTCTACGGCGTCCAGCGGCTCCAAGGCCTGCTGCCGTTGAACCCGCGCGGCTTCGACGCCGTGCCGCCGGATCTCGCGTTCAACACGTCGATCAGCTTCATCACCAACACCAACTGGCAGAACTATGCCGGCGAGACGACGATGAGCCATCTGACGCAGATGCTCGGCCTCACCGTGCACAATTTCGTCTCCGCGGCGACCGGCCTCGCGATGGCCTTTGCGCTGGTGCGCGGCTTTGCGCGCTCCTCGGCGACCACTGTCGGCAATTTCTGGGCCGATCTGACCCGAGTCACGCTTTACATCCTGCTGCCGATCGCAGTGGTCGGGGCGCTGGTGCTGATCGCGCTCGGCGTGCCGCAGACGCTGGCCGGCTCGGTCGACGCAACGACGTTGGAAGGCGCGAAACAGACCATCGCGATCGGCCCGATGGCGAGCCAGGAAATCATCAAGGAGCTCGGGACCAACGGCGGCGGCTTTTTCAACGCCAATTCGGCCCATCCGTTCGAAAACCCCAACGCCTGGACGAACCTTCGTCGAGATCTGGGCGCTCCTGTTGATCCCGGTGGCTTCCGTTCTCGCCTTCGGACGCGTCGTCGGCGACATTCGTCAGGGACGCGCGATCCTGGCCGCCATGGCCGTTTTTCTCATCGTCGGCGTCGGCGTCGCCTATTGGTCGGAGACCGCCGGAAATCCGATTCTGACAGCGCTGGGCGTCGACCCGTCAGACCGGCAATCTCGAGGGCAAGGAGGTCCGCTTTGGCCAGGCGATGTCCGTGTTGTTCACCACCGGGACAAGCGGAACCAGCACCGGCGCGGTCAACTCGATGTTCGATTCCTATACTCCGCTCGGCGGCATTGTGCCGATGTTCAACCTGCTCGCCGGCTGCATCTGGCCGGGCGGCGTCGGCGCCGGGCTGTACGGCTTTCTGGTCGTTGCGATCATCGCGGTGTTCGTCGCCGGGCTGATGGTCGGCCGCACGCCCGAATATCTCGGCAAGAAGATCGAAACGCGCGAGATGAAGCTCGCGATGCTGGCGGTGCTGATCTATCCGCTCGTGGTGCTCGGTTTCACTGGCGCTTCGGTGCTGCTTCAGACCGCGCTCGATAGTATGAACAACAGCGGGCCGCACGGCCTGTCCGAGGTGATCTACGCCTATGCGTCGACCAACGCGAACAATGGCTCGGCCTTCGCCGGCTTGAACGGCAATACCCTCTGGTTCAACTCGACGCTCGGCATCGCGATGCTGCTCGGCCGCTTCGCCTATGTCGTTCCGGTGTTGGCCTTGGCCGGATCGCTGGCCGCGAAGAAGAAGATTCCGGCTTCGGCCGGCACCTTCCCGACCGACGGGCCGCTGTTCGTCGGTCTCTTGGTCGGCGTGATCGTCATTCTCTACCTGTTGCAATATTTCCCGGCGCTGTCGCTGGCGCCGATCGTCGAGCACTTCCTGATGCTCGGCGGCAAGACCTTCTGATCGGAGATCGACTCATGTCGTCGAAAGTCAAGGCGCAAGGCCTGTTCGACAGCAAGATCATCGCCAGCGCGTCGATCGACGCGCTGCGCAAGCTCGACCCGCGGGCGCTGGCGAAGAACCCGGTCATCTTCGTCACCGAAGTGGTGTCGCTGTTGGTGACCCTGTTGTTCATTCGCGATCTTGTGACTCACAACGGGACGGCCTCCTTCTCGGGCCAGATCGCGGCCTGGCTGTGGTTCACCGTGCTGTTCGCCAATTTCGCCGAGGCCGTCGCCGAAGGGCGCGGCAAGGCGCAAGCCGACGCTTTGCGGCGCACGCGCACCGATACGCGCGCCAAGCGCTATATCGATCCCGAAAACCTTGGCGGCGTCGTCGAAGGCGTGAACGCGCTCGATCTTCGTTTGGGCGATGTTGTGCTGGTTGAGGCCAACGAAGTCATTCCCGGCGACGGCGAGATCCTCGAAGGCGTCGCCTCCGTCAATGAATCGGCGATCACCGGCGAGTCCGCGCCCGTCATTCGCGAGGCCGGCGGCGATCGATCGGCCGTCACCGGCGGAACGACCGTGCTGTCCGACTTCATCAAGGTGAGGATCACCGCCGCGCCGGGCTCGACCTTCATCGACCGGATGATCGCGCTGGTCGAAGGCGCCGAACGCCAGAAGACGCCGAACGAATTGGCGCTGTCGATTCTGCTGGCCGGGCTGACCATCATCTTTCTGATTGTCTGCGTCAGTCTATGGCCGATCGCCAAATATTCAGGGACCGTCCTATCGGCGACCGTCTTGATCGCGCTGCTCGTCTGCCTCATTCCGACGACGATCGGCGGCCTTCTCTCGGCCATCGGCATCGCCGGCATGGATCGGCTCGTCCGCTTCAACGTCATTGCGACCTCCGGCCGGGCGGTCGAAGCGGCAGGCGATGTCGATACGCTGCTGCTCGACAAGACCGGGACGATCACCTTCGGCAATCGCATGGCGACCGAGTTCTTGCCGGTCGGCGGCGTGAGGAATCAGGATCTCGCCGCCGCGGCGCTTGCCTCGAGCCTCGCCGACGATACGCCCGAGGGCCGCTCGATTGTCGCTCTCGCCAAGGGCGATTTCGGCCTCGCGGAGCCGAAGCTCGATCCGAAGACGACCGTCGTCGTACCGTTCACTGCGCAGACCCGCATTTCGGGCGTCGACATCGGTGACCGCTGGATCCGCAAGGGCGCCATCAACTCGATCCTTCGCTATCTCAAGCTGCCGCTTGAGAAGGCGCCGGTCGAATTTCGTCAGGCGGTCGAGCGGGTCGCGATGTCCGGCGGCACGCCGCTCGCGGTCGCCGAGGAGGGCCGGTTGTTGGGCGTCATCCATCTCAAGGACATCGTGAAGCCGGGCATCAAGGAGCGCTTCGCGGCGATGCGCGCCATGGGCATCCGAACCGTCATGGTGACCGGCGACAATCCCGTCACCGCAGCGGCGATCGCCTCCGAAGCGGGCGTCGACGACTTTCTCGCCGAGGCGACGCCGGAGGACAAGCTCGCCTACATCCGCAAGGAGCAGTCCGGCGGCCGACTGATCGCCATGTGCGGCGACGGCACCAATGACGCGCCGGCGCTTGCTCAGGCCGATGTTGGCGTCGCGATGCAGACTGGCACGCAGGCCGCGCGCGAAGCCGGCAACATGGTCGATCTCGATTCCAATCCGACCAAGCTGATCGAAATCGTCGAGATCGGGAAACAATTGTTGATGACGCGCGGCTCGCTCACCACCTTCTCGATCGCCAATGACGTGGCGAAATATTTCGCCATCCTGCCCGCGATGTTCGCGGCGACCTATCCGGTTCTCGGAACGCTCAACGTCATGCGCCTTACGTCGTCGCAGTCGGCGATCCTGTCCGCGGTCATCTTCAACGCTCTGATCATCATCGCCCTCATTCCCTTGGCGCTGAAGGGCGTCGCTTATCGGCCGGTCGGCGCGGCTGCCCTGCTCAGGCGCAATCTCCTCATCTATGGCCTGGGCGGCCTGATCCTGCCCTTCATCGGCATCAAGGCGATCGACGTCGTCGTCGCCGCCCTTCACCTCGCTTAAAGTCTCAGGCTCAACCCATGCTCCAGCACCTGCGCCCCGCACTCGTCCTCATCGTCCTGTTCAGCGTCCTCACCGGCCTTGTCTATCCACTGGCGGTGACGGGGATCGCTCAGATCGCCCTGCCCTATCAGGCCAACGGAAGCCTGATCCAGAAGGATGGCGTCGTCGTTGGCTCGGCGCTGATCGGGCAGTGGTTCAAGAGCGACCGCTATTTTCATCCGCGTCCCTCCGCCACCAGCGACACCGACCCCAACGATTCGACGAAGACGATCGACGCGCCTTACAACGCTGCCAATTCGGCTGGCTCGAACCTCGGCCCGACCTCGCAAAAGCTCGTCGACCGGGTGAAGGGCGGCGTCGAAGCCTGGCGTGCGATGGCGGGCGCTGGCCCGGTTCCCGCCGACGCTGTCACGACGTCGGCCTCCGGGCTCGATCCCGACGTCTCGCCAGAAACCGCCCTGGGCCAAGTCGCCTCGGTGGCGAAGGCGCGGGGCTTGCCCGAGGACAAGGTGCGGGCGTTGGTCGAAGGCGCGATCGACGGTCGGGCTTTAGGGTTGATCGGCGAGCCGAGAGTCAACGTTTTGCGGCTGAATTTAGCGCTGGATGGGTTAAAAGCGTCGTGACGACCCACGAGCTCAGATGGCCCAAATCAACCGACCCGACGCCGGACGCCCTGATCCGGACGCGCTTCTGGCGGCGTTCCGCCGGGAGACTGCGGGCCGGCTGAAGGTTTTTCTCGGCGCCGCGCCCGGCGTCGGCAAGACCTACGCCATGCTGCAGAACGCGCGGCGCCTGAAGAACGAAGGCGTCGATGTCGTCATCGGGCTCGTCGAGACTCATGGCCGCGCCGAGACGAGCGCGCTCGTCGAAGGGCTCGAAATCCTGCCGCGACGCAAGATCGAATACCACGGCCGCACGCTCGATGAATTTGATCTGGACGCGGCGCTCAAGCGCAAGCCCAAGCTGATCGTCGTCGACGAGCTCGCCCACACCAACGCTCCGGACAGCCGGCATCCGAAGCGCTGGCAGGACGTCCAGGAGCTGCTCGACGCGGGCGTCAGCGTATGGACGGCGCTCAACATTCAGCATCTCGAGAGTCTTGCCGACGTCGTTTCTCGCATCACCGGCGTCGCCGTGCGCGAAACCGTTCCCGACCGGGTCTTGCAGCAGGCCGCCGACGTCGTTCTGGTCGATCTCACGCCCGACGAGCTCATCCAGCGCCTGAACGACGGCAAGGTGTATGTGCCGGAGACAGCCCGGCGGGCGACGCAGAATTTCTTCACCCCCGGCAATCTGACGGCGTTGCGCGAATTGGCGCTGCGCCGCACCGCCGATCGCGTCGACGATCAGATGGTCGACTACCTGCGGGAGAAGGCGATCGAGGGTCCGTGGGCGGCGTCGGAGCGCCTCCTCGCGTGCGTCGGGGCAGACGGTGTGTCGGAACGGGTCATCCGCCGCGCAAGCCAGCTCGCAACCGGCCTCAACGCAGACTGGATCGCCGTCACGGTCGAGACCATCGGCCAGGCTGCCGACGCCAAGCGCGCCAACCGGCTCGCCAAAGTGTTCGGTTTGGCCGAGCGTTTGGGTGCGCAGCAGATGCGCCTTCAGGGCAGCGATTATGCAAACGACATTCTCAGGCTCGCGGCGCGCGAAAATGTCACTCAGATCGTGCTCGGCCAGTCGCGGGCAGGACTATGGCGCCGCATTCTCGGACGGTCGCTGCCGGAGGCGCTGATGCGCGGCGCCGGCGGAATAGAGATTCATATTGTTCCGGGTGACGAGACGCGGCCGTCATTGTGGCCGCGTCTGAAGCCGCTTCTCAGCCGGAGGGGGCTTGGACCCGAGCTCGCGGTCGCGCTCGTCTCGGTCGCCGTCGCCGTCGCCGTCGCCGAAGCGCTCTCCGCCATCCTGCAGCTGCCCAACCTGTCGATGATCTTCCTGACCGCGGTCCTGTTCTGCGCTGTGCGCTTTGGGACTCGCGCCGCGGTCCTCGCATCACTGGCGTCGTTCGCCGCTTACAATTTCTTCTTCATCGAGCCGATCTACACGTTCACGGTCGCGCAGCCCCAGGAACTGTTCGCGCTCCTCATTTTTCTTGCTGTCGCCGTGCTCACCGGATCGCTGACCGGGCGCATTCGCGACCAAAGGGAGACGGTGATCGGGAACGCGGAGGTCACACAGTCGCTGTACGATTACTCGCGCAAGCTCTCTGGGGCCTTGCGCGCTGACGACGTGCTTTGGGCGGCCGCGGCGCATTTGCACGCGGCATTCGGCGGCCGCATCGTGCTCCTGGTCGCGGAAGGGGACGAACTGCAAATTCGCGCCGCCTGGCCGCCCGACGCGCATCTCGACGCCGCCGCTCTCGGCGCCGCCCACTGGGCGCAGCAGAAAAAGGAGCCCGCGGGCTCGGGAACCGGGACGCTGCCGCGCATCCCCTATCAGTTTCGGCCGCTGCTCGCCGCGCGCGGGGCGATCGCGGTCTGCGGCTTCGAGCCCCATTCGGCGAATGAGCCGATCACCGCGGAGGACGAGCGGGCGCTGACCGCCATCCTCGATCTGACGGCGATCGCGCTCGACCGGGCGCTGCTCGCGCGCGAAGCGCTGAACACGGCGACGATGCAGGAAAACGAGAAGGTGCGGGACACGCTGCTCGATTCGCTCTCGCACGATCTGCGCACGCCGTTGTCTTCGATCGCCGGCGCGGCGAGCTCGCTGCGCGCGCTTGGCGACAAGATGAACCCGGCCGAACGTCTCGAACTCCTGTCGTCGATCGAAGACGAGACGGGGCGCCTCGCGCGCTTCGTCGCCAATCTCCTGGACATGTCGCGGATCGAAGCGGGCGGGCTCAAGGTCAATCGCGATCTGGTCTCCGTCGCCGATGTCGTGCAGGGCGCGGTTGAGCGCAGCCGCAAGGCGTTCCCGGGCGAGCCCGTGCGCGTCAGCCTTGCGCCCAACCTGCCCTTCGTGCGCGGCGACGACAAGCTGCTCGAACAGGTGCTGTTCAACCTGCTCGACAACGCGCACAAATACGCTGGCGACGCTGGGACGATTGTTCATGCCCGCCAGGAGGGCGGCGAAATCGTCCTCACCGTCACCGATGAGGGTCCCGGCATCAAGCCGGCGGAGCTCGAACGCATCTTCGAAAAGTTCTATCGTGGCGGGCGTCCTGACGGGCGCAAGGCGGGCACCGGTCTTGGCTTGTCGATCTCGCGCCGCCTCGTCGAAGCGATGGGCGGCGCGATCGTCGCGCAGAGCCCGGCGGTGCGCCGGCGGGGAACCCGATTTGTCGTACGGCTTCCCGCCGCCCAGGGGACCCCGACAGTGCCGAGCCCGGTCGCATGACAGGTCCGCGCGTTCTGGTGGTCGACGATGAACCGCAGATTCAGCGGTTTCTCACCGTTGCGCTCACCGCCGCCGGCTTTCAGGTGCAAACGGCCGAGACCGGCGCCCAGGCTTTGCGGCTGGCCGCGACCGGCGCGCCCGATCTCATCGTTCTCGACCTCGGCCTGCCCGATCGGGACGGCAAGGACGTTCTGCGCGACATCCGCCAGTTCTCGACGACGCCGGTGATCATCCTGTCCGCGCGCGATCGCGAGGCGGAGAAAATCGAGGCGCTCGATCTCGGCGCCGACGATTACGTCGAGAAGCCGTTCGGCATCGGCGAATTGACCGCGAGGCTAAGAGCCGCGCTGCGACACGCGGCCCAATCGGCCCAGCCAGCCCAGCGGGTGGAGGTCGAGGGCGTCGTCATGGACTTCGACAAGCGTCTGGTCACCCGCGATGGGGCGCCGATCAAGCTGACGCCGAAAGAATACGATCTGCTCGCCATCCTTTTTCGCAACGCCGGCCGAGTGGTGACCCATCGCCAGATTCTGGCCTCGGTCTGGGGTCCGGCGCATCGCGAGGACACCCAGTATCTCAGGGTCTTCATCGGGCAGCTGAGGGCCAAGATCGAGGGCGATCCGACGAGGCCAATGATCGTCAAAACCGAGCCGGGCGTCGGCTACCGGGCCGCCGAGCCTGGGGCGCGCTCCGCGTCCCCCGATAACGCCCGCTGAACAATTCTTCGGCGCCTCCGCTTGTTTTACTGGCGCCTACCCCCGCGAATCCTTGGAGATTCGCTTGGCACGCTCGTTGCGAAGTGGGCCTCGGCTCCCGGTGGGGTCGAGCTTCCGCCGCCCTGCTTTACGGGCGCAAGCGACGAGGGTGAACATGTCGTTGACGAGACGGATATTTCTACGCGCGGCCAGCGCGGCCCTGGGAGGGGCGCTTGCGTTTGGGGCCACCGCGGCGTTCGCGGCCGACGATACGATCAAGATCGGCATTCTGCATTCGCTGTCCGGCACGATGGCGATCAGCGAGACCACGCTCAAGGACGTGATGCTGATGCTGATCGACGAGCAGAACAAGAAGGGCGGCGTGCTTGGCAAGAAGCTTGAGGCGGTGGTGGTCGATCCCGCTTCGAACTGGCCGCTGTTCGCGGAAAAGGCCAAGGAGTTGATCGAGAAAGACAAGGTCTCGGTCGTATTCGGCTGCTGGACCTCGGTGTCGCGCAAGTCGGTGCTGCCGGTGTTCAAGGAGCTCAACTCGATTCTGTTCTATCCCGTCCAATACGAGGGCGAGGAATCGGAGCGCAACGTCTTCTACACCGGCGCCGCGCCCAATCAGCAGGCCATTCCCGCCGTCGACTATCTGATGAGCGAGGACGGCGGCTCGGTGAAGCGCTGGGTGCTCGAAGGCACCGATTACGTCTATCCGCGCACCACCAACAAGATCCTCGCCGCCTATCTGAAATTGAAAGGCGTGCCCGACGAAGATGTGATGATCAACTATACGCCGTTCGGCTTCTCCGACTGGCAGACCGAAGTGTCGAAGATCAAGGCGTTCGGCTCCGGCCGGCAAGAAGACCGCCGTGGTGTCGACGATCAACGGCGACGCCAACGTGCCGTTCTATAAGGAGCTCGGCAACCAGGGGATCAAGGCGACGGACATTCCTGTCGTCGCGTTCTCAGTCGGCGAGGAAGAACTCGCGGGCCTGGACACCAAGCCGCTGGTCGGCCATCTCGCCGCGTGGAACTACTTCGAGTCGATCGATACGCCGGCGAACAAGGACTTCATCGCCAAGTGGCATGAGTTCACCAAGAAGCCGAACCGCACCACCAATGATCCGATGGAGGCGCATTACATCGGGTTCAACATGTGGGTGAAGGCGGTCGAGAAGGCTCAAAGCTTCGAGACCGATAAGGTGATCGCCGCGATGATCGGTGTCGCCGTCCCCAATCTGACGGGCGGCATCTCGACGATGATGACGAACCATCACATCACCAAGCCCGTGTATATCGGCGAGATCCAGGCCGACGGCCAGCTCAACACGGTTTGGCAGACGCCGGCGCCGGTCGTAGCGCAGGAATGGTCGCCCTACCTCGAGGGTTCGAAGGACCTGATCGCCGACTGGCGCGCACCGATGACGTGCGGCAACTTCAACGTCAAGACCGGCAAGTGCGGCGGCTGACCAAAGCCTGAAAAGCAGCCGACCATGAACAATCGGCAGGAGCCCAGCGGAGCTCCTGCCGCGCTCTTAACCGGCGCCGGATTTTGCTGAACCGTGCCCGATGACGCGACCAGAACGAGTGTCGCCGTTGAAAGGAACACGATGACGCCGCTATGCGCACATCGTCTCGCTACTCATCTCGGCGCCTTACGCGCGATCGGTGTCCTCGCTGTCATGGCGTTCGCAACGGTCGCCCGCGCCGACGCCGTCGACGACACGCTGGCGAAATTCCTCGACGACAAATTTCCCCAGACCGCAGCCGCAATCGGAGAGCTATCCGCCGAGGCCCCTCCGCAGGCCGCGGCCATTCTCGAAGCGCTGGCCGACAATCGCCTTCTCATCGATCAAGCCGATAAAATCGTCGCCTACAAGACCACCGCCGGCGCGATGCTCAACGCCAAGACCGGCGAAACCATTCCCGATTCCAGCGCCTCCGCCTTCAAGAAGGTCCGCGTCAACAACGCCCTTCGAAGCGCGATCCAGGGCGCGATGGGATCTCTGACCCTCGCCAATCCCGATACGGAAAAGCGCCTCGCCGCGGCCGAGGACGTATTCAGGACACACGACGCCAAGGCGTTACCGGCGCTGCAGACGCAGCTCGCCAAGGAAAGCGACCCGCGCGTCGCCGCGGCCTTGAAGCTCGCCCAGGCCTCGATCTTCGCCACCAGCGACACCACGACAACCCAGGACCGTCTTTCGGCGATTGCGTCGCTGAAGGAGCGCGGCGATCAGGACGCGCAGAGCCTCGTCGACGGAATCGCGCAGAAGGCCACTGATCCGGCGGTGAAAAGCGCAGCTGAGACCGCCCTAAGCGCGATCCATGCGCGCCTCGCCCTGTGGAGCGTCGCGCAGAACCTCTGGTACGGCATTTCGGCCTCGTCCGTCCTGCTGCTGGCCGCGATCGGACTTGCGATCACCTTCGGCGTCATGGGCGTCATCAACATGGCGCATGGCGAGATGGTGATGCTCGGCGCCTATTCGACCTATGTCGTGCAGTCCCTTCTGCCGCCTTCGTTGCAGAATTGGTCGCTCGCTTTCGCCATTCCCCTCGCATTTGTCGTCGCCGGCGTCGTCGGCATCGCGATCGAGCGGCTGGTGATCCGCTTTCTCTACACCCGCCCGCTCGAGACGCTACTCGCGACCTGGGGCGTGTCGCTCATCCTGCAGCAGCTGGTCCGCAGTCTGTTCGGCGCCGCCAACCGCCAGGTCAGCAACCCGCCTTTCATGTCGGGCGCGTTCGAGCTCGGCGGCTTGTCGATCACCACCAACCGGCTTTGGATCATCGTCCTATCGGCTGTTGTGTTCATCGGGTTGCAGCTTGTTTTGCGCGCCACCCCGTTCGGTCTGCAGATGCGCGCCGTGACGCAGAACCGGCGCATGGCGGCGTCGATGGGCATCTCGACGGCGCGGGTCGACATGCTGGCCTTCGGGCTGGGGTCGGGGGTCGCGGGGATTGCTGGCGTCGCGCTGTCGCAGATCGACAACGTCTCGCCGAACCTCGGCCAGGGCTACATCATCGACAGTTTCATGGTGGTGGTGTTCGGCGGCGTCGGAAACTTATGGGGCACCGCGTTCGGCGCCCTCCTGATCGGACTCGCCAACAAGCTGCTCGAGCCGCTGATCGGCGCGGTCCAGGGCCAGATCGTGCTCTTGGTCTTCATCATCCTCTTCATTCAGAGACGGCCGAGAGGGCTCTTCGCCCTGCGCGGACGGGCGGTGGAAGCATGAGCGCCCGGCTCGACCAGCTCGGCCTGGTTTTCATCGCGATCCTCATCGTGGCGGCGATCCTGGTGCCGGTGCTGTCGCTCGGGGTGTCGGCCAATTCTCCCTTCTACCTCCCGCCTTACCTGGTGCAGCTGCTCGGCAAATATCTCTGTTACGCGATTCTCGCCGTCGCGCTCGATCTGGTGTGGGGCTATTGCGGCATTCTGTCGCTTAGGCCATGGCGCGTTCTTTGCGCTGGGCGGTTATGCGATGGGCATGTATCTGATGCGGCAGATCGGGACGCGCGGCGTCTACGCCAATCCGATCCTGCCCGACTTCATGGTGTTCCTGAACTGGAAAGAGTTGCCCGTCGCCTGGTGGGGATTCAACTGGTTCCCTTACGCGATGGCGATGGTCGTCTTGGTGCCCGGCCTCCTGGCGCTCGCCTTCGGCTGGTTCGCGTTCCGCTCGCGCGTGACCGGCGTCTATCTCTCGATCATCACCCAGGCGATGACCTTCGCCTTGTTCAAGGAATTCTTCCGCAACGATTTCGGCTTCGGCGGCAACAATGGCCTGACCGATTTCAAAGACCTACTCGGCTTTTCGCTTCAAACCGCCTCGATGAAAGCCGCACTGTTCTCGGCGAGCGCCATCGTGCTGATCCTCGCCTACGTGGCCTCACGCGCCATCATTGGCTCGAAATATGGCAAGGCGCTGGTCGCCGTGCGCGACGCGGAGAGCCGCATGCGCTTTCTCGGCTATCGGGTCGCAAACTATAAGCTGTTCGTCTTCGTCGTTTCGGCGATCATCGCCGGCATCGCTGGCGCGCTCTATGTGCCGCAGGTCGGCATTATCAACCCGAGCGAATTCGCGCCGGGGAACTCGATCGAAGCGGCGATCTGGGTCGCGGTCGGCGGCCGCGGAACGCTGATTGGCGCCGCGATTGGCGCGATCGCCGTCAACTTCGCCAAGACCTTCTTCACAGGAGCGTTTCCCGAATATTGGCTCTACGGCCTGGGCGGACTGTTCGTTCTCTCCACGCTGTTCCTGCCGAAGGGCATTCTCGGGCTGAAAACAAGTCAGCTCATTGTGGTGATCGGCGTGGCGATTGGCGCGGCGCTCGGCATCGTCGTCGTGGCTTTCTCGAAGACCTGGCTAACCGGCGACTTCGCCGCGGCCGGGCGGTTTGGGCTGGGACTGGTGGTCGTGCTGATAACGTTGTTCCTGGTGCGACGCATCTTCGACCTGATGATGCGCGAGCGCGCGGGAGAGGGCGCCGATCCATGACGCTTGCTGAGTCCGACAATCCCACCCTCACCTCGTCGCTGCTCTATCTCGACGGCATCAGCGTCTCCTTCGACGGCTACAAAGCGTTGAGGGGGCTGTCCCTTATCCTGGAGCCAGGAGAGATGCGAGCGATCATTGGCCCCAACGGCGCCGGCAAGACGACAATGATGGACGTCATCACCGGCAAGACGCGGCCCGACGAAGGCGAGGTGATGTTCGACGGGCGCCACGATCTGACCAAGCTCGACGAAGCCGAGATCGCGACGCTTGGGGTCGGCCGCAAGTTCCAGAAGCCGACCGTGTTCGAGAACCACACGGTCGAAGACAATCTCCTGCTCGCGACAAAGGCGCCGCGAAGCGTGCGCGCGACCCTGTTCGGGCGCGAAGACCAGAAAACGCTGGAGACGATCGACGTCATCCTCGCCACCACCCGGCTTGCCGATCATCGGGCGCGGATCGCCGGATCGCTGTCGCACGGGCAGAAGCAATGGCTCGAGATCGGCATGCTGCTGGCGCAGGACCCGAAGCTCCTGCTCGTCGACGAACCGGTCGCGGGCATGACCGACGCCGAGACCGCCGCAACCGCCGATCTCCTGCGCGAAATCGCGCGCGATCATTCGGTGATCGTGGTCGAGCACGACATGCATTTCGTGCGCGAGCTCGGCGTCAAGGTGACGTGCCTTCACGAGGGCTCGGTGCTGGCCGAGGGCACGCTCGACCAGGTGAGCGCCGACCCGCGCGTCGTCGAAGTCTATCTGGGGCGGTGAACGCATGCTGACCGTCGACAGAGTCGATCTTTTCTACGGCGCGGCGCAGGCGCTGCGGTCCGTGTCGGTCAAGGCGCAGACCGGGCGTATTCTGACTGTTCTCGGCCGTAACGGCGTCGGCAAGTCATCGCTGTTGCGCGCCATCGTCGGACAGCACATGCCGGCATCCGGCTCGATCCGCTGGAACGACCAGGACATGACGAAGATGACGCCCTACCTGCGGGCCAAGGCCGGCTTTGGCTATGTCCCGCAGGGGCGCGAGATTTTCCCGCTGCTCACCGTGCGCGAGAATCTCATGACCGGCTACGCCACCCGGCCGCGCAGCCGAGCGGGCGATCGACGACGAGATCTTTGCGCTGTTTCCCGTGCTCAACGACATGCTGGGGCGCCGGGGCGGCGACCTTTCGGGCGGCCAGCAGCAGCAGCTCGCCATCGCCCGCGCGCTGGTGACGAAGCCCAAGCTTCTCGTCCTCGACGAGCCGACCGAGGGCATCCAGCCGTCGATCATCAAGGACATCGGCCGCGCGCTCGTGCATCTCCGCCGCAAGGGCGAGATGGCGATCCTCGTCGTCGAGCAATATTTCGAATGGGCGCGCGATATCTGCGACGATTACGCAGTGATGGACCGCGGCGTCGTCGTGCTCGCCGGAACGCGCGAGCAGATGGACGAGACCGCGGTGCGCGCGCGGATGACGGTCTGAGGATCGCACGCTGCGGGTAGTTCAGCGCTACCGTCATTGCGAGGAGCGCAGTGACGAAGCAATCCAGGATTATAGGGCGATGCCCTTATCTCTAGATCGCCGTGTCGCTGCGCTCGTCGCGATGACGGTGAGCGTAAGACGAAGACAAGCTTCAGTGCGCAGCCTGCGCCGGGACCTTCGCGGGGCCGACGTTGCGCAGGAAGGGAACCAGCATCGTCGCGAAGATGAAGGCGACCATGATGGCGAGAAAGGCGTCGGCGTAAGCCATCGTCGACGCCTCGCGGTATGTGAGAGCCCAGAGCTGCTTGAGCGCCGCCTGGTAGCCCGCTTGCTGGCTTCCTGGGATCGCCGCGTAGCGCTGAGCGACCTCGTTCACGAGCCTCGTCATGGCGCCGTTGGCCGGCGTCAGGTTCGACGCGATCGCATGGAAGTGGAAATTGGTGCGGTTGTTGAGGATCGCGCCGCAGACCGCGATGCCGACAGCGCCTCCGAGGTTGCGCATCATGTTGAACAAGCCGCTCGCATATTTGAGCCGTTCCGGCGGCAAGCTGCCGAGGCCGAGATTGACGCTCGGCGCGACCGCGAACACTTGCGGAAAACCGCGCAAGATCTGCGGCAGGAAAAGCTCGGCCGCGCCCCATTCATGGGTGATGAAGCTGAAGCTCCACATCGACAGACCGAACGACGCAAGGCCAATCATCATAAGCCAGCGCGTGTCAAACTTTTTCGCGAGCATGACATAGACCGGCACGCCGACGAGAGAGGCCATCCCGGTCGAGAAAACGGCCATGCCGGTCTGCCAGGCGCTGAATCCTCGCACATAACCGAGAAACAATGGCGTGAGGTAGATGGTTGAGAAGATGCCGATGCCGGTGATGAAAGAGAGGATGCAGCCGAGGGTGAAGTTCCGGTTTCCCAGCGCTCGCAGGTCGACAACCGGCCTCGCAAAAGTGAGGCTGCGGACGACGAACAGGAAGCCCGCGACGACGGCGATCATCGCGCAATCACGAATGGTCGCGTCGTCAAACCAGTTCCAGCGCGATCCTTCCTCGAGCACGTATTCCAAGGTTCCAAGCGTCATCGCCAAGAGGATGATGCCGGGATAGTCGGCGCCCTTGAGCAACGAGAGATCCGGCTTGTCGATCTTCACCAGGAGGGGCACCAGGATCGATATGGCTATGCCGGGCGCGACGTTGATGTAGAAAAGCCAGCGCCAGTCGAGTGTATCGGTGATGAAGCCGCCGATCACGGGTCCGAGCGTCGGCGCGACCGATGCGATCGCGCCGACCACGGCGGCCGAATAGACGCGGCGCGGACCTTGGAAATAATGAAAGGTGGAGGTGAAGACGATCGGGATCATCGAGGCGCCCAGCATGCCCTGAAGCGCGCGGAAGACGATCATGCTTTCGATGTTCCAGGCGAGCCCGCACAGCATGCTTGCGATGGTGAAGCCGACGGAAGAGGCGGTGAACAGCCAGCGGGTCGAGAACACGCGGGTCAACCACCCCGACAGCGGGATCATGATGATCTCGGCGATGAGATAGGCCGTCTGCACCCAGCTGATCTGATCTTGCGCCGCCGACAGGCCGCCGCCGATGTCCTGGAGCGACGAAGCGACGATCTGGATGTCGAGGAGCGCAATGAACATGCCCACGCACATCACCACGAACGGCCCGAGGTCCCACACCCAGCTCCTTTGGGGCGGCGCGGCCGTCAAGGGCATGGCCGCAGAGGTCATGGCGCGTCTCCCGAAGACGACCGCGTGTCCACGCCGACGTTTGCCGACAGGCCCGGCCTGAGGCCGCGTAGCATCGGATCGTCGTCGAGCTTGATGCGAATGGGAACGCGCTGAACGATCTTGGTGAAGTTGCCGGTGGCGTTCTCGGGTGGGATCACGCTGAAGATGGCGCCTGTCGCGGGCGCCATTGTGAGCACATGGCCGCGAAAGACGTGGTTCGGCAGGACATCGGCGACAACCGTCGCGGCTTGTCCCGGCACCATATGCTCGAGCTGGCTTTCCTTGAAGTTGGCGTCCACCCAAAGGTCATGCGCGGGGATGATTGTGACGAGATAGGCGCCGCCGGCGACATAGGCGCCGACTTGGGCGGCGCGATTGCCGACATAGCCGTCGATCGGGGAGCGTATATCGGTGTAGCCGAGGTTCAGCTCGGCCGTATGCTGATCGGCCTCGGCCTGGGTGACATCGGCCTTAGCGACGGCGATCTCCGCGTCCAGCACCGTCAGCTGTTGCTTCGAAGCGTCCAGGCCGGCTTCGGACGAAATCACGCTGGCTTCAGCCGCCAAATTGAGTGACGACGCCCTCTCCGAATTTTGCCGCGATCCGGCGGCGGTCTGCGCAAGGTCGCGATACCTTTGGTCGTCCTGCTTGGCGAACGCCGCTTGCGCAGTCTTGGCGTCGAGGTCCGCCTTCGCTTGGCGGATCGTTGTTTGTTGCATCGTTTGCTTGCGCTCGAGACTGTCTAGGGTCGCCTTGCGCGCCTCGACAATCGCGGCCGCGCGGTCGGCGGCGGCGCGAAAGTCGCGGTCGTCGAGACGGATCAGCGGCTGTCCTGCGCGGACATATTCGTTGTCGCCGACGAGGATCTGCGCGACGAAGCCGGCCACATGCGGCGATATCGGGGTGACATTGCCCCCGGCATAGGCGTCGTCAGTGCTCTCGATGAAGCGGCCGACGCTCCAATACTCGTAGCCGTACCGCGCCCCGACGAACGCGATGATTCCGCCAAGCGTCGCATAGGCGAGCCATTTGAGCCGCGCTCTTGTCAGCAGTCCGGTTGCGACTGGTTCGGTGTGTTCACCCGCGATGGCGCTCATCGCACTCTCCTTTGTTTCTATCTTTTTGCGGCCGAACTGATAAGAGCGTATATACGCCTATATGGTCCAACGGATTGAAACTGGCGCCTGCGGTTCAGTCAGCCGCCGCAGTCGGCTTCCACGGGAAGGTCAGTCGCCGACAACCTCGTGCAGCAACGCGCGCAGACCAACGGTTCGCTCACTGCCGAAGGCGGTCGCAAACTCTCGTTGCGCATCCTTCCAGCCCTGGAACCCGGCCCGCAATCGTTCGAGGCCGGTGTCCGTCAATCGCAGCTCCTTGCTGCGACGGTCCGTCCGGCCCGGCTTGATGCTGATCAGGCCGTCGCGCTCGAGCGGCAGGATGTTTCGGCCAAGCGTGGTGCGGTCCATCACCATTTCCTCGGCCAACGCATTGATCGTCATGACCCCATGTCGCCGCAACCTGGCGAGAATGGAAAACTGCGTTGTTCGCAGGCCCGCCGAGGCGAGATGCCGATCATAGAACTGCGTGACATGGCGCGCCGCCTGGCGGACGGCGAGGCAGGTGCATTCTTCGAGCGGCGGCAGCTTATCGATCGACATTTCGAACTCTCGTCCTTGACATTAGGAGCATATACGCCTAGTTATGCGCATATACGCATAATGTCAAGGCCAGATCAGGAGCTCCCCAATGACCAATTCCCTCGGCACGGCCCTCGTTACCGGCGCGTCGTCCGGCATCGGCGCCGTTTACGCCGACCGGCTCGCGAAGCGCGGCTACGACCTCATCCTCGTCGCGCGCAATGGCGAGAAACTGAAATCCTTGAGCCGCGCGACTGACGTCAGAGACGGGTCGCTCCGTCAAAGTGATACCCGCCGATCTCGGCGACAAAGCGGCGCTCGCGAAGGTCGAAGCGGTGCTTCGCGACGACAAGAGCATCACAATGCTCGTCAACAACGCCGGCACGGCCGCCCTCACGCCACTCCTGGACTCCAACGTCGATCAGATGGAAGCGATGATTGCGCTGAACGTCACCGCGCTCACGCGTCTGACCTATGCGGCCGCCCCCGCTTTCGTCGCGCGTGGCGCAGGCACGATCATCAACATCGGATCTGTGGTCGGCATCGTGCCTGAGAGGCTCAATGGCGTGTATGGCGCGGGCAAGGCCTATGTCCTTGCTCTCACTCATTCGCTGCAACACGAGCTCGCCGGCAAAGGCGTTCGCGTCCAGGCGGTGCTGCCCGCGGCGACCGCGACGGACATTTGGGAAAAGGGCGGCTTTCACCACTCGAAGCTGCCCGCTGGCACCGTGATGTCGACCGAGGACATGGTCGACGCGGCTTTGGTCGGGTCTGGACCAGGGAGAAGTGGTGACGATCCCGCCGCTTCAGGATGGCGACGATTGGACCCGCTTCGACGCGGCGCGCCTCGCGCTCGCGCCGAAGTTCGGCAATTCGGCTCCGGCGCCCAGATATCGCGTCGCCGAACCCGCGCGGAAGATCGCTTAACCGCGAGCACGACATTCGAGGATCAAGCCATGACGTCACGTTCTGTGGTGATTGCGGAGCCTGTCCGCACGGCGATCGGCGCCTTCGGCGGAACCTTGAAGGATATGCCGGCGCCGGACCTCGGCGCCGTCGCGATCCGCGCCGCGGTCGAGCGGGCCGGTCTCAAGCCTGAGGAGGTCGAGACCGTCGCGATGGGCAATGTCATTCAGGCCGGGACCAAGATGAATCCGGCCCGTCAGGCGGCGGTCCAGGCCGGCTTGCCGGTGACGGTTCCGGCCATGACGGTGAACCGCGTCTGCGGTTCGGGGGCGCAAGCGATTGTGTCCGCGGCGCAGGAGATCCTGCTCGGCAACGCCAATGCCGCCGTCGCCGGCGGCATGGAGAGCATGGATCAGGCGCCTTACCTCGTCGGACGCGGTCGGTGGGGTTATCGCCTGGGAGACGGACAGCTTTACGACAGCGTGCTTCGGGACGGGCTCAACGACGCTTTCTCCGGCGAACACTCAGGCTGGCATACCGAGGATCTGGTGGAGAAATATCAGGTCACGCGCGAAGCCCAGGACCAATGGGCTCTGCGCTCGCAGCAGCGCTTCGCGCGCGCGCAAAGCGCGGGTCATTTCAAGTCGCAGATCGCGGCGGTCCAGGTTCCCGGCAAGAAGGGGCCGACGCCATTCGATCAGGACGAAGCCAATCGTCCCGACACCACGATCGAGGCGCTGGCGCGATTGAAGCCGGCGTTTCGCCCGGACGGCGCGATCACCGCCGGCAATGCGCCCGGCCTCAACGACGCGGCGGCCGCCATGGTGCTCGCGGATGAGGCCTGGGCGGAGAAGCGCGGCCTCAAGCCGGCCGCGCGGCTCGTCGCCTACGGCATTGCCGCGGTCGAGCCCGGCATGTTCGGTCTCGGACCGGTGCCGGCCGTCAAGCAGGCGTTGCAGCGCGCCGGATGGGAGATCGGCTCAATCGAGCGGGCGGAGATCAATGAGGCGTTCGCGGCGATCGCCATCGTCGTCGCGCGCGAGCTCGGGCTGTCCGACGAGATCGTCAATGTCGATGGCGGCGCTGTCGCGCACGGCCATCCGATCGGCGCGACCGGCGCGGTGCTGACCACGAAGCTCATCCACTCGATGCGCCGCGATGGTCTGAAGCGCGGTCTGGTCACGCTCTGCATCGGCGGCGGCCAGGGCATCGCGCTCGCGATCGAAACGCTGCACTGAGCGGCAAGGAAGCGGAGAGATGACCGAGCGCCACATTGACGACTTCGCGGTCGGGGAGAAATTGTCGCGTCGCTCGCTGGTCGCGGGCGCGACGTTCTTCGGCGCGGCGATGGCGGCGATTGGCGAAGTCGCCAAGGCCGAGGACGCCGGCTCCGGGAGCTACAGCAATGCCGCGATTGCTTTGCCGGACGCAGGCGCTGCGAAAACCCGCGAGGAGCAAATCCGCGCCGTCAGGATCGCACGCGCGATGCGCGCGGGACCGTCGCGTGATTACGGAGCACGCGACGGTCGCCGAGATGGATAAGCAGGGCCGCATGACCGAGGTCTTGCGACAAGGCACGAACGAGTGGGTCTGCATGCCCGGCAACGAAGATGTCGTCGGCGATCCGCCCATGTGTGTCGACGCCTTGGGCATGCAATGGTTCAAGGATCTGCTCGAGGGCAAGCCGCAGCCGACCAACGCGGCGCCGGGGCTTTGCTACATGCTCTGCGGCGCGACGCAGCACAGCAACACGGACGCCCACGACAAAACGAGCCCCGCCATACCGATTGGCCCGCACTGGATGATCCTCTGGCCGTTCGACGCCAACCATTGCGGACTGCCGACGACAGTCCGGGACGCCGGCGCGTGGATCATGTTCGCCGGAACGCCTTACGCTTATCTGCACGTCTGCGGGACGCCCTGGGCGGGCGCCGAATATTTGCCGGGCGACGAAGCGGTCTGGACAATGCGCTATCGGAAAAAGACCGCCGGTTGAGGCGCCATCGACGCGTTGATGCGCCGAAGGAAGCGTCTATGCTCAGCCAATGAGCCTCGACCATCATCTCGCAACCTACGGCACTCTGGCGCCTGGACGTTCCAATCATCATCAGCTTTCCGATCTGCGGGGCGAGTGGAGCATCGGGACAGTCAGAGGCAAGCTCGTTGATAAGGGTTGGGGAGCCGCGCTCGGATATCCGGCGCTGGTTCTCGATGCTGACGGCGACAAGATCGAAGTTCACCTTTTCAGGTCGGCGGACCTTCCGAAACATTGGAGCCGCCTGGATGATTTTGAGGGAAGCGAATACCGCCGCGCCCCCGTTCAAGTTGAGACGGAGGACGGTCTCGTCGATGCGTGGATTTACGTGAGCGTTGATCCCGCTCAATAACGGCGGTCAGTGGCGCGAATGCTCAAAAGGGAACGCGGAACGGAAGGGTCTAACGAGCGTAGCGCCTGTCTAGGCGCGCTCGAACACCTCGGCTCGCGCTTCGACAATGTCCTTGATCATCCCATCGGCAGCGAAGGGCGCGAGCGCCTCGCGCATGGCGCTCTTCATGGCGGAAACTTCGTCACCGAGCCGCTCCGACGAGGAGGTCGACATCGACAGCACGCGTTCGACCAGACGCTCGACCGGAACGGCGTAGGTCCCCTCGACCCGGATCGTTCCGGTTCGGGTGAACGAGCCGTCGGCGAAGAACGTGCGATGATCGCGCGACGGCCGATCGCCCTTCCATCGATCGCGCACGGCGTTGAAAGTCTCGAGCCACGGGTTGCGCCCGTCTTTGGCGCTTGTCGCGCCGCAGACCAGAACTTTTCCGCCGAGGGGCAAGGGCGCGCTCAAGCGCCGCCTGGGCAGGCTCGGGATCGAGCCAGTGGATCGCGCGGCCGATGGTGACGATGTCGAATGCGCCGAGGCTCGCGGCGACGTCCTCGAACCGGCCCTCGATGAACCTCACCGCGACGCCGGCGCGCTCGGCCGCCGCGCGAGCGGCCTCGACCATGCCCGGCTCTGGATCCACGCCGACGACCTCCCGGCAAAAGTGCGCGAAGCCAATCGCCAGAATGCCCGGTCCGGCGCCGACATCGAGCAGGCGCTGACTTCCGTCCAGGCCAAGCTCAAGCGCGACCCCAGCGAAGAACGCCGCGCCATAGGGCGGCCGGGCGCTTTCGTAATAGGCGACAGTGGAGGCGAAGCGTCCCATGGCGATCCTTGGCCCGCGTCGATCGCGACGCGCGCAGGGTCAGAACCATGCGACCGCGGCGTCAACATGGCGGCCGTCAACATCGACAACAAACGCTGCGTTCAACTAATCGCGATTTCTGGAACAGATGAGGGGTCTCAAGGGTTCGTTCGCCGAGGGGTTAGAACTCATAGGAGACCAAGATGACACGTTTAGCACTTCTTGCGACCGCGGTTACGTTAACGCTCGGCGCGACACCTGTGCTTGCCCAGACCTTCAGCGACTATAACGGCAAGGATACCGTTGCCACTCGCGAGCAGGGGAACACGGCTGCTGTCGGCACGGTCGGCAACCCGAACTACAACGGCGGATGGAGCAATGGCGGCATTCCGATCATTGGGCCGCTGTTCGGCGCAGTGACTTCGCCAATCGCGATGACGACCGGCGGCGGTTGGGCCCAGTCTGGCCCGGCTTGCGGCCTCTATCACGACTTCAACGGCCGCTATACGTCGGTCTGCGGACTGTAAGATCAGTCCAGACTTTGTGTGAAATCTAGACGCGCCGCCCTCGCATTTCGCGGGGGCGGCGGCGTTATGGGTGCGTTTCGCTCCAGCGACTCGCCCTGGAGTTACCTCTGTCCGCCCGACGCCGAAATGCGCTCGCCGGTCAGCCAGGATGACTGGTCCGAGGCCAGAAACAGCGCCACGCGCGCGATGTCGTCCGGTTGACCGAGACGGCCAAGAGGGATCGGCGCGCCGATGGCCTTCGCCATCTCGAGCGTAATGCCGAGGTCCTTGACCCCTTCGGTGGCTGTCATGCCCGGCGCGATGGCGTTGACTCTGATTTTCCGGTCACTCAGTTCTTTCGCCAGCGCTTTGGTGATCGAGTCGATCGCGCTCTTCGAGGCCGAATAGACGACCGAGTTCGGCACCGGGTTGATGCTCGAAATCGTGCTGATATTGATCACGCTGCCGCCTTCGCCGTTGAAGGCGCTCACTGCCTCTTGCGTCGCAAGCAGCGTCCCCAAAACGTTGGTGTCGAACTGGCGATGAAACTCCGCTTCGGTCACCGCCTCGAGCGGCTCGAAGGTGAACACGCCCGCGTTGTTGACGAGGATGCTGGGCGCGCCGAGCTTCGCCTTCGTTTCCGCGAACAGGCGCTTGACGTCGGCGCTCTTTGAGACATTCGCCTGGATCGCGATCGCCTTGCCGCCGTCGCGCTTGATTTGCTCGACAACCCGGTCGGCCCCGGCTCTGTCCGAAGAGTAATTGACGGCGACCGCCGCGCCCGCCTCGGCAAAGCGGAGCGCGATCGCCGCGCCAATGCCCTTCGAGGCGCCCGTCACGATCGCCACTTTTCCGCTGAGTTCACCCATTGCCCTGCTCCTGTGCTTTTGCCGGCGCCGCGATGGACTGCGGCACGCTCTGATGGGCTTGAGCTAAGCAATGCGGCTAGCGATAGGTATTGCGCTACAAAAGATATGATATATTCGTAACTTGCATGAATGATCGCCTGCAGCAGCTCGCCTTGTTCGTACGCACGGTCGAGAGCGGAAGCTTTTCGAAGGCCGCGCGCGAATTCGGCCTCTCCCAGCCTTCAGTCTCGCGCTCGATTGCGGCGCTCGAGCGCCGCCTGGGGGTCAAGCTCCTGGTCCGCACCACCCGGCAGGTTTCCGCCACCGACGCCGGCGAGGCGTTGCTCGCTCGCGCCCGCGACGCCCTGCTCGCGATCGACGAGGCGGAGAGCGCGGCGCGCGGCGCCGATCGTCTCTCTGGATTGCTGCGCGTCGCCTTGCCGCCCGAATATGGCGTGCGGCGCATCGTGCCGCTTCTGCCGGCGTTCTTCGTCCGGCATCCGCTGCTCAAGATCGATCTCATGATGTCGGATCGTTACGAGAATCTGATCGCCGAAGGGGCCGACCTCGCGCTCCGCATCGGCGATCTCCCGGATTCGAGCTTCGTCGCGCGAAAGCTCGAGAGCGCGAGGCGCCTGTTCATCGCAGCGCCGTCCTATCTCGCCGCTCGCGGCGCGCCCGTAAGCCTCGCCGATCTCGCTGGGCACGACGTCATCAGCGGCCCGGCCGACACAGGCGACGAGACCTGGGTCGCGCGCCGCAACGGACGGATCGAGCGCCAGACGTTAAGCCCCCGCATCCGTTCGCGCTCGGCGACCGGCGTCGTCGCCTGCGCCGTCGCAGGACTGGGAATCGCGATCGGGTCGAGCTGGATGTGCGCGGAAGCGCTCGCCTCGGGCGAGGTGGTCGAGATCCTCACCGACTATGCGCTCGATCCGGTCACGGCCTATGTCGTCTTTCCCGCCGGCCGAAAGCCGTCGCAAAGAGCGCGCGCCTTCAGCGATTATCTGGAGCAGGCTCTGGCGCCGAAGACGGAAGAGAAGGCCGTGTCGGGCCCGCCTGGGACGACCAGATCCCGACGATCGCTGCCCGCTCATCCGTTGCGGAAGGCGTAGGCATAGCCGTTGAGCGCGGGCGCGCCGCCCAAATGGGCGTAGAGCACCTTCGATCCGTTCGGGAAGAAGCCCTTCTCCGTGAGATCGATCATGCCCTGCATCGATTTGCCCTCGTAGACCGGATCCGTGATCATGCCTTCGAGCCGCGCCACGAGCCGGATCGCCTGCTTGGTCTCATCGGACGGCACGCCGTAGATGGGATAGGCGTAGTCCTCGACCAGCACCACATCTTCGTCGGCGATGTCCTGCCCGAGCTCGATCAGTTTCGCAGTGTTGCGGGCGATGTCGAGCACCTGCGCTTTGGTCTGCTTCGGCGTCGCGGAAGCGTCGATCCCGATCACCTTGCGCTGCCGCCCATCCTTGGCGAAGCCAACGACCATGCCGGCGTGGGTCGAGCCGGTCACCGTGCACACCACGATATAGTCGAACGCAAAACCGAGCTCACGCTCCTGCGCGCGCACCTCCTCGGCGAAGCCGACATAGCCCAGGCCGCCATACTTGTGCACTGAGGCGCCGGCGGGAATCGCATAGGGGCGGCCGCCTTGCGCCTCGACTTCCTCGAGCGCGTCCTCCCAGCTCTTGCGGATGCCGATGTCGAAACCGTCGTCGACGAGCCTGACGTCAGCGCCCATGATGCGGCTCAGCATGATGTTGCCGACCCGGTCGTACACCGCATCCTCGTGCGGGACCCAGGCCTCCTGCACCAGCCGGCATTTCATGCCGATCTTGGCGGCAACCGCGGCCACCTGGCGGGTGTGGTTCGACTGCACGCCGCCGATCGACACCAGCGTGTCGGCGTTCGAGGCGATCGCATCGGGGATGATATATTCGAGTTTGCGGAGCTTGTTGCCGCCGTAGGCGAGACCGGAATTGCAGTCCTCGCGCTTGGCGTAGAGCTCGACCTTGTCGCCGAGATGCGCGCTCAGGCGCTTGAGCCTCTCGATCGGCGTCGGGCCGAAGGTGAGCGGATAGCGTTCGAACTTTTCCAGCATGCGCACACTCCGGCCGTCAAGCGGAACGGTGTCTCAATTCAATCGATGAAGCTATCGAGAAACGTCACGGCAGCATGCGTTGCAAGACGCGATCGCGCTTGACGAGCCAATGGTAAAGGGCGCCGGCGATATGGAGCGCGACGATCAGACCGATCAGAATCCCACAGATGAGATGCCAGACGATAATGCGGTCCGACAGCGGCTGATCCTTGGCCATAATGGTCGGAAAGTCGAAGAGGCCAAAGACGCTGACCGGATCGCCGTAAGCGTTGGTCCCTGCCCAGCCGAGCACGGTCGTGACGAACAGCAGGGCGTAGAGCGCGTATTGCGCCCAGAGCGAGGCGCGCTGTTCGACGGGCGGCATAGCCGCATCCGGCGCCGGCACGCCGAAGACTACGCGCCTGGCGAGCCTCACGACCATGACGATCAGGACAAGCGCGCCCAGCGCCTCGTGGAAGAGATAGAGATTGTCCCTGAGCGAGCCCTCGGGGACGAGCCTCTTCATCACGGGACCTAGGGCGAGGAGCACGATGACCGCAGCCGCGACAAACCAGTGCATCAGTTTCGCCGACGCCGAATAGCTGGCCGGCGATGCGCTGGAATTCCAAGTCGACGCCATGAGGCCCTCCCCGTCGAGGCGGCTGAACGCCACGCGAACATCGCCAAACTAGCAGATCGCTGCGGCGTCAACGACAGAAAGATAGGAACCGCGATAGCGTGCAACCCATGGATGTGGGTGGACGGGAATGCCCCTCGGGGCGCGATTCCCGCTCCAAACCACTACGCAACTTCGTCGTCGGTCCGGATGGGCGCTGCTTCGAGGCGGTCTGTCGCAGCTGCTAAGCCCAATCCACGGTGGCCTCGCAATCGTTCTCTCGATATCCTTCGTATCAACGACCAGTTCTAAGACGCCCCAAACGGAGCACCGAGCTCGAAGGACCGGCCTATGAGCTTTCCTACGCCGACATCTACGGCCGAGGCTCAACCGCTCATAGCGGTGCGCAATGTTCGCGCGAGCAGTCGATGGTACGCCGAGTTGCTACGAGCAGATACGCTTCCCGATCACCCGCACCGCGAAATGTACGATCGGATCTGGCGCTCTGGTCGGCTGCTTCTTCAACTCCACGCCTGGGACGCGGAAGACCATCCTAATCTCGCCAACGCAGACGCCGCGCCTCACGGACACGGCGTCGTGTTGTGGTTCCAGGTCGACGATTTCGATTTGGCTGTCGAGCGCGCTCGCCGGTTGGGGGCGGAGATTATCGAAGAACCGCACTTCAACCCTGCGCCCCAGCACCGCGAGGTTTGGCTCAGGGACCCCGATGGCTATGTGGTGGTGGTCGCCAGTCCGGACGGCGAAAGCGAGCCCCGCGATTGAGGCGGTCTTCGATCAGAATACCCGTCATTGCGAGAGCGGCGCAACGAGGCATCCAGGAATCCAGCGTCCTCGTGGCTCTGAATCGCTTCGCATTTGCTGGCGATGACGGTCGCTGAGCCAAATGCATCTCACTATTGCAGGCTGAAGTTGACAAGGAAACTGTTAGTAGATAGTTTCCTCGGAAACTGATGGAGGCCGCGTGCCGCGCCGAACGGAATTGAGCCCGCTCGAATCGCATCTCGGCTACTGGATTCGCTACGTGTCGAACCACGTGTCGCACGCCTTCGCGCTCAAGCTCGCCGCGGTCGGAGTGACGGTCGCCGAATGGGTCGTTCTGCGCGAGCTCTACGATTCCGAAAGCGCGCCAAGCACCCTCGCCGACCGGCTCGGCATGACGCGCGGGGCGATTTCGAAGCTCGCCGACCGGCTGATCGACAAGGCGCTGATCGTGAGGCGCATCAACGCCGGCGACCGCCGCTTCCAGTCACTCGCGCTCACCCGTCAGGGGCGCGCGATCACGCCGAAGCTCGCGGCTTTGGCGGATGAGAACGATGCAGAGTTTTTCGCCGATCTCGACATCGAGACGCGCGCGGCGATCGCGGCCGCGATGAAGGCCATCGTGCGCCGCAAAGGACTACGGGGCGCGCCGGTCGACTGACGGCGGCAGAACCCCCTGGAAACAAGACTACAGGAGCAACGATATGGACGCCCATGTGAAGGACGTCTTGCGCGAGATGAGCAAGGCCTCGGACCAAGAGCGCATCACGTTTCCCGAGGTGGTGAAGGCGCTCACGGAGGTTGGAATCGAGCGCTACCACGCCGATCTCGTTGCGGGGCGGAAGACGTACTATCTGCCCGACGGAGATTTCGAGGACGTGGAAGTCCATGAAGTGGGTGGCGCGGCTCGAGAGTTCTCGGCCGAAGGCGTGGAGAGGGCGGTCCGCGCCATCCAGCGGCGGGAGATCGCCTATCGCGAGTTCTGCCGCCAGATCGCGGATGCGGGCTGCGTCGGCTATTTTGTCAGCCTTGCCGGGCGCCGCGCGGTCTATTATGGCCGAACGGGGGACGAGCACGTGGAATGGTTTCCCGGCGCTAAGCCATAACAGTGCCTTCGCATCATTCGCGGCCACCCGCCGAAAGGACCCATCCCATGTTCGACCACATCATGCTGCGCACCCAGCAATTCGACGTTATGAGCGCCTTCTATGAGAAGGCCCTCGCTCCGCTCGGAATCAAGAAGCTCATGGCCTTTGAAAGCGGGGCTGGATTTGGTCGCGATGCGCCGGGTCTATGGATCAGCAAATCGAGCGAACCACGATCCAGCGTGCATCTGGCGTTGTCGAGCCCGGACAGATCCGCCGTTCGGGCGTTTCACGATGCGGCGCTTGCGGCTGGCGCGAAAGACAATGGCGCTCCGGGACCGCGCGACTTCGCTCCGAATTATTATGCCGCCTTCGTCATCGACCCCGACGGCAACAACATCGAAGCGGCTAGCCGCGGCGGCGCCTGAGCCGCAGACCACCGCATCGTTCTGGGGCGGGCTTCGCTATTCCGCGGGTTCGGGCGCCTTCTCGAGTTCGGAATCATGGCCCAGCATCAGCGTGATGACGAGCGCGACGACTGCGCACAAAGCAATCGTAACAAGGCCCCAGCGGAAGTCACCGGTCAGATCCTTGACCCAGCCCATGATAAACGGACCAAAATAGCCGGATAGATTGCCGATCGCATTGATGGCGGCGATGCCTGGCGCAACGGCCGCGCCTGCAAGAAACGCCGTCGGCAGGGTCCACAGCAGCGGCAGCGCCGAATAGACTCCCAGCGCGCCGATCGTCAGCGCCGTCATTTTTGCGACGGGATCGTCGAGAAACGCCGAGGCGCCGATCCCCACGGCTGCCAGGAGCAGCGCGCCCGCCAAGTGATATGTGCGCTCCCCAAGCCTGTCGGAGCGAAGGCCCCACCACACCATGCCCAAGAAGCCAACCGTATAGGGGATCGCGCTGATCCACCCGGTCGCCGCGATCGAGACGCCGAAGCCTTTCACAATCGAGGGCAGCCAGAAGGTGACGCCATAGAGGCAGGCCACGTTGCCAAAGTAGACAAGAGCCAGCGCGAGCACCCGATAGTCGTAAAGGCTCGCAAAAATACTCTCGGGCGACACATGGGCGCGTCGCGCATCCTCCGCGTCGAGGCGCCCTTGAAGCCAATCGCGTTCGCTGGCCGAAAGCCATGTCGCATCTCGGGGCCGATCCGTCAGATAAAAATAGGCGACGAAGGCGAGAACGATCGAGGGCAGCGCCTCGATGATGAAGAGCCATTGCCAGCCTGCAAGGCCGCGCGCCCCATGAAGGCCGAGGAGCGCCGCCGAGACCGGCGAGCCGATCGCGGACGAGAGCGGAATTGCCGCCATGAAACAGCTGACGATCCGGGCGCGGTAGGCGGCAGGAAACCAAAGCGTCAGAAAGAAGATGATGCCGGGGAAGAACCCGGCCTCGGCGACGCCCGAGAAGGAAGCGAAGTCCGTAGAACGTGTGCTCCGGGCTAAAGCCCGTCCACGCCGCGATGTTCGGAATAAACGCCATCGCTCCCGATATGACGCCCCAGGAAATCATAATGCGCGCGATCCAGATTCGCGCGCCGACCCGGTCCATGATGACATTCGAGGGAACCTCGAACAGAAAATAGGCGAGGAAGAAAATTCCGGCGCCGAATCCGAAAGCGGTGTCTGAGAGGCCAAGATCCGCATCCATGGTGAGCTTGGCGAAGCCGACATTCACGCGATCGAGATAGTTGACGAAATAGCAGAGCATCAAGAACGGAATGAAGCGATACGCCACCCGCTTGAGGGTTAGGCTTTCAATGTCCGCCGCCATGCTCGCTTTTCTCCCTAGACGCGCGATTGCCGAACTCTCTAACGAATTCGACGCCGACGGTCGACGCGGTCATGGGGATCATCGGGATCGTCTTGGCTGGCTGCCGCGCAGCCGCGTCGCTCAGGGACAGGCTTCGGCAAACAGCGTCTTCGCCCCGTCCATTGTAGCAAGCTCAATCGGCGCAAAGCTTTGCGGACGTTCGGGCGGCGTGGAAGCGATGGTCAGGCGGCCATGAGCGAGGGCGCAGAAGCGCTCGCGCGGGATGAGGGTGCGAACGGGCGTGGCGCCGGTGGTCTTCAACTGCAGCGGCCCGACCGCCGGCCGCGCTCACGTTTGAGTCCGGAGAGGACCGATCGGCCGCCTGCGGCGAATCGAGACCATGCTCGATCGCCTCCACCTCGACCGCGCCGCCGCCGGGGCGATAACGGAACGTGACCTCGAGCGTTGCGCCGCCTCCGGCGACCGTCCTCACGACGCTCGCCTGCACGAGATCGGACCGCGGCGGATCGCCGTCGAACGCGTGGCCGTTGAGGCCGTTCGCGCCGCTGGCAAGGATCGGCTCGGCGGCGTCGAGCGCCAGGGTCGCGAGATGCGAGTCCTTGAGCTCCGCGGGGCTCAGCCAGCGAATGCTGGCCGCCCATGTCTTGCGCATGAGCGTCATCACCGGCTCGCCCACGCCCATTGCGGCGAGATAGGCCTCGACCGCGGCGTCGACGCCTTTTTGCTCGTAGAGTTTCCGCGTCGACTTGAGGTGCGCCAGGCCTTCGGTCTCGCTCACCACCGTCGTGGTCTGATGCACCCCGATCCGCGCCGACGGGGCCGGCGAGGCGCTCGACGCCGCCGGCGAGCACCAGCACGCAGGCCGACGCGCAAATCGCGCCGCCGGTGATCGCCGTGCCGGGACCGTCAGGGCATTTCGGCGAGCCTTCCGGGCAGTTGGTGATCAGCGTCCTCGCGACCGCGACCGCAAGACCCTTGGCACGAATGAGTTCGCCCATGGTCCCAGCGTCGGCGACCGAGCCGCCAGGAGAATGAATGAGGATCGGCAGCCGCCGGCCTTTGAGGTTCGCAATCGCGTCGGCGAAGGCCTTCGCCGTGCCTAGATCGATCCGACCTTCGGCCGACAGCCATTCCGGACAATTTGGCTTGCAGGCCGCCTCGGCGCTCGTCACGCGCACGAAACGCATCGGCGGCGCAATGCGCGGCCGAGCCCGCGGTCTTAAGTCGGCGTATGATGGCAGGGCGAGCAGGCCCGAAAGCACAACCGCCAGCGCCTGGGCGGCTCGCGTCAGGCGTTGTTTGCCGATCCTCATCCATTCAACGGGCGGCCGGTTCTCGGCCATTGGCGTGATCCGGGTCTGCGAACGCTCCCGCCTTACGACGCGGCCCTTCGGCCTTCCGCGTGTTCGCGGACCCGTTCGCCTTGCAAGCGCTGGTATTCGAATGCGACGACGCCCGCGCCATGCTGGCGCTCCAGGCGCCGGACGATGAAATGCCCGCGGGCCAGTGTCTGGAAATGATCGGCGAAGGCGGCGTTGACCGCCGCGCCGCCGATCGCGCCGAGGATCGGCGCGGCCTGGGCGGCGACCTTCTCGCTGACCACAACGCCAAAGCGCGAGGCGATCTGCGAAATCAGCCGCGCCACCACTGGCGCGGGAAGCGCGGCGACCCCCTGAGCGGCGACAAAGCGCGCGCTGTCGGTCACAGATTTGGCGAGCGCGGCCCGAACCGCGAAATATCCGGTCTCAAAGGCGTTCTCTCCGGCCGCATGACCGCCGAGAGCGAACACTTCGACGCAGGCGAAAGCAGCCTCTGGAACGCTCAGATCTTCGCCTTCCTCGCGCGCGATCTCGGCGATCGACCGCAGAAGGATCGTGGTCGAGATCGGCAGTTCGAGCGGCAGCGCCGCGAGCCCCAGCGCGCCTCCAACGGCCCCGGACGCCGCGGCGGCGAGCTTGTGAGCGCGGTTGGCGGGCTTTGCCGATGCGTCGTTCAGATCGAGCGTGCGCAAAGCAAGCTTGAGCGCGCTCCTGAGGGCAGTTTCACTCACATGCGCAACGACCCGCCGGGCCGATTGCGGCATCGCGCGGCTCAGCATTCCGACCGGACGTCCGACCGCGTCGGTCAGCCGCTGCGCGAAGCTCGCGCCCTCAAGGCATGCAACCGCTTGCCTTAGCTCCTCGGTTTCCTTCGGCGTCAGCCGCGCCGGCATATACTCGATGGTCGCCATGACGCCCTCAAGCGCGGGCCTTTCCGCGTCAGCACTGAGATATGGGGCGTGAAGGTTGAGGGCCAAGAGCCCCACTGTCAAACGAAGGCGATAATTCCGAGACTAATGACGCCGGCCGCCCAGCAATAATACGCAAACGGGCTCATCGCCTCGAATTCGTGCCTACGGAAATAGCGCATGAGCAGCGTCAGGCTCACATAGGCGAAAATGCCGGCGACGATCCCGGACAAAATCGCCATCCCCCCCAGCGTCGCGCCCTCTTTCATCAGCTTCGGCGCCTCGTAGACGTTGGCTGCGAGAATGATCGGGGCCCCCATGAGGAACGAGAAGCGCGCAGCCTCCGAGTGCTTGAGTCCCGCCACCACGCCGGCGACCATCGTCGCGCCAGAGCGGGAGATGCCTGGGATCAAGGCGAAACATTGGGCGAAGCCGACCGCGAGCGCGCCCTTCCAATTGAGCTGGCCGAGCGAACCCGTCGATTCTTCGCCGATCCTGTCGCCAAAATACAGAATGAAACCATTGACGATCAGGAACACGGCAGCGATCGCCGGCGCGGCGAAAGCATCGCCCAAGAGCTTGCGAAACAGGGAGCCGACGATGACCGCCGGTATGGTCGCCAGAACAACGAAGAAGAACGTCCGTCTGTCCGTCTTCGCGCTGGCGTCCGGCGCGCTAATCAAAGAGCGCAGAAAGCTCAGCCAGTCGCGCCAGAAGAAAGCGAAGAGCGCGATTGAGGTGCCCAGATGCATGACCACCAGATAGGCGAGCCAGTCCGGAGCCTTCAGGTCGATTCCCCAGTTCAGAAGCCGCGGCAGGATGACCGCGTGGCCGAGGCTGCTAACCGGAAAAAGCTCGGTCACGCCCTGCAGCACGGCCATGATAATTGCTTGCAGCGCAGTCAAGGCGGCCCCCGCCGGTCAGTGGAAATGACGCCCGGCGGGCGCGTTCGTACAATTAGCGCGCCAGCGCCTGACTGTCAGCAGGTGGCGTGGCCGCACTTGTGCACGGCATCGACCTTATCTTTGAGCTGGTCGTAACCGACCGCGCCGACGACGACGTCCTGGCCAACGATAAAGGTGGGCGTGCCATTGATCTGCAAGGCGTCGGCGAGTTGCATGACCTCGCCCAGGCCTGACTTGACCTCGGGGCTTTCCATGTCCTTGGCGAGCTTGTCCATGTCGAGGCCGAGCTCGCGGGCGACCGCGAGCGCCTCTGTCTTGCCGATGGGCCCGTGAGCCCCAAGCAGCTTGGAGTGGAAAGCCCAGAACTTGTCGCCCGGCAATTGATTGCGCGCTGCGCTGGCCACCTTCGCCGCCTCGACCGAACCCGGGCCTAAAACCGGATAGTCCTTGAGAACGAGCTTGAGGTTCGGGTCGTCCTTCATGAGCTTCGTGACGTCCGGCAGCGCGCCTTTGCAGAAGTGGCAATTGTAGTCGAAGAATTCGACGAGCGTCGCGCTGCCCTGCGGGTTCCCGAGGGTCGCCTGATATTTCGAGCTGAATAGAGCGCTCGACTGGTTGGCGACGACTTTCTGGCGGTCGGCGTCCGCAGTTTCCTTATCATGCTTGTCGAGCGCTTCGATCGCCTCGCGCAAAACTTCTGGGTTGTTGACGAGATAAGTCTTAATGAAGGCGCCCAGCTCCTGCTTCTGCGCCGGCGTAAACTCATCGGCGCTCACGGGCGCGGCCATGCAGGCAACCCCGACGAAGGCGGCCGCAAGGCCAAATGCAGTAACCAGCTTCATCCGACTCTCCAGATAGGGGCCGGGGCTCACGGCCGACCGCCATATTCATAATCGGCGCCCATAAGAGCGACAATTGCAACTTTGTTGTGGCTTCCGGGCGCCGATCCTAGCGGATTTCCGGGACCGTGTCTTCCCGCGCCATTGTGCTGAACCGGGTCACTTCGGCGTCGAATTGAAGCTCGATCGTTCCGGTCGGCCCGTGGCGTTGCTTGCCGATGATGACTTCCGCCCGCCCGTGGGCTGTCTCCATCTGCGCCATCCAGGCGATGTGTTCCTCCGTCCCGGGCCGAGGCTCCTTGTTCTTAAGGTAATATTCCTCCCGGTAGACGAACATCACGACGTCGGCGTCCTGCTCGATTGAGCCCGATTCGCGCAGGTCCGAGAGCTGCGGGCGCTTGTCGTCGCGCTGTTCAACTTGGCGCGACAGCTGGGAGCAGGCCAAGATCGGGATATTGAGCTCCTTGGCCAGCGCCTTGAGCCCAGTCGTGATCTCGGTCAGTTCCTGCACCCGGTTTTCAGAGCGGTTTTTCGAGCCGGCGAGAAGCTGGAGATAGTCGACGACCAGGAGGTCGAGCCCTCGCTGCCGCTTGAGGCGCCGGGCGCGGGCCGTGAGCTGGGCGATCGAGACGCCGCCGGTCTGGTCGATGTAGAAGGGAATCTGCTGCATCTCGCGCACAGCATCGGCGACGTGATGAAAGTCGGCTTCGGTGATGTCGCCGCGGCGGATCTTGTAGGAGGCGACCGCGGATTGCTCGGCGATGATGCGGGTCGCGAGCTGCTCGGCCGACATTTCGAGCGAAAAAAAGCCGACAATGCCGCCATTCGTGGTCTCGATCGTTCCGTCCGGCCGCGTTCGGCCTTCGTAGGCCTTGGCGATGTTGAAGGCCATGTTGGTGGCGAGCGCCGTTTTCCCCATGCCTGGACGGCCGGCGAGGATGACGAGATCGGACGCCTGCAACCCACCCATATAGCGGTCGAGATCGGTGAGGCCGGTGGCAATGCCGCTGAGCGACCCATCTCGCTCATAAGCGCGGGCCGCCATATCGACTGCGGTTTTGAGCGCGTCCGAAAAACGTTGGAAGCCGCCGTCATATCGTCCAGCCTCCGCCATCTGATAGAGGCGCCGCTCCGCTTCCTCGATCTGTTCGCGCGGGCTCGAGTTGACTGGCGCGTCATAGGCGACGTTGACGACGTCCTCGCCAATCGAAATGAGCTCACGTCGCATCGAAAGGTCGTAGACGCTGCGTCCATAATCAGAGGCGTTGATGATCGTCGTGGCTTCACTGGCGAGACGGGCGAGATATTGCGGCACGGTCACGCCGCCGATGTCATGGTCGCCGAGGAACGTCTTGAGCGTGACCGGCGTCGCCAGTTTGCCTGCCCGGATCAGCGATCCGGCAATCTCGAAGATGCGGCGATGAATCTCCTCGACGAAATGCTCGCTCCGGAGGAAGTCGGAGACGCGGTCGAACGCGTCATTGTTGATGAGGATCGCGCCGAGCAGCGCCTGTTCGGCCTCGAGGTTGTGCGGCGGCGTGCGATAGGCGCGGTCCTGCGGTTGGGTTTGGCGCTGCGCGAATTGCTCGATGGTCGCCATGAATGCGGCGCATCCTTTCAGGTTTTCTCGGGGTGAAGCGGACGCGGCACGAACGCAAAATCGGACGCAGCATGCGGCCTACGCGCAGCGCGCTGACGGGGCAAGCCCAAAGCGGCGGCCGGTTTCGAGCCAAGTGTTTTGGATCCCGAGCGTCCTCAAGTCGATAGACCGAGGTCGCTCTTAAGGAACCTTGTATTTATCCCCGCTATCCAATGGGAAAAACGAATGCAGGAAACTCTGCTTGACTTTGACACTGCTGACGCGTCCGGCGAAAAGGCGCTGCGACTGCGCGAAATCTGAACCCAGCGACGTAGTTTGCGTATTTCAGAAATATCCGCGATGATGCGCGATGGTCATAGCCGATCGCCTACGCCCTCGCCCTGAGCATTGTCGAAGGGCGCTGCCACTGGACCCCGGGCCTTCCGGTCGGAGGACGGGTCATGGAAATCGCGCGAAACGAAAACGCGGTTAAGTCGTTGAAAATAAACAATCCCGCGAAATCATTGATTCGGCGCTCATAATGATTTCAGGGGCTTACGACCCGTTTCGCGAAACCGTTTATTTCGTTTCGCGAAAGATTTGTTTCGTTTTCGCTGTTTTTGGACCCGTCGAGGCCCTAAGCGAAATGGCCCAGTCGCCCTTCCGGCCTCGTGCCTCAGGGGCTCAGACTGAGGCCGGCTTGGAAACTTCCGCTCGAAAAAAGTGGCGCAAAATAGCACTTAATCCATTGAAAGTATTCGGGCGCGTAAACTTGTGCGCAGGCTTGATGCGTGGCCTCAAATCGCGCGCTTCGCCTCAGCGTACTCATGCTCCAGCCGCGCGACGAGTTCGGCGACCGGCCGCACCGACGTGACCGCGCCGATGCCCTGCCCGCTTCCCCAGATGTCGCGCCAGGCCTTCGCTTCCGTCGAACCGGTGGCGGAGGCGAAGCTCATCGCCTTCGCGTCGCGCTCGGGCAGGCTGTCCGGATCAAGACCCGACTTGACAATCGATGGCCTCAAATAGTTGCCGAAAACGCCGGTGAAGTAGGTGGACCCGACGATGTCGGAAGCGTCGCCAGCGACGATCGCCTGCTTGTAGTCTTCAATCGCGCGCGCCTCGGGCGTGGCGATAAAAGCCGTGCCGATATAGGCGAGATCCGCGCCCATCACTTGCGCGGCGAGCACGGCCCGGCCCGTCGCGATCGCGCCCGACAGCAGCAAGGGCCCGTTGAACCAGGCGCGGATGTCCTGGATCAGCGCGAACGGCGAGGTCGACCCCGCGTGGCCGCCGGCGCCCGCGGCGACCGCAATCAGACCGTCGGCGCCCTTCTCTATCGCCTTGTGGGCGAAGCGATTGTTGATAATGTCGTGAAGCGTCACGCCGCCGTAGCCGTGCACCGCTTGATTGACGTCCTCGCGCGCGCCGAGCGACGTGATGACGAGCGGCGCCTTCCACTTGACCGTCATCGCCATGTCTTCCTCGAGCCGCGCGTTCGACTTGTGGACGATCTGGTTGACCGCAAACGGCGCGGCGGGCCGCTCCGGATGCGCGCGGTCATGGGCGGCGAGCGCTTCGGTGATTTCATGCAGCCATTCGTCAAGTTGAGAAATGGGGCGTGCGTTCAGGGCGGGAAAAGCACCGACGATCCCAGCCTTGCATTGGGCGATCACCAGCGCCGGATGCGAGACGATGAACAGCGGAGCGCCGACGACCGGCAGCCTGAGCTTGTCTTTCAGAATATCCGGCAGCGCCATTGAGGTTCCCCGGCGGTTGCGTGCGATCCGCCCTTATCGTTCACACATAAACCGACGCCGACGAGGCGGGCAAGCGTATGTGCGGCGCGCTCAGGCCGGTTCAGTCAACCAGGCGCAAACATGCTGTCCAACGCCGCCACGAGCCAATGTTTGCGCGAGCCAAGGCAGCAGCGTCCGCGCCTCTTCGATCAGAGTATGAGGCGGATTGACCACAAGAAGTCCGGCGCGCGCGAGCGCCACCTGGCCGTGTGCGCCGATTGGCCCGTAGCCGACGTCAAGTTCGAGCCGCAGGATGTTGGGCGCGCCGAGCGCAGCGATTGAGTTGAGGAAATGAGCGTCGGCCCGGGTTTCCCGGATCGGGCGCCACGCGACGTAGGTCCCGGACGGCCATTTGTGCAACGCGCGTTCGAGCGCACGCTCGACTGCGCTGGCTTCGTCTGGCGCTTCGAACGGCGGGTCGATCAGGACGATTCCGCGGCGCTCCTTCGGCGGCAAATAAGCGTTGAGCGCGAGATAACCGTCCGTGCCGACGATACTGAGTCGTCCATCGCGCCCAAGTGCGGTGATCAACGCCTCGCGTTCGTCCGGATTCGCTTCGCAGAGCGCGATGCGATCTTGCACGCGCATGAGGGTTTGGGCGATCGCTGGCGAACCGGGATAGCTGAGCGGCCGGCCCTCCGGGCCGTGCGGGCCGACGGCTTCAAGATAGGGGCGCAGGAGCTCGGCGATCGGCGCGGGCGGGTGGGCCGTCAGAATTCGCCCGATCCCCTCGCGCCATTCCGGCGAACGCTTCGCTTCCTTGCTCGCCAAATCGAAGCGCCCAGCGCCGGCATGGGTGTCGATAAAGCGGAAGGCGCTCTCCTTGCGAGTCAGATAAACGAGAACGCGGGCCAGAACGGCGTGCTTGAGCACGTCGGCGAAATTGCCCGCATGAAAGGCGTGGCGGTAGTTGATCTGGAATCTCCCAGTCCGATGCAGCCGGAGCTAATTGGATGACGACGCGTCGATCTCGACAACCTCGCTGCGCTTCACGCCAATGGCGCTCGCGAGCAGCTTGAGCCGATCGCTTACCACTTCGCTGTCGGGAGCGCGTGCTGCTTTCGTCACCTCAAGCCGGATGCACTCTGGGTCGATGCGCAATCGCGCGCTTTCGAGCACCGCCGGCACGCCGCCGGAAAAACGGTAGGCGAGCAGAATGGCGCGGCCGAGGATCTGCGCACGACGGCGTTCCGATGGCGCGAGAAGCTTGATGGCAGGGGTTAGCCACGGCGCGTCGGGTCGGCCCACGTAGCGGGCGTGAACGGCTGCGGCGACGAACACGCGCTCCGGGTGGGTAACGCCGATAAAAGGAAACTCGAGCAGGCGGCGAAAACTCTCTTCCGCCCGGAGGTCGGCCGCGTCTCTCCAGGCAATATCGGAGAGCGCGCAGACGGCGACGCGCAGCCTCTTCTCAGCCGTCGTTTCGTCCGTAAAAAGGCCTTCGGTCCACGCCACCAGCTCCGGCGCGAATTCGGGCACGCGCGCGAGCGGCAGCCCGATCAGCTGCGCGCCCTCGATCAACGGATCCAGATATTGTTCCTCACGGCTCAGCTGCGAATAGAGAAAGCCTTCGCGCAAGCCCGAGAGCGGAAAAGACGACCCGTTCCGGCTTCAGGTATTTGAGCACACGATCCAACGTCAGCGCCGCTGCCGGCAAAGTCCGCGCTCTACGCTCCGCCACGCCCGGCGTCGCCGCGAGCTTCGCTACAGACAGGCGCGCCACAGTATGCGCAAACTGACGCGCGTCGGCGGCGCTGAGCGTATAGCCGTGCACGACTTTGACGGGAGCGCCGACCGTGTCCATGTGCGCGTTCGCCAGCGCCCGCCAGCCACCGCCGACCGGGTAGAACACTGGCCTTCCGAGCTCGCGCGGCAGACTTCGCCGGAGAATTTCGTCGATTTGCCGCTTCGCCGCCGAAACGCCCTCGGACAGCATGGCTTCGACCGGCAAAGCTCCGAGCGGTAGGCTGACCCAGCCATCGCCCACGCGATCGTCGATCGCTTGCGCAACCTCTAGGCTGCCGCCGCCCATGTCGCCGACCGTCCCGACCGGCCGGAAGAATCCGGAAATGACGCCAAGCGTCGCAAACCGCGCTTCCTCAGCCCCGCTGAGCACACGCACTTTCAGGCCCGCCTCCGCCTCGATCGCCGCGGCGAGCATTGGCCCGTTCGAAGCGCGACGCATGGCCTCCGTCGCCACCGCGTCGATTCGGCTTACCCCCATAGCCTCGGCAATGGCGCGAAATCGCCGCACAGCCTCGATTGCGCGACGAAAATGGTCGGGCGCGATCGCACCGGTTTCTGGAAGTCCCTCGGCGAGTCGGGCGAGCGATTTTTCATTGAAGCGCGGCATCGGCGCACGGCCGAGTTGGTCATACACTAGGAGCCGGATCGAGTTCGAGCCGATGTCGACGATTGCGTACGGACGTCGGTCGCGCTGCCTGGCGCGCTCGGGGTCGAGCTCAAGCGGCCGCAGCGGCTCGTCCGATGTGCGCGCGCGTGCCTTCGCCATCGCGTTTTTCTCCGGTTTCAAGTCTATCACAGACGAAGCCGCGACGGCCCGCCGTCGGTTCCTTGTCCTTGTCTGCTCAGATGGCGGCCAGGGCGCTCGTCCGGACCGAGCGCAGCGCCGCCTGGCAGAGCTTGAGCGACAAAAGATTGCCGCGCGCCGAGTTCAGGGGCTCCCGGTCGTCTTCGATCGCGCACAAGAGTTCGCCCATCGCGCCAGCGAAGCCATCGTTGAACCAAGAGCCTTTGAGTTGAGGCCGGGCGACTCCAGCTTCCGTATAGAGCTCGACGGCCTGATGACCGAGGTCGGGTCCCAAGCTGCAAGCGACGCCATTGGCGCCGACGACCGAAGTCGAATCCCGCGCGCCGTATCGCGTCGCCCCATCGAAAACAAGCGAGGCCTGACCGCCATCAAAGGCGACAAGCGCCTGAGCCAAAAGCGGCGGTCGCGCGGTCTGTCCGGCGGCTCGGGCGGTCGTCGCATAGACGGAACGCGCGCGGTCCCCAATGACGCTCGCAAGGAAATCGAACCAATGGATGCCAAAATCCCAGAGGATGAGATCATCCATGGCTTCGAACGACGTTCCCGCGATCCAGCCGTGGTTCCAACGGATCTCCACATGTACGCCAGTGACCTCGCCGATCAGGCCCGCGCGGACGGCCTCCCGAATATAGGCGAGATGCGGCGCCCAGCGCCCGTTCTGATTGACGGCAAGCTTGAGACCACGCCGCTCTGCGAGCTCGACGAGTTCGCGGCCGTCATCGAGGTTCTCGACGAAGGGCTTCTGCGACAGCACGTGCTTGCCGGCGTTCAGCGCACGCCGCATGAGGTCCAAGCGGACATCCGGATGGGCGGTGAGGTCGAGCACGCGCACATCCGGATCGCGCAACACGGAATCGAAATCGTCCGTGACGCGCGCGTTCGAGAAGTGGGCGTCGCGGCGAGCGCGGGCGCGCTCGAGATCGCGCGAGCAGATAGCGACCACGTTCAGACCATAACGCGCATAGGCGTCGAGATGCGCGCCACTGATGCCGCCGGCGCCAACAAGCGCAATCGGCGCGCTGCGATCCCGCGGCATCGGCGGGCGATAAGGCAGGTCCGGCGCTTCGATCTCGGCCGCGACCTTGGCGACCAGAGCATAGTCGTCAGCCGATGGCCCTTCAGCCGTCATGGCAGCAGAGCGAGTGTGCGACGCTGGCGCGCTGACAGCGCCGCAGTGTCGACGATACGCTGGGCAGTGCGGCAAAGGGCCGGATCCAGCGGGCCCTCGAATGGCAGATCGCGCTCCTTGCAATGGAGCACGTATTCAACCGGTTTGCGGAACGGCGACTTCAATTCGTCGACGGGAACTTGTCGGACGGTCGGCTGCGAGCGCGTCTGCACCCCGACATGCGCGTCATAGTCGTAACTCGAAATCGTGCCTTCCAAACCGACGACAACAAAACCGCACTTGGGCTGCGGCTGCGTGGTCCAGGGATCGGTGAAAGTTCCCCAGCGCGTTTCGAGTTTCGACAGGCCCCGGGCGTAGCGGCAAATGGTGATCGAATGCTCGTCGACTTCGAGACCCTCCGGCTGGTCGACGACCGCGGTCACCTCGATCGGCGCCTCGCCGTTCATGAACCACGTGCCGAGGGTCGCTCCATAGCCGAGATAGTCGAGAAGGCTGCCGCCGCCCGAGGCTTTGCTGTACCACCACGAATTCGGCTTCTCGCGCCGCACATCCTCATCGGACACGGTGACCTTATCGGCACGGTGAAAGAGCGGACCACGGTTGCCGTCGTAGAAGTGAACCTCGATCACGTCGCCGACGATGCCTTCGTCGATCAGCCGCTTGGTGGTCACATGCGATGGATACCAGCGCAAAGGCCAGTTGACGGCGAGTCGAACGCCCGACTTCTTGACAGCCGCAAGCATCCGGTCGGCCTCGGCGAGCGAAGCGGCGAAGGGCTTTTCGAGCAGGATATCGACGCCGAGTGCGGCGACCTCCTCGACCACATCCGCATGCCGCGCTGTCGCTGGACAAAGGATGGCGAGGTCCGGACGCGCCTCGCGCACGCATTGCGCGATGTCGCGATAGACGCGCTCATTGGGAATGGAGAAGTTGGCGATTGCCTCCGCCATCCTCGCCTTGTCGTTGTCCCACACCCCAGCGATCTCGGCGTTCGGATGCTCATAAACCTCGCGCAGGAGGTCGCCCATGTGCGCATGTTCGAAGCTTAAGCCGACGATCCGCCATTTGCGCATCTCAGGTCCTCCCCTCGCCCGGCCCGGTATTGTTCGACACGTCGCGGCTGCGAGCGGCTGCTTCGCTGCGCCTCTGCTCGACACGCAGCACCAGCGCCATCGCCACCGCGAGCGTCGCCGAAAGCGATTTGAATCCGGAGAAGCTCTCTTCGATCACTTCGACATAGGCCTTTGAAACCGGGACCAAGGGGCTGAACGCGCTGTCGGTCAGCGATACGATCGGAACGCCGCGCTGTGCGGCGGACGCAGCCAATTCCGGGGTGATGGAATTGTAAGGCGTAAAGCTGATCGCGAGGACCGCGTCGGAGGTCGCCGCGCAGCGCAGAAGCTCGAAGGCGGTCGAGCCGACATTGTCGAGCGCAAGGTTGCGCACGCCGAGATTGGCGAGCGCGAGCGAGGCGTAGCTGACCAGCGAGAAAGCGCGCTTGGAACCAATGATGTAGATGAGGTCCGCCGCGGCCAGCGTCTCGCTCATCATCTCGAATTGGGAGAGGTCGAGCCGATCGCGGACGCCGGCGAGCGCCGCCGTAGACGAGCCGATGAAGCCATCGACCAAGCGCGCTGCCTCGCTGCTCGAGGCGCTTTCCCAACGGTCGCGGCTCTGTCCTCCGCCTGCGAGATGGGCCTTGAACACCTCCTGCAGATCGGAGAAGCCCGAATAGCCAAAGGCTTGTGCGAACCGCACCAGGGTCGAGGGCTGCACGCCGGCTTCGCGGGCGACGCTGGTCACGGTGCCCAGCGCGACGGCGGTCGGATGCTGCCAAAGATGGATCGCGACCTGGCGCAGCTTCTTCGGGAGCCGCGCGGTTCCCGACGACAGCACCGCGCGCAGCTCCTCGTAACTGCCCGGCCGCGAGTAGCCGAGCGCCGCGCCGACCTCGGCATCCACTACCGCATCTGCGCGGTCGATGGTCCGGCGGCTATTCATCGTCGAGCCGTTCTCTGAGATAGCTTCGGGCGTCGCCGTCGAGGAGACCGCGCAGGTGGCCCGCGATCCCCTCAATGAGCCGCGGTCGCGCCATGTCAGTCCCAAAGATTGGAGCGATGGAGAGAACGACCCTCGCGAGTTCGGTCCAGTCGGAATTTTTCTCGCCGATCGCGATGATGCTCTCCGCGTAAGGATCTGATGGCGTCCAGCGCGCGCCGAAGCGACGCGCGCCGCTCAAGCCATAGGCGATCCAGCTGGCGACCGCGAGAATGAGCAAGCCGGCCGGCTGGCCTGCCGCGAGGCGCTCTCGCATCGGATCGACGAGACGCTGGGCAATCTTCTGCGATCCGTCCGTCCCGATCTGATGGCATCGATGACGAATGGCCGTGTTGCGGATGCGCGTCATCGACTGATCAATATACGGAGCGACCTCCATCCCTGCGAGCTTCGGCAGCGTGGTCGAAGTTTCCTGCTCGAGCATCCTACGCGTAAGCGACGCAAGCACCGGATCGGCCGCGGCCTCATAGGTAAACTCGTGGCCGACGAGCGCACCTTGATGCGCCAGCGTCGATTGCGCGGCGTTCAGCACGCGCATCTTGATCTGCTCGTAAGGTTTCGCGTCGGCGACGAACGTGGTCCCGGCAAGGTCCAGCGGTGGTCGCTCGGCGGCAAACTTGTCTTCGATCACCCATTGCCGGAATGGCTCGCCAACCACCGCGCCAGGGTCGCGCGCGCCGAGCGCCTCAGACACCCTGTCGACGTCTTCCGGCGCCGTCGCCGGCACGATCCGGTCGACCATCGTCGATGGAAACGTCACGCACTCCTCGATAAAGAGCGTCAGCTCCGCCGATCGCAGGGCCGCAAACTTGAGCATCGCCGCGCCGAGCCGGGCGCCGTTGGACGGAACATTGTCGCAGCTTATGAGAGTCAGCGGCGTGCCGACCGGTTCGCCGTCGCCGTTCGAGCGCAAGCGCAAGCAAGCCAAGGAGGGTGCGCGGCGGGAAGCCGCCGTCAAGATCCGCGCGAAGCGCTGGATTGTCGAGATCGAGCGCGCCGGTCGACGGCGTCAGGCAATAGCCTTTTTCTGTCACGGTGATCGTCGCGACGGAAATGTTGGGGCCACCGAGCGCGGCGACCGCGGCCTCGGCGCTCGCCTTGTCCGTGACGTCGATCACTTGGCGCAGCGCGCCGATGATGCGGGTCTCAGCGCGGGCGTCCTGCCTGAGCGTGCGGGAATAAAGACAATCCTGCGGCGCCAGAAGATCGGCGAGGCTTGGCGCCGTGAGGTTTATGCCCATGACGCCCCACGGTCCGAAGCGAACCTCGAGCATGTCGTCAATGAATTCGGCCTGGTGACAGCGATGAAAAGCGCCGACGCCGATATGCGCCATGCCGATCTTCAGGCTCTCGCGATCGTATTGCGGCTGGCGCACCGAGAGCGGTAGCTCCGGCAAAACGCTGCGAGACAGGCGTCGCATTGCCCGGGCCTCAGTCCAGGGCGCCAAAGACGTTTTGCGTGTAATCGATCAGCGCGCCTGACATCGGCTCCGAGGCGTCGGAGAGAAGGAACAGGGAGAGCCGCGCGACGTCGTCCGGGTTCAACAAGCGCCCGAACGGCATGCTTGCGGCGGCCTCGGCCAACCATCCCTCACCCTTGCCAAGCGTAACCGCCTGCATCTGTCGCTCACCGGGCGAATCGACCCAACCCAAAATGATTCCATTGACGCGAATGCGGTCGAAGCGATGCGCGTGCGCGGTGTTCTTGGTCAGCCCAGCCAAAGCCGACTTGGAGGAGGCATAGACCGCCAGCTCCGGCGCTCCGCCGCGAGCGTGCACGGAGAGGATGTTGACGATCGAGCCCAGCGTCTTGCGCTCGCGCAAGTGATTGACGAGCCGCTGCATAAGAAAGAAGGGCGCACGCGCGTTGACCGCGAAGAGCCGGTCCCAAAATTTGATGTCTGCTTCAGCAAGCGATCCCCGGTCCGTGATCGCGGCGGAGTTAACCAGGCCGTCGACGTGACCGAAACGCTTCAGCGCGGAGTCGAAGATCAAGTCCGGCGCATTGGATTGTTCCAAGTCCGCTGCGACGAAGAGGGCGGGCGCCCCGCTTCGCTCGACCTCGGCCGCTGCGGCCACGCCTTTGTCCGCATCTCGTCCTGTCACCACGAGGCCTTCGGCGCCAGCGCGGGCGACCGCCTGGGCAATCGCCAAGCCCACGCCCTGGGTTGAACCGGTGACTATGACCACCCGCCCCTTCACGCTCGCCTCCCAATGAGATTTTTCGCTTCCCGCGATTTTGGATTAGAAATTCCGATTGTCAAATCTTGGAAATTTCATAGCCAGCATAGTCGCCACATCCACCAATGCCGAATTGACATATGGAATTTTTTTGCCAAAATCGTTCTCACGGCATAATAATTTCCCCTCAAGGGGCACTTGAGCCGCAGAGGGAGAAAACGCATGCGAACGATCAAGGGCCCGGGCTTGTTTCTGGCCCAGTTTGCAACCGACACCCCGCCCCATAACACCCTCGCTGGAATCGCGGAATGGGCCAAGGATTACGGATACAAGGCGATTCAGATCCCGACCTGGGACAGTCGCTTTTTCGACCTTGATCGCGCTTACGACAGCGAAGCTTATTGCGACGAGATCAAGGGAAAGCTTGCCGACGTCGGCATCGCTATCAGCGAGTTTTCCACTCATTTTCAGGGCCAGATGGTGTCCGTTCATCCGGCCTATGACGCGATGTTCGACGGACAATGCCCCGCCGCCGTGCGCGGCAACCCGGAGAAACGGCGCCTTTGGGCGGCCGACCAGGTGCGAAAGGCGGCGCGCGTTTCACGCCGCTTTGGCCTCACCGAGCATGTGACCTTCACCGGCTCCCTCGCGTGGCCCTATTTCTATCCCTATCCGCAGCGGCCGGCTGGCCTCGTCGAAGAATGCTTTGCCGAGCAGGGACGCCGGTGGAAGCCTATCCTCGACCTCTTCGACGAGAACGGCGTCGACCTCTGCTTCGAAATTCATCCGAGCGAGGACGTGTTCGACGGCGACACCTTCGACATGTTTCTCGACGCCGTCGGCGGCCACAAGCGTTGCAACATCAATTACGACGCCAGCCACTACATCAAGCAATGCATGGACTATCTCGGCTTCATCGACGCCTATCACGATCGCATCAAGATGTTCCACGTCAAGGACGCCGAGTTCAACCCGACGGCAAAGCAGGGCGTGTATGGCGGCTACAAAGGCTGGCTCGAGCGCGCCGGCCGCGATCGGTCGCTCGGCGACGGCCAGGTCAATTTCAAGGCGATCTTCTCGAAGCTCGCGGCCTATGATTTCGCGGGTTGGGCGGTTTACGAGTGGGAATGCTGCCTGCAGCATCCTGAGGTCGCGGCGCGCGAGGGCGCCAAATTCATTGCGAACCACATCATCGAAGTGACCGACCGCACGTTCGACGACTTCGCCAAGACGGGCGCTGACCGCGCGACCAATCTCAGCCTCCTCGGCATTAAAGGCTGAGCCGATGGTTCACGCGACCGCCGTCGACGGGCTCAAGGGCGGACGGTTGCGCGTCGGCATGGTCGGCGGCGGCCGCAACGCCTTCATCGGCGCGGTGCATCGCATGGCCATGCGGCTCGACGATCTGATCGAGCTGAAAGCCGGCGCCCTGTCTTCGGATGCCGAAAACGCGCGCGCGTCGGGAGCCGATCTCGGTCTGGCGGCAGACCGGAGCTACTCGGACTATCGCGAAATGGCGGCCCGCGAGGCGGCGCGTCCCGACGGCATCGAGGCGGTCGTCATCGTCACTCCGAACCACCTTCACTTCCCCGTCGCGAAAGCGTTTCTCGAAGCTGGAATCGACGTCATCTGCGACAAGCCTTTGTCGACGACGCTCGCCGAAGCGTCGGAGTTGGTTGAGCTCACGCGCGCGAAGGGGCTGATCTTTGCGGTGACTCTCAACAACACCGGCTATCCGATGGTTCGGCAGGCGCGCGAAATGATCGAAGCTGGCGAACTCGGCGACATTCGGGTCGTCCACGCGGCTTATGTCCAGGATTGGCTGACCCTCCCGATCGACGCCGACGGCCACAAGCAAGCGGTATGGCGCACCGATCCGACACGCGCGGGCGCTTCCGCGTGCCTCGCCGACATCGGCGTACACGCGCACAGTCTGGCTTTGTTCGTGACCGGACTCGAACTCGACGCGGTTTCAGCGGAACTCACGACCTTCGTGCCGGGCCGCCGCCTCGACGATAACGCGCACGTGCTGCTGCGGTTTCAAGGCGGGGCGCGCGGCGTGCTGGCGGCGAGCCAAGTCGCGGTCGGCAATCTCAACAATTTGAGCATCAAGGTCTACGGCTCGCGCGCCGGGCTCGAATGGGCGGGCGAAGAGCCTGAAACGCTCCGCTTCACGCCTTATGGCGAGCCGTCGCGCATTCTGCGGCGTGGCGGCCCGGGAAACACGTCGCTAGCGATCGAAGGCTCGCGCATGCCGGGCGGACATCCCGAAGGCTATGTCGAAGGCTTCGCCAACCTCTACCGCGGCGCGGCGGAACTGATCTCGGCCCGGCGCGCTGGACGTACGCCTGAAAAAAGCGCGAACCTAACTCCGAATGTGGTGGACGGCGCTCGGGGCGTCGCGTTTATCGAAGCAGCGGTCCAGTCCAGCCAAAACGATGGAGCGTGGACGTTCGCCCGCTTCGGTTGAGCAAACCACGCAAATGCGTTACACCGCCTTACACATGTTGATTGGGAGGAAGCAAATGAAACTGACTGGGATTCTAGGTAGCGCCTCACTCGCCGTATTGGCGATGGCAGGTAACGCGCACGCGGCAGACAAGTATGTCGTTGGCGTCTCCAATACGCTGATCGGCAACGGCTGGCGCGAAGAGATGATCTGCTCGATCAAGGCCGAAGCGGAAGCGTCGGGCAAGGTGTCGAAGGTGATCGTCGCCAACCGAAACGGCGGTCCGTCGGAGCAGATCGCGGACATCCGCAATCTGATTTCTGCTGGCGCGAACATCATCATCATCAACCCTTCCGATCGTGAAGCGCTGAACCCCGTGATCAAGCAGGCGGCGGACAAGGGCATCGTGGTGGTCGCGGTCGACCAGGCCGTTTCCGCACCTGAGGCCTATGTTCTGACCAACGATCAGGTCGCATATGCCAAGCTCGGCTCGAAATGGCTGTTCGACAAGCTGGGCGGCAAAGGTACAGTGGTTGAGATGCGCGGTATCGACGGGGTTCCCGCTGACGCCGATCGTCATCAGGGTTTCACCGAAACTGCGAAAGCGTATCCAGGCATCAACGTGACGTCGGTGTTCACGGGCTGGGCGCTCGATAAGACCGCGCAGGCGACGAAGAACCTGCTGGCCTCCGGCAAGCCAATCGACGGCGTCTGGACGTCGGGCATCGATTCGACCGTGGTGGACGCTTACAAGACCGCGGGCAAGCCCTACGTGCCGGTGGTCGGCGCGGACAACAACGCCTTCATCGGCCAGCTCGTCGACCAGAAGGAGAAGGGGTTGTCTGGCGCCGCCGTGAGCAACCCGCCGGCCGTCGGAGCCGCCGGACTGAGCCTCGCGCTCGATGTCCTGGCCAAGAAGGACCACCCCCACCTCGTCAAGATCACGCCGACAGTCTGGGACACGGACAAGGGCATGACCGAGCTGAAGGCCGCATACAATCCGAAGCTCGACCCCTATTTCAGCGTCGCCACTGTGCCTCCCTACACGCACTATACGCCGGAGCAGCTGATCTCTTGCAAAGGGCCGTGATCTCGGCTGAATAGCCGATCGTGACGCCGGCGGCGGGAGCCGCCGGCATTGTTTCGGACGGAGAACCATGACCGACGCTCCGCCGCTTCTTCACATTCGCGGCGTTGCGAAGACCTTCGGAGCGGTAAGAGCCCTGCGTTCAGCGGAGCTCGAGGTGCGCGCGGGCGAAGCGCATGCGCTCATGGGCGCGAACGGCGCGGGCAAGAGCACGCTCGTCAAGATCATCACCGGCGTGTTCCCGGCGGATGAGGGCGAGATGACCCTCGCGGGGGAGCCGGTGGCCTTTCGATCCCCTGCCGAAGCGCGCCGAGCCGGCATCGTGTCCGTCTACCAGGATCCCGCAATCGTTCCCGACCTGACGGTCGCGCAGAACATGCGTCTCGCGCGCGTCTCGACCGACAAGGTCAAGGCGGCGATGCGCGATCTCGGCGTCGAGCGCATTGATCTCAAGACCGTGGCGCGCGATGTCGATTTCGCTTTGTTGCGGCTTATCGATCTCGCCCGTGCGCTGGCGTCGGACCCGCGTATTCTGATGCTGGACGAGATCACCGCGGCGCTGCCCGCGGATCTGTCGGAGCGCGTGTTCAAAGTCGTGCGGGATTTTCGCAGCCGTGGCGCGAGCGTGATCTTCATCTCGCACCGCATGGCCGAAATCGCCATGCTCTGCGACCGCGCGACCGTGCTGCGCGATGGCGTCACTGTCGGCGTAACGCCGACTAAGGGGGCCGAAGAGACGATCGTCAATCTCATGCTGGGCTCTGACGTGGCCAGGGCGACGACTGAGGCGCCAATTGCGCGCGCCGCCCGTCCCGAGACCACGCATGACGTCCCAGCGCTGGAAGTGAGAGGCTTGAGCTATGGGCATACGCTCAGCGACGTCTCCTTCCGTGTCGATCGCGGCGAGGTGCTCGGAGTCGCCGCGTTAGAAGGCCAGGGACAGGAGGAACTGTTCGATTGCATCGCGGGCGTGCGGCGAGCCGACGCTGGAGAGGTGCGAGCGGAAGGGCGCGTGCTCAAATTGCGGCATCCCGCCGACGCAATCCGTGCCGGCCTCGTCCTGGTTCCGGCGAATCGTCTGGTCTCGCTACTGCCCCAGCGCTCCGTGCAGGAGAACGTGGCGCTGGCCGCGTTCGGTCGATTGCGTTCTTGGGGCCCCATTGCGATGGGCGAGGAGAGACGCCGCGTCGACATGGCCGTGCGGAAATTGCAGATCGACACCCGCGCGGCGGCGGAAGTCAGACGCCTCAGCGGCGGCAACATGCAGAAGGTCGTCATCGCCCGCTGGATTGCTGCGGGTTTCAAGACCCTGCTCTGCTTCGACCCGACGCGCGGCATCGACATCGGAACCAAGAAGCAAATCTATGCGCTCATGCGCGAGATCGCCGACCAGGGCCTGTCCGTCCTCTTGTTCACGTCCGAACTGCCGGAGATTCGCCTTGCTTGCGATCGGGCGATCGTTCTGTTTGGTGGCCGCATCTCCGGCGAAATGCCGGCGGTGGAAGCCGACGAAGCGCGCCTCTTGCGGGCGGCGCATGGGCTAACTCGCGCCGAGGCCGCGGCGGCGCTCGCATGACCGATGCGACGGCTCGAAACACCGGCGCCTCCTGGCGCGCTCTAGCCCGGGCTGGCCGCCTTCTCGGCATGCCGCTTCTGCTCGTAGCATCGCTGGCTGGGACGGTGGCGGTCCACCCCGATTTTGGTTCGTTCGAGATTCAATCCCTGGCGCTGGGCGCGTTGCCGCTCGCGCTTGCCGCGGCTGCCCAGGCGATCGTCGTCATCAGCGGCGGCATCGACCTCTCGATCGGCTCGATGATCGCGGTGTCGAACGTCCTATCCGCGAGCCTCATGCAGCACGCCGATTTTCGCCAGTCCCTGGCCCTCTCGATCGTCGTGCTGATCGCCGGCGCCGTCGCCGGCTTGGTGAACGGCCTCGTCGTCGCCTTCTCGCGCATCCCCGACGTTGTCGCGACGCTCACCACCGGCTTCATCTGGGGCGGCGTGGCGTTGCTCATCCTCGAACGCCCGGGCGGAGGCGCGCCGGCGGCCTATCTCAATATTGGCGCCGGCGCTGATTTCTGGCCATGGCTGCCGAACGCCCTCGTGCTGATGGTCGTCGCCATTGCGGCGATCTGGCTGCCGATCCGGCTGAGCCGCATCGGCCTTCTGATCTATGCCGCGGGCAGCGATCCGGTCGCCGCGTTTCGAAGCGGCGTCGACGTGATGAGAGCGCGCACGATCGCCTATGTCTTCAGCGGAATCGCCTGCGCATTCGGCGGCATGGCGCTGACCATGACAACCGGAATCGGCGCGCCTTTGTCCGGCGCCTATTACACGCTGAGCAGCGTCGCCGCCATCGTCATCGGCGGCGTCAGCCTCGCGGGCGGCCGCGGCGGAATGGTCGGCCCTGTCATCGCCGCGCTGTTGTTGACGCTCGCGCCGATGGTTCTGGTGTTCCTTGGCATCGACCCGAATTACGGCCAGGTCATCCAGGGCACGCTGATTGTCCTGGTGGTGATGATCGCGGGCTTCTTCGCCTTCCTGCAAGAACGCAAATGAACGCGGTCCTGACTTTCCTGCGCGCGCGAACGATTTATGCTCTGATCCTGTTGCTGGCGATTTTCGTGGTCGGCGTGGAGATTGTGCGGCCCGGGACGGTGACGCCGCTGTGGGCTTCCAACACGATCCTGTTCGCCGCGCCGCTCGCGATCATGGCCGGCGGGCAAACATTGGTGATGCTGACGGGCGGCATTGACCTGTCGGTGGCGAGCGTTGCAACCGGAGCGGCTTATCTGCTCGCGACCAACGCCTCTGCCGGCTCGGCGACTGCGATTGGCATAGCGCTTCTGCTCGGCGTCATTGTCGGCATCATCAACGGGATCGGCGTCGCGCTCTTGCGCGTGCAGCCCCTGGTCATGACGCTTGGCACCGGGCTCATGACCGGCGGCGTGCTGATCGTCTACAGCCAGCACATGATGGCGAGCCAGCCGCATGTCCCCGATATCATTCAAACGCTCGGCGCAGGGCGTGTGTTCGGGCTGGTGCCGATCGACTTGTTCCTGTGGCTCGTCATCGCCGCGCTGATCCTGTTCGGCCTGCAACGGACGGGCTTCGGCCGCCTTCTCTACGCAGTCGGCGACAATCGCGAGGCCTGTCACCTCGCTGGCGTCCGGGTGTGGCGCGTCCTCTTCGCGAACTACTTGCTGTGCGCCATTCTCGCGGCGATCGCCGGACTCGTCGTGGTCGGCGGGACAAACGCGGCGGATCTCAGTCTTGCCGACAGCTACCTCTTGCCCTCGGTCGCCTGCGTGGTCATCGGCGGCACGTCCATTTTCGGCGGGCGCGGCGGCTATGCGGGGACCATCACCGGCGCGCTGATCCTAACCGTTCTCACCGGTCTCCTTACGCTGCTTGATGTCTCCGAACCGATCAAACAGATCCTGTACGGAGCGATCATCCTTTCGCTCGCCGCGGCTTACGCGCGCTTGACGGAATGATGGGAGGGTCGGACTTTCGCTCGCGAGCGGGGCGCCATTTCCGGTCGCGTTACTCACGATTCCAAGAGGTTGCGACGCCATTTCCTTCCGCGCCCTGACACCAGCGAAAAGGCGAGAATATAATCACTAATACTAATTGTTATTATGGTTTCGGACTGACGTTATTTTTGTCCGTCGCCGCCTTCAGGAACATGTGCCGCTCCCGCCATTCCTCCGGCCCCGCCTTGTGGGGCGAGTCGAGCGCCATCACCGGATTGCCCTCGCTGCGATGGGACGGCCAATGCGGCACGTCCGGCCCGTTGGGATCTCCGTTCGCTGACGAAATTGACCCAGTAGCTCGACGCGAGTTTCGCCAGCTCGCGGTCGGCGTCTTCGTGCAGCCACGGGAATGCGTGGAGATTGTCGAACACGTAAAGGAGCTCGCCCGCATGGAAGGCGCCGGCGTCGCGACTGTCGCGTTCGCCAAACCAGCCCTGCGGCGTTAAGGGCGCGCGGTCGAAGCGGAAGCGGAAAATGTCGGCGCGGCCGCTTTGCTTCTGCGCCTCGATCCAGGCCCAGGTCGGATGGATGATGACGAGGTCGCCGCCAAGCGCGCGCGCCGAAGCGGCGGCAGCTTCCGGCGATCCGCTCGGATAGTGCTGCAGAAGCTCTTCCGTCCGCTCGCCAAAGATCGCGCGCGCCAGATCGACGTATGGGCGCTTCGCGTCGTCGCCTTGAAGCAAAGTGAAATTGAAGCCTTCGTCCTTGTTCCAGCCGGCCATCAGGGGCACGTCGCTGTGCTCGCGCGCGGCGAAGATCTCGGTCGGCGCGCGCGGCAGAAACCATCCGTCGATGATCGGGCGAAAGCCGAGCCCCGGGCTCGCGGCGAGAATGGCGTCAGCAGGGAGGGCGCGCATTTCGGCGAGCGAACGCGCGCCGAGCTTACGCATGAAGTCGACGCCGGCGGCTTCGGCTTCCTCGAGCGTCGCCAGCGCGCGGCTCGGCGCGGCGAACATCGCTCCGCTCTCGCCAATGACGCGCGCGAACAGCCCCTTCGCGAGTGGCGACGCCATGAGCGCGCTGGTCGCGTGCGAACCAGCGGATTCGCCCGCGATCGTGACCTTGCCGGGATCGCCGCCGAAAGCGCCGATGTTGTTCTTGACCCATTGCAGCGCGGCGACGAGGTCGAGAAAGCCGTAGGCTCCGGACGAATGATGCTCGGATTCGGCGGTGAGCTCGGGATGAGCGAGGAACCCCAGCGCATTGAGTCGATGGTTGACGGTGACGACGACGATGCCGCGCGCGGCAAGACGCGCGCCGTCGTAGCGCGCTTCAGCGCCCGATCCGACGACAAAGCCGCCGCCGTGAATCCAGACCATCACCGGCAGGCGCGCTTTTGTCCCCGGCGCGGCCGGCGTCCAGACGTTGAGATGGAGGCAATCCTCGGAGGTCGCGGCTCCGCTGAGGTCGATGTCGTCCCACACGACGCCCTGCACGGAATGCGCGCCGAACGCATGCGTCGGCCGCACGCCTGTCCACGGCGCGACCGGCTCAGGCGGGCGCCAACGCAACGGCCCGATCGGCGGCGCCGCATAGGGAATGCCCTTGTAGACGCGGACGCCGCTCGCATCCGGCGCTGGAATAGCGAGCGCGCCGCTCTCGATGGACAGATTGTTCGTCATCACACTCGCCATCCAGCGCTCGTTTCGACCGGCTTCGCCGCCTGGCGTCGCATCGGCATTTCATCGAGGCCAGCGAAGCGCGCCTTCGAACCGAGCGCTTCCTCGATGCGCAGAGCCTCGTTCCATTTCGCCATCCGTTCGGAGCGCGCGAACGAACCGACCTTTAGCTGTCCGGCGCCCCAGCCAATCGCCAGATGAACGATCGACGTATCCTCGGTCTCACCCGAGCGCGCCGAGACGATCGTGCCAAAGCCCGCGCGGCGTCCTTCGTCTAAAGCCGCTTTGGCTTCGCTGACCGTTCCCGCCTGGTTGACCTTGACCAGCACCGCATTGACGCTTCGCGTTCGCGCCGCCTCGCCGTACGCGGTTTGCGCTGGTGACAAGATAATCGTCGCCGATCACCTGGATGCGGTCGCCGACCGCGGCGGTGAATTGCTCGAACCCTTTGTCGTCGTCTTCGGCGAACGGGTCTTCGATAGACAGGATCGGATAGCGGTCGCACCAGCCGAGCAGCATCTCGGCCAGCGCTTCACGGTCGAGCTCACGCTTCTCAAGGCCCAGACGATAGCGGCCGCCTTTGCCGAATTCCGATGCGGCGATGTCGAGCGAGATGCTCACGTCTTCGCCGGGAACGAAGCCGGCGCGCTCGATCGCCCGCATCAATGTTTCGAGCGCTTCCTCATTACTCGAAAACGCGGGCCACCAGCCGCCTTCATCGGCCAGGCCCTGCAGGAGGCCACGCTCAGCCATGATCTTGCCTGCGGAATGGTAGACTTCGGCCGTGACCTCGAGCGCCTCGGCGAAGGTTTTTGCGCGCGGCGCCATGACCATGAAGTCCTGCACGTCGGTTCGCCGTCCAGCATGAGCGCCGCCGCCAAAGATCTGGATTTCGGGCAGCGGAATGATCGCCGGCTTGTCGCCTAGACAATAACGCCAGAGCGGAAGGCCGCGGCTCGCCGCCGCCGCATGAAGAACGCCAAGCGAAACCGCGGTCAGCGCGTTTCCCCCGAGCCTCGCCTTGTTCGGCGTGCCGTCGAGGGCGACGAGTTTCGCGTCAATCGCCGTCTGATCAAATGGATCGAGGCCAACGAGGGCAGGCGCGATTTCCTTGGCAATCCCTAGCAGTGCGTCCTGCACATCAAAACCGCCGAACCGCGTTGCCCCCATCGCGCTTGTCGATCGCCTCACGGGAGCCACGCGATGCGCCAGCCGGCGCAATGCCCCGCCCGACCGCGCCGTCGCTGAGCGTGATTTCCGCTTCGACGGTCGGGCGTCCCCGCGAGTCCCAGATGCGCCGCGCGACAAGCGATTGGATGACGGGCTCACTCATCGCGATGTCTCCCAGTTCCCCTCGCCCTGAGGCGCCCCGGAGGGGCCTCGAAGGGCGCTCCACCGTGCGCCAATCGGGTGAAGCTCTCTGGACCCTCCTTCGAGACGCGATGCTGCGCATCGCTCCTCAGGATGAGGTGGACGCTAAGCTTCAGAGACACGCTCATCGCGTCCGCTCCCAAGCGTCGGCGACGTACCTCAGGCGAGGCGGCGGATCAGCGATCAGCGGTTCGGCGCAGCGGCGCACGGCGGCGCGCTCGCTCTCGCGGGTGAGGTACTCGACCGGCGACTTGCCGTCGACACGGGCGAGGAACAAAGCCGGCAGCAAAGCGGCCGCGCGCGCTTCGATTTCCGTTGCGCCCTCCCAGTCGACGCCAGCGAGATAGGCGCGCGCCAGCGCCGAAAAAGCAGCGATGTAGCGCGTCTTGTCGGCGCCTTCGCGCGCGCCCTTAAGCAGGAGATGATTGAGGCAGAAGGCGAGATCGAAAGCGGGATCGCCGAACCAGGCGCATTCGGCATCGAGGAAAACCGGCCCATGCGGGCCTTGAAGAATGTTCTTCGGACTGATGTCGCCGTGAACCAAAGCGCGCTTCGTCGTCAGCGTCGTCTGCGCGAGCGCATCGAAGCGCGTCGCAAGCTCAGGGTGCGCGCGGCCGGTCGATCGCAAATAGGGCTCGATGCGGATCGCCTCGAATGTCTGGTCGTTTGCAAACGCGGCCGGAATGTTCGGGTCGGCCGCGCTCCGCGCATGGATGATGGCGAGATCGCGCCCGACCGCCGCGGCGAAATCCACGTCCACAATCCCCGCCAGAAGTCGGGCCTTCCACAGCGGATGGTCCTCGGGCGCGAGATAGTCCATCGCGAACCACCCTGCTTCTGCATCCTCGCCGAGGACGCTCGGAACAGCGTGCGGCAGCCAGCGTGCGACAGCGCGCATGTAGGCCGCCTCAGCCGCATTGCGTCCGACCGGCGCCTCCCAGACCGCAGCGACCTTGAGCCTCGGCAGCGCGCGCTTGACGCAGAAGCGTCGCCCACCCGCTTCCACGAGCGAGATGTCCGAAGACACCCCGCCGGTCAGAGGCGTGAGGCGGGCAGATTCTCCAGCTTTCAGGAGGCCCATGCGGCGCAGGGGCTCAGTCAGGTCGCCGGTCTCGGTGGACGCAGAATTGTGCACGCGCGCCCACTCCGCTCGCATAGGCCTTAGTAAGTGGCGCGGCCGCCCGAGAGATCGAACACGGCGCCGGTTGTGAACGAGCACTCGCGGCTCGCCAACCAACAGACGATCGCGGTCGCCTCTTCAACCGTGCCAAAACGCTCCATCGGAATTTTCGAGCGCATATAGTTGATATGCGCCTCCGACACTTGCGAGAGAATTGGCGTGTCGATCGTCGCCGGCGTGATCGTATTCACGCAAACGCCGTCCTTCGCGAGTTCCTTGCCGAGCGACTTGGTGAGACCAATGACCGCCGCCTTTGACGCGCTGTACGCCGAGGCCGTCGGATTGCCCTCCTTGCCGGCGATCGAGGCAATGTTGACGATGCGGCCGTAGCCTCGGTGTTTCATGAGCTTCGCGACAAAACGATTGCAGTAGAAGAGGCCGTGCACGTTGATGTCGAACACGCGCTTCCATTCGTCGATCGGGTATTCGATGACGAGCGCGTTCTTGCCCGCCACGCCCGCCGAGCAGACGAGAATGTCGATATGGCCCATCTCGCCTGCGGCGGCGAGAGTCGCACGCTCGACTGAGCTTGGATCTGCAACATTGACCTCATCGGCTCGGGCGTGGGTGGCGCCGACCTCTGCAACGGCGGCTTTTAAACGCGCGGGATCCTGGTCCCAGATCGTGACCCGCCCACCCTCGGCGGCGATCCGCTTCGCGACGCCGAGCCCGATGCCGGACGCCCCGCCCGTCACCACCGCCGTCATCCCCTCAAACCGTTTGGCGTCCGACACTTTCAAACCTCCTGTTATTGCTCTTAGCCGTTCGTCAGCCCGGAAACAGCGTTTCCCCGCCGTCCACCCGAAGAACCTGGCCGCTGATATATTTGCTTCTGGGCCCAGCGAGGAAGGCGACCGCGTCGGCCATCTCGTCCGGCTCCCCATAACGGATAAGCGACTTGATCGACGAATCCATCTTTTTCGGATCGACGACCCGCGTCGCCTCGAAGCGCGCGGTCTTGGTGGCGCCCGGGCTGACCGCATTGATGCGAACGCCCTCGGTCCGGACCGAGGCCGCGAGGCAGCGCGTATAGTGGATGACGGCGGCCTTGAGGGCCGCATAGATGACGCCGTTCGTCACCCCGAATTGCGCCGCGGCCGAGCCAATGTTGATCACCGATCCGCTGCCCGCCTTCACCATCGGCGGCACGAACGCCTGACAGACGAGGATCGTGCCATAGAGGTTGTTCTCAGTCAGCGCCCTGATGTCTTCAAGCGGAATGCCGAGCGCGTCGTTGGGATCGGGCTTGCCGCCGGCCGCGCCAATGTCGCCGCCGGCGCAATTGACCAGGATGTCGACCCGCCCAAGCTTGGCTTCGATCTCTTCCTTCATCTTCGCGACCGCCGCCTTATCGCCGATGTTGCCGCTCACCGCCGCGACTCTTCCGCCATGTCGCGCGATTTGCTTCGCAACCGCGTCGAGATCAGCCGCCTCGCCATACTTTGCGGGCCCGGTCCAGGTCAGGTCATGGATCGCCACATCCGCGCCAAGCTCGGCCAACCGCTCCGCCATCACGCGCCCGAGCCCTCGGCCCGAGCCGGTGACGAACGCGATCTTGCCGGCGAGCTCTTTGGTCATTCGTCAGTCTCCAGTCTTAAGCGCCAAGGCCAATCGCGCGCATGTTGCTGGCGCTGCGGCGCATCATCGTCAATTCGTAATCCGCGATCGCGGCATCGTCGCCGCGCTCCCAGGGCGTGCGATAGTCCGCCTCGTCGGGGAGGCGATTGACCCTCGCCGCCGCGAGGCAGGCGGCGAGCGCGGATGCTGACTTAGGCGCGTAGAGGCTCCACCATTCCGGGCGCAAAAACCGCACGTGGCGCGCTTCGAGCGCTCCGGGCTCGAGCACCGCATTCAGCTTCCGGCCCTGCCCCGCCGAGAATGTCCAGCATGGCGGCCATGGGAACGGCGCCGTCGCCGATGGCGCAGCGCACCAGGCGATAGCCCTCGTCGGTGAACTGCACGCGGTAGTCTTTCAGATGGACGTGGCGCACGTGCGGGGCGACGCGGCGGACGAAATCGAGCGGCGCCTCGGCGACCGGAAAGGTGTTGCCAGTATCGAGACAAATGCCGAGGCCGCGGGTCGTCTCGCAAAAGTCGACGAGTTCGTCGCTGCCGAAGTCCTGGTGGTTTTCGATCGCCACAACTCTGCCTTCGTCGGCGGCGCGCGGGCCGCGCTCGGCAAGCGCGGCGCGAACCTCAGCGACGAGTTCCTTCCATTTGTCGCCAAGCGAATGACGATCGCCGCACAAGACCGTCGTCAGGCCGTGGCGGATGACCTCCGCGTTGAGAATGCGAGCCGAACGCAGCGCGCTCTCGAATGGACCCATCATCAACCCGGAGCTGACGATCGGAGTCATGCCGAGGTCCCCGAGCCGATCACGAAGCGCACGGATCTCATCGTCGCTCATCGCCCGAAGCCAGGGGTCGTAGATCTCGAGAACCTTCGCGCCAAGCTCGGTCGCGATCGCGATGAAGCCTTCGAGCCCCGCGCCCTTGGGATTGGCGCGAGGGCCGCCAGCGCCTTGCAAGCCCAGATGATAAGTCAGGCCATAAGGATTGAGGCCGAAGGCGAAGGTTTGTCCGCGCGCCTCCGGCTGAAGCGCCTTCGCGATTTCGTTCATCGAAGCCCCGCGTCGACAATGATCGACTGCTTGGTGACCATGTGGCTGTCATCAGCAGCGAGAAACAGCGCCATCCGCGCGATGTCCTCGCCGAGCAACGTCTGCTTGATGGATTGACGCTGGACGATCGCATCGACCGATTCCGGCGTCTTGTACCACAGCCGCCGCTGCCGATCGGTCATCACCGCGCCGGGCTCGATCGCGTTCACGCGAATGTTATCCGAGCCAAACGCGCGGGCCAGCGCATTGGTCAGGCCGATGATGCCGGCCTTAGCCGTGGCATAAGCCGGCATCTCGGCCGCGCCACGCCAGGCGATCGACGAGAGGTTGATGATCGACCCGAAACCAAGCTCGCGCATTTGCGGATGAACGGCTTGGGCGGCAAAAAAGTGATGCGCGCAGATTCACGTTCTGGGCATGGTCCCAATAGTCGGCGGTGACGTCTGCGACCGCGTGGCGCTCGTCATTGGCGGCATTGTTGACCAGGACGGCGATGCGGCCGAGCTTCACGCGGGCTTCCGCGATCGCCGCTTGCAGCGCAACGACGTCCGTCACGTCGCAGTGTAGAAACAGCGCCGTCCCGCCCTCGGCTTTTACCGTCGCCGCGATTCCCTCGCCCTCTGCGCGCTGCACGTCGACGAACGCGACGCGCGCATGATTGCGCGCGAAGGCGCGCACGATGTCAGCGCCGATGCCGGTCGCGCCACCGCTGATGAACACATTGCGCCCGGCAAGGCTGGGGTAGATGGCGAAGGTCAAACGGCGACCTGGGGAATCAGCGCCTGACTTTCCGGATCGAACAGGCACGCATGCGCCATGTCAATTCCGAGCGGCAAAAGCTCGCCGAGACGCGGAGCGCCGTCCGGATCGAAGCGCCCTACGATCTCTTGCTCGCCGAGCTTCAAAACCGCATGGGTTTCGGCGCCGGTCGGCTCGACCACTTCGACCGGCACGCTCACCATCGCGAGTCCGGCCTTCTGAGTCTTCAGGTTCGCATCATAGCGGAACAGGTGCTCTGGGCGCACGCCGAGCACCACCTTGCCGCTCGCGGGCCGGATGCACGGGCGTCAGGGCAAGCGGCAATTTCGCGGTTTCGCCGTGGCCGAGCGCAATCACGATCGCCGGACGGCCACCGAGTTCCGTGAATTCACCTGGAATGAAATTCATCGATGGCGATCCCATGAAGCCAGCGACAAACATATTGGCGGGCCGGTCGTAGACGGCCTGCGGTTCGTCAAATTGCTGGATCGCGCCCTGATGCATGACCGCGATGCGCGACGCAAGCGTCATCGCCTCGATCTGGTCATGGGTGACGTAGATCGTGGTCTTGCCAACCCTCAGATGCAGCTTCTTGATCTCGGTGCGCATATCGACGCGCAGCTTGGCGTCGAGATTGGACAAAGGCTCGTCGAACAGAAAGAGCTTCGGATCGCGCACCAACGCGCGCCCCATCGCGACGCGTTGACGCTGACCGCCGGACAATTGGCCGGGCTTGCGGTTGAGGAGGGGCTCGATCTGCAAGAGCGAGGCGACGCGCGCAATCGCGGCGTTCTGCTCAGCCTTGGGCACGCCCCGGCTCTCCATGCCGAAGGTCATGTTCTGTCTGGCCGTCATCGTCGGGTAGAGCGCATAGGATTGGAACACCATGGCGATGTCGCGGTCCTTTGGCGCGACCGAATTGACGATTCTTCCGTCGATGCGGATCTCGCCCTCGCTTACGCTTTCCAGTCCCGCGATCATGGCGAGAAGCGTCGACTTGCCGCAGCCGGAAGGTCCGACGAGCGCGACAAACTCTCCCGTCTTCGCCTCGAGGTCGATGCCCTTGAGAACTTGGACCGAGCCAAAGCGCTTGTAGAGCCGCGAGACGGTCAGCGTCGCCATTGTCGCTCGGTCACTTGATGGCGCCTTGCGTAAGCCCGCGGACGAAATACTTGCCGCCGAACAGATAAATCAGGAGCGGCGGAACGGCGCCGATCATCACCGCGGCGCTCGCGACGTCATAGGGGTGCGCGTTCATCTGGCTGGTCGCCAGCGCGACCAGCGCCGCGGTGATCGGCTGCTGAGTTCCGCCGGTGAAGACGACGCCGAACAGGAATTCGTTCCAGATGCCGGTGAACTGCCAGATCACGGTGACGATGAGGATCGGCGGCGACAGGGGCAAGATGATCTTGAAAAAGATGCGCCAGAAGCCGGCGCCGTCGATGCGAGCCGCCTTGATGAGGTCGTCGGGGATGTTGACGTAATAGTTGCGGCAGAACAGCGTCGTGAACGAGAGACCCTGGATCACGTGAACGAGAATGAGGCCATAGACCGAGTTCGAGAGATGCAACGCGCCGAGGATGTAGGCCCAGGGCAGAAGCGCAATCTGGCCCGGCATGAAGACGCCGAGGACGATGCAGATGAACAGCGTCTCCGATCCGGGGAAGCGCCATTTCGAGAGGACGTAGCCGTTCATCGCGCCGATGAGGGTCGAGAGGATCGTCGCCGGGATGGTCATGTAGAGGGAGTTGAAGAAATTGCGTTTGACGCCCTCGCAGGTGCCGGCGACGCAATAATGCGCCCAAGCCTGCGGCCATGCCTTCAAAGAGAAGCTGTGCGGCAGCGCGATCAATCCGTTCTGCGTGATCTCCGGCAATTCGCGAAACGAATTGGCGACGACGACGAACAGCGGCAGCAGATAAATGAGCGCGAACACTGCGAGGAACGCATAGATCGCGAGCCGCCGCAGGGCGAAACGGAGACTCTCGCCGCGCGCCTGCGAATCGAGCGCCAGATCGAAGGTCGCGTCAACCATGGGCGGCCTCGCGGCCGTGAGCGCCAGACCGTCCATAAAGCGTAAGGAACGAGGACGACCGCCAGCGCCGCCAGCATCATGATGGCGGCCGCCGCGCCGATCGCGATCTCGCCGCGCTGGAACATGAGGTCATAGACGTAGTTGGCCGGAAAGGTCGTCGATATGCCCGGGCCGCCACGGGTCAGCGCGACGACGAGATCGAAGGTCTTGATCGCGAATTGTAGCAGCACCACGATGACCGCGACGAAGATGGGCGCGATCGAGGGTATGATGACTTTCCGATAGATCCGCGCCGGGCCCGCGCCGTCGATCTGCGCCGCCTTGACGAGGTCGGGATCGACCGAACGCAAGCCGGCGAGCAAGAGGGCCATGGCGAAGCCGGAAGACTGCCAGATCCCGGTCGCTATGATCGCGTAGATCGCGGTGTTGCGGTTCGTCGTCAGGCGGAAAGTGAAATCGTGCCAGCCGAGGCTGCGCACCAGAAACTCGATGCCGGCGTCGGGGCTATAGAGCCAGCTCCACACCACGCCGGTGACCACGAACGAGACCGCGAGCGGATAGAGAAAGATTGTCCGCCATACCGCCTCGCCCTTCACGCGCTGATCGATGGCGATGGCGAGAGCCAGACCGACCGCGAGAGAGAGGATAACGTAGAAGGCGCTGAAATAGAAAAGATTGCCGTAGGCGATCTTCCAGCGCGCATTGGACCAAAGATCGAAATAGGGTTTCAGGCCGACGAATTTGTAGGTCGGCAGCATCGTGCTGTTGGACACGGAAATGTAGAGCGTCCACAGCGTGAAACCGAACACGTAGACAAGGCTCGCGATCACGCCCGGTGCGATCGCGAGCCTCGGCGTCCAGGCTCCGAGTGTTTCGCGAAAGCTGGCTTTCGCCCGAAGGGACTCGTTCGCGCTGAGGGCGTTTGACATGGGCGATGTTCAATCGCGCTGCAAAACTGGCCGCCCGACAGAAGCGCCGAGCGGCCGGATCCTTGCTTACTTTTGCGCGTCGACGGCGTCCGCCATCGCGCTCGCGGCTTCTTCCGGGGTCATTTTCGGGTTGTTCACGAAGGACGTGACGGTGTCGAGGATCGCGCCGCGGTATTTCTGCAGGATGGTCATGTTATGGGCCATCGAGCGCACCAGCATGCCGTCGGCGATCGAGGCTTGCAGGTCCTTCTGCGACTGCTGCTGGCAAGGATTGAAGTCCTTAAGATCGATGTCGAGCCGAGCGGGAATCGAGCCCTTGGCCTGATTGAATACGGTCTGGAACTTCGGCGACATGATGAGATGGGCGAGCAGCTTTTGCCCCTCGACATAGTCGGGGTCCGTTTGAGTGAAGAAGACGACGGAATCCGAATTGAGAATGAAGCCAGACTTGCCCCAGTCGGTCGGCGCCTGGCCGCACTGATAGTCCGTCCCTTGCTTGAGGCCGGCGGCGGTGAAGATGCCGATCTGCCAGTCGCCCATGATCATGAACACGGCCTGGCCCTTGGCGATCATGGCTGTAGCGCTGTCGTAGTCTCGGCCTGCAATCCCCGGATCCATATATTTCGAGACCATCAGCCGGTACTGCTCAAACGCCTTGATCATTTCAGGCGAGCGCATCGCCGCGGTGTCGCCCTCGACAAAAGCTTTCTTGAAAAGGCTCTGATCCATTCCGTAGACGACCACCTCGAACGTCGTGGCGTCGGTCCAGTCCTGGCTGAAATGGGAGATGCAGATGAGATGCGCCGCGACCGCCTTGTCGCAGTCGGCGTTGAATTCCGCCCAGGTCTTCGGCAGGGACTTGATTCCCGCCTGCTCCATCGCCTTGGTCGAGCCCCAGAGCCAGTTGATGCGATGAATATTCATCGGCGCCGCGACCCAGTGCCCGGTCGGCTTCATCACCGGCAAGAGGTCGGGCGCGACGACCTTGTCCCACCCTTCCGTGGCCGCGATCTGGTCGATGTTCGCGGTCTTACCGGTTTCGTTCCACTCGGCGATCTCGGGACCCTTAAGCTGCACCGCTGGCGGCGCGCTGCCGGCGACAACGTCGGCGCGGAGCTTCGCCAACGTGTTGGCCGTATGGCCCGCGATCGAAGTCTGCTCCCACTTGCCGCCCGCGGCGGTGAACATCTCGCCAAGCTTGGCGATGGCCGCTGCGTCGGAGCCCTCGGACCATTGGCTGAGCAGATTTGTCTTGGGTTCGGCCAGCGCCGCGGTCGTCGCGGCGGTGAAGGCGATGACTCCAGTCAGCGCCGCCTTGATCGTGAGCATCGTTTCTCTCCCACCTGCGAGCCGACACGCTTCGCGTCAGCCCTAGCGATTTCGTTCGAATTTCTGCTATTTGCGCGCGCGCCGCGCGGCGTCGTTCAATAAGGAGTAAAGTGATTGATTCGAGGCGTCAAACATTCAACGGAATGCGCATTGAACGGCCCGAGGCCGAGCAGCCGGAATCGGACAACGACAAGACCGGAATGCGGATTGAAGCCGGAGGCGGTTTACGCTGCCGTGAAGGCGGCCGACTGGGGAGTTAGGCGCATGTTGCGAAGGGCTTCGGCATTGGCGGCGCTATTGACGATCGGCGCGAGCGGCGTCTCGCTTGCTCACGAGGCCCCGTACCTCGGCGATTGGGCGCGCGCGGACGGCAAGACCAGGATCCATGTCGCATCCTGCGGCGCGGCGGTTTGCGCTCGCAACACTTGGGTCGGACATGGCGCCTCAGGAGAAAGGGTCGGCGATCGCCTCATTCTCAAGGTCAAGCCGGCCGGCGCTGGGCATTGGTCGGGGAACGCCTTCGATCCGCAGCGCCACCAGAACTACGCAATCAATGTCCGCGTCGCCGACAAGCACATGACCACGCGCGGATGCGTAATGGGCGGATTCATGTGCGAGAGCATGGGCTGGAACCGGCATCGGTAATAGCGCAGCGAATGGCGAACGGATTTGCTCGGCAGTCACCGCTGCCAATTCACAAACAGCAGTACCCCTGCAGCGGCAAGGGTCGCCATCGCGACAAGATAGGCAATCTGAAGGGTGATGTTCTTCCAGAACAGAATGCGCGACATGAGCGCGCATCGAACCGGCAGTTCCTCAACGTCCAGCACCGGATCGGCGATGAACCCGAAATCTTCCGGATTCGAACCGCGCCAGATCGGGAATCGTGTCCGTCCCGCGCGTGGAAAGCGCGGATAGACCGAGGCCAACAGATTGAAGAAGATGACGATGAACGGCGCCAGCAACACCGGAACGTTCAAATAATGGGGGTAGTGGTCGCGAAACTGAAGGACCGTCCCCATCATGATGGCGACGAAAAGCACTGCGATATTCGCCTTGATGTCACTCAGGCGAATGGAATCGCCGTAGCCGACGAGCAGATTGCGCAACTGATTTTCGTGATCTTTGGATATCACCGGCATGGCGACACCCGCCATGGAGCGCGCGAAGCGGCGAGGCTTCTCGAAGCATCGTCCCGCGGCATTGGATGATTGCTCATCGAGCGCGCTCGCCTAAACATACCAGATGTAGACAAGCAAAAACATGCTCGCGACGATGCTCGCCATCGCGACAAAAAAACTGATGCGAATGTAAAGGGTCTTCCACCACAAGAGTTCCGAGAGAACCGAGCAGCGCAATTTCAGCTGCTCAAGCTCGTCCTCGGCTTCGACGACTTTGGCGAAATCGCTGATCGTGGCGTTGCGCGAGACGATGAAATGCTTGCCGCCGCGCTTGGGGTAGCGAGGAATGAGCACCGCCAGCAGGCATATGTACACGATGAGGAAGGGCAGCATCACCAAGGGGATGGGGAGATAGTGGGGAAATCGCGGATAGTTGCCGAGCACCGGCCCCATCATGAAGGCGACGAACAGGATCGCGATATTGGCCTTGAAATCGCTTTGGCGGATCGCATCGGTATAGCCGGCGATCAGGCCGCGATAGGGTTGAGCGGGATCGGCGGCGACCTTGTTCATCCCTCAGCCGAACACTCCATGAAGGCGGCCCGGCGGACGCGCCCTTTTGCGCTATCCTGGGGCTCGGGCCCACCGAGGTCCTTCGAATCGAATTGGCGTGAAGAGGGACGCCCTGTCAAGATCGGTTGAATCAGGCTTTTTAGGGGGAACCCTGTTTAAGAACGGCGGCGGCGAGAGCGAGCCGCAGGCTCTTTCGTCGCTAGACCTCCCGATCCAACGGCGGCGGCCACACGGCGGCCAGGTCATCCGAATTTCGGATGGCGAGAGCGGCCAGGAGCACCACAACATTGGCCGCCATCACGTAATAGGTTGAAGCCAGCGGATCCCCGGTGACGCCGACCAGCCATGTAACGACGTAGGTCGCGGTGCCGCCAAAGATCGCGACGCCGAGCGCGTAAGTCAGCGCGAGGCCGGTCGCGCGGATTCCAGGCGGAAAGATCAATGGCATCAGCGCGACCACAACCGCGACGCCCGCCGCGTGCAGCAAGCTCAGGATCGTGATCGCCAGGACGAGCGTCGTGGCGCTCGGGTTGGCGACGAGAAACTTCATCACCGGAAACAAGACGATCATCAGCCCGATCCGAGATGCGATCACGACCGGGCGTATGCCCCAGCGATCGGCCAGGGCTCCCCCGGTGAGCGCGCCGAGGCAGCCGGTAATCCCAAGGGTGATCGCGCCAAGCATCGCTGTCGACGGAGGCAAATGAAGCGTGCGGATCGCATAGGGCGTCATGGTGATCAGGAAATATTGGGTGATCGTACCCCCGCTGATGAGCGCGAGAGCGAGCAGCACGCCGCGCCAGTTGGAGCGAATGACAGCGGAGAGAATCGCGGTCGCGCCACGCGCGCGGTCGCGCGACGGCTCTTCCAGGGTCTCCACCAGTTGACGGCGAATGTAGATGCCGACGGGGGCGATCAAGACGCCAAACGCGAAGGGAACGCGCCAGCCCCAAGCGTTCAAGCTCGATTGGGATAGCGCCAACGCCAGCAGCAAGCCAATCGAGCCGCCCAACAGGCTGCTGAGGTTCTGGCTCGCGAGCTGCCAACTCGCAAAGAGCATGCGGCGATCTCTCGGCGCGGCCTCGAGCAGAAACATGGTCGCCGGCCCCACCTCGCCGCCGACCGCGAAGCCTTGAAACAGGCGCGCGATGATCAGGAGGATCGGGGCCAAGACCCCAATCGTCCGGTAACCGGGCGTGAACGCGATGATGCCGCTGCCGATCGCCATCAGTCCGATGGAGAGGGTCATCGCCGGCTTGCGCCCGGCGCGGTCGCCGTAAGCGCCAATGAGGGCGCCGCCAAGCGGCCTCGCGACGAAGCCGACGCCGAAGGTGGCGGCCGACGCCAGATCGCTCACCAGGACATTGTCAGACGGAAAGAACGCCTGGCCAATCATGCCCAGGAATGTGGCGTAGACGGTGAAATCGAAGAATTCGAAACCGTTGCCGAGGACCGCTGCGAAGACACCGCGGGCTTTGAGCGCTGACCGGGCAAATGCCGGTGCGGCATCCGCCCCTGCGGTCAAGCGTCTCTCCTCAGGTCCTCGACGCGACAGCGTCTCAGGACCCAGGGTCTCTTGTCAAACGGGATACGCGATGCTGGCCGATCACAAGTCGGAGAGCAGCGCGCATCAGGGGTTAGAAGCCGTAGAATTCCCGCCGCAGCGCGTCTTCGTAGAGGCGCTTCCGGTAGTCGGCTTCCTTGTGCAGCTTATGCTCGCGGAAATGGGCCGCCTCCCATTTGTCGAGCTCGGCAACATTGTGGTTGCCGGAGGCCAGCGCCTCCTCCTCGCGGACCGCCGTGACCCAACTTTCCACGGCCGCCTTATAGGCCGCCTGCAATTGGTCTAGTTCCTGCTGAAGATCCGGTGAAATATCCGCCATGAGCTTCCCCCTGCTCACTCTGGCTTATCGCCGCTTTGTGAAGGAAACACGACAGCGAAGCGTTCTGCGATTCAATCCGAATCGTCCTGGAGCGTCAAAGCCAAGCCCTCCCCGCCGGGAGTCACCACAGCATCGTCCAAGGCAGCGCGCTCGCCTCGGCGGAGTCGGCGGCGGGCTGGCAATCCAGAAGCATCTCGCGAAGCCCGTGCCCGTCGGGGCTGCCGCGCTCGAGCAATTCGTTCATCTTGCGGAGGCGCCGCACCAGCGTCTTCATGAACCCGACGGCGCGTTCCGGATTCTCCTCGATTGCCGAGACGAAGTCTTGATAGGAGGCGGCGAGGCATTCCGTGTCGCATGCCGCGGTGACGGTCGCGGATCGCGGTCCCGGATCGATCAGGCTCATTTCGCCGAACACTTCACCGGTCTCAAGCCTGCCAACAGTCTGGGCTTTGTCGCCGCGGCCGACAGCGACATTCACCATCCCGCTGACGATGAAGAAAGCGGTATCGCCCTCGTCGCCCTCTTGGATGATCGTTTCTCCGGCCTTGAAAGCAACCTTTTGCATGGAACCTCCACAGGCGCTTCGCGCCCCGGCGACGTCGCTTATATCAGGTCTTTGGCACGGTTGCGGCGCTGGGGATTGGGTTCCCACCGCCCGCCGGTGGCCCGCCTACTCCTCAAATCGTTCGCTCGTACCTGTGGACTGCAGCGGCGCGATCGAAGCGTCCGGCATTTGCGCCGCGGCGCCCTGATCGCGGAAGCGGTTGACGATCGGATAGCGCCGGTCGCGGCCGAAATTCTTCGGCCCCACCTTGACCCCCGGCGCCGACTGGCGGCGCTTGTATTCGGCGAGATAAAGCAGACGCTCGACTCTGCGCACGGTTTCCAGCTCGTAGCCGTCCGCCACAATGTCGGCGACGCGCATCTCTTTTTCGACGAGGCCCCGCAGAATGCCGTCGAGCACCGGATAGGGCGGCAGCGAATCCTCGTCCTTCTGGTTCTCGCGCAGTTCCGCGCTCGGTGGCTTCACGATAATGTTATTCGGGATGACCTCGCCGTCCGGCCCCAGCGCTCCCTCGGGCTTCCAGCGGTTGCGCAACGCGGACAGGCGAAAGACCTCCATCTTGTAAAGATCCTTGATCGGATTGAAGCCGCCGTTCATGTCGCCATAGAGGGTGGCGTAGCCCACCGACATTTCCGACTTGTTGCCGGTCGTCACCACCATCGCGCCGGTTTTGTTGGAGATCGCCATCAGGATCAGGCCGCGCGCGCGGCTCTGGATGTTCTCCTCGGTGATGTCGCGCGCTTTGCCAGCGAACATAGTCTTGAGTGCGCGCTCCACACCCTCGACGGGCTCGGCGATCGGCACAATGTCGTAGCGGAGGCCGAGCGCTTTCGCGCATGCGGCCGCATCCGACAGCGATTCGGTCGAGGTGAAGCGATAAGGCAGCATCACCGCATGCACCCGCTCCGCCCCCAGCGCGTCGACGGCCATCGCCGCGCACAAAGCCGAATCGACGCCGCCGGACAGGCCGAGCACGACACCCGGAAAGCGGTTGTTCTCGACATAGTCGCGCAGGCCCATCACGCAGGCCGCATAGTCCGCTTCGTCCCCCTCCTCGACCACTTCGCGCGGACCCTCGACGCAGCGCCAGCCCGAGTCGCCCCGCTCCCACACCGTACGCGCCACCATCGCGCGGAACGCCGGCAATTGCGCGCCGAGGCTGCGGTCGGCGTTGAGCGCGAACGAGCCGCCGTCGAACGCGAGCTCGTCCTGTCCGCCGACCATGTTGAGATAGATGAGTGGCAGCCCGCTCTCGACGACGCGCGCGACCGCGATGGCCTGACGAATGGCGAGCTTGTCGCGCTCGTAAGGCGAGGCGTTGGGCACAAGCAGAATTTCGCCCCCCGTTTCGAGGATGCATTCGACCGGGTCGGGACCCCAGATGTCCTCGCAGATCGGCACGCCCACACGCGCGCCGCGAAACACGATTGGCCCCGGCGACGGGCCGGCCGCGAAGACGCGCTTCTCGTCGAACACGCCGTAGTTGGGCAGATCGACCTTGAACCGCACCGCCTCGATCCGCCCCCCATCGAGGAGCGCCATGGCGTTGTAGAGCTTGCCGTCCTCGACCCAGGGCAGACCGACCAAGATCGCAGGCCCGCCGTCGGCAGTGTCGCGCGCCAGCTCCTCACACGCCGCTCGGCAGGCCTCCTGAAACGCGGGCTTCAGCACCAGATCCTCGGGCGGATAGCCGGAGAGATAGAGCTCCGGCGCCATCACGATATCGGCGCCAAAGGCGGCGGCCTCCTTGCGCGCTTTGCGCAGGCGGTCGCGATTGCCCGCGATGTCGCCAACGATCGCAGGGATCTGGGCGAGCGCAATGACGAGGCGATTGCTGACAGGGTCGGGCATGACCGAGACTTTTGCCCGAGGGCTGCGGGAGGTGCAATGCGGGACCGTTTTCATGGGCCAGCATCGCAAAAACGAGTCATTGACGAGGGAGGCGTCGAGTATTACTTTATCTATAATCGGTATTACGGAGAGCGAATTGGCGACCAATGTCACGGTTAAAGGGCAAGTGACACTGCCCAAAGCCGTACGCGAGGCGGCGAATATTCGACCGGGCGACCGCGTGAACGTCCGCGTTCGCCCGGAAGGCGGGGTGATCATCGAAGCCGAGGCCGCCGTGAAGACCGCTGAAGCCTACATGAGCCGACTTGAAGACATGAGCCGCCGTCAACCGATCCGCGGATTTTCAACGGAAGAGATAATGGGGATGACTCGGGGCGAGGATTGATCTTCGTCGACACGAACATCCTGATTGATATCGCGAGCGGCAATCCCGCGTGGTCGGACTGGTCGCGTCATGCCATCGCATCCGCCCACGTGCGCGGCCCGTTGCTGATCAATGCCATTGTTTACGCCGAGTTCGCGATCGGGTTCGAGGCGCAGTCGGATTGTGACGCGGAGATTGAGAAATTCGACCTGACGCTGGCGGACTTGCCCAAATCCGCGGCCTTTCGCGCGGCGCAAGCTTTCCGATTGTATCGGCGCGGCGGCGGAGTCCGCACGAGTGCGCTGCCCGACTTCTTTATCGGCGCTCACGCGAGCGTCGCGGCGGCGCCATTGCTCACGCGCGACGTGCGGCGCTATCGCGCCTATTTTCCGGAGCTGACGCTCATCGCGCCAGAGGGGTGAGAAGCGGGCGCATCAGACGGCGCGCTGGCTGAGAGCTTGCTCGGCTTGGGATCTGCGCGCCAGCGCGCGAAGGGCGCCGCGGCCGCGCTCAGCGCCCGAGTCGTGGCCTCGGCGCAGACGTCCTTCAGCCCCATCGCCCGCTTCTCGACCAGGTTCCACGAGCAGAAGGCAAGGGCGAACGAGATCACTCCGGCGCTTCCGGCCATCGCCAGGATCGTGATCTTGGGAAAGAGAAGCGCAAGCGTCTGCTGGACAGGGAAAGCGTAGATATAGACGCCGTAGGAATAGTCGCCCCAGGCATTGAAGCGCCTGATCGGACCGCCGGGAATGTAGGCCAGATGCAACATGAACGGCGCGACGCACAGGAGATAGAGCGGAAAGGCGACGACCGGTCCAATCAGCAGCGACGCGGCTACGACGATGAGCGGCAGCGCGATGAAAGTGATCCAATTCATGAACAGCTTCTCGCGCCAGAAATAGAGCGAGGAGCCCATGAAAAACATGAAGATCTCGACGTTCCCGTTGCCGAGCACGCCTTGCGCGCGGGCGCGTAAGATGACGACGAACATCACGGCGGCGGCGATCGGCGCGACGTAACTCAGCGTGCGCACTCGGATTTGCGGCCACCAGGCAAAAGCAATCCAGCCGACCGCGAGATAAATGTACATCCGCGCTTCGATCGGCAGCGTCCACAGCGAGCCGTTGAACTCGCCCTTGAGCGGCAGCGACTCGAACACGCCCGGCAGCGACCAACGCACGCCGCCAACGACTGTCGCGGTCTTGCGCACGTATTCCCACGTCGTCGGCAACTCCAGATAGTCCTTGACCGGCAGAGTCGTGAGAGCGGGGGCGAGGACGAACACGGTGAGCGGCACCATGAGCCACATCGCCGGAAAGAGCCTCAGCGCCCGGGCCCACAGGAAATGGGTCAGGTCGCCCCGATTGAACAGGCTCGCCGTCACAAGGAAACCGCTGGTCACGAACAGCATGTCGAGCGCCATCTCGGCGATCTCGCGCCCGACATAGTCGTAAGCAAAGTCGCGCCCGTCGATGCCGAGGACAGACCAGCTATGGGCAAGCACAACGGCGAAGGCCGCGAGCAGGCGCAGCAACGTGAAATTGTTGTCGCGGCTCCGCGCGTATTCAGAAAGTCGCATCAAGCTCCCACGCTATGGTCCGGACTGCGAGCCGTCAGAGTCACTCGGCCGCCCGAGCTGGCCGCTCGGGCGCAGCCAGCCGCTGCACCTTCAGAAGATCGGCGACCATGAAGGCCATTTCGACCGATTGCTCGGCATTGAGGCGCGGATCGCAAAAGGTGTGATACCGATCATGCAGATCCGCTTCCGAAATGACGCGCGCCCCGCCGGTGCATTCGGTCACGTTCTTTCCGGTCATCTCGAGATGAACTCCGCCGGCGTAGACGCCCTCGGCGCTGCGGGCGGCGAAGAAGTTGCGCACTTCCTGGGCGATGCGTTCGGTCGGCCTCGTCTTGTAGCCGTTCGAAGTCTTGATCGTATTGCCGTGCATCGGGTCCGAGACCCACAAGAGCTTGCGGCCTTCGCGCTTGACCGCGCGCAAGAGCGGCGGCAGCGCCGCGTCGATCTTGTCCGCGCCGAACCGGCAGATCAGCGTCAGCCGGCCCGGCTCCTCGTCCGGATCGAGGACTTCGATCAGACGCAGAAGCTCGTCCGGGCTGAGCGACGGGCCGCATTTGAGTCCGATCGGGTTCTTCACGCCGCGGCCGAATTCGACATGAGCGCCACCGAGCTGGCGCGTCCGGTCGCCGATCCAGATCATGTGGCCTGAGGTCGCGTAATAGTCGCCGGAGGTCGAATCGAGCCGCGTCATCGCCTGCTCGTAGCCGAGCAGCAGCGCCTCATGCGAGGTGTAGAAGTCGGTGGACGCGCAATTCCGGATGCGCCTCCGGGTCGAGGCCGACGGCGCGCATGAAGCCGAGCGTCTCGGTGATCCGGTCGGCCAGTTCCTCGTAGCGCTCGGACAGGGGGCTGTCCTTGACGAAGCCCGAGCATCCAGCGATGGACGTTCTCGAGGTTGGCGTAGCCGCCGGTGGCGAAGGCGCGCAAAAGGTTGAGCGTCGCCGCAGACTGGCGATAGGCGTCCAATTGCCGGCGCGGGTCGGGCTCGCGCGCCGCGGCCGTGAACTCGATGTCGTTGACGATGTCGCCGCGATAAGCCGGCAGGGTGACGCCGTCGATCGTCTCCAAGTCGGAGGAGCGCGGCTTCGCGAACTGGCCAGCGACGCGTCCGACCTTCACAATCGGCGAAGCGGCGGCGAACGTCATGACCACCGCCATCTGCAGGAACACCCGGAAGAAATCGCGGATGTTGTCGGCCGAATGCTCGCCGAAACTCTCGGCGCAATCGCCGCCTTGCAACAGGAACGAGTCGCCAGCAGCCGCCTTCCCGAGAGCTTTCTTAAGCTTGCGCGCTTCACCTGCAAAAACCAGCGGCGGATAGCCGGCAAGCTGGCGCTCGGCCTCGGCCAGCGCCGCACGATCGGCGTAGACCGGCGCTTGAGAGACCGGTTTCGTCCGCCAGCTATCCGGGGTCCAACGTTGGTTCAGCATCTTCCTTGGCCATAGGCAGAGCGGCAGGGCGCCGCTTCTTGAACGCGTAGCGCCCTATATACAGTGCGGCGCTTAAGGCCAATATGCCGATTTTCGAGGCGGCCCTGCATTTTATCGAACCGGTGGATGTGGGCGGGCGTCATTTAAAGCCTCTGCCTCCGGACCCTCATTGAAGCGACAAGGCGATCAAGGCAGTCGCCTATCGCGCGCCCGTGTCCGTCCTTTGCCCCAAGGCCCGCCAACGCGCCTCGACTTCAGTGCGAAGCTGATCGCGATCAACGGAGAGCACGCGGTGGGGCAGCGTGACGAACCGTTTGCCGTCCTTCGTGGGGAAAATGTTGCTCAGGCCCGAGGCCGTGGCGTTCTTGGGGAGCATGAAGGTCGCCATACCGACGCCTGCTAACCGCCTTAACCCCCTGGTTCCGGCGACAGCCCTCCACAGAGGCAGGATCGTTTGATCATGGAACGCCTCGGAAACCTGCAGGGCGGTCACATCCCGGTACTGATCTTTCGCGAGGAAATATCCAGGCGACGTGCCCCCTTGCAAATCGTACCATCGCTTCTGCAGCACCTCGAAGGTAAGGTCGAGCGAGGAAATGGCTTCCACTTCCCGCCAGGGGATGTCGAGAAATGCACGCCCGTCGAGATTGAGGCGCAATCCGGCCGGCGATAGCCGCAAGAAGGGTTCGCCGGGCAGAAGCCCGTGGATCTGCCAGACGATTGCGCCGGCGGCCAAAGCAGCCAACGGACCGCCCAACAGCCAGTCTTTCTTTCCGAAGGCGACAACCAGCCCGGTAACGAGAACAAGCGCCGAGAAGGCGATGAATTTCAACGCAGTCTTGCCGCTGCCATAGGCAATGGTCTTGTTGATGTCTAGCGTCTGCTCCGAACTCAAGGTTCGCCTTCCCATGGCGCCGCTTTGCGGTGGCGACACAATCGCCAAAGCAGTCCCGGACGATACATCACACTGCGGGCTCAACAAGATAAGCGGAACATAGCCCTGAATCTGCGGCCAAGTTCGCTTCGGGCGGCAGCAGTCTTTAGTCCTCGTAAGAGATCACCGGTCTTTCCATGAAGACGCTGAGGGGGTCGGGGCGATAGCCGGCGAACGGTCCCCGGCGTTTGAAGCCAGTCTTTTCATATAGGGCCAATGCAACGTGACTCGTCGCTCCCGTTTCCAGGCGAAGCGTTGCGACGCCCGCGCTGGCCGCTTCGGCGATTAAAACATTGAGGACCCGGCGCGATATTCCTCGACCTCGCGCGGCCTCTTCAACCCACATTCGTTTAATCTCTGCCCAGTCGTCGTGCAGAACCAGAGCGCCCGTCGCAAGCGCCGTCCCTTGCGTGTCACGAGCCACAAAGAACCGCGCCTCTGGCCTTCGAAGGGCGTCCAGCGGAAGATGGTGACTGCTTTCTGGAGGATAGAGGCTGGCCGAGAAGGCTTCGCCGTGGCGCAAAAGCGCAGCGACATCGGATTGAGCTGGGTCTTCAGGTCTGATGATCACAGCGGAAGGAGCCTGGCGGGCATACAACATTGACGAGTTATGTCCTGATGCTCGCCTGGCTGCGCGACAACGAACTCAGGGCGGCGAGCCGCCGGCCCTTGCTATCGTCCTGTACGCATAAGAGAAATTTTGCGGCGGAGTCGTAACGGCGAGATACACGAGCGGCTCCTTTCCGCTATTCGCCACCCCATGGATTTCGTTTGCCGGGGTACGCACAATATCGCCCGCACGAAGAGCCTCAGTTTGTTCATTTCCGAGTAAAAGGAGGCCTTCTCCACGCTCGACAATCCAGATCTGTTCGGAGCGCTGATGCGCATGGCGCTCAGAGACAGAGCCCGGCTCCATCGTGACGTGGGTGATTGTCGTCCAGCCTTCAGGCGAATTCTTAGGCCAAACCAATTGTCGAGATTGAATGCCAGGCTTGACCAGAACATCAGCGTCAAGGGCGCGCCATTTTTGTACGGCCATCAAAAGCCTCCTCGCTCACTGTATTTCATCGGAGCGGAAGGAAGTCCGCGCCGACGTCAGTCAAGCCAGCTCGACCCCCAACCCCTCTGCCACCAAACCCTCAATCCTTGCCCACACTTATGTCCGGCGCGGCCGGATTCTTCATACCCACGACATGGTAGCCCGCATCGACATGGAGAACTTCGCCGGTGACGCCGCGCGACATGGGCGACAACAGATAGACCGCGCTCTCGCCGACTTCCTCAATCGTGACCGTGCGGCGCAGGGGCGAGTTGTATTCGTTCCAGCGCAATATGTAACGGAAGTCGCCGATGCCGGAGGCGGCGAGCGTCTTGATCGGGCCGGCCGAGATGGCGTTGACGCGAATGCCTTTTTCGCCCAGGTCGGCCGCGAGATAGCGAACGCTGGCCTCGAGCGCCGCCTTGGCGACGCCCATCACATTATAGTGCGGCATCCACTTCTCCGCGCCGTAGTAAGTCAGCGTCAGCATGGAGCCGCCTTTCGGCATCAGCTTCTCGGCTCGCTGGGCGACCGCGGTGAATGAATAGCAGGAGATGGCGAGCGACTTGGTGAAATTGTCCTCGGTCGTGTCGATGTAACGACCGGTGAGCTGATCTTTGTCGGAAAAGGCGATGCAATGGACGACGAAGTCGATCGCTCCCCACAACTTTTCAGCTTCCGCGAACACGGCATCGATCGAGGCGCCGACGGTGACGTCGCAATGGCCGATCACATGGGCGCCTAATTCCTGGGCGAGTGGTCGGACGCGTTTTTCCAGCGCGTCGCCCTGAAACGTGAACGCCAACTCGGCCCCAGCCGCATGGGCGGCTTTGGCGATGCCCCATGCGATCGAACGATTGTTCGCCACGCCCAAGACGACGCCGCGCATGCCCCGCATAATACCCGCGGTTGTGCTGGCTGAGAGGGTTTGCTCCATCAAGGCCTCGCTCGTCCTGGCCCGCAATTCAATACGCACGCGCCGGCGCCGGGTTTAGCCTTGCTGACGACGCATGGGAAGGACAAGGCTCGCCTCGGCCGTCACAAAATGTGTGGGTTTGCTCGCACACGCGCTTGGAACCCGGGCGTCTTCGGGCTAGAATTGTTACCCAGCGTTAACGTTTGTTGAGGCTCACGCAAACTCTCGGTGACCGTCGTGCCGCCCTTAAGCGATCGACCGGGCGATCTGTCTGACCTCCGCCAGTTCGGGGTGGCGCTGACGCGCGATGACAGGCTCGTGCCTGATCATGCTTCGGCGGCCGCGCTTGTCGATCGTCTGTTCAGGCAGGCGGCGCTCGAAGCGGTAGGCCCGGACGTTCGAGACGACAAAGACCGAGCGGCTCGTGACGATGCCCGCGTCCGCGCCTTTGGCCAATTTGTTCGACTTCATCGCCGGCATATTCGTCGCCTCGCCCTCGACGATGGGGAGTTCGGCTGGGATGAGAATGGGGAAAACGCCCACGGCAAGACGAGCGCGAGCGAGATCGGCATCGCGGCGGCAGTCCGCGCGCTTCCTCTGGAGCTCAGAGAGCCGCTGTTGATCGTCGTTCTGGCCGGTTTCACCCACCGGGAAGCAGCTGCGGCTCTTGATATCTCGTTGGCCACGCTGATCACACGGCTGACGAAAGCCCGCGAGCGGGTTGTGGCCTTGACCCGCCCGCATGCCGCGCCCGCGCTCCGAGCGGCGGCTCCGCATTTGCGCGTCGTGAAGTGATGGAGGCCGGGCGCCTCGCAGATCTGCACGCCTACGTGGACGACTGCCTTGAGGCTGACGAGCGTCTCACGTTCGAGCAGCAGATGGTCCAGCATCCGGCCTTAGCGCGCCGCGCCGCGCTCTGGCGCGCCCAAAACAACGCGATTCGCACAGCCTTCGACGGCGAGGGCGCGAGAGCCTTTCCGATCAGCATCGTTCGTCATCAGAACGAGACTTTCGGCAGGGCTGCACGGTCGGGCGCGGCGGGCGCCAAGCCTTCTGCCGAGCACCCGCCTCGCCCGGCCGAGACCATGCGACCGGCAGCGAAGATCTTGGCGCGCGACGGGCTTAGGCCGTGGGTTGTATGGCGGCTGGGGCTCGCGGTTTTGTCCGTCTGCCTTGCCTTCGTTTGGGCTCCGGCCGCCACCGTCGTCCCTGATAAACGACTTGGCGAAGCCGGCGTTGCGGCTTTCCAGGCCTTCGCCCGCCCGGGGGCGGAGCCGGTCGAATTCGCGACCAGCGACACCGCCGAAGCCCAAGCGTGGTTGACGACGCAACTCAGGCGCCCCGTCTATCTCCCGGCCACTCCCCCCGCCCTCAAACTGGCCGGCGCGCGGATCGCTCCTTACCCTGCCGCCTCGGCCGCCTTTCTGGTCTACAGGTCGCAAGCGGGACTTTTAGGGTTGCTGGTCCAATCGCTTGACGCGCCGGGGGCGACGGCGCCGCAACTCCTCGGCGCTGACGGCAGCGCTGCGGCAATATGGACGTGGCGCGGGCAAGGACTCGCCTTGGTTGGCGACCTGGACGGAGCCGCATTGCTGAAGATTGCGGCCGAGTTAGCCAATTCGCCGGCGGAAACCGCTCAGCCCATGCCCGAGCGCGGCTGGTAAGGCTTCTGATCGCGCATCTTCTGCATGAGCTCAGTCAGTTCCGCGTCCGGCTCGTTCGGCAGAACGATCCGCAACGTCGCCATGAGATCGCCGGCCGCCAGATCGGCGCCGCCGGGAAGGCCCTTGCCCCGCAATCGCAGCACGCGCCCGCCGTTGGACCCCGGAGCGATCGAGACTTCGACCTCGCCGCTTAATGTCGGCGCGCGAACGCGCGCGCCCAAAACCGCCTCGTACAGGGTGACCGGCAGATCCAGCCGCAGATCGCGGCCCTCCACCTTGAATAGCGGATGAGCGGCGTATCGGATGGTCACGATAACGTCGCCGGGCGGTCCGCTGCGACCGCCGGGATGGCCCTGACCGCGCAATCGGATGGACTTCCCCTCTTCGATGCCGGCGGGGACCGCGACGTCGAGCGTCTTGCCCGTCGGCAAGGCGACGCGCATCGAGCCGCCATGGGCAATCGTCGCGAGGGGAACCGCGACCGAGACGCCGATATCCTCCCCGCGGCTGGCAGCCTGGCTGCGCGCGCGGGTGCGGCCGGCCCCGAACAGCTCCGCCAGGATGTCCGGATCGATGGAGCCGCTTTGGGTCGAAGACCCGCCAGCGCCGAAGTCGAAGCCGAAATTGCGAAAGTCGCGGGGACCGCCCCCCGGCTGACCGCCAAAGCCGAAACCGTCGAATTGCGGCGCGCGCGGCTTGCCTTCCGCGTCGATTTCGCCGCGATCGAAGGCTTTGCGCTTCTTGTCGTCGCCAAGGATCTCGTAGGCGGAGCCCACTTCCGCGAAACGCTCTTTCGCTTTTAGCTCTTTGCTCTGGTCGGGATGATATTTCTTGGCGAGCTTCCGAAAGGCGGATTTGATTTCCGCCTCGCTCGCCGTCTTGGATACGCCAAGAACGTCATACGGATCACGCATCTATGAGCCCATCCCTCGGCCTGAACCTTCTTGAAAAAGCGCAAAGGCCACTGTCTCGATCGCACATTTGGCCCCTCATCCCGCAACGCGCAAGTCCAAGAGGCGCTCCGCCGGTTGGCCATCAGTCGCCGGGCGCGATAGTGTTTGCCTTGACCCTCCTTTTCTTCCGCGGAGCATCGGCGCTTTGAATGAACACAGCACGGCCGACTTTACTGAGGCTGGCGATCCGCTCGCGTTGTTTAAGCTTTGGCTAGAGGAAGCGGCAGGAGCCGAAATAAACGATCCGGAGGCGATGACCCTCGCCACCGTCGACGCAGCGGGCTTGCCCGACGCGCGGATGGTCTTGTGCAAGGGGGCGGATCAGCGGGGCATCGTCTTCTACACCAACATCGAGAGCGCCAAGGGGCGCGAACTGAAAGGCCAGCCCAGGGCGGCGGCGCTTTTCCACTGGAAATCGCTGCGCCGGCAGGTCCGCTTCCGCGGACCTATCTCCGAAGTCAGCGTGGCCGAAAGCGACGCCTATTTCGCCTCCCGGCCGAGGGGGAGCCAGATCGGCGCCTGGGCGAGTGCGCAATCGCGACCGCTCGCGGCGCGCGGCGATCTCGAAGCGGCGGTGGAAGCTTACGAGCGGCAGTTCGGAAGCGGCGAGGTGCCACGACCGGACTATTGGCGCGGCTATCGGCTTAACCCCGTGGAGATCGAGTTCTGGCGCGACCGTCCCTCCCGATTGCATGAGCGCATCCGGTTTACGCGCTCGGGGGCCAAATCGGCCTGGGACAAGCGGCTCCTTTATCCCTGAGACAGGAGCGACGCGGGTGAGCCAGACGTTCATGGCCGCAGAGATTGCGGAAGCCGGCGCGGTCGTGCGGCGCCAATTGGCCGCCAATTCCGCATTGACCGCGAAAGTCGCCGCAGATTTACGGGCGCTGAAGCCCCCGTTCGTCGCAACGGTCGCTCGGGGCAGTTCCGATCATGCGGCGCTTTATCTCAAGCACCTGGTCGAGCTTAAGCTTGGGCTGGCTTGCGCCTCCATTGGGCCCTCGATCGCCTCGCTCTATCATGCGCCACTCAGGCTCGAGGGCGCGGTTGCGATCGCGATCTCGCAGTCGGGCCGAAGCCCTGACATCCTCGCCATGCAGCGCGCGGCGAAGGATCAGCGCGCACTGTCCGTCGCCTTCGTCAACGACGAGGCCTCTCCGCTCGCGCGCGAGGCGAATGCGGTACTGCCGTTGTGCGCTGGTCTCGAGCGCTCGGTCGCGGCGACCAAGTCGATGATCGCCGCACTCATCGCCGGCGCTGCTCTCGTCGCCCATTGGAGCGAGGACGCCGCGCTTCTGGCCGCGCTTCAGAACCTGCCTTCGGTCCTCGACGCCTCGTCGGCTGCGCCGTCGGCGACCGAGGCGATCGCGACGCTGGCCCAAGCCTCGTCCCTGTTCGTGGTCGGGCGCGGCGCCACGCTCGCGATCGCCGCCGAGGCGGCGCTCAAGCTCAAGGAGACGTCCGCAATCCACGCCGAAGCCTTTTCTTCGGCCGAAGTGCTGCACGGGCCTGCGGGGATCATCGGCCCCGGATTTCCCGTCCTCGCTTTCGCGCCGGCAGACGCGGCTCGCCCGGGGTTCTTCGATACGCTCGACCGGCTCGCTGCGTTCGGCGCGTCGCCGCTCCTCGTCGATATCGAACGGCACGAACGCTGGCCGACCCTGGTCGCTCTTGACGGCGGGCACCCCCTGCTGACCCCGATCGTCGCGCTTCATTCTTTCTACCGCGTGGCTGAATCGACGGCGCGCCGGCGCGGCCGCGACCCCGACCAGCCGCCCCATCTCAAGAAGGTCACTGAGACTCTTTGAAGGCGGCTCGCGACCGATCTGCTTGAGATCGCCAGACTTGCCCCTGTAGGTGAAGGCGGTATTGCGCGCGATCACCAGCATGCCGGGCATGCGCGAAAGATCCGTGGTGAGGCTTTCGGTTACCCCCTCGACAAAATATTCTTGATCGACATTGCCGCCGATATTCGCGAAGGGCAGCACCACAATGGAAAGACGAAGTGGCCCTGACTTTCCCGCGCAGACAGATGCCTCACCAGTGCCGAGTCTGCCGCGCTGGTCTTGATCGAGTAGAGCCGGATCGGCCGCGCAATGTTCTTCGAGCTGTGATCGCCAAGATCGACAAACTCTTCACTTGGCTTGTCCCGGACCTGCCGATAGGCGTCCTCGGAAAGGCAAATGTCGCAGGGCGCCGCGATCCCTCCAGTCGGGCGGCGATATTGACGCCGTCGCCCATCAAATCGCCGTCGGACTCCTCGACCACGTCGTCGAGATGAATGCCGACGCGGAACTCGACGCGCCTTTCTGGCGGCGGGCCGGCGTTGCGCTCGACCATGCCGTTTTGCACTTCGATCGCGCAGCGCACCGCGTCGACTACGCTGCGAAACTCGATGAGAATGCCGTCGCCGGTGCGCTTGACGATGCGGCCCATGATGGACGGCGATGCGGGATCGATCAGATCGCTTCGCAGCCCCCTGAGCCGCGACAAAGTTCGATCCTCATCGGCCCCGGCGAGCCGGCTGTAGCCGACCACGTCCGCAACCAGGATCACCGCTATTTTCCAGGTCTCGCTCATGGCGCCCCTTCCGGCCGCCAGCAAGCTAGCACAAATAGCGGATTCCAGCAGCTCATTTGGCGCCCCGATCATCGAGCGTCTTCGTCATTCAAGAGCAATCGATGGTCGCTACACGTTCCATTCAGAATAGACCTTTGATAAGTATCCATTAGGCGCTCTCTCGCCCCGCGAAGTCTGATGAGGAGGCTTCCCATGCTGTCTCGTCGAGCACTTCTCGCCGGCGGTGTTGCGACATTCGCCGCGCCTGCGATGCTCGCCCGGGCGCAAAACTCGACCGACAGCGCCGGAGCTGCGCCGACGATCCTGCGGCTTGAGCGCCGCAACATCGAGGTCAACGGCAAGACGGCGTCGGTCTATGGCATCCGGCAGCCAAACGGGACCTTTGGCCTCACGACCGAAATGGGCAAATCCTTTCGCGTTCGCGTCGAAAACGGCATCGACGAACCGAGCCTGATCCATTGGCATGGGCTGACGCCGCCGTGGCGGCAGGACGGCGTGCCGGGGATTTCCGGGCCTCCGATTCCCGCGGGCGGCAGCGCGGACTACGACTTTCCTCTGCGCTTTGGCGGCACGTTCTGGATGCACTCGCATCAGGGGCTGCAGGAACAGCGGCTGATGACGGCGCCGCTCATCATCCACGATCAGCGCGACCAGCCGGACGAGCAGGAGGTCGTGGTGATGCTGGCCGATTTCAGCTTCACGCCCTCAGAACAGATCTTCGAAAATCTGAAGAACTCGGGCTCGATGGCCGGCATGGCGAAGCCGGCTGGCGCCATGGCCTCGACGTCGAGCATGACAATGGCGGCGCCGATGTCGGCGGGCAAACCCGCACCCGATCTCAATGACGTCAAATATGACGCCTTCCTCGCCAATTTCCGCACGCTCGCCGACCCTGAGATCGTCAAGGTCGAGCCGGGGGGACGGCTACTTCTGCGCATCATCAACGGCTCGTCAATGAGCGCCTTCCACGTCGGGCTGGGCGAGCTTGATGGTGAGCTCATCGCCGTCGATGGCTTCGAGGTCGAGCCGATCCGAGGTCGCAGCTTTCCGGCTGCGGTCGCGCAGCGGCTCGATATTCGGCTCAGCCTTCCGCCCGGCGCCGGGGCCTATCCCGTGCTCGCGCAGCTCGAGGGCGAACGCAGCCAGACCGGAATCATCCTGGTCGCAGGCGGCGCTGCGGTCAGCCGAATTCCCGATGCGGCGGAAACGCCGTCACCGGCGCTCACGCTCGATCTCGAACGGACCTTGCGCGCCCAAAAGCCCTTGGCGCCGCGCAAAGCCGACCGCGTTCATATCCTGAACCTCACCGGCGAGATGGCCGGTTACGTGTGGTCACTCAACAATGTGGTCTGGAACAAGGACACGCCGCCGCTTCAAGTGGCCGAGGGCGAGCGGGTCGAGCTTGTCTTCGTCAACCAGACCCCAATGCCCCACCCGATGCATCTGCACGGGCATGAGTTCCAGGTGGTCGAGATCGACGGCGAGCGCTTTTCGGGGGCGGTCCGCGATACGATCCTGGTCCCGCCCGCACGGCGCGTGGTCGTGGCGTTCGACGCCAACAATCCGGGATGGTGGGCGCTCCACTGCCACCTCCTCTACCACCTGGAGGCCGGCATGTTCACCACGATCAAGTACGTGTGACGGCCGCCCTCGCGCTTTCGTTTGGGTTTTCTTGGCGGGTAGCCGTTTTGCTACGAAGGCTCCCGCCCGTGAGGGTTGGATTCTCTTGGATTTCCTTGGATTCTCTCGTCCGAATCGAGACTTTTCAATAGGTTACGAAGGATTTAGCGAGAAAAGTTTTTCCTCGCGCTCTTTCCCTGGCGTTGCTGGGGGTCACGGCGGGCGCCTGTGGTTTGGGCGTCGGAAAACGCAGGAGTATTCATGGGGCAAAGCATAGGTTAGATTCTGATTTTCTGCAAGGAATTACTGTCTAATCCGGCGCGCCCCCTTCTCCTCGGGGAGAAGGGGTTCGAAGGACCGGATGAGGGCAGCGCGCTATGTTAATCGCGCAACGTCTCGGTTCCCGTCGTGCGACCCGCGGCCGCAAACCAGTGTGGCCTGCGCCGCTCGAGCCAATCGAGGGCGCGATCGCGGAAGCGGCGCAAGGGCGGGATGTCGTCGGCCAAAAGCATGAGGCCGAGCGGAAACATCCAGAGGCCGAAAACCGGCAGGATCGCGAGGCACCCGCCTATGATCAGCAATAGGCCGGCCGGAAGCCGCGCCCAGCGGGAGGCGGGCTTCCTGAGCCACCGGGTGATCGCCTGCATCCGGCTCGGCAGGCGGCGAAGAAGCCGCCTTAACCGCCGCTCAGGATCGGTGTAAGCGATGTCATCGGAATAAGTCATGGCGTGCGGGCTCAAGCGCCCGAGATAGGCAGCCCTGCCGGGTCCCGCAATCCGTAGTTTTCCCTATGCCGCGACCGGCCCGAGCGCCTTCAGGCGCGCTCGACCGTCTTGGCCGCCGCGTCGAGCGCGTCGACGATCGCCTGGATCTGCTCAGGGCTGGCGTCGCGGCCGCGCAGGCGCAGCTGAAGCGCGGAACGCAGATTGAGCATGGCTCGCTTGACCGAGATGACATCCGCGAAGCGCGAGTCGCTACCGCCAAAGCGGGCGAAGATGGCATCGATCTGGGCTTTGTTGTCGCCGAGAACTTTCTCGCCTTCCGGAGTCAGTCCATAGAGCTTGCGCCCCTGCGGGTCCTGGCTGGCCTGGGCGTAGCCCATCTCTTCGAGCATGGTCAGCGTCGGATAGACGACGCCGGGGCTTGGGGAATAGTCGCCCCCGACCCGCTCGCCGAGCTCCTTGATGATCTCGTAGCCGTAGCGGGGCTTCTCGGCGATGAGCGCGAGAATCACGAGCCTCAGCTCGCCGCCGTCGAACATGCGGCCCTCACGGCCGCCGGCGGCGCCGCCTCGCGAACGCCAGCCGCGGAACGGCCCGCGTCCAAAGCCATGGTGGCCGGGGCCGCCGTGGCTGTGGTGAACATAATCGTCAAAATGACGATGGAACATTGTTTAGTCTCCTGTTTCTAATAAGACATATCACGATATGTCTCAATCAAAGATATATCTTAATAGTCGACGCGCAAGGAGGCGGAGACGAAATATTCCCTAGGGCGGTTCACCGACTGCAGCAGCGGTTTCGAGCTCGAGACCCGCAGCTCCGCCACCAATCACGACGATTCAGGGGAGGATGGTCGCTGAGCGTCGGCGCCCTAAGACACGAACTCTCGCGCGGCTGCCGACGTTCCAGGGCGAGTCCGTTCGCCAAATCTCGCCGACTTCGAGGCGCATGGCGTCGCAGGCTGATAATATCCCCAATCGCCGCCAGGAGGGAGGCTTCGCAGAGGTTGACGTACGATAGTGTCAGTCGCTTGGGGAGGATCTACTCAAATCGCCGCCCGTGTTTGGGGCTGTGAACTTAGAGCATCCTGGCAGACCTACCCTCTCGCAGCGAACAGGTGCATAAGGGCAGCGGGCCAGCGTACGCCCGCCTCGGAGTCGAAATCCATTAACGTCCCGATTCCTTCATAATTGGAGGGTATTTCCGACGTTCTGCGAATCGTTTGTTCGCGGCGTCGTATTTGAGAGTGCAGAACCCATGCCGATCCGGATGGGAAACGCGGTCATAGCAGGCCCAAGAAGGCCGACAAACTTGTTGCGAGCTTGCGTCTCCACCTGCGCAGTTTTCGCGTCCTCTTTTGGCGCGGTCCGCGCGGCTGACATGACGCACTCGCAGACCGCGCCGGCGGTGGACACTCCTAATCCTTTCACCGGGTGGTATATCAAGCTCGGAGCTATGGGAGTTCTCGACCGGAGCTCGTCGAACCTTTACGAGCAATCGACCGTCGGAATGATCGTTCCCGGAATTGGAACGGTGCCGGTGGGAGTCGGCCCTCAGTTTCAAATCCCCGGCCTCGGCGCGAGCTATTCGAACTTCGCTGGCGTGGCGATCCAAGGGGGCTATTCCTTTACTCCGAACTGGTCGGTGGAAGTCGCAAGCGGATTTCCGATGTGGGCGACGGTCACCGTTAACGGATCGTCCCCGACAGGCCCGCCGTCGGGGACGGTTCTCAGCAAATTGCTCCCGACCTCGGTGCCGATAACCGGTGTCTACCATTTCACTCAGTTCGGCCGTTTCCAGCCTTATCTGGGGGCGGGAATTGCGCCGACCTTCGCCTTGGCGGTCCGAGACGGCTTCAGTACCGGCTCGACATATCAACCCGCGCTCGGCGTCGTCGTCCAAGGCGGCTTCGATTACATGCTCAACAAGCATTGGGGCGTCTTTGTCGACGCGAAGCAGGGCTTCGTGGGGACGACGGGGAACTCGACGGGCGTCAACACTGCTCCGTCTCTGGGGCCGATTGCTGGCACGATAAAGACCAACGCCCGGCCAGTCTCGTTCTCGGCCGGCTTCACCTACCACTTTTAGCTCCAGATTAACACTGCCGCGCCGGTGAAGGCAGTTGGCTCTCTTCGACTTGATTACGTTCGTGATTCCTCCCACGATCCCGACCCGCGATTTCGCCCCCTCGGCTGTGTCCTGCTGCAACCGAATCATCGGGGATTTGGCCTTGGAGGGCGCGCCGATGAGAGTCTATGGAATGCTTTTGGGCGCGCTACTGGCGGCAGCGCCGATGACGACTTCGGTACGCGCGGCCCGTGCAAATCCTTCGACCATCACCAGCGTCGACATTGCTCACGTCCAACCAGTCGGAAGCTATGCCGGCCTGACCTTTCGCTATATCGAGGGCGACTATACACGGCGAAGTCTCTGCCGCAGAGCCGATTGCTGGCTTGAGAGAGCTTGCAGGCGGACGGACGACCGTTCCCTATCAGGTCGAGCTTCCACATCGTTGCGCCGGAAGCCGCATCTGACGCGGACACCGTCGTCGTTGAGGCGCCAAATCGCGGGAGGACCATCTTTCCCGGGGCGATCAGCGTTCCCGCTCCGGTGACGGGCCCGAGCGCCGATCCGGTCGCGAGCGCCATCGGCGATGGTTTTCTCCTGAGCCACAGGATTTCCGTAGCCGCAATCGAATGGCAAACGGGATTCGCCGCCGGCGTGCCCCAGAGCGCGCAAGGGATCGGAGAAGTTGTCGTCCGAGATTTTGGCCGCTGGCTAGGCGGCGGATTCCGAAGCGGGGACTCACCTCTGCCGATCTTCCGCCATCGTACCCTGGCCGGCGTAAGCCAAGCCGCCTGGTTCGTTAACAGTTTCATCGCCGAAGGTTTCAACGTCGATCCTGACACCGGCCGCGGCGTCTACCAGGGGGCGTTTACCCGCAACGGCAACGGGGTTGTGTTGGCGATCAACGGATTCCGGGCGGAACACGAGCAGTTCCCCTACGCTCGGGCCAGCCTAGCGCCACTCCCGCCCAACGAGCTCCTGTCCCGACCCGCAAGCGACCCGGAGCTGGTCGACGTGATCTCGCTCACTGACTTCTACCGGCTGCGCGCCAGCCTATCCGCCCGAGCGCCCGCGCCTCCTGGGATGCACCGCTATGCGACAGCCGCCCCTCACGCTTCAGGCGGCAACGCCCTTCCGGACCTCGTCTTTGGCTCCATGAATTGCAATGGCGGCGCGCCAATCTTGTTGAGCAAGGTCAGAGACGCGTTGTATCTTCGCCCTCTCATTCTGGGCCTATTTGCTTCGATCAGCGACACGCAAGCGGCCAAGCGCGCGCTCCCACCGGACGCTCCCTTCGCGCTGGCGCCTGTCTCGGCCGAACTTGAGGGCGTGAACCAGCTCGATGGAACGCCGCTCTGGACCCCTAAGAGCGCCCCAAATGGCATGCCTTTGGGCGGCATTCCGACGCTCGAAGCCGCTCTGCCGCTTGGGCTCCCTCGACCGATCGCGCTGCCGCCGGTGGAAATCGCCTCGATCAACGACACCTGCGGCAATTTCTCGGGATGGGAGGCTTTCTCAGTCGACGAGCTTACGCGCCGCTATGGCGAGCGTGCGCGTTACCTCGAGATGGCCCGCCAAAAGGCCGCCGATCTCGTTGCGACTGGCTATTTGCTTGAGGCAGATGAAGCGGCTGCAATACACGAAATCGAAGCGCAGCTTCCCGAGAATTACCGGTAGAGCTCGATGCCTAACTCGACCGGGCCTGCGACTCGCTCCGGTAAGGATGTGCGGGGTAGACGCCGAGAATACGCACTTCGCGGGAGAAGAACTTGAGTTCCTCCAGCGCCCGCGCGAGCGACGGATCCTGAGGGTGCCCGTCGACATCGGCGAGGAACTGGGTCGCGGTGAACTCGCCGCCCTCCATGTAGCTCTCGAGCTTGGTCATATTCACGCTGTTGGTGGCGAAGCCGCCAAGCGCCTTGTAGAGCGCGGCGGGCACGTTGCGGACGCGGAAGACGAAGGTCGTCACAATCGGCCCTCCGCCCGCCGGCGTCCAGTTTTCATCCCTCGACAACACGACGAAACGGGTCGTGTTGTGGCTCTCATCCTCGACGTCCGTGGCCAGCGTCTCGAGGCCATAGATCTCACCTGCCAGGCGCGGCGCGAGCGCCGCGCGGCTCTTGTCCGCCCATTCCGCGACTTCGCGCGCCGCGCCCGCCGTATCGCCTGCGACGACCGGCTGAAGCTTGTAGCGGCGGATGATGTTTCGGCACTGGCCAAGCGCATGGGTGTGGCTATAGACGGCCTTCAGGTCCTCCACGCGCGCGCCGGGAACTGCGAGCAACTGAAAGTGGATCGGCAGAAAGGTCTCGCCCACAATGTGAAGGCCGGACGCCGGCAACAGCGCATGAATGTCGGCGACCCGCCCCGCGATCGAGTTCTCGATCGGAATCATTCCGAGTTCGGCGGAGCCGTCTTGTACGGCGGCGAAAGCGTCCTCGAACGTCGCGCAGGGCAGCGGAGTGAAGTCGGGAAAATCATCGGCGCAGGCGATATGCGAATTGGCCCCAGGTTCGCCCTGATAGGCGATGGAATGTCTTGTTTTCATGCGTGTTTCCCAGCCGCGAGCATCTCTCGCGCGCGTTCCAGATCATGCGGGCCGTCGACGCCGAGCGGCGCCGTGTCGACAAGCGCGACGTCGATCCGCATGCCTGCCTCCAGCGCCCGCAATTGTTCGAGTTTCTCGCGCTTCTCCAGCGGCGAAGGGGGCAAGCCGACAAATCGCCGAAGCGCGTCGCGGCGATAGGCGTAAAGACCGATGTGGTGCAAGAGGCGGCCCTCGCCCCAGGGAGCGCGCGCGCGGGTGAAATAGAGCGCCCTCAACCGGGTCGGACCGAGTTCGGTCGCGACGATCTTGACGACGTTGGGGTCATCCTTCTCCTGCTCGCGCGTGATCGGCGTCGCGAGCGTGGCGATGTCGACCGCGCGCTCGGCAAGCGGCGCAAGACAGGCGCGCACGATCGAAGGTTCGATTGTCGGCAGATCGCCCTGAATATTGACCACAATGTCGTGGGCGCCGTCGGCGTCGACCAAGCCCAACGCCTCGAAAATGCGGTCAGACCCGGAAGGATGATCGACACGGGTCATGATCGCTTTGCCCCCGGCCGAGGCGACCGCCTCGATGACGCGCGGATCGTCCGTCGCCACCCAGACCGGCCCGATATCCGCTTCCGTCGCGCGGCGCCAGACATGGACGATCATCGGCGCGCCATGAATGTCGGCGAGGGGCTTTCCCGGAAGGCGGGTCGCGTTCATGCGCGCGGGGATGAGGACGATGGGGTTGGCCATCCGTTTCGATTAAGCCAAATTCGGGGAACGACGCCTTATACGTGTTGCCAAGGCGCGCGCAAAGCGGCTAATCAACTGAGCAAAACAAACGTCCCGCCGGGCCCCCCTAACCTCACTCCAGCCGACGAAAGTTCCTTCGCCTATGGACCACGTGAATGTGAACCGGTTCGCGCTCTCGGCGCTCGGGGCGGTGTTGTTCGTCATGCTGCTCACCGCCTTCAGCAATCTCCTCCTGTCGCCGCGAACGCCCAAGGTTCCGGGCTTCGCGCTGCCGACCTCGGGCCCCGCGACCGAAGTCGCCGCTGGGCCCGCCGAGCCGGAAGCGCCGCCGCTGCCGACCTTGCTCGCCAAAGCCGACGCTGCGAAGGGCGCGCAGTTCGCCAAGGTCTGCCAGACCTGCCACAATTTCGAGAAGGGCGCCGGCCCCAAGATCGGCCCGCCGCTCTACGGCGTCGTCGGCCGGCCGATCGCCTCGATCCCCGGCTTCGCCTATTCCGATTCGCTCAAAGCGGTCGGCGGAAACTGGACCTACGAAGCCCTCAATGTGATGGTCAGCAACCCGAAAAAGGAGGCGTCGGGCACCAAGATGACGTACCCCGGGGAGAAGGACCCACAGAAGCGCGCTGATATTTTGGCCTACCTCCAGACCCTTTCGGACTCGCCGGTCCCGTTCCCGAAGTAAGAGCCGATCCGGTCATTCAACCAAAGCGCGAGTTGGCTGCAAGGAAATCCAAGGAAATCCAAGGAAAATCGCTTGCATTTCCTTGGATTCCTTTGGCCGAATCGGGACTTTTCAACGGGTTACAGCGAAAAAAATAAAAAAATCCGCCACTTGCTTAACTCGCGTCCTAGGTTGTGCGAAACGCCTGCCGCCTCGCGTCCTCCTGCCTCAGCCACGGCCCTCAAGGCACATCTCCTTACCCCGGACGAGCCGCGTCGCCCGTGAGGTCACGACTGGAAATTGTATACTCTTAATTTCTGAATTTGTCAATAAAATAACCGCACCGGGAACGTTGATTTGAGCCGGACCATTTTTGCCGGCGCCGATGGACTTGGTGGCCCGGACCCCGAGACGACGTCGCTCGGCAAGCCGCCGCTCGGGCGACCGAAAACGGCAAGCCGGCCGCACGCGCTTGGTTCAAGCGCGCTTGAATAGCCAATCAGGCGCCCACCACGGACCGTAATTCAATTGAATTATTCGACGAAATTCATCGCCCGTCTATCGATATGCGGCGTTTTGCACGCTCAAAGAGTAGCCGCCTCCCGAGCTCATCGAAGGACGGTCGTTCTTCGCAACCCTCGTTGCAGCCGCGACAATTGGCCGCATCGATTCAACGCAATCTGCGCTGAGCACGCTTTCGGCTTTCTGTCTCGAACGCCATTCGCCCGACGTCGCCGCGCCGCTCCCTCCGCCATGCCGGCCGCTCCTCGCCGACCGTCACACGCCGATGTGATCCGCCAGGCTATTTTCAGACTTGTAATGTTCAAACTGAAACTGGATGTTAACACGCTGCGTCGCGGGCGGGCGGCGGCGGGAGGGGCGGCTATGAAATCCATTCATCGTTCAATGCTGACGCGCGCGTTGATGACCGGCGTCGCGTCGCTGGCCTTCGTGATGGTGGGCGCGGGCGGCGTTCGCGCGGAGATCGTGACTGTCCAGGGCGAAGATGGCCCTGCGGGCGAGGACGGAGTCAATCCAGGCGATAATGGCATGCCAGGCGACGACGGCGAGTCGGTTTCCGCCAATGCAGGCAGCACGCAGCCAATCACAGCGCCCCTGAATAAGGCCACGGCGACTGGCGGAAATGGCGGCGCAGGGGGAAACGGCGCAGACAACGGCTTCAGCTTCAATGGCAACGGCGGCAGTGGCGGCAATGGGGCGCTGCGAGCGCTACGACATCGACGACGATCGGCTTGGGTTCGGGGGAAGCGGACGCCAATTCGCTCTGGTGGATCTGGCGGCCAAGGCGGCTTTGCCTCCGGGGCGGGTGGAAATGGCGGCGCTGCGAGCGCCACCGCCTCGACGACAATCGGCTCGGGTTCGGGGGAAGCGAACGCCCAGTCTTCGGGTGGAAATGGCGGTCGAGGCAGCGACGCCGTTGAGGATGGCCTGGTGGTCCTGGTGGAAACGGTGGCGCGGCCGGCGCCACGGCATCGACGACAATCGGCTCAGGTTCGGCGGAAGCGGACGCCATTTCTTCCGGCGGAAATGGCGGCGATGGTGGCTCTGAAGTTGGTGGCGCTGGTGGGACTGGTGGAAGCGGAGGCGCTGCCAGCGCCACGGCATCGACGACGATCAGGCTCAGGTTCGGCGGAGGCGGACGCCCAGTCTTCGGGTGGAAATGGCGGTCGAGGCGGCTTTGCTGACCATGGCGGCATCACTTCCGGCGGCAATGGCGGCAGCGCCGACGCTAACAGCACAGCGACCTTAGGCGGCTCGGGAAACACTCGGTCTTTCGCGACCGCGAAAGGCGGCGCAGGCGGGGACTCCATAGAGGAAGCCGGAATCGCGGGCGGGGGAGGCGACGCCGAGGCGACCAGCAGCGCGATCTCCCGTGGCTCTGGCGACGCGGTGTCTTCTGCGGTCGCGGCAGCCGGCTCAGGCGGGATCGGTGGTGTTTTTGAAACAAGCGGAAGCGGCGGCGTCGCCGCCGCGACGAGCGTAGCGGCCACGGCGATTGGCGCGGCGACATCGAGCGCGAGCGCGACTGGTGGCGCCGGCGGCACTAACGGCCTTGACGGTGGCGCTGCTTACGCGAGCAGTGCGGCAACCTCTGGTGGGTCAGGCCAGGCGACGTCATTGGCCAACGCGTCGGGAGGCTCCGGCCTCGACTCCAACTCAACAGTCCGCAATGGCGGCGACGCTAACGCTGAAAGCAATGCCATATCAAACGGCTTGGGCGACGCGTCATCCTCGGCGCGCGCCACCGGCGGCAACGGGAGCGGCCTTGATGGCAACGCCACAGCGGGGGCAAACGCGTCGGCGTCGGGCGGCGGGGCGGCAACGGCCCAGGCGGTCGCGACGGGCGGCGGCCTGTTGGGAGAGAGCCAAGGAAGCGCGAATGCAACCTCGAGCGCTCAGACCGTAAAAGGCGCGTTGGCTCAAGCGCAATCGACGGCCCTCGGATCGAGCGGACAGGCCCAGTCGACCGCGAAGACCAGTCTCGCCGGCGTGAGCGTTCAGTCGTCGGCTGTTGCGCCGACCGCGGCGGCACGGCGACGACCAATGCGATCGCGCAAGGCGGCGTCCGGGCAGGCCTTCGTCAATCCCGGCCAGACGGCTTACGCCTTCTCGACCGCGCTTCCCGGACAAGGCTTACGCCACGACGCTGATCGGCGGCGCGAGCCATGTCGCGAGCGCCCTGCTGGGGCCGCGCGACGCAGTGTTCGGGACGGCGATCCTGGGCGCCAATAACGCTCCCGATGGCGGCGGCGAGAGCACCACTTACAGCGCAAGCTCGACCTTCGATTTCGGCTATGGCGGCGATCTGCAGCTCGGCCTGATCGACGATCAAGTGAGCGGCTTCGCCAAGGGGCTGGGCTTCCAGTCGATGGAATTCACCATTCAGGCCGACGGCGTCGAAGTCCTCGACGTGACCTTTGGCAGCCTGGCGATCGCCGAGAGTTTCTTCCGGGATGACGTCATCGATCTGGGCGCCGACTTCGGGCCCAACATCGACCTGACCTTCGGCTACACGCTCATCGCTGACGGGCCCGGCGGCTTCGGTTTCGACCTCGCCGTCGGCGGCGCGGTCCCCGAGCCCTCGACCTGGGCGATGATGCTGGTCGGCTTCGCGGGGCTCGGCTTCGCCGGCTACCGGTCGACACAACGTCGCGCCGCCATTGGCCTTCGGGCTTAGAGCAGCGCGCGTTCAGACGGAATCGCGGCCGCCTGCCTTGTCATTCACGGTCCGACATTCATGAAAGCCCGCGACACGAAACTATGTCGCTCCGCGCAACGCGGGCGTGCCCGAGGAATGAGCGGGACCGGGAAGCCCGCTCTGAGTCCGCGCCCCAAAGCCCGTGCGGCGATTGACTTCACGCCCTTTCTGACCCATTTCTAAGATCCGCAGGGCTTATGGCTCTGGTCGGGGGGATAACGCGTGCGTCCATTCAGGGGTGCGCGACCTCAAACGCAAACAACAGGAGAGTGGCTATTCGTCGACCTATGAAGGCAACCGCGGCGCCGGAGAAGGGCGGGCCGCGCACCAATCGCGACATTCGCGCCGTTCAAGTCCAACTTATTGATGCCGAGGGGACAAATCGCGGCGTCATCAATCTTTCAGACGCCCAGCAGCTCGCCGACGAGGCCTCGCTCGATCTGGTCGAAATCGTCCCCAACGCCACCCCGCCGGTCTGCAAGATCCTCGATTTCGGGAAGTATCGCTTCCTCGAGCAGAAGAAATCCTCCGAAGCGCGCAAGCGCCAGAAGGTGGTCGAGGTCAAGGAGATCAAGCTCCGGCCGGGGATCGACGACCACGACTACGAAGTGAAGATGCGCTCGGTGCGCCGGTTCTTCGACGAGGGCGACAAGGTCAAGGTGACGCTGCGTTTTCGCGGCCGCGAAATGGCGCACCAGGACATCGGCTACAAGCTTTTGCAGCGCGTCAAGGTCGAGACGGGGCCAATCGCCAAGGTCGAGTCTGAACCCCTGATGGAAGGCCGCCAGATGACCATGGTGCTCGCGCCGAAATAGAGCGACGTCACGCCCTTTTGAACGTCTCCGACGCGAAAACCCCGTCTCCGAATTGACAATGAGGGGCTGGGGCGCTCATAATTCGCGCATACCTGACATAAGGCCGCTTTTGGCGGCCTGAAATTTTTGGGCCGGCGCCGAATCGGGACGCGAGGCTCGGGGACAGAGCCTTGACGACTGCGCAGACTTACGCTGATGCCTCCACGACGAGCAGTCGCGGGGTGGAAACGGCGACGGTCGGCGTCCTGATCGCGCTCAGCGCCTCGCATATGCTCAACGACGTGATGCAGTCGCTGGCGCCGGCGCTCTATCCGGTCTTCCATGAGCGATTCGCGCTGAGCTTCTTCCAGATCGGCCTCATTACTTTCGTCTTCCAGCTTACCGCTTCCTTCCTTCAGCCGCTGATCGGGATGAGGCTGGACAAGCGGCCGATGAACTTCATCCTGCCCGCGGGCATGGCGTTCACGCTGGTCGGCCTGGTGCTCTTGGCTTTCGCCAATTCCTATTTGCTGATCCTGCTCTCGGTGGCGGTGGTCGGCGTTGGCAGCGCCGTCTTCCACCCCGAGGCGTCCCGCGTCGCCCGCGCGGCGTCAGGCGGCCGGCACGGCTTCGCGCAGAGCCTGTTTCAGGTCGGCGGAAACTTTGGGCAATCCTTGGGCCCGCTGCTGGCGGCTTTCATCGTCGTGCCCTTCGGGCAGCATTCGGTGCTGATCTTCACGGCGCTGGCCTTGGCGGCGGTGGTCATTCTGACCGGCGTCAGCCGTTGGTACGCCGCCGTTCGCGCCCGGCCCCGCAAGGCGGTTGTGGCGACGGGGCCGGCTCATTCGTCCCGCGTCGTGCGGCGCACGCTTTTCGTGCTGATCGTGATGCTGTTCTCGAAGGTTCTCTACCTCTCGAGTCTCAACAGCTATTACACATTCTATCTGATCCAGACTTTCGGCGTGTCGATTCAGAGCTCGCAGGTGCTGCTGTTCGTATTCCTCGCCTCCGTCGCCGCAGGCACGTTCCTCGGCGGGCCGCTGGTCGATCGGTTTGGCGCGAAGTTTGTGATCTGGGGCTCGATCCTTGGCGTTCTGCCCTTCACCTTGCTCTTGCCCCATCTCGGGCTTGTGGGCACGGTGATCAATTCGATTGCGATCGGCCTCATCATCTCGTCGGCCTTCTCGGCGATGATCGTCTATGCGCAGGAATTGACCCCCGGCAACGTCGGGGCGGTGGCGGGCCTGTTCTTCGGCCTGAGCTTCGGCCTCGGCGGCGTCGGCGCGGCGCTCTTGGGCATGCTGGCGGACAAGACGAGCCTCACCTTCGTCTATCAGGTCTGCGCCTTCCTGCCGGCGGTCGGCCTGTTGGGCGGCTTCCTGCCCTCCGCGCCGGGCAAGGCGGTCGTGGCGAAGACGGCTTGAGGCGCGGCGCGACTCGCGCCGCTTTTCACAAAGAGCCTGAGCGAACTCATTAGACTTATAGAGATCGTAGCCCGCTTGGCAGGCGATCGATGACGCGCGCGTCTCGCGCAAGCGAGCGCCATTCTGCAGCCATATTCGCGTCGCTTCATGAGAATGAACGTTCATTCTCATGGGTCTCGGGCATGTCGGTGATATCCGTTTCGGCAGGGCGCCCGGCAGACGCCGAGCGACGCCAGCGAATCCTGGAAGCGGCCGAGCACGCTTTCGTCCGCCATGGCTTCCACGCGACGACGATGCAGCATGTCGCCGACGAAGTCGGCATGAGCGCCGGCAATCTCTACCGCAGCTTCCCGTCCAAAGACGCGATCGTCGAGGGCCTGTGCGAACTCGATCAGGCCGAGTTGGCCCAGGCTTTCGCCGAGCTCATGGCCGACAATCGCCATATCATGGAGGCCGTCTGCTGCGGCTTGCGCAAGCACGTGCTCGCGAAGCCGCCGGAGAAGGCGCGGCTTCTCGTCGAGATCTGGGCCGAGGCCGGGCGCAATCCGCGGGTCGCCGCGATGACCCGGGCGATCGACGCCGAAGTGCTCGCGCGCCTGGAGAAGCTCATCGATGCGGCGAAGGCCAGCGGCGCGGCGTCGCCCGAGCTCAACTCCCATTTCGGCGCGCGCTTCTTTCTCACCTTTGTCGCCGGTCTCTTCAAGCGAATCGCGATCGAAGCCGATTTCGATCCCGAAGCCGAGACGCCGATGGCGATCGGCGTGCTCAAGGCGTTGTTCGCCGGGGCGCTGCGCCCCGAGCCGGGCGCGGAGACCCGACGATGCGACGGACCCTGATCATCGTCGTCACGGCTGCGGCGGCCGCGCTTGGCGGCGTCTGGGCGGCGAGCGCGGTCGCGCCATGCGCCCTGCCCCGCGCGCTCACGGACAAAATTGCTCCCGGCAAAGCCGCCGCCTGCCCGGCCCCGGCGCAATCCGCGGCGGATCCGCCGCGCGCGGTCGAGCCGCCGGCGGTCACCATCGTTCCCGCGACAAAACGCGAATTCGTCGACCGGCTGTTCGTCTCCGGCACTCTGGTGGCGCGCGAGGAAGCGCAGGTCGCGGCCCGCATCGATGGGCTCGCGATCGTCGAACTCGACGCCGAGGATGGCGACCGGGTGAAGGAGGGCCAGGTGCTCGCCCGCCTCGATCGCACCCAACTCGACGCGCTGATGGCGCAGAACGACGCGGCGACCAAGCGCGCCGACGCGGCGATCGATCAGGCGCGAAGCCTGATCGCGCAGTCTCAGGCGCAAGTGCAATTTTCGAACGCCGATTTCGAGCGCGCGCACAAGCTCGAAGCGGGCGTCATGGCCGCCTCCACCATCGAGCAGCGCGAGATGGCGATGAAGACGGCGCAGGCCCAATTGTCCGCGGCCCAGAACGCGCTCAGCGTCTCCGAGGCCGATCGCAAGAGCCGCGACGCGGAGCGGCAGGAGCTTCATGGTGCGCATCGGCCGCACGGAGGTGAAGGCGCCCGTGGCGGGACTCGTCAGCCGCCGGTCGGCCAGGGTCGGCGCCTCCGCCTCGACTTCAGGCGAGCCGCTGTTTCGCATCATCCAGGACGGAGCGATCGATCTCGAGGCCGACGTGCCCGAGCAGACGCTCGCCCGCCTCGCCGTCGGCATGCCGGCGGAACTGAAGCTGCCGGGCGTCGAGGGCCCGGTCTCGGGCCGCGTCCGCCTCGTGAACCAGGAGGTCGACAAGGCGAGCCGCACCGGCAAGGTCCGGATCGCGCTCGAGGACGTTTCGCACGCCCATATCGGCGCCTTCGCCTCGGGCCAGGTCGAACTCGCCCGTCGCGATGGCGTTGGCGTCCCCGCGACCGCCTTGGAGCGGGACGGCGACGAGGCGCGTCTCGATGTCGTGCGCGACGGCAAGGTCGAGGTGCGACAGGTGAAGGCGGGCGTCATCGACGGCGCTTGGGTGGAAATCCAGGCGGGCCTCGCCGATGGCGAAAGCGTGGTCGCGCGCGCCGCCGCGTTCCTGCGCGCGGGCGACCGGGTGCGTCCGACGCGCCGAAACGACCGCAGCCAACGGTTAACGAGCCACGCCGATGCGCCTCAACGTCTCCGCCTGGTCGATCCGCAAGCCGATCCCCGCGATCGTCGGCTTCGCGGTCCTGACGATTCTCGGCCTCATCAGCTTCCGGTCGATGCCGATCACCCGGTTTCCGAACATCGACATTCCGATCGTTCAGGTGCTCATCACCCAGTCGGGCGCCGCGCCGTCCGAGCTCGAGTCGCAGGTGACGAAGAAGGTCGAGGACGCCGTCGCCAGCGTCAACGGCGTCTGGCACGTCGTCTCGACCGTCACCGACGGCTCGTCATCGACCATCGTGCAGTTCACGGTCGGCTCGGTCGACGTCGACCGCGCGCTCAACGACGTGAAGGATCAGATCGCCAAGATCCGCACCGATCTGCCGCGCACCATCGACGAGCCGATCATCAGCCGCATCGATATCGAAGGTCTGCCGATCGTCACCTACGCCGCCTCCGCGCCGGGGCTTTCGGTCGAGCAATTGTCGTGGTTCATCGACGACACGGTCGCGCGCGACCTGCAGAGCATCCACGGCGTCGGCGAGGTCAAGCGCTTCGGCGGCGTCGATCGCGAGATCCGCGTCGCGCTCGATCCGGAGAAGCTGCTGGCGCTCGGCGTCACCGCGGCGACCGTCAACGAGCAGGTGCGGGCCGACAATGTCGATCTCGGCGGCGGCCGCGGCGAGCTTGCCGGCCAGGAGCAGGCGATCCGCACGCTCGCCGGCGCGCGAAAGCTGGAAGATCTGGCCGCGCTGCCGATCGCTCTGCCAGGCGGGCGCAGGATCCGCCTCGACGAGCTTGGGACCGTCACCGACGGCGCGGCCGAACCGCGCACCTTCACCCGCCTGTTCGACGAGCCGATCGTCGCCTTCGGCGTGACCCGCGCCAAGGGCGCGAGCGACGTGACCGTCGACGCCCTGATCGAGAAGCGGCTGGAGAAAATCGCCGCCGCGCATCCGGAGGTGAAGTTCACCAAGGTCGACACCCAGGTCGACAGCGAGGTCGGCAACTATCATTCGACCATGGAGACGCTGATCGAGGGCGCGGCTCTCGCCATCGTCGTCGTGTTCATCTTCCTGCGCGACTTGCGCGCCACGCTCGTCACCGCGATTGCGCTGCCGCTGTCGGTCATCCCGACCTTCTGGGCGATGGAGGCGATCGGCTTCTCGCTCAACCTCGTGAGCCTGCTCGCGATCACGCTCGTCACCGGCATTCTGGTCGACGACGCGATCGTCGAGATCGAGAACATCGTCCGCCACATGCGCATGGGCAAGTCGGCCTATCGCGCCTCGCTCGAGGCGGCCGACGAGATCGGGCTCGCGGTGATCGCCATCTCGCTCTCGATCGCCGCGATCTTCTCGCCGGTGAGCTTCATGGGCGGCATCGCCGGGCAATATTTCCGTCAGTTCGGCCTGACGGTGGCGATCGCCGTGATGTTCTCGCTGCTCGTCGCGCGTTTCGTCACGCCGGTGATCGCCGCCTATTTCCTGCGCGCGCCGCACGAGCAGTACGCAACGGGACGGCGCGATCATGCGCTTCTACACGCGGCTCGTGCGCACTTCCGTGCGCCACCGCTGGATAACCCTGTTCGCCGGCGCCTTGATTTTCGCCGCTTCGCTGTGGTCGACGCGATTGCTGCCGTCCGGATTCATACCCCCGGACGACTACGGCCGCGCGCTTCTGGCGATCGAGCTGCCGCCCGGCTCGCGGCTCGACGACACCGATCGCGTCACCCGCGCGATCTCGGACAAATTGCGCGCGATGCCCGAGGTTCGCTCGGCGCTCATCTTCGGCGGCAAGCTCCTGGGCGGCACGGACGACGAGCCGCGCAAGGCGACGATCATCATCAATCTCGTCCACAAGTCGAAGCGCGAAGCGTCGCAGCAGGACATGCAGCTCAGGATCGGCGCGCTTCTCGCCGATCAGCCGGACATCCGCTTCTGGTTCCTCAAGGACAACGGCCAGCGCGACCTGCAGCTCATCGTCGCCGGCCCCGACATCAACGTCATCAACGACACCGCCAACCAGATCGCGAGCGAGATGCGCTCGATTCCCATGATCGAAAACCCGATCTCGACCGCGGAGCTCGAGCGGCCGGAACTGCGCATCGTGCCGAAACCTCAGGTCGCGGCCGATCTCGGCGTCTCGACCGAGGCGCTGTCCGAGACGATCCGCGTCGCCACGCTCGGCGACATCGACGCCAATCTCGCCAAGTTCAACGCCGGCGATCGGCTGGTCCCGATCCGCGTCGAGCTTGAGGAAGCGGCGCGCGCGCGCCCCGGCCTCCTGCAGGATTTGCGCGTGCCCACGAGCGGCGGCGCAACGACGCCGCTGTCCGCGGTCGCGGACTTCTCGATCGCCCACGGACCGACCGCGATCAACCGCTACGATCGCACGCGGCGCGTGACGATCGAGGGCGATCTGCGCGGCGACGCGGCGCTCGGCGCGGCGGTCGCAGCGATCCACGCGCTGCCGACGGCCAAGAATCTGCCGCCCGGCGTCGAGATCCGCGAGACCGGCGACGTCGAGATCATGAGCGAGGTGTTCGCGTCCTTCGCCGCGGCGATGGGCGCGGGCCTCATGATGGTCTACGGGCTGCTGGTGCTGCTGTTCGGCAGCTTCCTGCAGCCGATCACCATCCTGATCTCGCTGCCGCTGTCGATCGGCGGCGCGATCATCGCGCTCCTCATCACGCACAAGGCGATGTCGATGCCGGTGGTGATCGGCATCCTGATGCTGATGGGCATCGTCACCAAGAACGCCATCATGCTGGTCGACTTCGCGGTCGAGGAGATCGGGCGCGGCACGCCGCGCACGCAGGCGTTGGTCGAAGCCGGCCGCAAGCGCGCGCGGCCGATCGTGATGACGACGATCGCGATGGCGGCCGGCATGTTCCCATCGGCGTTCGGCTTGGGCGACGGCGGCGACTTCCGCTCGCCGATGGCGATCGCGGTGATCGGCGGCCTCATCATGTCGACGATGCTGTCGCTCGTGTTCGTGCCGGCGGTGTTCACGGTGCTCGACGATCTCGGCCGCTTTACCTGGCGCCTGTTCAGCCGCTTCGTCGGCGACACGGAGAGGACGGAGGAACCGCAGGCGCCCGCGCGCGCCGGGCCGCCGCACGCCACGATCAGGCCGCGCCCGGCCTCCGAGGTTTCGGTCGCGGCGGAGTAAGAGCGCGCAGCCTTTTTGTCCGGAGTGTGACGGCCGTCACTGCGGGCGCGGCCCCTTCCGTTAGAACACGATCATTGTCGCAAACAAATTTAGCAGCGCGGCGCAACTGGCCACGAGGCGATCAGACCTTAGAATCGGCGGCGGGCAGGCCAATACGGCCCACCGAAGGGGGTCGATCCCGCCGCCGCTATCGGCCTGGAAGCGCTCATGCCAGTGAGCGCTTTCAGTGCGTTTATGGCCGGGTCGATGAGCAGGCCCATCACGCCGTGCGGATCATGCCTATGCCCGGAAGCGCCGAAGGCGAGGCCTGGCGGCTCGGCTGAGGGCATGCGCAAGCTGCCCGCGAGCCAATCCCAG
>CAVYPD010000033.1:0-44241 GCA_963770275.1 uncultured Alphaproteobacteria bacterium
CGCAGGTGCTGCTGTTCGTATTCCTCGCCTCCGTCGCCGCAGGCACGTTCCTCGGCGGGCCCGCTGGTCGATCGGTTTGGCGCGAAGTTTGTGATCTGGGGCTCGATCCTTGGCGTCCTGCCCTTCACCCTGCTGCTTGCCGCATCTCGGGCTCTCTGGCACGGTGATCAATTCGATGCGATCGGCCTCATCATCTCGTCGGCCTTCTCGGCGATGATCGTCTATGCGCAGGAATTGACCCCCGGCAACGTCGGCGCGGTGGCGGGACTGTTCTTCGGCCTGAGCTTCGGCCTCGGCGGCGTCGGCGCGGCGCTCTTGGGCATGCTGGCGGACAAGACGAGCCTCACCTTCGTCTATCACGTCTGCGCCTTCCTGCCGGCGGTCGGCCTGTTGGGCGGCTTCCTGCCGTCCGCGCCGGGCAAGGCCGTCGTGGCAAAGACGGCTTGAGGCGGTGGCCGCACTCTGCGGGCCGCTCGCTTCCACGAAAAGCCCGAGCGAACTCATAGACTTGGGCATCGCTAGCCTCCTGGCAGGAGTCGATTACGCGCTTTCGCGGCAAGCGAGACGCCATCCTGCAGCCATCATTCGCGGCGCTTCAGTGAGAATGAACGTTCATTCTCATGGGTCCGGCATGTCGTTGACTATCCGTTTCGGCAGGCCGCCGCCCGGCAGACGCCGAGCGACGCCAGCGAATCCTGGAAGCGGCCGAGCACGCCTTTGTCCGCCATGGCTTCCATGCCACGACGATGCAGCATGTCGCCGACGAAGCCGGCATGAGCGCCGGCAATCTCTACCGCAACTTCCCGTCCAAAGAGGCGATCGTCGAGGGCCTGTGCGAACTCGATCAGGCCGAGCTGGCCCAGGCTTTCGCCGAGCTCATGGCCGACAATCGTCATATCATGGAGGCCGTCTGCTGCGGCTTGCGCAAGCATGTGCTCGCGAAGCCGCCGGAGAAGGCGCGGCTGATCGTCGAGATCTGGGCCGAGGCCGGGCGCAATCCGCGGGTCGCCGCGATGACCCGGGCGATCGACGCCGACGTGCTCGCGCGCCTGGAGAAGCTGATCGATGCCGCGAAGGCCAGTGGCGCGGCGTCGCCTGAGCTCGAATTCCCGTTTCGGCGCGCGCTTCTTTCTCACCTTTGTCGCCGGTCTCTTCAAGCGAATCGCGATCGAAGCCGATTTCGATCCCGAAGCCGAGACGCCGATGGCGATCGGCGTGCTCAAGGCGCTGTTCACCGGGGCGCTGCGCCCCGAGCGCGCGGGCGCGGAGACCTGACGATGCGACGGACCCTGATCATCGCCGTCACGGCTGCGGCGGCCGCGCTTGGCGGCGTCTGGGCGGCGAGCGCGGTCGCGCCATGCGCCCTGCCCCGCGCGCTCACGGACAAAATTGCCCCCGACAAAGCCGCCGCCTGCCCGGCCCCGGCGCAATCCGCGGCGGAAACGCCGCGCGCAGTCGAGCCGCCGGCGGTCACCATCGTTCCCGCGACAAAGCGCGAATTCGTCGACCGGTTGTTCGTCTCGGGCACTCTGGTGGCGCGCGAGGAAGCGCAGGTCGCGGCCCGCATCGATGGGCTCGCGATCGTCGAGCTCGACGCTGAGGATGGCGACCGCGTGAAGGAAGGGCCAGGTGCTCGCCCGCCTCGATCGCACCCAGCTCGACGCGCTGTTGGCGCAGAACGACGCGGCGACCAAGCGCGCCGACGCGGCGATCGATCAGGCGCGAAGCCTGATCGCGCAGTCTCAGGCGCAAGTGCAATTTTCGAACGCCGATTTCGAGCGCGCGCACAAGCTCGAGGCGGGGGTCATGGCCGCCTCCACCATCGAGCAGCGCGAGATGGCGATGAAGACGGCGCAGGCCCAATTGTCCGCGGCCCAGAACGCGCTCAGCGTCTCCGAGGCCGATCGCAAGAGCCGCGACGCGGAGCGGCAGGAGCTTATGGTGCGTATCGATCGCACGGAGGTGAAAGCGCCCGTGGCGGGACTCGTCAGCCGGCGGTCGGCCAGGGTCGGCGCCTCCGCCTCGACGTCGGGCGAGCCGCTGTTTCGCATCATCCAGGATGGAGCGATCGATCTCGAGGCCGACGTGCCCGAGCAGACGCTCGCCCGCCTCGCCGTCGGCATGCCGGCGGAACTGAAGCTGCCAGGCGTCGAGGGCGCGGTCTTAGGGCCGCGTCCGCCTCGTGAACCAGGAGGTCGACAAGGCGAGCCGCACCGGCAAGGTCCGGATCGCGCTCGAGGACGTTTCGCACGCCCATATCGGCGCCTTCGCCTCGGGCCAGGTCGAACTCGCCCGCCGCGATGGCGTCGGCGTCCCCGCGACCGCGTTGGAGCGGGACGGCGACGAGGCGCGTCTCGATGTCGTGCGCGACGGCAAGGTCGAGGTGCGGCAGGTGAAGGCGGGCGTCATCGACGGCGCTTGGGTGGAAATCCAGGCGGGCCTCATCGATGGCGAAAGCGTGATCGCGCGCGCCGCCGCGTTCCTGCGCGCCGGCGATCGGGTGCGTCCTACCGCCGAAACGACCGCAGCCAACGGTTAACGAGCCACGCCGATGCGCCTCAACGTCTCCGCCTGGTCGATCCGCAAGCCCATCCCCGCGATCGTCGGTTTCGCGGTCCTGATGATTCTCGGCCTCATCAGCTTCCGGTCGATGCCGATCACGCGGTTCCCGAACATCGACATTCCGATCGTTCAGGTGCTCATCACCCAGTCGGGCGCCGCGCCGTCGGAGCTCAAGTCGCAGGTGACGAAGAAGGTCGAGGACGCGGTCGCCAGCGTCAACGGCGTCTGGCACGTCGTTTCGACCGTCACCGACGGATCGTCATCGACAATCGTGCAGTTCACGGTCGGGTCGGTCGACGTCGACCGGGCGCTCAACGACGTGAAGGATCAGATCGCCAAGATCCGCACCGATCTGCCGCGCACCATCGACGAGCCGATCATCAGTCGCATCGATATCGAAGGTCTGCCGATCGTCACTTACGCCGCCTCGGCGCCGGGGCTTTCGGTCGAGCAATTGTCGTGGCTGATCGACGACACGGTCGCGCGCGATCTGCAGAGCATCCATGGCGTCGGCGAGGTCAAGCGCTTCGGCGGCGTCGATCGCGAGATCCGCGTCGCGCTCGATCCGGAGAAGCTGCTCGCTCTCGGCGTCACCGCGGCGACCGTCAACGAGCAGGTGCGGGCCGACAATGTCGATCTCGGCGGCGGCCGCGGCGAGCTTGCCGGCCAGGAGCAGGCGATCCGCACGCTCGCTGGCGCGCGAAAGCTCGAAGATCTGGCCGCGCTGCCGATCGCTCTGCCAGGCGGGCGCAGGATCCGCCTCGACGAGCTTGGGACCGTCACCGACGGCGCGGCCGAACCGCGCACCTTCACCCGCCTGTTCGACGAGCCGATCGTCGCCTTCGGCGTGACCCGCGCCAAGGGCGCGAGCGACGTGACCGTCGACGCACTGATTGAGAAGCGGCTGGAGAAAATCGCCGCCGCGCATCCGGAGGTGAAATTCACCAAGGTCGACACTCAGGTCGACAGCGAGGTCGGCAATTATCATTCGACCATGGAGACGCTGATCGAGGGCGCGGCTCTCGCCATCGTCGTCGTGTTCATCTTCCTGCGCGACATGCGCGCCACGCTCGTCACCGCGATTGCGCTGCCGCTTTCGGTCATCCCAACCTTCTGGGCGATGGAGGCGATCGGCTTCTCGCTCAACCTCGTGAGCCTCCTCGCGATTACGCTCGTCACCGGCATTCTGGTCGACGACGCGATTGTCGAGATCGAGAACATCGTCCGCCACATGCGCATGGGCAAGTCGGCCTATCGCGCTTCGCTGGAGGCGGCCGACGAGATCGGGCTCGCGGTGATCGCCATCTCGCTCTCCATCGCCGCGATCTTCTCGCCGGTGAGCTTCATGGGCGGCATCGCCGGGCAATATTTCCGTCAGTTCGGCCTGACGGTGGCGATCGCCGTCATGTTCTCGCTGCTCGTCGCGCGTTTCGTCACGCCGGTGATGGCCGCCTATTTCCTGCGCGCGCCGCACGAGCATACGCAACGGGACGGCGCGGTGATGCGCTTCTACACGCGGCTCGTGCGCGCTTCCGTGCGCCATCGCTGGATAACCCTATTCGCGGGCGCCTTGATTTTCGCCGCTTCGCTGTGGTCGACGCAATTGCTGCCATCCGGATTCATACCCCCGGACGACTACGGCCGCGCGCTTCTAGCGATCGAGCTGCCGCCCGGATCGCGGCTCGAAGACACCGATCGCGTCACCCGCGCGATCTCGGACAAATTGCGCGCCATGCCCGAGGTTCGTTCGGCGCTCATTTTCGGCGGCAAGCTCATGGGAGGGACGGACGACGAGCCGCGCAAGGCGACGATCATCATCAATCTCGTCCACAAATCGAAGCGCGAAGCGTCGCAGCAGGACATGCAGCTGAGGATTGGCGCGCTTCTCGCCGATCAGCCGGACATTCGCTTCTGGTTCCTCAAGGACAACGGCCAGCGCGACCTGCAGCTCATCATCGCGGGCCCCGACATCAACGTCATCAACGACACCGCCAATCAGATCGCGAGCGAGATGCGATCGATTCCCACGATCGAAAACCCGATCTCGACGGCGGAGCTCGAGCGGCCGGAATTGCGCATCGTGCCGAAACCTCAGGTCGCGGCCGATCTCGGGGTCTCGACCGAGGCGCTGTCCGATACGATCCGCGTCGCCACGCTTGGCGACATCGACGCCAATCTCGCCAAGTTCAACGCCGGCGATCGGCTGATCCCGATCCGGGTCGAGCTTGAGGAAGCGGCCCGCGCGCGCCCCGGCCTCCTGCAGGATTTGCGCGTGCCCACGAGCGGCGGCGCAACGACGCCGTTGTCCGCGGTCGCGGACTTCTCGATCGCCCACGGACCGACCGCGATCAACCGCTACGATCGAACGCGACGCGTGACGATCGAGGGCGATCTGCGCGGCGACGCCGCGCTCGGCGCAGCGGTCGCTGCGATCCACGCCTTGCCCACGGCCAAGAAGCTGCCGCCGGGCGTCGAAATCCGCGAGACCGGCGACGTCGAGATCATGAGCGAAGTGTTCGCCTCCTTCGCCGCGGCGATGGGCGCGGGCCTCATGATGGTCTACGGGCTCCTCGTGCTCCTGTTCGGCAGCTTCCTGCAGCCGATCACCATCCTGATCTCGCTGCCGCTCTCGATCGGCGGCGCGATCATCGCGCTCCTCATCACGCACAAGGCGATGTCGATGCCGGTGGTGATCGGCATCCTGATGCTGATGGGCATCGTGACCAAGAACGCCATCATGCTGGTCGACTTCGCGGTCGAGGAGATCGGGCGCGGCACGCCGCGCACGCAGGCTTTGGTGGAAGCGGGCCGCAAGCGCGCGCGGCCGATCGTGATGACGACGATTGCGATGGCGGCCGGCATGTTCCCATCGGCTTTGGGATTGGGCGACGGCGGCGGCTTCCGCTCGCCGATGGCGATCGCGGTGATCGGCGGTCTCATCATGTCGACGATGCTGTCGCTCGTGTTCGTGCCCGCCGTGTTCACGGTGCTCGACGATCTCGGCAGCTTTACCTGGCGCTTGCTCAGCCGCTTCGTCGGCGACACGGAAGAAACGCAGACGGACGAACCGCAGGCGCCCGCGCGCGCCGGGCATCCGCCCGCCACGATCAGGCCGCGGCCGGCCTCCGAGATCTCGGTCGCGGCGGAGTAAGAGCGCGCAGCACAACCTGTTGGGTGTGTGACCGCGGTCACTGCGGCCGCGGTCCATTCCGTTAAAACACCATCATTCTCGGAAACAAATTTAGCAGCGTGGCGAAATCGGCCACGAGGCGATCAGACTTTGGAATCGGCGGCGGGCAGGCCAGCGCGGCCCACCGAAGGGGGTTCGGAGCCCGCCGCCGTACGCCTGAGAGCGCTCGCGCCAACGAGCGCTTTCAGTGCGTTGATCGTCGGGTCGATGACCAGGCCCATCACGCCGTGCGGATCATGCCTGTGCCCTGAAACGCCGAAGGCAAGGCCCGGCGGCTCGACGGAGGGCATGCGCAAGCTGCCCGCGAGCCAGTCCCAGATCGCCAGGCTTGCGCCCATGTTGCAATTGAAATGCGCTGGGTTGGCCGAATGGTGCAGCTGGTGGTGCGCCGGGCTCATGAACATTCGCCCCCAAAGGCCGGTGAACGGAATCCAGATCTCGCTGTGCTGGAGCTGCGCGGTCAGGTAGATGTAAAGCAGCATCAGCACGTTCTGATCGAACAGGGTGAATGACACCGCCTTTCGCCCCAGCGCGTATTGAGCCACGCCGCCGATCACCCCTATGAACAGCGCGAGATTGTTGGCGAGAATCAGCAAATCGAGCGGGTGAACCCGGAAGTTCACCAGTGGCGTCAGCACTTCGGCCGAGTGGTGCGCCTTGTGCAACTCCCAGAGCGCCGGAACGCGGTGCTTGAGCGTGTGGTCGACGAAGAAGCCGAGTTCGTAAGCGAGAAAGAGCGCGACCGTGCGTATGGCGTCGAGCGCCCAATCGGGAGCGCGCCATTGCGGCGCGGGGCCGAAGCTGCGCGTCAGAACCGAGGCGACGCCGTCGCTGATCCATGAGGTCGAGACGACGGCCCAGCCGAGGATCGCGCCCAAAGTCGTGAGCCCAATGACGCAATAGGCGAGGTCGGCGAAAGTCGAGCGATGCAGCAGCACGCGGCGCGAGAAAATCGCGCGCGCCAGCGCCCTGAGCATGACCGGTCGATCGCGACGTTTCCGCCGCCAAGCGAGCCAGGCGAAGGCGATGAGGATCGTAGCGCTCAGCGAATAAACCGAGCAGATCGACGAGGGCGAAAGCAGGGTCGCTACGACCGGCTGGAGCGGCGAAAGAAGCGTCAGGGCGAACGTCATCGATGTCTTGGCGCAGGACCGCGGCCGGCGCGGCCACCGTTCGCCGGCATTGTTAGGCTCCAAGGTTTAAGAATTGATAGTTTGGACCCGTAGATTGAACCCTAACGCGACAGCGATGGACAGCCGGGGTCACAGCGCCAAGCAAGCTCCCGACCGCGGAATTAGCTGCCCCGCACTGTGACCCAGATCACGGCACGGCATTTGCAATCACCCTATGTTGCAACTCGTCACAACGTTCTGGTTGCAGAGAGAGCCGACAGGACATGCAGATGCCAATCGGCCGAAACCAAGCAAGAATTGGGGGCGCAAATGTATTCGATCCTGGTTTTGATTTGCTCGACTGCGCTGTCACACGCTGATTGTCAGGCTAAAACGGCGGTTGATGTGGTCCGGGGCCCGACGGTCGACAATCCGATGATGTGCGGATTCAATGCGCAAACGATGATTGCCCGCACGGATCTTGTGCAAAATGACGGTACGGAATACGTCAAGGTCGTGTGCACGCGCGCGAAGAACGCCGAGGAATGGGTGGCCCAAGTCAAGGCGCGCAGGTCCGCGATTCAGTAAGCAGGCATCGGAAACGGACCGACGGCGCTACGCCGGACGCCCTTTCGCCAGCGTCATGGATCGCGAGGCGAAGACGTCGTTGATGACGCCGACCTGGGCCGGATCGAGCGCGATCTTGCCGGTAAAGCCGTCGCGCCGCGCGGCGAGCGCCTCGGCGCGCAGGCCCTCCAAGTCGCGGATGTTAAGAAAGACCGTGTCGATCGCGGCCACCCGCGCCGACGTTGCGGCGAGCAGCGTCAAGTCGCGGGTTAGGCGATAGGGGCCAAGGGTGTCGCCAAGGCGGTCGCGGTCCGTCTCTGCGCCGATATCGGCGCGCAAGGCCTCCGCGCTCCAGGCGACGGCTATGAGCCGCCCGCTTGAGCCGCGATAACTTCCCATGTGGAACAAAGACTGGGCCGTGTCGGCCACGGCGATGATCCGCGTCTCCCCGTCGGGGAGGTCGAACTCAGCCTCGCGCACCGCGAGCTTGGCGGAAAGCTGCTGAACGCTCGCAGCGCCCAAGGCTTCCCGGCAGCAGGATCGCGTCGGGCGCGCCGGGCATCACCGCGTCCAGATCGGCGTCGATCTCGCCCGCATCGAGGGCATTTGCCCTCACGATGAGCATCGGCCCGCCAGGCTTGCCACGCGCCGCTTTGAGGAACTGCGCCGTCGCAGCCCGCGCCCCTGCCCTTTCGGTCGGCGCGACCTGAGCGAGATCGACAATGATTGCGTCTGCGCCGCTCTCGAGCGCCTCGGCGAGCTGTTGCTCGTCCGCCGGCACAAGGAGAAGCGAGCGCATGGGGCCGCTCAGGCCGTCAGCGTCTCAGGCTCGCGGCGGCGCATGAAAGCGGTGCGCCGACACTCGGCGACCAGCGTGCCGTCCTGCTTGAACGCGCGGTGCCGGAATTCGACCAGCCCCGCCTCGGGGCGAGACTTGGAGGCGCGCATGGCCATCACCTCCGACTCGACCCGGATCGTGTCGCCTTCGAACAACGGCGCCGGAAAGGCGACATCGGTCATGCCGAGATTGGCGATGGTCGTGCCGACCGTGGTGTCGTTGACGGAAATGCCGATCATCAGCCCAAGCGTGAACAGGGAATTCATGATCGGCCGGCCCCATTCGGTTTCGGTCGCGCAAAAATGCGCGTCGATATGCAGCGGCTGCGGGTTCAGCGTCATGTTGGAGAACAGCATGTTGTCCATTTGGGTGACGGTTCGGGTCAGCCCGTGGCGAAACATTTGGCCGACCGAAAAGGCCTCGAAGTAAAGGCCGCCACGCGGATGGCGAAGAGTTCCGGTCTCCATGAATGCTCCGATCACAACCTTAAGTTGATCTTAACCATGCGCGTGCAATCTGCGCGATCAGCATCTACCGCCATGACCGGCGAGGGAGGCCGACATGCACGCCAACCTTCCAACGACCGAGCTGCTACCGGCGCCGTTCTGCGCCAAGCCAGACATAGTGCGTCGATTTTTGGCCTGGGCGCAAACCGCGGACGCGGATGCGCGGGCGCAAGGGGCGAGCGCGCTCGCACGCGCCTATCTTTATTCCGATCTACCAGCATCCGTGCGCGCCGAGGCGATGCTGGCGATGACCGTGCTGCTCGACGATTCTTCAGTGTACGTGCGCCGGTCGCTGGCGGAGGCTTTGTGCAGGGCCCACGACGCGCCGCGCGGTGTGGTCCTCGCGCTGGCGGCGGACGAGCCGGAAGCAGCCGCGCCGGTGCTTCAGTACTCGCCCGTGCTGACCGATGCGGATCTCGTCGATTGCGTCGCGAGCGGAGACGTCGTGACCCAGATGGCGCTCGCGCGCCGGCCGAGCCTGCCGCCTCGTGCTAAAGCTGCGCTGGCCGAGACCGGACATTTCGATGCGGTCCGCGCGCTCGCCGCCAATGTCGAGATCGATTGTCCGGCGGAACTGCTGCACCGCATTTTTGCCCGCTTCGGCGACGACGCGAGCCTCCGCGAAGCGCTGCTCCAGCGCCCGGCGCTGCCGGCAGCCCTAAGGGCGCGAATCGTGGTGGCGGCGGCCAAGGATCTGGCCGTCGAGGCGTCGCAATGGATGTCGCCCTTGCGAGCCGAGCGCGTCGCCCGCGAGGCGCGCGATCAGGCGATCTGCACGATCGCGTCCTCGTGCCATCCTGACGAGCGGGCGGAGCTTACGCGTGCGCTGCGCACCGCGGGCGCACTCACGCCAGCCTTGCTGCTGCGTTCGCTGCTTGGCGGAGAACGGACTCTCTTCGCGCAGACTCTGGCGGAACTGTCGGGCCTGCCGCTGCCGCGCGTCGCCGCCTTCCTCCTCGAGCCGCAGGGAGAAGGCTTTGCCGCGCTCGCCCGCCGGGCTGGCATGAAGGCCGGCGTCCTGCTCGCCTTTCGCGCCGCCCTCTCCGCCATCAAAGCTCAGGGCGCCGAAGGTGGCGACAGCCTCAAACTGCCGCTGGTGCAAAAAGTCATCGACGCTTGCGAGCTGATCGACGATCCGGCGCTCGCCAAGGTTCGGGCGCTCATGTGGCGCTTCGCCGCCGAAGCGGCGAAGGCGGAAGCCGCACACTTCGCCCGCGAGGCGGCGGCTTCGGCCTCGACCGGTCGGCTGCCGCCCATCCTGGAATTTTCGCCCGTCAACGACGATTCCGGTCACGCGCCGAAGCTGACCGCGGACTTTGGTTGGCCGCCGACTGGCGCGGCGATGCTGGAGCTCGCGGCCCCCGCGAATTCGGGCGAAGATAGAGCGCCGCGCGTCGAACTGCCGCCCGAGCTTGTCGCCCGGCTCGACGACGCGGCCTAAAGCTCAGGCGCTTCGCGCCGTCGCGTTGGCGCCTTCCGCCATCTCCTGGCGCGCCTGCGCGATCGCCTGCCGCAGCACGGAAGGCTCCTGGGCGCCGGGAACGCCGATGCGGCCGCCGAAAATGAAGAACGGCACGCCGCTGACGCCCATCGACTGAGCCTGCTCGATCTCCTGGCGCACAAGGTCGATGTCCGCGTCATCGGCGAGCAGCTTTTCGACCTCCCCGGCGTCAAGGCCGCATTCGCTTGCGATCGCGGTCAACACGCCGCGGTCGCCGATGTCGCGTCCCTCGACAAAATAGGCCTTGAACAATCGATCGGCGACTTCCGCCTGAACGCCGGCCGCCCCCGCCCAGCGGATGAGCCGGTGCGCGTCAAGCGTGTTGGGCGAGCGCTTGATCTTGTCGAAGGCAAAGGGAACGCCGACCTCAGCGCCCAGGCGCGTAAGATTCTCGTGCGCGGACTGGAGCCTGCCGCTCTTGCCGAACTTTTTCTCCATGTACTCGGTGCGGTCGAGCCCGCCTTCGGGAATGGTCGGATCGAGCTGATAGGGCCGCCAGCGCACCACCACCGGGCCAGCTTCGTCCGTGAGCGCTTCTTCGAGGCGTTTCTCGCCGAGATAGCACCAGGGGCATACGACGTCGCTGACCACGTCGATGGTGAGAACTTGATCCGCTTCGCTCATGGGACGGCTCCTGTTTGCGTAGTTTATTTGGTCTCGCCGCGGCGAAGCGCAAGCGAGGGCCCGGACCGGCAGAACCGCGGCGCGCTGCCTCGGCCTGCTTTGCCTCCTCACGACGCCAACCCGGTGAACGAATGTCGACCCTGAAGACGACTAGAACCAAGGTCCTCGAAATCGCCTTTCTCGAGGACGGCCCGGCCACGGGCTGGCCGGTCGTGCTGGCGCATGGCTTCCCTTATGACGTCCACGCCTATGACGAGGTCGCGCCGCAACTGGCGAAAGCGGGCGCGCGCGTGATCACGCCCTATCTGCGCGGCTTCGGTCCCACGCGCTTTCTCTCCGCAGCGACGATGCGCAGCGGGCAGCAGGCTGCGCTCGGCCGAGACCTTATCGATCTCCTCGACGCTCTCGGCGTTCAACGCGCCATTCTGGCCGGCTACGATTGGGGTGGCCTGTCGTCCTGCGTCGCCTCTGCGCTCTGGCCTGAACGCGTGACCGGCCTCGTCTCTTATGCCGGCTACGACATCATCGACGTCGCACGGCTTGGCCACGCCTTCGAACCGGCTTTGGAGCAGGCGTTCTGGTACCAGCATTTGTTTCAGTTGGAGCGCGGACGCGAGTGCCTGACGCAGCATCGTCGCGCCTTGTGCCGCATCCTTTGGGAACAATGGTCGCCCGGCTGGACGTTCGACGACGCGCTCTTCGAGAGGACGGCTTCCTCATTCGACAATCCGGACTTCGTCGATGTGGCGATCCACTGCTATCGCTTCTGTTTCGGCTTGGCGGCAGGCGACCCAGCCTTGGCCTCGCTAGAAGCGCGCCTCGCCGAGAAGCCTAAGATCGGCGTCCCCGCTATAACTTTGGATGGTCTGCGGGATCCTCTCAAGCCCGGGGGCACGGCGAACCACGCCTCGATGTTCACGGGTCGTCATGAGCATCGCGTCGTGGACTGCGGGCACAATCTGCCGTGGGAGGCCCCCGAGGCTTTTGCTCATGCGATTCTGAGCGTTCGAGCGTGGACAGCTCGAGCTTGAAAAACGCTACGCCAGCTCGATCATTTTTAGTGGCGGGGCCGATCAGCCTCCGCGCCAGATTGTCCTCCGCAACGCTTGAACCTTCGCCTTTCCTTCGGCTCGCCCTGCCTGTTCCTCCCGATTGGTCACAACACCGTTGGCGCGCCAATTCCACGCGGTGCTTAAAGAGCCGTGGCTTCCCTTCTGGTCAACCTATTCCCCTCCGTTGGACCGCAGCGCCACAAGACACATTTTGGCGACAAATAAGCGTCCGCCCGACCGCTCGATCCTGAGAGGGACCCTCAGTCCGCCGAGCGGGCTCTGACTACAACTAGACAGAGAGTTAATTATTATTACAATCTTTGCTTGCATCAGATAAAATTTGTGATAAATTTGATTCAAGGTGACCCAGAACTCAACCTATCCCGGCGACGTGGATGTCGGCGCAGCTCGGCGCTGCATCGTTCTGTCGACTCTGGCGCTTGCCTTCGCGGTCACGATGGCTCTGGCCGCGTCAGCGACGCGCGCTCACGCAGCCACGCGCGAGATCAGCACTTCGTCCTACCGCTTTGCCGATTCGCTTTTGCCCAACAAAGGCCTTGAGCCGCCCCAGAAGCTGTCGCTGTCAGGCCGTGATTGGGCGCTCAAGTGCTCCATCAATTGCGGTCCCGGAGCATCGATCACGTCGCGGAGCGAATTGCTGACCTCGAACACGGCGGATGTCGCCACAAGGAAGACCATGGACTCAGCCGGCCACGAAATGGGCGTGGGCGGCACGGTCGTCGTCGAGCGCCTGGAACCGGACGCCTCCGGCTCGCTGCTCACGAATTGGGTTGTCGTGTCGGAGCGTACGGTCGACGAAAATGGCTCGCACTCCTGGTCCCTGTTGTCTGGCATGCCGTCGGACGCGCCGTGGCTGCCGAATAACCTCTACCGGTTCGAGGGCTCTTCGTTTTCCACGGACCTTCTTGGCGAGACGCCAACCACGCCCGAAGCGTCGACCTGGGTGATGATGCTTATCGGCTTCGCCGGGCTCGGCGTCGCCGGGTATCGAAGCTCCAAGACTGCCCGATCCAATTTCTGAAGAGGGTCACTTCGCAATGATCACCAATCTGCGGCAACAAAGATCAGCTCGGACCTCGCCGATGCAGGCGTCGATCCGAAGCCGCCCCGGCAGCGTCCCAGGAATTCGGGACGTCGCGGTGGAATCGACGAGAGACGAATTGACCCTCACGCTCCCCATGCTGGAGGCTGAGGTGCTTGGACTGCGACAGAACCTCGCCGAAGTGACGGCGAACCGCGACGCGTTGCGGAAGGAAATCGACGATCTGCGCCGCGACCGCGACCATTGGCGGAAGCTGGCGGAGCCGAGCGACCCAAAGTTGGAAGGGGCGAGAAAGAAAACCTGGTTTTGCGGCCGGGCTTCGCCAGGCGCTTAAGTCGGTGATCCCTCAGGGCCGAACGATAGTTTGGCTCTTAAAGCGTCAGGTGGGGTCCCGGGTTGGCGTCGGTAAATTCGTCATGGCCGGCCTTGTGCCGGCCATCCACGCGGCGCCGCCACAAATCTCTCGCCTGCTCAGACCTCCGTCAGTTCAGAGGCTTACGAGGAGGCTGCAGTGTTCTCGTGGATGGCCGGGTCGAGCCCGGCCATGACGGAAACAGAATCCTGACGCCACCCAGAGCTAACGCTACAAGAGCCGACAATTTCTGTTGCAGAAAATCAGAAATCAAGCTAAGCTTGCCCTATGAATAATTCTACGCTTCGACGCATCAAGACGCTAGGTCCTGCTTCGGACGCTGCCAACACGAAGAGGAAACGAGAGGAAAAAATTTCTACAGAAAAACCCTCGTAACTCATTGAAAAGTCTCGTTTCTGACGAGAGAATCCAAGGAAATCCAAGGAAATCCAACCGTCAAAATCGGGGGTTTTCGCCGCAAAACGGCGCGGACCAAGAAAATCCAAACGGGTCAGCCGGATCAAGGTCACGGCTCAATGGCGCGAAGGAAGGGAAACCCCCTCCATCCCTTTGAAGAGAGAGCTTAAGGCTCCTTGCGCCACCAGCTCGGAAGCTCGACGCCGAACAAAGGCGTCTTTTCGGGACGGCCGAGCTTGGCCGAATAGGCGATCCACTGCTCAGGCGCGTAATAGAGCGGCACAATATAGAAGCCGGAGATGAGCAGCCGGTCGAGCGCCCGCACCGCGGCGACGAAGTCCTCATTGGTGTTGGCGGCCAGGATCGCCGCGATCATCGCGTCGACCGCGGGCGAGGCGACGCCAGAGATGTTGTACGCGCCCTGGGCGTTGGCCGCCGCCGAGCTCCATCGGCCCGCGCTGCTCGTTGCCGGGCGAGGGCGAGGCGATCCACGAGCCGATCATCATGTCGAAGTCGAAACTTGTGCGCCGACGCTGGAACTGGACTTCGTCGACCAGGCGGATATTCGCGGCGATCCCGATGCGGGCGAGATTGCGCGCGTAAGCGAGCGCAAGGCGCTCCTCGTCGCGGTTCCTGACCAGGATCTCGAAGGCGAGCGGCGCGCCATGCGCATCGACGAGCCGCCCGTCGCGAAGCGAATAGCCGGCGGCGGCGAGCTCTTCGAGCGCGCTTTTGGCGATGGCGCGATCGCGCCCGGAGGCGTCGGAGACCGGGGCGCGCCATTCGCCTTTCATCACGTCGTCCCGCACCGCGCCAGGATAAGGCTCAAGCAGCGCCCGCTCGCGATCCGACGCCGGCCGGCCGATCGACGACAGCTCGCTGTCGTCGAAGAACCCTTCCGACCGCTTGTAGGCGCCATTGTAGAGATTGGCGTTGATCCATTCGAAGTCGAACATCGACGCCAGCGCCTCGCGCACCCGGATGTCGGCGAACGGCGGGCGACGGGTGTTGAAGGCGAAGCCGGACACGCCTTTCGGCAGGCCGCTCGGGATGGCGGCCTTGATGACGCGCCCGTCCCTGGCGGCGGGAAAATCATATTGGTTGCGCCATCGGTTCGGGTCGTCCTCGACCCGATAGTCGATCAGCCCGGCCTTGAAGGCTTCGAACATCGCCGTCGCGTCGCGGTAATAGTCGATCCGAATCCGGTCGAAATTGTAGAGCCCGCGCGAGATGGGCCGGTCCTTCGCCCAATAATTGGGGTCGCGCTCGAGCACGAGGCCCTGCCCCGGCTTGACCTCCGCGACGCGATAGGGGCCCGACCCGACCGGAATTTGCAGCGTCTGGTCCTCGAAATGCTCGGCGTCGATATGGGCGCGTGACAGGACCGGCATGATCGCGAGCGTCAGCGGCAATTCGCGGTCGTTGGCGCCGGAAAGGTCATAACGCACGGTGTAATCATCCGGGGCGTCGATGCTTTTGACCAGCGAAAAGGCGGCGCGCTGCTGCGGGCGGCCCTTGGCCTTGAGCAGGTTGAAGGTGAAAACAACATCCGCCGAGGTGATCGGCGATCCGTCCGAGAACTTCGCGGCCGGATCGAGATGGAAGACCACCTTGTCGCGCGCCGCATTGGTTTCGATGCTCTTGGCGATGAGTCCGTAAAGAGTGAACGGCTCGTCGGCCGAGCGGGTCATCAGCGACTGATAGACGTTGCCGATGAGGCCCTGGGCGGTCGACAACGCCTTGACGTTGTAAGGGTTCAGGCTGTCGAAGGCGCCGAGATAAGCGAGATTGAGCGCGCCACCCTTGGGCGCCTGCGGGTTCACATACGGCAGGTGATCAAAGTCGGGCGGCAAGGCCGGGTCGCCGTGCATCGCGATCGCGCCTGCCGGCTGACCGACGCTGTCGGCGATCGCGGACGGGCACGCGAGCGCGATCGCAAGCGCGGCGCCGAGGAGGAAGCGAATCGCCCAGCCGATCATCGCCGCTCTTCTATCATCGGGGGTCGGCGGATTCCGAATGGAAGGCGCGCCTTTAGCCCAACTTGCGCGGTTGGCCAGCTTTTGCCGGCGCCGCGTGGTTGAAAGGACGAAATTGCTATTGGAATATCGCGTCGAATATGGAAAGAGGGGCGCCGATCCGCATCGCATTCACCGCGCTTTGTGTCATGAGATCGCCCGGAGGCTTGCCGACGCCAATTGCGGGCCCCAATGGGCAGGACGAAGCGCAGGACGATTCCGTTTAACAGTTCGAAAGGACGATTGATGAGATTCCAAGTCATGCGCGCGAGCGCAGCGGCCCTCGCGGTGAGCATCGCGCTCGCCGGCGGAGCGTCTGCGCAGCAGACGCCGGCCAAACCGGCAGCTCCAGGAGCTCCAGCAGTACCGGGCCAGGCAGCGCCCGGCCAGCCGGCGCCGCCCTCGAAGGTCGATCTCGTATCGCCCGAGCCGCAATGGGCCAAGTTCTGCGCCAAAGAGCCGGCCAGTGGCCGTGACGCCTGCGCCACCATGCGCGACTTCTCGACGTCGGCCGATCAGCCGCCGATGATCAGCATCAACTTGTTTGACGTGGCCGGCGAAGAGAGGCGCAAGTTGCGGTTCTTGATTTTGCCGATCGGCATGCTGTTGAAGCCCGGCTTCCGGGTCATCATCGATAAGAACGAGCCCCTAGACGGCAAGTACGACATGTGCTTCCAGAACGCCTGCTCGGCGGAACTCGACATTGGCGCGAAAACTGTCGAAATGTTGAAAAAAGGTCAGAACATGGCCGTCGTCATGCGCGTTCCCGGCGGCGACTCGTCCGGGCGAGAGCTGACGTTCAACATTCCGTTGAAAGACCTGGGTCCGGCGTTCGACGGTAAGCCGACCGATCCCAAGGTGCTGGAACAGCAGCGCCAGGCGCTGCAGCAGCAGTTGCAGAAGAAGGCGGAAGAACAGCGTAAAGCGCTCGAGCAGCAGCAAGCGGCTCCGGCCGCGCCAGCTCCTGCGGCCCCCGCCGTCCCAGCTCCCGCCGCTCCGGCGAAGTAATCCAGCCGTTCAGGCCTCTCGCGATCGCGGGAGGCCGCGGAGGGAATAAACGGCGCGCGGCTCAGGCTTTTTTGAGGGCTTTCGCCGGGCTGAGCGACGGTTTCAACTCAGGCGCGAGCGGTCGCGGGCGCAATATGTGCCGTCTTCGGTCCGATCGAAGGCTTCGCTCACCTGCGGGTGCCGAACGGGCTCTCCGGACTCGTCTGACATGAGGTTCTGCTCAGAAACGTAGGCCACGTACTGGCTGTCCTCATTTTCGGCATAGAGGTGATAGAACGGCTGTTCTTTGGCGGGACGCACCTCGGTTGGTATTGAACGCCACCACTCCTCGGTGTTGGCGAAGACCGGGTCGACATCGAAGATCACCCCGCGGAATGGGTAGAACCGGTGTTTGACGACCTGTCCAATGCCGAATTTCGCGTTCCGACTTTCCATAGCCTCCGACTTCCCTGCCCTGGAGGAACCATTATAGCGCATTGCAACAAAACAGGAACCATTTGTCGAACCGAGAATTAGGATTTCCCCATGATCTCGCGGAGCCGCCGCTCTGCGGAAGCAAAATCTGGGCCGTTGACCGCGCGCCAGACCCAATGTTGATCAAAACTTGTAGAGCGCTGCGTAGTCCGCATCTTTCGCCGCCACCTGCTGGGCGAGATCGACCATCACGCGCGCCTGTTTCCAGGTCGCATCGTCCTGCATCTTGCCGTCGATCATCGCCGCGCCCGATCCATCGGGCATAGCCGCCAAAATCTTGCGCGCGAAGGCGACTTCCGCCGGGTCCGGCGAGAACACCTTCTTGGCGATCGCGATCTGGCTCGGATGAAGCGTCCATGCGCCCGCGCAGCCGAGAAGGAAGGCGTTGCGGAATTGCGCCTCACAGCCCGCCGGGTCTGAGAAGTCGCCGAACGGCCCGTAGAACGGCTTGACGCCATTCGCCGCGCAAGCGTCCACCATGCGCGCGATCGTGTAGTGCCACGGATCCTGTGGAAAGCTGACGCGCTCGGCGTTGGCTTCGGCGGCGTCGGCAAGCACCCGGTAGTCTGGGTGGCCGCCGCCGACGCGGGTCGTCTTCATCGCGCGTGACGCCGCGAGGTCGGCGGGGCCGAGGCTCATGCCCTGCATGCGGGGCGAAGCGGCGGCGATCGCCTCGACATTGTTGACGCCCTGAGCGGTCTCCAAAATCGCATGCACCAGAATGGGGCGCTTGAGACCGTTGCGGGCCTCGAGCAGCGCCAGATACTGGTCGACAAAATGAATGTCCCAGTCGCCTTCGATCTTAGGGACCATCACCACGTCGAGCTTATCGCCGATCTCACCCACGAGCCGGGTCATATCGTCGATGAACCAAGGCGAATTCAGCGCGTTGACGCGCGCCCAAAGTCCGGTCGAGCCGAAGTCGATCGCCTTCGCCATCGCGATCAAGCCTTCCCGGGCCGCCTCCTTCGCGTCGATCGGAATCGCGTCCTCGAGATTGCCGAGGATCACGTCGACCTGGCCGACAAGTTCGGCGGCCTTCGCGCGTACCTTTTCATTGTGCGGCGGTATGAAATGAATCATGCGCTCGAGCCGCAACGGAAGCTCAAGCAATGGGCGCGGGGCTCCGATCGCCAGCGGATCGAAATACCGACGGGGCGCTTTCATGAGGGCGGTCTTGTCCTGGGATAGTCGAGGCGCTGGCATAGGGCGATTTCGTTTTCGCCGCAATTCGCCGGACAAACGGAGCCTTTTTAGGCCGCAAGGTCGCTTCGTCGATCGGATGCCCGGAGATTTCGCCGCCTCGCATTCCTCTGGACCGACGGCTCGTAAACGTTACTTCCCGAATGGCAAAGCCGCCACCGGCGTCATGGCTCGCAACAAAGCCGCGCCCGAGCGCCGCAGCGTTGGCAAACCCTCGTGGAGATCCTTTTGGGGCTGCTTTCAAGCCATTCGGATCCAAAAAATCCCCGGAATCCAGGGCGATTCGCGGGCGCAAACAGTGATCGAGAGACAGGTCCGCCATTTGCGACTGAGCTTATGCAGCGAGCGCGCCGCCTGAGCTTGATGCGCCCGAAAGGCCGAAAAAGCTGCAGCGTCGCTGACAGAAACTTTAGCATTCCGGCAAATCGGACAAGACCCGTTAGTAGTACATAAACCCGCCCGCTGTTTGATGTCCCCAGTTTCACCCGAGGCGCACGGTCTTAACCCAGACTCGCGGGCTTCGACAAAATGTGGGGTCGTCCCCGTGTCGACATTCGGTTTTGATCGCCTATTGGAGAACCGCCGCGGCAATGTCGCGATGATGTATGCGCTCGTCGCGCCGGTCCTCGTGTTCGCTGGCGGAGCCGCGATCGACTACGGGCGGGCGGCGCAAATTCATACGAAACTGAACGCTGCGGCCGACGCCGCCGCGCTCGCCGCGCTGACGCCGTCGATGCTGCAGCAAAGCACCCAGACGGCCCACGACGCCTCCGTGTCCATGTTCAACGGTCTGACCGAAGGCATCCCGGGCCTCACCGCTCACGCGACGCAGGTGAGCGTCACCGTCACGGTCGGCGCCACCTCGCTCGTACGCAACGTCACCGTCAGCTATTCGAGTTCGGTCAACACCATCTTCGCCCAGGTGCTCCGCACGAATGCACTGCCGGTTTCGGGCGTCTCCGAGGCAAGCGCGGAGGCGCCGCCCAATGTCGACCTCTACGTGCTGCTCGATAATTCGCCATCGATGGCGCTGCCAGCGACGGCGGCCGGCATCACAAAAATGGAAAGCCTCACGACGAAACAGATTACTGGAGGGTGCGCCTTCGCCTGCCATCAGGCGAATACGAGCTACAACACGAGTACGCCGACAAGCAGCCAGATGGATACAGTCTACAATCCTTGCGCGGATGGCACGAATCCAACCCTGCCAAGTTCCCCGATTACCATCAACAAAGTTAGCTATTCGAAAGCCTGGTGCGATGCCTCCAAGGGCCACGTGCAGCTCGATAACTATGGGCTTGCGCGTAAGAACAACATCACGCTCCGCCTGGACGAATTGAACAGCGGCGTTTCGACCCTGCTGCAGACCGCATCGACAGCCGCGCAGTCGACCGTTTTCGCGACCCCGCCGAAGTATCGGTTTTCGATCTACTCCATGGATAGCCTCTGGCAGATTGGCCTCACCCAGCTCATGGCCCTGACCTCCAACTATACCTCCGGCTGGACGACCGCTTCGGCCAATTTCGGCGTGATGGAGATGTCCTCGAACAACAACAATTGCGCCAACGCGGCGTGCTCCTCAAGCACCACTACGCCGGGCGGCGATGTCGGCACCAACTACGACAATTCGATGGGCAAGCTGAGCCAGACGACTTACATTCCCAACCCTGGGAACGGCACCAACGAACCCAGCGACAAGCCGCAGGAAGTGCTGTTCATCGTCACCGACGGCGTCGAGGACGAGCAAAGCGGCGCGCGCCGCCTCGAACAGACGATCAACGATCTCGGCGGAGACCCTAGCGCGTCTCCTTACGGCAACGTAAAGGGAACCAACTGGTGCACGACTATCAAGGCTCGCGGAATCAAGATCGCGATCCTCTACACCGACTATCTGGCCGTGCCGGCCAATAGCTGGTACGTGAGCCATGTCGACCCGTACCAATCCAAGATCGGCACTGACCTGCAGGCCTGCGCCTCGCCGGGCCTGTTCATTGACGAGGCAAACGACGCGAACATCGGACAGGACCTCGCCAACCTGTTCAACTTGGCGGCGGCCCCCGGCCACCTCACCCAATAGGGCGCGCTCAACCAGTCCCCAGTCAAATCCAGGCGAAAATGCCTGGATTTAGCTGAGCCGAAGAAGGACAAGACGCCCGCGCACAAGTTTACGCGGGCGAATGATTGCAGAAACTTAGCTGCGCTTTCGCGCAACTTTTTTCGTCCTCGAACAATTCCGCGACCGCCACGCCCAGGCGAATGGGTGAGCGTAAGGGGCGGAGCCGTCGGCGCGATTTCGGCGGCGCCGCAGGCGGGACGAGCGGCGTCCGGCCGACATCGAACGCCTTGGTAGAGGTTCAGCTCCCGCACCACTTTCAAGAACGACGCAATCGCCTTCAGGTCTCCCTCCTCCAGCGAAACGTCGGCGCAGCGCAGCGCCTTGGTCAGCCGCGCGACCTGGAGGCGGGCGTAGTCCACCGGCGCATCGAGCTGCCGCTTCGCCAAGGCCTGACCGACAGCGCGACGAAACCGCCGACGCGCTCGTCTTCGGAGGCTCGCAATCTGCTCAGTGCTGTACCCCGACACGAGCAGGCCGAAATATTTCTCTCGCGGCTTGATCAGGCATCGCGGAAATTTTTGCCCGAGGCGCTCTTGCTCGCCCGTTCGGAGGTCGGCGTCGAGCTGTGGGTCCCGGTCGGCGTCGGTAAATTCGTCATGGCCGGCCTTGTGCCGGCCATCCACGCGGCGCCGCCACAAATCTCCCGCCTGCTCAGACCTCCGTCAGTTCAGAGGCTTACGAGGAGGCTGCAGTGTTCTCGTGGATGGCCGGGTCGAGCCCGGCCATGACGGAAACAGAATCCTGACGTCACCCAGAGCTAACGCTACAAGAGCCATGATTCGGGCCTCGATTCTCCTTGGGCTCGACGGGAGGACATGGCGCCCCGGATGCCGTGGCAGAACAAATCTTCCGGTGGCGCTATTCGCCGACCGCGCCCATAGAGTTGACCATGCCCGAGCCCGCCATTGATGTGACATTCGAGGCCATCGAGCTTAGGGACGGAAGCCGGGAGGTATGTGCGCTTCACGCCTCCGAAATGTTGCCCCAACATATCGGCGACTTCAAAACCGAAGCCCAAGCGCGCGCGTGGATCGGTGTCAAATCGGCGGAATGGCTCGTAAGGTACGCGATGAGCTAGCCGCCCGAAAAAGCGCTTCATCCATCGGCTCGGGTCGCGTCCGCCATGGCGGATATCCACAGGCTAAGTTGAAACCAAGAGTTTGGGGGGCGCGTGGCTCCGAACGCGGCGAGTCTACACGCGCTCAGCCCCTGCCTCACAGCACCTTGATCGGGCTTGCGACGCGCGGGATCATGATGATCGAATCGTGCAGGGTGATCGTTCCCACCGAGAAATAGATTCCGGTCGCCTGGAACGGATAAGTCACTTCGCCCAGAACGACATAATTGGTCGGGACGCTATTGGCAGGAATAGTCCCGCAAGCGGGATTGTTATTGGCGCCCGAGCCGGAAAAGGCGGAGGCGATCGACGGATCGACCGCCATCTGGGCGCCTACCGTGCGCGCTGTTCCGTTCGCGTTCGCCCAGCTACCGCAGACCATGCCAGTCGCGCTCCCATTCGAGGTGGTGACCAGCAGTTGCGACACCACGACCGCGGCCCTGCTGCCGTCGTAAGGGTAGAGGATCAGGTTCGGATAGGCGAGAATCTGGTTGAGCTCCGCGACGGTGATCGTCGACGTGTTGACATTGTTGGCCTGGGCAAAAATGTTGGCGACCGTGGTCGCGGCCAATGTTACTCTGCGCTGCACGCTATAGGCCTGGCCGCCAAAAACGACGAGGCTCATCAGCATGAGGGCGACCGGCAGGATCAGCGCCAGCTCGACGGCCGCCAGGCCTCGAGCGTCTCGGACTAACGCGCTCGTCCGGCGGAGGAGTTGGCGCGCAATGCGCATCGTCGCGCTCATCCTCCGGCCTCGACGCCTTTGGGCTCGATGCGGAACACCTGGGTCGAGGTCATCAACATCTTGCCGTTGCCCATGTTCGAAAAGTTAAGGCCAAGCGGGCCGCCGTAGACCGGCCACGGATACATGACCACGAGCAGCATGTCGGTGCCGACGGCGCCGGAATTGGCGCCGACATCCACGGTCGGCGTGCCGACAAGGTTTCCGTGTAAGTCGAATGTCGGCAGGAGAGTGCCAATGTTTGTCGTGCCCGCGGGCACGGGCTCGAGTTCGACTGTGACCTGCCCGCAGTTGAAGAGCGCGGTCAGCTGACTGCAGATTTCGGTTTTGAATTGCGCTGCCGACATCGACGATGTCTGGTTGGTGAGAACGACCCTGGCCGCCGCTTCCGCCCCGGATTCAAAGAACGCCTTGGCCAGGAAGATCGACCCCGCTTGCAGAGTGGCGAGAACGACGCCGATGAAGATGGGAAAGACCAAAGCGAATTCGACCGCCGGCGAGCCGGCTTCGTCCCCGGCGAGCTTTCGCGCCGAGCGGCTGATGCCAGCGAAGAGTGCGCCCACTGAATTCATCCTCGCCACAACCCCCTTGATCGGGAAATCCTGCGCGCCAATGCCTTACTTCAGTCTTATCCCCGATGTGGAATTTTGATGAATATGCGTGCCAATGGCGCGCGGAATCGGAAGGAATCCGGTCTTTCGGTATTAACGTTGCGCGAGTGCTAAAAGAATGCTGAAAGCCCGCGCGTCGCGAGAGCCACGCTCACTCGGCTGTCCCCTCACTCCTCGTTTTTCAAGCCAAGTCGCGAATGACCGCGGCGCCCTCACATGGAATCAAGTTTCCTTGATTTTCTGCCGCATGACTTAACCGGGCCCAATTAGATCTCCAGGGCGGAGCGATATCTCCCAGTATATATAACGCTAAATCATTGCAGCCCAGGTCAAGCCTTAGTACTTTCGCACGCACTAAGCCGTCGCGTTAGGGAGGCGCGGGATGATGATTCCTCACGAGCCTTGGCTCGTGGCTCTTTCCATCGCAATCGCCATTCAGGGCAGCTTCGTCGGACTGTCGCTGGCGCGCGGGATCAACTCGGCCGAGGGTTTCCGCCGCAGGCTCGCCATCGCTGGCTCTGCGATTACGCTCGCGACCGGCGTCTGGTCGATGCACTTCGTCGCCATGCTCGCCGCAAATTTCCCGAGCGCAGTCGACTACCTCGTGCTGCCGACGCTGATCTCCTTCTTGATTTGCGTCATTGTGGTCGGGCTCGGCGTTTATGCCGCGCACATGCCAGGGCCGCCGGCGTTTCGGATCGGCACAGGCGCTTTGGCTATGGGCCTTGGCGTCAGCCTCATGCATTATGTCGGCATGTCGGCGGTGCATCTGGCCGGACCGACGTCGTACGTTCCTTCCTATGTCGTCGCCTCCATCGGGGTGTCGATCGCGGCCAGCGCCTTTGCTTTGTGGACGATCGACCGCCGGCCGACCCGCCCGAGGTTGTTCCTCGGCGCGATCGCGCTCGGCTTGGCGATTTCCGGAATGCACTACACGGCAATGTCCGGGATGCGCTTGGACCCGCTGTGCTACGACGTTTCGCGTTTCATCGGCGCGGAGTCGGCGCTGTCGCGCAACACCCTAGCGCTGCTCGCCACGGTTGTTGCGTTCGGCGTGTCCGGCGCCTTTCTTCTCTCGCTCGTTCCGGATGCGAGCGAACCCCGAGGCGTCGGCGTCGAGGTCGCCCCGCCAGAGGCCGGACCGGCTGCGCCGGGCGCTCCGATGGCGGCGCCCGATCTGGCGTCGACGCCGTTCCGAGAGGCGCCCTCCGACGAGCCGCCGCCCGTCGCATCGCCTGTCGGAAGCAGGGCAGCCTCGATCCGGGTCGAGAAGGATGGGCGCCCGCGAGACATCGCCGTCGGCGACATCTACGCCGTCCGCGCCAACGCCCATTACACTTATGTCCACGACGGCGAGAAGGAATACTTCTGCACGCTTTCGATCAGCGCGCTCGAAGCGCGTCTCGATCCAAATGCGTTCTTGAGGGTTCACCGCAGCTACATCGTCTCGGTCGATCGCATCGCGCGGGTCAAACGATCAGGCGAAGCCGGCATAGCCGAACTCGGGTTGCCTGTACGCTGCACCATCCCGATCGCGCGCGCCCACTACCGTCAGGTCAAGCTTAGGATCGGCGCGCTAGCCGGCTGAGGCTGCCCGCGAGAGCATGAAATACGTCATAGGCCTTGACGCATTTCGTGCGCGGGACCTGCTCTCGGCGCCTTTTCTCCCGCACCCGTTCATCCGTCATTGATCGGGCGGTGCATCTGGCCGACCATCTTCTGCTCTACGCACGCGAATCGCGCTCGCAGCGCGGCCCAGAAGCACGTTCGCGCCATTCGCATTGGGAGGACGTCTTGATCCCCGGATCCTTCGAATATCATCGGCCGGCCGATCTTTCGGAAGCGGTCGCGCTCCTTAGCCGGCTCGATTCCGACGCGCGCCTGATCGCCGGCGGCCACAGCCTGATTCCGATGATGAAGCTGCGCCTCGCCATGCCGAGCCATCTGATCGACCTCGCAGGCCTCCCGGAACTGAAAGGGGCGCATCTCGAGGGGGACGAAATCGTCATCGGCGCGATGATGACCCAGCACGAGATCATCGCCAGCGACTTGCTGGCGCAGCATGCTCCGATCCTGCGTGAGACGGCCGAAGTGATCGCCGATCCGCAGGTGCGTTACGTCGGCACGATTGGGGGCAATGTCGCCAACGGCGACCCAGGAAACGACATGCCGGCGCTGATGATGACGCTTGGCGCGACTTATGTGCTGCAAGGCGCGAGCGGCGAACGCCGCGTTGCCGCGCGCGACTACTACCTTTCTCCTTATGAGACGGCCGCTGAGCCCGGCGAGGTGCTCGCCGCGATCCGCGTTCCCGTTCCCCCTCAGGGTCACGGCTGGGCTTACGAGAAGCTCAAGCGCAAGGTCGGCGACTACGCGACCGCTGCCGCCGCGGTGATCCTGACTGTCTCGGAAGGCGCAATCGCGAGCTGCGCGATCAGCCTCACCAATGTCGCAGGGACGGCGCTCTTGGCCGCTGACGCGGCGGCCTCGGTTATCGGCACGGCGCTCGACAAGCCGACTCTCGCACGGGCCGCAGCCGCCGCGACGGCGATCACCGAACCCGCCGCCGACGGACGTGGCTCGGCGGAATATCGCGGCAAAATGGCAGGCGTCATGACCGCGCGGGCGCTCACGCGCGCCTTCGCGCGCGCCAAATCCTGAAAGGCCCCGACATGTCGCTCACCAACGTCAGCATGACGGTCAACGGCAAGTCGATGTCCGCCGCCGTTGAGCCGCGCACGCTCTTGATCCACTACCTGCGCGAAAACCTCGGGCTGACCGGCGCGCATATCGGCTGCGACACCTCCCATTGCGGCGCTTGCACCGTCGACGTCGATGGACGGTCAGTGAAATCCTGCACGATGTTCGCGGTGCAAGCGGCCGATGCGAACGTCCTCACCATCGAGGGCATGGCCAGCGCCGACGGCGCGCTCAGCGCGTTGCAGGAAGGGTTCCGCGAAATGCACGGGCTTCAGTGCGGCTATTGCACGCCGGGCATGATCATCCGCGCCCATCGACTGTTGCAGGAGAACCCGAACCCGTCCGAGAGCGAAATCCGCATCGGTATTTCGGGCAACCTCTGCCGCTGCACCGGATACCAGAACATCGTGCGAGCCATCCAATACGCCGCCGCCAAGCTGGCCGGCCTCGAATTCAAGGAAGCCGCGGAATGAACGACGCCCCCTCCCCCACTTCGCTTGAGCGCGCCGAAAAACTGCAGGGCATGGGCTGCAAGCGCAAGCGCGTCGAGGACGTGCGCTTCACCCAAGGGCGCGGCAATTACGTCGACGACATCAAGCTCCCGGGCATGTTGCACGGCGACTTCCATCGCTCGAGCCACGCCCACGCGCGCATCGTCAAGATCGACACTTCCAAAGCCAAGGCTGTGCCCGGCGTGGTCGCGGTCCTGACAGCGGAGGAGTTGAAAGGCGTCAATCTCGCCTGGATGCCGACGCTCGCGGGCGACGTGCAGATGGTGCTCGCCGACGGCAAGGTTCTGTTCCAGAATCAGGAGATCGCGTTCGTCGTCGCGACCGACCGCTATATCGCCGCCGACGCCGCGGACCTGGTCGAGGTCGAATATGAAGCGCTTCCCGTGCTTGTCGACCCGTTCAAGGCGATGGATGAGGGCGCCCCAATCCTGCGTGAGGACATCAAGGACAAGAAAGACGGCGCCCATGGGCCGCGCAATCATCACAACCACATCTTCAACTGGCAGGTCGGCGACAAGGAGCTGACCGACGTCGCCTTCGTCAAAGCGGAGGTGAGCACCAAGGACCTGTTGAGCTATCAGCGCGTCCACCCCTGCCCGCTCGAAACGTGCCAGTGCATCTGCAGCTTCAACAAGATCACCGGCGACTTGACGATCTACGGCACGTTCCAGGCGCCCCACGTCATCCGCACGGTCGTCGCGCTGATCTCGAGCATTCCCGAACACAAGATCCACGTCATTGCGCCCGACATCGGCGGCGGCTTCGGCAACAAGGTCGGCGCCTATCCGGGCTACATCTGCGCCGCGGTCGCCTCGATCGTGACGGGCGTTCCGGTCAAGTGGGTCGAGGACCGGATCGAGAACCTCTCCACCACCTCGTTCGCGCGCGACTACCACATGACGACCGAGATCGCGGCGACGCGCGATGGCCGGGTGACAGGCTTGCGCGTGCACATCCTCGCCGACCATGGCGCTTTCGACGCCTGCGCCGACCCCTCGAAATGGCCGGCGGGCTTCGCCAACATCGTGACCGGTTCGTACGACTTCCCGGTCGCGCATCTTTCGGTCGATGGCGTCTACACCAACAAGGCGCCCGGCGGCGTCGCCTATCGCTGCTCGTTCCGCGTCACCGAGGTCGCCTATGCGATCGAGCGCGCGATGGACATCATGGCGCAAAAATTGGGGCTCGATCCCGTGGACTTCCGCGTCAAGAATTTCATCAAGGCGCGAGCAGTTTCCCTACAATTCGGCGCTCGGCTGGGAATACGATTCCGGCGACTATCACACCGCCATGCAGAAGGCGCTCGACGCCACCGACTATCGCAAACTGCGCGAGGAGCAGAAGGCAAAGCAAGAAGCGTTCAAGCGCGGCGAGACGCGCGAGCTCATGGGCATCGGCGTCGCCTTCTTCACTGAGATCGTCGGCGCCGGCCCATCGAAGAACTGCGACATTCTTGGCATTGCGATGTTCGATTCCTGCGAGATCCGGATCCATCCGACCGGCAAGGGGATCGCGCGCATGGGCACCAAGAGCCAGGGCCAAGGCCACGAGACCACCTGGGCGCAGATCATCGCGACCGAGATCGGCATTCCCGCCGACAACATCGCAGTCGAAGAGGGCAACACCGACACCGCGCCTTATGGCCTCGGCACTTATGGCTCGCGCTCAACCCCGGTCGCTGGCGCTGCGATCGCCATGGCCGCGCGGAAGATCAAGGCCAAGGCGCAGATGATCGCCGCCTACATGCTCGAGGTTCACGAGGGCGATCTCGAATGGGACGTCGACCGGTTTAGCGTCAAGGGCAATCCGGAGGCGTTCAGGACGATGAGCCAGATCGCTTGGGCGGCCTACAACAAGATCCCGCCCGGCATGGAGCCGGGTCTCGAAGCGGTGAGCTATTACGACCCGCCGAACATGACCTATCCGTTCGGCGCCTACATCTGCGTGATGGACATCGACGTCGACACCGGCGTCCACAAAGTGAGGCGCTTCTACGCCCTCGACGATTGCGGCACACGCATCAACCCGATGATCATCGAGGGCCAGGTGCATGGCGGCTGCACCGAGGGTTACGCGATCGCAATGGGTCAGGAGATTGTCTACGACGAGGACGGCAACGTCAAAGGCGCGTCGCTCATGGACTATTTCCTGCCGACCGCGGTCGAAACGCCGCATTGGGAGACGGACTACACCGTCACGCCGTCGCCCCATCATCCGATCGGCGCCAAGGGCGTCGGTGAAAGCCCGAACGTGGGCAGCGTGCCCTGCTTCGCCAATGCGGTGAACGACGCATTCAAGTTTGCGGGCTCGACCCACATTCCCATGCCTCATGACGCTTATCGCATCTGGCAGGCGGCGGAAGATCTGGGCCTGCACGCGTGAGCGCGACGGCCGCCAACGTTCCCTTCTCCCTCGGGGAGAAGGTGGCGCGAAGCGCCGGATGAGGGTCTTGGACGTGATGCATGGCCCTACGACGAACACCCTCACCCCCGACCCCTCTCCCGGGAGAGGGGAGTTCGCGCATGCCTAGCGAACGAATTCCGCGCGAAGCCATCGCGGCGCGCCTCGCCGAGGTCGGCTACGTCGCCGACCGCGATCTTCCGACCGCGCTATGGATGATGGACTACCTCAAGCGCCCGCTGCTGATCGAAGGCGAAGCGGGCGTCGGCAAGACCGAGGTCGCCAAGGCGCTTGCCGCGCTGCACGGCTGTGAACTCATCCGCATGCAATGCTACGAGGGCCTCGACGCGAGCTCAGCGCTCTATGAATGGAATTACCAGCGTCAGTTGCTGGCGATCAAGGCGCGCGAGGGCGGCGGCTCCAGCGCCTCCGAGATCGAAGCGCAGATCTTTTCCGAGGACTATCTGCTCGAGCGGCCGCTGCTCAAAGCCATCCGGCAAGAGACATCGCCGGTGTTGCTGGTCGACGAAGTCGACCGCGCTGACGAGGAATTCGAAGCATTCCTGCTTGAGCTGTTGTCGGACTTCCAGGTCACGATTCCCGAATTCGGTACGATCGCAGCGCTTTCGATCCCGCGCGTCGTTCTGACCTCCAACGCCACGCGCGAATTGTCGGACGCGCTGCGCCGCCGCTGCCTCTATCACTATCTCGATTTTCCCGACGTCGATCGCGAAGCGGCGATTCTGCTCAACCGCCAACCCAACCTCGACGCGAATTTCGCGTTTCAGATCGCGCGCATGGTCGGAATGTTGCGTAAGGAAGACCTGAAGAAAGTTCCAGGCGTCGCCGAAACGCTCGACTGGGCGGCGACCCTCGCCGGACTGGAGGTCAAGGATCTGCATGACGACCCGGAAATTGTCCACGCCACGCTGATCGCTCTCCTGAAGACCCGCGAGGATCGCGCCTCAATCACTCCGGAGACGACGAGCCGGCTACTTGGCAAGGTCGCGTGATGGGCGCTGAGGGCTTTGCCGTCGAAGGACCCGGACCCGGTCCGGCGATGCGCAAGCGCCTTTCTGGATTTATCGTCACCTTGCGCGACGCAGGCTTCATCATTGGCCAAGCCGAAACGCAGGACGCGGCGCGGCTGATGTCGAGCGCGATGGCCGAGCGGCCCGAACGCCTGCGCGCTGCGATGCGAACTCTGTTTGCTTCACGTCGAACGGAAATTGTGCGGTTCGACGAGCTGTTCGATGCGTTCTGGCGTGGACGGGGCGTGAAGAGCGCCATGAAGATTAACGCCGAGGCGCTCGCCGCCCGCTCGCCCCGGCGTTTTGAGCAAGGCCCCGGCGCCGATGATCAGCGACAGGAACCGACCCATATCGGCGAGGGCGCTGCTCCCGAAGGCGCTTCGGCTGATGGCGGCGGGCGACATGGAGGCGCGTCGGCGCAGGACGCGATCTCTCGGAAGGACATCGCGGCATTCGTAGGGGATAGGGAGCGCGCCCAAGCCGCCGAGCTGGCGGAACGTTTCGCGCGGGTGATGCGGACGAGGCTCACGCGTCGCGAGCGCGCACGCCGGCGCGGTCGGAGGCTCGACTTACGCGCGACGATCCGGCTCAGCGTCGCGCGTGGCGGCGAGCCGCTGGACCTCAAATTCCGCCGGCGCAAGATCAAGCCGCTGAGGCTTGTCGCGCTGCTCGACGCGTCGGGGTCCATGGAATCCTACGTCTCGTTCTTCACCCGCTTCCTGCACGCCGTCACTCAGGTCTTTCGCGAATCCGAGGCGTTCCTTTTTCATACGCGGCTTGCGCATGTTTCCTCCGCGCTCAGAGAGCGTGATCCGGCGCGCGCGCTCGACCGGCTCGCTTTGATGGCCGCCGGCGTCGGCGGCGGGACAAAAATCGGCGAGTGTCTGGCGGCCTTCAATCGCATGCACGCGCGGCGCGTCATTCATTCCCGCACCTGCGTGATGATCCTGTCGGATGGTTACGACACCGGACCGCCAGAATTGCTTGCGTCGGCGATGCGCGACTTGAGGCGGCGTTGCAAGCGCATCGTTTGGCTGAACCCTTTGACCGGTCGGAATGGATTCGAGCCCAGCGCGCGCGGGATGCAGGCGGCGCTCCCCTATCTCGATCTCTTTGCCCCCGCGCATAGCCTCGAAAGCCTCGCGGCGCTCGAACCTTATCTGGCGAGGATATAATGGGCGTGCTCGAGCAGGCCGCTCTGCGTCAGGCCCAGGGCCAAACATTCGCGCTCGCGACCGTCGTTCGCACCGTCTCCGTCACCGCCGCGAAGGCGGGCGCGAAAGCTTTGATCGGACCGGACGGCTCGATCGAGGAAGGCTGGATCGGCGGCGGATGCGCGCGCGCCGCGGTCGTCAAGGCAGCGCGCCAATGCATGCTGGACGGCCAATCACGACTCGTCTCGATCGCGCCCAAAGATGCGCTCGCCGAACTTGGCGCAGCGGCCGGAGAGGAGCGCGGCGGCATCTTTTTCGCCAAGAATTCCTGTCCGAGCCAAGGCACGATGGATGTTTTTGTCGAACCCGTGTTGCCGAGCCCGCGACTGCTGATCCTCGGCGCGTCACCGGTTGCCGTGGCGCTCGCAAACTTGGCGCCGTCGATGGGCTTCGACGTCGCGGTGGCCGCGACCCCCGATGAACATGAGCGATTCGGCCCGGGCGTTCGGCGCCTTGTGGGCGTGGCGGCGCCGGCCGAGGCTGGCGAGAACGCATTCGTCGTGGTGTCCACCCAAGGCGCTGGCGATCGCGCCGCGCTGAAAAGCGCAGCCGCCATGGACGCACGCTACCGCGCTTTTGTCGGCTCGCGCCGCAAGGCCGAAACGCTCAAGAGCGAACTCGCCAGGGAGGGCGTATCGGAAGAAGCCTTGGCCGCGATCAAGGCGCCGGCCGGGCTTGATATCTCCGCTATCTCCGCCGATGAGATCGCGCTTTCGATCCTGGCCGAAATCGTGGCCGTTCGGCGTAGACCCGAGCGGCCGTCGATCGAAGATGCAATCGATTGACGCGCGGCGCTCGGGTTAGGGATTTGGCTTCTGTTCCTGCGGCAAGGGCTTGACCGGTGACCCGGGGCCGATCTTCTGCAGATTGCCAACGATAACCCTTTCGCCCTCGCTCAGGCCCTTGGTCACGCTGACAAGCTCGCCGTCCATCGGCCCAAGCGTCAGAAGCCGCTGCTCCGCCTTGTCGCCCGCGCCGACGACATAGACGAATTTGCCCATCTGGTTCGAGCCAAGCGCCGCCTGCGGGGTCATGAACGCGTCGGGCTCATCCCTGATGTGGAGCCGCACCCGCACGTACTGGCCGGGCAGCAGGACGAAGTCGGGATTGGCGATCGTGACGCGCGCGGCGATCGTGCCTGTCGCCTTGTCGACGGTGTTATCGAGGAAGGTCAGTGTCCCCTTACGGATCGCATCGGTCCCCGCCAGCGAGATCTCGGCGTCGATTGCGCCTGCGGCCCGGGCGGTCGCGATCTCGACCAGATCCGACTCGCTCGGGTTGAAGGCGACATAGATCGGATCAAGCTCGATGAGCGTATTGAGCGCCCCGCTCGCCGGACCGACGAGCGCGCCCTTTGCGGCCTGGTTGCGCCCGAGCCTGCCGGCGAAAGGCGCGCGGATTTCCGTATAGCCGAGATTGAGCTTCGCGGCATCGATCGCCGCGTGGTCGAGCACCAGCTGCGCCTCAACCTGATGCATCGAGCTCGCCCTCTGGTCGTAGGCGTCCTTGGTCACAAAACCGCTTTTGACCAGTTCCTCGCCGCGCCCGAAATTAGCCTTCGCATATTCGAGCGACGCCTGGTCGCGCTGCGCCTGCGCGTTCGCCTGATCGAGCGCAGCCTTAAGGTCGCGCGGATCGATCTGGTACAGGAGATCGCCGCTCTTGACATCGGCGCCGTCGGCAGCCGGCTGAGCGTCAATGTAACCCGACACGCGCGCCTGCAAGGCGATGCTGCGAATCGATTCGATCCGGCCCGGATAGTCGAGGTAAATCGGCAGTGTCTTTTTGATCACCGACACGACCGGGACCGGCATCGCCATCATTGCGGGCGCAGATGCGGATTCCGTGGCGCCGTCCGCGTGGTCACCGGCAATGCGGAAGCCCGCGAACGCGACAACGCCGATGGTCACGAGGGCCGCGAGAGAGATCTTGAAAGCGCGCATGGAAAAGCTCCTGGGCGTTATTCGGCGGCTTCGGCGTGGGGCGCCAGATGAGCGCCTGCGTGCGGTGCGACCGCGGCCTTCGCCGCCTCCCGTCCCTCGCGAGCGCGTTCGATAAGAGCGTAGAAGACCGGCACGAAGATCAGCGTCAGCAAAGTCGCCGCGACCATGCCGCCGAAGACGGCCGTGCCCAGCGACTGCCGGCTCGCCGCGCCCGCGCCACTCGCGAACATAAGCGGCAGCACGCCGAAGATGAAGGCGAAGGCGGTCATCAGGATCGGGCGCAGGCGCAGCCGCCCCGCCTCCATTGCGGCCTCGATGACAGGCAACCCTTCCTCGCGGCGCCGCTTGGCGAATTCAACGATCAGAATCGCGTTCTTCGCGGCGAGGCCGATCAGCATGACAAAGCCGATCTGCGAATAGACATCGATCTGCATCCCGCGGACATAGATCGCGCCTAGCGCGCCGACCATCGCGAGCGGCGCGGACGACAGCACCATGAAGGGCATCGACCAACTCTCGTATTGCGCGGCGAGGATCATGAACACGAAGAAGATCGCGAGCGCGAGCACGATCGTCGCGAGCGAGCCGGCGCTGAGCTCCTGAAAGGTCACACCTGTCCATTCGTAGCCGAAATCGCGCGGCAACGCTTCGGCCGCCGCACGCTGCATCGCCACCACCGCTTGGCTCGAGCTGAAGCCTGGCGCGGGCGCGCCGTTGATCAGGGCCGAAGCGTAGTTGTTGTAATGCGGCACGGTCTCCGGCCCAATGATCGGCTTAAGGGTGCCGAGCACGTTCAATGGAATCATGCCGCCGGATGCGTTGCGGACGTAGAGCTTGCTGAGATCCGACGGAGAGGCGCGCGATTTGGTGTCGGCCTGCATCGTGACACGGAAGGTGTGGCCGAACAGATTGAAGTCGTTCACATAGAGCGAGCCGAGATAGATTTGCAGAGTATTGAAGACGTCCGGCAGGCTGAGCCCGAGCAGCTTCGCTTTCGTCCGATCGAGGTCATAAAAGAGTTGCGGCGTCGAAGCGGAGAACGAGGTGAACAACGATTGCGGGTTGAGCTCGGGCTGCTTGCGCGCCGCGGCGATCAGAGCCTGAGTCGCTTCGCTGAGCTGTGCGCCTCCCCGCCCTGCCAGATCCTCGACTTGGAATTCGAAGCCACCGGTCGTGCCAAGCCCGTTCACGGAAGGTGGATCGAAGCTGAGCGCAAAAGCTTCCGGGATCGCGAGCAGCTTCGGTCGCACCGAGGCGACCAGCGCTGACGCGTTCTCCTCCGGCCCGCGCTCGCTCCACGGTTTCAGAACCGCAAACTCGATCGCCGAGTTCGACTGTGCTGCGTTGGTCAGAAAATTGAGGCCGCTGATAAAACCGGCAATCTGAACGCCTGGCGTCGCTTGCAGAATGTCGCGCGCTTTCTGCGCCACGGCGTCGGTGCGCTCAAGCGACGATCCGTCCGGCAATTGCACGATGACGAAGAAATAGCCCTGGTCCTCAACCGGCAGGAACGTGGTCGGGATCGCCCGTGACAGCATGTAGGCGCCGGCGACGAACAGAAAAAAGATAGCGACCAACGCCCAACCGAAGCGAATGAACTGCCTCACGCAGCGCGCGTAAAAGTTCGCGAGCCAATCGAAGCCGGAGTTGAACCAGCGGAACAGAATAAACTGCCCCTTTGGACCGTGGCGGAGAAATGCTGCGCTCAGCGCCGGGCTGAGGGTGAGCGAGTTGAAGGCCGAGATTCCGACGGAGATCGCGACCGTCAGAGCAAACTGATTATAGAGCCGCCCGGCGACGCCAGGAATAAAGGCGACAGGGATGAAAACAGCCATCAGCACCGCCGTGGTGGCGATGATCGGCCCTGTCACCTCCGACATGGCTTTTCTCGCCGCCTGAAGCGGCGGCAAACCGGCTTCGAGCTGGCGCTCGACATTCTCCACTACGACGATCGCGTCGTCGACGACGAGGCCGATGGCAAGCACCATACCGAGCAGGCTCAGCATGTTGAGCGAGAAGCCAAAGATCTGCATCACTGCCAGCGTCGCGATGAGCGAAACGGGAATGGCGATCGTGGGAATGATCGTCGCGCGCCAGCTCTGCAAAAAGACGAAGACGACCATCACGACGAGGAGGAGCGCCTCGATCAACGTGATCACCACGTCGTGCATCGCGGCCGACACGAAACGCGTCGTGTCATAATGCATTGCGTAGGCGATTCCGGGCGGGAATCGCTTTGAAAGCTCTTCCATCTTCGTTTTGACCTGCTTCTGCAGGTCGAGCGCGTTGGAGCCCGGCATCTGGAAGATCGCCATCACGACCGTCGGGTCTTTGCCGAAGAAGGCGGAGGACGAATATTGCAAAGCGCCGAGTTCAACCCGCGCGACATCCCGCAGGCGCACCACAGCGCCGCTCACGGGATCGGCGCGGACGATGATGTTGGAAAATTCCTGCGGGTCGGTGAGCCGCCCCTGAGCGTTGACCTGCAATTCAAAGGAGGTCCCGGGAGGAGCGGGCGATTGGCCGATCTTGCCCGCGGCGACCTGAACGTTCTGCTCGGCGATCGCGTTCTGGACTTCGACGGCGGTCACGCCGAGATTTGCAAGCTTGTCGGGATCGAGCCAGACGCGCATCGAATAGCGACGCTCGCCGAACATCTGGACGTCGCCGACGCCTGGAAGCCGTTTCAACTGGTCGACGATTTGTAAGTAGGCGTAGTTCGACAGCGTCACCGAATCGACCGAACGGTCCGGCGAGACGAGATTGACGATAAGGACGAAGTTCGGATTCTGCTTCTTGATCGTCACCCCGCCCTGATTGACGATCGCCGGAAGCGAGGACGCCGCCTGGGACACGCGGTTCTGTACGTCGACCGCGGCGATGTTGAGCGGATAGCCGACCTTGAAGGTGACGGTAATTGTCGAGGAGCCGTCATTCGAACTCGCCGAGGACATGTAGGTCATGCCCTCGACGCCGTTGATCTGCTGCTCGAGCGGAGTCGTCACCGTGTCGGCGACGACCTGGGCGCTCGCGCCAGGGTAATTGGCGCTGACGACCACCTGCGGGGGCGTGATCTCCGGAAACTGTGAGACCGGAAGCAGAAAAAAGCAGATCGCGCCCGCGAGCACGAGGATCGCGGCGATCGCCGAGGCGAAGATGGGACGTTGGATGAAAAAGCCGACCACGGGAGCGCCTCGGCTTTATCGGAGCAAGGTCAGCCGCAGAGGGATGCTCCGCATTCGCCGCCCGTCGTACGCGTCGCAGGCCGCTTCAGGAGGAGGGGCCCGCGAAAAAAGCCGCGCCGGCCGAGATCCTCTCCCACCTGTACGGTGGCTGCACGCCGGGAATCGGCGATCCGACGGGCGGTCCCGTCCAACAGGGTCTTCAAAGCTTGAGGCTCGACGCGGTCGGCGAGCATAACCTTCTGAATGAGCGAGTCCGCCAGAAGGTCGTCGATTGTCTGGGCGCGTCCATACGCCATAGCGGATATCCTTTCGACTAGGCCCGGCTGTTACCGCACGGCAGTTTGACTCTGCAAGCGGGGGGTGGTACCGGTCGGTATCGCTATCTGATACCGATCGGTAACGGGTTCGTCAAGCACCATGAACAAAGAAAAATCGAGTTCGGATCCTGAGGTACAAATTTCCAGGGCCGGGAAGCCCCGCGACCGAATCTTTGACTGCGCGCAAGACCTCTTCCACCGTCGGGGTATCCGAGGGGTCGGCGTCGAAGCAATCGCTGAGGCTGCGGGCACCAGCAAGATGGCGCTTTACCGCCACTTCGATTCGAAAGACGAACTTATTCTCGAATATCTGAACTACAAAGGGCGAAAGTCGGACGAAATCTGGGCCGAAATCGAGGCCCAAGACCCCGGAGATCCGGCTGGTCAACTTTACGGTTTCGTGGACAAGGTCGCAATCTTTATCGCCGGGGACGAACGCGGCTGCGATCTCGCCAACGCCGCGATCGAATTGACGGAGCAGGGTCACCCCGGTCTTCGCGTGATCGAAGAATTCAAGATGCGTCAGCGCGAGCGCTTGACGAATCTCTGTAAGGCCGCCGGCGCTTCGCAGCCGGATCTCCTCGCCGACACGCTCTTTCTCTTGATTGAGGGCGCGCGGGTGAGCCGACGCAATGTCGGAACAAATGGCCCCAGCGCCAATCTCGTGCGCACCAGCCGGGGCGTCATTGCCTCCTTCGGCGTTCCGCTTCCCAAGGCTTGCGAGTCCGTTCTGGAGCGTGAAACCAGCGACCGGTGACCAGCGGGCGGGACGCCGCTTCTCCGCAGATTGGGATTGAGCGCCGATCGCGATAAATTTTAGCCGTGCAGCGGCGTTGGTGCGTCTTCCTTAAGACGCCGAGCGAGCGATGCAGCTTGCAGATCGACGCGCGCATGCCTCGGCAAGTAGCCGCGCGACGAGGGGATTGGCGCTCTTTTGCGGATCGCTCGTCATGCCTTGGCATGAGATGATGCGGGTCACGTCAAACTGGGACTTAGCGTCGGACCAGCGTGGACGAATGCGCGCGCTCCTGCGGCTTCCCTCCTCTCGCCACGCTCTACCTTAGCGACACGTTGATCGCGTCCAGCGCCTTCGATCCCGGGCACAACTCGCGCTCAGAGAGCTCGTTGAGCGGCCGGTCGGTCGTGCCGAGAACCTCGTGCAGTTCGCTGGCCTCGTCCTCGATGTAGATGAGGCCGGTGGCGATCTCGCCGGCGATGCGGGCGCGCTCGAGCGTGGCGAGCGCCGCCGACCGGTTGCGGCAACCGTGATTGGCGTCGAGCTTGCGCAACACGATCGTCGAGCCATCGTGCATCATGACCGGCTGGCTTTCGCCCTCGGCATAGTCCACCTCGATCGGCTCCCGTCCGATGATGACGTCGAGCGCGTTCACGGCGATATTGTGCTCGCGCACGTAGTCGAAGCTCTTGGTCGATCCGACGTGATTGTTGAACGTGACGCAAGGCGAAAGGACGTCGATGAAGGCTGCGCCCTTATGCTCGAACGCCGCCTTGATGAGCGGCACCAGTTGCGCCTTGTCGCCGGAAAAGCTGCGCCCGACGAACGAGGCGCCGAGCCCGATCGCCATGCCGACAAGATCGATCGGCTGATCGAGCGCGCCAGCGCCCTTCTTGCTCGTTGACCCGCGATCGGCGGTGGCCGAGAACTGTCCCTTGGTCAGCCCGTACACGCCGTTATTCTCGACGATATAGACCATGTTGACGCCCCGCCGCATGGAATGGGCAAACTGGCCGAGCCCGATCGACGCGGTGTCGCCGTCGCCGGAAACGCCGAGATAGATGAGGTCGCGGTTCGCGAGATTGGCGCCAGTGAGCACCGAGGGCATGCGCCCGTGCACCGAGTTGAAACCGTGGCTCTGGCCGAGCATGTAGGTCGGCGTCTTGGAGGAGCAGCCGATGCCGCTCAATTTGGCGATGCGATGCGGCGGCAGGCTCAATTCGAAGCAGGCGTGAATGATCGCCGCGCTGATCGCATCATGCCCGCAGCCGGCGCAGAGAGTTCGACATCGACCCTTCGTAGTCGCGGCGGGTGTAGCCAAGCTCGTTGACTGCGGTTGAGGGGTGATAAAACTTCGGCTTACCGAGATAAGTCACGAAACGCGCTCCAACGTTTGCGCCGAAGCCGGGCGCCGCAATCGGCTGACGATTTCCCGGACTATGAAACGGGCGGTGATCGGCATTCCACCAAAATGAAGGATCGAGGTGAGCTGCGACGGCGCAAGCTCGATATCGGTGCTTATGAGAGTGCGCATCTGAGCGTCGCGGTTCTGCTCGACGATGAACACGTGCTCATGTTCGCGAACAAATTCGGCGACCTCAAGCGCAAGCGGGAAAGCGCGAATGCGCAAGGTGTCGACATGAAGGCCGTCACGCGCGAGAAGCGCCTGCGCCTCGTCCATCGCCGGCGCGGTCGATCCGTAGTGAATGACGCCGACGCGAGCAGGCTCCGCGGCGGGCTTCAGCACCGGACGAGGCAGGAGGCTACGCGCGGTCTCAAACTTGCGCAGCAGACGCTCCATATTGTCGACATAGGGGCCCAATTCCTCGGTGTAGCGGGCGAACCGGTCGCGGCTCGTGCCCCGAGTAAAATAAGCGCCGCGGGTCGGATGCGTGCCGGGCAGGGTGCGGTAAGGAATGCCGTCGCCGTCAATGTCGTTGTAGCGGCCGAATTCGCGCGCCGTTTCGAGCTCCTCGCCGCTGAGCACTTTGCCGCGGTCATAGGCGCGCGCATCGTCCCATCGGAACGGGGCGGTGAGATGCGCATTCATCCCGATGTCGAGATCGAGCATGACAAACACCAGCGTCTGCAGCCGCTCAGCGAAATCAAACGCGCTCGCGCCGAATTCGAACGCCTCGCCTGGCCCATCGGGGATCAGGAGCACATGCTTGGTGTCGCCGTGCGATGCGAAGGCTGCAGCGAGAAGGTCGGACTGCTGGGTGCGCGTTGGCATGCCCGTGGACGGGCCGCCGCGCTGAACGTCGAACACCACCACCGGAACCTCGGCGAAATAGGCGAGGCCGAAGAACTCCTGCATCAACGAAATGCCAGGACCAGAGGTGGCGGTGAAGGCGCGCGCGCCGTTCCAGCCAGCGCCGACCGCAACGCCGATCGCGGCGATCTCATCCTCGGCCTGGACGATGGCGTAATTCTTTTTCTTTGTCGCTGGATCGACGCGATAGCGCGCGCAATTGCTCTCGAACGCTTCGGCCAGCGAGGTTGAGGGCGTGATCGGATACCAGGCGCAGACCGTGGCCCCGCCATAGACCGCACCTAAACCCGCCGCGAAATTGCCCTCGACAAGAATGCGGTCGCCGGCAGCGTCGCTGCGGCGGACGCGAACGCCAAGCGGACATTGGAAGCGCGACTGCGCGTCGTCGTGACCGAGCTTGAGCGCCTTCAAGTTGGCGTCGATCAGCTTGTCCTTGCCCTTGAACCGCTCGCGCAGCAGCGTCTCGATAACGCCAAGCTCGATGTCGAGCAGAGCCGCGAGTGCGCCGACATAGACGATGTTCTTGTAAAGCTGGCGCTGTTTGGGGTCTGAATATTGCGCGGTGCAGATCTCGGTCAGGGGCATGCCAAGGACCGCGATGTCATCGCGAGTCAGCAGGTGCGCAATGGGCCGGGTCGAATCATAGAAGAGGTAGCCCCCGGGTTCGATCGCGGCCAGATCTTGCACGAACGTCTGCGGGTTCATGGCGACCAGGATATCGGCGCCGCCGCGCGCGCCTAGGAAGCCTGCTTCGCTCACCCGCACTTCATACCAAGTCGGCAGGCCCTGGATGTTCGAGGGGAAGATGTTGCGCGGCCCGATCGGAACGCCCATGCGCAGGATCGAACGTGCGAACAGGAGATTGGCGCTTGCCGATCCCGAGCCGTTGACGTTGGCGAAGCGAATGACGAAGTCGTTTACAGCTGCGATCGGCATGTGTGTCCGGCTTGCGCCATCTCGATGGTGAACTTCGTCATGTCCCAGGCGCCGGTCGGGCAGCGTTCGGCGCAGAGACCGCAGTGCAGGCAGAGATCCTCGTCCTTGACCATCACCCGCCGGGTCTTGACCGGCTCCGAGACATAGATCGCCTGGGAGAGATTGAGCGCGGGCATGATAAGGGATCGCCGCAACTCGTCCTCGGGCGCGTTGGGCACAAACGAGATGCAGTCGATCGGGCACACATCGACACAGGCGTCGCACTCGATGCATAGCGGGGCGGAAAAGACGGTCTGCACGTCGCAGTTCAGGCAGCGCTGCGCTTCGCCCAAAGCCTGCTTCAGATCGAAGCCGAGCTCGACTTCGGTCTGAATATTCTTGAGCGCCAGCGCGTTCTCGACGTGAGGAACCTTAAACCGGCGATCGAGCGTGATCGCGTTGTCGTATGACCATTCGTGGATGCCCATCTTCTGGCTCACGAGGTTGGTCAAAGGATCGGGCCGCTCGCGCGGGTCCTCATCACGGCAGAAGGCGTCGATCGAAATCGCGGCCTCATGGCCGTGCGCAACCGCGGTGATGATGTTTTTGGGGCCAAAAGCGGAATCGCCGCCGAAGAAGACCTTGGGCAAGCTCGACTGGAACGTCACGGGATCGACGGTGGGCAGGCCGTCGCGGGCCAAAGGCGAGGCCAATATCGTTTTCGATCCAGGGAAATGCGTTTTCCTGGCCGACTGCAATCAGCACATCATCGCATTCGATGACAACGTCTGGCTCGCCCGTGGGCGCGAGTACGCGACGCCCGCGCTGGTCTTTCGCGGCCGCCATTTTCTCGAACACGACGCCGGTCAGTCGGCCCTTTTCATGCGTGAATTCCTTGGGCGCGAGGAAATTCAGGATCTCGACGCCCTCTCGGATCGCGTCTTCCTTTTCCCACGGCGAAGCCTTCATCTCGGCGAAGCCGGAGCGCACCACAACCTTGACCTCGGCGCCGCCGAGACGAAGCGACGTCCGGCAGCAGTCCATGGCCGTATTGCCGCCGCCTAGCACCACCACACGCCGGCCAATCGATGAGATATGGCCGAACGAAACGCTCGCCAGCCAGTCGATGCCAATATGAATGTTGCTCGCCGCTTCGCGGCGCCCGGGGATGTCGAGGTTGCGCCCGCGCGGCGCGCCGCAGCCGACGAAAATCGCGTCGTAGCCTTCGCCCATGAGGCCCTTAAGGCTGTCGACGCGCCGTTCGGCGACAAATTGCCCGCCAGTGGACAAAGCGTAGCCGACCTCCTCGTCGATCACTTCGTCGGGCAGCCGAAACTTGGGAATCTGGCTCCGCATCATGCCGCCGGCGCGTGTGTCGGAGTCAAACACGACGACCTCGTAGCCGACCGCGGAAAGATCGCGCGCGACGGTCAGCGACGCCGGGCCCGCGCCGATGCAGGCGACACGCTTGCCGTTTCGCTTCGCAGGCCGCCCCGGCAGGAGCGCGGCAATGTCGTGCTTGTGATCTGCGGCGACGCGCTTGAGCCGGCAGATCGCGACCGGCTGTTCCTCAAGGCGCCCCCTGCGGCAGGCAGGCTCGCACGGACGATCGCATGTGCGCCCCAGAATTCCAGGGAACACATTCGACTTCCAATTGATCATGTACGCCGCGTTATAGTCACCCGCGGCGATCTTGCGGATGTATTCGGGGACTGGGGTGTGCGCCGGGCACGCCCACTGACAATCGACCACTTTGTGGAAATAACTCGGGTCCGCGACGTCCGTCGGCTGCACGACTTCCTGTCCTTCCGCCCGTTCCCGATCCACCAACGCGTCCGAGTCCATACTTACGCCAACCCTCGGACAAAATTTTTAAAATCGGGTTTTCGAGACGACAAAAGGTCGTGAACTGAGTGTTTTAGAGCCATTTTAATGTCAATCGAGCCGCGCGCGCCGCGCAAAACGCTCAAATTGCCTCCCTAATACGCGGCCATGCGTCCGTAGGCCGATAGCCCGAAGGCCATTGATCGGCGAGGTGGAGCATATACTGGTTGACGCCGGTAATCCAGGCCCTGCCGGAAACAAGCGGAACGATGGCTGCTCGGCCACCGATCGTGGTTGGCCGGCCGATCCGGCAGACGAACTCGGAGCCAATGATGGAGCGGGCGCGGTTGACCTCGCCCTCCTCCATCTGCTCGCGCGCGCTCAAAACCGCCATGCGGGGCCGCAGCCGGTGCAACCGCCGAACGCTGGCGACCTTCTCCTGCGCGTAAACGACGAGCGCGGCATCCGCTGTCTGCTTGGCGTCCAACGGCTGGCAGGCAAGCCGGGGAGGAGCGGAATCAGGCGCCAAGATAGGCTGCCTTCACCTGCGGATTTTCGAGCAGATCCCTAGAGGTTCCGGTCAACGCCAAGCGCCCCTGTTCGATCACATAAGACCTGTCCGACAATTCTAAGGCTGCGAAAGCGTTCTGCTCAACCATGATGACCGTAACGCCCGCGGCCTGGATGCCTTTGATCACCTCAAAGACGCGATCGATGATGTTCGGCGCGAGGCCCAGCGAGGGCTCGTCAAACATAACGAGCTTTGGGCGGGACATGAGCGCCCGCGCGATCGCCAACATCTGTTGCTCGCCCCCTGACAGCGTGCCGGCCGCTTGCGTCCGGCGGTCATAGAGGATCGGAAAGCGGTCGAAGAAATTGGTCATGTCGGTTGCGACGTCGCGCGAATCGCGGCGCAGATGGCAGCCCATCTGCAAATTCTCGATCACGGTCATGTGGGGGAAGACGCGCCGACCCTCGGGACAATGGGCGATGCCAAGCTGCAGAATGCGACGGGCGGAGGCGGTCGTGATGTCCTCCCCCTCGAAGATGAGCCGGCCGCCGGCCGGCGTTACAAGCCCCGAGATCGCTTTCAGAGTCGTGGTCTTGCCCGCGCCGTTGGCGCCGATCAGCGTGACGAGTTCGCCTTTGTGAACTTCGAGCGAAAGGTCGCTGACCGCGGTTACCTTCCCGTAGCGGCAAGTCAGGCCTTCAACCGTCAACACGAGCGCGCCTTTCGCCTAGATAAGCACGGATGACGTCCGGATGGCGCTGAATTTCGGCGGGCGGGCCGTCGGCGATGATGCGGCCCTGATTAAGACACAGGACGCGGTCCGAAATACGCATCACCATCTTCATGTCATGCTCGACGAGAAGAACCGTGATGCCGCGGGCGCTGATGCGCGCAAGCGTCTCCATGAAGCCCGCTGTCTCGACCGCGTTCATGCCCGCCACCGGCTCGTCCAGGAGAAGCAGCCTCGGTTCGGCAGCCAGCGCTATCGCGACTTCGAGCAATCGCAACTCGCCATAGGCCAGGGAGGAAGCAAGCTCGTGCTTGCGCGAATTCAATTCCAACGAAATTCAGCACCTCGCTGGCTTTCTCGACCAGGCGCCTTTCCTCGCGAGCGACCGAGGGCAGGCCGAGGATGATGGCGAGCGGATGCTCCCGCGACTGTAAATGCAGGCCGATAAGAATGTTGTCGAGCACCGACTGCCCGGCGAAAACGCTGGTTTTCTGGAAGGTGCGCACGACGCCGAGCGCCGCGATGCGGCTTGGCTTGAGGCCATTGAGGCGCGCGCCGCGATAGACGATGTCGCCTGCGGCGGCTGGCAGATAGCCGGTGATGGCGTTGAAAGCTGAAGTCTTGCCGGCGCCATTCGGACCAATCAGGGAGAGCGTCTCGCCTTCCCGAACATCGAAGGTCATGCTCTCGACGGCAGTCACGCCGCCGAAACGGATCGACAATTGATCGACCGAGAGCGCCACGGTCGGAATTCCGTTCATCGCGTGGACTGTCCCGCGCCGGCGCCCGCGCGGCTGCGGTCGCTCCACCAGCGCGCAAGCGCCGGGACGATCCCGCTTGGCAGGATCGAGACAATCACGATCATCAGCACGCCGTCGGCG